>NC_020829.1:2115000-3315000 GCF_000349845.1 Pseudomonas sp. ATCC 13867 | reverse complement strand
TGATCGTGCCCTCCATGCCTTCGGCGGAGGCGCCGTTGTCGCCGAACACGTAGAAGACCAGGGTGTTGTCGCGTTTTCCCTGCCGCTCCAGTTCGTCGAGGACCTTGCCCGCCTGGGTATCGGCGTGCTCCATGAAGCCGGCGTAGACCTCCATGAGCCTGGCCTGGTAGCGCTTCTGTTCGGGGCTGAGGCTCTCCCAGGCGGGAAGCTCCGCCGGCCGTGGCGTCATTCTGGCGTTCTGCGGGATGAAGCCCAGGGCCTTCTGGCGGGCGAAGGTGTCTTCCCGGTACTTGTCCCAGCCCGCGTCGAATTTGCCTTTGTACTTGTCGGCCCATTCGGCGTTCACCTGGTGCGGGCCATGCACGGCGCCGGGAACCCAGTAGAGGAAGAAGGGTTTTCCAGGGGCGTAGGTCTGCTGGTCCTGCAGCCAGTTCACCGCTTGCTCGGCGAGGTCTTCGCTGAGGTGGTAGCGCGGGTTGCGGGGCGGTTCGATGGGTGTGGTGTTGCGGTACAGGCGAGGCTCGTACTGCGAGGTTTCACCGGCCAGGAAGCCGTAGAAGTATTCGAACCCGTAACCGGTGGGCCAGGTATCGAAGGGGCCTGCCGCAGTGGTGTCGCGGGTCGGCGTGTTGTGCCATTTACCGAAGGCCGCCGTGCTGTAGCCATACTGCTTGAGCACTTCGGCCAGGGTGGCCGAGCTCTTGGGGATTTCCCCGGTGTAGCCGTCCCAGTCGGTGGCCAGTTCGGCGATGACGCCATTGCCGACGCGATGGTGATTGCGCCCGGTGAGCAGGGCTGCACGGGTCGCCGAGCTGATCGCTGTGGTGTGGAACGCGTTGTAGCGGATGCCGCTGTCGGCGATGCGGGTGAGCGTTGGTGTATGGATGGCTCCGCCCACCGTATCGGCCTGCGCGAAGCCGGCGTCGTCGAGCATGATCACCAGGATATTGGGCGCGTCCTCGGGCAGGTGCGACGCCGCCGGGCGCTTCTGGTGCCTGGACTCCTGCAGGGTGGGTTTGGCATCGCTGGCGGATGGCACCGGGGGGAACGGCAGGCTTTCCTGGGCCATGGCAATCGAGCTGCCGAGCAGCGCACCCAGTGTCAGGGCCACTTCTCGGGTAGGGGACGGTTTGGGGGACATGGGCGCACGCTTGTTTTTGTTATGGATTGAACCCGCCATCCCTTGCATGGCGGATGGCGGGGGGAGGGGCTGGGATCAGGCCGCGAAGCTGGTGATGTCCTTGGCCTCGATACCGTTGGCCTCGCAGAAGGCCAGGTAGCGCTCCACACCGGTCTTCCAGTTCTCGATGGCGAAGAGGGTGTCGTTCTCGTCGAAATACAGCAGGTCGCCCTGGGTGATGTTCAGGGTGATGATTTCGTCGCCGTATTCCGCCAGGGCGATCGGGGTGTGGCTGGTCCCGGCCGTTTCGAACACCACGCCGCCTTCCCTGGAAACCCAGTCATGCTCGAGGTACTTCCAGGCGCCCTTGATGGTGTAGACGATCACCGTCCCGGAGTGGTGATGCTTGGGCAGCTCGGTACCGGCCGGCGCCTTGAGCAGCGTGATGGTCTCTCCGCGCACCGGGTCGCACTTGATGTACTTCAGGAACACATCGTTGCTGTACGGGGCGAAGGGAATCCACGGCAGGTCTTCGTCATTGATGGCTGCGGTGTCGATATTTTCATAGTGCATGGCTTACTCCTTGTCGTGCGGCTGACGCAGTGGCTAGGGGGTAAGCCGATTTTGAGTAGACGCCGCCAATGCCACCCCCCCATTGACCGGGGGGGCAGAATCCTCTGCTTCGATCACTGAGGGCGGGGGACACGAGCCCAATCCTTCCATTTCGGCTAATAGGAATGTCAACGAGGGCAGCTACCGACCCATGGCGGACGTTGGCGCTAGCTCAGCTTGAAACCTTTCTCCTCGACCATCGCCCGAAGGTTCTCGCGTCCACCCATGTAATCCATGCTGGTAGTCGAAGCAAGAACAGCCCCTTGCCAGGTCTTTTCGCTCATATCCCTCGATTGGCGGAATTGCAGGCAGGCAGCCTCGTAGCCTTCCAGGTATTGCTTGTAGCGCTCCTGGTCGTAGCGGTTGTGGTGCAAAACCACAGGCTGAGCCGGCCGTGGGCGGATGCCTCCAGGGTGAGATGGGTCGGGATGTCCTACCGCCATCCCAAAGGCAACGAAACTGAAGGGCGGCAGACTGATCAATTCAGCTACCTCCTTCGCCGCATTACGCATCACACCCAGGAACACGATGCCCAGTCCCATCGATTCCGCTGCCAACGAAGCATTTTGCGCGGCCAAAGTGACGTCGACGGACGCCATCAGGAATGAGTCGAGGTAGTTCAAAACAATTGGGTCGCCACCCTGTTCAAGGGTAATGGCGGCAGAGCGAGACGCATCGGCCACCCAGAGCAGAAGGGCGGATGAATCCTCTATCCACGGGATGCGATCTGTCGGGACTGTGCGAGCGATGGTCTGCCCCAGTTGATGCTTCAGTTCCGGATCGGTTACCGCCACTAGGCTCCATTGGTTCAAGGCCGAGGAGGTGGAAGCAGATTGGGCTGCCGCGACCATGGTTTCCAGCGCCCCGTCGGGTAAGGCTTTGGGCAGAAAGGTACGCACGGAGCAGTGGCTGAGCATCGCCTCAACCTGCGAGTTCCAGTGGATATTGGCAGGCTTTTGCTGTGAGCCGTAGCGCTGCTCGAGCAGCGCGGCCTTGGTGTCCTCGTATACGATCATTGGATGATTCCCCGACTCTGAGTCAATGTGGATTAGCCTCAGGATATCGGTGCTTGGGACGGAGATAATGTCGTGAAATCTGCCATCTTTATCCATTTGGATGGACAATAGAGCTGCAGTTGCTACCATCGGCCTATGGATCATCTCGCCGCCATTCGCGCTTTTCAGAGGATTGTGGAAACTCGATCCTTTACCAAGGCTGCCGCACATCTGGGCACGCCTCGCTCTACGTTGAGCAAGGCACTGCGTGACCTGGAAGAGCACTTGGGCACCAAGCTTCTGCAGCGCACTACAAGGTCTGTTGCGCTGACGATGGAAGGCGCCGAGTACTACCGTCGGGTCAACCGGCTCGTGAGCCGTCTCGACGAGACAGAGGCGGCGCTGCGGGACATGGGGGCGGCTGCAAAGGGGCGTCTGCGCATAGACGTTCACTCTTCGCTTGCGAATTTCGTACTGATTCCCGCCTTGAGCGAATTCAAGGCGCGCTATCCAGGCATACAGCTGGCGTTGGGAATCAACGACCGGCCGGTGAACCTCATCGAGGAAGGTGTGGATTGTGTGATTCGTGCCGGGGAACTGGCCGACTCCTCGCTGATCGCCAAGACGATCTACAAGGATCGCCTGGTGACTTGCGCAAGTCCCGACTACTTGGCACGCGCCGGAATACCTACTTCCCCGGCAGATCTCGAAGAGCATCATCAATTGGTTGGTTACTTCAGTGCCGCGACAGGTGAGGTCTGGCCGCTGCGCTTTCGTGCCCGCTCGGAAGAGAGTCGGATTTCACGCTTCGATATTGCAGCCAACGACAGCGCGGGACTGGTTGGAATGTTGGTGGCCGGGCTAGGTGTAGGTCAGACCCATGCTTCAGTTGTTGCGCAGTTTCTTACATCGGGAGCCCTGGTACCGGTGCTGGAAGAGCAAACCAGCGCAACCATCCCCATTTCGCTGATCTTCCCGCCGACGAAGCGCTTGAATGCACGGGTACGTGTGTTCGTCGACTGGATAGTGGAGCGCCTGTCACAAGGCTAAGTGATGGGGTTGGAAGCGGGAGCTAATGCTCACTCCTGGGCATTCGTGAGCGTCCGCTTCTGGCCGATTCTGTTGAAAAAGGCAGTTCTGCGGCAGCCACTCAGCCAAGTGCACCTGCTTTCGAAGTGGCTGCAAGCCACTTCAAGTTGTCTTTCGGCGTTTTACTGAGCGTCCCGGCTCAGGTTTGAAGGTTAATTCGAGGGTTTCTGCTCGCAGCAGGCGGACCTATCCCGTGAGCGGTGGCCCGTGAGGCATGAGCTTGGCCATGCGTCGCAGGTTCTGCACGGTCGCCGCCAAGGTGAATTCATCAGTGGCACCGGTCAGGCCACGCAGTCGTAGACGGTCGAGTCTCATGATCCGTTTGAGATGAGCGAAGAGCATCTCCACCTTCTTTCGTTCGCAGCGAGAGACGAGATATTCCGGTGTCTTGGCGATGCGTCGCGCCACGTCGCGAGCCGCTTCATGGATGCTGCGGACGATCTTGCGGATCGGCGTATTGGGACAGCACTTCGCTTTCAGTGGGCAGGTGGTGCAGTCGGCTTGGCTGGAGCGGTAGATGATGGTGTTGGCCTTGGTCACCCGCGATCTTTGCTGAGTGAAGGCCCGCCATTCACTGCGTAGCGGTTTGCCGGCTGGGCAGCGGTATTCATTGGCCTCCTGATGCCAGTGAAAGTCATTGCTGGAAAGGCTGTCGTCCTTGCGCTCGGTCTTGTCCCACACCGGCACGTGCGGCTCGATGTTCTTCTCTTCGACCATCCAGGCCAGCATCGGAGCCGTGCCATACGCGGTATCGCCGATGAGGCGCTCCGGCGTGAGGTCGAACTGCGCTTCGACACGATCCACCATCGTCCTGGTCGACTCGACTTCGGCAGGCCGATGCGCCGGGGTGGCTTCCACATCCAGGATCACGCCGTGCGCGGTGTCGATCAGGTAGTTGGTGGAGTAGGCAAAGAAGGCCGGGCCACCGGGCGCTGCGGTCCAACGGGCCTGCGGATCGGTGAACGAAATCTTCTTGGGAAGGGCTTCTGCCAGCGCCTCCTCATTGAGGGCTTCGAGGTATTCGCGCACGGCGCGAGTGCTGAGCGCCGGATCGCGCCAGTCGACCTCATCTCCCGCCACCCCACGTTGCCGGCTGGCATCCGCCTTGATGATGCTGGCGTCGACGGCGAACCCTTCACCCTTGACCAGGCCGGCCGCCATGCAGCGCCGCAGCACCTCATTGAACAACCAGCGGAACAGATCGCTGTCACGGAAACGGCCGTGGCGATTCTTCGAGAAGGTCGAGTGATTGGGAACCTCATCCTCCAGGCCCAGCCGGCAGAACCAGCGATAGCCCAGGTTTAGGTGCACCTCTTCGCACAATCGCCGCTCGGAACGGATGCCATAGCAGTAGCCGACGACCAGCATGCGCACCATCAATTCGGGATCGACCGAGGGGCGCCCGATGGGGCTGTAGAAATCCGCCAGGTGGGCGCGCAGGTCACTGAGATCCAGGCACTGGTCGATGCTGCGCAGGAGGTGTTGGGGCGGGACGTGCTCTTCCAGATTGAACGAATAGAACAGGCGCGCCTGCCCTCCCGGTAACTGTCCCATCATGCTGCCTGCCCCCACGCTAGCTGAGTGTGCGATTCTGCCGGCGGCATCGGGTGGCAGCTACTTTTTCAACAGAATCGGCCGATTGCTGCCGGTCGCGGCGGGCAGATATCGGCCAGAAGGAACCTTGGATGGGTAAAGGCCGGGCAGGCGGCGGAGGTGGTTCAGCCGTGCCGAGCACGGCTCGCCTGCACCACCCGGTGCGCCGGCACGCGCAGTTGCGTCAGCAGGTATTCGGCAAACTCCAGCGAGAAGGGTTGCAGGGCAATGGCGCGCTCCATGCAGCCCAGCCAGGCGGCGCCGAGGGCTTCGTCGATCGGCCATTGGGCGTGGAAGGACGGGATGGAGATGGAACCGTATTTTTCACTGAACAACCTTGGGCCGCCCAGCCAGCCGCTGAGGAAGCAGGCCAGTTTGTCGCGAGACTGTTCCAGGTTTTCCGGGTGTATGCGGCGCAGGTCGGCGGCATCCGGCAGTTCGTCCATCAGCCGGTAGAAGTCGTCGACCAGGTGGCGCAGGCCGTCGATGCCGCCAGCGGCCTGGAAGGAGGCATCGCCTGTGCCGAAGGGGAGGGTGTTGCTCACGGACGGGGCTCGCTGAGGTTCGGGAACCACATCATACTCGGCGCGCCGGCGGATGATCAGTTGGTATGCTGAACAAGCGCCACTCAGTTACAAGAACTGCAGTCGTTGGAGTCGCTTCCATCGTACAGATAGGGGGCCAGGTCTTCCCTGGCTTCTTTCTCTAGCAAACCGACACTAACGTCGATTCCTGCCGCGCGAAGTATCGCAATGCCTGCACCCGCATTGCGCGGGTCAGGATCCAGCAAAGCAACGACAACCTGTCCGATAGGCAGATGGAGTTTCAGTTGCTTGACCGGAACAACGGCAGCCGCGATTTCTGGGTAGATCGCGGCTGTCACGACCGGCCTCGGAAGCGCTGGCTCAAGTTGATCGCATATCCAGCGCAAGGGACAGGCCGGCAAACCCATCAGTGAGCGGGGCGAGGCACGGAACAAGCGCATAGCCAGCCCACGCGCTCGAGTCGAGCACGTCACCCGGCACCCGGGGGCCAGGGGTTGTACTCATCACTGCCTGGATAAGCTCTGATGTGTTTTTTAGAGGTGCCCTTTAGGACAATTGCTGAAGGGGGCTGTCTTGTGCGAACGAGTGATTCGGCCGGAGCCCGCCACGGAGCAGGTTTCGATTATCCAGGGCGAACCATGCTCACGGGTAGCCATCGACCCCATTGGTTGCAGTCGATGGTTGATTTTTACCTGGACGGTGGATATCTCGCCCGCGTCGCCTCGGTGCTGAATCTGGACGAGGTGGCGCACCCGCGCCTGCGGGTGCGCAGCGTATTCAGCCGTGAACAGGGTATCCTGCGGGCCAACCCGGCGCCGCGCTTTTCCGCCCCGCCGGCCGCGGTGAACATACCGAGGCCGTGCTGTGCGAGTGGGCGGCGGACCGGCCAGTCCAGTGCTGGACCTGAACGATAAGGAGAACGGATGAGCGGTGCAAATGAACCCCTGGTGTATCCCTGCGGTGAGCCGCCCGCACCCGGCAGTGCGCGCGAAGTAGCGCCGGGTGTGTTCTGGCTGCGCATGCCGCTGCCATTGGCGCTGGACCATATCAACCTCTGGCTGGTTCGCGATGGTAGCGGCTGGGCGGCATTCGACAGCGGCATGCACGAGGCTGAAACCGAGGCCGCCTGGCGCCAGTTGGTGGGGGCGGGCGGCGTCCTCGAGGGTGTGCCGCCCGGGCGGCTGTTCGTCACCCACATGCACCCCGACCACGTGGGCATGGCCGGTTGGCTGCAGCGCGAGTTCGGCAGCGATCTCTGGATGACCCAGACGGAATACCTCAATTGCCGGATGCTGGCTGCCGACACTGGCCGCGAAGCGCCGGAGGAGGGCGTCAGTTTCTATCGCGCGGCCGGTTGGGAACATGAGGCGCTCGAGCGCTACCGGGAGCGCTTTGGCGGTTTCGGCCGGATGATCTCGCCGATGCCGCAGAGCTACCGGCGTGTGCAGGATGGCGAGTGGATACGGATCGGTGGGCAGGACTGGCAGGTGCTGGTAGGCACCGGGCATTCGCCCGAGCACGCCTGTTTCTACAACCCGGAACAGGGCCTGCTGATTTCCGGTGACCAGGTGCTGCCGCGTATTTCGTCGAACGTCTCGGTGTTTCCCACCGAGCCTCTGGCCGATCCCCTGGGGGACTGGCTGCAGTCGCTGGAGCGTTTCCAGCGGCTGGTGCCGGACGATGTCCTGGTGCTGCCGGCCCACGGCGAACCTTTCCGTGGCCTGCATGCGCGCCTGCAGCGCATGGCCGACAGCCAACTGCGTGCACTCTCGCGTCTCGAAGGGCGTTTGCAGCAGGGACCCAAACGTGCCGTCGACCTGTTCGGCGCGCTGTTCGCCCGCGCCATCGGGCCGGACCTGCTGTCGCTGGCCACCGGCGAATGCCTGGCCAATCTCAACTATCTGCTGCGACGTGGCCGGGCGGTGGTGGAGGCCGACTCCGATGGCGTGCACTGGTATCGGGCTCCGGCCCCGGCTCCGACGATGGCCTGACGCATTCGCCAGGGCGTGGATTCGCCAGCAGGGAACGGTGCGAGCCTGCGAAGCGATCCTCGCGAAGGCCTCTTTTGCGCTTGCGCTTGCGCCTGCGCGGAGCCCGGCAGCGAGGTGATTGCTGAATTTTTCTCATCTACCCATGAGATTTTATTGGGATTATCACAGTAGTCGTTCCGCCATAGAGTGACCTCAACCCAACGAGAAGACCTCGGCGCAGTGCCGGGTCGGGGCGAGGAGAACTCAAATGCGTACTTGGCTGATTACTGGCGCGTCCCGTGGTTTCGGTGCTCTGATCGCGGAAAAGGCCCTGCAGGTCGGTGATGCGGTCATTGCCACCGCTCGCAAGCCCGCCGATGTCACTGCCCGTCTTGGCGAGCATCCCAACCTGCTGGCGGTGCGTCTGGATGTGACTCGCGAGGAAGAGGCCCACCAGGCCGTCGCCGAAGGCATCAAGCGCTTCGGCCGTATCGATGTCCTGGTCAACAACGCCGGCTTCGGCCTGCTGGGGGCGGTGGAAGAAACCAGTGCCGCCGAAACCGCGCGCCTGTTCGCCACCAATGTTTTCGGCGTGCTCAACGTCACCCGCGCCGTGCTGCCGCATATGCGCCAGCAGCGCTCCGGGCACATCCTCAACATCTCGTCGATTGGCGGTTACCAGGCCTACATGGGCTGGGGCGTCTACGGCTCCACCAAGTTCGCGGTGGAAGGCATCACCGAGGCGCTGCATCAGGAACTGGCGCCGCTGGGCATCCACGCCACGGTGGTCGAGCCGGGTTTCTTCCGCACCGATTTCCTCGACGAGCAGTCCCTGGTGAAAACCGCCCTGGAGCTGCCGGATTATGACGAGACCGTCGGCAAGGTGCGGCGCATGGCCCAGGACTACAACCACGCGCAACCGGGCAATCCGGCAAAGCTGGCGGATGCGCTGCTGGCCCTGGTGGGCGCGCCGAACCCTCCGCAACGCTTGCCGCTGGGCAGCGACACCGTGGCGCGCATCGAAGCGAAGAACCAACTGGTGGCCGAGGAACTGGCGCAGTGGAAGGCGGTGGCGCTGTCCACCGATTTTCGCGACTGATCCTCGGACTGGCGATGGTCCCGGCCACCGCTAGACTTCGCGCCGATCGCGGGTGAAGTCGACGAAGGCCTTGAGCGCCGCCGGTAGCTGGCGGCGGCTCGGGTAATAGAGATAGAGCCCCGGATAGTAGGGGCACCAATCGTCCAGTACGCGTTGCAGCCGTCCATCCTCCAGGGCGGGACGAACCAGGTCCTCGAACACGTAGGCGAGCCCGCAGCCTCTCACCGCCGCTTCGGCGATAAGGCCCATGTCGTCGAGTGCCAGCGGACCGTCCACTTCGGTTTCCAGCTTGATCCCTCCGCGTTCGAACTCCCAGCGGTAGTACAGGCCGCTGGGGAAGCGCAGGCGAATGCATGGAAGGTCGCGCAGGTCCTGGGGATGCTGCGGCTTCGGGTGGGTTTCGAAGAACTCCGGCGCCGCCACCACCGCCGAGCGCAGATGCGGGCCGATGGGCACGGCGACCATGTCCGCTTCCAGGGTCTCGCCGAAGCGCAAGCCCGCATCGAAGCCGCTGGACACTACATTCACCAGCGCATTGTCGGCCACCACCTCGACGCGGATGTCCGGGTAGGCCGCCAGGAAGCGCCCGAGCAGCGGCAGCAGGACCATCTGCACCGCCGGCCGGCCTGCATTGATGCGCAGGGTGCCCGCAGGCTTGCCGCGAAAGCTGTTGAGGTCATCCAGCGCGTCGTCGATATCGCGGAATGCCGGCTGGATGCGCTCGCGCAGTCGCTCGCCGGCTTCGGTTAGCGCGACGCTGCGAGTGGTGCGGTTGAACAGGCGCAGATCGAGACGCTCTTCCAGGCCCCGCAGCGCATGGCTGAGCGCCGAGGCTGAGAGCCCCAGCTGTACCGCCGCGCGGCTGAGGCTGAGGTGTTCGGCGATGCAGAGGAACAGGCGCAGGTCGTCGCTGCTGATTTTCTTCATCGGAGGCTCGCTGCGGGATTGGCCGATGCAGTGGTAGCCGAGCGGGGAAGGGGGCGTCAAGCGGGAGGGCGAGCGGGCATGGCGCGGGTCTTGTCATTCCGGCAAGCCGGCGAGTCGCAGCCCTCGGCAAGCCGGTCAGGTGGGCGAGCGCATGCCCACTTCGCGTCAGGGCGACGGCGTCGTCCTGGCCGAGCTCCACCGCCTTGCGGGTGCCGTTATGCAGCTTCGCGGTTCCGCGCAAGCAATAGTCGTAGGCAGCCCAGGCTGCCGGTGGGCTTGCGCCTGGCCCGCTCTATCTCCGCGCGTTCGAGCCGCGGTGCGATGGCGCCCACGACACTTTCGGCAACCTGGTCCTGGAGTTCGAAAATATCGTCGAGCAGGCCTTCGAAGCGTTCTGCCCAGATATGGGCGCCGCTGCTGGCATCGATAAACTGACCGGTGATGCGCACCCTGTTTCCGGCCTTGCGTACGCTGCCTTCCAGTACATAACGCACGTCAAGCTCCCGGCTGATATCGATTGGCCGGTCCTTGAAGGTGAAGCTGGAGTTGCGGGCGATGACGAACAACCAGCGGATCCGCGACAGGGCGGCGATGATGTCCTCGACAATGCCGTCGGCGAAGTAGTCCTGCCCGGGGTCGCCGCTGAGGTTCTGGAAGGGGAGGACCGTGAAGGACGGCTTGTCCGGCAGGGCGAGGCTTTGCCCGGGCGCTTGCCCGCCGGGCGCCGGTGCGGGTTCCTCCAGGCCGGAGCCGTGCACAGGTACTTCCCGAGTCTCGCCCACGAAACGATATCCATTGCGGGCGACCGTACGCGGCAGGCGTTGTTCCTCGCCTGAACCACCGATGGCCTTGCGAACCGCATTGATATGGCTGGCGACCGTTGACTCGGAGACGATCCGTCCGCCCCATGCCGCTTGCAGCAACTCGTCCTTGCCGACCACCCGATCGCGGTCGCTGACTCGTTGCAGCAGCAGATCGAAGACCCGTGGCCCTGTCCATCGCCTCTGTGTCGGCCAATGAGCGGCCGCTCAGCAAGGTCTCCGTGGTTTTCGATCAGCCCTTGCCGAACGTGCCTGGCAAGAGCATGCGAGGCGTGATCGTCGACTATGCGCCGGGCGCGGCGTCACCTTCCCATCGGCATCCGAAGTCAGCCTTCATCTACGCAACGGTCCTGGAGGGGAAGTGCGCAGCAGCGTCAATGGCTCGCCAGAGTGGACCTGCAAGGTCGGGGAATACTGGTATGAGGCGCACGACGGTATCTCCGTCGCGCGCCAGGGAGCATCCGGCGAGCGTCGCAGCTTCGAGCCGAAGAGATAGAAGATTCACAATCCAATCCCCCAATTCGCAGTTGCCACCTAGACTTCGTCTTGTTGCCTCGCTCGGGCCAAGCCTTGCTTGTCTGAGTTTGACCAAGAACAACAAGAGGATTTACCCATGTTCAACGCTGTCCTGAAAGCGCTCGCCTGTGCTCTCGCGCTGGGAGCTGCCGGCCTGGCCCATGCCGCCGATCCCATCGTGATCAAGTTCTCGCACGTAGTGGCCGAACATACCCCCAAGGGACAAGGCGCACTGCTGTTCAAGAAACTCGTCGAAGAGCGCCTGCCCGGAAAGGTAAAGGTCGAGGTCTACCCCAACTCCTCGCTCTTCGGCGATGGCAAGGAAATGGAAGCTCTGCTGCTCGGTGACGTACAACTGATCGCCCCGTCCCTGGCCAAGTTCGAGCAGTACACCAAGCAACTGCAATTGTTCGATTTGCCGTTCCTGTTCAACGACATCCAGGCGGTGGACCGCTTCCAGCACAGCCCGGAAGGCCAGTCCCTGCTCAAGTCAATGGAGAGCAAGAACATCACCGGCCTGGGTTACTGGCACAACGGTATGAAACAGCTATCGGCGAACAAGCCCCTGCGCGAGCCCAAGGATGCCCGTGGCTTGAAATTCCGCGTGCAAGCCTCCGCCGTGCTTGAGGAACAGTTCAAGGCCGTACGCGCCAACCCGCGCAAGATGAGCTTCGCGGAGGTTTACCAGGGCCTGCAGACCGGCGTGGTCAATGGTGCCGAGAACCCTTGGTCGAACATCTATTCGCAAAAAATGCACGAGGTGCAGAAGTACATCACCGAGTCCAATCATGGCGTGCTCGACTACATGCTGATCACCAACACCAAGTTCTGGAATGGGTTGCCGCCTGACGTACGGACCGAACTGGAGAAAATCATCCAGGAAGTGACCAACGAGGTGAACAAGCAGGCCGAGGCCCTGAACCAGGGTGACAAGCAGCGCATCATCGAAGCCAAGACCAGCGAGATCATCGAGCTGACCCCCGAGCAGCGCAATGAGTGGCGTGAAGCCATGAAGCCGGTGTGGAAGAAGTTCGAAGCCGAGATCGGCCCCGACCTGATCAAGGCTGCCGAAGCCGCCAACCAGGCCCAGTAAGACGCTCGTTCGAGGGGGAGGTTTTCGCCCCCTCGACCCCACGACGTTTCTGCCATCGGGAGATGCCATCCATGAACGCCTTGTGGCGCGTCTGGGACCACTTCGAGGAAGGCTTCATCGCCTTCCTCCTGGCGGCCATGACGCTGGTGACCTTCGTCTACGTTGTCCTCAACAACCTCTACACCCTGTTCTACAACCTGGCCGATCGCTGGGAGGCCGCTAGCGACACGCTGTTTGCCATTGGCGATGCGATCCTTGCGATGGCTCAGGCCATGACCTGGAGCAACGCCCTGACCAAGGCGCTGTTTGCCTGGCTGATCTTCTTCGGCCTGGCCTATGGCGTGCGTACCGCCGGACACATCGGCGTCGACGCGCTGGTCAAGCTGGCTCCGCGTCACATCCAGCGGATCATCGGGGTGGTCGCCTGTCTTTGTAGCCTGGGCTACGCCGGCCTCATAGCGGTGGCGAGCTTCGAATGGATGCAGACCCTCTTCACTGCCGCCATCGGTGCCGAAGACCTCGGTCACTTCGGTGTGCAGCAGTGGCATATCGGCCTGATCCTGCCGCTGGGCTTCAGCCTGATGTTCATCCGCTTCGTCGAGATCCTCTGGCGCATCCTCAAGGGCCGGCAGACCGGCCTGGGCCTCGCGGATGAAGCTGCCGAGGTGCTGAAACTCACCGAGCAGGATGACGGTCCGCACAAGGAGGAGGGGAAATGACAGTCCTGTTCCTTTTCTTCCTGCTGTTCCTGCTGATGTTCATCGGTGTACCTATCGCCATCTCCCTTGGTCTGGCCGGTTCGATGACCATCATCCTGTTCAGCCCGGACTCGGTGCGTTCCCTGGCGATCAAGCTGTTCGAGACCTCCGAGCACTACACCTTGCTGGCGATCCCGTTCTTCCTGCTGGCGGGTGCTTTCATGACAACCGGCGGCGTGGCGCGGCGCCTGATCGACTTTGCCAACGCCTGCGTCGGCCACATCCGTGGTGGACTGGCGATCGCCGCCGTGCTGGCCTGCATGCTCTTCGCCGCGCTGTCCGGCTCCAGCCCGGCCACGGTTGCCGCCGTCGGCTCCATTGCCATCGCCGGCATGGTGCGCTCCGGTTACCCGCAGGCATTCGGCGCAGGGATCGTCTGCAACGCCGGCACCCTGGGCATCCTGATCCCGCCGTCCATCGTGATGGTCGTCTACGCGGCCGCAACTGAAACCTCGGTGGGCAAACTGTTCATGGCGGGTGTAGTGCCAGGGATCATGCTGGGCATGGTGTTGATGGTGGCGATCTACGTGATCGCGGTGAAAAAGAACCTGCCCTCTCTGCCCCGGGCCACCTTCGGCGAATGGCTTACCGCCGGGCGCAAGGCCATCTGGGGTTTGCTGCTGATGCTGATCATTCTCGGGGGCATCTACTCAGGCATGTTCACCCCCACCGAGGCCGCCGCGGTGGCGGCGGTGTACTCGGCCTTCATCGCCCTGTTCGTCTACCGGGACATGAAGTTCAGCGAAGTGCCCAAGGTGCTGCTGGAGTCCGGCAAGCTGTCGATCATGCTGATGTTCATCATCGCCAACGCCATGCTCTTCGCCCATGTGCTGACCACCGAACAGCTGCCACAACAGATCACCGCCTGGGTGATCGACGCCGGCCTGACCCCTGTGACCTTCCTGCTGGTGGTGAATATTGTGCTGCTGATCGCCGGGGCCTTCATGGAGCCCTCGGCGATCATCCTGATCCTGGCGCCGATCCTCTTCCCCATCGCCACGAAACTGGGCATCGATCCCATCCATCTCGGCATCATCATGGTGGTCAACCTGGAGATCGGGCTGGTGACCCCGCCAGTGGGGCTTAACCTGTTCGTCACCTCCGCGGTGACCGGCATGCCGCTGACGTCGACTATCCGTGCGGCCATGCCCTGGCTGATGATCCTGCTGGCCTTCCTCATCCTGGTTACCTACGTGCCCTGGATATCCCTCGTCCTGCCCAATTGGCTGGGCATGAATTGATTTCCCGTGCCGGGCTTCGTGTCCACTCCCGGCGGGTGGCAGTCTTTTGCTATGACCGAGGAGTGGTGCGTTCACCGGCGCCCGGATCGCACGCCCAGAAATCCACGGCCGGGGTCGCCGTCGTCGGAGGCCCCAGCCAGTGTGCCAGCGCCTGGCAGCCGTGTTCGGTGCACAACTGGTAGTCGCCGGCCTCGGGCGTGCGCCCGGCGTGCAGCGGTTGCAGTGGCGGCAACTGGCGCCGGTAGTGCCAGGCACCGTCGTGCAATACGGCGTCATCGGGTATCTCCATGCCGGCGCCGGTGCCGCGTACCCGCGCCTCGCCCAGTACCAGCCCGGCGGGCGTCACCTGGTAATCCTCCTCCCAGCGGATCTTCTCGATGCTGTGCTGCCAGGCGAGGGTGAAGTGCTGCAGCGGCAGGCTGGCCCAGACGACTCCGGCCAGCCCCAGGCACAACCCGGTCATGCCGGCTGCCCGGATGCCGCGCGATGGCGCCACAGGTGCCAGCCGACCAGTGCCGCGCCGAGAACGAAGCCCGCCTCGTCGCTGATCGGCACGGCGAGGATCAACAGCAGCCCGGCGGCGAACGCCAGAGCGCGTTCCCACCAGGGCATGGGCCCGCTGAAGTGACCGGTGGAGGCCATGCCCCAGAGCGCCACCGCGAAGATCGCCTTGACCAGCATGTAGAGGGTGGCAAGCCAGTTGTCGCCCTGCATCATCAGCGCCGGGTCATACACCGCCATGAAGGGCACGACGAAACCGGCCAGGGCGATGCGTACCGCCCAGAAGCTGATCTTCAGGCCTTTCTCCTGGGCGATGGGCGCGGCGGCGAAGCAGGCCAGGGCCACCGGCGGGGTGAGGTCGGCGAGGATGCCGAAATAGAACACGAACATGTGCGAGACGATCAGCGGCACGCCCAGCTCCAGCAGGGCTGGCGCTGCGATGGAGCTGGTGATGATGTAGTTGGGGATGGTCGGGATGCCCATGCCCAGCACCAGGCAGGTGAGCATGGTCAGCACCAGCGAGAGGAACAGGTTGTCGCGACCCAGGTCGAGGATGTAGCCGGCGAAGGTGGTGGCGATGCCGGTCAGCGAGATGACGCCGATGATCACCCCGACCAGGGTGCAGGCGATGCCCACCGGCACCGCGTGGCGCGCGCCCTCGGCCAGGGCCATGACGCAGGCGCGCAGGGTGGCGCGGCCGCCCCGGATGAAGAAGCAGGCCAGCGCCAGGGCGGCGATGACCAGCAGGATCACGCCGATGCCCAGGCGGAAAAAGCCTGAGCAGAGCACCCCCAGCGCCACCCAGAAGGCGACGCGCAGCCAGGTGTTGCTGGCGCGCAGGATGATTGCCGAGCCGAGAATCACGATTGCCGTCAGGGCCAGGCCGACCATGCCCGAGTACAACGGGGTGCGCCCGGAGAACAGCAGGGCGATCAGCACCAGTAGCGGGATCAGCAGGAACCAGCGCTGGCGCAGCGCGCCCCAGGCGCTGGGGCATTGCTCGCGCGGCAGGCCGTGCAACTGGCTGCGCCGCGCCTCCAGGTGGACCATCCAGTACACCGAACCGAAGTAGAGCAGCGCCGGGATCAGCGCCGCCTTGGCCACCTCGGCGTAGGGCACGTTGATGGTCTCGGCCATGATGAAGGCCACAGCGCCCATCACCGGCGGCATGATCTGGCTGCCCATGCTGGAGGTGGCCTCGACACCCCCGGCGAAGGCCGGCGAATAGCCGAAGCGCTTCATCAGCGGGATGGTGAACTGCCCGGTGGTGACCACATTGGCCACCCCGGAGCCGGTGATGGTGCCCATCAGCGCCGAGGAGAACACCGAAACCTTGGCCGGACCGCCGCTGCGGTGGCCGAACAGGCCCATGGCGAAGTCGGTGAACAGGCGGATCATCCCGGCCTGTTCGAGGAAGGCGCCGAACAGGATGAACAGGTAGATGTAGGTGGCCGAGACGTAGGTAGGCGTGCCGTACAGCCCCTCGGTGCCGAACGACAGCTGGTTGACCAACTGGTCGACGCCGTAGCCCCGATGCGCCAGGTCGCCCGGCAGGTACTGGCCGAACAGCCCATAGGCGAGGAACAGGGCGCAGATGATCGGCAGGGCGATTCCCATGACGCGCCGCGCGGCCTCGAACACCAGCACGATCAGCACCAGGCCGATGAGCATGTCGCCGTGGGTGAGTTCGCCGGAGCGCTGGATCAGGTCGGCCTCGAAGATCCACTGGTAGGCCGCCGTGGCCATGCCCGCCAGGCCCAGCAGCCAGGCCAGTGGCTGCCAGGGACGCTCGTAGCCGCGGGCGGGGTAGCACAGGTACACCACCAGCAGCAGGAAGCCCACGTGTATGGAACGCTGGACCTGGGTGGAAATCAGCGGGAAGGCCGCGGTGGCGACCTGGAAGATCGAGAAGGCCAGGGCGACGGCGAACAGGCTGGCGGGCCAGCGCTCTGTGTCGGCGTGCAGGCCGTGCGCGGTATCTGTCATGCGAGGGTCTCCTGCGGTGGCCGGCCCCGGGGCGCGGGGCCGGCCCATGACTCAGGGAAGCAGACCTTTTTCCTTGTAGAAGCGCTCGGCGCCGGGGTGCAGGGGGATGGGCAGGTTCTTCGTCGCCTTGTCCAGGCTGATGTCCTTGGCCGCCGCATGGGCGGTAATCAGACGCGGCAGGTTGTCGAACAGCTGCTTGGTCATCTGGTAGGCCAACTCGTCGCTGACGCCCTCGCGGGTCACCAGGATGTTGACGATGGCGGCGGTGGGCACGTCGGCATCCTGGCCGTCATAGGTCCCGGCCGGGATGGTCGCGGGCAGGTAGGCGTTGTTGCCGATCTTCGCCACCACCTCGGCGGGGATCGCCACGAAGCTCACCGGCATGGTCGAGGCCAGGTCGCGGATCGATGCCTGGCCCAGGCCCGAGGACTGCAGGGTGGCGTCGAGCTGGCGGTTCTTGATCAGCTCCACCGATTCGGCGAAGGGCAGGTACTCGATCTTGCCCATGTCCTCATAACTCAGCCCGGCGGCCTTGAAGATGGCGCGGGCGTTCAGCTCGGTGCCGGACTTGGGCGCGCCGACGGAGATGCGCTTGCCCTTGAGGTCCGCCAGGGACTTGATCCCCGATTCCTTGCTCGCGACGATCTGGATGTAGTTGGGGTAGGTGCCGGCGATGGCGCGCAGCTTCTTCAGCGGCGCCTTGAAGCCGGCATCAGCCTCACCCTTCCAGGCGTCGGACACCGAATCGCCGAGGGCGAAGGCCAGTTCGCCACGGTCGGCTTGCAGCAGGTTGAGGTTTTCCACCGAGGCCTTGGTGGCTTGTACCGAAGTCTTGCTGCCCTCGATGCCGTGACTGTAGATCTGCGACAGGCCAACGCCCACCGGGTAGTACACCCCGCTGGTGCCGCCAGTGAGAATGTTGATGAAGGTGGGGGCAGCCTGGGCAGTGGCGCAGACGGCAAGGAAGGCGGCGCCGGCCAGCGCCAGGCGGGTACGTCGGATCATGGCTCGGTCTCCAGGTTCTTGTTCTTGTGCCTGAAAGGTTAACCCTAGATCGCCTGGGCCGGACCTGCCCGTTTTTTAGTCGAGAACCTAAGAGGTCGCGACGGCGTTGAAGCTCAGGTTCTGTTCAGCGCAGCCTCGTTGAGGATCTACCGTGCCAGGGCGGGCGCGCAGCTCCAGCGTGGGCTCGATGACACGCACGACAGAGCGGTTCCGCGCAGTCCCTGGAAGCGCTGGCGTATCACGAAAGGCAGGGGCGGCTTCCGCTGCAGGGCCCTCGAGTATCATGCCGAGGCCCCTGCAATTCATGCTGCCGGTGCCTTGCCAAAGAGCGCGGCATACATCCCGTCCAGGGTCGAAAAGGACGAGAACTCACCGCGCCGGATTTCACGGATGTTTGGACGCTCGCCCTTTTGACCGGCCTGGTTGGCCTTGGTGTGCCTGGCCACCGTTGCAGTCTCCAGGCTGGGGAGGGGCTTTCCAGGTTCGCCGCCGAAGTACAGGAATGGCCCCAAGGCGAGGGTCTGTTCGTCGAAATAGATCCACACCACGCATCCCGATGGCTTGTCGCCGAGGCGAACATGCAGCTTCTGCCTGGCGGTGCTGGAGCCAATGAACGACGCTTTGAGCTGTACGTGGCGAATTACGCCGTGTGCCTCGAGGATGAGGTCATAGCCGGCGTTGTCGACCTCGGGCTTGGCTACTTCCAGATCACACCGATCCAGGCGCCAGGACTCTTTCAGTAGCTCGCCGACGAAGAGGTGTTCTACCAGCTTTTCGCGGTAGGAAGAGTGTTCGGAGTGCTTGCTCATCGTTATCCGGGGCAGAAGTCCATTCGAGCGGCCAGTCTAGCCTTTGGCCGGGATCGAATCAGAGGTGAATCGGCCCGCTGCTCCTTGACGCCCGACGTGGACTTCTGTGCCGGACGCGGACGCTCAACGCAGGAAAAGGAAATCCGTCCCCTGTGGTCGTCAGTGAATCGTAGGGAAACGCTCTTCCACCACTGCCTGAGCCTGGCGGGCCATCTGGTCGAGCAGGCGATCGCGTTTGTTCTCGGCCTCGCGCATGGCCTTCCTGCCGTGCTGCTGCACCAGGTAGGCGTGGATCTGCCGCACTTCCTTGGACTGGTAGATCGGGGCCAGGTCCTGCACCGCGACCATGCCGTCCGAGCGGTGATCGCGGGTGTTCAGCAGCACGTGCGGTCCCTGCGCCGCCAGTACCTGAAATCCCATCGACTCGAAGATCGCGACCTTGCCTGCCGCGCAGGCCAGCTCGGCGTGGGGCCGGCTCTCGACCATTTGCTGCAACAGAGCCCGGGCAATACCGCGACGGCGGTGGCTGGCCTTGACGGCCACATAGGCCAGCGTGCAGGCCTCGCTATCGTCCTGGCTCGGCAGGTACAGGGCAAATCCCAGCACCTGGGAGGGCTCTTCATCATCAAGGGCCAGGATCAACCGCGCGTGACTGTCCCGGGAGCCGTTCATGGCCTGCAGATAGAGGTGCACCTCGTAGCCAATCACATACTGGTACAACTGGTAGAGCGGATTGCTGGGCGTCAGCGACACCGGGCTGATATCGCTGAAGTAGTCCACCACCATTTGTAGGACCTGACTCTTCAGGGATTCGGGCGGCGGTGTATCCAGGTTGACAAGGGTGAACATCTGAAGCTGGCTCCGGGCGTGCCCGATCCGGGGAATCGGCGCTGGCGCGATTGTAACCCCGGCGAGCGTCGAGTGTTCCCGTCGCGCTCGCGGGGAAGGGCCCAGCCGATCGCATCATCATTCCCCGACTCTCGCCAGTCGTTGTTGCTAAAGCAATGTGTGCCGGTTAGCCACGGCCAGGGTTTCGCGGCGGGACAGTCCGACGGTGAGCGGTAACGGCTGGTGAGGGCTCATAGGCGTCCGATCCTCATGTTGATGGGCCAACTGACGGGGTGCCGGGTGGCGGGGTCTCCCCAGCGTTCGGCCAACTCGGCGGCGAACCGCCGCAGCAGGTCTTCGCGTCCGGCTTCCCTGGCGCTGCGCACTGCCGACCAGGTAGAGACGTAGCCGAGGAACTCCTCCAGGTTCCACTCCAGGCGGATGGCTATTTCCGGGCCTTTGAGTTCGTCGAAGGGGAAGTCGATGGTCGCGTAGCCGCTGTCCACCAGCGCGCGTTCGGCAGGCCAGTAAGGGCCGATCTCCTGCCAGTAGAATGGCTCGAAGCGAGCGCCCAGCGCGCCTTCCAGGCGCAGTACGGCATAACTGATCAGCGCGAGGATCGCATGGGGTTTCGCCACCCGGCGCACTTCGGCGTAGAACCTGGGCAGGTCGAACCAGTGCGCGGCCTGCGCGGCGGTGATCAGGCTGGCGCTGCGGCTGAGCAGGGGAAGGTCTTCCGCCTGGGCGCAGCCGTAGCTGATGTTTTCCCGTGGCGCCGTGTGGGTGATCTGATCCAGGCTGGGATCGAACCCGACCACCGCGCTGAAGTGTTCGGCCAGTTGGCGGGTCAGTTGGCCGCTGCCGCAGCCGACGTCGACCGCGAGCAGCCGGTCGGGAGCCAGCGAGGCCAGATAGGCCGCGAGTTCCGCCGGGTATTCGGGGCGGAAGCGCGCGTAGGCCTGTCCGCCCTGGTCGAACCAGTTCCTCAATTTCATGTCCGGACTATTCATGGCTTGGGACTCCCGCGTCGAGGCCGTGTATGACGTTGCTCAGGCGCTGCGAGAAGCCCTGCCTTTCGAGGGCTTTCGCTGTGTCTTCAAGTACGCGGCGCAATGGGTGGCCGATCTCGTTTTCGAGCTGCTCGATGGCTTCGAAGGTCGCGGCCCAGTGCGAGTTGAGTGTGCTCACCAAGCGCTTTCCGGCGGGCGTCAGCTGGATGACGCTCTTGCGGCCATCGTCGCCACGCTGTCGGGAAATGACGCCGTCAGCTTCCATCTGGCCGACGGTCTGGCTGATGGCGCCCTGGGTCAGGTGGGTGCGGGCGGTGATTTCGGTGACCGTTTGCGCGCCCGACCGGATGGCGCGCAGCACCGGGGTATAGCGCGCTCGATAGTTCAGGCCCATCTGCTGGTAACGCTCTTCGGCGCCGAGCTCCACCAGCTCTGACACATAGCGCAGCAGCTCGCCCAGCCCGGGTTCGTTCTTTCTGTTCATCGTGCGTCTCCAACCGCTGGTAGTAAATTACATTAGCGCTAATGTAATTTGCAAGCCGACCCGTGTACGGCGTGGCGCCATTGCGGGAATCGGCGAGTGCCCGGTCCGACGGCCGTTCGCCTCAGGTCGAGCCGAGTGGGTGAAGAGGGGATCGAGCGTCCGCGCCAGGCCGGGATGGCTGCCTCAGCGCGGCAGGGCGTTGCGCCAGGCGCCAGGGCTGGTGCCATACCAGCGGGTGAACGCCCGGGAGAAACTCTGCAGGTCGCCATAGCCGAGCTGGTCGGTTATCTCCGCCAATGACAGCGCAGGGTTTTCCAGCAGGTCCATCGCCCTGTAGCGGCGCTGTTCGTCGAGCAGTTCGCTGTAGCGCCAGCCATGTCCCAGCAGCCGCCGCGCGGCGGTGCGCTCGGTCAGATGGTGCGTTTCGCAGAAGGACTGGAAGCTGGCGCCCTGCGGCATGGACCACGCGATGTAGTCGGCGGCCTCGTCCAGCAGGGTTCTCTGCGTCTGCCCGCGCGCTTGTTCCACTATCCCGACCAGGGTTGCTTCCAGCTCCGGGTTGGGGGGCGACAAGGGGCGGCGGTAGACCTCCGGCCGCAGCCGTATGACGACGTCGGTGTCATGCGCGCGCCAGTGCACCGGTGTGCGCAACGCCTGCGTGTACGGCGCGGGGTCCGAAGGCCCGCTGCCGGGGAGATCGATGCCCAGCAGCGGGTCCTGGAGGATGCCGCTGGCCAACAGTTTGCGCCTCAGCAGGCTGCAGACGCCGACCACCGTGTACTCGCGACTCTGCCGGCCGGACAGCAGGGCTCCGCGCTCGGACAGCACCAGCGCGATGCTGTCGCCCTGCGCGCGCAACTCGGCACGCAGCGAGCCGTTGAAGTAAGGGAAGTACTCGGCGAAATAAGTGCAGGCCGACTCCAGGGTCGGCGCGACATCGAACAGATAGGTCAGCCCGTTGGTCAGGGTGGAGACGAAGCGCTTGCCGGCGAACAGTCCGATGGCGGCGTCGCCGCTGGCCGCTTCGGCCAGGTCCCAGAATCGCCGCGAGAGGAAGAGCGGCACACGCACCAGCGGCATGCGCAGCTCCAGCAAGGTCCGGCGAAAACAGGCCTCCAGTTCCTCTCCAGCGACACCGCGGGACAGCAACTCTTCCATCGCCGGCAGCAGCGTCGGTGCATAGAAGGCGTTGGACACGGAGGAAGCGAGAGGACTCATTTCGAACGGAAGCTCCGCAGGGCAGGCGGGATGACCTTACGCATTCCGTCCGGCACCGACAAGCCGCGCCGGGCGACCGCTTCCGGTTCCGAGGTTGCCGTTCGCCAGGTCGCGTCAGGCCGGCGCCCGCCGTTGTCCGGGACGTCCTGGCACGAGGCCTCTTGTCGGCCGGCGGCACGGATGATCGGAAATTGTCCTTTCCGGCTGGGGCGGCGACGCGCGTCGTTCCCTAGCATCGGCGACCCGTTTCAGCGTATGCCGCGGTACCCGCCATGCTCGACCTCCGCCAACTGGACCTCAACCTGCTGCTGGCCTTCGACGCCATCTATCACCAGCGCAGCATCACCCGCGCCGCCGAGGTCATGGGCCTGACCCAGCCGGCGATGAGCAACGCCCTGCGTCGCCTGCGCCAGCTCTGCGACGACCCGCTGTTCGTCAAGACCCACCTGGGCGTGGCGCCGACGCTGGTGGCACACCGGCTTTCCGGCTCGATCCGCGAGGCCCTGGAGAGTCTGCGTGAAGCCCTCGGCCATACGCCCGCCGCCCACGGCCAACCGGCTGCGCGGGTCCTGCGCGTCAGTTGTCCGGAGGCCTTCCAGCCGACGCTGCTGGAGGCGTTGCTGGAAAACCCGGACGCCGACTGGCAGCCGCGTTTCTACCAGAGCCGCCGGCGTGACGCGCTGCAGGAGCTCACCAGTGGCAAACTCGACCTGCTGATCGACATCGACCAGCCGCTGTCCCGCCAGAGCGGCCTGCGCAAGGTGCCATTGCTGGGCGACCATTACGTGTTCGCCCACGGCGAGGCGCTCGCGCAGCCGCCGCGTACGTGGGAGGAGTACCTGAGGGTGCCGCAGATCCAGCTGTCCCAGCGCCGCGACGGGCTGGCGCCGATCGATCTGGAGCTGGGCCTGCGCGGACAGCGCCGGAACATCGCCCTGACGTTGCAGAGCGCCCTGGCGGCGCGCCTGGTCGCCGACCGGCGCCCGTACGGACTGACCCTGCCCAGCCGCGTCGCCGGGCTCCTCGGGTTGCGCCAGAGCCCGCTGCCGCTGGAGCTGTCGGTACGTATCGAGCTGTGCCTGTATGTGGAGGACCGCTACCGCTTCGAGCAGGCGATGGAGCGAGCGATCCGCCAGGTGCAACGGGCATTTGCCGGCGGCCGGGCTTTGTCACCGCAGCACGTGGGGGCACAGGGGTAGCGGTCAATCGCGGCTGCCGTTGGTACGGGGGGGCGCGGCCGTTCTGCCGTTCGCTGCGCACCGGCGATCGTCAGCCGGTGCTGTCCAGGCCGCGCGGCAGGCGTTCGTCCGCCGCCAGGATCGTCTCGATCATCGCCTGTGCCGCCGGTGACAGCCCGTAGTCGGCGCGGCTGACGATGCCGTAATGCAGGCGCAGTTCGGGGCGGTCCTGGGGAACATCGGCGATGCTCAGCAAGGCTACCTCGCCGCGCTGCACGGGCGCGTGCAGCGCCTCCACCGCCGCCAGGCCCACCGCGTCGGAACGCGCGACGATGTGCAGGATGGCGGCGAACTGTGCGCACTCGATGTTCATGTGGAAGTCGCGCTCGCCGATCACCTCGGCCAGCACCTTGCGCAGCGGCGGCGGGATGCGCGTGCCCACGCGCGGGTAGTCGAGCAGGTCGGCCAGCTTCAGTGTCCGTCGCGCCGCCAGCGGGTGGCCGTGGCGGCAGAAGAAGCGACCGGGGCGGAGCTCCATCCAGCGCACCCGGTAATCCGGGTCACCGGCGAAATTGCGGGCGTCGCCGATGAAGAACTCCACCTGTTCTTCCTTGAGCAACTGGGTCATCTGCTCCCAGTCGCCCATCAGGAAGCCGACGTCGATGGCCGGGTGTGCGCGGATGAAATCGGCCATCGCCTCGGGCACCAGCAGTTGTGCGGGGTAGGGGCCGCAGCCGAAGCGCAGCTCGCCGGCGTTGAGGCCGTTGAACTGTTCCAGTTCGTTGCGCAGCGAGTGGGTGCCGGCGAGTAGCCGGCGGGCGTGCTGCAACACCAGCTCGCCCTGGCCGGTGAGACGGAACTCGCGGCTCTGGCGGTCCACCAGCTCGCAGTCCAGGTCGCGTTCCAGCGACTGGATGCTGCGACTCAGCGCCGACTGGCTGAGGCCGATGGCGTCGGCGGCGCGCTGGAAGTTCTGGTGGTCGGCGAGGGCGATCAGGTGGCGGAGCTGTCTGAGTTCCATCATGCATCCAATGCATAGAAATGTTGAGTTAAATGAATTTGATGGATAGCAGAAGGAGCTGGTCTAGTAAACCCGTTTGCCGGAGGGAAATCCGCCATGTCGCCGCTGCTTTTCGCATCCAGTGCCTTTGCCAGCACCATCCTGCTGCATGCCGCTCGCCTCGGGCTGAGCGCCGCCGAGCTGCGCCTGCGGGCCGGCATCGCCGAGGCGCAGCTGGAGGACCATCGCGCCTGCATTCCCGCCGAGCAGGTGGAGCGGCTGTGGCGCGAGTGTGAGCGCGCCAGCGGCAATCCGCGCTTTGGTTGCGAGCTGGTCAATGGCATGGCGACCCACTGCCTGCAAGGGCTCAATATCCTGCTGGATTCGGCACCGGACCTGGGTGCCAGCCTCGCGGCCTTCTGCGAGCACCTGCCGAGCGTGACCAACTGCGTGGAGGCGCGCTTGCTCGACGAGGGGGCGGTGACGCGCCTGGGCCTGCGGCTGATGCGTGACGACCTGCACCACTTCGGCCTCGACGCCGCCGTGCTGACGCTGATCCGCAACATCGCCCGGCGCATTGCCCAGCCGGCGGCGACCTTCATCGAAGCGGGCATCGCGCCACACCAGCACTGCGGCGAGACGCTGGCTGGCTGGGGCGTGCCCTGGCGTGTCGCGCCATCGCCGTTCCTGCTGCTGCCCACGGCGTTGCTGGCCACGCCGCTGCCGGGCGCCAACGAGTTCCTCTACCACAGCCTGCGCCAGCAATGGCGTGGCGCGCGGGATGCCGGGGAGGGCGATGGCCTGAGCCTGGCGCGCATCTGGCTGCGCGCCTCCGACCAGCCCATCGAGCGCATCGCCGAGCGCATCGGCTATCGCCAGAGCGGCAACTTCATTCGCGCCTTCCGCAAACGCTTCGGCGTCACGCCCAAGCAGTTCCGCCTGGGCCAATGCCAGGCATGATCGAAATTTGTCGTTCCCGGCTTGTGCTCGCCGCGCGCGCTGCCGTCAAGGTTGGCCCGCGGTACAACCCATCCGGAGCCCATAATGACAAGAATCCATCCGGCCCTCGCCCCCCGTGTGTCCAGGGGGCGACGCCAGCACTGCACTGCCCGACCGCTTCTGCTCGCCCTGGCGGTCGCTGGCGCCTTGCCGGCGCACGCCACCACCTTCGAGTTGAACGACGACTGGAGCCTGTCGACCAAGACCACCTTGAGCCTGGGCGCCAGTTGGTCGGCGCAGGACCCCGACCGCCATCTGATGACCCACGCCAACGCGATGCAGGCCCAGCACATCGGCAACGCCGACGGCACCAGCATCAGCGCCGACGACAACCGCCTGAACTTCAAGAAGGGCGACCCCATCTCGCAGATGTTCAAGGGCCTCACCGACTTCAGCCTGGACGGCCAGGGGCAGGGTGCCTTCGTCCGCTTCAAGTACTGGTACGACCACGCCTACGAGACTGGCGACGGCCGCTTCAAGGACTTCGATGACGACGGCTGGCCGACCCTGGCGCGCTTCCACGGTTTCGATACGCTCGACGCCTACGTGTGGAAGGACTTCGACGTCGACGAACATCCGCTGAACCTGAAGCTCGGCAAGCAGGTGCTGTCCTGGGGCGAGGCGATCCTGATCCAGAACGGCATCAACGTGATCAACCCGCTGGACTACAGCGCCTTCAACAAGCCCGGCGTGGACATCAAGGAAGGCCAACTGCCGGTGGAGATGCTCTCGTTCAACCTCGGCCTGACCGACAAGGTCAACCTCGAAGGCTTCTACCAGTACAACTGGCGCCCCAGCGTGCTGGACGGCTGCGGCACCTTCTTCGCCTCCAGCGACGCCATTCAGCCCGGCTGCGGCCCGCTGTACCTGAGCCAGGTGCAGACCGACGCGCAGATGCAGGCCAGCGGCCTGTACGTGGCCCACGGCGCCGACCAGGACCCCTCCGACCAGGGCCAGTGGGGCGTCGCCCTGCGCACGCTGATCAGCTCGCTGAATGACGCCGAGGCAGCCTTCTACTACGTGAACTATCACGCGCGCCTGCCGTACCTGGCGCTCACCGCGCGGGATGTCAGCAAACCCGGCAGCTTCCCGCTCGGTCGCGTACAGGGGCCGGTTTATGCGGCGGCGTTCCCGGAGAACATCAACCTCTACGGCCTGAGCATCAACGGTGCGCTGCCCGGCTGGGGCACCTCGCTGGCGGCGGAGCTGAGCTACCGGCCGAACATGCCGGTGGCGCTCAACGGACCGGACATGAACGTGGCGATGATCAGCGGTCCTGGCGGCAGTTCGTCGATCACCGATGTGCCGGCCAACGCCTCCACCACCGGCCAGACCCTGGACGGCTGGGAGCGCAAGCCGGTGTGGCAGATGACTGCCTCGGCCACCCAGATCATCGACCATGTGCTCGGCGCCACGCGCCTGACCTTGCTGGGCGAGGCCGGCGTGGTGCACGTGGGCGATGTCGGCGACGAGCGCCTGGGGCGCAACTCCGCCTTCGGCCGCAGCGCGCCGCTCAATGGTTCGAAATGCAACACCGTGGCCAGCGGCGTGACCAACCGCTACTGCACCGACGACGGCTTCACCACGCCCTGGTCCTGGGGCTATCGCCTGCGCGCCGGCCTGGAATACAGCGACGTGCTGCCGGGGGTGAACATGCTGCCCAGCCTGAACTTCCGCCACGACGTGGAGGGCTACTCCTACGATCCGGGCGGGCCGTTCCAGGAAGGGCAGATGGCCGCCGGCCTGTCGCTGGCCTTCAACTACCTGAACGATTACAGCCTGGAGTTCGGATACAACAGCTTCTTCGGCTCCAACACGTACAGCACGCTCGACGACCGCGACTTCTACAGCGTCAGCGCCAAGGTCGACTTCTGAGGAACCGCCCCATGCAACTTGCGAAAATCTCCGCCCTGGCACTGGCCTTGGGCCTGGCGTTCTGCGCCCACGCCGACACCGTGGCCGATCTCGGCAACCGCCTGACCCCGGTCGGCGCCGAGAAGGCCGGCAACGCCGACGGCAGCATCCCCGCCTGGGACGGCGGCCTGAAACCCGACGCCGGGCAGGTCGACGCCAAGGGTGGCTATGCCGATCCCTACGCCGCCGAAAAGCCGCTGTTCACCATCACCCCGGCCAACGCCGGGCAGTACAGCCAGTGGCTCAGCCCCGGCGAGCAGGCGATGCTCAAGCGTTATCCGAACACCTACAAGATCAATGTCTACCCCAGCCACCGCAGCGCGCGGCTGCCCGAGGAGATCAATGCCGCGACCCGCGACAATGCCAGCAAGGCCAAGCTCGCCGACGGCGGCAACGGCGTGCTGAACTACCAGCGTGGCGTGCCCTTCCCGCTGCCGAAGGAGGGTGTCGAGGCGATCTGGAACCATATCACCCGCTACCGCGGCGGCAGTATCGAGCGCACCTTCAGCTCGGCCAACGTGAAGGAGAACGGCGTCTACAGCCTGGTCCGCTCGCAGACCGACATGAACTACGCCGAGACCGTCGACGACCTGCCGCAGGGCGCCAACCTGCTGTACCTGTTCAAGACCCGCGTGCTGGCGCCGGCGCGGCTGTCCGGCGAGGCGGTGCTGACCCACGAGCCGATGGACCAGGTGGCCGAGCCGCGCGCGGCCTGGCAGTACATCCCCGGCCAGCGCCGGGTGCGCCGCGCCCCGCTGGTCGCCTACGACAACAGCGCGCGCTACAGCGACGGCATGATCACCGCCGACAGCCTCGACGGCTTCAACGGTGCGCCGGACCGCTACGACTGGAAGCTGGTGGGCAAGCAGGAGCTGTTCGTGCCCTACAACAGCTTCCGCCTGTACGACCGCTCGGTGAAGTACGCCGACATCCTCACGACCGGCCATATCAACCCCGACCTCGCACGCTTCGAGAAGCACCGCGTGTGGGTCGTGGAAGCGACCCTCAAGCCCGGCGCGCGCCACGTCTACAGCAAGCGCCGCTACTACCTCGACGAGGACAGCTGGAACATCCTCCTCGGCGAGCTGTACGACAGCCGTGGCGAGCTGTGGCGCAACTACCAGTCCCACGCCATGCCGTACTACGACAAGCAATTCACCTTCGAAGCCCTGGCCGCGGCCTATGACCTGATCAGCGGGCGCTACTTCGTCAACGGCCTGATGAACGAGGAGAGCACCGGCCTGAAGACCGGGCAGCACGCGAAGATCAGCGACTACACGCCATCCGACCTGCGTCGTTGGGCCAAGTAGATCTCTGCTCCTTCCCCGGCCGGACGTGGCCGGGGCTCCTGCGCCATCCCCCGCGTCATGGGGATGGCATTTTTTACAAGGCATGCCAGCCGGCATGCGCTCAACGCCGGACTGGGTGGTCCTCCGGCGCCGTGATCGTTTTTTGTCCGCTGGCGCTAACCCCCGGTGCCGCCGCGTAGCGCACTCTGGCCGGACATCGGGTTCCGGCGTTCGCCTGGCCGGCCCATGCCATTCCAACAAGAACAACGAGGAACACCCCATGCGCCACTGGCTGCCTGCATTCGCCCTGCTTCCCCTGTTCGCCGGCCACGCCTGGGCGGCTGCGCCGAGTCCGCAGCAGGCCCGCGAGCTGGCCGAACAGGCCTACCTGTTCGCCTACGCCACCGCCGAACACGGCAAGACCCTGCAGGCCATCGCCGCCAAGCTGCCGGTCAACCACCTGTACAACCGCACCACGCTGCTCGGCCCGGAAGACCGCACCGTGGTCTCGCCGAACAACGACACGCTCTATTCCTACGCCTTGCTCGACCTGCGCGAGCACCCGGTGGTCCTCGACGTGCCGGCGGTGCCCCGGCGTTACTACAGCTTCCAGCTGATCGACATGCGCACCGACAATCTCGACTACATCGGCACCCGCGCCACCGGCCGCGCCGCCGGCAGTTTCCTGATCGCCGGCCCCGACTGGGACGGCAAGCAGCCCGAGGGCTTCCAGGGCAAGGTGATCCGCTCGCCCAGCCGCATCCTGTTCCTGCTCGGCCGCACCGCCGTGGATGGCGAAGCCGACCTGGCCGCCGCCAAGGCGGTGATGGAGGGCTACACGCTGCGCAGCACCCAGCCGACCCTGCTGCCGCACAAGATGGACGTGCCGCCCTACCAGCCGACCAAGCAGGGGCCGGCGCAGAACGTCTTCGTCGATTTCAACGCGCTGTCCACCTGGCACGCCTGGAACCCGCAGGAGCGGGAGCGCCTGGCGCGGTTCGCGCAGATCGGCGTGGGCACCGGCAAACCCTTCGACCCCGCGCAACTGCCGGCGGATATCGCCCAGGCCGTGGCCGAGGGGGCGGAGGAGGGCCGCAACAAGGTACTCGCCGCCACCGAAGGTTTCTCCAAACCGAGCAATGGCTGGCAGACATTCCCGACCAATGTCGGCCATTACGGCAGCGATGACCTGACCCGCGCGGCGGTGGCCTGGAAGTACCTCTACGCCAACGACGCGGTAGAGGCCATGTACCCGGTCACCCGTGTCGATGCCGGCGGCCAGGTGCTGGATGGCGGACGGGCATACCGCCTGCGCTTCGCCCCCGGCCAACTGCCGCCGGTGGACGCCTTCTGGTCGGTGACCCTGTACGACGGCAAGACCCAGATGCTCGCGGCCAACCCGCTCAACCGCTACACGCTCAACAGCGAAGGCGGGCTGAAGAAGGACGCCGATGGCGGCCTGACCCTGACCATCCAGCACGCCCAGCCAACCCATACCGACAACTGGCTGCCGGCGCCCCGGGGGCCGTTCAACCTGATCCTGCGCATGTACCTGCCGCAGGCCAGCGCGCTCAAGGGCGACTACCAGCCGCCGGCCGTACAGCCGGTCGCCAGCCAGGAGTAAGCCATGAATCCACTTCTGACCCGCCGCCGTTTCCTCGGCGCCAGCGGTGCGCTTGGCTTCGGCCTGGGCTGTGTGCCGAACTGGCTTCTGGCCGCTCCCGCCGAACTGGAAAGCGATCCTGCCGTGTTCCGGGACATCGTTCGCCAAGCCTGGATCTACGCCTACCCGATGTTGATGCATTACCAGACGATGCAGAAGCAGGCACTCGATCCACAGGGGCCGGAGTACGTCGGCGGCTTCGGCGTGTTCCGCCACTACAGCGAGCTGTTCACCCCGAAGAACCGCGACGTGGTGACGCCCAACAACGACACCCCATACTCCTGGGCCTGGCTCGACCTGCGCGCCGAGCCCTGGGTGCTCAGCGTGCCGGCGGTGGCCGACGACCGCTACTACGTGCACCAGCTGGTTGACCAGTACACCTTCAACTTCGGCTATGTCGGCGTGCTCGCCACTGGCCGCGAGGCCGGCGACTACCTGGTTGCCGGGCCCGACTGGAAGGGCGAGGCGCCGGCCGGTATCCGCCAGGTGCTGCGCAGCGGAACGCAGATCGCCATGATCCTGGGCCGCACCGGTCTGCGCAGCGCCGCCGACCTGCCGGCGGTGCGCGAGCTCCAGCAGCAATACCGGCTGCGCCCCCTGCATGCGTTCAGCGGCACTCCGGCGCCCGCTGCCGCCCCCGTCGTCAACTGGCTGCCCTGGGAAATGCCGCGTGACCTGGGCGCCGGCTTCATCCCGCACCTCAACCGGATTCTCGCCTTCTGTCCGACGGACCCGAGCGAGGTTGAGCTGCGCCAGCGTTTCGCCCGTGTCGGCATCGGCGCAGGCCTGGCGTTCGACCCGGCGGCGCTCGGCCCGGCGCAACGCCAGGCGCTGGCCGCCGGCATCCAGCAGGGCGTGGCCGAGCTGAAGGCCAAGGGCGCCACGCTGCGCTCCTCCGCCGGCCTGTTCGGCACGCGCGCTGCCATGCACAACGACTACCTGAGCCGAGCGGCCGCGGCGGCCAGCGGCATTTATGGCAACAGCGTGGAGGAGGCCATCTACCTGGGCAGCCGCTTCGACAGTGCGAAGCAGCCGCTGCAGGGTGGCCGGCGCTACCGGCTGCGCTTCGCTCCGGGGCAACTGCCGCCGGCCAGGGAGTTCTGGTCGCTGACCCTCTACGACCTGCCGGATCGCCAACTGGTGGACAACCCCATCCAGCGCTATTGCCTGAGCAGCCGCGATCCGCTGGTGCGCGATGCCGATGGCGGCGTGACGCTCTACATCCAGGCCGACGCGCCTGGCAAGGTGGAGCAGGCGAACTGGCTGCCTTCGACGCGGCAGGGGCCGTTCAACCTGATCCTGCGGATCTACGGACCGCAGCGGCAGGTGGTGAGCGGGGAGTGGACGATGCCGGGGATCGAGCGGGTCTGACTGCCGCCGGCAAGGGAATCGGGCTGTGCCAGGCACAACCCGGTCCCCGTGCCGGCATTGGCGTTTCGACCCTCAATCGGCAAGGTTCAGCGCCAAGTACAGGATGTCGCAGTTGCGCAGCCGTCCTGCCGGCACTTCAGCGAGCGGCGCCCGACGGGCGCGCCGGCGATCGTCCCGCCAGTTGGAAAGCAAGCGACTGCCAGGGGCGAAACCCATCGACTGGATGTAGCCGTTCAGTCCCCATCCACGGCTGAAAGACCTGCACGGCGTGATTTCGACGCTGTCGCTCGACTGTCTCCTACGGTGGCACAAAAAAGGCCCGCGTGTACGGGCCCTTCTCGTGGGAAGAACTAGCAGCCCTGCGGCATCTCGCCCCGCGCCAGGCGCGCGTTGATGTCTTCGATCACCGCCGGCAGCTCGGCGATGGTGTCGATCAGGTAGTGCGGGCGCGAGCCTTCGAACATCTGGCCGATACGGCGGCGTTCCTGCTCCAGCTTCTCCGCTGGCAGCGCCTTGTATTGCTCATAGGTCAGCCCCAGGGCATTGCCCGAGCAGGTCAGCGCCACGGTCCACATGCCGGCGCTGCGGCCTTCGAGGATGCCCGGCCAGGTATCGTCGACCTTCACGCAGGCCGCCACGTCGTTGATGCCCAGGGCGATCACGTTGGCCAGCGCCTGGGCCGGATGCGGGCGGCCGTTGGGCACTTCATCGGTAGCGACCACATGGTCGGCGACGTAGCCGTTGGTCTTCGCCAGGGCCACGACCTTCTCCATCACCACCGCCGGATAGCCGGAGCAGGAGCCGATCTTCAGCCCTTGCTTGCGCAGTGCGGCGATGGCGTCCAGCGCGCCGGGAATCAGCGCCGAGTGCTCGGCGATCTTCTCGATCTGCAGCGGCATGAAGCGCTCGTAGATGGCGGTGACGTCGTCGTCGCTCGGCACGCGGCCGAACTTGGCCTTGTAGCGCTCGCCGATGGCGGGAATGTCGCACAGGGTGCGGATGTGGTCCCACTTGCCCATGCCCATCGGGCCACGGGCCTCTTCCAGGCTGACCTGGATGCCGAACTTGGCGAAGGCTTCGACGAAGATCTGCGTCGGCGCGAAGGAGCCGAAGTCGACCACGGTGCCGGCCCAGTCGAGGATGGCGGCTTGCAGTTGCTTGGGTTGCTGGTAGTGCATGGTGATGCTCCTGTGAGGGGATTCTTGAGAATGAGCGCGGCCCGCCCGGCGTCGTGGCAGGCTCGCGATGTCAGGGGTTGTTCGAGTTGACGATCAGGCCGTGGAGTCGAACAGCTCGGCGATGATCGGCCGCTTGCGGCGGATGCCCAGGCAGCACAGGTAGTAGCTGATGTGGAACGGGTCCTCGGCGAAGGCGATGGAGCGCGTGCCCGGCCGGTCGGCGTACTCCACCGCCGAGACGAAGCCCACGCCGATGCCGTGTACCACCGCATGTACGATCGCCTCGCGGCTGTTCAGCTGCATCGCGCAGTCCAGTTCCACGCCGTGCTGGCGACAGCCTTCCTCCACCAGCTGACGGGTACGCGAGGCCGGCTCGCGCAGTACCACACGCTCCTTGGCGATCTCCTGCACGCTGACCGATTCCTGCCGTGCCCAGGGGTGGTCGTCGCGTACCACCGCGAGGATCGGGCAGGTGCGGTAGAGCTGCGTGCTCAGGCGCTGGTCGAACTCCGAGAGGGCGAGGATCGCCACGTCGATGTCGAAGTTGTACAGCCGCTCCAGGGTGCCGGCCTCGCTGGTGAAGGAGGTCTCCAGCTCGATCTCCGGGTACCGCTGCATCAGCGAGTAGGTCAGGCTCATGGCGATCGGCGGCGACACCGCGCCGAGGCGCAGCATGCCCTGTTTGCGCTGTTGGAAGCTCTGCAGCAGTTGCAAGGCTTCGTCCTCCTGGCCGAACAGGCCCTGGGTGATCGCGTAGAGCTGCTGCCCGGCCGGGCTCAGCTCGATGAAGCGGCCGCGACGATGGAACAGCTCGACTGAGAAGCGCTTCTCCAGGCCGCTGACCTGCTCGCTGATGGTCGGCTGGCCGACGCTCAGCAGCGCCGCCGCCTGGGTGAAGCTGCCGGTGCGGGCCACGGCATGAAAGGAGCGCAACCACTTGTGGTACTGGTACATGGCTTCTCTTTTTATAGGAGGCGTCTGGCTCCGGGGCTTGCCACATGGCCGTGCCCTCAGCGCCGGACGAACAGGGCGACCACCGCGCTGCACACGCAGGCCGTGGTGACCACGATGAAGATCAGTGAAGTATTGCCGGTCGTGTCCAGCATACGACCGATCAGGGGTTCGGCCAGGCCCGCGAAGAGGTAGGAGGAGAAGTTCATGATCCCGGTGGCGGTGCCGGCGCGGCGCGCGCCGACCAGGTCCGGGCAGAGCGCCCAGAAGCTCGACGCCGGGCCGTAGACGAAGAAGCCGCAGAAGAACAGCGCGAGCAGACCGACCCCGCTGTGCGCCGGCAGGCTCCACATCCACAGGCTGGTGAGGGCGCCCAGCACCATGTAGAGCATGATCGCGCGGTAGCGCTTGCTGCCGAACAGGCGGTCGGACACCCAGCCGTTGCTCAGCGCACCCACGGCCATGCCGACGGGCAGGGCGATGGTGATCCACTTCGGGTCGATGAAGCTCTGGCCCTTCTGCCAGTCGGCGCCGAGGAAGTGCACCGGCACCCAGACGATCAGCCCGTAGCGCGCGGCGTTCTGGAAGCCCAGCGACAGCGCCGCCACCAGCAGGCGCGGGTTCTTCAGCACGGCGAGGTAGCGTTGCGTCGATGTTTCTTCCTCGCCGTGGGCGGCTTCGCTGGCGCGGTCCTCGGCGTTCGCCACGCCGGTGTCGGCCAGCGGTTCGAAGCCCATGTCCTGCGGGCGCTCGCGGGCCACCAGGAAGAACACGATGCCACCAGCGAGCATCAGCAGCACCGGCAGGCGGAAGATCCAGCGCCACTCCAGGTGCAGCACGTCGATCACCACTACCGAGGTGACGTAGGACAGCACCGAGGCGCAACCGGCGGCGAACACATAGAAGCCGTAGACCTTCCCGCGCTCGGCGGCGCTCCACCAGTTCGACAGCAGGCGGCTGCCCGGCGCCCAGCCCAGGGCCTGGAAATAGCCGTTGATGCCCCACGGCAGGATCAGGCTGCCGAAGCCGCCGGCGAAGCTGGTGACCCAATTGGCTGCGCAGGATAGCGCCGCGCCCAGGCTCATGATGCGTCGCCCGCCGAATTTGTCGGCGAGGTTGCCGTTGATGGCCTGGCCGATGGCATACATCCACAGCATGGCGCTGGAGGCCCAGCCGAGGGTCTCCTTGCTCAGGCCGAACTCGGCCTGGATGCCGGGGATGGCAAAGCCGAAGGTCTGGCGCCCGGTGTAGAAGAACAGGTAGCAGAACATCGCGGCCAGCAGCATGCGCCACTGAGCAAGGCGGAATGGTGTGACGGCGGGGATGGGGCCAGACAGGGTTTGTGCACGGTTCATGGTGGTTTTCCTTCTTGTTCGCTCGCGCCGGCTAAAAGCTCGGCGTGTCGGCACTCTTTTTTGGTGCAACAGGAAAAGGCGGCCGCCGGGGCCGCCCAATGAGGGGCGGCGTCAGGCGGCTTGCGAGCCGATGAAGTTGCGTCCTCGGGCACCCTGCATGGCGAAGTTGATCATCGCTTCGGCTTCGGCGGCAGTCACGCCGTAGTCGCCGAACTCGGTCTTGACCCCGAGGCGATGGAGGAATTCACGCAGGCGCTTCTGCGCGCCGGCAAGGTCGTGGCCGAACACCCGCTGCAGGGTGCGGTCGCGGTCGGCGTCGCGGCCCCAGGCCAGGCCCAGCACCAGTGGCAGGGTGAAGGAGCAGGCGATGCCGTGGGGCAGGCCGTGGCGCAGGGTCATCTCATAGGAGATGGAGTGGGCCAGCGCGGTCTTGGTGTTGGAGAAGGCCATGCCGGCCTTCAGCGCGGCCAGGGCCATGCGCGAGCGCAGTTCGCGGTTGGAGAGGTCCTGTTGCAGGCGCGGCAGGCAGTCGAGGATGTCCTCGATGGCGGAGATGGCGAAGGTGTCGGAGATCGGGTTGGCGTTGTGGTTCCAGATCGATTCCAGCGCGTGGGACAGCGCGTCCAGCCCGGTGGAAACCGTCACCCCGGCGGGCACGCTGAGCATCAGGTCCGGGTCGATCAGCGCGACCTTGGGCCAGGTGCAGTCCAGGTGCAGGGAATACTTCTTCTGCCGCTGGGCGTCCCAGATGGTCGCCCAGGGCGTGACTTCGCTGCCGGTGCCGGCGGTGGTCGGCGCGGCGATCAGCGTCTTGCTGCGCGCCGGGGCGAAGGGCTTGCCGGCGGCCAGTAGGTCGAGCAGCTCGTCGAAGTGCCCGGAAGCGGTGCCGACGATCAGCGCCTTGGCGGTGTCGATGGCGCTGCCTCCGCCAAGGGCGAAGACGGTGCTGCAGTCCGCTGCTTCGCGCCAGAAGCGCTCGTGCACATCGCGCAGCCAGGCCACGTCGGGGTTGGGCTGCACGTCGTCGATGACGTAGGCGAGGCGCTCGCCGAGCAGGCTGCGGACACGGTCGATCAGCCCCAGTTGCGCGGCTTCGGGAAAGGTCACCAGGGCGACCTTGCCTTCGCACAGGTCGGCGATGCGGTCCAGGCTGCCGCCGCCGAAAACGGTGGCGACCGGATTGTGGAATCGGGCAGGCATGGGCAGTTCCTTGTTGTTGTTTGAACGTGCGGCCATGCTCGGGGCCTCGTCGGTTTCGTTCCAATCGATTGATCGCAGGTGGGCATCGGCCAGACCGATAACGGCGGGTGCGGGCATCTTGGGCAAACTCCAGGCGTGCGCCTGCCAAGCGTGTGCCCGGCAGGCACACGCGGCAGGAGGTTGGGGCGGAAGGGGGAGAGGTTGGGGCCCAGGCGGTCAGTGCCGTCCGTTACCCTGGATGGCGTGGCGCAGGCGGTTGGAGAGCAGGTCGGCAAGCACCACCATGACGGTGATGACGACGATGCAGGTGGCGGTCTCCTGGTACTTGAACAGCTTCAGGCTGCTGACCAGTTCGAAGCCCAGGCCGCCAGCACCGACCATGCCGAGCACGGTGGCCGAGCGCAGGTTGACCTCGAAGCGGTAGAGCACCACGGCGATCCAGGCGGTGATCACCTGCGGCAGCACGCCGAAGACGATCACCTGCAACGGCCGCGCACCGGTGGCCTGCAGCGCCTCGATCGGGCCCTGGTCGATTTCCTCGATGCTCTCGGCGAAGAACTTGCCGAGCATGCCCACGCCGTGCAGCGCCAGGGCCAGCACGCCGGGGAAGGGCCCAAGGCCCACGGCGGAGACGAACACCAGGGCGAGGATCAGTTCGTTGATGCTGCGGATCACGTTGAGCAGCTGGCGCGTGGCGAGGTACAGCCAGCGGTTGCCGTGCAGGTTGCGCGCGGCGAGAAAGCCCAGCGGCACGGCCAGCACGATGCCCAGCAGGGTGCCCCAGAGGGCGATCTGCAGGGTCTCCAGCGCCGGGCGCCAGAGGCTGGGGAGGATGCTCAGGTCCGGCGGCAGCGAGCGGCTCAGGAAGTCGCCGATCTGCGGCAGGCCGTTGGCCAGTTCGCTCCAGCTCAGTTGGGCGCCCTCGGCGCTCCAGTGCAACAGGTAGAGCACCGCCAGCACGGCGGCGCCGGTGGTCAGCCAGCCGCGCTTGGTGTGCGGCATCTCGACCATCCAGTGGTGGCTGCGCAGGTTCATGCTCCGGCTCCTGTTTCGCTGGCGTAGACCGCGCGGGCGGCCGCCTGGTAGACGGTTGCCTCGCTGCACGGGCGTTGCTGGTAGATGCGCTGCAGGGCCGCGTCGTCCAGTTGTTCGCGGCTGCCGTCGAACACCAGGCGGCCGTTGGCGAGGCCGACGATGCGGTCGCCGAACTCCCGCGCCAGGTCTACCTGGTGCAGGTTGCACACCACGGTGATGCCCAGCTTGCGGGTGGCCTCGCGCAGGTAGTGCATGACCAGATGCGCGGTCTTCGGGTCGAGGCTGGCCACCGGTTCGTCGGCGAGGATCACCTGCGGCCGCTGGGCCAGCGCACGGGCGATGCCCACGCGCTGCATCTGTCCGCCGGAGAGGGAGTCGGTGCGCGCTTCCGCCTTGTGTTCCAGCTCCACCCGGCGCAGGCATTCGCGGGCCAGGGCGACGTCATCGCGGCTGAACAGCTGCAGCACCGAGGCGAGGGTGCCGACGCAGCCCAGGCGCCCGGTGAGCACGTTCTTCAGCACCGACAGGCGCGGCACCACGTTGTGGTGCTGGAAGATCATCGCCACCCGCCGCCGCAGCTCGCGGGTATCGCGCGCCTGCATGGCGTCGACGCCGGCCACCTGCAATTCGCCGCCGTCGGCCTGGGCCAGGCGGTTCATGCAGCGCAGCAGGGTGGACTTGCCGGCGCCGGACTGACCGAGGATCACCACGAACTCGCCGGCCTCGATGCGCAGGTCGATCCCGCGCAGAACCGGGTTGTCGCCGTAGCCCTTGGTTAGTTGGGCGACGCGGATCATTTCAGGCTCCGCAGGTCGAGGTCGAGCACCTTGGCGGTGTCGCGCACGACGTTGTAGGCGGCGTCGTTGGTGGGCTGGAAGCCATTCAGCTGGCCCTGGTCGCCCCACGGCACGTCCTTGATCGAGGCGAACGCGGCAACCAGTTTCTGCTGCAGTTCCGGGTCGAGGTTCTTGCGCCAGACCATGGGCGATTCGGGGATGTCGTCGGACTTCCACACCACCTGGATGTCGTCCTGCTTGACCTGCCCCGAGCTGATCGCGCCGGCAAGAATGCGGTCGGCCACGGCGGCGGCGTCCACCTTGCGGTTCGCCACGGCGAGGATGCTGGCGTCGTGGGAGCCGGAGAAGATCACCCGCGAGAACAGCGCCTTTGGGTCATGGCCGGACTGCTCCAGGCCGGCCTTGGGGAACAGGTGGCCGGAGGCGGAACTGGGGTCGACGAAGGCGAAGGTGTGGCCCTTGAGGTCGTCCAGGCTGCGGATGCCGCTGTCCTGACGGGCGATGATCAGGCTGTGGTAGGCGCTGGTGCCGGTCTTCCTGGTCACCGCCACGGCGAAGGCGTCGGCGCCGGCGACCTGATGCGCCAGCACGTAGGAGAACGGGCCGAGATAGGCGACGTCGAGCTTGCCGGCGCGCAGCGCTTCGATCACGCCGTTGTAGTCGGTGGCCACGAAGGGCTTCACCGGCATCCCCAGGCGTTCCTGCAACTGGTCGAGGACCAGCTGGCTGCTCTTGATCATGGCCTGGGAATCCTCGGAGGGAATCAGGCCGACGGTGAGGGCGTCCTGCGCCTGGGCAGTGGAAGCCAAGGCGGAGGCGAAGGCGAGCGGCAGCACGGCGAAGCGGAACAGTCTGGTCAGCGAAGTCATGGCGTTACCCGGAGGTTGTGTTCGGTAGCGCCAAAGCTAGGGCTGTCATGTGACAGTCACGCCATCAAATCAATATGGGTTCGAGCACAAATCCATTGATAGGAGCTATGGATGTCCACCGCCCGCCTGCGCACCTTCCTCGCCGTGGCCCGCCACGCCAGCTTCAGCGCCGGAGCCAGGGCCATCGGCCTCAGCCAGCCGACCGCGACCACGCAGATCCAGGGCCTGGAGCGCGAGTTCAACGTCGAGCTGTTCCACCGCCGTGGCCGGCGCATCGAGTTGACCGCGGTGGGCCGCGCGCTGCTGCCGATCGCCCAGCAGATGTCGATGCTCGAATCGGAGGCGACCAACCTGCTGCGCGATTCCGGCCAGCTCAACCGCGGGCAGCTGAAGGTCGGCGCGGTGGGGCCGTTCCATGTGATCGAGATGGTCGACCTGTACCGCCGCGATTACCCGCAGATCGACGTGTCGATCCGCATCGGCAACTCCGCCTTGGTGCTCGCCGACCTGGAAAACTATGTCACCGACGTCGGTGTGCTCGCCGGGCTGCATGACGATCCGGCGTTCGTCGCGCAGTTGTATGCGCGCCATCCGGTGATCCTCTTCGCCCACATCGACCACCCGTTCGCGCGTAACGAGGAGGTACCCCTGCAAGCCTTGCAGGGCCAGCCGCTGCTGCGTCGAGAGCAGGGCTCGACCACCCGCGTGGCGCTGGAGCGCACGCTGGACAAGGCCGACGTGACGCCGCGCATCGCCATGGAGATAGGCAGCCGCGAAGCCCTGCGAGAGGCGGCGATCCGCGGCATCGGCATTGGCGTGGTGTCCGAGGCGGAGTACATCGCCGACCCGCGGCTGAAGGCCATCCGCATCAGTGGCGACCCGGTGTGTACCGAGACCTACCTGTACTACCTCGCCGAGCGCCGCAGCAGCCAGGTGATCGCCTCCTTCCTGCGCTCTCTCGCGCAATAGCACAGCGGCCGGCGTCGGCGTAAGGCTTGTCCTGCGGGGCGGGGCGCGGGTTATCCTGCGGCCCCCGTCGTTGTCACGAGGCTGTCATGTCGTCCGCTTCCGCGCCTGCCCTGCAGCGAGCCGACCGAGATTCGCGCAACTCCGCCCAGGTGCTCAGCCTGTGCCTGCCCAGCGACGTGCTGCTGTACCTGCTGCTGCCGATGTACGCCGCCGATTTCGGCGTAACCCTGGTGGAAGCGGGCATCCTGCTGGCGGCCAACCGGCTGGTGCGTATCGTCGGCTACGGCTGGGTGGTGCGCTTCTACGGCCGCCACGGCGACCGCGCCGCGTGCAGCCTTGCGGCCTTCGCGGCAGCGGCCTGTGCGCTGGGCAACGCGACCCTGTCCGGCTTCGCCGTGCTGCTGGTCCTGAGGCTGGTCTGGGGCCTGTGCTTCGCCACGTTCAACCTCAGCACCCAGACCCTCGCCACCGCTGAAGCACAGGGCGCCGCACGTCGCGCCGGGCGCTCGCGGGCGACCCTCTCCATCGGGCCGATGCTGTTCCTCCCGCTGGGCGCGTTGATGGCCCAGGCGCTGGGCCCGCGCAGCATCTTCTTCGTCCTCTGCGTCAGCGCCCTGTGCGGCCTCTGGCGCGCCCGCGCGCTGCCCGACAGGGGGCACGACATCCCTGCCAATAGCGGCCGCCGCCTGCGTCTGCCGGACAGCATCGCCACCTGGTCCTTCATCGAAGGCGTGACCCTCGACGGCCTGTTCGTCTTCGGCCTGTCGCTCTACGCGCAGACTCACCTGGGCGGCACCGGCGTGCTGGTGGCGGGCGTGCTGATGGCGGTGCGCTATCTCAGCGAGATGCTCTTCAGCCCCTTCGGCGGGCGCCTGGCCGATCGCTTCGGCGCGCTGCGCATGCTGGTCGTGCTGTCACTGGCCACCTCGCTGGCGCTGCTGATGTTCGGCAGCTACTGGCTGTTCGTCGGCGCCTTCTTCGTGCTGGTGCTGCGCGCGTTGCAACTGCCGCTGGTGGTGACGCTGGTGGCGCAGCGCAACCCGCAGGCGCGTATCCAGGCGCTGGCGGGCAACGCGGTGTGGCGCGACATCGGGGCGGGGCTCGGGCCGATCCTGGCGGGCGTGCTGCTGCCGCAGGTGCCGGCACTCTGGGCCTACGCCGGCGCGGCACTGGTACTGGCGCTCAGCGCACTGGGGTGTGCCTGGCGGCGTTGAATGCGCGGATTGTTCAAGCGCGACTGACGGCGCTGCGACGAAACTGGCGGCTCTTCCTGCACTGGAGCTGCACCATGCGACACCTCTACGCCCCCGCGTTCTTCTTCGGCTTCATCGGCCTGGCGCTGTACCTGGTCGGTGCGGACGTATCGCTGATCTGCCTGCCGGCGCTGTTGCCCCTGGCGGTCCTGCTGGCCTTCCTGGCCGAACGGCTCTGGCCCTATCGAGCGGGCTGGAACGAGAACCACGGAGATGGCGCCCGCGACCTGCTCCACGCGCTGGTCAACGAGACGTTGAATGCTCTGGGGATTGCGACGATTCCGCTGGTGGCCTTGTGGCTGCCGCATTTCGAACTGTGGCCAACGGATTGGCCGCTGGGGCTGCAACTGCTGGTGGCGCTGCTGATCGCTGATCTCGGCGTGACGCTGGTGCATTACGCCAGCCACCGTTCGCCGCTGTTGTGGCGCTTGCATGCGGTGCACCACGGCGTCACCCGCATGTATGGCTTCAACGGGCTGATGAAGCATCCGCTGCACCAGATGCTCGAAGCCCTCGGCGGCACGCTGCCGCTGCTGTTGCTGGGTATTCCGCTGGAAGTTGCGGCGCTGCTGGCGTTCGCCATCGCCATCCAGTTGCTGCTGCAGCACAGCAATGTGGACATGCGCATCGGCGCACTGCGCCACCTGTTCGCCTGGGCGCCGCTGCATCGCCTGCACCACCTGAAATACGGCACGGCGGGGGATGTGAACTTCGCGCTGTTCTTCAGCTTCTGGGATCGCCTGCTGGGCACGGCGCTGCACCTGCCGGACTACGCGCTGGCGGAAGATGACCTGGGCATCGGCGACCGCCCCGACTACCCGGTGGCGTACTTCGATCAGTTGGCCGAGCCGTTCCGTCGTGTCGAGGTGGCTTATCCGCCAGCGCCGTTGCCGGTAGCGCTGCGGCGTGCGGGAATCGGTACGCGCTGACAGGAAGGTTCGCGAGCAAGCTCGCTCCTGCAGGTCAGCTCCGTCGTGACCGCTGGCGTAAGAGCGGACCTTGTCCGCGAAACTCATCGCCCCGGCAGACGTGGATCGACAGAGGTGTCGTGTTAATCGAGCAGGCGCAGCTTCAACTGGCGTAGCGTCAGGTCGGCACGGATGCCGAACTGACTGCGCACGCTGCGGGAGAAGTGCGCGGAATCGGCGAAGCCCGCCGCGATGGCGGCACTGGTCAGGCTGTCGCCCGTCATGGCCAGCCACAGCGCCTGACGCAGCCGTTGCCAGAGCACCAGCCGGCGCACCGACAGGCCCAGCGTGCCGCTGAACAGCCGTTCCAGCTGGCTCAGCGAGAGCGAGGCTTCCTCGGCGAGCGCCTGGGCGGGCAGCGCGCCGTCGCCCAGCGCGCGGATGCGTTGCAGGGCTTTCTCCAGGCGCGGGTCGAGCTGCCGGCGCGGCAGTTCGCGCAGAGCTGATGCGAGCCCTTGCAGGTCGGGCCCGATCAGCCGGCAGAGTCGTTCAAGATCGGCCAGTTCGAAGGCCAGCGGCTCGGCGAACAGGGTGACGGCGCTCTGGTCCCTGTCGAGGATCGCGTGGCGCTGGTTGGAGGCGATCACCAGCAGCGCAGCCCGCTGCGGCTGCTCGTCGATCAGCGCCGTGACCTCGCCCTCGCGGGCCATCAGCAACTGGTGCGCGTAGTGGGCGTGGGCGCGCGCGTGGCCGGTGGTGCCGGCGACGAGGCAGAAGTCCGCGCCGAGCCACAGTTCGCCCTGCCAGGCCTGCTCAGTCGTCTGCATGGCGCGCCAGCCACTCTTCCCGGGTAAGCTCCCAGGTTTCCCGTGGCAGCACGCCGCTGACGAAGTGACCTTGGTCGCGGCCCACCAGACGCATGCCCTCGCGTTCTGAGATACGCCGCGAACCTTCGTTGGGGGCGGCCTTGGGCACCTGCATCAGCGGCCGGCCCAGGGTCTGGAACCAGAAGCGGTTGATCGCCTCGCAGGCCTCGCTCATGTAGCCGCGGCCCTGCCAGGCGGGCGCCAGCCAGAAGCCGCGGTGACCGCCCGGCTGATCGAACAGCGAGATGCTGCCGATGGCATCCTCCGGCTCGCCGGCGAGGCGGATCATCCAGTGCCATTCCTCGCCACGGGTCATGGCCGGCAGCACCACGTCGCGCACATAGACCAGCGCACCGTCGGTCGGGTAGGGCCAGGGCACGCGGCGATCCAGGTAGCGCACCACTTCCCAGTGCGGGAACAGACGCTGGATGGCCTCGGCGTCGGCCAGTCGTATTGGCGTAAGCAGCAAACGCGCGGTATGCAGGGTGGGCGGGCCTGGGCATTCCATGACGGGTTCCTCGGTGCGTCGTGGACAGTCTGCCGTTTCCCGGCGGCTGCTGGCCAGCGTTGGCAAACCTGTGGCCTGGTAGAGATGCTTTCTCCTGGCGCAGCTGGAACGTCGGATGGGCGAGTGGCCGGCGTTTCCCACGTGCGCTCCCGGCGAATGGCCCCTCGATCCGGGCCTTGAACACTTCGCTGGTAGCCCCGAGCTGTAACGCGCCGAAGGGCGTACGAAATAAACGCCGGCGGCGGCGCGGAACGTGGGCAATCGCCAGGGCTCGGCCTGGCGATTGCGTTCATCGATCAGATGCCGCTGGCCTCCGACAGCGACCGGCCCTTGGTTTCTGGCGCCAGCATGAACGAGATGATGAAGCCCACGGCGGTCATGCCCGCCATGATCAGCATGGTTGCGCCGTCACCGTAGTGCTCGAGAGACAGCGGCAGCAGGAAGGTACCCAGGGCGGCTCCGATACGGCTGACGGCGGTGATGACGCCCATCGCGGTAGCGCGGATATCGGTGGGGAAGAGCTCGTTCGGATAGGACCATTCGAGGATGTTCGGTCCGCCGGACGCGACCGCGTACAGGCAGAACCAGAAGATGATCAGCGCGACCGGCGCATTGGGCGCGATTCCCAGGGCCAGGAACGGCAGGATCATCAGGGCGAAGGACCACAGCAGCAGGGGGCGGCGTCCGACCGTCTCGGAGAGTCGCAGCGCCGGCAGGCAGCCGAGCAGGAACAGCAGGCTGATCAGTGCATAGCCGATGTTGCTCAGGTTGCCTTCGTTCAGGCCGAACGCCGACAGCATGACGGGGCCGAAGGTATAGATCGCGAAGACCGGGGTGACGGCGCAGAGGTAGAACATGCCGCAGAAGAAGGTGCGCTTGAGGTATTCGCCTTGAAGCAGCGCCGAGTAGCCGAGGCGCTGGGGACGGATCGACTCGGCCTCGCGAATGGACGAGAGGTCCGCATCCTGGCCATAGATCTTCCGCACCACCGCCTCGGCTTCCTCGATGCGTCCCTTCGAAATCAGCCAGCGCGGCGATTCGGGGGTACCGATACGCATGAGCAGGATGATCAGGCCCGGTACGCCGGAGCTGGCGAGCATCCAGCGCCAGGAGTCTTCGCCGAGGAACTCGACCATCGCGAAGCCCAGGAATGTCGCGACCGTCGCACCGAGGAACCAAGCCACCACCAGGGAGCCGAGCATCGCTGCCCGCCGCTTGGTCGGGAGCCATTCCGCGAGCAGGGAGGTCGCGATGGGGTAGTCCGCGCCGATGGCGACACCAATCAGGAAGCGCAGCAGGATGATCTGCCAGACGCTGTCGACGAAGGCGCAGAGAACGGAACCGACCACCAGCACGATGAGATCGATGGTGTACATGAGCTGGCGGCCGATGACGTCGGTCATGCGCCCGAATATCAGCCCGCCGAAGAAGATGCCGATGAGCGCCGCGGCGCCCGCCAGACTCAGATCCGTACCCGACAGCCCGAGTGCGGGGGTCATGCCGATCAGCGCAACACCAATGATGCTCAGCAACCAGCCATCGAGGAAGGGGCCGCCGGCGGACTGCAACAGCAGGCGCCAGTGGAAGAACGTCATCGGGCTGTCGTCAATAATCGAAGAACCATGACTGACGTTGCTTGAACGATTCACGAGCGTTGCCGTATCGGATCCAGTGATCACAGTCATTACATATACCCCGTTCTAATTGTTTTCTTTCGTGGGTGCGTCGAGGGGCTTCGAGTCGGACAGGACCCTCGACCAGGGTTCGTTTCATGCACGCAAGTTCAGCTAAGGATGTGCATCCTCCGTCGCGAAATGGAAAGCAGGCCGGCTCGCCGGAGCCGGCGTGATGGCTCAGGAGCCGATGATTTCCCGCCAGTTGCTCCGGGGGACGAAGTCGAATGCCTGGCGGGCCTTGTCGCCGGAGAAGATCGAGGCGTAGGGATCGCATTCGTAGCGTTCCCGGTCGCGGATTTCCGGGAGCTTGCCGAATACCCGCTCTACCCATTGGAGGGTCGGTTCCGCGCGGCAGCTGTCCTGCGCGGTGACGAAGAAGTTGCCGCTGTCGATATGGGTGGCGCGCAATGCGGCCTCGAAGGCGCGGGCACAGTCCTCGGGGGTGATGTAGTAGAACAGCCAACGGGACGCCTGGTCGTCCGCACGGGTGACCGTGGGGGCGATGTTCTCGGGTATCAGCACCATCATCGGGCGAAGGCAGACCACCTGGATGTCGCCACGGCGAACGAAGCTGGCCGCCATGTTCTCCATCAGTTGCTTGCTGACGCTGTAGGCCTGGATGGGAGAGTGGGGGTGTTCTTCATCCACCGGCAGATACTCCGGGATGAAGGACGGATGGGCCTCCGAAAGGCCGCAGGCGGAAATACTGGAACAAAGAACGACCCGCTGGATGCCCAGTTCATTGGCGGCCTGAAGTACGTTCCAGGTTCCTTGGACATTTACATGGATATAGTCTTCAGGTTTTGCCTGGTGATCGAAATCGATTGCGGCAAGATGAATGACCGCATCGGCGCCAGCGAACTCTTTGCGCAATGTATCGAGGTCCAGAACATTCGCCTGAGCAAAGTCCACATTCTGCCGGGGAGGGCGAAGATCGAGAACTTTTACCGAGAAATTCTTGTGGAGTTGTTCGACCACATAGTGTCCAAGTCGTCCGCTGCCGCCGGTAACTACGACTCTATGGGGTTGTGGGCGGGAAGTTTCACGCACTGCATATCTCCTGCTCAGATGTTATTGGATTTATGAGGCTGGAGATTATTCGAATCAAAGCCAGTTGCGCGAAGTATAAATACTTGGCCACCTGTGAGAATTTTTCATCGGCCTGGATGAGCCGCATTCATGGGCCGACGGGGCACACCGCGCTGCGGTTCGGCCCTGCTCGGGTGCGGCGTCAGGCCTGGGTGGCGCTCACGCCGCCTGGGCCTTGAGCCAGTCGATGAAGATGCGCGCCTGGGGATTGGTGAGGACATCGGGTCGGTACAGGAGGTAGTAGGAGTAGTGCGGCAGCGCGATGGGGAAGGGCGCGACCAGGATGCCCTCGCTCAGCTCCCGCTCCAGCAGGGACAGGCACGTCAGGATGAGGCCCTGGCCATCGATGGCGGCGTGAAGCCTGACGTTGGTGTCGTCGATGCTCACGCGCTTGAACGGTTTCAGGCGAGGCTCCCCCGCCAGTTCGAGCCATCGATCCCAGTTGTTGGGCGTCTCTTCGTCCAGCAGCACCTGCCCCGACAGGGCCGTCACGTCCGGCGGATTCCCCAGTCTTTTCAAGGTCGCGGGGCTGCAGACGGGCGTGAGGTCCCCGTTCACCAGGCGGTACGCTTCCAGCCCCGGGAAGGGGCCGCTGGCCCAGGCGATGGCGATGTCATAAGCGTCGAGACTGGTGGGCGAGAACTGGATGGTGTGATGCAGGCTGAGCTCGATCTCCGGGTGCTGCTGCCAGAACGAGGAGACCCTCGGCATCAGCCATTTCTGGGCGAAATAGGGGCGCAGCGCGATGGTGAGCGGGCGGCCATTGCCCAGTTCGCGCACCTTCTGGGTGACCTCCAGGAGGTGCGCGAAGGACCGGCTGCACTCCGGGAGCAGGTAGCTGCCCGCATCCGTGAGCAGCAGACGATTGTTTTCCCTTCGAAACAGCCGGACTCCGAGGTTTTCCTCGAGCAGTTTGATCTGGTGGCTGATCGCCGAGGGTGTGACGTTCAGCTCGAGCGAGGCCTGGGTGAAGCTGAGGTGTCGGGCGGCAACTTCGAAGGTTTTCAGGGTATTCAGCGGGGGGAGTCGATGGGTCATGGTTCTTGTTCTGTATGCAGCAAGGCTTATATCTACGGGCGCCATTAGCGCTGGTCGAGTGTTGGGCAAAACGCCTGTCGCGTCAATCGTTCCGGGATCATGAAGAAAATTTGTCGTCCCCTTTTATTTTTTCTCATCCGCCGTTGAATTCTTATCGTTTGTTCCGCCGACAGTGCATTTCTAGGATACGAATCGAGTAGTTGAAACTCGCCCTCAGCCTGACCAGGAAGGAATAATTATATGTCAGTCGTTGAAGAAGTTATCCGTATTCGTGAATTGTCGTGCGCCGATGAACCTGGAAAAGTTCTGCCAGGACTTTCCCAGGATGCTTATACCAGTGAAGAGTTTTATCGCACCGAACAAGATAAAGTCTTCGCCAGGAACTGGGTATTCGTCGGTTTCGTGCATGAGTTTGCCGAGCCGGGCACTTGCGCGCCGATCGAGGTGGCCGGGCAGCCGCTGCTCATCGTCTCGAACGACAATGGCGAAGTCGGTGTATTCCACAACGTCTGCCGCCATCGCGGGCTGAAACTCGTGAGCGATCGCTGCAACGTCCAGGGCTCGATCAGCTGTCCTTACCACGCCTGGTCCTACTCGCTCGATGGCGAGCTCGAGGCGGCGCCTCACTTCGGTGGTTTCCGCAAGCAGGAGGTTCCGGGCTTCTCCCGTGCCGATCACGGCCTCAAGCGCGTGCGCCACGCCCAGTGGAACGACTGGATCTTCGTCAACCTGTCCGGCGATGCCGAGGCGTTCGAAGACTATTCGCGCTCCTTCGCCGAGCAGATCAAGCTGCTCGACGTGAAGCTCCTCAAGCCGATCGGCAAGATCGACCTGGGGGAGGTGAAGTGCAACTGGAAGTTCCTGATGGAGAACTTCATCGAGCCGTACCATGTCCCGATCGTCCACGACGAAACCGCCTCGGGTCAGCCGCTGAAGGACCACTACACCATCGTCGACGGGCGCTGCCTGGGCTCCGCGATCGACGTGGAAGCGGAGAAGGAAACCACCGCGAAGTCCAGCAGCCTGGACATGAGCGCCCGCTACCTGACGCTGTTCCCCAACTTCGTGCTGGGCATCTACCTGCCCGACCAGGCCGGCGTGCACCTGAACATCCCGGTATCCGCCGACCGCACCCGCCAGTTCCGCGTGCTCTACAGCGTGGGCGAGCAGCATTACAACGCCTCCGACAAGGAGAACCTCTGCAACCTCTGGTACAGCGTGCACAAGGAAGACCACGCGATTGCCGAGCTGCTGCAGGAAGGCCGTCGTTCCCCCGTGATGAGCGACGGCGGCGTGATGTCGCCGCACTGGGAAGACAGCGCCAATCAGTTCCAGAACCTCGTTCTCGACGCGATGAAGGACTGATCGATGCCGGTGCGCCTGATGCACACGATGCTGCGGGTCATGGACCTGCAGCGTTCGCTGGATTTCTACGTGGGCCGGTTGGGGATGCGTCTGCTGCGCAGTACGGATTACCCCAACGGCCGCTTCACCAACACCTTCGTCGGCTTCGAGGACGAGGAACGCGGGACGGTCCTGGAGCTGACGCACAACTGGGATCGCACGGAACCCTACGAGCACGGCACGGCCTGGGGACACCTGGCCTTCGGTGTGAGTTCGCTCCGCGAGTGCGTGGAGCGCTTGCGGGCCGCCGGCGTACCGGTGGTCCGTGAGCCGGGGCCGATGTCGGGTGGCACCCGGGAGATCGCTTTCGTGCTCGATCCGGATGGCTATCGGGTCGAGTTGCTTGAGTCAGTGGTGGAGGACGCCTGATGAACGCGCGCGAAGAGGACTGGGCAGTCGCATGCCGGGTTGACGAGATCGAGGATCAGCAAGCCAGGCGGGTTCGGGTCGGCGACGAAGCGATCGCCGTATTCAACCTTGGCGGCCGCTTCCATGCGTTGGCGGACCGCTGTCCGCACGGGGATGCCTCGCTGGCGGAGGGGTGGGTCGAGAACGGCGAGGTCGAATGCCCGCTGCACCAGGCGCGCTTCGATATCGCCACCGGTGAGGTCCTCTGCGCGCCGGCCAAATCCTGTGCCCGGCGTTATCCGGTCAAGGTTGAAAACGACGTGGTGTTGATCGGTGTGTTCGAGAACACCCTGCAACTGGCATAACAAGAATGAGGAGTCTACGCATGCCTGTCATCCAGAAAGGTATTGTCAGCTGGTCGGGAGAGAACCCCGGCATCTATCTGAAAAGCGCTTCCGACCCGCAGGGCGATTGGCAGGTCCTGGCCCTGTATTTCCGCGTCATCGCATCCGATTACGGTCGTGGCCGCGGTATTCTCCTGCTCGGTGAGCCGGGCGCCGCAGCGGGCTATCCCGCCGCGCCGAACCTGTGCATCGGCGACAACCTCGAACTGATGGACTACCTGCTGACCCGCTTCGTCCCCCGCTTCGGCGCCTTCCGCGAGCGCAAGGCGCTGGCGTACGTCACCCTGCTGCAGGCGACCGAAAGCCATACCGACGAGCGGGATCCGACCCAGTGGGTGGAGCACATCGCCGCCGGCGATGTCAGCCTGTCCCTGGCCTGGAAAGGCCTGCAGCGTCCGCTGGCGGCGGATGTGGGGCCGGACATTTCCGCGACCGGGGAACACCGGATGTACAGCCTCTTCCAGGGCGCCGAGCAGGGCGAGGTCCGGCTCAACGGCGAGCGGCTGGAGGGGGTGGTGGTCGAGCGCGATTTCCTCGATGGAAAGCTCAACTCCGCGTTCCTCGCCTTCGCCGAGACCTGGGTTGAAGAGGGGCATGAGGCATGAACCTGGCCCTGCGTCGACACCCGGCGGACTCGATGGCTGTCGATGCCATGACCGGCTGCCGGCCGCGCTGGACGGCCATCGCTACCGCCAGGGATGTGCTGGGCGTGGCAGGGCGTTTCCTGCTTCACGCCGGCCCGCCGGTCCCCGATCGGAGCCGGCTCGCGCTGCCGCTCAGGAACTCCCTGCTGATGGCCATCCTGTTCGAGGGTTGGGCGACCGATCGGCAGGGGGCCGAGGATCTGCTGATGTCCGAAGCGGTGCGGCTGTATCCCGCCCAGGATCACGGCTGCGCGATCCCGCTGGCCGACGTGCTCTCGCCGAGCATGCAGGTGCTGGTGATCGAGGATGGCGACTGTCCATCGCGAAGGAGCTTCAGCACTCTCAACGGTGGCGATGGTCCGGTCATGCGGATCGGGCAGTACGGGGAGAACGTTCTGCAGCGGCTGCGCTGGATCAACCAGCACCTCGCGCCCCGGTTGCAAACGGTCATCGCGCGTCAACCGATGGACGTGCTCCCGGTGGCCGATGCGGCGCTGGCGGCGGGCGACGACTGCCACGGGCGGACGCAGCAGGGCAGCCAACTGGTGGCGAAGGCTCTGTTGGAGCAGGCCTCTCCCGGGGACTTCGACGATGACATCCGGCGCTTCCTCGAACAGTCCGCGGCGTTCTTCCTGAATCTCTGGATGGCGGCGGTGAAATGTTGCCTTCTCGCCGCCGAGGATGTTCCGGGCAGCAGCGTGGTGACCGCCGCCGGTGGCAATGGCGAGCAGTTCGGTATCCAGGTTTCGGCCATGCCCGGGCGCTGGTTCGCGGTGGCGGCGCAAGCGCCACGGGTGCCCGGCGCCGACGAGCAGACGCGGCAACGGGCCCTGGGCGCGATTGGCGACAGCGCCATCGTCGACGCCTTCGGCAGTGGCGCAATGGCCCGCGATCTGGCGCCGCTCACCGCGGAGCGCCTGGACAGGGTTTGCGCGGAACATGGGCAAACGTTCCCGGCCCAGCTGTTGCAGCATCGCCATCCCCAACTGCTTGCGTCGCAGGCATTCCGCACGGGCCTGGATGCCCGCCAGGCCTGTCGCCTGGGCGCGGGACCGGTCATCAGCCTGGGCGTGCTGGACAGGCAAGGACTGCTGGGGCGCCTGGACGGGGGCTTCTTCTTCAGTCCGCTACAACCCCTGCAAGCCGCGCTCGACGCGCTGGAGGCTGCCGATGCGCCCGCATGAACTCGGTTTGGTTGAGGCGGCGGAGGCCATCGCCATGCGGACGCTGAGTGCGGTCGAGCTGGCGACCGATTGCCTGGCGGTGATCGCGGCGCGTGAGCCCCAGGTCGGCGCCTGGGTCCACATCGACCCGGAGCAGGTGCTGCGCGAGGCCCGTCGGCTGGATAACCAACGGGAGCGTGGTCCGCTGCATGGCGTGCCGGTCGCCATCAAGGACATCATCGATACCGGCGACATGCCCACCTGCAGCGGCTCGCCGATCTATACCGGGCGCCGCCCCGGCATGGATGCGGCGGCGGTGGCCCTTCTGCGCCGGTCGGGGGCGTTGGTGATGGGGAAGACCGTCACCACCGAATTTGCCTACTTCCAGGCGGGCAAGACGCGCAATCCGCATAACCTCGAACATACTCCGGGTGGCTCCTCCAGCGGTTCCGCCGCGGCGGTGGCCAGCCACATGGTGCCGGCGGCGCTGGGTTCCCAGACGGCGGGGTCGTTGATTCGTCCCGCGTCCTACTGCGGCGTGGTGGGATACAAACCCACCTACGGGGATTTCCCCACCACGGGGGTCAAGGGGCTTGCGCATTCGCTGGACACCCTCGGCACGCTTTCGCGCTGCGTCGCCGATGCGCGTCTGCTGCGCTCCGTGCTGACCGCCGATACCGTCTTCCCCTTCAGCAGCAGCGAGCGCTGGATTCCCTCCATCGGGCTCTGCCGTACGCCGGATTGGCTGCAGGCCTCGCCGGAAACGCGGCACGGGCTGGAACAACTGCTCCTTTCGCTGGGAGCCTGTGGCGCGCGGGTCGGCGATGCCCAGTTGCCGCCGGGGTTCTCCGACTTCGCCGACCTGCAACGGAAGGTGATGGCGTACGAAACCGCCCGCAGCCTAGCGCCTGAGCACGATGGCTACCGGGAGCAGCTCAGCGAGCCGCTTCGCGCCCTGATCGACCACGGCCAGAGCCTGTCCACCGAGGAGTACAGCGAGGCGCGCTGCTGTGCCGAACAGGGCATGCTGGCGACCACGCCGTTGTTCGAGGAATGGGATGTCCTGCTGGCGCCGAGCGCGCCAGGCACCGCGCCGCTGGCGAGCGATGGAACGGGCGATCCACTGTTCAGCCGCATGTGGATGTTGCTGGGTGTTCCGACTCTTTCGCTGCCGGCGCTGACCGGGCAGAACGGGCTTCCGATCGGCATCCAGCTGGTGGGTTCGCGGTATGGCGACGATCGTCTGCTGCGCGCGGCGCAGTGGGTGGAAAGAGTGTTGTCCGACCGTCCCAGGTTTTCGCTTCTCTAGGAGTACGTCATGCATGCGGATTATTTGATCATCGGTGCGGGCCAGGCCGGACGTCGTGCCGCCGAGTCGCTTCGTTCCCTGGCTCCGGCCGCGCAGGTCTGTATCGTCGGCGACGAAGCGGAGCTGCCCTACGATCGGCCGATCCTGTCCAAGGACGCCCTGTTCAACGTCGAGGATGAAGCCCGGGCGTTCATCCAGGACAGGGATTTCTACGAGCACCAGCACATCGAGCTGCGCCTCGGGCACCGGGTTCGGAATGTCGATCCGGCGGCGCGGCAGGTTGAGCTGGCCAACGGGGAGCGCATCTCCTACCAGAAACTGCTGCTGACCACGGGGTCGCGCGCCCGCCCTTACCCCGGGCCGGTTGAGGAGGGCGTGGAACTGCTGTACCTGCGCACCCTCGAACAGGCTCGCCAACTCCGTAGCCGACTGGCCGCGGGTAAGCGACTGGTGATTCTCGGTGGCGGCTTCATCGGCCTGGAGGTGGCCGCGTCCGCTCGCAAGCTGGGGTGCGAGGTCACCGTACTGGAGCCGGCTTCGTCCTTGCTGCAGCGCGTGATGCCGGCGGCGATCGGTGAGTACCTGCTGGCGCTGCATCGCAACGCCGGCGTGAACGTATGCCTCGATACGCTCCCGAGCGCGATCCGCCGTGGCGCCCACGGGTTGATCATCGAGTCCAGCCGCGGTGAATGCGTGGCCGATGAGATCCTGGTGGGCATCGGTGCGCTGCCGAACGTGGAACTGGCGACCGCCATCGGCTTGCGGGTCGAGAACGGCATCGTGGTCGATGAGCGATGCCGTACCAGCGATCCGCACATCTTTGCCGCCGGCGACGTGACCAGCCATTTCAACCCGCTGCTCGGGCGTCATGTGCGGGTCGAGTCCTGGCAGGTGGCCGAGCATCAACCTCAGGTCGCGGCGGCGAACATGCTGGGCAGCGAAGAGTGCTACGCCCAGACGCCGTGGCTCTGGTCCGATCAGTACCAATGCAACCTGCAGACCCTCGGCTTCTTCAGCGGGACGGGCCCGGTGCTGCTGCGCGGCAAGGTGGAGGACGATGCCTTCAGTGTCATCGAGCTGGATGCCGAAGGGCGCCTGCGCGCGGTGGCGACCGTCAACCAGGGGCGCGACATGGCGGCCTTCAAACGTCTGGCGGCTTCGGGCAAACCGCTCGATGCGGCCGTCCTGGCCGACAGCGCGACGAACCTGCGCAGCCTTCTGTAACCCCGCGCGCCCTCGAACCACGGTGCCCCTGTCGCTGACGGGGGCGCCTCCGCATGTGCCAGACGTTCCCCGTCCCGTCATGGAGCTCCCGGACGACGCGGAAGGTGTTGCAGCGGGTCGCGGGGGGCTTTGCGACCATCGGGGCGGGCCGCTCTGTCGCGCGGTGTGGCGTATCCGCTCGGAGAGGAGATGTCGCTCCCAGGCATGTCGCGTCGGCGAGCGTGCCGGGGGATGGTCTATATCCAATAGGTTCTTCCGGGCGCGCCCCGGAAGGAGCCATTGGGACTCCCACCCACCCCGCCAGGAGGATTACCCGTGATCAACCTTGCCACGGCCAGGCTGCTGGCCCACTACAAGCGTTGGGCCGACCAGGCGCTCTTCGCCAGCCTGGCCACGCTGGCGCCCGAGGAACTCGACCGACAGCGCGCCGGCCCGATGAAGAGCATGATCGCCACGCTCAATCACATCCACGTGGTGGACCGCATCTGGCAGGCCCACCTGCAGCACCGCGAGCACGGATTCACCTCGCGCCAGGCGCTGCCCTACCCGGAACTTGGCGACCTGTGGCGGGCGCAGCAGGAGGTGAACGACTGGTTCATCGACTGGAGCGCCGGGCAGACGGAAGCCACGCTGGAGACGCCCATCGATTTCGCCTTCGTTTCCGGCGACCGCGGCACCCTGAGCGCCGGCGCCATGCTGCTGCACGTGGTCAACCACGGGACCTACCACCGTGGCTGGCTGGTGCAGATGTACTTCGAGATCCCCGCCATGCCGCCCATGACCGACCTGTCGGTGTACCTCACCGAGGCCAATCCGGCGCCGGTCGCCAACTGCTAGGCCTCCGGCCTGGCCATGTGCTCGACGATCTTGCTGCGCAGCCAGCGCTCGGCGGGGTCGTTGTCGGTGACTTCACCCCAGACCATCGACAGCTCCGAGGTGACGATGGGGAAGGGCGGGTCATCGGCGCGCAACTGGCTGCCCTCGACCAGCGCCGCCGCCGCGTAGTCCGGGACGCAGGCGAGCAACTCGGTGCCCGGCAGGATCGAGCGCAGGCCGCTGAACTGCGGCACCGCCAGCATCACCCGGCGGGTGCGGCCGACACGGGCGAGATCGTTGTCGATGTTGCCGCACAGGTCGCCGGAGAACGACACCAGCGCGTGGGGGCGCTCACTGAAATCGTCCAGGCTGAGAGGGCCGGGGCGGTCGTCGCCGCGCAATACCTTGACCGTCATGTCGCGCAGCCCGCGGCGCTTGGCATTCGCCGGCAGCTCGGTGGTGTAGCTGACGCCGACGGAGATTTCGCCCGAGGCCAGCATCGCCGACATCAGCAGGAAGTTGACCCGGCGCACCACCACGACCACGTCCGGCGCTTCCTCGCGGATCTGCTTGAGCAGCGCCGGGAACAGGCCGAACTCGGCGTCGTCGGACAGGCCGATGCGGAAGGTGTCGCGGTTGGTCGCCGGGTCGAACTCCCGGGCGCGGCTGACGGCGCTGGAGATGGTGTCCATCGCCGGCTGCAGTTCGCGCAGGATCGCCAGGGCGCGCAGGGTGGGCTCGTAGCCCTTGCCGTTGCGCACCAGCAGCGGGTCGTCGAAGAGGTCGCGCAGGCGCGCCAGCGCGGCGCTGACGGCCGGCTGGCCGAGGAAGAGCTTCTCCGCGGCGCGCGTCAGGTTCCTCTCGAACATCAGCGTCTCGAAGATCACCAGCAGGTTCATGTCGACGCGGCGCAGCTCGTTACGGTTCATGCCGGCTCCTCGTGGGCTTCTGCTCGGACAGGCGATTCAGGCAGCAAGTATCGTGCAGGATGGGAGATTTTCCTGTCTGGTCGCGGAGGATTTTGCCGGGGGAGGGAGCCGAGGCGCCGCCCGTGACGCCTGCCACTAGTATGTGCCTCGGCCCGGTGTGCACGGCGGAAGTTGGACGGGCCGTGGGGACTGGTCGCTGGATGGAGCGATCCTAGCCTGCCATCGCGTTGCCGAAGCGCCGGAGGAAATCGTCCACCGCCGCCAGCACCGTCGCCTGCTGCTGGCGGTGCGGGACGTGGCCGCAGTCGGGCAGCAGCTTCAGCACCGTGGGCACGCCCGGCACCGAGGTGAAGCGTTCGGGGTGCGCCGCCGAGCCGTATTCGTCCTGCTCGCCGTGCAGGCTGAGGATCGGGCAGCGCACCTGGGCCAGTTCGGCGTCGAGGTTCCAGTCGCTGAACTCCTCCGACAGCCAGGTATCGACCCAGGCACGCAGCACCCAGAAGGCCTTGTCGCCGTGGTACTTCTGCAGGCGCTCCAGTTGGCCTTCGCGGGCAAATTCCTGTTCGGCGGCGCGGATGCCGTCGCGGGTCCGGTGCTCGACGAAGGCCTGGGCCGATTCGGTGACCAGCGCCGCGCAGGCCCGCGGATGCCGCGCCACGCAGGCCACCGCCATCGCGCCGCCGACGCTGTGGCCGAACACCACGCAGCGTTCGAAGCCGAAGTGCTGTTGCAGCCGCGGGAAGTGCTCCTGCGCTTCGTCGTCGATGAAGCCCAGGGGCAGGGCGCCGGGGTAGGGTTCGGAACGGCCGAAACCGAGACGGTCGTAGGCGATCACCGGGCGGCTGGTAGTACGTGCGAGGTGCTCGGGAAAGTCCCGCCACAACGCCACGCAGCCCAGGGAATCATGCAGCAGCAGGATGGGCTCGCCGCGCGTTTCGGCGGGCGTCCAGTCCTGGGCGAAGAGCTGGCCCTTCTCGGTGCTGATCCAGTGTTCGCGGGTGCTGACGGGCAACGGCATGAGGCTCTCCTGTGGGACGGGGCTGACTCGCTTGTCGTTCGGCCATAGTATTCCGGCACGCTGTTCAGAGCGATGTTCAGACGGGCGCATGCATAGTCCGATCGGGCCAGGAGGGGAAATGAAACAGGTGGCGGTTCTGGCCTACGAAGGGTGCTGGGCGATGGGGTTGTTCTCGGCGACGGACTTCTTCCGCATCGCCTCGCTGCTGGAACGGCACGTCGGCGTGGAGCGCTCCTTCGCCGTCCGCGTGGTGTCCGTCGAGGGGGCTCCGGTGCTTGCCGCCGGTGGCCACCTCGTCACGCCGGATGGCGGTTTGCGGGATGTCGCGGAGGCATCGCTGATCGTCCTGCCGGCCATCGAGGGACCGCGTCTGGCCGGCTTCGAGCCGGATGCGCGGGTGCTGGCCTGGCTCGGCGAGCGGATCGACGCCGGCGCCCGCGTCCTGGCGCTGACCACCGGCGCCGCCTGGCTGGCCGCCAGCGGCCGGCTGGACGGCGGCCTGCTGGCCACCCACTGGGCCTTCGTGCGGCAACTGGGCAAGCAGTACCCGGCGTGCCGCTTCGTGGCCCGCGAATCCTTCCTCCAGGAGGGCGGGCGGTACAGTACCGGCTCGCTCAACGGCTGTTTCGATGCGTTGCTGGACATCCTTGCCCAGGAGCGCGGCGACCGCTTCGCGCAGCTCTGCGCCACCCACTTGCTGGTGGCCGACCCGCATCGGCTCGGACCGATCCTGCCGGGTCACCGCAACCATTGCGACGAAACCGTGCTGCGGGTGCAGGACTGGATCGAAAGTCACCATGCGCAGCCCCTGACCATTGCACGCATGGCGCACCAGGCCGGTGTCAGCGAGCGGACCTTCAAGCGTCGCTTCAGTGAGGCGACGCGGCTGCCGCCCAACCTCTACCTGCAGCAGGTACGCATCGACAAGGCGAAGAAGCTGCTGCTGGCGACCCCGTTGGCGGTGCGCGAGATCGCCGCCGAGGTGGGCTACGAGAACGTCAGCTTCTTCGTCCGCCTGTTCAAGGCCCGCACCGGGACCACACCGGCGCGCTGGCGGGCGGGTTCCTAAGGAAGCCTTAAGGTTGCCGGGGGATAATGGCGACTCGCGGCCGGAGTCGTCCCGGGCAGTGCTCACACCGGGTCCGGTCGCTTTTTTTCAACTTGCACGGGAGTCCTGCCTTGGACACTTGCCTTGGTCGATTGCGACAGGCCTGAACAGCGAGCCGTCCGGCGGAACCCTGCCGCTGTCTCGCTGCGTTGCGGACAGTGGCGACACGCATCCCCACGGGATGACGTCTCTCCATTCCCCTCCGGGGCTCCTGCGGCCCTTCGATCTCTTGCAATCCATCACCCGATAGCGCGCCGGCCTCGCCCGGCGCATGGACCGGCCGCGCGCCGGATACGAGGTGGAACATGGATTGGAAAATCTTCCTGCTGCGGGTGGCCGCGGCACTTGCCCTGGGCGCCCTGATCGGCGCCGAACGCCAATTGCGCCAGCGCCTCACCGGCCTGCGCACCAATGCCCTGGTCAGCACCGGCGCCTGCCTGTTCGTGCTGATGACCCAGGCCATGCCGGGCCTCTCGGCGGACGCCCCGCGCATCGCCGCCTACGTGGTTTCCGGCATCGGTTTCCTCGGCGGCGGCGTGATCATGCGCGACGGCCTCAACGTACGCGGCCTGAATACCGCGGCCACCCTCTGGTGCACCGCCGCCATCGGCGTGCTGTGCAGCATGGGCCTGCTGCTGGAGGCGGCGCTGGGCAGCGTGGTGGTGCTGTGCGCCAATATCCTGCTGCGCGACATCGCTTCGCGCCTGAACCACCAGGACATGCTGCCGGCCAGCGAGGCGGAGCAGCGCTACGGGGTGGCCATCGTCTGCCGCGCCGAGGACGAGATCCAGGTGCGCAGCCTGATGCTGCACAGCCTGGACGGTGGCGAACTGCGCCTGCAGTCGCTGCACAGCGAGGACCAGCCGAACCCGGCGAAACTGGAAGTACGTGCCGAACTGCTCGGCGGCCACGGCGCCGCCGGCCAGCTGGAGCGCATGGTCAGCCGCATCAGCCTGGAGAAAGGCGTCAGCTCGGTGCGCTGGCAGTTGTTCGAGCTGGCAAGCGACTGAGAATCACCGAGCCGGCATTGTGGCGGGGCTCTTCGCAGGAGCGAGCCTGCTCGCGAACAGATTTGCCGACGGCATCGGTGTCGGGTGGTTCGCGAGCAAGCTCGCTCCTGCAGGGGGGCGTACCGACTCACTCCAACCATGAAAGAATGTCCCAGGCCAGCTTCACCCGCGCCTCGTTGGGATAGTTGCGGTTGGCGAGCAGCACGATGCCGCGCTGTTTCGCCGGCACGAACGCCACGTAGGCGCCGAAGCCTGCGGTGGCGCCGGTCTTGTTCACCCAGACCTTCTGCTGCGGCGGCAACGGTGGGGTGAGGGCGGTGACCACCTGGTTGCCCTGGATCATCTGGCTGCCGTTGTACTGCTGCAGCTCGGCCAGCTTCGGCGGGTAGGCGTACTGCTCCCAGATCAGGTCCTGGGTCATCGGGCCGACCTTGTAGTAGCCGGTGCGGGTGGCGTCGAGCGCGGCCTGCAGCTTCTCCCCCGGCTTGACCCGGCCCAGCTGGATCTCGACGAAGTGCAGCAGGTCGCGGCTGCTGCTGCGTACGCCGTAGGCCACGTCGGCCAGCACGTCGGGGTTGAGCCGCACCGGCGCGTCGTTCTTGTCGTAGCCCTGGGCGTAGTAGCCCTGGCGGGTCACCGGCACCTCGATATGGGTGTTGGAGAGGCCCAGCGGGGCGAACACGTTGCGCTGCATCGCCGTCTTGAACGGCACGTCGAGTGCCCGCTCGGTGGCGAAGCCGACCAGGGCGATGCTCGGGTTGGCGTAGGTGCGCTGGGTGCCGGCGAGGTACTGCGGCTGCCAGTCGTTGTAGTACTCGGTGAGCTGCGCGGACGTTTGCACCGCCTCGGGAATCTGCAACGGGAAGCCGCCGGCGGTATGGGTGGCGAGGTTGATCAGGCTGACCTTGTCCAGCGCGCTGCCGCGCAGCTCCGGCATATAGCGGGTGGGGCTCGCCTTCAGCGACAGCTTGCCGGCGGCCTGGGCGAAGGCGGCGAGGGTCACGGTGAAGGTCTTGCTGATCGAGCCGACCTCGAACAGGGTATCGCTGGTGACCGGCTGGCGGCTTTCCTTCGACGCCAGGCCGAAGTTGTAGAAGCGCTGCTCGCCGTTGTCGGTGACGCCGATCGCCAGCCCCGCGATAGCGTGTTCGCGCATCACTGCCTCGGCGGCCCTCTGCACCTTGGCATCGAAGTCCGGCGCCACGGCGTTGGCCGGGGGAATGCAGGCGAGGGTGAGCGAGCAGCTGAGTGCGAGCGGGCCGGTCAGGCGCATGGCGAACATCCTGTTGCGATGGGCAAGGGCTGACCCTAGCACCGCCGCGCCCGGCGCTCCAGTGGCGGGCGCGGCGACAGCCCGCGCTACGCCGCCAACCCCGCCGGTGGTAGCATGCGCGCCCCATGCACTTCACCGACCTCGACCAACGTCTCGCCACCCTCGGAGCGCTGCCCCTGCACCGCGCCCGGATGCTGCGCGCCTGGCTGCAGGGCAGGGCGCTGGACAGCGGCACGCGGCGCCAGGCCAGCGCAGACTTCCTGCCGCTCTCCGTGCGCAACGGCGTGGCGGGCATCGACGCCGAACTTGCGCAGCTGGCGCGCCTGCATTCCCGGCACCCCGGCGCGGACGGCTCCGAGCGCCTGCTGGTGCAACTGCACGACGGGCAGATGGTGGAAAGCGTGCTGCTGCCGCGCGGCGGCGTGTGCGTGTCCACCCAGGTCGGCTGCGCGGTGGGCTGCCTGTTCTGCATGACTGGCAAGAGTGGCCTGCTGCGCCAGGTGAGCGCGATGGAAATCCTGGCCCAGGTGGTGCTGGCCCGCCGCGTGCGAGCGGTGAAGCGCGTGGTGTTCATGGGCATGGGCGAGCCGGCGCACAACCTCGACAGCGTGCTCGAAGCCATCGACCGCCTCGGCACCGACGGCGGCATCGGCCACAAGAACCTGGTGTTCTCCACCGTCGGTGATCCGCGTGTGTTCGAGCGCCTGCCGCAACAGAAGATCAAGCCGGCGCTGGCGCTCTCGCTGCACACCAGCAACGCCGAGCTGCGCGAACGGCTGCTGCCGCGCGCGCCGAAGCTCAGCCCGGAGGAACTGGTGGAGCTGGGCGAAACCTATGCCCGCCAGGTCGGCTATCCGGTCCAGTACCAGTGGACGCTGCTCAAGGGCATCAACGACAGCCAGGACGAGCTCGACGGCATCCTGCGCCTGCTCAAGGGCAAGTTCGGCATCCTCAACCTGATCCCCTTCAACAGCCTCGAAGGCGACCAGTACCAGCGCCCGGACGGCGAGCGCATCGATGAGATCGTCCGTTACCTGCACAGCCGGGGCGTGCTGACCAAGGTGCGCAACAGTGCCGGGCAGGACGTCGACGGCGGCTGCGGCCAACTGCGTGCCCGTGCCACCGGGCTGATCGCCTCGTCGCGCCGGCGGATGCCCTCGTAGTAGCGGACTCTGTCCGCGATGCTTTTTGGTTGGGAGATTCTGCATCGCTTCGGCGTGTGCTGATGTATTGGGTTTCGCCCCTTGGGCGAGTCCCTTTCGTCAAACGTCGGATAGCCGCCCTCACAAAAGGAAGCAAAAGGTCTTGCCCCATCATCCGGCCCCGGTTTTGCCCGGGGTGATTCGCTTCGCTCCCCCTTCGAGCCAGCCTTCGGCTGATCCGAGCCTGGAACTGTCCGGTAGGTAGCGGACCTTGTCCGCGAAGCTCCGACAAGCCGGCCACGGACAACCGCAGGTCGGCCCCAGGCAACTCTCGGGCGTTACGCCGACCTATGGTGACGGGCCCTTCACTGGATCGACCCGGAGCTGAGATGTCCGACTTCATTACCGTGCTGCGCGAAACCTGTCCGACCCCGGTGCTGGACGCCACCCAATGGAAACGCATCGGCGGCGACCCGCACACCGTCAACCTCAATGCCTACACCTCGAAAGACGGCAGCAAGATCATGGGCACCTGGATCTGCACCCCTGGCAAGTTCGAGGTGAACTACGGGAAGTGGGAGTACTGCCATTTCCTCGATGGCTACTGCGTCATTACCCCCGAGGGCGAGCAGCCGATCCACCTGCGTGCCGGCGATGTGTTCGTCATCGAGCCGGGCATGAAGGGCACCTGGGAAGTGGTGGAAACGGTGCGCAAGTACTTCGTCTTCGCCTGATTGCCCGCCATGAAGAGGGAGCCGACCAGCTCCCTCTTCATGGCGGGGTTTCACTGTGGTTCTTCGCTGATCGACCAGCATGCCGCCGAGACATACGGGGCCAGCGCCAGTTCGCCCACCAGGGTTTCCAGCAGGCTGTCCTTGCTGCTGGGGGCGAGCACCAGGGCCGTCACTTCCACCTCGCCGCCGGTCTTGCGCGCATGGCTTTCCAGGCGCTGCAGGGCCAGGCCGTTGACGCTCAGGCGATTGAGCAGGGTGGAGCGCACCAGAGCTTCCTGATGCGCTTCGGTCACCGTCTCGATCAGGTAGTAGCGTTCGCTGCTCGGCTCGATGGGCGCGTAGCGCTGGATCCAGCGGGTCACCGGCGGTAGCGTCAGGTTGCACAGGACGATCAGCAGGGTGGCGGACAGCGCGGCGAGGAAGAAGCCGCTGCCGGCCAGCACGCCTACCGCGCCGGTGCACCAGATCGTGGCGGCGGTGCTCAGGCCGCGAACGCTCAGACCGTCGCGCATGATCACGCCGGCGCCGAGGAAACCGATGCCGGTGACCACCTGGGCGGACATGCGCACCACCTGGTCCTCCGCGCCCATGAGGAAGGGCAGGGTGGCGAAGGTGGCCGCGCCGAGGGCGACCAGGCCGTGGGTGGCGACGCCGGTGAAACGCTGCCGCCATTGCCGCTCCATGCCGATCAGCGCGCCGAAACAGAGGGCTGCGAACAGGTCCAGGATGATCTCGAAGTGCATTACGTTACGCTCCGCGCCGGCCGTGCGCCGACGCCAGTGGGAAGGGTCGATTCGCCCCGAAGAGGATGAAAGTCGGGCCAGTCTATCGGGCTATCGGGTGAAGCGGGGTGATATGGGGCAGAGCGCCCTGTCGGGGGCAACGTTACTGCCCCGGATCACCCCGTAGGAGCTGACTCTGTCCGCGAAATCCATCGCGAGAGGAGTCCGCCCTGCGGGGGCCGCACCGCCGGCGGGGGCGTGATCAGCGCCGCGCCATCGCATCCCCGCTCCAGCCTCCGCCCAGGGCGCGGAACAGGTCGACGAGGGCGATCTGCTGCTGGGTGCTGGTTTCGATGTAGGCCGACTCGTTGATGAAGTTGCTGCGCTGTGCGTCGAGGTAGCGCAGGTGGCTGTCCACGCCGCCTTCGTAGCGCGCCTTGGCCAGCTTCAGCGTCTCGTTGGTGGTGTTGGCCAGCGCGCGGCGGGCGCTTTCCTCGCGGCGCAGGGTGTCGGTCGCCGCCAGGGCGTCGGCCACTTCGCGGAATGCCGTCTGGATAGTGCCTTCGTAGGCGGCCACGGCGGAGTCCTTGCGCACCTTGGCCAGGTCGAGGTTGGCGCGGTTGCGGCCGGCATCGAAGATCGGCAGCGACAGTGTCGGCACGAAGCTCCAGGAACGCGAGCCGCCGTCGAACAGTCCGGACATTTCCGCACTGGAGGTGCCGAAGCTGCCGGTCAGGCTGATGCGCGGGAAGAACGCCGCGCGGGCCGCGCCGATGTCGGCGTTGCGCGCCTTGAGCTGGTGCTCGGCGGCGAGGATGTCCGGGCGCCGCTCGATCAGTTCGGACGGCGTGCCGGGAGCGATGTCCTGGACCAGCATCGGCTTGTTCTGCGGCAACTGCGGGATGCGTTTCGCCGCGTCCGGGGTGCCGAGCAGCAGCACCAGGGCGTTGAGCGCCTGCTGCTTCTGCCGCGCGTTGCTTTCCAGTTCGGCGCGGGACTGTTCCACCAGTCCCAGGGCTTCCTGGTAGTCCAGCGCGGTGGCGGCGCCGGCCGTGCGCCGCTGGCCGATCAGGCCCAGCGAGTCTTCGCGGCTGGCCAGGGTCTGCTCGGTGAGCTGCAGGCGACGCTGGGCGCCGTCGTAGCTCAGGTAGGCCTGGCTGACTTCGGCGACCAGGGCGATCTGCGCACTGCGCGCGGCTTCCTCGGTGGCGAGGTATTGCTCCAGGGCGGCGTCGGTCAGGCTCTTCACCCGGCCGAACAGGTCCACTTCGTACTCGGGCAGCGACAGGCCGACCTGGTAGCTGCTGCTCACGCCGGAATGGCCGTCGCTGGAGAGATCCCCCGGCAGCCGCTGGCGGTTGCCGTTGGCTGTCGCGCCGAGGCCCGGCACTCGCTCGGAGCGCTGGATGCGGTATTGCGCGCGGGCCTGTTCGATATCGAGCAGGGTCTGGCGCAGCGAGCGGTTGTTGTCCAGGGCGATGTTCACCAGGTCGCGCAGTTCGCTGTCGACGATGAAGGTCTGCCAGTCCAGGTTGCTCGCGGCCCGGCCCGACTGCGCGGCGGGGCCACTCCAGTTCGAGGCCACGGGCGCTTCTGGACGTTCGTAGGTCGGCGCCAGGGAGCAGCCGGCCAGGAACAGGGCCGGGACCAGCAGCAGGGCTGACGCGGCAAAGGCTGGTTTGCGCATGGCGGTCACTCCGTGGCCTCGAGGGATGGATGGGCGGGCCTGGGTTGGCGGCGCAGCAGCGACAGCAGCCAGACGAAGCAGACGGGCACGAAGATCACCCCCAGCAGCGTGGCGCTGAGCATCCCGCCGATCACCCCGGTGCCGATGGCGCGCTGGCTGGCGGCGCCGGCGCCGCTGGCGATGGTCAGCGGCACCACGCCGAGGATGAAGGCCATCGAGGTCATGATGATCGGGCGGAAGCGCAGGCGAGCGGCCTCGATGGCGGCCTCGCGCAGGCTGTAGCCCTTCTCCCAGAGTTCCTTGGCGAACTCGACGATGAGGATCGCGTTCTTCGCCGCAAGACCGATGATAGTGATCAGGCCGACCTTGAAGTACACGTCGTTGGGCAGGCCGACGGCCGTCACCGCGAGCACCGCGCCGAGGGCGCCGATGGGCACGATGAGCATCACCGACAGCGGGATCGCCCAGCTCTCGTAGAGCGCCACCAGCAGCAGGAACACCACCAGGATGGCGAGGGCGAACAGTTGCGTCGCCTGGCCGCTGGCGACCCTCTCCTGGTAGGACAGGCCGGTCCATTCGTAGCTGATGCCCGCCGGCAGTTCGGCGGCCAGGCGCTGCATTTCGGCCATCGCCTCGCCGGTGCTGACGCCGGGCGCGGCGTCGCCGGCGATGCGGATCGACGGGTAGCCGTTGTAGCGCACCAGTTGCACCGGGCCTTCTTCCCAGCGGGTGCTGACGAAGGCGGACAGCGGCACCAGCTCGCCGCCGGCGTTGGGTACGTAGAGCTTGAGCACGGCTTCCGGGGTCATCCGCTCGCCCTGTTCGGCCTGCACCACCACGCGTTGCTGGCGGCCGGCGTTGGCGAAGTCGTTGATCACCGACGAACCGAAGGCGGCGGACAGCGCACTGCTGATCGACTCGAAGCTCACGCCGAGGGTGCGTGCCTTGTCGCGGTCGATTTCCAGGCGCAGCTGCGGCGCTTCGGCGAGGCCTTCCATCATCGCGTAGAGGATCTTCGGGTTGCCGTTGGCTTCGCCCAGCAACTGGTCGCGGGCCGCCAGCAGGGCGTCGCGGCCGAGGCCGGCGCGGTCCTGCAGGCGCAGGGCGAAACCGCCGGAGTTGCCCAGGCCGTCGATCGGCGGCGGAGTGACCGCCATGATCGCGCCGTCGCTGATCCCGGCGAAGCGTTCGTTGGTGTGCGTGGCCTCCGCGTCGGCGGACTGCTCGGCGCTGCGCACGGACCAGTCCTTCAGGGTCGGGAAGGACAGCGCGGCGTTCTCGCCCATGCCGGAGAAGCTGAAGCCCATCACCAGGAACACCGAATCGACCGCCTCGCGGGACATCAGGTAGCGCTCCAGCTCCTGGCCGGTGAGGTCGGTGCGCGCGCGGGTGGCGCCCGGCGGCAGTTGGATGTCGACGATCATGTAGCCCTGGTCTTCCACCGGCACGAAGGACTCCGGCAGGCGCACGTAGGTGTAGCCGAGCACGGCGATGATGCCGGCGTAGACCAGCATGTAGCGCCCGGCACGCTTGACCAGTGCGCTGTTGAGCAGGGTGTAGCGCGCGGTCAGGCGCGCGAAGCCGCGGTTGAAGGCGCCGAAGAAGCCGCGCTTCTCGTGGTGACCCTCGGGGATCGGCTTGAGCAGGGTGGCGCACAGCGCCGGAGTGAAGGTCAGGGCGAGGAAGCCGGAGAACAGGATCGACACCGCCAGCGACAGGGAGAACTGCTGGTAGATCACGCCCACCGAGCCGGCCATGAACGCCAGCGGCAGGAACACCGCCGACAGTACCAGGGTGATGCCGACGATGGCGCCGGACACCTGGCCCATCGCCTTGACCGTGGCGGCGGCGGGGGAGAGCCCTTCCTCGGCCATGATCCGCTCGACGTTCTCCACCACCACGATGGCGTCGTCCACCAGGATGCCGATGGCCAGCACCATGCCGAACATGGTCATCATGTTCACCGAGAAGCCCAGCAGGTACATCATCGTCAGCGTACCGAGCAGGCACACCGGCACCACGATGGCCGGGATCAGGGTGTAGCGCACGTTCTGCAGGAACAGGAACATCACCAGGAACACCAGCACCATCGCTTCGAGCAGAGTGTGGATGACCTTCTCGATGGCCACGTCGACGAAGCGCGAGGTGTCGTAGGGCACCGAGTACTCGATGTCGTCGGGGAAGTTCACCGACAGCTCGGCCAGGCGCTCCTTCACCAGGGCGGCGGTCTGCAGCGCGTTGGCGCCGGGGGAGAGCTGGATGGCGCCGGCCACCGCCGGCTTGCCGTTCAGGCGCGCGGTGAAGTTGTAGCTTTCGCTGCCCACTTCCAGGCGTGCGACATCGGCCAGCTTCACGGTGGAGCCGTCGGGATTGGCGCGCAGCACGACGCGGCCGAACTCCGCCGGATCATCGAGGGTGCCTTTCACCGCCAGGGTCGCGGTCAGTTCCTGCTGGGTGCTGCCCGGCGAGCTGCCGAAGCTGCCGGCCGGCACCTGCACGTTTTGCCCGCGGATGGCGTTGCCCACATCATCGATGGAGAGGCCATAGCCCACCAGCTTCTGCGGGTCGATCCAGACGCGCATGGCCGCTTCGGAGGAGAAGAACTGCAGCTTGCCGACGCCGGAGACGCGGCGCAGCTCGTTGTTGATGTTGCGCGCGGCGTAGTCGCCCAGGGCGGTGGTATCGCTGCGCTGGGCGCCTTCCTTGTAGTTGAGCGCGTAGATCAGCAGGAAGCCGGCGCTGGTCTGCTCGACCTCCAGCCCCTGGGTGAGCACGGCCTGGGGCATGCGCGCCTCGGCTTTCTTCAGGCGGTTCTGCACGTCCACCTGGGCCAGCTCCGGGTTGGTGCCGGGCTGGAAGGTGACCACCACCTCGGCCATGCCGTTGGAGTTGCTGGTGGACTCGAAGTAGAGCAGGCCCTTGGCGCCGTTGAGCTCCTCCTCGATCACGCTGGTGACCGAGTCCACCAGCACCTGCGCCGAGGCGCCGGGGTAGGTGGCGGTCACGCTGATCTGCGGCGGCGCCACGTTGGGGTACTGCGCCACCGGCAGCAACGGAATGACCAGCAGGCCGGCCAGGGAGATGAACAGCGCCACCACCCACGCGAAGTTGGGGCGCATGATGAAGAACTTGGACATGAAAGATTCCTCGCGGCGAGCCCGGCCTTACTGGCGTGCCGCCTGTTGTTCCTGCGCGGAACGCGGTTCGACCTTGCTGCCCGGCTGCAGGCCGGTGAGGCCGCCGACGATCACCTGGTCGCCGCTGGCCAGGCCCTGGCTGATCTGCCAGCGCGAGCCCTGCATGGCACCGGTCACCACCGACCGGGTTTCGACGCGGCTGTCGGCGCCGATCACCAGCACGTGGGCGCTGCCGTCGGTGGCGCGCTGCACGGCGCGCTGGGGCACCAGGATGGCCTTGTCGTCGCTGCCCTGCGGTGCGGTGACCCGCACGTACATGCCCGGCAGCAGCACACCGTCGGGGTTGGCGAAGCTGCCGCGCAGCGACACCTGGCCGGTGCCACGGTCCACCGAGACATCGGTGAACAGCAGCTCACCCTGGCGCTGGTAGTTGGTGCCGTCGACACGGATGCTCAGCGCCTGGCTCTGGCCGGCGGAGAGGTTGCCGCCCTTGAGCGCCTCGCGCAGGCGCAGCGCGTCGGCCACCGGCTGGGTGAAGTCGGCGTAGATCGGGTCGAGCTGCTGGATGCGCGCCATCAGCGTCGCCTCGCCCTGGCCGACCAGCGCGCCCTCGGTGACCAGCGCCCGGCCGATACGCCCGGAAATCGGCGCCTTGACCGAGGCGTAGCCCAGGTTCAGCCGCGCGGTTTCCACGTCCGCCTGGGCCGAGCGTACCGCCGCCTGGGCGCTGCGCATGTCCGCCGTGGCGGTGTCGAAGTCCTGCTGGCTGACCGCTTCGATCTTCACCAGCGGCTCATAGCGCCTGACCCGCGCCTGCGCCTCGTAGAGCGAAGCCTGGGCACGCGCCAGTTCGCCTTCGGCGCGGGACACGGCAGCCTTCAGCGGCGCCGGGTCGATCTGGAACAGCAACTCGCCGGCCTTCACGTCGGCGCCTTCCTCGAAGCGCTTCTGCAGCACGATGCCGGCGACCCGCGCGCGGACCTCGGCCACCCGCATGGGCTCGATGCGACCGGGCAATTCCGAGGTCAACACCAGCGGCTCGGTGACCACCGCCACCACATCCACCGGGCGGGCGACCTCGGCGACCGCTTCCGGCTCGCCCGAAGGCCCGCAACCGGCCAGCGCCATCGCTGCCATCCAAGCGCTGATCATCCCTACCGCACGCAACCTGCCCATGATTCACCCGGGTCTGCTCTAACTGGAAAGGTGCGTATGATCCTTTTAAAAACAAAATGAGTCAATATTGACTCATATGCTTCTAGTGTGTATAAAATGTGACATATCCTTTCAAAAGGAGAGGCTTTTTCTGCACAATGAGACTCTCCAACATCGAAGCAACCCGACACCCGGTTCCGAGGCTACGAATGACACTCACTGCCCACGATGAACGTCTTCTCAATGCGCTGGCCGTCGCTATCGTCGATCGCCCACGGGCGACACTGAAGGAGCTGGCGGCATCGGCAGGGGTGAGCAAGGCCACGTTGCACCGCTTCTGCGGCACCCGTGACAATCTGCTGGAGATGCTGGACAACTATGGCCACTCGGTGATCCGACAGATCCTCGAGGCTGCCGAACTGCAGCAGGCGCAACCGCTGGACGCACTGCGCCGGCTGATCGGCGAACACCTCAAGCATCGCGAGATGCTGGCCTTCCTACTCTTCCAGTACCGCGCCGAAAGCCTCGACATCGAAACCACCACCGAACGCTGGCGCTACTACACCGCCGCCGTGGACGCCTTCTTCCTGCGCGGCCAGCAGATCGGCGTGTTCCGCATCGACATCACCGCCGCGGTGTTCACCGAGCTCTTCCTCTCGATGGTCTACGGCATGGTCGACGCCGTGCGCTATGGCCGGGCGGCCAGCTCCAGCTCGGCCAGCGTGCTGGAGCAATTGTTCCTGCACGGGGCGCTGGTGCAGGGGCAGGCCGGATAGGGCGGTGGCCCGGTTTCACTCGCTTCGCCATGAGCGCGGATCGAAGCCCGCGGTATCGTCGAGGTCGGCTCCTCGGCTCCGGAGAACTGACCGGTACGCCGCGCGGGTGTAGCGAGTGGCCGTGCGCGATGCATTTCCGTACCATTGCCGACCTTTTTCGCAACACCCGTCCCGAGTCGAACCATGAAACCCGCCCGCCTGCGTGCCGATGTCCTGGCAGGACTGACCACGTCCTTCGCCCTGGTGCCCGAGTGCATCGCCTTTGCCCTGGTCGCCCACCTCAATCCGCTGATGGGGCTGTATGGCGCCTTTATCCTCTGCACCCTGACCGCGTTGTTCGGCGGACGGCCCGGCATGGTGTCCGGCGCGGCCGGTTCGATGGCGGTGGTGATCGTCGCCCTGGTGGTGCAGCACGGGGTGCAGTACCTGCTGGCCACTGTGCTGCTGGGCGGGCTGGTGATGATCGGCTTCGGCCTGCTGCGCCTGGGCAAGCTGGTGCGGATGGTGCCGCACCCGGTGATGCTGGGGTTCGTGAATGGCCTGGCGATCGTCATCGCGCTGGCGCAGATGGAGCATTTCAAGGACGGCGAACACTGGCTGAGCGGCAACCCGCTGTACCTGATGCTGGGGCTGGTGGCGCTGACCATGACGGTGGTGTATGGACTGCCGCGCCTGACCCGCGCGGTGCCGCCGGCGCTGGTGGCGATCCTGGGCGTCGGCCTGCTGGTCTACCTGCTGAACCTGCCGACCCGCACGTTGGGCGATATGGCGCACATCGCCGGCGGCCTGCCGCCGTTCGCTCTGCCGGACATCCCGTGGAACCTGGAAACCCTGCGGATCATCGCGCCCTATGCCTTCCTCATGGCGATGGTCGGGCTGCTGGAAACCCTGCTGACCCTCAACCTCACCGACGAGATCACCGAGAGCCGCGGCTTTCCCGACCGCGAGTGCGTGGCGCTGGGCGGAGCCAATATCGTTTCCGGGCTGTTCGGCGGCATGGGCGGTTGCGCCATGATCGGCCAGACGGTGATCAACCTGAGCTCGGGCGGCCGTGGCCGGCTGTCGGGCGTGGTGGCCGGGGTGATGATCCTGTTCTTCGTGCTGTTCCTATCGCCGCTGATCGAGCGCATCCCGCTGGCGGCGCTGGTGGGCGTGATGTTCGTGGTATCGCAGCAGACCTTCGCCTGGGCTTCGCTGCGGGTGCTGCACAAGGTGCCGCTGAGCGACGTGCTGGTGATCATCGCGGTGACCGCGATCACCGTGGCCACCGATCTGGCGACCGCGGTGTTCTGCGGCATCATCCTCGCCGCCCTGGACTTTGCCTGGAAACACGCCCGCGAGCTGTACGCCGACGTGCATGACGAGGCCGATGGCAGCCGGCTCTACCGCGTGCACGGCACGCTGTTCTTCGCTTCCAGCACGCCGTTCCTCAACCAGTTCGACCCGGCCAATGACCCGCAGCAGGTCACCCTGGACTGCGCGCACCTGAGCTTCGTCGATTACTCGGCCATCGCCGCGCTGAAGACGCTGCGCGAGCGGTATGCCAGGGCGGGCAAGCACCTGCGCGTGGTGCACCTGTCGGAGCGCTGCCGGCAGTTGCTCAAGCGCGCCGGTATCCAGCACGCCTGAGTCAGGGCCTGGGGGTGGCATCCGGGGTGCTGAGGGCCTGCCAGACGAGTTCGAGGGCGTCGGCATCCCTGAGCAACTGGCGCCTGGCACAGCGGATGCGCCGCGCCTGGTCTTCGCTGCAGGCGCGGGCCAGCAGCTCCTGGAGCAGTTCGGCGGCAACCTCGTTGTTGTAGGCCGTCGTGCGGACGGCGCGTAGATGGCGTTGTTCCTGCTGGCGCATGTCGTGCTCCCCCGGCCGGACCCGGTCTCATTCCTCGGAATTTCACCTTGATGCCGATGATGCCTTCGTGGCTGCGTCCTTCGCCATCGAACGCTTTCTGGATCCCGAGCGAGCGGGTCAGGCTGGTCCGCTCGGCGAGCCGGCAGTCGACGTCCAGGTTCAGTTCGCCCCAGGTACTGTCCTGGTCGGCGCTGAACGGGACGGCGCGTCGGCGGAGGAAAACTCGGTCTTCGTCCGGCCCTTGAACTCATGCCACGCGCTCGGGCGATGACCCTTGTCGTCCTCGGCGCGGGTTGCGGCTCAGCAGCTCAGCGTCGAGCCTCCACAGGCTGATGGCGCCGGGCAGGATGCCGAGCAGCCGCGTCACTCCCCGGAGCCGCGCAAGGTCGTTCGTCAGTCGTGCGGCCGGGGCGAGGGCCGAGAGGCGCCGGCGACGTAGAAGAAGGCGCCGACGACGATGCAGCCGGCGAGCATCACGAACACCCAGTGCGGCGCCCACAGGCTCAGGGCGAAGCCGACCAGCACCGGGCCGGCGCCGCCGCCGAGGTTCGACAGGTTCTGCGTGCCGTAGTACACGCCGCGCAGATGGGGCGGGGCGATGCGGTCGATGAACATGTACTCGGCGGGGATCACGATGATCTCGCCGAGGGTGAACACGACCATTGCCAGGCCCCAGTGCGCGAGATGCCGGGATAGGCCGAAGCCGACGATGCCCAGCACGAACAGGCCCAGGCCGACGATCAGCCAGCGCTGCAGGTGCGCATTGTCGATGCGTTTGCCCAGCAGGTACTGCAGGCAGATCACCGTCACCGCATTGACCCCGAGGATGGTCTGGATCACCTGGTAGGCGTATTCCGCCGTGCCGGTGGCGACCAGGTACTGCGACAGGTAGGCGGAGAACTGGCCGAATACCACGGCGGTGAAGGCCCCGCCGACGGTGAAGTACATCAGCCGGCGATCCCGCGACAGCACGCCCATCACCGCCAGGAAGGAGGGCGGCGCCACCCCGGCGGCCGGGCGCATGTCACGGTCGCCATAGCGCAGGAAGGCCAGCAGAAAGAAGCTGCCCAGGGCCGCGGACACCATGAAGGGCAGCTTCTGGCTCCATTGCGCCAGCCCGGCGCCGATGAAGGGACCGATGGCGTAGGCGAGGTTGATCAGGGTGTAGCGGATGGAGAAGGCGCGGCTCTGCTCGCCCGCCGCCAGCAGCCGGCCGAAGGCGGTCTTCACCACCACGTCGGTCACCGAGTAGGCGAAGTTGAAGCCGAGCAGGAAGAAAAAGAACAGCCAGAGGTTGTCCGTCAGGCACATGCCGATGAAGGCGGCGACGAAGCAGGCGCTGAAGCCGAGGATCAGGCGGTAGCCGGGCATCCGGTCGATCAGGTAGCCGCCGTAGAGGCTGATCAGCGAACCGCCGACCAGCGCCCCGCCCAGCAGCAGGCCGATGCGGCTGACGGCCAGGTCGAAGTTCGTCGAGAGGTAGATCACCAGGTAAGGCAGGGTAATGGCGCGCGCCAGGGTCAGCAGGAGCGTGGAGCAGAGCAGCAGGTTGACCTGCAGCGGGTAACGCTTGAGCGCGGCGAGCATTCCATGCCTCGGTACGGACGTTGGGGGATGCCGCGATGCTAGCAGCACCCCGAAGGTGCGGCGCAATCGCCGGAGGCCCTGGCGGCCCCCCGGCGTGCCCGCAGCTTCAGTCGCCGGGCTGCTTCGCCCGCGCGCGCAGCGCCTTGACGGTTTCGCCGCCCACGCCCCAGCTGTCGGTGGGGATTTCCTGGATCACCACGAAGGTGCTCGCCGGCGGTTTTCTCAGTACCCGCTCCAGCAGTTCGGTCACGCCTTCGATCAACTGGCGGCGTTCCTCGGCGGTCACCCCTTCGTCGGTGACCTGGATGTTCACGTAGGGCATTGCGGTTCTCCTGTGGTTTACCAGGTGCCGGTGGTGGATCCACCGTCGACATTCAGAATGGCACCGGTGACGAAGGTCGAGTCGGTCAGGTAGAGCACGGCGTCGACGATGTCCCGCGGCGTGCCTATCTTGCCGGTGGGCGCCAGGCTGCTGAGGAAGGCGCTGGTTTCGGCGTCCTCGGCGTGCATCGGGGTCTGGATGATCCCCGGCGCCACGGCGTTGACCTGCACCTGGGAGCCCGCCAGCTCCAGCGCCAGGCCGCGCACCGCGCTGTTCAGGCCGCCCTTGATCAGCACCGGCAGCAGCGCCGGCACCTTGGCGTTGGGCTGCAGGGCGATGGCGGCGGTGAGGGCGACGATGTGCCCCGAGCCGTTGGCGGCCATGTGCCGGGCGGCGGCCTGGGCGGGGTAGAAGAAGCCCTTGAGGTTGGTGTCGACGATGGCGTTGACCTCATCCTCGCTGTACTCGGTCACCGGCTTGGGAATGAAGATGCCGGCGTTGTTGATCAGGATGTCCACCTGGCCGAAGGCTTCGGTGGCCTGGGCGAACAGGCGTCTGGCGGTTTCCGGTTGGGCGATGTCGCCCTCCACCAGCAGGAAGTTGGCCGGGTTGCCCAGCTTCTGCGCGGCCTCCTGCAGGCGGGCCAGGCTGCGGGCGTTGCCCACCACGTTGTAGCCGCGCGCTAGGTAGGCCTCGGCAATGGCGAAACCCAGGCCGCTGGAGGCGCCGGTGACGATGACGGTCTTGCGCATGATTGAGTCTCCTCAAGTGAGGCGGGGCGGGATGCCCGCGTCTTGGGGGCCAATCTAGGCTGCAAGCGCTGCTTGAAAAATGAGGTTCATGGCATTTGAATTGATACCTCATGTAATGAATCGGGCTGCGCCATGACTCGCCATTTCGACGACCTGCAACTGGGCAGCATCGAGCTGTTCTGCCTCGCCGCGGAAACCGGCAGCTTCACCGCCGCGGCCAACGAGGCCGGCATCACTCCGGCGGCGGTGAGCCGTTCGGTGGCGCGCCTGGAGGAACGCCTCGGCGTGCGCCTGTTCGTCCGCACCACGCGGCAGATGCGCCTGACCGAAGGCGGGCGCAACTACTTCGAACAGTGCCGCCAGGCCCTGGGCCAACTGGTGGATGCCGAGCGCGAGGTCACCGGCGGCCAGAGCGTGCCGTCCGGCCGGCTACGCATCAGCGTGCCGACGCCCTACGCGCATTTCCGTCTGCTGCCGCTGCTGCCGGCGTTCCGCCGGCGCTACCCGCAGGTGACGGTGGACATCCACGTCAGCAACCGTAACATCGACTTCGCCGACGAAGGCTATGACCTGGCGGTGCGCGGCCGCGAGCCGGCGGATTCGAGTCTCGTCGCGCGGCGCCTGGAGGATGCCGAACTGGTGGTGGTGGGCACCCCGGACTACCTGCGGCGCGCCGGCACGCCACGGACACTGGACGATCTCGACGGCCATGAGTGCATCCAGTACGAACTGCCCAGCACCGGGCGCCGGGTGCCCTGGTCGTTCCGGGTCAATGGCCGGGTCGTGGAGGTGGAAACCTCGGGCAGTTGCACGGTGCTGGAAGACCACCTGGCCACCGCGACCCTGGCGAAGCACGGCGGCGGGTTGATGCAGGCCTATCGCTTCACCGTGCAGGCGGAACTGGCTGCCGGCGAGCTGGTGGAGGTGCTGGGCGACTACGGCGGCACCACGCGCCCATTCCTACTGATCTACCCCCATGCGCGGCACGTGCCTTCGCGGGTGCGGGCGTTCATCGAGTTCATGCTGGAGCAGCGGGGGCGCTAGCCGTGGGGCCCGCCGGTTGGACTGGCCGGCGGGCCGTGCCGTCATCCGTGCGCGTGGGCCTTCTGGGCGGAGAGGTAGGCGCCCAGGCGCCGGCCCATCTCCTCGCCGAGGGCCTGCAGGCCGCTCATGGGGCGGATCATCACCTCGAACTCGACGATCTTGCCGGTTTCGTCGAAGCGGATCATGTCGATGCCCTTGAGCTCGCGGCCGTTGACCTGGGCGCTGAACTCCAGGACCACGCTCAGGCCATCGCCGGTGGCCAGTTGGCGGTGGTAGACGAAGTCGCCGAACACTTGCAGCACGGTGCCGAGGATGGTCGCCGCCACCGGGGCGCCGGGGTAGGGCGTGTGGGCCATCGGCGAGCGGAACACGATGTTCGGCGACAGCAGCTCCGGCAGCCCGGAGAAGTCCTTGCCGGCGATCATCTGGTGCCAGCGTTCCAGGGATGCGGCGGCCTGCGGGTTCAGGTTGAGGGTGGGCATGGGGTACCTCCTGATCGTTCTTGTCATTTGAACAGGACGATACGTCCGTGCGCGGAACCCGCTCAATGATCGGAAATGACAGAAGACTGATCCTGCCGAACAACCGCCCGCCGCCGCGCAGCGGATCGTCAGCCGCTTCTCAGTGCGTCCAGGGATTGATGAAAAAGCTCGCCAGCTGCGGATCGTCGCCCGGATCGACGTGCCGGACCGACCGCGGCAGGGCGCCCAGCACGGCTTTCCAGAACGCTGCCGCCAGCTCGTCGCCGGTGTAGTAGCGCACCAGCCAGGGACCGGGATTGTCCAGCAGCACGCGGGTGGCGACGGTGCGGCCGACACCCTGGCGCCGGTACTTCTTTAGCACGAACAGGTCGGCCAGCTCCAGCGCGTCGATGCCCGGCAGTTCGCTGCCTTCGATCAGCAGGAAGCCGGCGATGAAACCGTCGACGAGGATCAGGTTGGCGCTCCATTCCGGTTCGCTCCAGTAGCGCGCCAGGTGTTCCTCGTGGAGGTAGAAGCGGCCGTCCACTTCCACGTCCTCCTGCTCCCAGTCCGAGGACTCGTAGGCGTAGAACTGGTAGAGGTTGCGGATCAGCTCGATGTGTTCCGGGCCGGTCGCTACCAGCTCGATGGGGTGGTCGGTCATGGCGGTGCTCGTGGCGGTGCGCGGGGCGCACGGCAGAGGGGGATCAGGTAATTTTCGCGCAATGCGCCAGTATTGCCAGCGCCATGCGGGATGCTCGTCAGATCATCGGATCCCAGCGCTGCGACCAGTCGGTGTCCTGCGCCACCACCTCGCGCAGCAGGGTGAAGGCCTGCTGCAGCGCCTGCGAGTCGCGGTCGCGGGAATACACCAGGTAGGTCGGGTAGCTGAACTCCGGCGCGCGCGGTACACGGCGCAACACCTTGCGGTCCAGGTAGCTCTGCACCACCCGCGTGCGGAAGTAGCCCGAGCCGCCGTTCTCCAGGATGTACTGCAGCGCCAGCGGGCCGAGGTTGAAGGATACCGGCGCCTTGGACAGCTCCGGCAGGGCGCTGTCGTGCTGCTGGCGGAAGCCTTCGCCCCAGTCGATGTAGACGTAGGGCTCGGGGTTCTGCGCGCGCACCAGGATCAGCTTTTCCTCCAGCAACTGTTCCACCTGCATCCCCGGCCAGTAGGTCGGATGGTAGACCAGCGCCGCGTCCAGCACGCCCAGCTCCAGCTGGCGCAGCAGGCTCTGGCCGTCGCCGATGTCGGCGCGCACGGCGTGGTCGCCGATGACCTGGCGGATGCGGCTGACCCAGCGCAGCATCAGCGGGTTGCACAGGCTCACCTCGCCGCCGATGTGCAGCACGTTGTGGTAGCCCTGTGGCAGCGGCAGGTCGCGCTGGGCGGCTTCCCAGGTCTGCAGGATCTGGTTGGCATAGGTGACGAAGGACTCGCCGTCCGGGGTGAGGCGCGCCCCGGCGCGGTTGCGTACGAAGAGGGTGCAGTTGAGGTGGCTCTCCAGCTTCTGCACCCGCGCGGTGACGGCGGTCTGGGTGATGTGCATGCGTTCGGCGGCGGCGACGAAGCTGCCGTGGCGAACGATTTCCAGGAAGGTGCGGGTCAGGTCGATGTCCATGAGCGGAGTCTGCGCGAATCAGGCGGCCAGTGTAGCGGAAACCGGGGTCAACCCAGGTGACTGAGCAGGTCGCGCTGCAGGGCGGCGATCAGGTCGGTCTGGGTGATCACCCCGACCAGCTCGCCACGCTCCAGTACCGGCAGGCAGTGCAGGCCTCGGTCTGAGAGCAGCGGGATCAGTTCCACCGCATGGGCGTCGGCGTCGACATGCAGTACCGGGCGGCTCATCACTTCGCCGAGCACGCGGTCGCGGCGCAGGCCGACGCTGCCGAGCAGGCCCTTCAGCCAGCCGCCCTTGCGTTTCGGCGCGAGCAGGTCGATCAGGCTGACGATGCCCACCAGCCGGCGTTCTTCGTCGAGGATCGGCAGCGCCTTCAGGTGGTGCTTCACCAGCAGGCGCAGGGCGTGGCTGATCGGGGTGTCCGGCGCGGCGCAGACCAGGTCGCGGGACATGATCTGGTGCGCGCGGGTGTCGCCCATGCTGCGGCGCAGGGCGTGGCGCTCGGTACTGCGGACGATGAGCTCGAGGTCGTCGCGGGTGATGTCGACGAAGGCGCCCAGTTCGTCCAGCGCCAGATCGAGGTCGGCGGCCTGGATGCCGACGCGCTCGCCGGGGGTTGGGTCCTGGGTCTGGTGATCGTCCTTGATGACCGTGCGCCGGCGCGGATAGGGCATGCGCGTGAGGTTGTTGAAGATCACCGCCAGCAGCACCAGGCCGAGGCCGCCGCTGATCGCCGGCAGTGGCGCCATCCACGCCGGCTCGCCAGGCAGCGGCGCGGCGAAGACCATGCAGAACGCCACTGCGCCGCCGGGCGGATGCAGGCAGCGCAGCGGGTACATCAGCACCAGGCTCAGGCCCAGCGCCAGGGCCGCGCTGGGCATCCCGACCGGTAGCCAGAGACCGATCAGCAGGGCCACCAGCGAGGCGCACAGGTAGCTGCCGATCACCGACCAGGGCTGGGCGAGGGCGCCGGAGGAGACAGCGAACAGCAGGATCGCCGAGGCGGCCCAGGGGCCGGCGAAGTGCAGGGCCACCGAGGAGCCGAACAGCACGCCGCAGGTGACGGCGATCAGCAGGAAACCCAGGCTGGCGCCGCAGGAAGCGCGCAACCATTCGCGGGGACGGGTGTGGGGAATATCGGGAAGGTACGTGGCGGCACGCTGCCGCCAGCCGGGCAGGGAGAGCATCTGGCTGGTCCAGGAACGTCAGGGCGGAAAAAAGGCCGGGCTCTTGCGGCAAGAGCCCTGCAAGGGTGCCGCAGGCGGCACTTGGGGAGGCCCCATCCGTGGGGCGGGAAATCAGGCGCGCATTCGGTAGGGCGGCGGCGCTTCCGGCAGCGGCTGGACGACCCGTTCGCAGCGCCGGCCGGTGGCTGCTGTCATGCGCCGGGCGGCTTCCGGGTCGTCGGCGAAGGGTAGCAACGCGGCCTGCTCGAAGCTGTCGCCGCGACAGGCGCGCCAGCAGGCCACGGCGCAGGCCAGCAGACCGAAGAACATCAGCAGGGTCATGCTCTGGCTCCTCAGGCCGTGGCCGCCGTGCCGTGGCTCACCGGCTCGCCCGCACGTACGGTGAGCCAGGTGTTCCAGGCCATCAGCAGCATGCCGCTGGCGAAGGTGGCGCCGCCGAGCAGGCGCACGATGTAGCCCGGATGGCTGGCGGCCAGCGCTTCGACGAAGGAGTAGGTGAGGGTGCCGTCTTCGTTGACCGCGCGCCACATCAGGCCCTGGGTGATGCCGTTGACCCACATGGAGGCGATGTACAGGACGGTGCCGATGGTGGCCATCCAGAAGTGCGCGTTGATCAGGCCGACGCTGTGCATCTGCTCGCGGCCATAGAGTTTCGGGATCATGTGGTAGAGCGCGCCGATGGAGATCATCGCTACCCAGCCCAGGGCGCCGGCATGTACGTGGCCGATGGTCCAGTCGGTGTAGTGCGACAGCGAGTTGACGGTCTTGATCGCCATCATCGGACCTTCGAAGGTGGACATGCCGTAGAAGGCCAGGGACACCACCAGGAAGCGCAGGATCGGGTCGGTGCGCAGCTTATGCCAGGCGCCGGAGAGGGTCATCATGCCGTTGATCATGCCGCCCCAGCTCGGAGCCAGCAGGATCAGGGACATCACCATGCCCAGCGACTGGGCCCAGTCCGGCAGCGCGGTGTAGTGCAGGTGGTGCGGGCCGGCCCAGATGTACAGGGTGATGATCGCCCAGAAATGCACGATGGACAGGCGATAGGAGTAGATCGGCCGTTCGGCCTGCTTGGGCACGTAGTAGTACATCATGCCGAGGAAGCCTACCGAGAGGATGAAGCCCACCACGCTGTGGCCGTACCACCACTGGATCATCGCGTCGGTGGCGCCCGAGTAGATCGGGTAGGACTTGAGCAGGGTCACCGGCACCGACAGGTGGTTGACCACGTGAACCATCCCGGTCACCACGATGAAGGCGCCGTAGAACCAGTTGCCCACATAGATGTGGCGCACCTTGCGGCGGGCGATGGTGCCGAAGAACAGGTAGGCGTACACCAGCCAGAGCACCGTGACCCAGAGGGCGATGGGCCACTCCATCTCGGCGTATTCCTTGGAGGTGGTGATGCCCAGCGGGTAGCTGACCACCATCGCCACCAGGCTCGCCTGCCAGCCCCAGAACAGCAGGTTGGCCAGGCCGTCGGAGATGATCCGCACGCGGCAGGTGCGCTGCACCACGTAGAAGGAGGTGGCGAACAGCGCGCTGCCGCCGAAGGCGAAGATCACCAGGTTGGTGTGGATCGGCCGGATGCGCCCGAAACTGGTCCAGGGCATGTCCAGGCTCAGTTGCGGCCACACCAGCTGGGCGGCGATGAACACGCCCATGAACATCCCGAGGATGCCCCAGCCCAGGGTGGTCAGAGTGAAACGGCGAACAATGTCGTAGTTGTAGACGCTGCTGTCGGGGGTGTTCTGATCGAGGGGTATCGCGCTGTCCATCTTGATTCCGTCGTACTCCGGTTGACTGACGGCTCCCTGTCCGCCGCAGGGGTACGGTCGGACGGACGAACGTCGTGGGAGGCAATTCGTCGCAGGGGAGCCGAACTAGTCTGAACAGACGGGATGGATGCAACAAACGAATAATAATGCAGCATAAGTGCAGTAATTTTGATGTTAATGCGAGCGACTGCCACGCAAGCGCTCTGGCGCGCCTTGCTCAGGATCAAGGATGGCGTACGCAACGGTGGAAATGACGACGTGGCGCGTGGGAGGGATCCATTCAAAAAAGTGCAGCATCAGTGCAATTCAATTCATTTAAATCCGAGCCGGCAGGCGGTCTAGCATGGGGCTTCGCGATCATGAGGAGCCGTCCATGTCCACTCTTCCCGCCGACCTTGTCGACTGGCTGCAGACCCTGATGCGTGCCGAGCGCGCCGGTGCGCGGGTCATGCTCGACAGCCTGCGGCAAACCGACGAACCCGCCGTGCGCCGGCGCCTGGAACTCCTGCACCAGGGCGAGGCCGACAGTTGCCGGCACCTGCGCGCCTGCCTGGAGCGTCTGGGGGTGCAGCCGGACACCGGCATCGGCGACTTCCACGCCAGCGCTATGGCCATCGAGGACCTGGAACTGCGCTTCGATTTCATCGGGCGTGGCCAGCGCTGGGTCGCCCGCCAGATTCGCCAGCGCCTGCCGGAAATCGAGGCGCCCTGGCTGCGCGAGGAGCTGCAGGCGGTGCTGCGCCTGCATGAGGACGGTGAAGCCTGAACCTTGGGTGAGTATCCTGGGCCCCGTTGACCACGGAGCGCTGCCACATGGATGGGATGACCCGGATTCGCTTTGCCGAGATAGACCTGCGCGTTCCCGCCGAGCCCGGCCTCTATGAAATCCATAGCCTGGATGGCCAGGCGCTGAAGGTCGGCATCGGCAAGAACCTGCGCAAGCGCCTGACCCAGCACTATCGTTCCCGCCAGAGCCGCCTGGTGCTGAAGGCGGGCGGGGACTGGAGCAATCCACGGGATGTCGAGAGCAAGCAGTCGATCCTCGCCAAACACCTGTTCTTCGCCGAAGTGGACGGCTATGACCTGAAGAGCGAGGCGGGGCGGCGGGCCTTCCTCGAGGAGCGCTGCTACATCCTGTTCCGCACCACCGCCACTCGGGAGGAAGCGCGCGAGTTGGAGAAGCGCAAGGAGGCGAGCGGCGGGTTCCGCTTCGTCGGCCTGACCGATTCAGCCTGATCTTTCGCCCACCGAGGCCAGCAGCCAGTCATGGAACAACTGCGCCGAGGGCGACAGCTGGCGGTGCCGCAACGACACCAGGTATTCGCCGCGCTCGGTCACCAGCGCATGGTCGGTCACCCGCTGCATCTCGCCCTTGGCCACTGCCTCGTCGGCCATGAAGCTCCACGCCAGGCCAATGCCCATGCCCTGCTGCACGGCGCGGTAGGCGAGGGTGAGCTGGTTGAACACCGGGTCGCTTTCCGCCGGCTGGTAGTCCCTGCCGAAATGCGCGAACCAGTCGTGCCAGTCCAGGCAGCTCCAGGCCGAGGCATCCAGTTGCACCAGGGGCGCGGCGGCCAGTTGCTCGAGGGTCGTGATCGCCGAGACGTCCAGGTCCGGGCGCGCCACCGGGTAGACGACTTCCGGCAGCACGAACTGGCTGTTCAGCGTGGTCCAGTCGCCGGCGCCGTAGAGGATGCCGAGGTCGAAGTCCACCAGGCTGGCTTCGTCGATCTCGTTGATCGCATGCACGTGCACGGCGATGCCGGGGTGCGTCTTGTTGAACTCGATCAGCTTGGGGAACAGCCAGAACTGTGCCAGCGCGTGGGTTGCCAGCACCGATACGGCGTTGCTCTGGTGCACGTTGCGGATGCGCCGCACGCTGTGCTGCAGGCGATCGAGCAGCATGTCCACGGTGCCCAGCAGCTCGGCGCCGGCGGCGGTCAGGGTGACACCGCGCGGCTTGCGCTCGAACAGCGGCACCTTGAGGTTGTCTTCCAGCGCGCGCATCTGCTTGCTCACCGCGCTCTGGGTGAGGAACAGCTCGGTGGCGGCCAGGGTAAAGCTGCCGCAGCGGCCCACGGCCTCGAAGGTGACCAGGGTTTCCAGGGGCGGCAGGGTGCGCAGGTAACGGCTGATGACGGTTCTCCGGTTGACAGATGCTCAGCCATTCCCGTGGGGAATGGCTCGGTGCGGATTTATCCTTGGTCAGACGCTAGCACAGTCGCTACCGTGGCGGCATTTCCGACTGATCGAGGTAACGGGTAATGAAACGCGGGGTGGTCTACGCAGGCATGGCAGGCGCAATCTGGGGCGGGGTGATCCTGGCACCGTCGCTCGTGCCGGAGTTCAACCCGCTGCTGATCAGCTCCGTGCGCTTCGCTCTGTACGGCGCCATTTCGCTGCTGATCGCCCTGCCGGTGGCCCTGGGCTTGCTGCGTCGGGTCAGTCGCGAGGACCTGTCGATGCTGGTGCGCCTGTCCCTGGCCGGCAACCTGCTGTATTTCGCGCTGCTCTCGGCGGCGGTGCAGTTCGCCGGGGTGGCGGCGGCCTCGCTGATCAACGGCATCATGCCGCTGGCGATCAGCTACCGCAGCCGTTCCGAACAGGACTCGCTGCCGCTGTCGCGGATGAAATTCCCGCTGGCGCTGGTGGCCCTGGGCATTCTCTGCATCAACCTCGACCCCGCGGCGCTGATGGCCGCCGGCAGTACGCCGGGCGAGCGCATCCTCGGCATCGTCTGCGGTTTCTGCGCGGTGGTCTGCTGGTCCTGGTACGCCACGGCCAACGCGCGCTACCTGAAGGCCAGCCATTTCACCAGCCACGAGTGGTCGACCCTGACCGGCGTGGTCACCGGTGTCATGGCTATCGTGCTGGCGGGCGTGGGCGTGCTGGTCGCGCCGCAGGCGGTGCCCACCGGCATTTCCTCGGAGCGCTGGATGGCGTTCCTCTGGGTGTCGCTGTTCCTCGCCGTGTTCGGCTCGTGGGTGGCCAATGGCCTGTGGAACGCCGCGACGCGCCGCCTGCCGATGAGCCTGGGCGGCCAGTTGATCGTCTTCGAAACGCTGTTCGCCTGTGCCTATGCCTACATCAACGAGCAGCGGCTGCCCGGCCCGGTGGAGGCGCTGGCGATTGTCCTGCTGACTGTCGGCGTGCTCTGGGCCATCGGCCTGCACCGCGCGCCCGCCGAGGTCGAGGGGCGCGCGGCGCAGTCCTGATTCACGGCCCGAGATCGTTGCGCCGGTTGCCGGAGCCTTCGATGGGGTCGTCGTCCAGGCGGATGCCCTCGACGCCGATTTCCGCCTCCAGCGCCAGCAGGTACTGGCGCAGGGCGTGGCGGGTGGATTCCTCGCGCAGGCTGTGGTGCACCCGGTTGGCGACCTGGTCGTAGGGCAGGGGCTTGCGCTCCTGGCGTTCGTCGACGCTCACCAGGTGCCAGCCGTAGCGCGACGCCAGCGGCCGCTCGTGCAGGCCGACGGGCAAGCGCTGCAGCGCCTGGTCCAGCTCGGCCACGGTCTGGCCGGAGGTCAGCCAGCCCAGCTCGCCGCCGTCGTCCTTCGACGGGCAGGCCGAATGCCGCTGGGCCAGATCGGTGAAGCGTTCCGGGTGTTCGCCCAGCTCCTTCAGCAGCTTTTCGCCCAGGCGGTAGTGCGCATCGCGAGCCTTGGCGTCTTCCGGCGCGGCGGGCAGGAGGATGTGCCGCACGCGCAGCCGGGTGGGCTCGGAGAAGCGTTCGCGGTGGGTGTCGAAGTAGCGGCGGCAAGCGCTTTCGTCGGGCTCCGGGACGTTCAGTTCGCGCTCCAGCAGGGCGGCCACGGCCTGATCGTTTTCCTCCTCATGGCCGGCCGCCAGCCCGAGCATGGCGGCCCGCTGCGCCAGCAGCTCGCGCACTACCAGGGCGCGGGCGGCCTTGAGCTGGGCCTCGGCCAGCGACGGCGAAGGGTGGAAGGGCGTTTCCCTGGCGATGTCGGCCTCGCTGAGTTGCGTGTCGCCGACGCGGATCACCGGCGCCGGGGCGTTGGGCAGGTTCTCGACTGCGATCATGTCCATGTCTGTCGTTCCTTAGCTGCGCCGGCGGACGATCTGGTAATTGCGCCCGAAGTAGCCCAGCGGAATGCTCCACACGTGCACCAGGCGGGTGAAGGGGAACAGCAGGATGATGGTCAGGCCGAGGAAGATGTGCAGCTTGAAGATCAGCGGCGCGTCCATCACGAAGCCGGCTGCGTCGCCACGGAAGAACACGATGGCCTGGGCCCAGTTGGCCAGCAGCAGCATCATGCCGCCGTCCAGGTGGTGCAGCGAGGCGAAGATGGTGATCAGCCCCAGGCACGCCTGCAGCAGGAGCAGGGCGATGATCAGGTTGTCCATCACGCTGGAGGAGGCGCGTACCCGCGGGTTGGTCAGCCGCCGCCAGAGCAGCATGGCGCCGCCGATCACGCAGAGCACGCCGGCCACGCCGCCGAAGAGGATGGCCATGATCTGCTTGTGCCCGGCGGAGAGGAACGGCGCGTAGACCCAGTGCGGCGTCAGCAGGCCGACCAGGTGGCCGAAGAAGATCGCCAGGATGCCGATGTGGAACAGGTTGCTCGCCAGGCGCATGTTCTTCGACGAGAGCATCTGGCTGGAACCGGTCTTCCAGGTGTACTGGCCGTGGTCGTAGCGCATCAGGCTGCCGAGCAGGAACACCGAGCCGGCGAGGTAGGGGTAGATGCCGTAGATGAAGTGGAACAGGTAGTCCTCGAACATGATGAGCCTCCGTTTACTGGGTGCCGGACGGCATGACCTGGATGACCTGTGGCAGCGTCTCGTACTTGCGCTCGGCCAGGCGCCGCCCCTCGGCGGACTGCAGGCTGCAGTCCTGGTCGGTTTCGGCGTTGAAGCGCACCACTTCTTCTTCCCACACCGCGTCCAGCGCCTGGGGCGTGTTGTCGGGCTTTTCATCCGCGACGGCGGGGCGCTGCTCGTCGATGGCGTCGGTGGCGCCGATCAGCGCGAGCAGGGCGCGGGGCACCAGCGCGTAGCGGGTGTCGCGTTCCTCCAGGCGCGCGGCGAGCAGGGCGAGGATGTGCCGGATGTCGCCCAGCCACTGGCCGATCTCCTCGTGGCTGCGGGTCGACAGGTATTCCAGGAACAGCGGCAGGTAGTCGGGCAACTCGCGGGCGTCGAGCTGGAAGCCGGCGGCCTCGTACTCGGCCAGCAGGTTGACCATGGCCTGGCCGCGATCGCGGGATTCGCCGTGCACGTGCTCGAACAGCAGCAGCGAGGTGGCGCGGCCACGGTCGAAGAGTTCGACGTAGGCTTCCTCCAGATCGAGCAGTTCCCCGGCAGCCAGCTCGCGGCACCACTGGGCGAGCTGCGCGCGCAAGGGCGTGGGCAGGCGGTCTTCGGCATCGAGGATGTCGATGGCCTCGGCGCAGGCCACCTGCAGTTCGGCGCTGGGGTAGTCGAGCAGCCGCGCCAGCACGCGCAGGCTCAGCAGGCCCACGGGTGGGCCTTCGTAGGGACGGTACTCACCCATGACGGCTGTCCTCCACCGGGTCGAAGGTCTGCACCGGCTTGACCAGCGTGGTGGTGTTCTTGCGTCCGCCGAACAGGCTGACCTGGCTGTTGCCGCCATTGCAGCCGTCGCCGAAGCTGAAGCCGCAGCCGCTGCGTTCGGCATAGGCTTCGGGGATGTGCTCGCGGTGGCCGGTGGGGATGACGAAGCGGTCCTCGTAGTTGGCGATCGCCAGGTAGCGGTACATTTCCTCGACCTGGTTCCGGGTCAGCCCGACCTCGTCGAGCACGGCGGTATTGTCCGTCTTGTCGACGTGCTTGGCGCGCATGTACACGCGCATCGCCATCAGCCGCTTGAGCGCCAGCACGACCGGCGCTTCTTCCCCGGCGGTGAGCATGTTGGCCAGGTAGCGCACCGGGATGCGCAGCGATTCGATCTTCGGCAGCACGCCGTCGAACTCCATATGGCCCGCTTCGGCGGCGGACTGGATGGGGGAGAGCGGCGGCACGTACCAGACCATCGGCAGGGTGCGGTATTCCGGGTGCAGCGGCAGGGCCAGCTGCCAGTCGATGGCCAGCTTGTAGACCGGCGAGGCTTGCGCTGCGGCGATCACGTTGTCGGGGATGCCGTCCTTGCGCGCCTGGGCGATGACTTCCGGGTCGTGCGGGTCGAGGAAGATCTCGCACTGGCGGTGGTAGAGGTCGCGGTCGTCCTTGGAGGCGGCCACTTCCTCGATGCGGTCGGCGTCGTAGAGCAGCACGCCGAGGTAGCGGATGCGCCCCACGCAGGTTTCCGAGCAGACGGTGGGCTGGCCGCTCTCGATGCGCGGGTAGCAGAAGATGCACTTCTCCGACTTACCGCTTTTCCAGTTGTAGTAGATCTTCTTGTACGGGCAGCCGGAGATGCACATGCGCCAGCCGCGGCATTTGTCCTGGTCGATCAGGACGATGCCGTCTTCCTCGCGCTTGTAGATCGCGCCGCTGGGGCAGGAGGCCACGCACGCCGGGTTCAGGCAGTGCTCGCACAGGCGCGGCAGGTACATCATGAAGGTGTTTTCGAACTGCCCGTAGATGTCCGCCTGGACCTGGTCGAAGTTGATGTCCTTGCGCCGCTTGGCGAACTCGGTACCCAGCAGTTCTTCCCAGTTCGGGCCCCATTCCACCTTGTCCATGCGCTGCCCGGAAATCAGCGAGCGCGGCCGCGCCACGGGCTGGTGCTCGCTCTGCTTGGCAGTGTGCAGGTGCTGGTAGTCGAAGGTGAAGGGCTCGTAGTAGTCGTCGATCTCCGGCAGGTCCGGGTTGGCGAAGATGTTCGCCAGCACCCGCCACTTGCCGCCGATGCGTGGGTTGATGGAGCCGTCGGCGTTGCGCACCCAGCCGCCGTTCCACTTCTTCTGGTTCTCCCACTCCTTGGGATAGCCGATGCCCGGCTTGGTCTCGACGTTGTTGTACCAGGCGTACTCGATGCCTTCGCGGCTGGTCCAGACGTTCTTGCAGGTGACCGAGCAGGTGTGGCAACCGATGCACTTGTCGAGGTTCAGGACCATGCCGACCTGGGAACGAATCTTCATTTCACGGCCTCCTGCTGATAGTCGTTGCCTTCGCCGTCGAGCCAGTCGATGCGGTGCATCTTGCGCACGATGACGAACTCGTCGCGGTTGGAGCCCACGGTGCCGTAGTAGTTGAAGCCGTAGGAGAGCTGCGCGTAGCCGCCGATCATGTGGGTCGGCTTGGGGCAGACCCGCGTGACCGAGTTGTGGATGCCGCCACGGGTGCCGGTCATTTCCGAGCCGGGGATGTTCAGGATGCGTTCCTGGGCGTGGTACATCATCGCCATGCCCGGCCGCACCCGCTGGCTCACCACCGCGCGGGCGGCGATGGCGCCGTTGGCGTTGTACAGCTCGATCCAGTCGTTGTCGGAGACGCCGATGGAGCGCGCGTCGTCCTCGGACATCCAGACGATGGGCCCGCCGCGGGAGAGGGTCTGCATCAGCAGGTTGTCGCTGTAGGTGGAGTGGATGCCCCACTTCTGGTGCGGGGTGATCCAGTTGAGGGCGATCTCCGGGTTGCCGTTGCTCTTGGGCGCGGCGACGCTGGCGGCGGCCTTGGTGTCGATGGGCGGCCGGTAGACCATCAGGCTTTCGCCGAAGGCGCGCATCCAGGGGTGGTCCTGGTAGAACTGCTGGCGGCCGGTGACGGTGCGCCAGGGGATCAGTTCATGCACGTTGGTGTAGCAGGCGTTGTAGCTGACGTGTTCGTCTTCCAGGCCCGACCAGGTGGGGCTGGAGATGATCTTGCGCGGCTGTGCGACCAGGTCGCGAAAACGGATCTTTTCCTCTTCCTTGGGCTTGGCCAGGTGCGTATGGTCGCGCCCGGTGATCTTCGACAGCGCCGCCCAGGCCTTCACCGCTACCTGGCCGTTGGTTTCCGGCGCCAGGGCGAGGATCATCTCCGCCGCGTCGATGGCCGAGGCGATCTTCGGTCGGCCTTCGGCGGAGCCTTCCAGCTTGCGGTAGTTGAGCTTGCCGAGCAGGTCGACCTCGGTCTCGGTCTTCCAGGCGATGCCCTTGCCGCCGTTGCCGATGCTGTCCAGCAGCGGGCCGACCGAGCTGAAGCGCTCATAGGTTTCCGGGTAGTTGCGCTTGACCTCGATGAGCGACGGCATGGTCTTGCCGGGGATCGGCTCGCACTCGCCTTTCTTCCAGTCCAGCACCTGCGGCTGGGCCAGTTCGCCGGGACTGTCGTGCTGCAGGGGCAGGGTGACCAGGTCGGTTTCCTCGCCCAGGTGACCGACGCACAGACGCGAGAACGCCTGGGCGATGCCGTCGTAGATCTGCCAGTCGCTGCGGGCTTCCCACGCCGGGTCGGTGGCGGCGGTGAGCGGGTGGATGAAGGGGTGCATGTCGGACGTGTTGAGGTCGTCCTTCTCGTACCAGGTGGCGGTGGGCAGCACCACATCGGAGTAGAGGCAGGTGGTGGACATGCGGAAGTCCAGGGTGGTCAGCAGGTCGAGCTTGCCTTCGATGGGCTCGTCCTTCCATTCCACTTCCTCGGGCTTCTGATGACCCGAATCGCCCAGGTCCTTGCCGAGCAGTCCGTTCCTGGTGCCCAGCAGGTACTTGAGCATGTACTCGTGGCCCTTGCCGGAGGAGCCGAGCAGGTTGGAGCGCCAGACGAACAGGTTGCGCGGGTGGTTCTGCGGGTTGTCCGGGTCTTCGCTGGCGAAGCGCAGCTGGCCGCTTTTCAATTGTTCGACGGTGTAGTCCACCGTGCTCTTGCCGGCGGCCTGGGCGGCGGCGGCCAGGCGCAGCGGGTTGATGCCCAGCTGCGGCGCGGAGGGCAGCCAGCCCATGCGCTCGGCGCGCACGTTGAAGTCCACCAGGCTGCCGCTGAAGTCCTGCGGGCGCGCCAGCGGGGAGAGCAGTTCCTTCACCTCCAGCTTCTCGTAGCGCCACTGGCTGGAGTGGTTGTAGAAGAACGAGGTGCCGTTCATGTGACGCGGCGGACGGTGCCAGTCGAGGGCGAAGGCCAGCGGCGTCCAGCCGGTCTGCGGGCGCAGCTTCTCCTGGCCGACGTAGTGTGACCAGCCGCCGCCGCTCTTGCCGATGCAACCGCAGAGGATGAGCATGTTGATCAGCCCGCGGTAGTTCATGTCCATGTGGTACCAGTGGTTCATCCCGGCACCGACGATGATCATGGAGCGGCCGTGGGTCTTGTCGGCGTTCTGCGCGAACTCGCGGGCGATGCGGATCATCTGCGCCGCCGGCACCCCGGTGATCGCCTCCTGCCAGGCCGGGGTGTAGGGCTTCATCTGCCCGTAGTCGCTGGCGCCATCGTCCGCGCCGGAGCCGCCGACGGTAGCGGCCAGGCCCCGGTCGATGCCGTAGTTGGCGGCGGTGAGGTCGAACACGGTGACCGCCAGCACCTCGCGGCCATCGGCCAGTTTCAGGCGCTTGGCCGGCACGTGGTGGTAGATGACGTCGCGCACTTTCACGTTGGGGAAGTGCTGGCGCTCGATGCCGCCGAAGTAGGGGAAGGCCACCCGCGCCACTTCGTCATGCTGGCCAAGCTGCGACAGGCGCAGGCTGACGTCCTGGCCGTCGGCGTCCACCGGTTCCAGGTTCCAGTGTCCGGTTTCACCCCAGCGGAAGCCGATGGAGCCGCGCGGCACCACCAGGCGGTCGCCGCTCTCGTCCCAGGCCACGGTCTTCCATTCGGGGTTGTTGGCCTGCGCGAGGTTGCCGTCGAAGTCGCTGGCGCGCAGCTGCTTGCCCGGCACCAGGCTGCCGTCCTCGCGCTGTTCCAGCTCCACCAGGATCGGCATGTCGGTGTAGCGGCGGATGTAGTCGGTGAAGTAGGCGCTGGGCTGCTCCAGGTGGAATTCCTTGAAGATCACATGGCCCATGGCGATGGCCAGCGCGGAGTCGGTGCCCTGCTTGGCGCTCATCCACTCGTCGCAGAGCTTGGAGATTTCCGCGTAGTCCGGGGTGATGGCGATGGTCTTGGTGCCCTTGTAGCGCACCTCGGTGAAGAAGTGCGCGTCGGGGGTACGGGTCTGCGGGACGTTGGAACCCCAGGCGATGATGTAGCCGGAGTTGTACCAGTCGGCGGACTCGGGCACGTCGGTCTGCTCGCCCCAGACTTGCGGCGAGGCGGGTGGCAGGTCGCAGTACCAGTCGTAGAAGCTCAGGCAGACGCCGCCGATCAGCGACAGGTAACGGGTGCCCGAGGCGTAGGAGACCATCGACATCGCCGGGATCGGCGAGAAGCCGGCGACGCGGTCCGGGCCGTAGGTCTTCACGGTGTAGACGTTGGCGGCGGCGACCAGGGTCTGCATCTCGTCCCAGTCGGCGCGGACGAACCCGCCACGGCCACGGATGGACTTGTACTGCTTCGCCTTCTGCGGGTCCTCGACGATGCTCGCCCAGGCCAGCACCGGGTCCTTGTGGGTCGCCAGCGCCTCGCGCCGGAGCTGCACCAGCGCCTTGCGCACCATCGGGTACTTCAGCCGGTTGGCGCTGTACAGGTACCAGGAATAGCTGGCGCCGCGCGGGCAGCCGCGCGGTTCGTGGTTGGGCAGGTCGGGGCGGGTGCGCGGGTAGTCGGTCTGCTGGGTTTCCCAGGTCACCAGGCCGTTCTTCACGTAGATCTTCCAGCTGCAGGAGCCGGTGCAGTTCACCCCGTGGGTCGAGCGGGCGATCTTGTCGAACTGCCAGCGCTGGCGATAGCCATCCTCCCAGTCGCGGCTCTCATCGCGGGTTTCGCCGTGGCCGCCGGCGAACTCCGGGGGACGCTTGACCAGGTAGCGCAGGCGGTCGATGAAGAAGCTCATGTTTCTCCTCCTTGGCAGAGTGCGTCGTCAGCGTTAGCAGCGCACTTCGGCATTGCGACGGGTGTAGAAGAACCAGGTCAGCGCGATACACAGCACGTAGAACACGATGAACCCGTAGAGCGCCCATTCCGGGCCTCCGGTGAGGTCGAACGAACTGCCGAACGATTTCGGGATGAAGAAGCCGCCGTAGGCCGCTACCGCCGAGATGAAGCCCACTGCCGCGGCGGACTCCTTCTCGCTCTGCAGGCCCTGTTGCTCGGCGGGTAGGCTGGGGAACAGGCGCGGCGTCATGATCCGGAAGATCGCCGGGATCATCTGCGTGGTGCTGGCATTGCCCACGCCGGAGAAGAAGAACAGCAGCAGGAACATCGCCAGGAAGCCCCAGAAGGCGCCCGGTTGGTCCTTGCCTTCGATGAAGAACAGCACGCCGCCGACGCACACGGCCATGGCGACGAACACCCAGAGGCTGATCCGCCCGCCGCCGAAGCGATCCGCCAGGCCGCCGGTGAAGGCGCGAGCGAGGGCACCGATCAGCGGCCCGAGGAAGGCGAACTTGAGCACGTCGACGCCGGGGAACAGGTGCCCGGCCAGCAGCGGGAAACCGGCGGAGAAGCCGATGAAGCTGCCGAAGGTGCCGGTGTAGAGCACGCTCATCAGCCAGGTGTGCTTGCGTTTGAAGATCGCCATCTGGTCGGCGAAGGACGACTTGGCGCTGGCGATGTCGTTCATCCCGAACCAGGCGGCGAGCGTGGCGACGATGATGAAGGGCACCCAGATGAAGCCGGCGTTCTGCAGCCACAGCGGGGTGCCGGTGCTGGTGGTCTGCGGTTCGCCGCCCAGGCTGCCGAACACCGCCATCGTGATGCTCAGCGGCACCAGGAACTGCATGACGCTCACGCCCAGGTTACCCAGCCCGGCGTTCAGGCCCATCGCGGAGCCCTTGGCCTGTTTGGGGAAGAAGAACGAGATGTTCGCCATGCTCGAGGAGAAGTTGCCGCCGCCCAGGCCGCAGAGCAGGGCGAGGATCAACATCACCAGGTAGGGCGTGTTGGGGTTCTGCACGGCGAAGCCGATCCACAGCGCCGGCACCAGCAGGGAGGCGGTGGACAGCGCCGTCCAGCGCCGCCCGCCGAAGATCGGCACCATGAAGCTGTAGAAGATGCGCAGGGTGGCGCCGGACAGGCCGGGCAGGGCGGCCAGCCAGAACAGCTGGTTGGCGCTGTAGTTGAAGCCGGCCAGCGGCAGCTTGGCCACCACCACCGACCAGACCATCCAGATGGCGAAGGCCAGCAGCAGGTTGGGGATGGAGATCCACAGGTTGCGCGTGGCGATGCGCTTGCCGGTATCCGCCCAGAACGCCGGGTCCTCCGGGTGCCAGTCGCGCAGCACGAAGCTGCTGGGGGTGGAGAGTTCCGGCAGGTCGCGGGTTTCGCTGTGCTCGGCCCATTCCACGCGTTCGGCCATGCGGATCGCGTAGTGCATCCACAGCAGGGCGCCGGCGGCGATCAGGAACAGCAGCATGAAGCAGCTCTGCCAGATGCCGACCACGTCGTTGAGCATACCGAAGGTCAGCGGCAGCAGGAAGCCGCCCAGGCCGCCGATCATCCCCACCAGGCCGCCGACCACGCCGACGTGCTGCGGGTAGTAGGTCGGGATGTGCTTGAACACCGCCGCCTTGCCCAGGGACATGAAGAAGCCCAGGACGATGATGACCAGGGCGAAGCCGACCAGGCCGAAGTGCATCGAGAACTCGATGTCGCCGCGTACCCCGGTGACGGTGTAGCGGGTCGGCGGGTAGCTGAGCAGGAAGGTGCACAGCACCGAAATGCCCAGGGTCCAGTACATCACCCTACGGGCGCCGTAGCGGTCCGACAGCCAGCCGCCGAGGATGCGGAACAGCGAGGCGGGCACGGTGTACAGCGCGGCGACGAAGCCGGCGGCGGCCAGCCCCAGGCCGTACACCTCCATCAGGTAGTGCGGCAGCCAAAGCGCAAGGGCGACGAAGGCGCCGAAGACGAAGAAGTAGTAGAGCGAGAAGCGCCACACGCGCAGTTCGGTCAGCGGCGCCAGTTGCTCGGACAGCGGGATGGCCTTGGCCTGGCGCGTTGCGGCCTGGGGATCGGTCTTGGCGAAGAGGATGAAGCCGATGCCCATCGCGCCGAGCACCAGCGCGTACACCAGGGCGGCGCCGCGCCAGCCCAGGGCCAGCATCAGCAGCGGAGCGGCGAGGTTGGTCAGGCCGGCGCCGACGTTGCCGGCGCCGAAGATGCCCAGCGCGGTGCCCTGGCGGCCCTGCTCGAACCAGGTGGCGGTGTAGGCGGTGCCGACGATGAAGCCGCCACCCGCCAGCCCCACGCCCAGTGCCGCGACGAGCAGCATCGGGAAGCTGTTGGCGAAGGTCAGCAGGTAGACGCAGACGGCTGACACCAGCATCAGCAGGCCGAACACCCAGCGCCCGCCGTAGCGGTCGGTCCACAGGCCGAGGAAGATGCGCGAGATCGAGCCGGTCAGCACCGGCGTCGCCATCAACAGGCCGAGCTGGGTATCGGTAAGGCCGAACTCGTTCTTGATCTGCAGGCCGAGGATGGAAAACAGCGTCCATACGGCGAAGCACAGCGTGAAGGCGAGGGTCGACAAGCCGAGGGCGCGATAGCGATCACTGGCAGAAATGGAGTTAGCCATACTGGACACAATCCCTTGACGGCACCGTCGGCAACGGTTTCTTTTTCCAGCCGTAGCGATGCCCGGACAGGCCAGTGGATACCTGTGCTCGCAAGCGTTGCCATAGGCCGATTCACGGTCGGTCTTGCTGGATCTCTAGTTATCTTTGCACCCGAAGGTGTTGTAGAGCCTCAGCCTAGACGCAGATCAAAGGGATTTCCAAAACTCGCCGGGATATTGCGTTGAATGTGCAGAACTTTGCGGTTCGCTATGTATTTGAGTAGATAGCGATGGCCGTCCAGGTGCTATCTCAGGGCTGGCCCTGCAGACGCGGCCCCCAATCCTCCACCTGGCCTTGCTCCAGGCGCCGGCTCAGGGTGCGCCGCCAGTTCGGCGCCAGCGGCAATTCCAGGCATTCGCGCAGGATGTCCATGTCTACGCGCTTGTCGAACAGCACGGCGGAGAGCCGTTGCAGTGGCCAGTCCGCATGCTGCCGCTCGACCCGCTCCAGCGTCGCGCCGGCGGCGATCACGCCTTCCTCCAGTACTCGGTAGTACCAGCCGGTGCGCCCCGACTCCTGCACCCGCAGCGCCATCTGCGCCACCGCGAAGCGGTCGTTGAGTTTCCAGCACGGCATCCGCCCCTGGGACACCTCCAGCAATGCCGTGCCGGCGCGGATGCGATCGCCCAGGCAGACATCCGCCTCGGTCCAGCCGGTGCTGCTGAAGTTCTCGCCGAAGGCGCCCGGCTGCATCAGAAGCGGGTGTTCGCCCAGCTCGGCGATCCAGTCCGCGTAGTGTTCGCGGGGATAGTGGTGGATGGCTTTCTCGACGCCGCCGTGCACGCGCAGGTCGCCTTGCTCGTCGCTTTCCAGGCCCAGGGTGGTGATCGTCAGCGATCCCTGACGCGGCGCCTTGGCGATGGCGCTGCGCGATCCGGCGCGGGTAAAGGGCACGGCGCGTCCAGTGAGGAGGGCGTCGAGGGAAATGCAGGTCGGGCTCATGGGGACCTCTCAGGGGTGGTGTCGATCAAAAACTACCTGGACAAAATCATTCAGATCGGTAGCCTCTGTCAAGGTGTCGATTCGATACAAAGTGTCGTTGCGCCCCGCCAGCGAGTCCCGCATGCCCAACCGAGAGTTCCCGATGCAGAAGTACCGTCTCACCATCCAGCGCCACGGCCAGTTGCTCGGCCATTTCGACTCCGACCTGCCCTGGGCGCGCGACGCCGTGCGTGCCATCGCGGATGCGCTTGGCGGGCAGGGCTTCGTCCTTGAGTTGCAGGTGGCCGACGGCGAGCGGCGCCTGCTGGAAAGCTCGCCAGCCGGCATCAAGCTGCTGGCCAGCGAGCCGCTGTATCGCCCGATGGCGCTGGAGAACCTGTAGGAGAGAGCTTGCTCGCGAACCTCCGACGCGCCGGCCCTGCCGGCGAATCGCGAACGGGATCCGGGGACTTTTGTAGGAGCAACGGTCTTTCACTCGGCAGCGGTTCGCGAGCAAGCTCGCTCCTACAGATGGCGGCGTCGGTCCGCTCCTGCGGGGAAATCCCTGCACGCAGGAGCACGTTCTGTCCGCGCTGATCAGCGATCCACCCGCTGCTGCAGGTGCGCCGGGTAGCGCTCGCCGGCGATTTCGATCCGCCGTAGCGCCTCTTCGATGGCGGAGAGGTCAGTGGCGTCCAACACCAGCGAGGCTGCACCGAGGTTTTCTTCCAGGCGATGCAGCTTGGTCGTGCCGGGGATCGGTACGATCCACGGCTGTTGCGCCAGCAGCCAGGCGATGGCGATCTGCGCGCGGCTCGCGTCCTTGCCCTCGGCGATGCGGCCGAGCACGTCCACCAGGCCGGCGTTGGCCGTGCGGTTCTCCTCGGAGAAGCGCGGCACGATGTTGCGGAAATCGTTGGCCGAGAACTGGGTGCGAGCGTCGATGGCGCCGGTGAGGAAGCCCTTGCCCAGCGGGCTGAAGGGCACGAAGCCGATGCCCAGTTCGGCCAGTAGCGGGAGGATTTCCTTCTCCGGCTCGCGCCACCACAGCGAGTACTCGCTTTGCAGCGCCGCCACCGGCTGCACCGCATGGGCGCGACGGATGGATTGCGGGCCGGCTTCGGAGAGGCCGAAGTGCTTCACCTTGCCTTCGCGGATCAGTTCGGCGACGGTGCCGGCGACGTCCTCGATGGGCACGTTCGGGTCGATCCGGTGCTGGTAGAAGAGGTCGATGCGATCGGTCTTCAGGCGCTTGAGCGAGGCTTCGGCGACGGCGCGGATGCTCTCCGGGCGGCTGTCCAGGCCGAGGCGGGTGTCGCCTGCGCTGAAGCCGAACTTGGTGGCGATTGCCACCTCGTCGCGTATCGGTGCCAGGGCTTCGCCCAGCAGTTCCTCGTTGGCGAAGGGGCCGTAGGCTTCGGCGGTGTCGAAGAAAGTCACGCCGCTGTCGAAGGCGGCGCGTATCAGGCGGATGCCATCGTCGCGGTCCACCGCCGGGCCGTAGCCGTAGCTCAGGCCCATGCAGCCAAGGCCCAGTGTCGATACCTGCAGGCCGTTGCGGCCCAGTGTGCGCTTGTCCATCGGAGTTTCTCCTGGAGCGGGAACGGACGGGATTGCCCGGCGAATCGTCTGGAATGGACTTTACTCAAAGACTTTCGCTGCGATTAGACGGGCAGAGCCGCATTCGCCTATGAGCGTGATTCATGGATCTGGCAGGGCCATTCATGAGTGTTCCTCATAGGTCCAAGCGTGTTGCGCCCCTTAATCGACACACCGCCCAGGCCTAGCATGGTCGGCAACTTCAGCAGCCCAGCGGAGAACACCATGAGCGAGCAGCCTTCCACCGCTCACAAGGCTTTTGCCGACATCGCCCCGGTGCTGGCCGACTACACCGACCGGGTGCTGTTCGGCGACGTCTGGGAGCGCCCCGGCCTGTCGCCGCGCGACCGCAGCCTGGTCACCGTGGCCAGCCTGATGTCGCGCTACCAGGCCAACGAACTGCAGTTCCATCTGGGCAAGGCGCTGGACAACGGCGTCACCCGCGAGGAACTGATCGAGCTGATCACCCACCTGGCTTTCTATTCCGGCTGGCCCACGGCTTCCACCGCGCTGGGCGTTACCCGCCGGGTGTTCGCCGAACGCGATGCCACCGAGTGAGGAAAATTCCATGGAATACCGTTACCTGGGCCGCAGCGCCCTGAAAGTCTCGCCCTTGTGCCTGGGCGCCATGATGTTCGGCGGCGAGACCGACGAGCCGACCTCGCGCCGCATCATCGACAAGGCCTTCGAGCAGGGTGTCAATTTCATCGACACCGCCGACGTCTACCACAAGGGCCGTTCCGAGGAGATCGTGGGGCGCGCGGTAGCCGCCCGGCGCGATGACTGGGTGATCGCCAGCAAGTTCGGCAACGCCCTGGGCGATGGTCCGAATAACCGTGGCCAGTCGCGCAAATGGATCTACCAGGCTGTGGACGACAGTCTGCGCCGCCTGGGAACCGACTACCTGGACATCCTCTACTTCCACCGCACCGACGTCGATGCGCCGCTGGAGGAGGGCCTGCGCGCCGTGGGCGAGTTGATCCGCCAGGGCAAGGTGCGCTACTACGGGCTGTCCAACTTCCGTGGCTGGCGCATCGCCGAGGTGGTGCGGCTGGCCGACCGGTTGGGCATCGACCGGCCGATCTGCAGCGAGCCGCTGTACAACCTGGTGGACCGCACCGCCGAAGTCGAGCAACTGCCCGCCGCCGGCCACTTCGGCATCGGCGTGGTGCCCTACAGCCCGCTGGCCCGTGGCGTGCTCACCGGCAAGTACCGGCCCGGCGCCGAGCCGCCGGCGGACTCCCGTGCCGGCCGTGGCGACAAGCGCATCCAGCAGACCGAATGGCGCCCCGAATCCCTGCGGATCGCCCAGTGCATCGCCGAACACGCCGCCGCCCGTGGCACCACGCCGGCCGCTTTCGCCCTGGCCTGGGTGCTGAACAATCCCCTGGTCAGCTCGCTCATTGCCGGCCCGCGCACCGAGGCGCACTGGGACGGCTACCTGCCGGCGTTGGAGATCGAGCTGACTGCCGAGGATGAAACCTTCGTCGACAGCCTGGTGCCGCCCGGTCATGCCTCCACGCCCGGCTACAGCGATCCCGCCTATCCCGTCGAAGGCCGCCCGGCCCGCCGTTGAAACCTCGAGGAGCAATGCCGATGAAGACCCTTGGATACGCCGCGCAGAACCCGCAGGACCCGCTGGCGCCGTTCACCTTCGAACGCCGCGCGCTGCGCGACAACGACGTGGCGATGGACGTCCTCTACTGTGGCGTTTGCCACTCCGACCTGCACCAGGCCCGCAACGACTGGGGCTTCAGCCGCTACCCGATGGTGCCGGGCCACGAGATCGTCGGCCGGGTCACCGCCGTGGGGCCGAAAGTGACCCGCTACCAGGTCGGCGACGCCGTGGCGGTGGGCTGCATGGTGGATTCCTGCCAGCGCTGCGACCAGTGCCGCAAGGGCGAGGAACAGTTGTGCCGCGAGGGCAACACCCAGACCTACAACGGTGTGGACCGCATCACCCGCGAAGCGACCCAGGGCGGTTATTCCCAGCAACTGGTGGTGCGCGAGGAGTTCGTCCTCCGTGTACCGGCGGCCCTGGACCTGAGCCGCGCCGCGCCGTTGCTGTGCGCCGGTATCACCACCTATTCGCCGCTGCGCACCTGGAACGTCGGGCCGGGCAGCCGCGTCGGCGTGGTCGGCCTCGGCGGGCTGGGGCACATGGCGGTGAAGCTGGCGGTCGGCCTGGGCGCCACCGTCACCGTGCTCAGCCGCAGCGCCGACAAGCGCGCCGATGCTCTGGAACTGGGTGCCGATGCGCTGCTGGTGTCGTCCGACGCCCAGGCGATGAAGGCGGCGGCCAACAGCTTCGACCTGATCGTCGATACCGTGCCGGTGAAGCATGATCTGAAGCCCTACATGCCGCTGCTGGACGTGGACGGCACCCTGGTGATGGTCGGGCAGGTCGGGCCCATCGACGAGATCAGCAGCATCCCGCTGCTGCTGGGGCGCCGGCGCATCGCCGGATCGCCCATCGGCGGCATCGCCGAAACCCAGGAACTGCTCGATTTCTGCGGCAAGAAGAACATCCTGCCGGAGTGCGAGATGATCCGCATGGACGCGATCAACCACGCCTTCGAGCGCATGGAGCGCTCCGACGTGCGCTACCGCTTCGTCATCGACATGTCGACCCTGGGCTGAGGCAGTGCGCCGGGCGCGTCCTGCGCCCGGTGTTCAGTCCTGATGGCGCAGGGCGTCCACCAGCACCGTGAAGGCGCGGGATTTCTGCCGACGGCTGGGGTAGTAGAGGTGGTAGCCGGGGAAGCTCGGGCACCAGTCTTCCAGCACCTGCTCCAGGCGGCCTGCGGCGACGTGCTCGGTGACCATGTCCTGCGGCAGGTAGGCCAGGCCGAAGCCGTCCAGCGCAGCGCGCAGGATGTGCGGGCTGCTGTTGAACGTCAGTTGGCCTTCCACTCGCGCCTTCACTTCGTGACCGTCCTTGGCGAACTCCCAGGCCATCAGCCCGCCGTAGGTCGGCAGGCGCAGGTTGAGGCAGTCATGGCTGGCCAGCGCCTGGACGTCTGCCGGGCGGCCCTTGCGGGCGAGGTAGGCGGGACTGGCGGCCACCGCCATGCGCAGGTCCGGGGCGATGCGCACGGCGATCATGTCCTTGGCCACCTGGTCGCCCAGGCGTACGCCGGCGTCGAAGCGCTCGGCGGCGATGTCGGTCAGGCCGTAATCGACGCTGACCTCGACCTTGATGTCCGGGTAGTCCGGCAGCACTTTCGAGAGCTTCGGCCAGAGCACGGTGCTGGCCGCGTGTTCGGCGGCGGTGATACGCAGGGTGCCCACGGGTTTGTCGCGAAAATCGCTGAGCGCCGCCAGTTCCGCCTCGATCTCCTCGAAGCGCGGCGCCAGGGTGTGCAGCAGCCGCTCGCCGGCCTCGGTGGGCGAGACGCTGCGGGTGGTGCGGCTGAGCAGGCGCAGGCCGAGGCGGGTTTCCAGGGCGCGGATGGTGTGGCTCAGCGCCGACTGGGAGACCCCCAGCTGCGCCGCCGCCTTGGTGAAGCTGCCTTCGCGGGCCACCGTGACGAAGGCGATCAGGTCGTTGAAGTTTTCCCGTGGCATGTCGGCTCCGCTGTGGTCGTCGCGACGAGGACCGCGCAGGCGGAGTGTATCCGAGTCGGAGGAGCGGCACCGTCGTCGCGAGGCTCCGGCGGATGCCGGACGCGAAGGGGTAGATGGCCAGTGGCGGCACGATGACGTCAAAATGCCATCGAAAGCACTTTAATATCATTCAGAATGTGATAGATTCCTCGCCCACAAAGTGAGTCAGATCGAAGCGCCATGACGGCCGCTCGCCACCCGTTCAAGGAGGATACCGGTGCAATATCTTCACGCCCGCTGTTTGCTGTCGGCGTCCATTCCCGCGTCGGCGCGTCCTGGCCAACGGCCCGAAACCTCCTTTTCCGCTGCGGCGCCTGCCTGCCGTAATGCCTCGTCGCTGCCCGCCTGTTGTTCCGCGCGGGGCACGAGGTCCATCGCGAATTTCCCGTCGAGCAGCCAGCCGCTCCGCGCGGCCTGACGCCTGCCATCCGCGACGCGTCCTGCCGGCGCTCGCCCTCGTTCATCCGCCGACCCACGACCTTAAGGGGTAGTCATGTTCAGCAATGCCATTCTGCGGCCGACCGCGCTCGCCGTAGCCATTTCGCTCGGCCTGAGCGGCTGCGCCAGCATCGACAAAGGCCTTGGAAGTTCCAATGGCGCTACCGCCTGCGTCCTCGGCGGGATCGCCGGCGCACTTATCGGCGGCGGGGTGGCGGCGGCCACCGGCAAGAACATCGGCGCCGGAGTGGCAGTGGGGGCGGTCGTGGGCTGCGGCGCAACCTACCTGTACCAGCAACGGGTCAAGCGCCTGCAGGCCATCGCCAAGGAAGAGGGGATCGACATCCAGGTCACCGAGCTGCAGGCCGCCGCGCCGGCCGGGCAGGCGGCACAGCCCGGCGCCGCACCGGCGGTGGTCGGTATCGAGGCGCAGGTGCAGGACAGCTCGATGTTCGATGTCGGTTCGGCACGGGTCACCGTGGACGGCCAGCGTCAGTTGCGCAAGATCGCCCAGGCACTGGCCGAAGGGCGCAACGATCCGAAGAACGCCGGCAAGAAGATCCTCGTCGTCGGCCATACCGACGCCACCGGTTCGGCCGAGTTCAACCAGCGCCTGTCCGAGCAGCGCGCTCGCGCGGTGGGCGGCATCCTCGCCGAGGTCGGCATTCCGGCCAGCGACATCTACTACCAGGGCGCCGGCGCGTCCCGTCCTCTGGCGGACAACGCCAGCGAGTCCGGCCGGGCGAAGAACCGCCGCGTCGAGATGACCGAAGTGGACAGCCAGCAACTGCTGGTGGAGCGCGTGCGCGCCGAACGCAACAATCCCAAGTACCTGGCCCACGGCACGGCCCGTCCGGCTGCCGCCAAGCCGGCGGACAAACCGGCCCGCGCGCCGGCCAGGCCCGCGCCGCTGCCGGTGCCCCAGGTGCAGCCGGAGGAAACCGTCGAGGCGGCCCCGTCGAGCGGTATCAGCCTGCCGGGCAAGGGCGGTATCGACTTCGGCGGCAGTCCGGTGCTCAGCACCACCTCGACCCTGGCGCAGGGCATTCAGCCGAAGGCCTCGACCTTCAGCCTGATTGCCCCGGCCTACGCGGCGGTGCCCGCCAGCTCCTGCATCGGCGACATGCCGCGCAGCGAGGGTGAGGTGAAGAACCTGGCCAGCGGCGCGCCACTGGGCGAACCGGAGACCACCGACTACCTGCCGGGCATGAATGGCCGGCCCTGGGGCAAGGTGGTGAACGGCCACGTGGCGCTGGTCGGCCCGGTGTCGATCCTGCGCGAGAACGCGCTGGTGGTGGCGCAGCCGGAGATGCAGTTCATCGCCAACTACAAGGCCGGCGGCAAGAAACAGTCGGCGAAATTCCCGGGCGTGGCCAACGCCTACGAAGGCGAGGACAAGGTGCTCTACCGGGTGTTCGCGGCGGACCCGGCGACGTCGCCGGTCACCTGCATGGACATCGTCTTCGACAAGCGTTCGGGTGCCGCCAGCGGCGGGGAGATCTACTACCCGAAGCAAGGCCAGGCCTACGTCGCCAACTTCCAACCCATCCGAAAATAACGAGAGCTGACCATGTTCGATACGATTCGAGCGTTCTTCCTCGCCTACTGGTACGTCGTGGTACCGGTGGTGACCCTGTGCTTCCTGGCCATTCCGGTAATCGTGTACTGGAACGAGGTGCGCTACTGGCTGATGAACGTGCGCATGCGTCTGCCGATGGTGGGGCGCATCCGCAGCTGGGTCCGTCATCCGGGCACTCCGGAGGACTCCGGTTTCCTCAGCTCCGAGCGCGAGCTGTGCTCCTTCTATGCCAAGTACTACGACGACCACAAGGTGGACAAGGCCTTCTTCAAGAAGTGCGAGAACTACCTGGCCAAGGCCAACGAGGATGGGCGCCGCGAGAAGAGCCTGGGCATCTGGGCGCTGATCATCGTGCTGATGCTGATCGAGGCCACCGCGTTCGGTTACGCCCTGGCGCCGTTCGCCCTGACCCTGGCCACGCCCAAGACCGCCATGATCGGCGCCTTCGCCATCGGCCTGGTGATCTCCATCATCTGCCTGCTGCTCTCGGAGTTCGCCGGTCGCGAGCTGTACAAGAACTCGGTGGTCGGCCACATCATGTCCTTCGAGGACCTGCGTGGCACCGGCGACATGGGCGACATGGTGCGCAAGAACCTGATCACCATCGACAACACCACCGATGACGACGCCCGTCCCGAGTTCCAGCAGATGCTCAACCGCGTGCGCGCACCCAAGGACGGCGCGATGCCGGCCAAGCGCTACCGCGTGGTGTCGGCCTACACCGTGTTCATCGTGGTGCTGGCCTGCGCTGCCTTCTGGGTGCGTACCGAAACCCTGAACGCCCAGGAGGCCGAGCTGATCGCCAACCCGCCGGCGGTGAGCCAGTCCGCCGACGACTTCCCCACCGGGGGCGACGACGACTTCCCGCTGACCGACGACATGGCCAGTCTGAGCCAGCAGTCCGCCGGCAAGAGCGCCCAGGACCAGATCGACGCGCTGCACCGCGCCTCGCTGGTGACCTTCGCCGTACTCAGCGTGCTATTCGTGTTCATCCAGACCGCCTCGACCTTCCTGGCCTACATCTTCGGCTTCGCCGGCACCCATTCGCGCAAGGCCTGGGAAATGACCCACGATTTCGCCAACGCCGATGAGTTCGAGCGTCACCACCTGAGCAAGGCGCGCTCCATCGCGGTGGACGCACAAAGCTCGCTCGGCACCCTGCAGGGCCTGCAATCCCGCGTGTTCCGCGTCAGCGGTACGACCAAGACCGACACCGGCAAGAACCTCCAGCAGCGCACCTTCGAGAACTACCTCGTGTACGCCGCCAACGAGGCGACCGGCAAGCAGACCGACGAGATGATGCGCAACTTCATCCAGAAGGGCATCGACCGCGTCCAGGCGCTGATCGACGAAGGCGACCTCAACGCCGCGGCGAAGGCTTTCAACGACATCGGCCCCGCCGTGGCGAGCATCAACACCAGCAACCAGGACCTGCTGCCGCTCAAGCAGAAGTTCGAATCGCTGCGTCCGATGTTCCAGGCCGTGCTCGCTCCGCGTCTCGAGCCGGTGGCCGCCGCCGTCCAGGTGGTTGTGGCCGAGCCCGTGGCTGTCGCTCCGGTCGTGGCTGCCGAGGTTGTCGCGCCGGTTGCCGCCGCACCCGCCGCACCAGTAGAGGCGCCGGCCTTCGACAAGAATGCCTGGGGCGATCTGACCGACCTGGAAGAAGAAGACCTGCCTCAGGTTGCCGCCAAATACGCGGTGGACGTCGCGCAGTTGCGCCGCGCGCGCAAGCTGCAACAGCTGGAGAAGGTGTGATGAAACTGCGAGGCCTGCTCCTGGCGCTGGCCCTCGTGCCCGCCGCCGTGATGGCGGCGGAGCGCAATGACGTGCCCAGTTGCTACGCCGCCGCCAAGGTCGAGGAATTCCGCACGCCCGCATCCGGGCGGATGCTCACCGTGGTGGTGGACCAGACCACGCCGCTGACCCCGGACCTGCAACGCACGGCCTGGGGCCATATCAAGCGCTTCATGCAGCCGGGCGACAAGCTGCGCCTGTACAGCTTCAGCGCCTACCTGGACGGGCACTACACCCAGCTGCGCTTCGCCGGCGAGCTGGAGCGTCCGCTGCAGGCCTCGGTGATCGAGGACGTGCCGATGATGTCCACGCGCAAGCTGGACAACTGCCTCAAGGGGCAGTCGCAGATCATGTTCAAGCGCTTCGGCCAGGCCTTCGCCAAGGCGATGGGCACCTCCAGCAGCGACATTCCCCGCAGCGAGATCCTCTTCTCGCTCAAGGAAATCGGCCAGGACATGCAGAAGGCGGACGGGGTGGACGACAATGTCGTCTTCCTCCTCTCCGACATGCTGGAGTACAGCGACTTCGGCAGCTTCTACGTGGCCAACGGCATCCGCACCATCGACCCGACGGTGGAACTGGCCAAGGTGCAGAAGCAGAACCTGATGGCCGACTTCGCCGGCGCGCGGGTCTACGTGCACGGCGCGGCCTTCGTCCCGACCACGGCGAAGAATGGCTACCGCAGCGGCAAGATGATCCAGAACCTGCAAGGCTTCTGGAGCGCCTACTTCGCGAAGTCCAACGCCGAGCTGCGCGGCTTCGGCAACCCCGAGCTGACCTCCGCCCTGGAGTGATCGGCCCGTTCCAGCCCCGCTGCGCCGTTCGGCGCCGGGGCCGGATCCATCCACGACGCCGGGTTTTGCCCCGGCGTTGCGTTATTCGCGGTCAGCGGCTGGGTTGCAACGTCAGCACGCGATTACGGCCACCTTCGGCCAGCAGGTAACCGCCCTTGCCGTCGGGAACGATGGTCTGCGGCGCCTTGAGGAACGACAGCACGGTCTGCGGCTCGCCCTTGCCATCCCACAGCAGCAGGCGTGCGCGGTGGGTGGAGTCTTCGCTGATCCAGATGCCCCGTGCGTCGCACATGACGAAGGTGGGCTTGTTCAGGCCGCCGAGGATTTCCGGGTCGTGGCCGTCGTCACGGAGCTCGCGGATCGCGCCACGGTTCTTCTGGGTGTAGAGCAGGCGGCCATCGGTGCAGCGGGTGATCGACTCGGCTTCGTCGAGGCGCTCGCGCACCACGCTCAGGGCGCCGTCGCTCCAGCGGTAGCGCAGCAGCCGGCCGCTGTCGTGGCGGTCCTCGATGGCATAGAGGGCGTCGCCATCATCCCACAGCCCCTGTATCGAGTTGCCCTGGAACAGTGTGCTGAGCTTGCCGTCCTTGAGCATCTGCACCGGCCTGTCGTCCGTTTCCTGGCTGAACACCCAGCCGCCACGGGCGGCGATCAGCCCGTCCGGCTTGGACAGGCCGTCGATCACCACCTTGCGTTCACCGCTCGGGGTGATGCGCAGGATGTTGCCCTGGTCGTCCTTCAGTTCCTGGCTGACCAACAGGCCGCCGTCGGCCAGCGGGACGATGGAGGCGGCTTTCTTCACCTCGCGTTGCAGTACCTGGACGTTCCAGCCAGCGGCGGCCTGGACCGGGTAGAAGTCCTGCCAGATGAAGAAGCCGACGGCCGCGGCGACGGTGAGGGCGGCGGCGGAGAGGGCGATGCGCAAGGGCGAGCGGCGAGGAGAGTCGGTCATGAGGGGGCGAGTCGTTATTGTTGGAAGGAGGCGGGCATTCCCGGCCAGCCGGTACGGCCGTGCATGGTAGCGGCTGTCGAGGGCCGGGGGATAGCGGAGCCTCCACAGGTGGGAAAACCCTTCCAACGCCGGATCAGGCGAGCGTGGGGCTCCCTCCCGGCACGATGGAGGTCGGGTAGGGGACATCCAGGCATTTCCTCGACACATTGCAAGCAGTTGGCGGAGGTTCGTGCGCAACGCCTGTGCGGGAGGAGAGGGAGGGCAAACTGATGGCAATAACCTACAATTTGTAGGTCCTTTGCTGAGGACACCCAGACGGCTGTTGCGGACAGGAGGTCAGCAACAGCCGTCTTTCTATTCTGGCGGGGCTCAATCGGCCAAGTGCACCAGCGAACCAGGCAGAGGCCGGATCGGGCCCGCTTTCGGCTGGTGCGTCGGCGTGCCGCGCAGCAGCCCGGACAACCCATCGGCCGCGGCGGGCTTGCCGAACAGGTAACCCTGGGCCGCCTCGCATCCCAGGCTCTGCAACTGGCGATGCTGGCTGGGGTTCTCCACGCCTTCGGCCACGACCCGCAGGCCCAGTTCGCGGCCCAGCGCCAGGGCGTTGGTCAGCACGATCAGGCGGCGCGGATCGCCCGTATTGAGGTTGGCGAGGAAGCTGCGGTCGAGCTTCAGCTCGGTGAACGGCAGCTCCACCAGGCGTTGCAGGTTGGAGTGCTTGCAGCCGAAATCGTCGATGGCCAGGCCGCAGCCCAGCAGGCGCAGGCGCAGCACGTTCTCCAGGCTGGACGGCAGTGCGTGCAACGGCGACGACTCGGTCAGCTCGAAGGTGACGTTCCGTGGATTGATCTCCATGCGCCGCAGTTCGCACTCGACGCTGACGGCGAAATCGGTCCGGGCGATCTGCTCGGGTTCCAGGTTGAAGGACAGTTCCAGGTCGGTCCGGCCGTGGGCCCGCAGGGCGTCATGGGCCTGTGCCATCTGCTGGAACAGCAGCGCATCGAGCATTCCATCACGGCGCAGGGCTGGCAGAAATTCGTCCGGCAGCAGTACCTGCCCGTCCTCGCGGTGCCAGCGGGCGAGCACTTCGAAACCATAGATCTGCGCGGTGGCCACCATGACCTTGGGTTGCAGGGCCACGCGCAACTCGCCGCGCTCCAGCACCCGACCGATGTCGGCGCCATCGAGGGCGCCCAGGTGGCGAGGCGATACGCTCCGCTCCAACGCGTGAGGTTCGAAATCCATCAGCAGGGCGCGCAGGCGCTCCAGGGTGGCCGGCTCGTTGCCCAGCCAGAACACCTTCATGCCCTGCAGCCGCAGCAGGTGCGCCAGCGTCGACCAGGTGCCCGGCGCCATCTCGCCGCTGACCACCACGCCGTGGGCGAGCTGCTCGCGCGCCACGGTCTGGAGGAACTCCAGGCGCGGCACCGGATCGATGCGCACATCGCAGATCAGCAGATGCACGCCGCCGACGCTGCGCAGCCGGTCCAGAACCAGGGCGTGGCCGGACACCTCCGCGAGGACGCTGTAGCCGAGGTGGTGGAGGGCGGTCACCGCCGCCGAACGGTGAGGACCGGACGCCTGCAGGATCAGCGCGGAAAGGGGAGGCATGGAAGACTCGGATGGGCGTTTGGGGCCTCGGCATTCTGAGAATTGGCGCTCGCTTGGTGAATCGTCCAATTCCGCTTTTGCTATCAGAGAAATCCTATTTGGAGGCTCCCGACGGCCCATCGCTCAGCCTTTGCCCCACCTGCGGCACCCGGCCAGGCGCCATGCCGGCCAGGTCGGGGCGGCCACGGTTCACAGGGCGGCCTTGACCCTGGCGCGTGGCTCGGCTGGCAACCAGCCCTGCCACACCTGCGGGTTGGCCTTGAGGAAATCGCGCGCGGCCTCGCGCGGTTCCTGGCGCGTCTCGCTCATCCTGGCCAGGGCCGCGTTGAGCAGGTCGATGGGGATGTCGACCTTCTCGAACAGCGCCACCAGTTCCGGGTATTGCCGGTGGAAGGGCGCGGAAACCCCTACCGACAGCTTGGCCGGCAGCGAACGGCTGCCCCGCGGATGGGGATTGTCGGGGTCGGAGAGGGTCTTCCAGGCCTCGGCGTCGAACGGCGGCTCCTCCAGGCGCAGCAGCTTGTAGCGGCCCATCAGCGGGGTCGGGGACCAGTAGTAGAACAGCACCGGCTTGCCCCGGCGGATAGACGAGGCGATCTCGGCGTCCATTGCGGCGCCCGAGCCGCTGCGGAAGTTCACGTAGCTGCCTTCCAGCCCGTAGGCCTTGAGCTTCTGCGAGTTGACGATCTCCGACGTCCAGCCGGTGGGGCTGTTGAGGAAGCGACCCTTGTCCGGCGACTCGGGGTCGCGAAACACCTCGCGGTAGCGCGGCAGGTCGCTCACCGAGCGCAGTTCCGGGGCCTGCGGGGCGATGCCGCGCGCCGGGTCGCCGTGGACCACGTAGTCCGGCACCCACCAGCCCTCGTCGGCGTGCTTCACCAGGTTGCCCAGGCCGAACACCCGGCCTGCGGCTTCGGCCTTGATCCAGGCCGGGCTGCGGCCGGTCCATTCCTCGCCGATGACCTGGATGTCGTTGCGTGCCAGCGCGGCCTCCAGGCTCACGGTACTGCCCGGCAGGGTATCGGTGGGGTAGCCGTAGCCCTGTTCCACCAGCAGGCGCAGCATCTCGGTGATCAGGCTGCCGCTTTCCCAGGTCAGCTCGCCAAAGTGGATCGGTTTGCGTTCCTCGGCGGCCTGGACGCCTTGCCCCAGCAGGCCCAGAGCGAGCAGCGCGGTGCCCAGCCAGCGTGTGATCGTGTGCATGTGCGGATCCTTGTCGTGCCCGGAAGTCGGTGGTCAGCTTTGTATAGTAGAAGGTCCTCTCCGGCACGGCCGGCGAGCGGTTGGCTATGGGGAGCCGATCGCCGTGCGCCACGGCATTCGGGGGTGGCGTCAATACCTCTGGCGCAGCCTCGAAATAGTTCTAGGCTTGCGCAGGCCTCCATCTGCTTCAGATCAGTCCTGTCTCCTTGCCCGAGGACTAGAACGGAATCACCGACCCGACAGGGCCAGCTTCGGAAGGAGTCGAATCATGAAGCATCTATCCCACGTGGAGGGCGGCACGGGCGACGGCAAGGTCGGCCTGTTCGGCCTCACCTCACTGATCGTCGGCAGCGCCATCGGCTCGGGCATCTTCGCCTTGCCCGCCACGCTCACGGGCGGCGCCGGCGCCCTCGGTATCCTCTGCGGCTGGGCCATCGTCGCCTTCGGGATGCTGTCGCTGGTCTCGGTCTATCGCAACCTCACCCTGCGCCAGCCGAACATCGACGACGGCATCTACGGCTGGTCCAAGGCCGGTTTCGGGCATATTGCCGGGTTCATTGGCGCGTACGGCCACGGCGCCGGCGACGCCATCGGCAACGCCTCCTACCTGGTGGTGATCTTCAGTGCCCTGGGCGCCTTCGGGGTGTTCTCCTACTTCGGCGATGGCACCACCTGGCCGGCGATCTTCGCCGCCTCCGCGCTGCTGTGGGTCATCAACGCGCTGGTGCTGCGTGGGGTGAAAACCAGCACCACGGTGAACAACGTCGCCACCGTCGCCAAGGTGGTGCCCATCGTGCTGTTCATCGGCCTGGCGCTCTACCACTTCGACAGCCGCGTGTTCATGACCGACTTCCGTGGCCAGAGCCACGGCGCTTCGATCTTCGCGCAGAGCAAGACCGTGCTGCTGGCCGCCATGTGGACGCTGATCGGCCTGGAGTCCGGGACCATCTACGCCACCCGCGCGCGCAAGCTCTCCGATGTGGCCAAGGCATCCACCCTCGGTGCGATCATCGTCTCGCTGCTGCTGGTGGGCACCTCGGTGCTGGCGCTGGGTATCCTGCCCGCCGCGCAGATCACCCAACTGCACCAACCGTCGATGGCCGGGTTGATGGCCGCGATGGTCGGTCCCTGGGGCGGCATGCTGATCAACATCTGCCTGATCGTCTCGGTGGTCGGCGCGCTGATCGCCTGGGTCGCCCTGAGTGCCGAGGAAGTCATGCTGTCCGGTCGCGGCAAGAGCGCCACCCAGTGGCTCGGCCGGCTCAACACCGCCGGTGCGCCGCGCAACGCCATGTGGCTCACCACGGGGATCGCCCAGGCGATGATGCTGGTCGCCGGTTTCAGCCATGCCGGTTATCTCGCGCTGTTGTCGTTCTCCACCTCGCTGGCGCTGATCCCATATCTGCTGTCGTCGATGTATTCCTTCAAATGCGCCTGCACCGGGCGTGGCTACGAGGGTGACAAGGTGCACGGCCGTTACTGGGAAATGGCCCTGTCGGCCTTCGCCGTGTGCTTCGTGCTGTTCATGCTCTATGGCGCTGGCCTGAAGTATGTGCTGCTGGCCTCCGTGGTCTGGGCCGTCGGCCTGCCGCTGTTCATCCTCGGCAAACGCGAGCAGCGGGAGAAACTCAGCGCCGTGGAATGGATCGTCTGCCTCGTCGTGATCGGCATGGCCCTGGCCGGCCTGCTCGGTCTGTGGACGGGCCACCTGGTGCTCTGAGGTTTCGTTCCATCCCCCGGCCCGGGCGGGCCGGGGCCTTCCGGCCGCCTTCGGGGCGGCCTTCTGCCATGCACCGTCCGGGCCATTTCCGGTCGACCCCCGTGGCCTCGCATGTTACGGTCCATTGACTCCTTCAACCGTCCGTTGCGGCTTCGCAGGCGCAACGGCACGAGCTGCAAACGGAGAAATGGCTTATGTCACGTCCCCCGCAACGAGGACCTGTCGACACGGCCATGACCCCGCATAGCGAGGTCTCAGCCACTGCGCTGCTGCAACTCTGGCTCGGCCAGCACACGCAGACCGCAGTGTTCCTGGATGTCGACGGAACCCTTCTGGACATCGCCGAAGCCCCCGACGCGGTATACGTCCCGCCCGGGCTGGTCGATGCGCTCAGCGAGCTGCATCGACGCCTCGACGGTGCCCTGGCCCTGATCAGCGGCCGCCCGGTCGAAGAGCTCGACCGGCTGCTCCATCCCCTGCGCCTGCCCGCCAGCGGCGGTCACGGCGCCCACTGGCGCGAAACCGGCGACAGTCCGCTGCGCCGCACCACCAAGGACTTGCCCGCCTGCGTGCGCGTGCAGCTCAATGCGCTCGCCTGCGCCCATGCCGGCGTACTGGCCGAAGACAAGGGCAGCAGCTTCGCCCTGCATTACCGCACCGCGCCCGACAGCGCGCCTGCGCTGCGCGTGGCCTTGCAGGCGCTGCTCAGCGCGCCGGAAGGCGCGGGCCTGCGCTTGCTGGGTGGCAAGCAGGTCTACGAAATCATCGCCGAGGGCGTGGACAAGGCCGGCGCGATCCAGCGCCTGATGACCACACCGGCGTTCGACGGGCGCCGCCCGCTGTTCGTCGGCGACGACCTCACCGACCAACCCGCCCTGGCCCTGATGCCCGGCCTGCAAGGGCTGGGACTCTCGGTCGGGCGCACGCTGCCGGGGGCGAGTGCCGTCTTCGCCGACGCGGCGGCGGTCCGTACCGCACTCATCCTGGCGGCAGGAGGAAACCCTCGATGACTGAACGGCACGACGGAGCACTGGAACTGGGCCTGATCGGCAACTGCCGCGTGGCCGCCCTGGTCAACCCACTGGGACGGCTGGTGTGGTGGTGCTACCCCAACTTCGATGGCGACCCGGCGTTCTCCCGGCTGCTGGCCGGCGACGAGGAAAAGGGCTTCGCCGACGTGCTGCTCGACGGCCAGGTCAGCCACGTATCCGAGTACCAGCGCAACACCGCGATCATCACTACGATCCTGCGCGACGACAGCGGCGGGGCCGTGCGCATCACCGACTTCGCCCCGCGCTTCCTGCAATACGGCCGGGTATTTCGCCCGGCCCAGCTGTGCCGGCTGATCGAGCCGCTGGAAGGGCTGCCCAGGATCACCCTGCGCGTGCGCCCGACCCACGGCTACGGCAAGCCGCGCCGCAGCGTGGCGGGCTCCAGCCACATCCGCTACCTGGACGGTGACGAGCCGATCCGCCTGACCACCGATGCGCCGCTGTCCTACCTGCTCAATGAAACCCGCTTCGCCCTGCGCCATCCGGTGAGCATGGTGATCGGCATGGACGAGCCGCTGGACAACGCACCCGGCGAGGTCGTGCGGGAATTTCTCAAGCGCACCCAGGGCCACTGGCACGACTGGGTGCGGGGCCTGGCGATCTCCTTCGAATGGCAGCAGGTGGTGATCCGCTCGGCCATCACCCTCAAGCTGTGCAACTTCGAGGAAACCGGCGCGATCATCGCCGCCGCCACCACCTCCATCCCCGAGGCGCCCGGTTCCCAGCGCAACTGGGACTACCGCTACTGCTGGCTGCGCGATGCCTACTTCGTCATTCTCGCCCTCAACCGCCTGGGCACCACCCGCACGATGGAGGGCTACATCGACTTCATCACCACCGTGGCCAGCGGCGATGCCGAACTCAAGCCGCTGTACGGCATCATCCCCGACATGGATCTCACCGAACGCAACGAGCCGGACCTCGCCGGCTTCCTCGACCACGCGCCGGTGCGCGTCGGCAACCAGGCGGTGGAGCAGAACCAGCACGACGTGTTCGGCTCCGTGGTGCTCGCGGTGCTGCAGAGTTTCGTCGACGATCGCCTGCCCAGCCCCAGCAGCGACGGCATGCTGCAACTGCTCGAGTCCCTCGCCGCCAAGGCCGCGCACGCCGCCTTCGAAGCCGACGCCGGAATCTGGGAATACCGGGGCCGGCAGCGCATCCACACCCATTCCGCGCTGCTCTGCTGGGTCGCCTGCGACCGCGTGGGACGGCTGTGCGGGCGGCTCGGCCGGAGCGAGGCGGCGCGTGACTGGATGGCCCGGGCGGCAAACCTGCGCGAGCGCATCCTTCGCGAGGCCTGGAGCGAACGCAAACAATGCTTCACCGGCAGCTTCGGCCTCGACGACCTCGACGCCAGCGTGCTGCTGATGCATGAACTGGGCATCATCGAAGCCGACGACCCGCGCTTCGTCGCCACCGTCGAATGCATCGGCCGCGAACTCAACGTCAACGGCCACCTGCTGCGCTACGCCGCGCCGGACGATTTCGGCGTGCCGGAAACCGCCTTCCTGGTGGTCAAGTTCTGGTACCTCGACGCGCTTGCCGCCATCGGCCGCCGCGACGAAGCCCGCGCGCTGTTCGAAGAGCTGATCACCGCGCGCAACCGCTACGGCCTGCTCTCCGAGGACCTGCACCCGCACACCGGAGAACTCTGGGGCAACATCCCGCAGACCTACTCGATGGCCGGGTTGATCAACTCGGCCATGCGTCTGTCCATTGGCTGGGAGGAGGGTCTATGCCGCGCCTCGTGGTGATCTCCAACCGGGTCATGGTGCCTGACGAATTCAACCCGGCCGCGCCCGGCGGCCTCGCCGTCGCGGTGGAGGCCGCCATGCGCCAGCGCGAAGGCATCTGGTTCGGCTGGAGCGGGCAGGTGGCCGAGGAACCGGGCCCGCTCGCCACCCTGGAACGCGGCAACCTCACCTACATCCTCACCGACCTGCATCCGCAGGACTTCGACGAGTACTACAACGGCTTCGCCAACCGCGTGCTCTGGCCGATCCTGCACTACCGGGTCGACCTCGCCGAGTTCAGCGAGGCCGACTTCGGCGGCTACCGGCGCGTCAACGAATTTTTCGCCGAGCGCCTGAGCCCGCTGCTGGAGCCGGACGACGTGCTCTGGGTGCACGACTACCACCTCATCCCGCTCGCCCTGGCCCTGCGCGCCCGCGGGCACGCCAACCGCATCGGCTTCTTCCTGCACATCCCCATGCCGCCGGCGGACCTGCTCACCGCGATGCCGCACCACGCCGAACTGATCCGCGCCCTCACCGAATACAACCTGATCGGCTTCCAGACCGAAAACGACGCCAGCAATTTCGCCCGCTACCTCACCCGCGTGGTCGGCGCCGCCACCCCGGATGGCCGTCGCTACCACCTGGAAGACCAGCACTTTCGCGTCGGCGTGTTCCCCGTGGGCGTGGATGCCGACGGCTTCCGTGCGCTCGCCGAGAACGCCTCGCGGACCCCGGCCGCCGACGACCTGCGCGAAAGCCTCGGCGGCCGCGCGCTGATGGTCGGTGTGGACCGCCTCGACTACTCCAAGGGGATCGTCAACCGCCTGGACGGCTACGAACGCTTCCTGGAGCGCTACCCGGAATGGCACAACCGCGTGACGTGCCTGCAGATCTCCCCCGGCAGCCGCCAGGACATCCCCGAATACGCCGACATCGACGCCGCGGTCAGCGCCCGGGTCGGGCACATCAACGGCCGCTTCGGCGCCGTGTCCTGGGTACCGCTGCGCTACGTCGGGCGCAATCACCACCGCGAGGACATCGCGATGGTCATGCGCCACGCCCGTATCGGCCTGGTGACGCCGCTGCGCGATGGCATGAACCTGGTGGCCAAGGAGTTCGTCGCCGCGCAGGACCCGGACGATCCCGGCGTACTCATCCTCTCGCAGTTCGCCGGCGCCGCCGCCGAGCTGGGTGGTGCGCTGATCATCAACCCTCACGACCGCGACGCCCTGGCCGACGCCATCAACACCGCCCTGCGCATGCCGCTGGGCGAGCGCCGGGCGCGTCATCGCGACATGTACGCGGTGCTCCAGGCCAACGACATCCGCTTCTGGGGGCCGAGCTTCATCGACGCGCTGACAAGACCGGGGAGGGCGCTGAACTGGTTGTCGAACCATTACCTCAGCCATTGAGGCTGTTTGCGGGTGCGAGGGGGCGCCCAATGCCTGCTCGCGAAGCACACGCTGCGCTTGTGCCGGTGTGTGCCGGAACGCCGATCGCGGATGAATCCGCTACTACGAAAGCTGCACTTTGACGTAGGAGCTTGTCCGCGATGCTCCTGCTCTTCGCAGGGCGGATAGCGTTGCGTGCAATTTGCCGTACCGGCTACGTTCCGCGGGGTTGGAGCTGGCTTTCGAGGCCTCAACGGAACAATCGGAAATCCACCCGCCCGACAGGCTGAAACGCTTCAAGAATGGGGCTTTGCGCCTGTCCAGAGTTCACTTCTAACCTTCGACCGCCCGTCAAATACCCCCGTCTACGATAAAAAAAACTACCAATTCCCCACACCCCATGTATTCTGCTCGCGCTGCCTGCCCGGTAAAGCGCCGCGACTTGATGTTCTGTCTACACGATGTTCCATCTCCTCGGCACCTCTTCACTACGCATTCAGCTCATGGTCGGTCGGTATTCGACTGGCCTTTAGCAATCAATATTCTGGAGACAACATCATGTCCGATCGTCAAAACGGCACCGTCAAGTGGTTCAACGCTGAGAAGGGCTTCGGCTTCATCACCCCGGAAAGCGGCCCGGACGTATTCGTTCACTTCCGTCAGATCGAAGGTAACGGCTACAAGTCCCTCGACGAAGGCCAGAAGGTCAGCTTCATCGTGACCGCCGGTCAGAAGGGCCCGCAGGCCGAGCAAGTTCGCGCCGTCTAATCGACGCCACTTGTAGAAAAAGCCCCGCATTCGCGGGGCTTTTTCATTCTCGCTGTCAAAATGCCGTCCGATGCCGCGCCGCTGTCAGACACTATCCTCGGTCTCGATCACCAGAATGCGCGCCTCGCCTTGAGGGTGAGCTACGTGCTCGGTGCCGATCGACGCATAGAAGATATCCCCGGTTTCCAGCATGACCTTATGCTCGCCGGCGGTATCGCGATAGTGCATTTCCACCCGTCCGTCGAGCACCGCGAACACTTCCTCACCGTCGTTGATGTGCCATTTGTATGGCTGGTCGGTCCAGTGCAGGCGGGTGGTGATTCCGTTCATCTTGGTGATATCGAGCGCGCCCCAGGGGAGATTCGCGGTGAAGTGCTTGCTGCGGATGATTTTCAAGATGTCCTGGCTCCGTCGGGTGTTTGCCCATGCGGGGTGGATGGTCTGCCAGCCGGTACAGCAGCGTTGGCCTCGCGCGGACGATAATGCGGGTTTGTGCGCCGTGCCAGATTATCCGGTGGTTATGTCTGATTCCGCCTGTCAGCTTCCGACAGCGTCGGAGGGCCTCAGGCCAACCCTAAAGCCCCCTCCAGCCATTCGCAGAACCTCATCGCCTGTGCATCCCGCTCGCTCTGCTGATGCACCAGCAGCGACCAATTCGGCCCGCGCACGGTCTGTTCGCACAGCGGCGTCAGCAGGCCGTTGTCCCTGGCATCGCCAGCCAGCAACCGGCTCACCAGCGCGATGCCCAGACCCTGGCTGGCTGCATCGAGCAGCAGGCCGGGGTCGGAGAAGTTCAGGCCTTCGCTGTGCTGGCCGATGTCGGCGCCGCCTTGTACGTGCCAGTGCGCCCAGTCCATTTCCCGTTCGCCGTGCAGGGTAGTGCGCGTCGCTGCCGGCTGATCCAGCAGGCGCGGGTGGCAGGCCGGGTAGAGGCGATCTTCCAGCAATACACGGAAGCGGCATTCGGCCTGGGCGGTGAGGTCGTCGCGCACGGCGATGTCAATGGTCTGGCTGGCCATGTCCGGGGTTTCGTCGGTGGTCAGCAGCCAGAGGTCGATCTGCGGGTGGCGCGCGTGGAAGTCGCCCAGGCGCGGCACCAGCCAGTGACGGGCGAAGGCCGGGGTGGTGTTGACCACCAGTTGGTTGGGCTTGCGGTACTGGTCCAGGCGGCGGATGCCCACGGCCAGTTGTTGCAGCAGCGACTGGGTGGTGCTGAGCAGGTCGAAGCCGGCGTCGGTGAGGGCGACCTTGCGGCCATTGCGGTGGAACAACGGCTGCTCGATGAAGCTTTCCAGGCTGCGGATCTGTTGGCTGATGGCGGACTGGGTGAGGTGCAGTTCCTCCGCCGCCTTGTGGAAGCTGCCCAGCCGGGCGGCGGCTTCGAAGCCGCGCAGGGTGTTCAGGGGAGGCCAGTGCTTGAGCATGATCGATAAGTTCTGCTGATCAGGTTTACGCAAAATCTATCGTTTGTTGTCGCGGTTTCACAGGCCTAGGATGGTTTCAGGCGCCGCTTAATCCTTTTCTTCCGATAAAAAATCCTAACCAAAGGCTTTGTGTATGCATCTCAACGAACTGCAGAACGGCTGGCGCATGCCCGCAGAATGGGTACCTCATGCAGCGACCTGGATGGCGTTTCCGCATAACCGTCCGCTCTGGGAAGGCGGCTGGCGCGTGACCCTGGAGCAGGTGCAGGAAGACTTCGCCCGGGTGGCCAACGCCATCGCCCGCTTCGAGCCGGTGAAGCTGGTGGTCGATCCGTCCGCCATGGCCCGCGCTGCTGAGCTGTGCGGGCCGAACGTCGAGCTGGTCGCGCTGCCCATCGATGACAGCTGGTGCCGAGACTCCGGGCCGACCTTCGTCTGCCATCCGCAACACGGCGTGGCCGGGGTGAGCTGGCGCTTCAACGCCTGGGGCGGCAAGTCGGCGCATACCCTCGACGAGGGACTGGGCCGGCGCATCCTCAATCAGTTGGGTCTGGACTGCTTCGGCACGCCGCTGGCCAACGAGGGCGGGGCGATCCACGTGGACGGCGAGGGCACGCTGATCACCACCGAGTCGGTGTTGCTCAACTCCAATCGCAATCCCGGCGTGAGCAAGCGCGAGATGGAGGACATCTTCGCCCGGCTGCTGGGCGTGAGCAAAACCATCTGGCTGCCGGGCGATCCGCAGTACGTCACCGGCGACGTGACCGACGGCCATGTCGATGGCGTGTGCGCCTTCGCCCGGCCCGGCGTGCTGCTGGTGGACGCGACCCGCGATACGTCCAGCGCCTACGCCGAGGTCGCCCGCGAGAACCGCCGCGTGTTGGAGCTGGCCACCGATGCCAAGGGCCGCTCCTTCGAACTGATCGAACTGTTCGAAGCCAGCGCGGCGGTGGACCCTGAGGCGGAAGTCTTCTGCGCGTCCTACACCAACTTCTACCTGGCCAACGGCGCGGTGATCATGCCGGCCTATGGCATCGCCGCCGACGACGAGGCCGCCGCCACCCTGGCCCGTGCCTTCCCCGGTCGCGAGGTGGTGCCGGTGCGCATCAACCACCTGGCCCACGGCGGCGGCGGGGTGCACTGCATCACCCAGCAGCAGCCGGCCTGGCCGCTGGAGGGCGTGTGATGAGCAAGCTGACCGTTGCGGTGCTGCAGTTCGCCTGCAGCTGGGACCTGCCGCGCAATCTCGACGAAGCCGAGCGCCGCGTGCGCGAGGCGGCCGCTGCCGGGGCGCGACTGATCCTCCTGCCCGAGTTGTTCGCCACGCCGTATTTCTGCATCGAACAGGATCACGCCCACCTGGCGCTAGCGCAGCCCTATGACGACAGCCCGCTGCTGCGGCGCTTCGCCCGATTGGCGGCGGAGCTGGAGGTGGTGCTGCCGATCAGTTGGTTCGAGCGCGCCGGCAACGCCTACTTCAACTCGCTGACCGTCGCCGACGCCGACGGCCGCCTGCTCGGGGTGTACCGCAAGACGCACATTCCCAACGCCATCGGCTACCAGGAGAAGGAGTACTTCAGCCCCGGCGATACCGGCTTCCGCGTCTGGGATACCGCCGTCGGCCGCCTCGGTGTGGGTATCTGCTGGGACCAGTGGTTCCCCGAGACGGCGCGCTGCCTGGCGCTGCAAGGGGCGGAAATCCTGCTGTTCCCCACCGCCATCGGCTCCGAGCCGGGCGCGGCGCAACTGGATTCCCGCGATCACTGGCAGACCGCCCAGCGCGGCCACGCCGCCGCCAACCTGCTGCCGGTGCTGGCGGCCAACCGCATCGGCGAGGAAATGGCGCCCAGCGATGACGCCCTGCGCATGCGCTTCTACGGCTCGTCCTTCATCACCGACCACAAGGGCGCGCTGCTGGCCGAGGCCGGGCGCAACGAGGCCGCCGTGCTGGTCCGCGAGCTGGACCTCGACCTGGCCCGCGAGGAGCGCCTGACCTGGGGCGTCTACCGCGATCGCCGTCCGGAAATGTACGGCCCGCTGCTCGGCCTCGATGGCCGCCACCTGCACCCGCGCTGGCAAGGAGTCTGACCATGCACAAGCACCTGCTGATCGTCGCGCTGGGGTTGTCCCTGGCGTGCGCCCTGCAACCGGCCACGGCCGAAGAGAAGGTCCTGCGCCTGTTCAACTGGGCGGATTACTTCGCCCCCGATACCCTGGCAAATTTCACTGAAGAGACCGGGATCCGCGTCATCTACGACGTGATGGACAGCAGCGAGACGCTGGAGGCCAAGATGATGGCCGGGCACAGCGGCTACGACCTGATCTTCCCCGGCGACACCGTCGCCGAACGACTGATGCGCGCCGGCGCCTTGCAGAAGCTCGACGAGAGCAAGCTGGAGCACTTGGGCGAGATCGAGCCGGGTCTGCAGAGCCTGCAGACCAAGTACCCATACTCGCGCCATGCCGTGGTGCCCTACACCTGGGGCAGCATCGGCCTGACCTACAACCAGGCGAAGATCGAGCAGCGCATGCCCGGCGCGCCGGTGAACAGCCTGGACATGCTGTTCAAGCCGGAGCTGGCCAAGCGCTTCGCCGATTGCGGCATCTCGATGATCGACTCGCCGGACGAAGTGCTGGCCGTGGTGCTGAATTACCTGGGCCGTGACCCGCGCAGCGGCAAACCGCAGGACCTGGCCGACGCGCTGGCGACGCTGAATGGCATCCGTCCGTACATCCGCAAGTTCCAGTCGCAGCCGGTGACCCAGCTGGTGAACGGTGACCTGTGCCTGTCGCTGGGCTACAGCGGCGACGTGATCCAGTCCCAGCGCGCCGCCGACGAGGCGAAGAAGCCCGAGCGCTTCGAGTACCGCGTACCGCGCGAAGGCACCTCGGTGTGGATGGATACCATGGCCATTCCTGCCGACGCGCCGCACCCGGAGTATGCCTATGCGCTGATCAACTACCTGATGCGCCCCGAGGTGATGGCGGCGATCAGCACCGCCACCGGCTACCCGACCTCCAACGCCAAGGCGCGGCCGATGGTCGAGGCGAGCATGCGCAACAACCCGGACATCTATCTTGATGAGAAGGCCTACGCGCGGCTGTTCCCCGGCAAGGACATCCCCCAGCGCGACATGCGCGCGCGGATGCGCACCTGGACCAGCTTCAAGACCGGCACCGGTGGCTGAGGAGGCAAGAATGATGACACGCAGGAACCTGCTCGGCGCCGGCATGACGCTGGCGACGGGACTCGGGCTCGGCCTGGGCCGCGTCAGCCTGGCGGCGGAGCGCTGGTACATGCCCGATGAGCACCGCAAGCAGGAACGGGTGTTCGTCGCCTATGCGGCGAGCACCGAGGTCTGGGAAGACATGGCCCCGGACGTCAACGCCACGGTGGCACGGCTGGCCCGCGCCATCGCCGAGTTCCAGCCGGTGACAGTGCTCTGCCGGCCGGAGCAACAGGCCGAGGCCAAGCGCGCGTGCGGCGGGCAGAACATCGACTTCCTGCCGCTGCCGGTGGATGACATCTGGGTGCGTGACTACGGCGGCTGCTTCCTGGTCAACGATGCGCCGGGCGGCCTGGCGCTGGCTGACTTCAACTTCAACGGCTGGGGCGGCAAGCAGCACGCGGAGCGCGACCGCGAGGTGGCGGCGACGCTGGCCGAGGAGCTGGAGGCGAAAGCCATCATCAGCGAGCTATGCGGCGAGGGCGGCGGCATCGAGGTGGATGGCCACGGCACGGCGATTCTCACCGAGAGCTGCTGGGTCAACGACAACCGCAATCCGGGCTGGACGCGGCCGCGCATCGAGGCGGAGCTCAAGCGCGTGCTGGGCCTGCGCAAGGTGATCTGGCTGCCGGGCATTCGTGGCAAGGACATCACCGACGCCCACGTGGATTTCTACGCGCGCTTCGTCGAGCCGGGCGTGGTGGTGGTCAACCTGGACAATGATCCGCAGTCCTACGACTACGCGGTGACCCGCCGCCACCTGGAGATACTCAAGGGTGCCACTGACGCCGATGGCCGTCGGTTGCAGTTGCACAGCCTGCCGCCGCCGCTGAAGCCCGCGCCGAGCGCTTACAACCGCGACAACCCGGATTTCGCCGCCGGCTACATCAACTACCTGCCGGTGAACGGCGGGGTGATCGCGCCACGCTTCGGCGATCCGTCTGCCGATGCGCACTGCCATGCGTTGTTGGGCGAGTTGTATCCGGATCGCGAGATCGTGCAGCTGAACATCGACCCGATTGCCGCCGGGGGCGGTGGCATTCACTGCGTGACGTTGCAGATGCCGGCGGTGTAGTCCCGATTTGTGCTGGCGGGCTCTTCGCAGGATGGGTATCGCTTCGCGCCATGCCATCCTGCGGTCGTGCAGCCCTGCGCGATCAGGGGACGGCGCACGCCGCCTCGACCCGCGCCGGCAGGATGATGCCTGCGGCGCTGGCGAGGGCGAAGTCGCGTTCGCCATGCAGTCGGCCGGGATCGAAGGTCATGCTGGTGTTCCGCCGAGATCGGGGGCGCTGTCCAGGCGGTTGCGGCCGGCGGCCTTGGCGCGGTACAGGGCCTGGTCGGCGGCGCCGATCAGCGCGGCGGCGGAGGCGTCCGAGCCTGGGGGCAGGGTGGCGATGCCGATGCTGGCGGTCACCCGGCCGAAGGGGCTGCCGACGTGGGGCAGGTTGCTCTGCCAGAGGTGCTGCAGGATCTGTTCGGCCACCGCGCGTGCGCCGGCGCCGTCGGTGTTGGGCAGGATCACCGCGAGCTCTTCGCCACCGTAGCGCGCCGTCAGGTCGCCGGGGCGCCGCACGTTGTCGGCCAGCAGCCGGCCGATGCAACGCAGGCAGTCGTCGCCGGCTGGGTGGCCGTAGGTGTCGTTGAAGCGCTTGAAGTAGTCGATGTCGATCAGCAGCAGGCCCAGCGGAGTTCGTTCGCGGTGCGCGCGGCGCAGTTCGGCGGCGAGGTGGTCGTCGAAGCTGCGGCGATTCCGCAAGGCGGTGAGCGGGTCGCGCGAGGCGAGTACTTCGAGCTGGCGGTTGGCCCTGAGTAGCTCTTCGCGGGCCGCCACCAGCAGGGCTTCGGCGCCGATCCGGCGTTTGATCGCGAGGATCATCAGGCAGCCGATGATGACGATCACCATCAGCAGGCCCAGGGCGATGCTCACGGTGCGCAGGGCGTCGGTGTACCAGGCGGCCAGGACTTCGTCCTTGCCCAGGGCAACCGAGGTCACCAGCGGGTAGCGCTCGTTCTTGCGGAAGGCGTAGAGGCGCTCGATGCCGTCCAGCGACGAGGTGAAGGTGGCGGTGCCGACGGTGGTGATGTCCCGGTACTGGGTGAAGATCGGCGAGCGCGACAGTACGCGGCCCATGTCGCCCGGGCGGAACGGATAGCGCACCAGTACCTGGCCGTTGCTGGTGGCGACGCCGATGGCGCCGTGGCGGCCGATGTCGATCTTGCCGAACAGCTGGAGGAAGTTTTCCACGCCAAGGGTGGCGGAGATGACGCCGGCGAAGCGGCCGTCGGGATGGTTGTAGCGGCGGCTGACGGTGATCACCCACTGGCCGTTGTAGAGGCTGCGGATGGGCTCGCCGATGTAGGCGTCGGTCGACGGGGTGTCGCGATGGTGGATGAAGAAGGTGCGGTCGGCGCTGCTGGCGCCGGACGGGATGTCGCCGCTGGAGGACATCAGCCAGGTACCGCTGGCGTCGTAGACGACGATGCCGTCGAGCTGATTGAACAGGGGCTGCTGGCGCTGCACCAGGTGGCGCAGGCGTTCCAGCTGCGCGGGCTCGCTGCCGTCGTTTTCCAGGCGTTCGGCCAGGCCCAGGAGCAGCATGGAGCTCTGGGTGACGATACCTTCGACGTAGGTGTCCAGCGCCTGGGTCAGATTGAGGTTGTGGGTGTAGGCCTTGGCGAGGATGCGCTCGCGGGCGGCCCACAGCTCCCAGGCGGTGGCCACCGCCAGGGTCAGGCTGATGATTGACAGGAGGAGGATGGCAAGGCGGATGTCGCGCTTCACATAGGCCTCGTGGAAGGATTCTCGTCGCGTGGCGGGCGCATGGCCCGGACGGTCTGCCGGGGTCAGGGGGATGGCTGGGGCCTGTCCGGCGTTACGCGGGCAGGGCCGCCCAGTTTGGCGCGGCGCAGGGACAGGTCGCAACGGGGTGTGCGTGGAGCCGGGCATGGGGATGTGGGGGCGGGGAACTGCTATGCATCGTGTCTGCCGTCCTGGGCGAACGCTGGCCAGTGGCTAGAGTAGGGGGCGGCTCAAGCGGCGTCCACTGTGGAGTGGAACGTGGGGAGCACGGCGGAAAATGGTTCTTTCAAGGTCGCTGGCAATGGATCTTTATGGGGTGCCAATGTGCCGGCATGATGAGGTCTTCAAGACGCTATCGAGGATTCCATGTACATCCCACCGCATTTCCAGGAACACCGCCCGGATGAACTGCATCGGCTGATCCGCGAGCATCCGCTGGGCATTCTGGTGACCGGTCATGCCGGCGTGCTGGACGCCAATCACCTTCCCTTCGAGCTGGAGCTGGCCGGTGACAAGCCGCTGCTGCGCGCCCACGTCGCCCGCGCCAACCCGGTGTGGCGGGAGGCCGACGGCGAAGAGGTGCTGGTGATCTTCCGCGGCGAGCACGCCTATATCTCGCCCAACTGGTACCCGAGCAAGCATGAGGAGCACCGCCAGGTGCCGACCTGGAACTACCAGGTGGTGCACGTGCGCGGCCGCCTGCGGGTGATGGACGAGGAGCGCTTCGTGCGTGGCGTGGTCGGGCGCCTGACCCGCACCCATGAGGCGGGCGAGGCGCGGCCGTGGAAGATGAGCGATTCCACGCCGGAGTTCATCGGCGGGATGCTGGCGAGCATCGTCGGCATCGAGGTGGAGATCGGCGAGATCGTCGGCAAGTCCAAGCTCAGCCAGAACAAGGAGGACCGCGATCGGCTGGGGGCCGCGGCGGAGCTGGAGATACGCGGTAGCCACGAGCTGGCCGGGGCGATGGTCAAGTCCAGGGACGCGCAGGACTGACCTGTAGGAGCGAGCTTGCTCGCGAACCTTCCCTTGCTCATTTGAACCGCCGGGAAGTCAGTTCGCGAGCAAGCTCGCTCCTACAAAAAGCGGTGGGGTGCTGGGCTAGAGGCTGCCGAGCAGGTCGTGAGCATCCAGCAGGCGCCAGGCGATTTCCGGGTTCTTCTCCATACCCCGGCGGATCGCGGCGGGAATGGCCTGGCGGGTCTTGCGGCAGAGGCCGGGCTGCTCGTCGAAGTCGAACTCGATGCCGCGCATGGTGCGCACTTCGTTGAAGCCGGGGGCGATGTGCAGGCGGATGCCGAGCTGCTCGAAGAGCTTGTGCTGCATACGCTCCAGGTCCGCCAGGTCCTTGAGGTTTTCCAGGCGCTCCAGCAGGCGCTGTTCCTCATGCCGGGTCAGCAGCAGGATGCGCAGGTCGGCGTTGGGGGTTTGCAGCAGGCGTTCCCGGTCGCAGTTGCAGGCGCCGGGCGGGCATTGCTGGCGGAGCGGAGGAGTGCTGGGCATGTCCCGATCATAGCGGGGGATCGGGGCTTGTTGTAGGAGCGAGCTTGCTCGCGAACGAATTTCCTGGCGGCTCAGGTGCCGGGGCGGTTCGCGAGCAAGCTCGCTCCTACAGATACAGTCGGATCAGGCTCAGTGCGCCGGCTTGCGAATGGTCTTGAGCAGGTCTTCCGGGCTGATCTGCCCGACGATGTTGCTCACGCCGTCGCTGCCCGGCTGCGGCAGGCCGAGGATGTGGCCCTTGATCTTGCCGATCACGTGCATCTCGCACGGCTTGCAGTCGAACTTCAGGGTCAGCACCTCGTCGCCGTGGATCAGCTGCATCGGCTGCACCTTGGTGCGTACGCCGGTGACGCCCTTGGCCTGTTTCGGGCACAGGTTGAAGGAGAAGCGCAGGCAGTGCTTGGTGATCATAACCGGCACTTCGCCCGTCTCTTCATGCGCCTCGTAGGCGGCGTCGATCAGTTGCACGCCGTGGCGGTGGTAGAACGCGCGGGCCTTCTCGTTGTAGACGTTGTACAGGAAGGACAGGTGTGACTCCGGGTACACCGGCGGCGGGCTGGTTTCGGCCTTGCGGCCACCGCGCGGGTGGGCCTGCACGCGGGCTTCGGTCAGCGCTTCGATGGCCTCGCGGCGCAGCGATTTCAGCTGGGAGTTGGGGATGAAGAACGCCTGCGGGGCGTCCAGCTCGATCCGGTCGGCGTGGTACTGGGTGGTGCCCAGTTGGCCGAGCAGGTCGTGCAACTGGTCCAGCGCCTGTTCCGGCTTGTTGGCGGCGCCGAACGGGCCGTCCAGGGCGACGCTGGCGCTAACGCCTTCCTCGCTGGTGACGGTCAGTTCCAGGCGCTCTTCACGCAGCTTGGCGACCCACGACAGGCCGACGCGGCGTTCGGCGGAGGTCTTCTGCAGCGCCTGCTGCCAGTTGTGGTCGAGGTTGCGCGACAGCGGATGGTTCGGGCGCAGGCGGTAGAGGCCTTCCGGCATCTCGTTGGGCTCGACGCGGTAGCGGTAGCGTTTCTCGCCGTCTTCCTCGAACTCACCCTTGGGTTCTGCGATGTTGGCGCGGAAGCCGACCACCTCGCGCTTCACCAGCACGTTGAGGCCGTCGCCGTTGGACAGCGGGTCCTTGGTCACCACCAGCAGGTCGCGCTTGCCGACCTTTTCCACGGTGCCCACCGGCAGGCCGGTGAAGGTCGGCGAGTCGAAGGCGCCGATGTCGATCTTGCGCTCGCTGACGAAGTAGTCGGTGCTGCCGCGGTGGAAGGTCTTGTCCGGGTCCGGCACGAAGAAGTGGTCGGTGCGGCCGCTGGAGGCGCGGGCCAGGTCCGGGCGCTCGGCGAGGATGCCGTCCAGGCGCTGGCGGTAATAGGCGGTGATGTTCTTCACGTAGCCCATGTCCTTGTAGCGCCCTTCTATCTTGAAGGAGCGCACGCCGGCGTCCACCAGGGCGCTGAGGTTGGCGCTCTGGTTGTTGTCCTTCATCGACAGCAGATGCTTCTCGAAGGCCACCACGCGACCCTGGTCATCCTTCAGGGTGTAGGGCAGGCGGCAGGCCTGGGAACAGTCGCCGCGGTTGGCGCTGCGGCCGGTCTGGGCGTGGGAGATGTTGCACTGGCCGGAGAAGGCCACGCACAGCGCGCCGTGGATGAAGAACTCGATGGCGGCATCGGTTTCATCCGCGATGGCGCGGATTTCCTGCAAGTTCAGCTCACGGGCCAATACCAGCTGGGAGAAGCCGGCCTGATCGAGGAACTTTGCCCGCTCCAGGGTGCGGATGTCGGTCTGGGTGCTGGCGTGCAGCTCGATCGGCGGGATGTCCAGCTCCATGATGCCCAGGTCCTGCACGATCAGCGCATCGACGCCGGCGTCGTAGAGCTGGTGGATCAGCGCGCGCGCCGGTTCCAGCTCATTGTCGTGGAGGATGGTGTTGATCGTGGTGAACACCCGCGCGTGATAGCGGTGGGCGAACTCCACCAACTGGGCGATATCGCTCACCTCGTTGCAGGCATTGTGCCGCGCGCCGAAGCTTGGGCCGCCGATGTAGACGGCGTCGGCGCCATGCAGGATGGCCTCGCGGGCGATGGCCACATCGCGGGCGGGGCTGAGCAGTTCCAGATGGTGTTTGGGCAGGGACATGGTTTCTTCTTTATCAGGTGTGCTTATCAGGCGTGGCACGGGCAATCGCGCATTGTACCGGCCAAACGCCTCACCGGCATCCGTGGCGTGCCGGGCGGCGCGACCCCTGGTCGCCGTGGCGTCGGTTTCATTGTAGGAGCGAGCTTGCTCGCGAACGCCGTGCACCCAATGGTTCCGGGGTGTCGTCCGGTTCCTCGCCATAGGCCAGCCGGGGTTGCTGCGGCGAGTCCTGCGGCGGCAGCTCGGCGAAGCCGATGTCGGCGACCCTTGCGCATCACCAGTGCGGCGTCTTCCGGCGGACGCGCCAGGCGCCAGCCCGGCCGATGCTGGCGATCGCTTGGCTCCCGCGCGGGGCGGGAGCCAAGGTGGGCTCAGAGGAACATGCCGCCCGAGGCTTCGATGCGCTGGCCGTTGATCCAGCGGCTGCCGTCGGCGAACAGCATGGCGATGGCGCCGCCGATGTCGTCCGGCAGGCCGACCCGGCCCAGGGCGGTGTTGCTGGCGATCTGCCGGTTGATCTCGGCATTGTCGCGCACCAGGCCGCCGCCGAAGTCGGTTTCGATGGCGCCGGGGGCGATGATGTTCACGCCGATGCCGCGCGCGCCCAGTTCCTTGGCCTGGTAGCGGGTCAGCACTTCCATCGCGCCTTTCATGGCGGCGTAGGCGCCGTAGCCGGGCAGGGCGAAGCGGGTCAGGCCGGTGGAAACGTTGAGGATGCGTCCGCCGTCGGCGATCAGCGGCAGCAGTGCCTGGGTGAGGAAGAACGGACCTTTGAACTGGATGTTCAGCAACTGATCGAACTGCGCCTCGGTGGTTTCGGCAAAGGCGGCGTGAATGCCGATGCCGGCGTTGTTCAGCAGGAAGTCGAACCGGTCGCGGCCGAAGTGGCTGCGCAGGCCGTCGCCAATCTGCTGGGCGAAGGCGCCGAAGCTGGCGCTGTCAGCGACGTCCAGCGGCAGCATCAGGGCGCGGCCGCCGCGTTGCTGGATCTCGGCGGCCACGGCGCGGGCTTCGTCGGCCTGGCTGCGGTAGGTGCCGATGATGTCGATGCCGGCGGCGGCGAGGTGCAGGGCGGCGTTGCGGCCGAGGCCACGGCTGGCGCCGGTGATGAGAGCGATCTTGTGGGTCATGGCGAAGCTCCGGTCCGGGTGGGAATGAAGAGAGCTTATTGTTCGCAATGATCGTGATAAATCGGCTGGTTTCGGAAATACTGGTCGAGTTATCCGAACAATAGCGACCCACCGCCATGCTCCGTCCCGAACTCCTGCGCACTTTCGTCCGCGTCGCCGAACTGGCCAGCTTCACCCAGGCCGGCGAACAGCTCGGCCTGCCGCGTTCCACCGTGTCCGAGCACATCCAGGCGCTGGAGGAACTGCTCGGCACTCGCCTGCTGCAACGCACCACGCGCAAGGTCACGGTGACCCAGGATGGCCTGGTGCTCTACGAGCGCGGCAAGGACATGCTCGCCCAGCTGGACGGGTTGCAGGGCCTGTTCCGCCAGCAGGACGAGGCCTTGAGCGGGCGGCTGCGGGTGGACATGCCGACGGTGATGGCGCGCAAGCTGCTGATGCCGCGCCTGGGCGAGTTCCTCGCGCGGCATCCGGCGCTGGATCTGGAGGTGAGCTGTACCGACCGTCGCGTCGACCTGGTGCGCGAAGGTTTCGACTGCGTGGTGCGGGCCGGGGCGGTGGGCGATCCGTCGCTGGTGGCGCGCCTGTTGGGGCGGACGCCCCAGGTCACCTGCGCCAGCCCCGCATACCTGGCGGCTCATGGCGTACCGCGGAGCCTGGCGGACCTGGCCGGGCACCGGCTGATCCATTACGCCAGCGTGCTGGGTGCGCGGTCGGCGGGCTTCGAGTACCTGCAGAACGGCGAGACGCGCAGCCTGCCGATGGCCGGTGCGCTGTCGGTGAACAATGCCGAGGCCTACGAGAGCGCCTGCCTGGGCGGACTGGGACTGATCCAGGTGCCGCTGCACGGGGTGCGCGACGAGCTGGAGGCGGGGCGGCTGGTGCGGGTGCTGGAGGACGTGGCGTTGCCGTCGATGGACGTCTCGCTGCTCTACGCCCACCGCCACCTGCCGCAGCGGGTGCGGGTGTTCATGCGCTGGCTGACGCAACTGCTGGGCGAGCCCGGTGTATTGGGCCCGCCAGTCTCCGCACGGGGTTAGCTGTCCCAGGCGGAGCCGAGGATCACCTCGCAGAAGTTGCCGCGCACGAAGTCCGGGTCCTTCATCGCCAGCACGTCGGCCTTGACGTTGCCGAAGGTGGTTTGCGGCTTGCCTTTGATGCCGTCGTAGAAGGCCTGCAGGATATCCTGCTTGAACTGTCCGCCGCGCGGATGGGCGGCGACCACGGCCTCACGCTGGGCCGCGGGGAACTGGTCGTGGGCGATACCCAGCACGTCCATTTCCACGCCGGCGGTGACCAGGGCGATCTCCGCCTTCATGTGCCGCGGGATACCCGGCGTGGTGTGCAGGGCGATGGCGGTCCAGACCGTCTCGATGTCGTCTTGCGCGATGCCGTGGCTGCGCAGGAACTCGGCGGCGCAGTCGGCGCCGTCCACTTCGAAGCGTTCGCACCGGCTGCAGTAGCGCGGCATCAGGCCCATGTCATGGAACATGGCGCCGGCATAGAGCAGTTCGGCGTCATACGCCAGTCCCTTGCGCACACCGGTCAGCGCGCCCCAGTAGTAGACGCGCGAGGAGTGGTGGAAGAGCAGGGGCGTGGCGTTGTCGCGGACCATTTCGGTGATGGCGCGGGCGAGTGCGCTGTCGGGGACGTTCACGCCGTTCAGGTCGAGGCTCATGGTGGATCTCCGAAGGAGGTGGCTGGGGGACGGCGGGGCCCGCGCCGTGTTGTGTCCATTGGAAATCCGTGGCGCGCTGGCGGCAATCGGCGCCGGGGAGCGAATCCGGACAAGCCGCGTGCGTTTGCTGCCAGCACCCGCCGTTCGACCGATCGTCCGGAACCCGGCAAGGCAGCGCCTAGACTTGTCGATCTCGTCGTCGCCCGAGCGACCAACTCATACGCCGGCCACGTCGGCCGCGCGAGGATCAGGAGCATCGCCATGCCCAGCCTGCAACGCATCAACCCCTGCCTGTGGTTCGACAACCAGGCCGAGGAAGCCGTGGGGTTCTACACCGGCATCTTCCCCAACTCGCGGATCGGCAAGGTCGCCTACTACAGCGAGGCGGGCCGCGAGCACCACGGCAAGGAGCCCGGCTCGGTGCTGACCGTGGCCTTCGAGCTGGACGGCCAGAGCTTCCTGGCGCTCAACGGCGGCCCGGTGTTCAGCTTCAACGAGGCCGTCTCGCTGGTGGTCCATTGCGACAGCCAGGCGGAGATCGATCATTACTGGGACAGGCTGTCCGCCGGCGGGCCGGTGGAGGCGCAGATGTGCGGCTGGCTGAAGGACCGCTTCGGGCTGTCCTGGCAGATCGTCCCGCGCCACCTCGGCGACATGGTGGCCGACGCCGACCCGGTGCGCGCCACGCGCACCATGCAGGCAGTGTTCAGCATGAAGAAGCTCGACATGGCTGCGCTGGAACGCGCCCACGCGGGCAACTGACGCGTCCGTCCGGGCGACCTCGGTGGCAGTGAAGGCGCGGCTATAGTTCAAGGCGGGCTGCGCGTCGCCAGGCAGCCAGGGAGGCGCGCGCGGTCCTGCGGGAGCTCCTGGGGCGCAGGCCCCGGGGCAGGCTGTTCTCGCGGAAGGCGGTGGCCGTTGCTCGCGGTTGTCGGTCGCCGGGTTGTCTGCGCGCACACGCGGCGTTGCAGCCAATCCCCTCGACGGATAGCGGGAGACGGCATCATGAAAGCACTGCTGGTAAAAGGACATCAAGGGACCGCGGTAGGCGATCTGCGTCGCCGCCTGGCCAGGGTACTGGACGGCGATGCCGCGCAGTTTCCCGGACTGGCGAAGGGTGACGTGTTCGACGCCCAGACCGAAGCGGCGGTGCGCCATTGGCAGGCCGGCATCGGGGTGATCGCCGATGGCGTGGTCGGCGCCTGTTGCCTGAACCTGCTGGGGCTGTTGCCGCTCAAGGGGCTGGGTATCCAGCTGCCGCAGGTGCAGCAGCTGTTCCCGGCGACCAAGCCGTCCAACGTTCGTCGCTACCTGCCCTACGTTGCCGCCGCGCTGGAGAGCGCCGGCCTCACCGAGCGGCCGTTGCTGCTGGTCGCGCTGGGTACGATCCGCGCGGAAGCCGAAGGCTTCATGCCGATCTCCGAATTTCCTTCGCAGTTCAACACGCCTTCCGGGCGGCCGCCCTTCAGTGCCTACGACGGCCGCAAGGACCTGGGCAACGACCAGCCGGGGGATGGCGCGACCTTCCGTGGCCGTGGCTATGTGCAATTGACCGGGCGGGCGGACTACCGGAAGTACGGCGAGGCGATCGGCGTGGACCTCGTCGAACTGCCCGACCTCGCCAATGCGCCGGAAATCGCGGCGGCCCTGTTGGCGTTGTTCCTCGCCGACGGCGCGGCGAAGCTGCGCGCCGCGCTGCCTCCGGGGCTGGTCGGCAAACCGCGGGACTTCCTCGCCGCACGCAAGCGGGTGAATGGCGGTAGCCACGGGCTGGACCGCTTCTTCAGCGTGTTCGACCTCGCCGCCGAGGTACTCGCGCCAGCGGCCACCAAGGGCAAGGCCGTCGCCAGGCCCAGGCTCAACGCCAGCAAGGACCCGCTGGACCTGCGCGACCGTGCCTACCTGCCGCCAGCGGCCAGCCTGCCGGACAGGTTCCCCGGCGATCCCCAGGTGGCGCGCTACCTGGGCGACTATACCCAGGCCGGGCTGATCCTCGACCAGGGTCAGGAGGGCGCCTGCACCGGCTTCGGGCTGGCCTGCGTGATCAACTACCTGCGCTGGTGCAAGGCCGGCAATCCGGTGGACGGCTTCGACGCCGTCAGCCCGCGCATGCTCTATGACTTCGCCCGGCGCTATGACGAGTACGCCGGCGAGGACTACGAAGGCTCCAGTTGCCGGGGGGCGCTCAAGGGCTGGTTCCACCACGGCGTCTGCCTGGAGCGGGACTGGCCCTACACCGCGCAGGGCATCACCCAGCCACGGTTCGGCTATGCCGCCCGCGCCACCCGCAACACCCTGGGGGTCTACTACCGCATCGACGTGAAATCCATCACCGACCTGCAGGCGGCCATCCAGGAAGTCGGTGCGATCTATGTTTCCGCGTTCACCCATGACGGCTGGAACCAGTTGCCCGGCACGCCCAGGTCCGGCGCGGCGGCGAAGAAGAAGGGCGCCGCGCCCAGCCACGCAAACCTGCAGCGGATTCCCTACGCGGGGCGGCCGTCCCAGACTGGCGGCCATGCCTTTGCGCTGGTGGGGTTCAATAACGACGGCTTCATCCTGCAGAACTCCTGGGGTGCCGGCTGGGGCAGCGGCGGCTTCGCCGTGCTCGGCTACGCCGACTGGCTGGCCAATGGCATGGATGCCTGGGTCGCGGCGCTGGGGGTGCCCGGCGTGGTGCTCGGCCAGTTGGCCGCTGGCGGCCAGGCCGGCACGGCGGTGGCGGGGGCGAACAAGGCGCTCTGGTGGGACGAGGCCACCGCCTACGAGCACAGCGTGGTGCTCGGCAACGATGGGCGGGTGAGCCGCTACCTGACCCAGGACGAACTGACCCGCACCTTGCTGTTCCAGGCCTGCGCCTTGCCCGATCAATGGCTGCGCGCCCAGCCGGGGGCCACCAAGCGGCTGGTGATCTACTGCCACGGCGGCCTCAACAGCGAGGCCGCCGCCATCACCCGGGCCCGCGCTATGGGCCGGTTCTTCATCGGCAACGGCTGCTACCCGTTGTTCATGGTCTGGAAAACCGGCGTGCTGGAGTCCATCGGCAATCTCCTCGCCGAGCGTTTGCACAGCGAACCGGCGCGCGCCGGCGGGGTGCGCGAGGTGCTGACCGACGCCACCGATGCCTTGCTGGAAACCTCGGTTGGCCGTCCGCTGGCGCGGCCGATCTGGAGCGAGATGAAGGAAAACGCCGAGTTCTCCAGCCTGCCGACGCGCGGCGGCGATCTGCTGGTCAGCGCCCTGCAGAACCTCAAGCGCACCTGGGGCGAGCAACTGGAAATCCACCTGGTCGGCCATTCCGCCGGGGCGATCTTCCTCGGCTGGCTGGTCGACGTGATGGCCGCGCGCGGGGTGGACGACCGGATTGCCTCGATCCACCTCTACGCGCCGGCATGCACGGTGCAGTTCGCCAATCGCCACTACGCGCCCCACGGGCGGTTGATGAAGAACCTGTACCTGGACATCCTCTCCGACCGTGCCGAGCGTGACGACAACACCGCCGCGATCTATCGCAAGTCGCTGCTGTACCTGGTGTCCAATGCGCTGGAGGGCGACCTGCGCACGCCGATCCTGGGCCTGGCCAATGTGCTGGACGTGAATTACCGCCGCTGGGACGGCTCGTCCGCCACCGGCGAGGCGCTGAGCAACTGGCGGCAGGCGCTGCTCACGGCGGGGCTCGCGCAGGGCCGGCGGATCCAGTTGCTGGACGCGCCGAAGGTGGTCACCTGCCGCAATCCCCGGGTGGAGATTCCCGCCGCCCACGGCTGCTTCGACAACGCCGTGGACATCCTCACCCGCACGCTGACGCGCATCACCGGCGACGCATTGGCGACGCCGGTGGATGACCTGCGCGGCTATTGACGAGGACATCAGCGATGTTCAGCCACATCACTGTCGGCACCGCGGACCTGCCGCGGGCCATCGGGTTCTACCAGCGCCTGCTCGAGCCCCTGGGCATCGGCCTGCTGGCGCACCGCCATAACCCGGAGCGCGCGGTATTCACCCACCCGCAGAGCGACATCGCCTTCTGCGTCTATGTGCCCATCGACGGGCGACCGGCCAGCGCCGGCAATGGCAGCCTGGTGGCCTTCGAGGCGCGGACCCGTGCCCAGGTGGAGACCTTCCACCGGCGCGCGCTGGAGCAGGGCGGCGCCGACGAAGGCGGGCCGGGGCTGCGGCCGAACTATTCGCCCACTTACTACGGCGCCTATGTGCGCGACCTGGACGGCAACAAGCTGTGTTGCGTCTGCCACCTGGAGGAGTAGCGCGTCGGGGTACCCGGAGGAACCACCCGCGCGGGCGCGGGTGGGGGCTTCAGGGGTGGCGGGAGTGTGTCAGACCCACTGGTCGTTGCGCTTGCGGCGCACCCGCAGCAGGGTCGGCAGGATCAGGCCCGCCAGCAGCCCGGCGCCGGCGATGCTGCCGCCGTAGGTCATGTAGCGCATCAGCACCTGCTTGTTCTCGTCACCCAGCTGCGCCTGCACCGAGCGCAGGTCGGAGCGCGCCTGGTTCAGCTCGTTGTCCAGCGAGGTGCGCGCGGCCTGCAGCTCGTCGATCAGTTTCTTGCGCGCGTCCAGGGTTTCCTGCATGCCCTGCACGCGGGTCTTCCAGGTGTCGTTGATGCCGTCGAGCTGGCTGCTCAGTTCGGTCACCTTCTGCTCCAGCTGCGGCAGGCGCTCGGCCTGGCCGGGCTTGTCCTGCAGATCGCGGCTGGGGATCCATACGGTGTTGCCGCTTTCGCTGCGGACCTGACTGTAGTCGCCCTGGGTGCTCACCAGCTCGACCTTCTGCCCGGACACCAGGGTGCCGACGATGCGGTAGCCATCGGTCGGGCCGCTGCGTACATAGGTGGTCAGGCTGTCGTTCACCCAACGGGCGTTGCCGGGCGCCTCCTCGGCCAGCGCCGGCAGCGTGGCCGCCAGCAGGCCACCGAGCAGGCAGGCGCCCACGGCGCGGGTCTGGAGGGAGGAAACACGGGGAGCGAGCTGGCGGGATAGGGACATGGGTCATCTTCACATGGCGATAGGAACAAACCCGGCAAGCGGGAACGAAATCGCCGGCCCGGGAAATTGTTGTGAACAGGGCGGGAAATGACGCGATCCCGCGTCAACTGGCGAAGTGCCATGCAACCCGCCCAGGTGGGCCGACAGCTGACAGACAGCCGACAGGCGGGTTGAGTTCACTGGCAGGCGAAGCGGGGGATGGGCGGCTGTCCGCGACGGGGACAGCCGGAGGCCGGCAGCGCCGGATCAGGCGCGGTCCTGCGCCGCTTCGATGATATCCAGCAGGTCGGTCAGGGTGTCTTCCAGGTACTGCCCGGCGCGGTAGTCCGGCTTCAGCGCATCGCCGCCGGCGACCACCACCTGCGGGCGCTCGACGAAACGGCCGACCAGCTCGAAGTTCTCGTTCAGCACGGCCACCACCGGGATCGGGATGCGCTCCAGCGCCAGCCGCTCGCGCAGGTCGTCCTCGGCGCGGCCCTTGGTGATTACCGCCAGGTCGATGCGCGGCTGGGCGCGTTGCAGGAAGTCCATCACGGTGACGTTGATCTGGCAGTCCGGGCACCACATTTCCCCGGCCACCAGCAGGTGGTAGCGCCGCGAGACGGCGTGCAGGCGCTGGCGGGTGGCGGCGCTGACGGCGTCGGCCCCGGCCAGTTTGTCCTGCACCCTGCGCACGCCGGCGATTTCGTCCGGCAGACCGTGGGCGACGAAGGCATCGAAGCCTTCACCGATGGAGAACAGTTCCTCGTAGGAGGCCATGAGCGTTTCTCTTGCAACGGGGGAGGCCGGCATCCCAGCAGAATTGTCGGACGAGGGCAACCGCGCGCCGGCCGTCAATCCCTGTCCGGTGCGCCCAGCGGAAAGAGCGGACGGTAGGGGCGGGCCTCGTCGACGGCGCGGGCGAACGACGGGCGCGCCAGCAGCCGCGCGCGGTACGCCCGGAGCACCGGGTAGGCGTCGCCGATGCGGTGGGTCCAGTCGGCATAGAACAGCGCCGGCGCCGCCGCGCAGTCGGCGAGGGTGAAGTCGTCGCCGTTGGCCCAGGGGTCGCTGGCGGCCAGGTGGGCTTCCAGCCAGCCATAGGCGTGCTCCAGCCTTTGCGTGGCGACCGCCAGGCCATCCTCGCGCTTGCCGGCGTCACCGCTCAGGGCGCCGGAGACGGCATGCTGCACCGGGCTCATCACGTGAAGGTCGAAGAAGCGGTCGAGGAAGCGCACCTGCAGCGCCGCCATCGGCTCGTCGGGCAACCAGCGCAGCGCGCCGCCGTGGGCGAGTTGCAGGTACTCGATGATGATGCTCGACTCGGCGATGCTGCGCTCGCCGTCGAGCAGCACCGGGAATTTCGCCAGCGGCCACAGGCGCAGCCATTGCGCCGAGTAGTCGGGGGTGTCCGGCCCGATGCAGCGGAACTCGAAGGCTGTGCCGTTCTCGTACAGCGCGATCAGGACTTTCTGGGTGTACGAAGAAAAGGGATGGCCATAGAGCACGAGGGACATGGCGGGACCACCTGCGGTTGCACCGCGCGCCGTTGCGGGTGGTTTAACCCTAGTTGCCGGCAGGGGCCGGGGCAAGGTGGCGGCGGATGGCCGGAGGCTCCCCTGGTCGCCCGCCGTTGCCCATCCCCGGCGATCCTCAGCCGGTATGCTCCAGCACGTTGACCAGGGTGCCCAGCGGATCACGCAGGAAGAACCGCCGCACGCCCCAGGGTTCGATCGTCAGCGGATAGGCGATCTCGTGATGGCCTGCCTGCGCGCGGTCATGCACCTCGTCGAGGTTGTCCACTTCGATGGACAGGTCCGGCACCGGCGCACCCGAGCCGCCTTCGCTGGCCAGGCTCATCTGCGCCAGGGCGCTGCCACCGCTGGCGAGGGTGAGCAGCCAGCCGTGGTCCATGACGATCTCCAGGTCGAAGAGGTCGCGATAGAAGCGCGCCACCTCGGCGGGCCTGGCGGTGGCGAGGTTGGCGACGATGCGGCGGACGGTCATGGCGGCGCTCCGGCGGGACAAAGGCGCCAGCATAGCCCGGCAGTGGCCGCGGCGCCGGAGGGCACGGCGGCGGATGCGCGAGGGGAGGAATGCGCGGCCCCGGACGGGCCGCGCGGAGGCATCAGGCGTCGAGGTCGATGCCGGACTTGCCGGGGGCGAAGATGTTATTCGGGTCCAGCGCGCGCTTGATCGCGTGGTCCACGCGGCGCTTCACCGGGCCGTAGCTGTCGGCCACGCGGTCCATGAACGCGGTGTTGACCCGGTACACGGCGTAGCCGAGTTTCTCGAACTCATCCAGCAGCTCGGCGAAGCAGGCGTGGGCGGCCTCGGTCTGCGCCGGGTCGGTGCGGTCGTAGAGCACGTCGATCACGTGGTGCATGTCGCGCCAGCCGACGATGAACTCGCCGACGTAGTCCAGCCCGTGCTTGTTGAGGATCCGCTTGGCCAACTGCATCTGTTTGTCGGTCTCGCTGCCGCGCGCCTGGCTGACCGGGGCGAACCACATCGAGCCGCCGCCGCCGCGCCAGTTGTACAGACCGAACTCCTGCAGGTTGGGCACGCCCTTCATCAGCTTGGCGCGGTAGTCGAACGGCTGGGTGCCGCCGGCCTGCTCCTCGGTGATCAGGGTGCCCTTGCCGAGCGCGGCGATGGCCTGCCGGACGATCTTCCAGTTGACCTCGACCTGCTCCTCGGTGCCGTACAGCGCGGCGTACACGTTCCAGGCGCCCAGTCCCTTGTCCTTCATGATCTGCCGGACCACAGAGTCCGGCGTCGCACCCGGCTCGCGAGTGTAGTCGCTGCGCCGCACGTTGGCGCTGCCGGCTTCCCACAGCACATTGGCGATCACCAGGGCGTTGGGGATGATCTGGGCGATGCGCAGCGGCCGCAGCACCTCGACGATCTCGGCGATGTCGCTCTCGTTCTCGAAGCGGATGGCGAAGGGTTTGTACTTCGGCGGCTTGGGCATCAGCCAGAAGCCCATCTTGGTGCAGATGCCGAAGTTGGACTGGGTGAAGATGCCGTCCAGGCTCGGGCCGTAGCCCCATTTGAACACCTGCCAGCTGTTCTCGCCCTTGACCCCGCCCATGCCGGTGCGCAGCACATCGCCGTTGGCCAGTACCACCTCCATGCCGCACTGCATGAGGAAGTGCTCGCCGTAGGGGGTGTAGCCCACGCCCCGGTCGAGGGTGTTGCCCACGGGGCCGGCGATGGCCGAGGGCGCCGACATCGACAGCATCAGCGGCAGGTTGTTTTCCTCGATGTAGTCGTACAGCTGCTGGTAGGTGACGCCCGGCTCCACCAGCGCGGTGCACAGTTCCGGATCGACGTGGAGGATCTTGTTCATCTTCTTCAGGTCGAGGATCACCTGGCCGCGCTGGCCGGGGGCCGCCGAGCCGTAGCCGAAGTTGCGGCCGGTGGAGATGGTCCAGATCGGGATGCGGTGTTCGTTGCAGATCTTCACCACGCCCTGCACCTGCTCCACGCTGGTGGCGGTGAGCGCCGCCGAGGGCGCGTGCTCGGCGTCCGGCACCGGCATCATGATCTTCATGTACGGGACCAGCTGGTCATCCTTGAGCAGCACGTTGTCCTCGCCCAGCAGGGCGCGGAACTTGACGACCGCCTTGGTGAACTCGGTGTTTTTCACGCCACGCGGGAGCACGGCGTTCTGCTTGGTTTCGGTCATGGGACGGGCTCCTTCAGGCCTGGATCGAGAAAGACACGAAATGGCCGCTCAGCCCACTGGCGACGACGCCGGGGACGAGGCGGCCAGGGGCTGCGCCGGCAAGGGCGAAGCCGAGGGCGGCGGCCCATTGCTCTTCCTGCCCGGCGCGGCGGGGCGCGGCCTGCAGTTGCAACGGGGCACGGGCGCCATCGAAGCGCGACTCGCTCAAGGCGAAGCCGGCGCCGCACAGCGCCAGGGCATGCCCCAGTCGGCTGGCGCAGCCGTGGCTGGCATCGGCGCTGAGCAGACGGTGGCGCGACTGGCCGCCGTCCACGCTGTGCTGCCCGAGCCAGCGCACCCGCGCGCCGGCGCTGCGGGCGTGCTCCACGGCCAGCAGGGCGCTGGCGTCGTCGAGCAGGCCGAGCACTTCGCCGCCGGCGCGCAGTTGCGCATCGAGTACCGCGAGGAAGGCTCCGTCGGTGGATGCCTGCAGCACGCGCGGCGAGGCATCCGGCGCGGCGGCGAGGATGCCCTGGTAGAAGGCCGAGTCGCGGGTCGGACGCTCCAGCAATACCAGCGCCGGAGCGCCGCCACGTTGTGCCAGGCCGCCGGCGAAGGCGCCACCCGGCAGGCTCAGCGCCACGCCGGAGGCGGCGCCCAGGGCCATGCCCTTGAGCAGGGTTCGACGTTCGAGATTCATCGCGTGGCCCTCATTTGGTCGCTTGCGCGGGCGTGGCGGACTGCTGGATGTACTGCGCCACGTCCTTGAGTGCGTTGTCGTCGATGTAGGCGGCGGGGAAGGCCGGCATGGCGCGGAAACCGTGGCGCACCACGGCGCTGATGTATTCCACCGGCAACTGGCGGCCCTTGATCACCGGGCCGACGCCGGCCTCGTGGCAGTGTCCGCAGACCTTGGCGTAGACGTTGGCGCCGCCGTGCCACTGGCCGTCGCCGTCGGCCAGGGCCGGCAGGGCCGCGGCGGCGAGGACCAGCGCCAGGCCGGCGGGCAGGATGCGGCGAACGCCGCGGGAAAGGATGCAAGGCATGGGCTTCTCCGTTGTTGTGCTTGTTCGAAGTAGGCGGTCAGAAGGGATAGGGACGCGGGCCGTGCTGCACGCTCAGCCAGTGGTCGGTGGTGAACTCGTCGATCGCCCAGTCGCCGTTGAAGCGGCCGATGCCGGAGTTCTTCTCGCCGCCGAAGGGCGCATTGGGCGCGTCGTTCACCGGGATGTCGTTCACGTGGGTCATGCCGGCGTGAATCCGCCGGGCGAAGCGCACGGTGCGTTCCAGGTCGCCGCCGAACACCGCGCTGGACAGGCCGAACTCGCTGGCGTTGGCCAGCTCCAGCGCGTGCTCGGCATCACGTGCCGGCTGGATGCCGACCAGCGGACCGAAGATTTCCTCGCGGGCGATCTCCATGTCCGGGCGTACGTCGGCGAACACGTGGGGCGGCAGCACGCGGCCGGCCACGGCGCCCTCCACCAGCACCCGGGCGCCCTCGGCGCGGGCCGTGTCGATCTTGCCCAGCAGGCCGTCGAGCTGACGTTGGTTGATCACCGGGCCGATCACCGTGGCCGGGTCGCTCGGGTCGCCGCAGCGCAGCGCTTGCACGCGTTCGGCATAGCGCTCGCAGAACGCTTCGTAGAGGGGCTGCTCGACGATGATGCGGTTGATCGCCATGCAGATCTGCCCCTGGTGGAGGAACTTGCCCACCACGGCGGCGTGCACTGCGCGCTCCAGGTCGGCGTCGGCCAGCACCACGAACGGGCTGTTGCCGCCCAGCTCCAGGGCCACGTGCTTGAGGTGCGCGCCGCCGCTGGCGAGGCGCCCGATGGAGCGGCCCACCGGGGTCGAGCCGGTGAAGGAGATCAGCGCCGGCACCGGGTGCTCGACGAAGGCGTCGCCGATCTCGCTACCGGCGCCGACCACGACGCTCAGCACGCCGGCCGGCAACCCGGCTTCCTCGAACAGTCGCGCCAGCAGCAGGCCGCCGCTGACCGGGGTGTCGCTGGCCGGCTTGACCACCGCCGCGTTGCCCAGCGCCAGGGCCGGCGCCAGGGAGCGCTGGGTCAGGTGCAGGGGGAAGTTCCACGGGCTGATGATCCCCACCACGCCCAGCGGGCGGCGGTAGACGCGGCTTTCCTTGCCGGGGATGTCCGATTCGAGGATGCGCCCGTGGACCCGGCTGGGGAACGACGCCGCTTCCAGGGTGATGGCGCGGGCGGCGCCCCATTCGATCTCGGCCTTGATCCGGGTGCTACCGGATTCGCGGATGATCCAGCCGATGATTTCCTCGCGGCGCCGGTCGAACAGCTCGACCGCGCGCAGCAGCACCGCCGCACGCGCCGAGGGGGCTTGTGCGGCCCATTCGACCTGGGCGGCGCGGGCGGCCTGGCAGGCCTGGTCGAGGTCAGCGCGGGTGGCCAGCGGCAGGCTCAGCAGGCACTGGTCGGTGTAGGGATCGCGTACCTCCAGCTGGCGCGGCGAGGCGCCGTGGCGCCAGTGGCCGGCCAGCGGTTGCAGGTCCAGATCGGCATAGGGGGGCAGGGGGAAGCTCATGGAGTCCTCTCTCTTGTTGTTCAGTGGGGAAGCACGAAGCGGATCAGGCCGCAGGCATCGGACGGCTGGTCGGGCGCGTTGGCGGGTGGAGCGGGGAGGGGCAGTGGGTCATGGCACGGGCACCGTCTTGTTGTATGCGCTGGGCGCTTTGCAGAGGGCCTTAACAAGGGGCGTGCCAAAAGCGGATTTATTGATGAAAGTACTTTTAAATCAATTACTTGTTTCTGGTTCTGGATGGGTGTGGAGAGCCGGCGGAAATTCACTTCGTGGAATTTTATGAAGAGATTTCGCCGACTCGTCGAAATGCCTCGCCTGCGCGGTTCGTTGATCGAACGTCGGCGAACGGATAGTCGATGGTGGCAATTGACCGCTGGGGCCGGGCGGGCATACTGGACCGATTCCCTGCCTGTGCCTGCCCGAGATGACAGCCCCAAGACATAACGACAACGACCGCGCGACCCTCGAAGAGCGGTTCCTGGAAGATCTCCTGAAGAGTCGCAAACGACTGATCGTGGAGAGCACCACCGGCCTCGAGAACCGTGGCTGCCCGTCCGCCGGCGAGCTGGCCGAGACGGTGGCCTTCTCGCCCCAGGATGGCTCCATCTGGCTGTGCGGCCAGCGCATGGTGCTGATGCAGACCTCGACCCTCGGCACCCTGCGCCGCGAACTGGTGGAGAACCTGGGCACCCTCAAGGCCCGCGAGGTATTCACCCGCATCGGCTGGCAGGCGGGGGCGGCCGACGCCTCGCAGGTCAGCGAGCAGTGGCCGCAGGGCGACCCCAGCGCACTGTTCTCCGCCGGGCCGCGCCTGCACATGCTCGAAGGCATGCTCAACGTCGAGGCGCTGCGCTTCGAGATGGACAACAGCCTGGGCCACTTCGACGCCGAATTCCTCTGGCACAACTCGGTGGAAGCCGACGTGCACATCGCCCAGTACGGCATCGGCAACGACAGCGCCTGCTGGATGGCCATCGGCTATGCCAGCGGCTACGCCTCGTCGCTGCTCGGCCGCCTGGTGGTGTTCCGCGAGGTGGAATGCCGCGCCTGCGGGCAGTCGGTGTGCCGTATCGTCGGCAAGCCGGCGGAGCAGTGGGATGACGTGCAGCGCGACCTCGCCCACCTGGACGCCCGCGATTTCATCAGCCGCGCGCCCCATGCCTTCGCCAGCGAGATGGAGGTTGCCCGGATGGACGAACCGCCGCCGGGCGAGCGGGACGCGCGGAGCATGGTGGGGATTTCCTCGGCCTTCGTCGCCGCCAGCCACCTGCTGCGCTGTGTGGCACCGACCCAGGCCACGGTGCTGTTGACCGGTGAGTCCGGGGTGGGCAAGGAACTCTTCGCCGAGAACCTGCACCGCGCCAGCAGCCGGCAACGCATGCCGCTGATTTCGCTGAACTGCGCGACCCTGCCGGAGAACCTGGTGGAGGCCGAGCTGTTCGGCGTCGAGCGCGGCGCCTTCACCGGTGCCGAGCGCACCCGCGCCGGACGCTTCGAGCGCGCCGACGGCGGCACGCTGTTCCTCGACGAGATCGGTACCCTGAGCCTGGCGGCGCAGAGCAAGATCCTGCGAGCGTTGCAGGAAGGCGAAATCGAGCGGGTTGGCGGCAACGCGCCGATCCGCGTGGACGTGCGGGTGATCGCCGCGACCAACCTCGACTTGCGCGCCGAGGTGGCGGCCGGGCGTTTCCGCGAGGACCTGTTCTATCGCCTCAACGTCTTTCCGATCCACCTGCCGCCCCTGCGCGAGCGGCGCGAGGACATCCCGCTGCTGATGAACCATTTCCTGCGGCGCTTCAGCGAGCGGCACGGGCGGCGGCTCGCCGGCTTCACCACGCGCCTGCTCAACGCGCTGCTGACCCACGCCTTCCCCGGCAATATCCGCGAGTTGCAGAACCTCATCGAGCGGGGCGTGATCGCCTGCCCGGACGGCGCGGCGATGGACATCAGCCACCTGACCCTGGGTGGCGACCGCAGTATCGCGGCGCCCGTGGGCCTGACCCCGTCCGGGCGCCTTGGCAGCCTGCCGTTGCCCGGCGAGCAGCACGCCACCGCGCTGGCCGATGCGCAACTGCTGCAGGCCGCGTTCGAGAGTGAGCAGACCCGAGGCGCTTCCGGCGAGCCGGTGCTGGCCAGCCTGCAGGCCTTCATCGCCGGCCGCGAGGGCGCCCTGGGCACCAGCCTGGATGCCATCGAGAGCCTGCTGGTGAAGCTGGCGCTGGAACGCAGCCAGGGCAACATCACCGCCGCCGCGCAGATGCTCGGCATGAGCCGCGCCCAGGTCAGCTACCGGCTCAAGCGCTGAGGCCGGTGCGGCGACGGCGCCAGCGGGGCGCCGCCGCCGTGGGGGGTCAGAGCGGGAAGGTCCACTTCAGCCAGTAGGCCGCGCCCTCCGGGCGGTTGCGCACATCGCTTTCCTGTTGCCACTTGGCGCTCAGGTGCCAGCCGGAGGCCGCGCTGTACTGCACCGACGGACCGATGGCGAAGGCCCGGCCACGGGTGTCGTCGAGGCGATGGCCGTCCTGCTCGTCGTCGCTCACCTGGCGATAGAGGTAGCCGCCCACGCCAACCACCCAGCCGTTGCCCAGGCCCCAGCCGACGGCATAGTCGGCGTGCAGTTCCTGGCCCGACAGGTAGTCGGTGGCCTGGTTCTCGAAGTTGTAGTCGTACATCAGGCGCACGTCGGCGTTGAGTCCCTGCGGGTCGATGTAGCTCAGCGCGTAGATGGCCTGCAGGGTGGTGTAGTTGCGCCCGAGGTTGACCAGGTCGTGCTTGTCGTAGGAGCCGGTGGGCAGCACCAGGTCGACCCCGGTGGCGGCATGCAGCTTGTCGCTGTAGTGGTAGCCGAGGAACGGCCCCACGTGGATATCGCCCAGGCCGCTCTTGCTCTCGCGCTGACCCTCCACCTCTACCCGCATGCGGTTCAGCGGTACCACCGCATGGAAGCCCAGGTTGCCGCCGAGCATCTGCTGCTCGGTGACCCAGATGAAGCGCGGGACGATGGAGCTCACGTGCAGGTCGAAGTCCACCGGCAGCTCGTGGCCGTCGTTGCCGCGCAGGCTGTCGGCGCGGTAGTCGGCGGCGAACACCTGGCCGTAGAGGCCGGGGGGCGGCACCACGCCCATCAGGTAGTTCTCGATGCCCATAGGCCAGGACGATCCGCCCCCTTCGGTGGCCTGGGCGGTGGGGAGGGCACTGCTCAGCAGGAGAGCGCAGGACAGGCCGAGGGCCGGGTTGAGTCGATTCATGAAGGCACGCCTTTTTGTTGTTGTCGAGGCGCCTTACTCAAGCTTTGTGCCATCTTCCAGGTTTTATTTTTTATTCTTTAATATCAACAAGATAGAATTCTTTTTGTCGACTCATGCGGGAGCCCTTCGGGGCGGGCGCGGGGGATTTCGTTAAGAAATTCCATCGCCTGCGAAAAGTTCGCCGTTGGTGCGTGCGATCAGCGCCCGGAGTTCGTCGAATGGCGGCATCGGCAGGTGCGCAATCCCGTTAACCTTCGGCGACCCGATCAACCGAGGACTGCATCATGGGACTGTTCGACTGGAAACACTGGCTGGTGCTGCTGGCGGTGGTGGTGCTGGTATTCGGTACCCGCCGCCTGAAGGGTGCGGGGGCGGACCTGGGGGAGGCGATCAAGGGATTCCGTCGTTCGATCGCCGAGGAGGAGACTCCACAGGTGCCGGTTCAGTCCGTGCGACAGGCGGCTGCCGCGGAACTGGAGCCGGGGGCTTCGCGCCAGTAACAGGCGTTCAGGCGCGGGCGGTCCATACGTTGCGTTCGCGTAGGGGCAACTGTCTACTTCTGGACGACCTGTGCCAGCGCTTCCCCCTCTCCCTCAGGGAGAGGGGGCAGACCGTGCCGGCTGAGACCGGGATTTCCTCCTGCATCCATGCAGCCGTCGCGGCATCCATGCCGCTCAACCCCTGAAACTCCGATTCCACCCGGCCTCCTGAAGGGGCGCTCCGGTGCGTGCGGATATTTCTCTGGAAATCCTTCGCGCCGGACTCGGTTCCAACAGGAGAAAAGCCAGCGTATCGCGCCATGAGCTGTAGGAGCGAGCTTGCTCGCGAACCTGCCCACAGCCGCAACGGACGATCAGGCCAGTTCCTGACAGACATCCACCCAATCCGCCGCCACCAGCTCCGCCATGCGCTGCGGCCCGATCCGCACCGCGCTGTGCACCGCTCCGGCGGCCGGCAGCACCTCGTCGAAGGCCTGCAACGACACGTCGCAGTACACCGGTAGCGGCGTGGCCAGGCCGAAGGGGCAGACGCCACCGACCGGATGACCGGTCAGCTCCACCACTTCTTCGGCGCCGAGCATCTTGGCCTTGCCGCCCAGGGCTTCCTTGAGCTTGCGATTGTCCAGCCGCGCATCGCCGCGGGCGACCACCAACACGGTGCGCTCGCCGACGCGCAGGGACAGGGTCTTGGCGATTCGTCCCGGCTCCACGCCGTGGGCCTCGGCGGCCAGGGCGACGGTGGCGGTGCTGGTTTCCAGCTCGATGATGGCGATGTCGGGGGCCTTTTCGGCGAAGAACGCGCGAACCGATTCCAGGCTCATGGGGGCGGGCTTCCTGTGCAGGGAAAGCGTTCCAATCTAGGGAGCGACGCAGGGCCTGTCCAGTCGCGGGCTCGTGCCTGTCATCGGTTGGGCTGAACGCCTTGCTCGATGCACTGCCCATGAAAAGATGGCCTGGGTGGTTTCGGATGCGTTCCGAGAGCGCGAATCCGGAGGGCTGCAGCGCGTCGCGCGGCGCATGCTGCCCGTCGCGTGCCGCGGTTCTCGCCTTTTGTCGCACAACGCCTGGCTCCGGGTATTGCGACCTATGCTCAGGCATCCTGCGAGGTACCGCGAAAAAAATTCCGAGCCGTTGTCGATTTCGTTCCGCGGGCTTCGACTATTCGTCAGGAACCGGGAATGCCGGACCGCCACGATGACCCTTACAAGAGGAGAAAAACCATGCGTTTCATGGTGATAGTCAAGGCCACCGCCGAATCCGAAGCGGGCGTGATGCCCAAGGAAGAACTACTCGCGGCGATGGGAGCCTACAACGAGGAGCTGGCCAAGGCCGGCGTGATGCTCGCCGGTGAAGGGCTGCAGCCCAGCGTCAAGGGCGCGCGGATTCGTTTCGACGGAGCCTCGCGTACGGTCATCGACGGTCCCTTTGCCGAGACCAAGGAATTGATCGCCGGCTATTGGATCTTCCAGGTCGCTTCGCTGCAGGAGTGCATCGATTGGGTCAAGCGGTGCCCCAATCCCTTCGAAGGTCCGTCGGAGATCGAGATCCGGCAGATATTCGAGGCCGAGGACTTCGGCGCCGAATTTACCCCCGAGCTGCGCGAGCAGGAAGAACGCATCCGCGAGCAGATCGCTCGCAAACCCTGAAACCGGAGGAAACTGCCATGTTGATGAATGCCTATCTGACCTTCGACGGCAACTGCGAAGAAGCCTTCCGTTACTACGCCGAAGTGTTGCGCGGCGAGCTGCCGGCGCTGATGCGTTTCGCCGATGCGCCGGGTTGCGAGGACATGCCGGCGGACATGAAGAACCGCATCATCCACGTGCGCCTGGAGGTGGACGGCCACGTGCTGATGGGCTCGGACGCTTCGCCGCAATGCGGGACGTACGAAGGGGTGAAGGGCTGCTCGATCACGCTCAACGTCGACAGCAAGGCCGAGGCCCGGCGCATCTTCGAGGCCTTGGGCAAGGGTGGCAAGGTCACCATGCCGCTGGAGCAGACCTTCTGGGCCGTGCTGTTCGGCGCGCTGGAAGATCGCTTCGGGGTGCCGTGGCTGATCAACTGCGAGAAGGAGGCCTGATCGGGTTCGCAATGCCTCGGCCCCCTAGAAGCGAGCTTGCTCGCGAACCACCCGACTCCGGAGCCGCTGGAGAGCGTTCGCGAGCAAGCTGGCGCCTACGAAGGTTCCGCATCCTGGCAGGGGGCATCCCGGCAGGTGCTACTTCCCGGCATCGGCGCGAAAGCGCTCCGGCGTCGTCCCGGTAAATCGCTGGAACGCCCGGTGGAAGCTGGTGACGTGCTCGTAGCCCAGCAGAAAGGCGATCTCCTGCAAGGCCATGCGGCTCGCCAGCAGGTAACGCTGGGCCAGCGCCATCCGTACTTCCAGCACGATACCCTTGAAGGTCAGGCCATGCTCGCGCAGCCGCCGTTGCAGCGTATGGGGCGGCATGCGCAGCCAGGCGGCGGTCTGTTCCAGGTCCGGCAGCGGGATGCGGGCGTTCTGCAATAGATAGAAGCGCACGTCATCGGGCAGCGCCTGGCCGCGCTCGAAGCTGGCCAGGGTCGCCGCGCCCTGGGCCTGGCACAGGCGCGTCACCGTCGGGTTGGCGGTGGAGAAGGGCCGGTCGTGGTATTCCCGGGGAATCCACAGCTCCGCCTGCGGGGCGTTGAATCGGCACTGGCCGGGGAACAGTTCCGGATAGACCCGCGCATGGAGCGGCGGCGGGTAGGGCAGATGAACCTGCATGCCGGCGCAGTCTTCCAGTTCCGGCAGCCGTTGGCACAGCCAGCGCCAGGTGCTGCTCAGCCATTCCTCGCACAGCGCGTTGCGTTCCGCCTCGCTGAACGGCGGCAGTTGCAGGGTCAGGCGGATATGGCTGGCGTCTTCGTCGCGCTGGGTGTGGATCGGGTGCGGCATCAGGCTCGACGGCTGGCCGAGGGAGATGTCCCAGGAACGCCGCAGGTTCGCCGCGCTGATCAGCGCATAGCCAATCACGCCCAGGTCGTAGAGGTTGTAGCGCTGGCCCAGGCGCAAGAAGAAGTCGCTGGGGCCGAGGAGTCCGGCGGCCTGTTGCAGCAGGCGGTAGTAGCGGGCGAAGTTCATCTCGGCGGCCGCCGCTTCGCCCGCCGGTGGCAGGCCCAGGCCGCCCAGCAGGGGCGCCAGCGCCGGCAGGGCGGGGCGCGCCCGCCATTCATCGAGGAAGTGGCGGAACAGTTGGCGGGCGGCGTAATCGATGTCGAACGAGGCGGCGGTAAGCATGCTGAAGAACTGTCGTCTGCTGCTAGCGAGTTGTCATCTTATGCTAGTCGATGGGTGAAATCCGAGCCCTATACTGCCGCCACGGACAAGAACAGACAGGGCTTCCCATGACCGCTCCGGATCGCTTCCGCTCCTCCCATTCCCCCACCGACCGCTTCGCCGACCTGCTGCTGCACAACGCTCGCTTCTACACCCTCGACCCCGCCCAGCCCTGGGCCGAGGCGGTGGCCATCCGCGACGGCCGGCTGCTGGCGGTGGGGCGCCGGGAGACGATGGAGTACCTGGTCGGCCCGGACACCCTGGTGCACGACCTCGAAGGCGCCTTCTGCATGCCCGGCCTGCATGACATGCACACCCACCCGGATCTCGCCCTGGCGCCGCGCTATGCCGACGACCTAGATGTCGGCATCGAGGACCCGACCCCCGAGCAGTTGGCCAAGGCCATTCGCGACTATGCCGCCAGTCACCCTGGCGACGGCTGGATCTACGGCCAGTACTGGGTCCGCTACACCTTCCGCGAGGCCGGGCTGAATCCGGGCCGCGAGTGGCTGGATACGATCATGCCGGACCGCCCAGTGGCGCTGCTCGACCGCATGTGGGGCACCATGATGGTCAACTCCCGCGCGCTGGAACTGGCCGGCATCGACGCCGACACGCCCGATCCGCGCAACGGCTACCTGGAGCGCGACGAACTCACCGGCGAACCCAAGGGCCTGATGATCGACGGCGCCTATGCCCTGATCCACGCCGCCATGCCGCCGACCCCGGCCAAGGTGCTGCGCCAGTCCTACCGCGACGGCGTGCATTTCCAGAGCTCCCGTGGCGTCACGGCGGCCAAGTACCTGCACGTCTGCGAGAACCGCCTGGACGCCCTCAAGCACCTGGACGACACCGGCCAGCTCACGCTGCGCGTGGAGGCGGCGATCAGTTGGCAGGACGACATCTTCCCGGTGCGCCGTCGCTGGGAGCTGCTCGGCGGCGAACGCCACTACTACCGCAGCGCGCGGCTGTCGGCGAATGCGATGAAGTTTCATTTCGACGGCACCGTGGAGCCGCGCTCTTCCTTCCTGATCGCCCCGTGGCCGGGCGAGGACGCCTGGCGCGGCAAGCTCAACCTGACACCCGAGCACATCACCGACATGGTGGTGGACATGGATCGCCGTGGCATCCGCGTCATCGCCCACTGCACGGGTGACGGGGCGTCCGACGTGTTCCTCGACGCGGTGGCCGAAGCGCGCCGGCGCAACGGCTTCAGCGGCATTCGTCACCAGTGCGCGCACAGTACCATCCTGCATCCGGGCAACCTCAAGCGTTTCCGCGAACTGGAGGTGATCGCCGAGTTTTCCCCGGCGGCCTGGTACCCGACGCCCTTCGCCAGCGGCGCGCGCTCCGGCTATGGCACGGACCGCCTGAAACGTATCTACGACTTCAAGGGCGTGCTGGCCGCTGGCGGCATTGCGGTGTTCGGCACCGATTGGCCGGTGGCCTCCATCGATCCCTGGCTGGCGCTGGAAACCCTGGTTACCCGGCAGAACCCCTGGAACGACGATTCGGCCTGCTTCGGCGAGCCGATCAGCCTGGAGCAGGCGATTCGCGTGGCAACGCTCAATGGGGCTTGCGCGATGGGGCTGGAGCACCTGACCGGCAGCCTGGAGACAGGCAAGTCGGCGGATTTCATCGTGCTTGACCGCGACCTGTTCGCGCAGCCGGCACGCAACTACATCCACCGCACCGAGGTGCAACTGACCTTCGTCGAGGGGCGACCGGTCTACGATCGTCTCGGCCGGTTCAGCGACACTCCGCTGGCGGCGGTATGGCAGGGCGAGCCGCCGCGCATCGAAGGTGTCAACGCATGAATGCCGCGAGCATCCCGGTGACGGTGGTCGCCGGTTTCCTCGGCGCCGGCAAGACCACGCTGCTGCGCAACCTGCTGGAGCGCTGCGAGGGCAGGCGGCTGGCGGTGATCGTCAATGATTTCGGCGAGCTGAACATCGATGCCGGAATGATCGCCGAACAGTCCGAGGCGGTGTACAGCCTGGAGAATGGCTGTATCTGCTGCAGCGTGCAGGACGACCTGCTGGCGCAGCTGGAGCGCCTGGCGAATATGAGCCCGCCTCTGGAACAGGTGGTGATCGAGTGCAGCGGCGTGTCGGACCCGCAGCGCATCGTGCAGACCTTGGGTTATCCGAAACTGCGTCGGCGCCTGCATCTCGACGCGGTGCTCACCGTGGTCGACGCGGCCCGCCGCGAGCCGCTGGAAGGCGAGTACGCCCGCCTGGAGCGTATGCAGGCCGCCGCCGCCGACCTGTTGCTGCTGAACAAGTGCGACCTGCTGGATGCCGAGGAGCGGGCTGTCCAGCGTGAACGTTTCGGCCGGGGGGCGCGGGTGCTGGAAACCATCCAGGCGCGGATTCCCGATGAACTGCTGTTGGGTGAGCCGTCGCGCAAGCTGCGTCCGCACGGGCAGGAGGGCGTCGATCATGGCGATCTGTTCGAGAGCTGGAGTTGGCAGGGCGAGGCGAGCTTCGACGGAGCCCGGTTGAAGCGCTGGCTGGAGACGTTGCCGCACAGCGTGCTGCGGCTCAAGGGGCTGATCCGGGTGGCTGAACAGGACGCAGCCTTGTGGTTGCAGTATGTGGGCGGGCGCTATCAGTTGCGCACTGCTTCGATGGCCGAGGCGGCGCAGGGCTCGCGGCTGGTGTTCATCGCAGAGAAGGATGCGGGGTTGCGGGTTGATCTCGAAGCCGGGCTGCAAGGCTGCTTTGGTTCTTCGTAGGAGCGAGCTTGCTCGCGAAACGCCCCGGCGCCGGAGTTGCCTGTGAGGTGTTCGCGAGCAAGCTCGCTCCTACAGGCTCGTTGCCTGCCCCGGCGCCGGGCAATAAAAAACCGGCCACCAGGACCGGTTTTTCAGGGCGCGCCGAACTCAGCGGTATTCACAGAGGTAGGCGGTGTCCTGGGCAACCTTCAGCTGGAACTTGCTGTTGGCCGGCACGCTGAAGTTGCTGCCGGCGGCGAAGGTTTCCCAGCTGTCGCTGCCCGGCAGTTTGACGGTCAGCGCGCCGGCGACGACGTGCATCACCTCCAGCTGGCTGGTGCCGAATTCGTACTCGCCGGCGGCCATCACACCGATGGTGGCCGGGCCTGCGGTCATATCGAAGGCGATGGATTTGACGGTGCCGTCGAAGTACTCGTTGACCTTGAACATGGGCTTCTCCTGCTAGAGGGGTGAAAAAGGCTGGCCAGTATGCCCAAGGGCGCGGATGTCGTCACTAGAGGCGAAGCGGAGACCGGGCGGTCGACGGAAAACCGGGGTTCAACTGGCGACCGGCAGGGCGAGCGGCAGCAGGCGGGCGGTGTTGCGGGCATCCTCGAGGGCGCGGTGCTGTTGTCCCTGGAAGTGCAGGCCGGCCAGGTGCAGCGCGGCGTTCAGGCCGACCGGACGTTTCAGCTGGCGGGCTTCGGCGAAGCGCTGCTTGAGGTTGATGTGCGGCACGCGGGCGAGGTGGCTGTCCAGTTGCTGGCGGCGCCATTCGATCTCCAGTTGGTGACGGTCGTAGTCGCCCCAACTGGTCCAGCCGGCCAGGCGCGGGCTGTGCTGCGCGAGCCAGCGTTCGAACTGCGGCCAGACCTCGCGCAGGGGCGCCGCCGCATCGACGTTGGCCTGGCTGATGTGGGTGAGTTCGCGGCAGAAGCTGGTCAGCAGTGGCCGGCGCTGTGGCCGCACGAAGCGCTGGAAGTGGTCCAGCTCGCGGCCGTCGGCCTCGGCGACGAGGGTTGCGCCGATTTCGATGATTTCCATTTCCTCGACCGGCCAGCCGCCTTCCTCGGTGGTGGCTTCCAAGTCGATCACCAGCCAGTGGGGCATAGCGGATGCTCGCGGATGAAGTTCTCCGGAGTATGGAAGGGCTTTTCAGGACCGGCAAACCGCTGTGCTAGGCTCTGCGGCTTTCGACGGCGAGGGGTAGGGCATGGCAAAAGTCGCTTTCATCGGCCTGGGCGTGATGGGGTATCCCATCGCGGGCCACCTGCAGCGCGCAGGGCATGAGGTGTGCGTGTACAACCGCACGGCGGCGCGGTCCGCGCAATGGGTCGATCAGTTCGGCGGACGTTCGGCGGCAACCCCGTGCGAGGCGGCGCAATGGGCCGAGTTCGTGATGTGCTGCGTGGGCAACGATGACGATCTGTGCAGCGTGATGCTGGGCAAGGACGGCGCGCTGGCGGGCATGCAGCCGGGCGCGGTGCTGGTCGACCACACCACGGCGTCCGCGCAGGTCGCCCGCGAGCTGGCGGTGCTGGCGGCGGAGCGCGAGCTGGGCTTCCTCGACGCGCCGGTGTCCGGCGGTCAGGCTGGGGCGGAGGGCGGCTCGCTGACGGTGATGGTGGGCGGCGATCCACTGATCTTCGGCCGTGCCGAACCGGTGATTGCCGTCTACGCGCGGATGGTGCGGCTGATGGGGCCGGTGGGCAGCGGCCAGTTGACCAAGATGGTCAACCAGATCTGCGTTGGCGGCCTGCTGCAGGGCTTGTCGGAAGCGCTGCACTTCGCCCGGAGCGCCGGCCTCGATGGCATGGCGGCTATGGACGTGATCAGCAAGGGCGCGGCGCAGTCCTGGCAGTTGGAAAACCGCCACCAGAGCATGCTGGAAGGGCGCTTCGACTTCGGCTTCGCGGTGGACTGGATGCGCAAGGACCTGGGCATCGTGCTCGACGAGGCGCGCCGCAACGGCGCCCAGTTGCCGGTGACCGCACTGGTGGACCAGTTCTATGCCGAGGTGCAGGCCGACGGTGGCGGGCGCTGGGACACCTCCAGCCTGATCACCCGTCTAAAGGACGGTTCACCGTCCTGAGCGGGGAGGGTGCCGCCCCGTGGCTGGAGGCACCCGTGCGGCCTCAGGCGCGGAAGATGAAGTACACCGCGCCAAGCAGGCACAGCCCGGCCCACAGGTAGTCGAGTTTCAAGGGCTGCTGCATGAAGTACACGCTGAACGGAACGAACACCGCCAGGGTGATCACCTCCTGCATGATCTTCAGTTGCCCGACCGACAGCACGGTGTAGCCGATGCGGTTGGCGGGTACCTGTAACAGGTACTCGAACAGGGCGATCCCCCAGCTGACCAGCGCCGCGACGATCCACGGCTTGGTGTTGAGCGTCTTCAGATGGCCGTACCAGGCGAAGGTCATGAACAGGTTGGAAAGCACCAGGAGAAAGGCGGTTTGCAGCCAGGCCGGCATGGGGAGGAGCTCCATCGGAGGGGGTGCGAAGCCTAATGGAAGCGCGGCGGGACAGAAAGGGGCGCCAGTTGGCGGTTATGCCCACTGATCCGGCCGGCTTGGCGGCAAGCGCGGCGGGCTATATCCTCGGCGCCCGATTTCCACCCGCCTTCCCGTCCGAGCGAGAGTCCCACCAATGCAGTGCCGTATCGGCTGTGGCGCCTGCTGCATCGCGCCGTCGATTTCCTCGCCCATTCCCGGCATGCCTGATGGCAAGCCGGCCGGTGTACGCTGCGTGCAGCTGGACGAGCGCAACCTCTGCCGGCTGTTCGGGGATGCGCGGCGGCCGGCCGTCTGCGCCGCCTTCGAGGCCGATCCCGAGGCTTGCGGCCAGAGCAACGAGCAGGCGCTGCTCATCCTCACCGAATGGGAGCGGATCACCGCTGCCTGAGTGACTTGGAAGTCACGATTTCAGGGGCCATACTGACGTTCGTTCCGCTCAAGACCGCGGATTACGAAGGGCGCTCGCGCCCGACAAACCAAGAATAAAGTGAGGTAAGACGATGCGTGGTGTAGTGCGTATGACCTTGTTGGCCACCGCCGTGATGGGGCTGACCGGGACCGCGATGGCGGAAGACTGGCAGCTGGCGAAGGACGAGGATGGCATCAAGGTCTATCTGAGCAGTGTGCCGGGCTCCAAGTACAAGGCCTACCGTGGCGTCGTCGATATCAAGGCCGACGTGGCGACCATCAATGCCCTGCAGGAAGACGTCAAGGGTTCCTGCAAATGGATCCACGCCTGCGGCGAGATGCGCCTGCTCAAGAGCGAAGGCGTCGATTCCTGGACCTACTCGAAGATCGACATGCCCTGGCCGGTGACCGGTCGCGACGTGGTGATCCACGTCACCACCGAGAAGGCCGCCGATGGCAGCCTGATCCGTCATATGAAGGCCGAGCCGAGCTATATCCCGGAAGAGAAGGGCGAAATCCGCGTGCCGAAGCTGATCGGCGAATGGAAGCTGGTTCCCAAGGGCGCCGGCGTGACCGAAGTGACCTACCAGGTACAGACCGAGCCGGGTGGCAGCATTCCGTCCTGGCTGGCCAACAGCTTCGTGGTCGATGCGCCGATGAACACCCTGAAGGGCCTGCGCAGCGCTGCCGAGAAGTAACTGGCGCTGTTGTTCCGCTGTATGAAAAAGCCGCCTACGGGCGGCTTTTTCGTTCCTGTCGTAGCGCGTCGGTGAGGTTCTCCTACGGAATGGCGGAGCCCCGCGCAAATAAAAAGGGCCGCCCGAAGGCGGCCTTTTCTCGTGCGCCGTAGTGCTTAGCGGGCCTTGAGGGACACGAAGTCGCGCTGGGCGCTGCCGGTGTACAGCTGGCGCGGACGGCCGATCTTGTACGGACCGGAGAGCATTTCCTGCCAGTGCGAGATCCAGCCCACGGTGCGCGCAAGGGCGAAGATCACGGTGAACATGCTGGTCGGAATGCCGATGGCCTTCAGGATGATGCCGGAGTAGAAGTCCACGTTCGGGTAGAGGTTGCGCTCCACGAAGTAGGGGTCGTGGCGGGCGATTTCTTCCAGCTTCATGGCCAGTTCCAGTTGCGGGTCGTTGATGCCCAGCTCCTGGAGAACCTCGTCGCAGGTCTGCTTCATGACCTTGGCGCGCGGGTCGAAGTTCTTGTACACGCGGTGGCCGAAGCCCATCAGCTTGAACGGATCGTTCTTGTCCTTGGCCTTGGCCACGAACTTCTCGATGTTCGATACGTCACCGATTTCGTCCAGCATGCGCAGTACGGCTTCGTTCGCACCGCCGTGGGCCGGGCCCCACAGGGCGGCGATGCCCGAGGCGATACAGGCGAACGGGTTGGCGCCCGAGGAACCCGCCAGGCGCACGGTGGAGGTGGAAGCGTTCTGCTCGTGGTCGGCGTGCAGGATGAAGATGCGGTCCATCGCCTTGGCCAGCACGGGGCTGATCGGCTTGGTCTCGCAGGGGGTGTTGAACATCATATGCAGGAAGTTTTCTGCATAGTTCAGGTCGTTGCGCGGATACATCATCGGCTCGCCCTTGGAGTACTTGTACACCATGGCAGCGATGGTCGGCATCTTGGCGATCAGGCGATGCGCCGAGACTTCCCGGTGCTTCGGATTATTGATGTCCAGGGAGTCGTGATAGAAGGCGGAGAGGGCACCGATCACGCCGCACATCACGGCCATCGGGTGCGCATCACGGCGGAAGCCGTTGAAGAAGGTCTTCAGTTGCTCGTGAACCATCGTGTGGTTCTTGATGGTGCCGACGAACTTTTCCTTCTGCTCGGCAGTCGGAAGTTCACCATTGAGCAGCAGGTAGCAGGTTTCCAGGTAGTCGGACTTCTCGGCGAGCTGTTCGATCGGGTAACCGCGATGAAGCAGTACACCCTTGTCACCGTCGATGTAGGTGATCTTCGACTCGCAGGAGGCGGTGGACATGAAGCCGGGGTCGAACGTGAAATGACCCGTGGAGGTCAGGCCCCGCACGTCGACGACATCGGGACCCAGCGTGCCGGAGAGGACAGGCAGTTCGACGGGGGCAGCGCCCTCGATGATCAACTGCGCTTTTTTGTCAGCCATGATGGCCTCCTATTTATGCTTGAAATCATCTGTACGACCCCCCACGCAGGGCCCGCACCACTATAGAGAGATAAATCCGAATGTCAATTTGCACAATCGGACATGATCGGCTCCTCCAAGCCTCTGTTTTGCCGGAAAAATTTGCCTGTTTACGCCTTTTCGGGGGGTGCGGCAATTAGTCCTTAGGTGAAGGTCTTTCCGTTGTCATTAGGGGCCTAACTGTCTATACTCGGCGACCAGCCGCCAAGGGCCGTCCGGCCTCGCTTGATTGGTGGTTGTCACTCCCGAAGGTGATGGGTACCTGACAAGTGCACCTCCCGACAACTAGCCCTGATCCATAAAAGGGCTCTCAGTGTGAAAAAAGCCGTGAATAGCAAACGACCCGTAAACCTAGACCTAAGGACCATCCAACTCCCTATCACTGCTTACACGTCGATTCTCCACCGTATCTCTGGCGTCATTCTGTTCGTGGGCATCGCAGTGCTGCTGTTCGCACTGGATCGTTCCCTCGCTTCGGAAGAAAGCTTCGAGCAGGTGAAGGCGTGTCTGGCCAATCCGTTGGTCAAGCTTGTGATCTGGGGCCTGCTGTCTGCGCTGCTGTACCACCTGGTAGCCGGTATTCGTCACCTCATCATGGATGCAGGTATTGGCGAAACACTGGAAGGCGGTAAGCGTGGTTCGAAAATCGTCATCGCTGTCGCAGTGGTGCTGATCGTTCTGGCGGGGGTATGGGTATGGTAACTAACGTCACTAACTTGTCGCGTTCGGGTCTCTACGACTGGATGGTCCAGCGCGTCTCCGCGGTCGTTCTCGCGGCTTATGTCCTCTTCCTGCTGGGCTTCCTGATTGCGCACCCGGGTATTTCCTACACCGAGTGGCATGGTCTGTTCTCCCACAGCCTGATGAAGATCTTCAGCCTGTTGACGCTGGTTTCCCTGAGCGTGCACGCATGGGTCGGTATGTGGACTATCACGACCGACTACCTGACTCCGATGGCGCTGGGCAAGTCCGCGACCGTCGTGCGTTTCCTCGTCCAGGCGGTATGCGGCATGGCCATGTTCGCATTCTTCGTCTGGGGTGTGCAGATTCTCTGGGGTAACTGATCCATGGCTAGCATTCGCTCTCTTTCTTTCGACGCCATCATCGTTGGTGGCGGCGGCGCCGGCATGCGCGCTGCGCTGCAACTGGCCCAGGGCGGTCACAAGACTGCCGTGGTGACCAAGGTCTTCCCGACCCGTTCGCACACCGTATCCGCCCAGGGCGGCATCACCTGCGCCATCGCTTCGGCCGACCCGAACGACGATTGGCGCTGGCACATGTACGACACCGTCAAGGGCTCCGACTACATCGGTGACCAGGACGCGATCGAATACATGTGTTCCGTCGGCCCGGAAGCCGTGTTCGAACTGGAACACATGGGCCTGCCGTTCTCCCGTACCGAGCAGGGCCGCATCTACCAGCGTCCGTTCGGTGGTCAGTCCAAGGACTTCGGCAAGGGTGGCCAGGCTGCCCGTACCTGCGCCGCGGCCGACCGTACCGGTCACGCCCTGCTGCACACCCTCTATCAGGCCAACCTGAAGAACGGTACTTCCTTCCTTAATGAGTGGTACGCCGTTGACCTGGTGAAGAACCAGGATGGTCATGTGGTTGGCGTCATCGCCATCGACATCGAGACCGGCGACACCGTTTACATCCGCTCCAAGGCCGTGGTCCTGGCCACTGGCGGTGCCGGCCGTATCTACGCCTCCACCACCAACGCCCTGATCAACACCGGTGACGGCATCGGTATGGCCCTGCGCGCTGGCGTGCCGGTGCAGGACATCGAGATGTGGCAGTTCCACCCGACCGGCATCGCCGGCGCCGGTGTACTGGTTACCGAAGGTTGCCGCGGTGAAGGTGGCTACCTGATCAACGCTCACGGCGAGCGTTTCATGGAGCGTTACGCTCCGAACGCGAAAGACCTGGCTGGCCGCGACGTGGTTGCCCGCTCCATGGTTAAAGAAGTGATCGCCGGCAACGGCGTGGGCCCGAACAAGGACCACGTACTGCTGAAGCTCGACCACCTCGGTGAAGAAGTTCTGCACAGCCGCCTGCCCGGCATCTGCGAACTGTCCAAGACCTTCGCCCACGTCGATCCGGTCGTCGCTCCGATCCCGGTCATCCCGACCTGCCACTACATGATGGGCGGCGTCGCCACCAACATTCATGGCCAGGCCCTGACCACCGATGCCAACGGCAACGAGCAGATCATCGAAGGTCTGTTCGCCGTAGGCGAAGTAGCTTGCGTATCGGTACACGGCGCCAACCGCCTGGGCGGCAACTCGCTGCTCGACCTGGTTGTGTTCGGTCGTGCCACCGGTCTGCACCTGGAGAAGGCGCTCAAGGATGGTATCGAGCACCGCCAGGCTTCCGAATCCGACCTGGAATCCGCTTTCAAGCGCCTGAACGGCGTGAACGAGCGCACCAGCGGCGAAGAAGTCGCTCCGCTCAAGCGCGAGCTGCAATCCTGCATGCAGAACTACTTCGGTGTGTTCCGTACCGGCGAGTACATGCAGAAAGGTATCGCTCAGCTGGCTGATCTGCGTGAGCGTATCGCCACCGTCAAGATCAACGACAAGAGCCAGGCATTCAACACGGCGCGTATCGAAGCGCTGGAACTGCAGAACCTCCTCGAAGTGGCCGAAGCCACTGCGATTGCGGCAGAAGCCCGCAAAGAGTCCCGCGGCGCGCATGCCCGTGAAGACTTCGAGGAGCGCGATGACGAGAACTGGCTGTGCCACACCCTGTACTTCCCGGGTGAGAAGCGTGTAGCCAAGCGTGCCGTCAACTTCGCGCCGAAAACTGTTCCGGCATTCGAACCCAAGGTTCGTACTTACTAAGGGTGCCCGCCATGTTGCAAGTGAGTGTTTACCGCTACAACCCTGAGAAGGACGCTGCGCCCTACATGCAGGACTTCCAGGTCAATACCGACGGCAAGGACATCATGGTCCTGGACGTGCTGGCGCTGATCAAGGAACAGGACGAGGGTTTCTCCTACCGTCGCTCCTGCCGTGAAGGCGTGTGCGGTTCCGACGGTATGAACATCAACGGCAAGAACGGCCTGGCCTGCATCACCCCCCTGTCGGCCGCTGGCCTGAAGGGTGGCAAGCTGGTCCTGCGTCCGCTGCCGGGCCTGCCGGTCATCCGTGACCTGGTCGTCGATATGCGCATCTTCTATAGGCAGTACGAGAGCGTGAAGCCGTTCCTGCAGAACAAATATGCAGCCCCGGCCATCGAACGTCTGCAAAGCCCGGAAGAGCGCGAGAAGCTGGACGGTCTGTACGAGTGCATCCTGTGCGCCTGCTGCTCGACCTCCTGCCCGTCGTTCTGGTGGAATCCCGACAAGTTCCTGGGCCCCGCCGCGCTGCTGCAAGCCTATCGTTTCCTGGCCGACAGCCGTGACACCGAAACTCAGGCGCGCCTGGCGAGCCTGGATGACCCGTTCAGCGTCTTCCGCTGCCGCGGGATCATGAACTGCGTGAACGTCTGCCCGAAGGGTCTGAACCCCACCAAGGCAATCGGTCACATCCGTAACATGCTGCTGCAGAGCGGCACTTGATCCGAGGGCCTCGCGCCCAAAGATCATTGCAAGAGCGACACCTGTACCGCCGGAACATTGTCCGGCGGTACAGTCCCTAGGACCCAAGCCCACAAAGCGGGGGTCCTGTTTTGAAAACGTATATATGACCAGCAGGGGCATCCGGGCTGGTACCCGGACTATCTGCGGGGATCGGTGGCTTGAAGTCGCTGTGTATGACTTCGCGCCAGAGATTCCACAGGTGGAGTCCCCTTACCGAGGGTGACCAAGCATGCACGAAAGCGTAATGCAGCGGATGTGGAACAGTGCCCATCTATCCGGTGGAAACGCTGCCTACGTCGAAGAGCTCTACGAGCTCTACCTGCACGACCCGAACGCTGTGCCAGAAGAGTGGCGCACGTACTTCCAGAAGCTCCCCGCCGACGGCAATCCTGCCCCCGACGTCTCGCATTCCTCTATCCGTGATCATTTCGTACTCCTGGCCAAGAACCAGCGCCGCGCCGCGCCTGTTTCCGCTGGCAGCGTAAGCACCGAGCACGAGAAGAAGCAGGTCGAAGTCCTGCGTCTGATCCTGGCATACCGTCTGCGTGGACATCAGGCAGCGTCGCTCGATCCGCTGGGTCTCTGGGTGCGTACCGCTCCCTCCGACCTGTCGCTCGAACACTACGGGCTCACTGCTGCAGACCTCGACACCACCTTCCGTACCGGTGAGCTCTACATCGGCAAGGAAGAAGCCCCCCTGCGTGAAATCCTCGATGCGCTGAAGCAGACCTACTGCAGCACCATCGGCGCCGAGTTCATGCACATCGTCGACTCCGAGCAGCGCCACTGGTTCGCCCAGCGCCTGGAAAGCGTGCGCGGCCGTCCGACATATTCCGCCGACGCCCGCTCTCACCTGCTCGAGCGCCTGACCGCTGCCGAAGGCCTGGAAAAGTACCTGGGCACCAAGTACCCGGGCACCAAGCGCTTCGGCCTGGAAGGCGGCGAGAGCCTGATCCCGATGATCGACGAGATCATCCAGCGCTCCGGCTCCTACGGCGTCAAGGAAATCGTCATCGGCATGGCCCACCGTGGCCGTCTGAACGTCCTGGTCAACACCCTGGGCAAGAACCCGCGCGACCTCTTCGACGAGTTCGAAGGCAAGAAACTGGTCGAACTGGGCTCGGGTGACGTGAAGTACCACCAGGGCTTCTCCTCCAACGTCATGACCACCGGCGGCGAAGTCCACCTGGCCCTGGCGTTCAACCCCTCGCACCTGGAAATCGTTTCCCCGGTGGTCGAGGGCTCGGTACGCGCTCGCCAGGACCGTCGCAAAGACGGCAGCGGCGACAAGGTCGTGCCGATTTCCATCCACGGCGATGCCGCCTTCGCGGGGCAGGGCGTGGTCATGGAAACCTTCCAGATGTCGCAGACCCGTGCTTACAAGACGGGCGGCACCATCCACATCGTGATCAACAACCAGGTCGGCTTCACCACCAGCCGTCAGGACGATGCTCGTTCCACCGAGTACGCGACCGACGTGGCGAAGATGATCCAGGCGCCGATCTTCCACGTGAACGGCGATGATCCGGAAGCGGTACTGTTCGTGACCCAGCTGGCCGTCGACTACCGCATGCAGTTCAAGCGTGACGTGGTCATCGACCTGGTCTGCTACCGCCGTCGCGGCCACAACGAGGCCGACGAGCCGAGCGGCACCCAGCCGCTGATGTACCAGCAGATCGCCAAGCAGCGCACCACCCGTGACCTGTATGCCGATGCGCTGATCGCAGCCGGCGTGCAGACCACCGAGCAGGCCCAGGAGAAAGTCGACGAGTATCGCGACGCCCTGGACAACGGCCTGCACGTGGTAAGAAGCCTGGTCAAGGAGCCCAACAAGGAGCTCTTCGTCGACTGGCGTCCCTACGTGGGCCATGCCTGGACCGCGCGTCACGACACCCGCTTCGACCTGAAGACCCTGCAGGAACTCTCCACCAAGCTGCTGGAGACTCCGGACGGCTTCGTCATGCAGCGTCAGGTGCAGAAGATCTACGAAGACCGCGCCAAGATGGCGGCCGGCGGCATGCCCATCAACTGGGGCTTCGCCGAGAACCTGGCCTACGCCACCCTGCTGTTCGAGGGCCATCCGGTGCGCATGACCGGTCAGGACGTCGGCCGCGGCACCTTCTCGCACCGCCACGCGGCGCTGCACAACCAGAAGGACGACTCGGTCTACATCCCGCTGGCTCACCTGTTCGACGGCCAGCCGCGCGTCAGCCTGTACGACTCCTACCTCTCGGAAGAAGCCGTACTGGCGTTCGAATACGGCTATGCCACCACCATGCCGAATGCGCTGGTGACCTGGGAAGCCCAGTTCGGTGACTTCGCCAACGGTGCGCAGGTCGTGATCGACCAGTTCATCACCAGCGGCGAGACCAAGTGGCAGCGCCTGTGCGGCCTGACCATGCTGCTGCCGCACGGCTACGAAGGTCAGGGCCCGGAGCACTCCTCCGCGCGTCTGGAGCGTTACCTGCAGCTGTGCGCCGAGCAGAACATCCAGGTCTGCGTGCCGACCACTCCGGCCCAGGTCTACCACATGCTGCGCCGTCAGGTGATCCGTCCGCTGCGCAAGCCGCTGATCGTGATGACACCGAAGTCGCTGCTGCGTCACAAGCTGGCCATCTCGACCCTGGAAGATCTGGCCAACGGCTCGTTCCAGACCGTGATCAACGAGATCGACAACCTGGATCCGAAAAAGGTCGACCGCATCGTGCTGTGCAGCGGCAAGGTGTACTACGACCTGCTGGAGAAGCGCCGCGCCGAAGGTCGCGACAACATCGCGATCGTTCGTCTCGAGCAGCTCTATCCGTTCCCGGAAGACGATCTGGCCGAGGTGCTGTCGCAGTACAAGAACCTCAAGCACATCGTCTGGTGCCAGGAAGAGCCGATGAACCAGGGTGCCTGGTTCTGCTCGCAGCACCACATGCGTCGTGTCATCGCCGCGCACAAGAAAGGTCTCAACCTGGAATACGCGGGCCGCGAAGGCTCGGCAGCTCCGGCTTGCGGCTACGCTTCGATGCACGCCGAGCAGCAGGAAAAACTGCTGCAGGACGCCTTCACCGTTTAACGCCAACGCGCAGTTGATACCGAATTTAAGGAAACACACATAATGGCTATCGAAATCAAAGCCCCAACCTTCCCGGAATCGGTTGCCGACGGCACAGTCGCAACCTGGCACAAGAAGGTCGGTGAAGCCGTCAAGCGTGACGAGTTGATCGTCGACATCGAAACCGACAAGGTCGTGATCGAAGTACTGGCCGAGGCCGACGGCGTCCTGGCCGAGATCGTCAAGAACGAAGGCGACACCGTTCTTTCCAACGAACTGCTGGGCAAGCTGAGCGAAGGCGGTGCTGCCGCTGCCGCTCCGGCTGCTGCAGCAGCTCCGGCTGCCGCTCCGGCCGCCGCTGCTCCGGCCGCCGCCGCTGGCGACGACAACATCCTCTCGCCGGCCGCCCGCAAGCTGGCCGAAGAGAACGGCATCGACCCGAACAGCCTGGCCGGCACCGGCAAGGGCGGTCGCGTGACCAAGGAAGACGTCGTCGCTGCCGTCGAAGCCAAGAAGAACGCCCCGGCTGCCGCTCCGGCCGCCAAGGCCGCTGCTCCGGCTGCCGAGGCCCCGGTCTTCGCCGCTGGCGATCGCGTCGAGAAGCGCGTACCGATGACCCGCCTGCGCGCCAAGGTTGCCGAGCGCCTGGTCGAGGCCCAGTCCTCGATGGCCATGCTGACGACTTTCAACGAAGTCAACATGAAGCCGATCATGGACCTGCGCAACAAGTACAAGGACCTGTTCGAGAAGAAGCACAACGGCGTTCGCCTGGGCTTCATGTCCTTCTTCGTCAAGGCCGCCACCGAAGCACTGAAGCGCTTCCCGGGCGTCAACGCCTCGATCGACGGCAACGACATCGTCTACCACGGCTACCAGGACATCGGTGTGGCAGTGTCCAGCGACCGCGGTCTGGTCGTACCGGTTCTGCGTAACGCCGAGTTCATGAGCCTGGCCGAGATCGAGAACGGCATCGCCACCTTCGGCAAGAAAGCCAAAGACGGCAAGCTGTCCATCGAAGACATGACCGGTGGTACTTTCACCATTTCCAACGGTGGCGTATTCGGTTCCCTGTTGTCGACTCCGATCATCAATCCGCCGCAGACCGCCATCCTCGGCATGCACAAGATCCAGGAACGCCCGATGGCCGTTAACGGCCAGGTGGTGATCCTGCCGATGATGTACCTGGCGCTGTCCTACGATCACCGGATGATCGATGGCAAGGAAGCGGTAAGCTTCCTGGTCACCATGAAGGACCTGCTGGAAGATCCGGCTCGCCTTCTGCTGGACGTCTGATACGTCAATTCACACGACGGCCCCGTACTACACGACGGCCCCGAAAGGGGCCGTCCGCTTCACCGGAATAAGGATTGAGACATGAGCCAGAAATTCGACGTGGTTGTGATTGGTGCCGGCCCCGGCGGTTACGTAGCCGCCATCCGTGCCGCCCAACTCGGCCTGAAGACCGCCTGCATCGAGAAGTACATCGGTAAAGAGGGCAAGGTCGCTCTCGGCGGTACCTGCCTGAACGTAGGCTGCATTCCGTCCAAGGCGCTGCTGGACAGCTCCTACAAGTACCACGAAGCCAAAGAGGCCTTCGCGGTCCACGGTATCGAAGCCAAGGGCGTCACCATCGACGTTCCTGCGATGGTTGCCCGCAAGGCCAACATCGTGAAGAACCTGACCGGCGGCATCGCCACCCTGTTCAAGGCCAACGGTGTGACCTCCTTCGAAGGCCACGGCAAGGTCCTGGCCAACAAGCAGGTCGAAGTGACCGGCCTGGACGGCAAGACCCAGGTTCTGGAAGCCGACAACATCATCATCGCTTCGGGCTCCAAACCGGTCGAAATCCCGCCGGCTCCGCTGACCGACGACATCATCGTCGACTCCACCGGTGCCCTGGAATTCCAGAGCGTACCGAAGAAGCTCGGCGTGATCGGTGCCGGCGTCATCGGTCTGGAACTGGGTTCGGTCTGGGCTCGCCTGGGCGCTGAAGTCACCGTCCTGGAAGCCCTGGACAAGTTCCTCCCGGCTGCCGACGAGCAGATCGCCAAGGAAGCCCTGAAGGTCCTGACCAAGCAAGGCCTGAACATCCGCCTGGGCGCTCGCGTGACTGGCACCGAGATCAAGAAGAAGCAGGTCACCGTGACCTTCACCGACGCCAACGGCGAGCAGAAGGAGACCTTCGACAAGCTGATCGTGGCCGTGGGCCGTCGCCCGGTGACCACCGACCTGCTGGCCGCTGACTCCGGCGTGACCCTGGACGAGCGTGGCTTCATCTTCGTCGACGACCACTGCAAGACCAGCGTTCCGGGCGTCTACGCCATCGGTGACGTGGTTCGCGGCGCCATGCTGGCGCACAAGGCCTCGGAAGAGGGCGTGATGGTTGCCGAGCGCATCGCCGGCCACAAGGCCCAGATGAACTACGACCTGATCCCGGCCGTGATCTACACCCACCCGGAAATCGCATGGGTTGGCAAGACCGAGCAGCAGCTCAAGGGTGAAGGCGTCGAAGTCAACGTCGGTACCTTCCCGTTCGCCGCCAGCGGCCGCGCCATGGCTGCCAACGACACCACCGGTCTGGTCAAGGTCATCGCCGATGCCAAGACCGACCGCGTACTGGGCGTCCACGTGATCGGCCCGAGCGCCGCCGAACTGGTGCAGCAGGGCGCGATCGGCATGGAATTCGGCACCAGCGCCGAAGACCTGGGCATGATGGTCTTCTCCCACCCGACTCTGTCCGAAGCGCTGCACGAAGCGGCCCTGGCAGTGAATGGCCACGCCATCCACATCGCCAACCGCAAGAAGCGCTAAGGAACGGGACCACGGCGGGGAGGGCGGCAGTCTTTTGCGAGGGGCTGCCCCCGCCCGCCGGATCGTTTCTCCCCCGAGGGGGACTCGGTCACAGGTGGCGTGGTGCCACGAGCGCCGCGCCGAATGCGCAATACCCAAGACGAAAACGGTAGACAAGCATGAATCTCCACGAATATCAGGGTAAGCAGCTGTTCGCTGAGTACGGCCTGCCCGTATCCAAGGGCTTCGCCGTCGACACACCCGAAGAGGCCGCAGAAGCCTGTGAAAAGATCGGTGGTACCGAGTGGGTCGTTAAGGCCCAGGTACACGCTGGTGGCCGCGGCAAAGCGGGCGGTGTGAAGCTGGTCAAGAGCAAAGAGGACGCCAAGGCGTTCGCCGCCAACTGGCTGGGCAAGCGTCTGGTGACTTACCAGACTGACGCCAATGGCCAGCCGGTCAGCAAGATCCTGGTGGAATCCTGCACCGACATCGACAAGGAGCTGTACCTCGGCGCCGTTGTCGACCGTTCCAGCCGTCGCATCGTCTTCATGGCCTCCACCGAAGGTGGCGTGGACATCGAGAAAGTGGCGCACGAAACCCCTGAGAAGATCCTCAAGGCCACCATCGATCCGCTGGTTGGCGCTCAGCCCTACCAGGGTCGCGAGCTGGCCTTCCAGCTGGGCCTCAAAGGCGACCAGATCAAGCAGTTCACCCACATCTTCGTTGGCCTGGCCAAGCTGTTCCAGGACTACGACCTGGCGCTGCTGGAAGTGAACCCGCTGGTGATCAAGAAAGACGGCAACCTGCACTGCCTGGACGCCAAGATCAACATCGACTCCAACGCCATGTACCGTCAGCCCAAGCTGCGCGCCATGCACGACCCGTCCCAGGACGACGCTCGTGAAGCCCATGCGCAGAAGTGGGAACTGAACTACGTCGCGCTGGAAGGCAACATCGGCTGCATGGTCAACGGCGCTGGCCTGGCCATGGGCACCATGGACATCGTCAACCTGCACGGCGGCAAGCCGGCCAACTTCCTCGACGTTGGCGGCGGTGCCACCAAAGAGCGCGTGACCGAAGCGTTCAAGATCATCCTGTCCGACAGCAACGTCGCTGCCGTTCTGGTGAACATCTTCGGCGGCATCGTTCGCTGCGACATGATTGCCGAAGGCATCATCGGCGCCGTGAAAGAAGTCGGCGTGAAAATCCCGGTTGTCGTTCGTCTGGAAGGCAACAACGCCGACCTCGGCGCCAAGGTCCTGGCCGAGAGCGGTCTGAACATCATCGCGGCGACCAGCCTGACCGACGCTGCCCAGCAAGTCGTCAAGGCCGCGGAGGGTAAGTAATGAGCGTCCTGATCAATAAAGACACCAAAGTCATCTGCCAGGGCTTCACCGGCTCGCAGGGTACCTTCCACTCCGAACAGGCCATCGCCTACGGCACCAAGATGGTTGGCGGCGTGACCCCCGGCAAGGGCGGCACCACCCACCTGGGCCTGCCGGTGTTCAACACCGTCAAGGAAGCCGTGGAAGCCACTGGCGCTGATGCGTCGGTCATCTACGTTCCGGCTCCGTTCTGCAAGGACTCGATCCTGGAAGCGGCCTTCGGCGGCATCAAGCTGATCGTCTGCATCACCGAAGGCATCCCGACCATCGACATGCTGGAAGCCAAGGTCAAGTGCGACGAGCTGGGCGTACGCCTGATCGGCCCGAACTGCCCGGGCGTGATCACTCCCGGCGAGTGCAAGATCGGCATCATGCCCGGTCACATCCACCTGCCGGGCAAGGTCGGCATCGTGTCGCGTTCCGGCACCCTGACCTACGAAGCCGTGAAGCAGACCACCGACGCCGGCTTCGGCCAGTCCACCTGCGTGGGCATCGGCGGCGACCCGATCCCGGGCTCCAACTTCATCGATATCCTGAAGCTGTTCCAGGAAGATCCGAAGACCGAAGCCATCGTCATGATCGGCGAGATCGGCGGTTCCGCTGAAGAAGAAGCCGCGGCCTACATCAAGGCCAACGTCACCAAGCCGGTGGTTTCCTACATCGCCGGTGTGACCGCCCCTCCGGGCAAGCGCATGGGCCACGCTGGCGCCATCATCTCCGGCGGCAAGGGCACTGCGGACGAGAAATTCGCCGCGCTGCAGGACGCCGGTGTGAAGACCGTGCGTTCCCTGGCTGACATCGGCAAGGCCCTGGCCGAGCTGACCGGCTGGACGGTCAAGTAAGCGCCTCGCTTATTTAACCGTTCGTCAACAGAGGCCACCTTCGGGTGGCCTCTGTCGTTGCGGCGCCGTCTCAAAACTGTCGCTCAGGCGACATGGCCGATCATCACGCGGACGATCTGACGTATGTCAGTGCAGTTCATCGGAATAGATCGTTAGGCTAACAACTATATGAAGCGTCGCGTTCCCCACAAGGGAAAGCTCGCTCACCGTCAATTCCTATCCGGAAGCGACGGCGATTCCTGACCGTCAAGGATGGCGGGATAACCAGAATGCAGGAGCAACCGGGCCACGAGCCCACGGAAAACCTCTGCTATCGGACTTCCAAGAACAAATCACCGTACCGATGACAGCAGCATCACAGGATGCCCAGGCTTGCCCAGAGTGAGTCGGCCAATCCCGTCCGATGCGGCTTTGTCACGTCCGTACGGTCGATCTGCCTTGGGAGACCATGAAACCGTTTCAGCACTGTGGTATTCCCCTTCATGAACGTCTTGAAAGGCCAGGACATCCTGGCATTGGGTTTTATGACCTTCGCGCTGTTCGTCGGCGCGGGCAACATCATCTTCCCGCCCATCGTCGGTCTGCAGTCCGGGCCGCACGTATGGATGGCGGCGCTGGGCTTCCTGATCACCGCAGTCGGCCTGCCGGTGATTACCGTCGTCGCGCTGGCCAAGGTCGGCGGGGCGATGGACACCCTGAGCCACCCGATCGGTCGAGTCGCCGGTGGACTGCTGGCGGCCGTCTGCTACCTGTCGGTCGGGCCGCTGTTCGCCACTCCGCGTACCGCTACCGTGTCCTTCGAGGTCGGCCTGGCGCCGCTGACCGGGGAGGGCGCGCTGCCGCTGTTCCTCTACAGCCTGGTGTACTTCTCGGTGGTACTGGTGATCTCGCTGTATCCGGGCAAACTGCTCGATACCGTTGGCCGCTTCCTCGCACCGCTGAAGATCATCGCCCTGGCCGCACTGGGCATCGCCGCCTTCATGCTGCCCGCCGGCCCCATCGGCGTCGCTGAGCCGGCCTACCAGACCGCCGCGTTCTCCCAGGGCTTCGTCAATGGCTACCTGACGATGGACACCCTTGGCGCGCTGGTCTTCGGCATCGTTATCGTCAACGCGATCCGCTCCCGTGGCGTGCAGTCGCCGCGCCTGATCACCCGCTACGCCATCATCGCCGGCCTGATCGCCGGTGTCGGTCTGGCGCTGGTGTACATCAGCCTGTTCCGCCTGGGTGCCGGCAGCCATGACATCGCCGCCGGTGCCGCCAACGGCGCCGCCGTCCTGCATGCCTACGTGCAGCACACCTTCGGCTCGCTGGGCAGCACCTTCCTCGCCGTACTGATCGCGCTGGCCTGCCTGGTCACCGCCGTGGGCCTGACTTGCGCCTGCGCCGAGTACTTCTGCCGTATCGTGCCGCTGTCGTACCGCAGCCTGGTGATCATCCTGGCCAGCTTCTCGCTGCTGGTGTCGAACCTGGGCCTGACCAAGCTCATCCAGTTCTCCATCCCGGTGCTGACCGCCATCTACCCGCCGTGCATCGTGCTGGTGGCGCTGAGCTTCTGCGCCAGCCTGTGGCGTTCGCAGACCCGCATCGTCGCCCCGGTGATGGTGGTGTCCTTCGTCTTCGGCATCATCGACGCCCTCAAGGGCGCCAAGCTCGATGCCTGGATGCCGGCCTGGATGCAGCACCTGCCGCTGGCCGAACAGGGCCTTGCCTGGCTGATCCCCTCGGTGGCCATGCTGGCCGTGATGGTGGTGATCGACCGCCTGCTGGGCAAACCCCAGGAAGCGATGGCCTGACGCCAGACCTGCCAGCGAAAAAGGCCGCCCACAAGGCGGCCTTTTTATGTCTTTGTGGGAGCGAGCTTGCTCGCGAACCGCCGGGCAGTTTTGTATCCGCCATGAAAGCGTTCGCGAGCGGGCCCGCTCCTACAGGCAGGTGGGGCGGCGAGCCGTGTCTTTCCCTGCATATCTGGCGTCTATCTGCCGCGTATTCCTTCAACACTTCGCGCAAGGACAAGCATGACCGACGTCGTCGACCTGTTCGATATCCAGTACCTGTGGAACCTGTTCGCCATTCTCTGGTTCCTCGTCTGCTGGCTCGGCTATACCCGTTATGCCAAAACCAAGGCCCGCGACACTGCCTGCCTGGCCAGCGTGTTGCACCTTTACCGCCAGGACTGGATGCGCCGCCTGCTGCTGCGCGACAACCGTGTGGCCGATGCCAGCGTGATCGGCAATCTGGAGCGCAATGCTTCGTTCTTCGCGTCCAGCACCCTGATCATCCTGGCCGGCATCCTGACTTTGCTGGGTTCCGCCGAACGCACCATTTCGGTGCTGGCCGACCTGCCGTTCGTGACGTCGCCGACCCGTGGCCTGTCGGAGCTGAAATTGCTCTGCCTGGCAGTGGTCTTCGTGTATGCCTTCTTCACCTTCAGTTGGTGCATGCGGCAATACAATTTCGCGGCGGTGCTGGTGGCTTCTGCGCCGATGGTGGGGGAGCGCAGCGTGGGCGAGCAGGAACGCAAGTTGTTCGCCGAGCGTGCGGCGCGCGTGGTGTCGTTGGCGGCGCACCAGTTCAACCAGGGCCTGCGGACCTATTATTTCGGGTTGGCGATGCTCGCCTGGTTCATCAATCCGCTGATCTTCATGCTGGTGACCGCCGGTGTCGTGGGGGTGTTGTACCAGCGCGAGTTCCATTCCCGCGTGCTGCACGTGATGGTCTACACGCCAACGCCGCAGGCGGATGCGCCGCGCGAGGACGATATCCCAGCCTGATCGGGAGTCGGATGCGACAAGGCCCGCGAGAATGCGGGCCTTGTGCTGTACAGCGCGAGAAACGGCTTACTGCTGCTTCTGCTCTTCGCCTGCGGGCTCCTGCGGCGCGGTAGCCGGGGCGGCCGGAGCAGCCGGGGCGGCTTCGGGTGCCGGCGGAGTCGTCGGCGCCGGGGTGGCCGGCTGTTCAGTAGCGGCGGGCGCGGCCGGCGCTTTCGGCTCTTCTTTCTTGTCGCAAGCGGCAAGACCCAGACCGGCGATCAGCATCAGAGCGAGGGGAAGGGTTTTTTTCATGTGGAGCCTCCATGTGTGGCTTTCCTGGTGGTAGCCCTTTGAGCAGATGCGCCTCAAAGAAGTTCAATGAATATTCCTGCACTACAGTATTTCATCACTGTAGGTAGGCTCCGAGCGGGGTATGATGCGGGCCCACGCAGTCATTCGGTCGCCCACTCCCATGAGTGAAAACCCCATTCTTGAGCGTGCCCAGCGCTTTCTCTCGGCGCTGCGCCATTGCCAGTTGCTGGGCATCAGCGCCCATGCCGCCGACACTTCCGGCCTGACACTGCGCCTGCCATACAGCCCGGCCATCGTCGGCAATCCGGAAACCGGCGTGATCCACGGCGGGGCGATCACCACGCTGATGGACACCACCTGCGGCATCTCCACCGTCTGTGTGCTGCCGCAGTTCGAGATCTGCCCGACCCTGGACCTGCGCATCGACTACATGCACCCCGCCGAGCCTGGCAAGGATGTGTTCGGTTTCGCCGAGTGCTACCGCGTCACCCCGAATATCATCTTCACCCGTGGCATAGCCTACCAGGACGACCCGTCCGAGCCCATTGCCCACGTAGTCGGTACCTTCATGCGCATGGGCAAGGCGGTTTCCGCCGGCAACGTGAAGCGCAGCGTCGACGGGGAGGCCTCCGCATGAGCACGCCGAGCATCGAGCAACTGGTGCGCGAGGCCCACGCGAGCAAGAACTACGATGGACTGATCGAGTCGATTCCCTACGCCAGGATGATCGGCATCCGCTGCCTGCGCCTGGGCGACGATGCGATCTTCCACCTGCCGGCCAACCCCGACAACATCGGCAACCCGACCCTGCCGGCATTGCACGGCGGCGTCATCGCCGGCTTCATGGAACACGCCGCGCTGCTGCACCTGCTGATGTTCATGGGCATTCCACACATGCCCAAGATCATCGACTTCTCCATCGATTACCTGCGCGCCGGGCATTTCCGCGATACCTATGCGCAATGCCAGGTCTGGCGACAGGGACGGCGGGTGGCCAACGTGGCGATCACCGCCTGGCAGACCACCCGCGCCGAACCGATCGCCACCGCACGGGCGCACTTCAAGGTCGACGGCGCCTGAATGGACACCCTGCTGATCCTGCTCGGCCTGCTGCTGATCCTCGCCGGCTACGTCTGGCTGGTCAGCCAGGCCTTCAGCCGCAGCCTGTTCTGGGGGATCGCCAGCCTGGTGCCGCCACTGGCACTGGCGTTCATCCTGCGCCACTGGGCGCAGGCGCGGCGTGCCGTGGTATTCGTTGCGCTGGGTTGCATCCCGCTGGTGGTTGGCCTGGCCCTGCTGGCGGCCCATGACAGCGCACGCCTGGAGGCCATTCTGCGCCTTGACTGGCTGCGCTCCGAGCCGGTCATCAAGCCGGAGTTGGCCATCCGCTTGCGCGGTGAGCTGAATGGCAAGCCGTTCGAGCCTGAGCAGGCCGAGCTGATCGACGGGGTGCTGAGCCTGCGGGAAGGGCAGGACTTCTATGCACACCGTGAAGTGCAGATTCGCCTGCCGGCAGCGGTCCAGGGACCACTGCGGCTGGATGTCCTGCCCGATGATTCCGGCACCTTGCCGGACGTCGAAATCAGTTGGCTGGCTCCTGGCCAGGACCTGCCCGAGGCGGTCCGCCTGGCGCGGGGGTACAGCCTGCACCTGGACCTCCAGCCGGAGGCGCCCAACCGGATGGTCGGGGCCTTCCATCTGGTGCTTCCCGCGTCGATGCAGACCACCCTGAGCGGCCAGATCGAGCTGTACACGGATCGTCTGCGCTATCGCGACGGACAGGTCGATACCCACGTCGACTCCCAGGACACCCTGCTCTACGTGGTGCGCGACTACCTGCAACGCCGCTTCGCCCAGCACGATATCGAGCTGGCTCCGCTACCACGGCTGGACACCCGGCGGCCAACGCTGCAGGTGCAGGTGGTGTTCAGCATTGCCGGCGAGCCACAGACGCTGTCGCTCACGCTGGTCAAGAGCGTACCCCGTGGATGGGGTGTCCGGGGCGACAAGTACCCGCGCCTGGCCGATAACCCGCCGCCAGTGCCGGCTCCGCCGCCGGCGCAACCCGTCGAGGCGGAGGCGGGCCAACCGTCGGCCGCGCCGGAGGTCGGCGTGCTTTCGCTGCAGCGCCTGCAGGCCGCTCCCGAGCACTTCGCCAATCGCCACATGCGGGTCCAGACCGAGCAGGGACGCACGGCCGACGGGGTTTTCGTCGGCCTGGATGGCGACGGCCGCCTGGTCATCCGCCACAGCCTGAGCGGCGCGGGAGAGGCGAGCTACGTCCTGCGGCCCAGCGAAGTGGTTGGCATCGAATTGCTCGCTCATTGAGTTGTCGGGGCAACCCCTTGAATTTGCTCAGGAAGCCCCCATCTCGCTGACATCGGCCGTAATAGACGGCATTTGTCATCCTCGGAGCGAGAAAGAATGAGCGTGGAGACTCAAAAAGAAACCCTGGGCTTCCAGACCGAAGTGAAGCAACTGCTTCACCTGATGATCCATTCCCTGTATTCGAACAAGGAAATCTTCCTTCGCGAGCTGATTTCCAACGCCTCCGACGCCGCCGACAAGCTGCGTTTCGAGGCCCTGGCCAAGCCGGAGCTGCTCGAAGGCGGCGCCGAGCTGAAGATCCGTGTCAGCTTCGACAAGGATGCCAGGACCGTCACCCTCGAAGACAACGGCATCGGCATGAGCCGTGAGGACGTGATCGCGCACCTGGGCACCATCGCCAAGTCCGGCACCGCCGACTTCCTGAAGAACCTCTCGGGCGACCAGAAGAAGGATTCGCACCTGATCGGCCAGTTCGGCGTGGGCTTCTACAGCGCCTTCATCGTCGCCGACAAGGTCGATGTGTTCACCCGCCGCGCCGGCGTGCCGGCCAGCGAAGGCGTGCACTGGTCGTCGAAAGGCGAGGGTGACTTCGAAGTCGCCACCGTCGAGAAGACCGCTCGCGGCACCCGCATCGTCCTGCACCTGAAGGACGGCGAAGAGGAGTTCGCCGACGGCTGGCGCCTGCGCAACATCGTCAAGAAATACTCCGACCATATCGCGTTGCCCATCGAGCTACCCAAGGAGCAGCACGGTGAGGAAGCGCCGGCCGACACCGAGTGGGAAGTGGTCAACCGTGCCAGCGCCCTGTGGACCCGTCCGCGCACCGAGGTGAAGGACGAGGAATACCAGGAGTTCTACAAGCACATCGCCCATGACTTCGAGAACCCGCAGTCCTGGAGCCATAACAAGGTCGAGGGCAAGCTCGAGTACACCTCGCTGCTCTACGTCCCGGCCCGCGCGCCGTTCGACCTGTACCACCGCGAGGCCCCGCGCGGCCTGAAACTGTACGTGCAGCGCGTGTTCATCATGGACCAGGCCGACCAGTTCCTGCCGCTGTACCTGCGCTTCATCAAGGGTGTGGTGGACTCCAACGACCTGTCGCTGAACGTCTCCCGCGAGATCCTGCAGTCCGGCCCCATCGTCGACTCGATGAAGTCGGCGCTGACCAAGCGTTCCCTGGATATGCTGGAGAAGCTGGCGAGCAACGACGCCGAAGCCTACAAGGGCTTCTGGAAGAACTTCGGCCAGGTGCTGAAGGAAGGTCCCGCCGAAGACTTCGCCAACAAGGATAAGATCGCCGGCCTGCTGCGCTTCTCTTCCACCAGCGACGAGAGCGGCGAGCAGAGCGTTTCCCTGGCCGACTATATCGGTCGCCTGAAGGAAGGCCAGGACAAGATCTACTACCTCACCGGCGAAAGCTTCGCCCAGGTGAAGAACAGCCCGCACCTGGAAGTCTTCCGCAAGAAAGGCATCGAAGTGCTGCTGCTCACCGACCGCATCGACGAGTGGCTGATGAGCTACCTGCCGGAGTTCGACGGCAAGTCGTTCGTCGACGTCGCACGTGGCGACCTGGACCTGGGCAGCCTGGATTCCGAAGAGGACAAGAAGGCCCAGGAAGAAGTCGCCAAGGCCAAGGAAGGCCTGGCCGAGCGCCTGAAAGCCGCGCTGGGCGACGAAGTCGCCGAGGTGCGCGTGTCCCACCGCCTGACCGACTCGCCGGCGATCCTCGCCATCGGCGAGCAGGACCTGGGCCTGCAGATGCGCCAGATCCTCGAAGCCAGCGGGCAGAAGGTGCCGGAGTCCAAGCCGATCTTCGAGTTCAACCCGGCTCACCCGCTGATCGAGAAGCTGGATGCAGAGCCCGACGAGGAGCGCTTCGGCGAGCTGTCCCACATCCTCTTCGATCAGGCCGCGTTGGCGGCTGGCGACAGCCTGAAAGACCCGGCGGCCTACGTCCGTCGACTCAACAAGCTGCTGGTGGAACTCTCCGCCTGATCGAAACAAGGCCCGCTTCGGCGGGCTTTGTGTTTTTCTGTACCCGCCACTCTTTCAATAACGGGGAGACCCCAATGAGTCAGATCAGCGTGCGACCCGTCGCCTACAGCGTCGACGGCGAGTCTTTCGAAGGTCAGCTGGTATTCGATGCCGCCAGCCAGGCCGCGCGTCCGGGGCTGCTGATGGCGCCGAACTGGATGGGCGTCGGCCAGGGTGCCCTGGACATTGCCCGTCAGGTTGCCGAACGCGGCTACGTGGTGCTGGTGGCCGACCTGTACGGCAAGGACCTGCGCCCCAACGGCCCGGAACAGGCCGGCGCCGCCATGATGCCGCTGAAGAATGACCGCGCGCTGCTGCGCAAACGTATGCAGGCGTCGCTCAAGGCCCTGCTGGATCAGGCTGGCAAGGCACCGCTGGATACCGCGAAGCTGGCCACCTTCGGCTTCTGCTTCGGCGGCTGTTGCGCCCTGGAGCTGGCGCGCGATGGCGCACCGCTGGCGGCGGCCGTGTCTTTCCACGGCACCCTGGACACGCCGAACCCGGCGGATGCGAAGAACATCCAGGGTTCGGTGCTGGTGCTCGACGGTGCTGTCGACCCATTCGTACCGCGCGAGCAACTGGCCGATTTCGCCCGGGAAATGATCGATGCCGGCGTCGACTGGGCGCTGACCAGCTACGGTGGCGCGGCGCACTCCTTCACCGACCCACATGCGCAGATCCCCGGCAAGATGCAGTACGACGCCAAGGTGGCGCGCCGTGCATTCGCCGCGATGTTCGACCTGCTGGACGAGCGCTTCGGCGGCTGAAGTCCCGGGTGCGCGAAAACACCGCGCCCCATTGGGGACCGCGCGGCGTGTAGGAGCGAGCTTGCTCGCGAACCTCGCTTCGCAGTGGGGGTTGTTGCGAGCAAGCTCGCTCCTACCCAAAAAGACCCGGCATGCGCGCTCAGGGCAGGTTGGCCGAACTCTGCATCATGCGCTCGTCGGCGCGGTAACCCTTGGCGCCGAACCAGGCGATGTACAGGTAGCACAGCAGCGGAATGGCGAAGGAGTGCAGCAGTCCGATGCGGTCGGCGAAGAAGGCCTGGATCAGCGGCATCACCGCGCCGCCGACGATGGCCATGCAGAGCAGGCCCGAGCCCTTGCTGGTGAGGTTGCCCAGGCCCTCCAGGGCGAGGGAGAAAATGGTCGGGAACATGATCGAGTTGAACAGGCCGATGAGGATCAGCGCCCACATCGCCGCGTGTCCGCCGACGCTCAGGGCCACGGCGATCAGCAGGGTGTTGACCAGAGCGTTGAAGGCCAGCATGCGGTTGGCCGGAATGGTGCGCATCAGGACACTGCCGATGAAGCGGCCGATCATCGCGCCGCCCCAGTAGAACGACAGGTATCTGCCGGCGTGGTCGGCGGGCAGGCCGGCGATGTCCGGCTGACCCATCAGGCTGACCAGGTAGCTGCCGATCGATACCTCGGCGCCGACGTAGGCGAAGATGCCGATCACGCCGTAGATCAGGTGGCGGTGGGCGAACAGCGATTGACGGCCGGTCGCCGCGCCGTCGCTGGGTTCGCCGTGGTGGATCTTCGGCAGACGGAACAGGGCGATCAGCACGGCGATGGCGAATAGCAGTCCGGCCAGCACCAGGTAGGGCAGTTTCACCGAGTCCGCCTCGTTGGCGGCGGAACTGCCGATCTGCGACGCAGCGCCGGCACCGATGGCGAGGATGGTCACCGAGCCCACCAGCGGACCGACCGTGGTGCCCAGGGAATTGAAGGCCTGGGTCAGGTTGAGGCGGCTGGCGGCGGTTTCCGGCCGGCCGAGGATGTTCACGTAGGGGTTGGCCGCCACCTGCAGCAGGGTGATGCCGGAGGCGAGGACGAACAGCGCGCCGAGGAAAAAGGGATAGGACTGCGCGCTCGCCGCCGGATAGAACAGCAGGCAGCCGACGCCGGCAGTGGCCAGCCCGACGATGATCCCGCTCTTGTAGCCGACCTTCTCCACCAGCCGCCCGGAGGGGAAGGACATGACGAAGTAGGCGGTGAAGAAGCAGAACTGGATCAGCGACGCTTCCACGTAGGACAGCGTGAAGACCGCCTTGAGGTGCGGCACGAGGATGTCGTTCAGCGAGGTGATCAAGCCCCACATGAAGAACAGCAGGGTGAGCACCGTCAGGGCGCTGGTGTGGCGGTTGGCGTGCGGTTGGTCCATCGCGGACTCCTTGTGCCGGACATGTGGGCCTTGCCGGAGCAAGGGGCTGGGGCGCGATGTCGTGGGTAAGCGCGCCGCGAATCCTTTCTCGCCTGCCGTTTCCAGCCCTGGATGAGGAACCGTTTCCCGGTGCGCTCAGCGCGGCAGTTCGATGCGTTCCTGCTCGCCCGGGACTGTCGGCCAGTCGCGGGCGGACCACCGGGCGCGGGCGCTGTCGATCAGCGCCGGGTCGCTGGCGACGAAGTTCCAGTTCATCCGCCGGGGGCCGTCCAGCGGCGCGCCGCCAATGATCATCGCGTGGCAGTCGGTACAGGCGGAAAGGGTGAAGGCAATGCCCTCGGGCAGGACCAGCAGGTTGTGTGGCGGCACCGGCTCATCGTCGAGCAGGGCCTCGCCCTCGAGCAGGTACAGCGCGCGTTGTGGGTGCTCGTCGGGAATCGCCAGGGTGGCGCCCGCGCTGAGCTTCAGTTCGGCGTAGAGGGTCGGCGATAGCACCGGTACCGGCGATTCGAGGCAGAAGCCCGTGCCTGCGATCATGCGGATGCGCACGCCCAGGGCGTCGCTTTCCGGCAGGCTGGCGGCGGGGTGGTGGCTGTAGCTGGGATCGCAACGTTCCTGTTCTCGTGGCAACGCCAGCCAGACCTGCAGGCCGTGCAGGCGCGAGCCGTCGTGGCGCAGCGTCCGGGGCGTGCGTTCGACGTGGGCGACGCCGCGCCCGGCGGTCATCCAGCTGACGTCGCCGGGCAGCACGAGCTGGTCCGAGCCGAGGCTGTCCTTGTGCTGCACCTGGCCCTCGAACAGGTAGGTGAGGGTGGACAGCCCGATGTGCGGGTGCTGGCGGATGTCCATGCCGTGTTCGGGGACGAAGGTGCTTTCGAGCATGTGGTCGAAGAACACGAAGGGGCCGACGCTGCGGCATTGCGCGGACGGCAGCGGACGGAGAATGGGAACGCCTTCGACGTCTTCGGCGCGTGGGCGGATGCTTAGCAGGGAGTCGCTCATGGCGGTTTCCAACGGATCTGATCTGGGCATGATAGACGCTCGCCGCCACCCCGGCCCGGTTCGCGTCGGTATCGAGCTGTCATCAGCCTGTCACGCCGATGTCATAGCCTCGCGCGGTCCCCAACAAGGAGCGCAACATGTCCATTTCCCGCCTGCCAGCGGCCCTGGCCCTCACCCTGGCTTCCGCCTTCGCGTCCTCGGTCTTTGCCGAAGTGCGCGTCAACGGCCCGGTCGAGTACGGCGTCTTCGTCACCAACTACAAGGATTACCAGCCGGGCGAACGCGTGCTGACCCGCAGCCAGGAGCAGCTCGAATCCACGACGCGGGTCCCGGCCAAGCTGGGCACCAAGTTCGGCCTGCGTTACCAGCTCAGCGGCAAGCAGGAGGGCGATGCGCCCCTGACCCTGCTGTATTTCACTCCCGGCGTGGTGACCCCGGACGGCCAGCGCCACGACAAGTTCGAGGTGGTGCAGAAGCTGGTGGTCGGTGCGCCGACCGACGTGATGGCCTACCAGTTCACCGAGAACCACGAGGTGGTGCAGGGGCAGTGGCGCTTCATGGTGTTCCAGGGCGATCGCCTGCTGGCGGAGAAGACCTTCACCGTCGAGTGAGTCACGAGGAAAAAAACCGGCCATAGGCCTGATGCTGTTCACTTAAGAAAAACGCCGCGACTCCTTCGCCAGGATCGCGGCGTTTCTTTGCTCCGCAGGTCGCTTCAAGCGGGGATTTTGAATGGGTTGTTCCCTCTGTGGCTCTGAAAAAGGAACAAAAAACCGATACCAGAGCACCTGGTATCGGTTTATCGGAGCTCGCGATGGTCCACTAAATGCCTAAGTGAACAGCATTACGGCCATAGGCCGGGTTTTTCCTTGCTCGCGAAAAAGCTCGGATTTCATCCTTCGGATTGGCAGGCGGGAAACAGTTTGTTACTTTGCCTGCACGATAGTGCCAACTCTGGGCGTGCAGCCAGAATCGACAGGGGTACTCCGAGCGCCCGCAAGCGCTCCAGCAGGCGAGTTACTGCGTGATGGTCCGGCAGGAGCCGGGCGATCAGCAGCCGAGAGACGAATAAAAACAGCACCGGTTGCAACGACCGGGCAATAAATCTTGGCCGTCAAGGAGGTAATGCTGTCTATGAACAGTCAGAATGGGGGACGTTCGTCCATATTCTGGGCGCCCCGGCGCGCGGGCGCGGTGATGGGACTCTTGCCGCTGCTGGTCGCGGGCTCGGCGCAGGCGCTGGAGTTCAAGCTGGCGGACAACGAGATCACCGGTTCCCTGGACAGTACCTTGTCCTACGGCGCGATGTGGCGCGTGCAGGGGCGCGACAAGGACAACATCACCGACATCAACGCCGACGACGGCAACCGCAACTTCGACACCGGGCTGGTTTCCCAGGTGTTCAAGCTCACCTCGGACCTGTCGGCCAAATACCAGAACTACGGCCTGTTCATGCGTGGCACTGCCTATTACGACACGCAGATCATGGACAAGCGCAACGACTACTACGACACCACCAACGGCGTGGAGCGTCCCAGCCAGTCGTTCCCGCAGGACGATCACTTCACCGATGACACCCGCCATATCGCCGGCCGCAAGGCCGAATTGCTGGATGCCTACCTCTCCGGCAGTTGGGACATCGCCGAACACCCGCTCACCGGCCGCGTCGGCCGCCAAGTGCTGAACTGGGGCGAGGGCGTGTTCTACCGGGGCGGCATCAACACCATCAACCCGGTGGACGCCGCGCGCTTCCACCTGCCGGGCTCGGAGCTCAAGGAAGTGCTGGTGCCGGTGGAGGCGTTGAGCTTCAACCTCGGCCTGACCGACGACCTGTCGATGGAGACCTTCTACCAGTGGAAGTGGAAGGAAACCCGGCTGGACTCGGTGGGGACCTATTTCTCCGACACCGACCTGTTCAGCGACGGCGGCAACACCGCCTACACCACCGAGGACAACCCGCTGATCAAGGAGCTGCTGGCGGGCTACCCGACCGTGGCCTCCCTCGGGCTGCTGGGCAACGGGCCGCACGGGCCAAACGCCTACCTGAACCCCAACACCGGCACCTTCAAGGTTGCCAACGTCGGCAAGGACATCGATGCCCGTGACGATGGCCAGTTCGGCGTCGCCTTCCGCTACATCGCCGAGGAACTGAATTCCACCGAGTTCGGCTTCTACTTCGTCAACTACCACGCCAAGGAGCCGCAGATCGCTGTCGACCTGCGCAACTACCAGGGCGTCGACGTGGATGGGCTGAACGCGTTGCTCGGGCCGCTGGGCCTGGGCGAAGCCGTGCCGGGGCTGTCTACGCTGGACATGGCCAGCAACGCCGAGGCGCGTCGCGACTATGTCGAAGACATCCGCATGTACGGCTTCAGCTTCAACACCACCCTGGGCGATGCCTCGGTGTCCGGCGAGATCGCCTACCGGCCGAACATGCCGATCAGCATTTCCGCCACCGACGACATCCTCGGCGACCTGCTGACCCAGGGTGTGCTCGGCCAGACCAACCTGTTCGACGCCAACGTGCCTGCCGGCCAGGCCTGCGCCCCGGTGGCCGGCAAGCAACTGTGTCGGGGCGAGCTGTTCGAGAACTACGAACGCGCCGAGACCTACAACATCTCGTTGTCGACCATCTACAACTTCGGCCCGCATCTGTCCTTCGACTCCATGACCGGCGTGGCCGAACTGGCCTCCGAGCACATCCGTGGCAGCAGCCTGAAATACACCGCCTGGGACGGTAGCGAGCGCAGATTCGTCGGCGCCCAGGACAAGGCCTATGTCGGCGGCAACGATGACGACGTGCAGATCGACCGCGACAGCTACGGCTACACGCTGCTGCTTACCGGCAGCTGGAACGATGTCTACGCTGGGGTGAAGCTGTCGCCCTACGTCGTCTACCAGGAGGACTTCAGCGGCAACTCCGACCGCACCGGCAACTTCATCGAAGGACGCAAGGCCTATACCCTCGGCATCGACGCCAGCTACCTGAACACCTTCGAGGTCGGCACCCAGTACACCAGCTATTACGGCGCCGGTTCCAGCAACTCCATGCGTGACCGGGACAACGTCTCGGTGACCGCGAAATACTCGTTCTGATCCGGAGAGAACCATGTACAAGAAGAGTTCCCTGATCGTCCTTGCGACCCTGACGGCACTGGCTGTCACCGATGCCCGTGCAGCGGTTTCGGCTGACCAGGCGGCCCAGCTCAAGAGCAGTCTCACCCCGATGGGGGCGGAGAAGGCCGGCAACGCCGCCGGCACCATCCCGGCCTGGACGGGCGGCCTGACCTCGGCGCCGGCCGGCTACAAGGGGCCGGGCGCGCACTACGTCGATCCCTTCGCCGGCGAGAAGCCACAGTTCGTCATCACCAAGGCCAACCTGGACCAGTACAAGGCCAACCTGACACCGGGGCAGATCGCGTTGTTCAACGCCTACCCGGACAGCTACCAGATGCCGGTCTACGAGACCCACCGCACCGGCTCGGCGCCGCAATGGATCTACGACAACATTTACAAGAACGCCACCAGCGCCAAGCTGGTGGAAGGCGGCAACGGCTTCTCCGATGCCTACGGCGGCGTGCCGTTCCCGATCCCGCAGAGCGGCGTGGAGGCGGTGTGGAACCACATCGCCCGCTACCGTGGCACCTACATCGTGCGGCGTTCGTCCCAGGCCGGTGTGCAGCGCAACGGCGCGTACGCGCTGGTGACCTCGCAGGACGAGGCACTGTTCCGCTTCTACGACCCCAAGGGCAGCTACGACAAGCTCGGCAACACGCTGTTCTACTACATGACCTTCACCACCGCACCGGCCCGCCTGGCCGGCAACGGCGCACTGGTGCAGGAGACCCTCGACCAGGTCAAGGAACCGCGCCAGGCCTGGGGCTACAACCCCGGCCAGCGCCGCGTACGGCGCGCGCCGACCCTGGCCTACGACACCCCCATCGAGGACTCCGATGGCCTGCGCACCGCCGACGACACCGACATGTACAACGGCGCGCCGGACCGCTACGACTGGACCCTGGTGGGTAAGAAGGAAATCTACATCCCCTACAACAACTACCAGGTCACCAGCCCCGAGGTTAAGTACAAGGACCTGCTCACCCCCGGCCACATCAATCCCAAGTACACCCGCTACGAGCTGCATCGCGTCTGGGTGGTGGACGGCAAGCTCAAGCCCGGCGCGCGGCACATCTACTCGCGTCGCACCCTGTACCTCGACGAGGACAGCTGGGGCGCCGCCGTGGTGGACCAGTACGACGGCCGTGGCGAGCTGTGGCGCGTGTCCCAGGCCTACCTGAAGAGCTTCTACGAGCAGCCGATGGTGTGGACGGCGCTGGACACCTTCCACGACCTCCAGGCGCACCGCTACAGCATCCAGTGGCTGGATAACGAGGAGTCCGGCACCGCCGACTTCAGCCAGGCGCCGCCGGACGACTCCAACTTCAGCCCCTCGGCCCTGCGCCGCAAGGCTTCGCGCTAAGCCCGGAAACGACAAAGGCCCCGAAAGGGGCCTTTGGTTTTCTGGCCGGAGCGATTGCGTCTTGCACGGAACGCGCTTGCTTCTCGTAGGAGCGAGCTTGCTCGCGAACCCGTTTCACACCTGACCCTGTTGGTGGCGTGCTTTCGCGAGCAAGCTCGCTCCTACAAGGTCGGCGCCGCGCCAGCCGGCAACTGTTGTCCACGCTCAGTGAGCGTGGACGCAGTTCAGTCCCCGCGATACTCGCACCCGCTGGTGCAGGTCTCGTGCACCCGCACCCTGGACAGCTCCGGCAGCAGCGGTTTGAGCTGTTGCCAGATCCACCGGCAGAGGTTTTCGCTGGTGGGGTTTTCCAGCCCCGGAATCTCGTTCAGGTAGTTGTGGTCGAGCTGGTCGTAGATCGGCTTGAAGATCTGCTTGATCTCGGCGAAGTCGCGAATCCAGCCGGTGTACGGGTCGACTTCGCCCTCGATGTAGATGGCGGCCCGGAAGGAGTGGCCATGCAGGCGGCCGCACTGGTGCCCGGCCGGGACGTGGGGCAGGCGGTGGGCGGCTTCGAAGGTGAACTCTTTGAACAATTCCACGGGATTTCCTGTAACTCAGATGAGGCGGGCGTTTCGGAAAGGCCCGTGATGCGGATGTAGTGATTGATGTACTGATCGGTCGTTGCTGGGCTGGAGGCTTTCCATCCAGTCGGCGATTTCTGACTGCCGCCAGGCAACGGAATTGGGGCCAAGTCTAACCTGTTTCGAGAGTGCGTTTTCACACGGCCGACGATAGACCCTGCGGTGGCCAGGGCCGATAACCGGAGGCGCCTATCTGCAGAGCCCCGTATGTAGAGGCGAGCAGCGGATGAGCGCGCAATCCTCGCGTACGGTCACTTGATCGCCAGCCGGCGCGCCAGCCGATTGAGGTTGGCCCGGTCCAGCCCCAGTTCGCGGGCGACCGCCGCCCAGTTGCCGGCATGACGTTCCAGGCAGTGGCTGATCATGCGGCGCTGGAAGGCGTCCACCGCCGGGCGCAGTTCGCCTTCGACGGCGGCTTCCGGGGCGTTGCCCTCGCGAGTGGTCACGCCGTGGAGCGACGGTCGTTGTTGTTCCAGGCCGAGATCGCCCAGGCCCAGGCTGAGGATGCGCGAGCGCTGCGGATGGTTCGCCAGCGCCTTGAGGGACGCCCGTCCGATCAGGTGTTCCAGTTCGCGCACGTTGCCCGGCCAGTTGTAGTCGAGCAGGGCGGCCTGGGCTTCGCGGGTCAGGCGCAGGCTGCGCAGGCCGAGGCGCGGACGGTTTTCTTCGAGGAAGTAGCCCGCCAGCAGCAGAACGTCGTTGCTGCGCTCGCGCAGGGGCGGTACGCGCAGCGGGTAGACACTCAGGCGGTGGTAGAGGTCGGCGCGGAAACGTCCGGTGCGCACCTCCTCGGCCAGGTCACGGTTGGTGGCGGCGATCAGGCGGACATCGACGTGGTGTTCGCGGTCCGAGCCGACTCGCTGCAGTTGGCCGCTCTGCAGGACGCGCAGCAGCTTGGCCTGGATCGCCAGCGGCAGTTCGCCGACTTCGTCGAGGAACAGGGTGCCGCCGTCGGCCAGCTCGAACTTGCCGCGGCGCTCGCCCACCGCGCCGGAGAACGCGCCGCGCACGTGGCCGAACAGTTCGCTTTCCACCAGGGTTTCCGGCAGCGCCGCGCAGTTGAGGCTGATCAGCGGCTGCTCGCGGCGCAGGGAGTTGGCGTGGATCGACTGTGCCACCAGCTCCTTGCCCACGCCGGTCTCGCCGGTGATCAGCACGCTCAGGTCGCTGCCGGCCACCAGCTGGATTTCGTTCATCAGCGCCTGGTGCGCCTTGCTCTGGCCGATCAGTTCCCGCGGCTGGTCGCCGGACGCGCGCTGGTAGGCATCGGCGCGCTGTTGCTCGTGCTCCGCGCGCAGGGTGAGGTCGAGCATGCGCTGGCTGGCTTTCACCGTGGCGGCGGCAAGGCTGGCGAAGGCTTCCAGGTTGTCCAGGTCGCCGGTGGAGAAGCGCTCCGGGTCGAGGGCGTCGAGGGTCAGCAGGCCCCAGGGCTGTTCGTCGAGGAACAGCGGGCAGCCCAGGCAGTCGTGCACTTCCAGGTGGCCATGCAGGCCTTCCACCAGGCCATCGTAAGGGTCCGGCAGGCCGCAGTCGGCGGCGAAGTGGGTCGGGCCGGGGTGTTCGAGTAGTGCGCGCAGGCGCGGGTGTTCGCTGGTCTTGAAGCGGCGGCCGAGGGTGTCGGCGCTGAGTCCGTCGACGGCCAGCGGTACCAGTTGATCACCTTCCAGGCGCAGCAGGGCGGTGGCATCGCAGGGCAGCAACTGGCGCAGCGCCTCCAGCAGGCGTCGATAGCGCTCGCTGTCGGGCAGCTCGCGGGAGAGATCGGCAACCAGGGGGAGCAGGGTGGCAAGCAAGGGGTTTCGGGTCATTTTGACCTCTTGAGAGTCTTTTTGACTCATTGATACTCTGGTCATTATGACTCAATAAACTGCAAAGGTCCCGAAAATAGTGGGCTGTAGGGTTGGCACGCTTCCTGAAGTACTTCTGGCAGAAAGCACAGGCAGACCCCTCTCTGCCTGGCCAATCCGAGGAGATCCCGATGCTGTCCAATGAACACCGTACCCTGGTCAAAGCCACTGTCCCGCTGCTGGAGACCGGCGGTGAGGCGCTGACCCAGCACTTCTACAAGATGATGCTGAGCGAATACCCGGAAGTGCGTCCGCTGTTCAACCAGGCGCACCAGGCGTCCGGCGACCAGCCCCGCGCCCTGGCCAACGGTGTCCTGATGTACGCCCGCCACATCGACGAGTTGGAACAGCTCGGCCCGCTGGTGGCGAAGATCGTCAACAAGCACGTCGCGCTGCAGATCCTGCCGGAGCATTATCCGATCGTCGGCACCTGCCTGCTGCGGGCCATCCGCGAGGTGCTCGGCGAGGAAATCGCCACCCAGGCGGTGATCGATGCCTGGGCCGCTGCCTACGGCCAACTGGCTGAAATCCTGATCGGCGCCGAGGAATCGGTGTACCAGCAGAATGCCGAGCAGCTCGGCGGCTGGCGCGGTGCGCGGCGTTTCCGCGTCGTCCGCAAGGACGTGGAGAGCGAGGAAATCACCTCCTTCTACTTCCAGCCGGTGGACGGTGGCGCACTGCTGGACTTCCAGCCGGGTCAGTACATCGGTCTGCGCCTGGAGCTGGATGGCGAAGAAGTACGCCGTACCTACTCGCTCTCCGATGTACCCAATGGCCGCGAGTACCGCATCAGCGTGAAGCGCGAGCAGGAGGGCAAGGTGTCCAACCATCTGCATGATCAGGTGCAGGTGGGCGACGAGATCGACCTGTTCCCGCCAGCGGGCGACTTCGTCCTGCGCGACGGCGAGAAGCCCCTGGCGCTGATCACTGCCGGCGTGGGCATCACCCCGGCGCTGGCGATGCTCAAGCAGGCGCTGGGCAGCGGCCGCGAGGTGCATTTCATCCACTGCGCGCGTCACGGCGGCGTGCATGCCTTCCGCGACTGGGTCGAGGCGCAGTCCGAGGCTCATCCGCACCTGGTGCATTACTTCTGCTACAGCGAGCCGCGCGAGCAGGATGAGGTGCACGCAGAAGGTTTCCTCAGCCGCGATCTGCTGGCCGAATGGCTGCCGGTCGACCGTGACCTGGATGCCTACTTCCTCGGACCCAAGCCCTTCATGGCCCAGGTGAAGCGTCATCTGCGCGAGCTCGGCGTGCCCGAGCGGCAGGCCCACTACGAGTTCTTCGGCCCGGCCAGCGCGCTGGAGGCCTGAAGCTGAAACACCCGGCCCGCCCGCGGGCCGATTCAACCGAGGAGGTGTGTGATGGACGGTCTTTTCGCTTGCCCCAGACGGAACCTGGTAATGTCGTCGACGCTGCTCGGCAGCGGGCTTGCGCTGTTGCTGGTGGGGATCATCGGAGCCTATTTCGTCGATACCCGGCTGTCGCTGCTGGCGATCGTGATGGCTCACGCATTTACCATCCTCGGTCCTACACTACTGAAGCTGGGTTATGTGCTGCGTCTCATCGCCCAGCATCAGATGCGCAAGGAAGGATGGGAGGCATGCTGTGTTGCTGGTTGATCGAAAAGCGTTGTTGAGCATTCCGCCGCTGTGGCGCCTGGGCTTCCGCCCATTCTTCCTCGGCGGCGCGTTGTTTGCGTTGATCGGTATTGCCGCCTGGGCGGCGGTGCTGCTGGGGGTGTTGCCGGCCTGGGAGCCACTGGGTGGCTGGTTGGCCTGGCACCGTCACGAAATGCTGTTTGGATTCGCCAGCGCCATCGTCGCTGGCTTTTTGTTGACGGCCGTCCAGACCTGGACCGGCCGACCCGGCGTCAGCGGGCGCCCGCTGATGATCCTTTCCGCGATCTGGCTGGCGGCCCGGCTCGGCTGGCTCGGCGGTGCGCCGCTGTGGCTGGTCACGCCGCTGGAACTGGCGTTCCTGCCGGCGCTGGCGTTCTTCGTCGGACGCAGCCTGTGGCAGGTGAAACAGGTGCGCAACTACCCGGTGATCGCGGTGCTGACACTGCTCACCCTGGCCGATGCACAGGTAATGCTGGGCCTCTGGAGCGGTAACGAAAACTGGCAGCGTGGCGGTGTGCTGGCCGCGCTCTGGCTGGTGGCGGCCCTGATGGGGCTGATCGGCGGACGGGTCATTCCTTTCTTCACCCAGCGTGGCCTGGGGCGCACCGCGCAGGTGCCGGCCTGGCCCTGGCTGGACAACGTGCTGCTGGCCGGCACGATGCTGGTGGCCGTGCTGACGGCGACCGGATTCGGCCTGACGCCGCAGCCGCTGGTGGGCGCGCTGTTCGCGGTGCTCGCCCTGGGGCACCTGATTCGCCTGTGGCGCTGGCGGGACAAGGGGATCTGGAGCGTACCGCTGCTGTGGTCGCTGCACCTGGCCTATCTCTGGATGATGCTGGCCCCGGCGGGCATGGCCGCATGGAACTTCGGTGCGCCGCTCGCCGTCAGCCTGCCGATCCATGCGCTGACGGTTGGCGGTGTGGGTGGCCTGATCCTGGCGATGATCGCCCGCGTCAGCCTTGGCCATACGGGGCGCCCGCTGCAGCCGCCGAAGGTCATGGCCTTGGCGTTCGCGCTACTGAACCTGGGGGTGCTTTTCCGGGTGCTGCTGGTGGTGTGGCTGCCGCTGCAGGGCCTGAGCCTGGCCGCTGCCTGTTGGGTGGTGGCTTTCCTGCTGTTCGCCTGGCACTACGGGCCGATGTTCTGGCGTCCGCGGCTGGATGGGCAGCCGGGCTGATTTCTCTTCGCGAACCCGCCTGGCACCGAACCTGCCGACGAATCGCGGACGGAGCCCGCTTCTACAAGAGCGGTATGTGCCGCGTTATCCGTAGGAGCGGGCTCCGTCCGCGATGCCCTTCGTAGGGCGAATAACGCGCAGCGTTATCCGCCGTGATGGGTATCGCTTCGCTCAACGCCATCCTACGTATGCCATCCCGGTGGGTTTCTTGTAGGAGCGAGCTTGCTCGCGAACTCGCCTGGCACCGAACCTTCCGGCGAATCGCGAACAGAGTCCGCTTACTGCCAGGGCGAGGCGGGAAGGGCGAATGAGCGGAACGAAGGTAGACGGCGCATGGTGATGCAAGTCGCGCCGATCATGTCAGCGGCAGCAGGCGCTCACCCAGCCGGCCGCTGTCTGCCAGTTCAAGGAACTCGTCGCCCATCCGCCGGCTTTCGTCCATTGCCTTGTGCCAGTAGCGCTCGCGGCCGGCGTCGTCGCCCAGATAGCGGTGGAAGTCCTTGCGGTCCGGCAGTTTGTTGTGCGGCAGGCGCGCCAGGTATTCCTTCGAAGGGGCCAGCAGCAGCACGTCCTGCAGTCGGCCGGCGTCGCCACGGCGCCAGGGCAGGCCCTTGTCGAACCAGCCGGGGATCACCTTGTCGGTGAAGTGCGGGTAGAGCACCACGCCCTCAGGCAGGTAGGGCAGGTCGAGGTGATAGTCGAGCAGGCCGCCGTCGCGGTAGGTACCGGGCCCGGCGCCGGGAATGTCGCGCACGCCTTCCATCACCATCGGGATCGAGCCGGAGGCGAGCAGGGCGTGACGCAGGTTGGCCAGGTCCAGGTGCAGGTAGCGCGAGGGGAAGTCCGACAGCGCTTCCAGCGGCGGAGCGCGGCGCGAGTCGTGGATGATCAGCCGTTCGAAATGCCGATGCAGGTGACGACGCCCCAGCAGGTTGTCGCGGATCACTGCGCCCAGTCCCAGGCCGAGGTTGGCCTTGCCGTCCTGGGCGAGGCGGCCGTGGCTTTTCACCACCACCACGTTGAGGCGGTACCAGGGATTGTCCAGCACGCTGGCGTCGCGGCCGTCGAGCAGGTCGTCGAGCATTTTCGCGCAGCTTTTCGAGACGTCGGCGATGCTCGCATTGCGGGCGAAACGCTGCTGGGTGTAAAGCGCTCCGAGGCGGCGGATACCCTCGGCCGGATCCGGCAGGCAGGCGCTGGCGAAGCGCCAGGAGCCGATGGACGCACCGATCAGCGAGCGTTCGCGCGGTGCGCGTGGCAGCCATTCGCCGAACAGCGCCAGGTCCAGGCCCTGGATGCCCAGCGCCTTCGGGCCGCCGGCGGCGCCAGGCAGGATGCCGACGTCGGCGGGGGCCAATCCCTGTTCGCGGATGCGCTTGAGGGCGCGGGTGCCGGCCTTGAGGGTGAGGGCGGGAGTCTTGATCTGGATGGCGGTCATGCGGGGCCTCGCGGATGCAGGCCCGCGATTATAGAGCCTGTATGCGGCGAGCAAGGATACTTCACGGGGTGAATGACCTTTGTCGATTCAGCTTGAATTAAGTCCTTCACCTTAGTCTGAGGACGATGCTATTTCAGACGAGGTGTTTGCCCATGAAACCGCTGATCATCCTCACCGCCGCCACCGCGCTGCTGCTTGGCGCCGCCACGGCGATGGCCCACGACGTTGGACCGGACGAGGCGCTGCGTCTGCGCGATGCCGGCACCATCCGCGATTTCGAAGCGCTCAACCAGACCGCGCTGGGCAAGCATCCGGGCGGAACGGTGTACGATAGCGAGCTTGAGCTGGAACATGGCCGCTACCTCTACAAGGTCGATATCAAGGACGCCCAGGGCGTGAAATGGGATGTCGAACTCGATGCGGTGAGCGGTGCAGTCATCAAGGATCGCCAGGACGACTGATGAAGATCGATTTGCCGCGCGTGGCCCTGCTGGCCGTTGCGCTCGCCCTGTCGGCCGGCGCCGCGCAGGCCCATGACCTGAGCCAGGACGAGGCCCTGCGGCTGAGCCGTGAGGGCGTGATCCGCCCGTTCGAGGAAATCCTGCCCATCGCCCAGGCCCGCTATCCCGGTTCGAAGTTGCTGGAGGCGGAGCTGGAGAAGGAACACGACGCCTATGTCTACGAGGTGGAGTTGCTCACCGTCGATGGCGTGGTGCGCGAACTGGAACTGGATGCCCGCGACGGTCGCATCCTCAAGGATAAGGAAGACGACTGATGCGCCTGCTGCTGGTGGAAGACCACGTCCCCCTGGCCGATGAACTGCTGGCCGCCCTGACGCGCCAGGGCTATGCCGTCGACTGGCTGGCCGACGGCCGCGATGCCGCCGTGCAGGGCGCCAGCGAGCCCTATGACCTGATCGTTCTCGACCTCGGCCTGCCGGGGCGTCCAGGACTGGATGTGCTGCGCGAATGGCGCGGCATGGGGCTGGCAACGCCAGTGCTGATCCTCACCGCGCGCGGTTCCTGGGCCGAGCGCATCGACGGCTTGAAGGCTGGCGCCGACGACTACCTCACCAAGCCATTCCATCCCGAAGAGCTACTGCTGCGCATCCAGGCGCTGCTGCGCCGTGCCCGTGGCCTGGCCAACCAGAGCCAGCTGGAGGTGGCGGGGCTGAGCCTGGACGAGGCGCGGCAGTGCGTGCAGCAGGGCGGCAAGGACGTCGATCTGACTTCCGCCGAGTTCCGCCTGCTGCGCTACTTCATGCTGCATCCCGGGCAGTTGCTGTCGAAGTCCCACCTCGCGGAGCACCTCTATGACGGCGAGACGGAGCGCGACTCCAACGTCATCGAGGTGCATATCAACCACCTGCGCCGCAAGCTGGGCCGCGAGATCATCGAGACCCGCCGTGGGCAGGGTTACCGCTTCACCGGCAATGCCGGCGGAGCCGCCCGTTGATGTCGATCCAGCGCCGGCTCGGCCTCGGGCTCGGCGTGGTGCTGGTGGTGATCGGCCTGGCGCTGGCGCAGACCGGGCTCTGGCTGTTCGACCAGGGGTTGCGCCGCTATCTCGCCAACGGCCTGCAGGATGAGGCGGAAAGCCTGCTGGTGGGCATCATGCGCGGCCCGGCCGGGCTGCAACTGGACAGCCAGCGGGTGGATGCCGTCTACGAGCGGCTGTTCTCCGGACGCTATTTCGTCATCCGCTTCGATGACGTCACCTGGCGCTCCCGTTCCCTGTGGGACCGCGAGCTGGATCTGCCGTCGCACAAGGGCCTGGCCCGTGACCTGGAAAAGGGCCCGGAGGGGCAGCGCCTGCTGGTCTATCGCGGCGACTACAAGCGCTATGGCAAGAAACTGAGGATTGTCGTGGCGCAGGATTACACGCCGATCCTCAAGAGCTTCAATCGCCTGCGCAACATCGGCCTGGGCGCCGGCGGGGTGGCGTTGTTGCTGATCCTGGTCTTCCAGGGCTTCGCCGTGCGTCGTGCGCTGCGTCCGCTGGAACGGGTGCGCCAGCAGATCGCGCAGTTGCAGGAGGGGCGGCGCAGCCAGTTGGACCGCCAGGTACCGCAGGAGCTGGAACCGCTGGTGGATCAGGTCAACCACCTGTTGCAGCACACCGAGGATACCCTGCGCCGCTCGCGCAACGCGCTGGGTAACCTCGGCCATGCCTTGAAAACGCCGTTGGCGGTCCTGATCAGCCTTGCCGATCGCGCCGAACTGCATGAGCACCCGGAGTTGCGCCGTGTGCTGCAGGAGCAGTTGGAACAGATCGAGCAGCGCCTGGCCCGCGAGCTGGGGCGGGCGCGTCTGGTGGGAGAAGCGCTGCCCGGCGCGCATTTCGACTGCGATGCCGAACTGCCCAGCCTGTGCGAGATGCTGCGGCTGATTCATGGCGAGCACCTGCGGATCGACTGGAACGCGACGCCCGGCCTGCGGCTGCCGTTCGACCGTGAGGACCTGCTGGAGATGCTGGGCAACCTGCTGGACAACGCCTGCAAGTGGGCGGACGGCCAGGTGCGGCTGACAGTGGAGAAGGGCGCCGGTCGCTATCTTCTGAGCGTGGATGATGATGGCCCTGGCATCGCCGAGGAGCAGCGTGACAGCGTACTGGAGCGTGGCACGCGGCTGGACGAGCAGGTTGCGGGGCATGGCCTGGGCTTGGGCATCGCGCGGGATATCGCGGCGGCGTGTGGCGGTGGCCTGAGGCTGGAGGCGAGCGAGTTGGGTGGATTGCGCGTGGTGATCGAGTTGCCGCGTCGGGTGGCGTGATTCCGGTTTTTGTAGGAGAGGACTCTGTCCGCGATGGGTGCCGTGCGGTTCGCGAGCAAGGACTGGGCGTCCCCCTCGGTCCTACGAAGAGCGCGCCGAGTTTCCCCTGTAGGAGCGAGCTTGCTCGCGAACCAGCCCGAACGTCGCCGTCTGAACCATGTCCCGGCTGCGCCGGGGTTTCGCGGAGAAGCTCCGCTCCTACGAAAGCGACTCTGGCGTCAAACCCGGAACTGATCCATCAATCCCTGCTGATGGTTCGCCAACTGGTTCAGCGACTGGCTGACCTGCGCCGATTCCTGCGCCTGGCTGGACAGCGATTCGGTCACGTCGCGAATGCCCGCCACGTTGCGGTTGATCTCCTCGGCCACCGCGCTCTGTTCCTCGGCGGCGCTGGCGATCTGCAGGTTCATGTCGGTGATCACGCTGACCGCCTCGCCGATGCGCTGGAGCGCGGCCACGGCCTGCTCGACCTGCGAAACGCTGTCCTGCGCCTGGCGATGACTGTTGTTCATCGCGCCGACCACGTCGCGGGTGCCGCTCTGCAAGCCTTCGATCACCTGGCGGATTTCCTCCACCGAATCCTGTGTGCGCCGGGCGAGGTTGCGTACTTCGTCGGCGACCACCGCGAAACCACGCCCGGCTTCACCCGCGCGAGCCGCTTCGATGGCCGCATTGAGCGCCAGCAGGTTGGTCTGCTCGGCGATGCCACGGATCACGTCCAGCACCGAGCCGATCTGCTCGCTGCTCGCCGCCAACCCTTCGACCTGATTCATGGCGCTGCTCATGTCGCTGGCCAGTTCGTCGATCATGCGCGTGGTGTTGTCGATCACGCTGAGGCCATCGCGGGTCGCGCCATCGGCGCCACGGGCGGCCTCGGCGGCCATCGCCGCGCTGTTGGCGACGTCATGGGCGGTGGCGCTCATCTCTTGCGAGGCGGTGGCGACCTGGTCGACTTCGCGGAACTGCTGCTGCATGCCGGCGCTGGTCTGGCTGGCGATCTCCGAGGATTGGTCGGCGGTGGCGCGGGCGTCCTGCACGGAGGATTTCACGTCGCGGATGATCGGTTGCAGCTTGTCGAGGAAGCGGTTGAACCAGCCGGCCAGCTCGCCCAGTTCATCCTTGCCCGAATAGTTCAGGCGCGTGGTCAGGTCGCCTTCGCCGCTGGCGATATTGCGCAGCATGGCGGCGACGTTGAGGATCGGCCGGGTCACGCCACGGGCGGTGAGCCACATGGCGAACAGGCCGATGAGCACCGCGATCAGGCCGAAGCCGAGCTGGGAGAGGGTGCCCTGCGTGCGCTGCTCGTCGAGCTGCTGTTGCAGGGCGATGGCCGGGCCGAGCAGGGTCTGCTGCGGCACTTCGAGCAGGACACCCCAGGGCTTGGAGCCGGGAATCGGTTGCAGCGGCTCGATGACCCGCAACTGATCGTCCTGGCGCAGCACCTGCTTGCGGTTGGCGGCGATGGACTGCAGCAGCTGCGCCCCTTGCTCCGGATAGATCTCCTGCAATTTCTTGCCCAGCCGGCTGGCGTCGGCGCTGTGTCCGGCGAGCAGGCCGGCGGCGCTGACAATGCTGACCTTGCCCTGGCCGTCGTACAGTTCCTGGCTACCCTGGCGGCTGATCTCCTGCAGCTTGTCCAGGCCGATGTCCAGACCCATCACGCCGACGATCCTGCCGTCCAGCTCCAAGGGGAAGGCGATGCTGGTCATCAGTACCTGGCGGTCGCCGACCTCGTCGAAATAGGGATCGAGCACGCAGGCTTGGCCACTGGTCTTGGGGCAGGTGAACCACGCGTTGTAGGCCGCGCCGCTTGGGCCGGGGGTGGTGTCGGCGAGCATGTCTTCGTTCATCGACTCGGATTCGAGCTTGCCTGGCGTGGACTGTGACCAGTAAAGCGAGAAGCGTCCGGCGTCGTTGCTGCCCAGCTCGGCCTGGCCGGCGAACAGCGTGTCCTTGCCGTCCAGGGCGTTGGGTTCGAAGGTGACGTAGAGCCCGAGCAGTTCGGGGTTGCCTTCCAGGGCGGTTTTTACCTGGCGGGTGAGGTCTTCGCGCAGGTCGTAGGCGTCGAGGAAGCGCTTTTGCGCCTGGTCGCGCAGGAACAGCACTTGCCGGGAGAAGCCTTTGCCGTACTGGTAGGCGTCCATGATGTAGCGCTGGATGCGCATGGCCTGGACTTCGCCGCGCGATTGCAGGCGTGCCTGGGCGGCTTCGTCGAGCATGCGGGTGCTGGATTCCTTGACCAGCGCGGTGCTGTACTGGGTGCGGAACACGGAAAGGCCGGACAACAGCGATACCACGCCAAGCAGGCAGAGACCGGCGAGCAGCGTGATCTTCCATTGGATGGAAAGGCGGCGGAGAAGCATGGTTATGTCCTTGAGCAGGAAACCTTGGGGCTACCGGGTTATCGGCATTTTCGGCCCCGTCTTGATCGATAACAGGATGAAACGCCAGAAAACAGGCGATTCTGGTGTGCCCAGTCGAAGGGCAGCGGTTTTTCAGCAAAAAGCGTGCTCAGCAAGGCGAAAATCCTGTCGGGAATGCGTCGTTCGTGGCATGAAAGACCTTGATTCGACTGGCTTTTTGACAGGCCGGATGGGGTTCGGCAGAGTACGCGCCTTTTGCCCGCCCTGAGACGGGCGGACTTGGCTGTGGAGGAGTGATGAGATGAATGCGGTGCTGATCGCCGTTGGCTTGATGCTGGTGCTGAGCCTGTGCCGCGTGCATGTGGTGGTGGCGCTGATCGCCGGCGCGGTAGCGGGCGGGTTGCTCGGTGGCCTGGGCATGGAGGGGACGCTCAAGGCGTTCAACGCCGGCCTGGGTGGTGGCGCGACGGTAGCGCTGTCCTACGCGATGCTGGGGGCATTCGCGGTGGCCATCGCGCGCTCCGGCATGGCCCATGCGCTCGCCGACCGCGTGCTGGCGCTGCTTGGGCGGCACGAAGACACGGCTCCCGCCGGCTTCAAATGGTTGCTGATCGGACTTCTGCTGCTGGTGGCGATCTCCTCGCAGAACCTGCTGCCGATCCACATCGCCTTCATTCCGCTGCTGGTGCCGCCGCTGCTCTACGTGCTGACTCGCCTGCAGATCGACCGCCGGCTGATCGCCTGCGTGATCACCTTCGGCCTGATCACGCCCTACATGTTCCTGCCGGTGGGGTTCGGCAACATCTTCCTCAACGAGATCCTGCTGGCCAACGTCGCGCGCAGCGGTGTGGATGTCAGTGGCGTGGACGTCAGCCGGGCCATGCTCATCCCGGCGCTGGGCATGGTTTGCGGCCTGCTGATCGCGGTGCTGTTCAGTTACCGGCGCCCGCGCGGCTATGACCTGGAGCGCATCGAGCAGGCCGAGCGGGTGGGCACGCCCTACAGCCCGATGAGCCTGGCGGTGGCCGGGGTGGCGGTGGTGGCGGCATTCGTCATCCAGCTGTGGCTGGACTCGATGATCCTCGGCGCGCTGGTGGGTTTCCTGGTGTTTTCCCTGTCCGGCGTGGTGCGCTGGAAAGAGGCGGACGACCTGTTCACCGAGGGCATGAAAATGATGGCGATGATCGGTTTCATCATGATCGCCGCCGCCGGTTTCGCCGAGGTGATGAAGGCGAGCGGGCAGGTCTCCACCCTGGTGGAAGCAGCGGCCGCCTGGATCGGCCATAGCAAGGCCTGGGGTGCGTTCCTCATGCTGCTGGTGGGGCTGCTGGTGACGATGGGGATCGGTTCGTCCTTCTCCACGGTGCCGATCATCGCGGCCATCTTCGTCCCGCTGGCGGTGCAACTGGGCTTCAGCCCGCTGGCCATCGTCAGTATCGTCGGCACGGCCGGCGCCCTGGGGGATGCGGGATCGCCAGCGTCGGACTCCACCCTGGGGCCCACCTCCGGCCTCAACGTGGACGGGCAGCACAATCACATCTGGGACACCGTAGTGCCGACCTTCCTGCACTACAACCTGCCGCTGCTGGCCTTCGGCTGGGTAGCGGCGATGGTGCTGTAAGAGCGGCGGCGCACCGCAGAAAGTTGCACTCGGCAGGCCAACTGCTGACTAATGAGCAGGTTTCCCCCCTTCCTCCGGACCTGCTCATGCTCGAATCTAAACTGGAATACCGGACGTTCCTGCTTCTCCTGGCGGTGGTCACCATCGCCTTCGCCTGGCTGCTGTTGCCGTTCTATGGCGCGGTGTTCTGGGGCACCATCCTGGCGATCATCTTCGCCCCGCTGCAGCGCCGCCTGCGGGTGCGCCTGCATGGGCGCAACAACCTCGCGGCGCTGATCTCGCTGACGATCTGCCTGCTGATCGTGATCCTGCCGATGACCTTCATCGCCGGTGCGCTGGTGCAGGAGGGCGCCACTGTGTACCAGCGCCTGAAGTCGGGCGAACTGAACTTCGTCACCTATTTCCAGCAGGTCATGGCCGCGCTGCCGGATTGGGTGCACCCGTGGCTGGAGCGTTTCGACCTGACGGACCTTTCCAGCCTGCAGGAGAAGCTGTCCGCGGGAGCGATGCAGGCGAGTCAACTGGTCGCCACCAAGGCTTTCAGCATCGGCCAGAACACCTTCGAATTCGTCATCAGCTTCGGCATCATGCTCTACCTGCTGTTCTTCCTCCTGCGCGACGGCCCGGCGCTGGGGCGCCGCATCAAGCAGGCGGTGCCGCTGAGCGGTGAACACAAGCAGCACCTGTTCACCAAGTTCACCACGGTCATTCGCGCCACGGTGAAGGGCAACATCGCCGTGGCCGCGACCCAGGGTGCGCTGGGCGGGCTGATCTTCTGGTTCCTTGGTATTCAGGGCTCGCTGCTGTGGGGCACGCTGATGGCGTTCCTCTCGCTGTTGCCTGCCATCGGCGCGGGGCTGATCTGGGTGCCGGTGGCCGCCTACTTCCTGCTCACCGGGGCAATCTGGCAGGGCGTGGTGCTGACGCTGTTCTGCGTGCTGGTGATCGGCCTGGTGGACAACATCCTGCGCCCGATCCTGGTGGGCAAGGACACCAAGATGCCGGACTACGTGGTGCTGATTTCCACCCTTGGCGGCATGTCGCTGTTCGGGCTGAACGGTTTCGTCATCGGTCCGCTGATCGCGGCGCTGTTCATTGCGTCGTGGGATCTGTTCACTGGGCGCGAATTGAATGAGTCGAAGGCTGAGTAGGGGAGTGCATGGGGCGTATGACCGTCCGCGGTTATACGCCCTTCGTTCCCGTATCTGTTCAAGTAGAGTCGTGGAGGAGGCGTAGGTTCTTGTAGGAGCGAGCTTGCTCGCGAACCGCATAACGCCGTGCGTTCCTGAAATACCGTTCGCGAGCAAGGACTGGGCGTCCCCCTCGGTCCTACGAAAAGCGGTCTGCGGCTGAGTGAGTCCCGCCCAATAAAAACCCCGCCGAAGCGGGGTTTTTATTACCTGTCGACCTCAGCCGGCGATGGCTACCAGGCCGCTGTGCTGGAGGATGTCCAGCAGCGGCTGCGGGTACACGCCGAGGAAGAAGGCGAGCAGGGCGATGGCCACCAGCATGATGCCGCCGGCGCGCTGGGCCCAGTCCAGGGGGGCGTCGTGGCGCTTCATGTTCGGTTCGACCAGGAACATGGTCACCATGACGCGCAGGTAGTAGTACAGGCCGATGGCGCTGCCCAGTACCAGAGCGCCGACCAGCCACCACAGGTGGGACTCGACGCCGGTGGCGACGATGTAGAACTTGCCGATGAAGCCGGCGGTCAGCGGGATGCCGGCCAGGGACAGCATCATCACGGTCATCACCGCGGTCAGCACCGGACGGCGCCAGAACAGGCCGCGGTACTCGAACAGGGCGTCGGCGTCGCGGCCGCTGTACGGAGTGGACATCAGGGTGACCACGCCGAAGGCGCCCAGGGTGGTGACCACGTAGGTGGTCAGGTAGACGCCGACCGCTTCCACGGCCAGGCCCTTGCTCGCCACCAGGGCGATCAGCAGGTAGCCGAAGTGGGCGATCGAGGAGTAGCCGAGCAGGCGCTTGATGTTGCTCTGGGTCAGCGCCAGCAGGTTACCGATCAGGATCGAGGCGATGGCGATGACCGCGATGGCGTCATGCAGCAGGCCGTTGTTCAGGGCCGCCGGAGCGATCTGGAACAGGCGCAGCAGCACGGCGAACACGGCGACCTTGCTGGTGGTGGCGAGGAATGCGGCCACCGGGGCCGGGGCGCCTTCGTAGACGTCCGGGGTCCACAGGTGGAACGGTGCCAGCGACAGCTTGAAGCCCAGGCCGACCACCATCATGCCGACGCCGATGGACAGCAGTGGGCCGTGGCTGGTGCCCTCGGCCAGGGACGCGCCGATGGCCGAGAAGCCCAGGCTGCCGGATTCGGCGTAGAGCAGGGCCATGCCGAACAGCAGGAAGGCGGAGCCGGCGGCGGACAGTACGGTGTACTTGATGCCCGCTTCCAGGGTGCGCTTGTTGAAGAAGGCGTAGGCCACCATGCCGTAGACCGGCACCGACAGCAGTTCCAGGCCGATGAACAGGCCGGCCAGGTTCTGCGCGCTGACCAGCACCAGGCCGCCCGCGGTGGACAGCAGCAGGAGCAGGTAGAGCTCTTCGCGGTTGCCCGGGTAGCTCTCCATGTAGGCGTGGGCGAGCGTGGTGCAGGCCAGGGCGCCGATCAGGACCAGCGCCATGTAGAAGCAGGCGAAGTTGTCGATCACCATCAGCGGGGTGACTTCGATCGGGGTGACTTTCAGCACCGGCAGGATCGACAGCAGCGCCAGGTTCAGACCGATCACCGAGAGGGTGGCGGTCATCGAGTGGTTACGCTTCCAGGCCACGGCGAGCATCACCACCACCAGGGTGGCGCTGGTGATGAGCAGCGGCAGGAGCGCGATGAAGTGTTGGATCGTGAAGGTCATGTCGCGCTTACCGTGCTGCCAGGGTGGAGAGGGCGGCACCCAGCCATTGCTGGACGCCGTGCATGGTTGCCGCGGAGGTGTCGAGGACCGGCTGCGGGTAGACGCCGAGCACGATCAGCAGCACCGCCAGGCCGAGCACCATGAGCAGCTCGCGGGCGTTCAGGCCGGCGATGGCGGTGTCGGACTTGGCCGGGCCGAAGTACGCGCGGTGGATCATGATCAGCGAGTAGACCGAGCCGAACACCAGGCCGAAGGTGGCGATCACGGTGATCACCGGAACGACCTTGAAGCTGCCCAGCAGGATCAGGAACTCGCCGACGAAGTTGCCGGTGCCCGGCAGACCCAGCGACGCGATGGCGAAGAACAGCGCTACAGCCGGCAGGTACGGGATGCGCGACCACAGGCCACCCATCTTGCGCATGTCGCGGGTGTGCAGGCGCTCGTACAGCTGGCCACAGAGGATGAACAGCGCGGCGGCGGAGAGGCCGTGGGCGATCATCTGGATCACCACGCCCTGCAGCGCCTGCGGGCTGCCGGAGTAGATGCCGATGATGACGAAGCCCATGTGCGATACGGAGGAGTAGGCCACCAGACGCTTGATGTCGGTCTGTGCGAACGACAGGAAGGCGCCGTAGAAGATGCCGATCAGACCCAGGGTCATGGCCACCGGGGCAAACTCGGCCGAGGCGTTGGGGAACAGCGGCAGGGCGAAGCGGATCAGACCGTAGGCGGCGGTCTTCAGCAGGATGCCGGCCAGGTCCACGGAACCGGCGGTCGGCGCCTGGGCGTGGGCGTCCGGCAGCCAGGAGTGCACCGGCACCACCGGCATCTTCACCGCGAAGGCGACGAAGAAGCCGAGCATCAGCAGCCACTCGGTGTGTTCCGGCATCTGGGTCTTCAGCAGGTCGGCGTAGTTGAAGGTCAGCACGCCGGTGCTGTTGTAGTGCACGAACACCAGGCCCAGGATCGCCACCAGCATCACCAGGCCGCTGGCCTGGGTGAAGATGAAGAACTTGGTGGCGGCGTAGATGCGGGTCTTCTTGCCGTCGTCCGAGCTATGACCCCAGAGCGCGATGAGGAAGTACATCGGCACCAGCATCATTTCCCAGAAGAAGAAGAACAGGAACAGGTCGACGGCGAGGAACACGCCGATCACACCGCCCAGGATCCACAGCAGGTTCAGGTGGAAGAAACCGATGCGGCGCTGGATCTCGTTCCAGGAGCAGAGCACGGACAGCACGCCGAGCAGGCCGGTCAGGGCGACCATCAGCAGGGACAGGCCGTCCATCGCCAGGTGCACGCTGATACCGAAGCGCTCGATCCAGGCCATCTTGAACTCGAGGGTCCATTGCGGCTCGCCACCCGGCGCGGGCGCCAGCTGGAAGTCACCGGTGTGCCACACCCAAAGGCTCAGGGCGAGGGTCAGGGTCATCGACCCCAGCGCGACCCAGCGGGGCAGGGTCTTGCTGGTGGACTCGGCGATCCAGCAAAGGAAGCCGCCGATGAAGGGGATCAGGATTAGCCAGGGCAGAATCATGTCGGGCTCAATCTCATTCGTGAAGTTTTAAGCCAGCAGCAGCGCGCCGAGGAGCAGCGCGGCGCCGCCCACCAGGGAAGCGGCGTACCAACGCAGGCGGCCGTTCTCGGTGAGGCTGAGGAGTTTGTGACCACCACGGGCGGTGAGCGGGACCAGGACAAGCGACTTGTCGACCGGGTCCGCGGCCAGCAGGCGGCAGATCAGCAGGTAGGGTTTCACGAACAGCTTGTCGTACACCCAATCGAAGCCCCAGGCATGCAGCCACCAGGTGCCGAAGAAGCGGCCCGGCGCGCTCTGGGAGAGCGCGCTGACGAAGCGGCGCTTGCCGAGGAACAGCAGGCCTGCCAGCAGGATACCGGCGATGGCGATGGCGCCCGAGGCGATTTCCAGGCTGTGCTTGGCTTCACCACCGGCGTGACCGGCACTTTCCGGCAGGACACCGGCCAGCGGCGGGGTGATCAGCGCGCCGATGAAGGTGGACAGCACGATCAGCACTCCCAGCGGCAGCCAGTGGCTGATGCCGTGGCCGGCGTGCGCCTCGGTCTTCGCTTCGCCGTGGAAGGCGATGAAGATCAGGCGGAAGGTGTACAGCGAGGTCATGAACGCGCCGACCAGACCTGCGATCAGCAGGTTCTGGTGACCGCTGGCGAAGGCTTCCCAGAGGATCTCGTCCTTGGAGTAGAAGCCGGCGGTCAGGAAGGGCAGGGCGGCCAGGGCCGCGCCACCGACCACGAAGCTCGCGTAGGCCAGCGGCAGCTTCTTCCACAGACCACCCATCTTGAAGATGTTCTGCTCGTGGTGGCAGGCGACGATCACCGCACCCGAGGCAAGGAACAGCAGGGCCTTGAAGAAAGCGTGGGTCATCAGGTGGAAGATCGCGCCACCCCAGGCGCCAACGCCCAGGGCCAGGAACATGTAGCCGATCTGGCTCATGGTCGAGTAGGCGAGGATGCGCTTGATGTCGGTCTGCACCAGGGCGGCGAAGCCGGCCAGGACCAGGGTCACGGCACCGACGATGCCGACCAGTTCCAGGACATTCGGAGCCAGCTCGAACAGGCCGTGGCAGCGGGCGATCAGGTAGACGCCCGCGGTCACCATGGTGGCCGCGTGGATCAGCGCGGAGACCGGAGTCGGGCCGGCCATCGCGTCGGCCAGCCAGGTCTGCAGCGGCAGCTGGGCGGACTTGCCGACGGCGCCACCGAGCAGCATCAGGGCCGCCAGGTTGACCCACAGGTCGCCCTTGGCGAAGTGCTGCGGAGCCAGGACCAGCAGTTCCTGGATGTTCAGCGTGCCCAGATGCTGGAACAGGATGAACATGCCGATGGCGAAGAACACGTCACCCACGCGGGTCACGATGAAGGCCTTCAGCGCCGCGTTGCCGTTGGGCACGTGGTTGAAGTAGAAGCCGATCAGCAGATAGGAGCACAGGCCCACGCCTTCCCAGCCGAAGTACACGAACAGCAGGTTATCGCCGAGCACCAGGAACAGCATGCTGGCGATGAACAGGTTGGTATAGGCGAAGAACCGCGAATAGCCGGCCTCGCCACGCATGTACCAGGAGGCGAACAGGTGGATCAGGAAGCCAACGCCGGTGACTACGCCGAGCATGGTGACCGACAGGCCGTCCAGATACAGGGTGAAGTTGGTGTTGAAGTCGCCAACGCTCATCCATTGCCACAGCACCAGGCTGTAGGCGCCACCTTCGGGCGGGTTGCTGTGGAAGCTCCAGATCGCCCAGAAGGCGGAGAGGGCCGCGAGGCCCACGGAGCCGACACCGACCAGTGCCGAGAAGTTTTCCGACCATCTGCCGCGGGAGAAAGACAGCAGCAGGAAGCCGACCAGAGGGAACAGGAATGTAAGGGGCAGCAGGTTCATCCGCGCATCTCGCTTGCAGCGTCGATATCGAGGGTATGGAAGCGGCGATACAGCTGGAGCAGGATCGCCAGGCCGATGCTCGCCTCGGCCGCGGCCAGGCTGAGCACCAGGATGAACATCACCTGGCCGTCGGGCTGGGCCCAGCGGCTACCGGCGACCACGAAGGCCAGCGCGGCGGCGTTCATCATCACTTCCAGGCTCATCAGTACGAACAGGATGTTGCGTCGTACCATCAGGCCTGCCAGGCCGAAGCAGAACAGCACACCGGCGAGCGCCAGTCCGTGTTCGAGAGGGATTGTGTTCATGGTGTTATTCCTTCGCTTCGTGGCGGCCGAGGTGGTAGGCGGCGACCAGTGCCGCCAGCAGCAGCATCGAGGCCAGTTCGACGACCAGCAGGTAGGGGCCGAACAGGCTGATGCCCACGGCCTTGGCGTCCACGACGGTGTGGCCGATGCCGGCGCCGCTCGGTGTGCGCGAGAGCATCCACAGCAGCTCGACCATCAGCACCAGCGACAGCGCACCGGGGCCGACCCAGACGCCGGGCTTGAGCCACTTGCGTTCCTGCTCGGCAATCGCCGGGCCGAGGTTGAGCATCATCACCACGAAGACGAACAGCACCATGATCGCGCCGGCGTAGACGATGATCTCCAGGGCGCCGGCGAACGGGGCGCCGAGGCTGAAGAAGGTCATCGATACGGCGAGCAGCGAAACGATGAGGTAAAGCAGGGCATGCACCGGGTTGCTGTTGGTGATGACCCGGAAGGTTGCCAGCACGGCGACGCCGGCGGCGAAGTAGAAAGCGAATTCCACGCGACGTCTCCTTACGGCAGCAGGCTCTTGACGTTGATCGGTTCGGCCTCGTTCTGCGCGGCGCCCTTGGGCTTGCCGGCGATGGCCATGCCGGCAACGCGGTAGAAGTTGTAGTCCGGGTTCTTGCCGGGGCCGGAGATCAGCAGGTCTTCCTTCTCGTAGACCAGGTCCTGGCGCTTGAACTCGCCCATCTCGAAATCCGGGGTCAGCTGGATCGCGGTGGTCGGGCAGGCTTCTTCGCACAGGCCGCAGAAGATGCAGCGGGAGAAGTTGATGCGGAAGAACTCGGGGTACCAGCGGCCATCGTCGGTCTCGGCCTTCTGCAGGGAGATGCAGCCAACCGGGCAGGCCACGGCGCACAGGTTGCACGCCACGCAGCGCTCCTCGCCGTCGGGGTCGCGGGTGAGGACGATGCGGCCGCGGTAGCGCGGCGGCAGGTATACGGGTTCTTCCGGGTATTGCAGGGTGTCACGCTTGCGGAAGGCGTGACCGAAGATCATCACCAGGCTACGCAGCTGGGTGTAGGTGCCGTGCACCACGTCGAAAATGTACTTGATCATGGTCCTACTCCTTACTGGCTGGCCAGCACGACAGCGCCGGTCACCAGCAGGTTGATCAGGGTCAGCGGGAGGCAGAACTTCCAGCTGAAGGCCATCACCTGGTCATAGCGCGGGCGTGGGATGGAGGCCCGCAGCAAAATGAACATCATGATGAAGAAGCCGGTTTTCAGGGCGAACCAGATGAACGGGATCTGCGGCAGGATGCCGAAGGGGCCGTGCCAGCCGCCGAAGAACAGGGTCGCCAGCAGCGCGGACACCAGCACGATGCCGATGTACTCGCCGACGAAGAACATGCCCCATTTCATGCCGGCGTACTCGATGTGGTAACCGTCGGCCAGTTCCTGCTCGGCTTCGGGCTGGTCGAACGGGTGACGGTGAGTCACGGCGACGCCGGCGACGAAGAAGGTCATGAAACCGAAGAACTGCGGGATGATGAACCACATGTGCTCGGCCTGGTAATCGACGATGTCGCGCAGGCTGAACGAGCCGACCTGGGCCACGATGCCCATCAGCGACAGGGCCAGGAACACCTCGTAGGAGATGGTCTGGGCCGACGCGCGCAGGCTGCCGAGGAGGGCGAACTTGTTGTTGCTCGACCAGCCGGCGAACAGCACCGCGTACACGGTCAGGCCAGCCATGGCGAAGAAGAACAGGATGCCGATGTTCAGGTCCGCCACGCCCCAGGTCGGGGTGATCGGGATGACGACGAAGGCCACCAGCAGCGCACCCATGGCGATCATGGGGGCGAGGGTGAAGATCATCTTGTCGGCGAACGGCGGGGTCCAGTCTTCCTTGAAGAACATCTTCAGCATGTCGGCGCCGAGCTGGAAGGCCCCGAAGGGGCCGACCCGGTTCGGACCGTAGCGGTCCTGCCAGAGGCCGAGCAGACGACGCTCGACCCAGCTGAGCAGCGCGCCGCAGACAACCACGGCGAGCAGGATGACGATGGCCTTGATGACTTCGATGATGATGTCGACGACGGCGGGCGTCAGCCAGTTCATGCTCATCAAGCTCATTGGGCAGCCTCCTGCAGACCTTCAGCGACAGCGCCGATGACGCCGGCGGGAATGCCCTGCAGACCGATCGGCAGGGCGACCAGACCGGCGCCGAGCTCTTCGCTGACGCGCAGCGGCAGGCGCAGTTCCTGACCCTTGACGGTCAGACGGATGATCGCACCTTCGTTGACGCCCAGACGGTCAGCCTCGGACTTGGCCAGGGTGACGTAGGTCTGCGGGATGCGCTCCTGCACCGGTGCGGCCTTGGCGGAGTTCTCCTCGCTGCCGAACAGGTGATAGAAGGGCACCACCTTGAACTGGCTGGCGGCGGTGTGGAACGGCGCGGGGACCTCGCTGAACCACAGGGCCTGACCCTTGGCTTCGATCAGGCGCACGCCCGGGTCGCCGGCGCGCAGGTGACCGCCGACTTCGTCCTGGAACTTGTTCCAGGCCTGCGGCGAGTTCCAGCCCGGGGACCAGGCGAACGGAATCTGCTGACGCGGTTCGGTGCTGCCGGCGTAGCCTTCCATGGAGAAGGCGAACGCGGAGTCGATGTCCTGCGGCTGACGCGGCTCGCTGACATTGATGTTGGCGCGCATGGCGGTACGCCCGGAGTAGCGGTGCGGCTCGCGCGCCAGCTTCAGACCCTTGATGCGGAACGCTGCGTTCGGCGCGGCGTCGCGGATGCCGGCCAGTTGCGGCTTGGCGGCGACGACGGCGTCGATCACGTGGTCCAGCTGAGTCCAGTCGACACGCTTGCCTTCGAGAGTGCTGTGCAGGGCGTGCAGCCAGCGCCAGCCTTCGCGAACCAGGTTGTCGGCGTTGTAGTAGGTCGGATCGTAGACCTGGAAGAAGCGCTGGGCGCGGCCTTCCTGGCTGACCAGGGTGCCATCGCCTTCGGCGAAGCTGGCGGCCGGCAGCAGGACGGTGGCCTTGGCGCTGGTAGCGGTCTGCTGGTGATCGGCGACGACGACGATCTTCGCGGCGGCCAGGGCAGCGTCGACGACGGCGGCGTCGGCGCGGCGGTACAGGTCGTTCTCCAGGATCACCACGGCATCGGCGGCGCCGGAGGTCAACTGCTCCAGGGCGGCTTCAACCGAGGCGCCACCGAACATGGTGAGGCCCAGGCTGTTGGCTTCCGGAACGACCAGGCTCAGGGAGCCGTTCTTCTCGCGGTTCTTCAGCGCACTGGCGATGTTGGCCGCGGCTTCGATCAGGGCGTTGCTGCCCAGCGAGGTGCCGGAGATGACCAGCGGACGCTTGGCTTTGAGCAGGGCATCGGCGATGCGCTGGGCGAGGGCGGCGGCTTCGCCGTCGAGGCCGGCCACGGCCGGGGCGCTCGCATCGATGGCGTGGGCCACGGCGAAGCCCAGGCGGGCCAGGTCTTCGGTGGCGGCGTGCACGCACTCGGCGGCAACGTCGTCCAGGCGGGTTTCATCCAGGCTGGCGATGAACAGCGGGTTCATCTCGTGCTGGGCGATGGTCTTCACCGCGGCGTCGAGCCACGGCTGGATCTTCATTGCGGCGGCCATGTCCTCGCCCTTGCCCTTCACCGACTGGCGCAGGGCCAGGGCGATACGGGCAGCGGTCTGGGTCAGGTCTTCGCCGAGCACGAATACCGCGTCGTGGTCTTCGATGTCACGGATAGTCGGCACCGGCAGCGGGCCGTCCTGCATGACTTTCAGGACCAGCTGCAGGCGCTGCAATTCGTCAGCGGAGATGCCGCTGTAGAAGTTCTGCGCGCCGACCAGTGCGGACAGGGCGTAGTTGCTTTCCAGGCTGGCGCGCGGCGAACCGATGCCGATGACCTTGCGGCCCTTGAGCAGGGCGGCGGTCTGGTCCAGGGCGCCGTCCAGCGAGAGCTTCTGCTTGCTCAGCATCAGCTGCGGCTGGCGCGGGCGGTCTTCGCGATTGACGTAGCCGTAGCCGAAGCGGCCGCGGTCGCACAGGAAGTAGTGGTTCACCGAGCCGTTGTAGCGGTTCTCGATGCGGCGGATCTCGCCGTAGCGCTCGCCGGGGCTGATGTTGCAGCCGCTGGAGCAGCCGTGGCAGATGCTCGGGGCGAACTGCATGTCCCACTTGCGGTTGTAGCGCTCGGAGTGGGTCTTGTCGGTGAACACGCCGGTCGGGCAGACCTCGGTCAGGTTGCCGGAAAATTCGCTCTCCAGCACACCGTCCTCGATACGGCCGAAGTAGACGTTGTCGTGCGCGCCATAGACGCCCAGGTCGGTGCCGCCGGCGTAGTCCTTGTAGTAACGGACGCAGCGGTAGCAGGCGATGCAGCGGTTCATCTCGTGGGCGATGAACGGGCCGAGCTCCTGGTTCTGGTGGGTGCGCTTGGTGAAGCGGTACCGGCGCTGGTTGTGACCGGTCATCACCGTCATGTCCTGCAGGTGGCAATGGCCACCTTCCTCGCAGACCGGGCAGTCGTGCGGGTGGTTGGTCATCAGCCATTCGACGACGCTGGCGCGGAACTGCTTGGCCTCTTCGTCCTCGATGGAAATCCAGGTGTTGTCGGTGGCGGGGGTCATGCAGGACATGACGAGACGACCGCGTTTGTCGTTCTCGTCGGTGTACTGCTTGACCGCGCACTGGCGGCATGCGCCGACGCTACCGAGCGCCGGGTGCCAGCAGAAGTAGGGGATGTCGAGACCGAGGGAGAGACAGGCCTGCAACAGGTTGTCTGCTCCATCGACTTCTAACGTCTTGCCGTCTACGTGAATCGTGGCCATGGGTCTAAGTCTTCGTTGGCCCGTTGTCAGCGGGCGTGGCTAATAGAAATCACGGTTTCATCGGGCCGGCGGCTTGCCGCGGCGCTACAACGAAACAACGCCGGGCGCGCACGCCCGGCGAACAAAGCATCAAGCGCCGACGGTCTGCGGTGCTTGTACGGCCTGAGCCTGGCGGGAAATGCCCGCTTCGAACTCGGGACGGAAATACTTCAGTGCGCTGCCCAGCGGCTCGACGGCACCCGGTGCGTGGGCACAGAAGGTCTTGCCTGGGCCGAGGAAGTTGACGAGCTGCTCGAGGGTCTCCAGGTCGCCCTGGGCGCCTTCGCCTTTCTCCAGCGCGCGCAGTACCTTCACGCTCCACGGCAGGCCGTCGCGGCACGGCGTGCACCAGCCGCAGGATTCGCGGGCGAAGAACTCTTCCATGTTGCGCAGCAGGGAAACCATGTTGACGCTGTCGTCCACCGCCATAGCGAGGCCCGTACCCATACGGGTGCCGACCTTGGCGACGCCGCCGGCGTAGAACAGGGCGTCCAGGTGCTCCGGCAGGAGGAAGCCGGTACCGGCGCCGCCCGGCTGCCAGGCCTTGAGCTTGTAGCCGTCGCGCATGCCGCCGGCGTAGTCCTCGAACAGCTCGCGGGCCGGAAGGCCGAAGGGCAGTTCCCAGATGCCGGGGTTCTTCACCTTGCCGGAGAAGCCCATGAGCTTGGTGCCCATGTCTTCGCTGCCCGGACGGGCGAGGCCCTTGTACCAGTCGACGCCGTGCTCGACGATCGCCGGCACGTTGCACAGGGTCTCGACGTTGTTCACGCAGGTCGGCTTGCCCCAGACGCCGACGGCGGCGGGGAAGGGCGGCTTGGAGCGCGGGTTGGCGCGGCGGCCTTCCAGCGAGTTGATCAGCGCGGTCTCTTCGCCACAGATGTAGCGACCGGCGCCGGTGTGCACGAACAGCTCGAAATCGAAACCGCTGCCGAGGATGTTCTTGCCCAACAGGCCTGCGGCCTTGGCTTCATCGATGGCGCGGTTCAGGTTGCGGGCGGCGTCGACGTACTCGCCGCGCAGGAAGATGTAGCCGCGGTAGGCCTTGAGGGCGCGCGCGGAGATCAGCATGCCTTCCACCAGCAGGTGCGGCAGCTGCTCCATGAGCATGCGGTCCTTCCAGGTGTTGGGCTCCATCTCGTCCGCGTTGCACAGCAGGTAGCGGATGTTGAGGGATTCGTCCTTGGGCATCAGGCCCCACTTCACGCCGGTGGGGAAGCCCGCACCGCCGCGGCCCTTGAGGCCGGAGTCCTTGACGGTCTGGACGATGTCGTCGGCGGCCATCTGAGCCAGCGCCTTGCGCGCGGCGGCGTAGCCATTCTTCGACTGGTACTCCTCCAGCCAGACCGGGGCGCCGTCGTCACGCAGGCGCCAGGTCAGCGGATGGGTTTCGGCCGCGCGCGCGGTGCGGTTGGGCGTGCCGTAGGAGGTGAGGCGACTCATGCGTAGGCCTCCAGCAGTTTGGCGACGCCGTCCGGACGCAGGTCGCCGAAGGTGTCGTCATCGATCATCATCGCCGGGGCCTTGTCGCAGTTGCCCAGGCAGCACACCGGCAGGAGGGTGAAGCGGCCGTCGGCGGTGGTCTGGCCGAGGCCGATGCCCAGCTGCTTCTGGATCTCGCCAACCACGGACTCGTGGCCGCCGATGTAGCAGACCATGCTGTCGCAGACGCGGATGATGTGGCGGCCGACCGGCTGGCGGAAGATCTGGCTATAGAAGGTCGCCACGCCTTCGACGTCGCTGTCCGGAATGCCGAGGATGTCGGCGATGGCGCCGATGGCGCCGTCCGGCACCCAGCCGCGCTGCTTCTGGACGATCTTCAGGGCTTCGATGGACGCCGCGCGGGAGTCCTCGTAGTGATGCATCTCGTGCTCGATGGCCGAGCGCTCGGTTTCGCTGAGTTCGAAACGATCAGTCTGGATAAGGGTACTCATGATCAGCGGTCCACGTCGGCCATAACGAAGTCGATACTGCCCAGATAGGCGATCAGGTCAGCGATCATGCTGCCGTTGATCACCGACGGAATCTGCTGCAGGTGCGCGAAGCTGGGCGTCCGGATGCGGGTCCGGTAGCTCATGGTGCTGCCATCGCTCGTCAGGTAGTAGCTGTTGATACCCTTGGTCGCTTCCACCATCTGGAAGGCTTCGTTGGCCGGCATGACCGGGCCCCAGGAAACCTGCAGGAAGTGGGTGATCAGGGTTTCGATGTGCTGCAGCGTGCGCTCTTTGGGCGGCGGCGTGGTCAGCGGGTGGTCGGCCTTGTACGGGCCTTCGGGCATGTTCTTCAGGCACTGCTCGATGATGCGCAGGCTCTGGCGCATTTCACCCATCTTGACCATGCAGCGGTCGTAGGCGTCGCCGTTGGCCGCCAGCGGTACTTCGAACTCGAAGTTCTCGTAGCCGGAGTAGGGGCGTGCCTTGCGCAGGTCGAAATCGCAACCGGTAGCGCGCAGGCCGGCGCCGGTGGTACCCCACTCGAGCGCTTCCTTGGTGTTGTACTGGGCAACGCCGATGGTACGGCCACGCAGGATGCTGTTCTTCAGAGCGGCGGTTTCGTACTCGTCCAGGCGCTTGGGCATCCAGTCGAGGAACTCGCGGACCAGCTTGTCCCAGCCGCGCGGCAGGTCGTGGGCGACGCCGCCGATGCGGTACCAGGCCGGGTGCAGGCGGAAGCCGGTGATGGCTTCGACGACCTTGTAGGCGCGCTGGCGGTCGGTGAAGGTGAAGAACACCGGGGTCATCGCGCCCACGTCCTGGATGTAGGTACCCAGGTAGAGGAGGTGGTTCAGGATGCGGAAGAACTCCGACATCATGATGCGGATGACGTCGACGCGCTGCGGTACCTTGATGCCGGCGAGCTTCTCGACCGAGAGCACGTACGGCAGGTTGTTCATCACACCGCCGAGGTAGTCGATACGGTCGGTGTACGGAATGAAGCTGTGCCAGGACTGACGCTCGGCCATCTTCTCGGCACCACGGTGGTGGTAGCCGATCTCCGGAACGCAGTCGAGGATCTCTTCGCCGTCCAGCTGCAGGATGATGCGGAACGCACCGTGGGCGGACGGGTGGTTCGGGCCGAGGTTGAGGAACATGAAGTCCTCGTTTTCGCCGTGGCGCTTCATGCCCCAGTCTTCGGGCCTGAAGCGCAGGGCTTCCTGCTCGAGGTCCTGCTTGGCGGCGGACAGCGCGTAGGGGTCGAACTCGGTGGCGCGCGCCGGGTAGTCCTTGCGCAGCGGGTGACCTTCCCAGGTCGGCGGCATCAGCATGCGGGTCAGGTGCGGGTGACCGGTGAAGGTGATCCCGTACATGTCCCAGACCTCACGCTCGTACCAGTTGGCGTTCGGCCAGATACGGGTGGCGGTGGGCAGGTTGAGGTCGCCCTCGGACAAGGCCACCTTGATCATCACGTCACTATTACGCTCGAGCGACATCAGGTGGTAGAACACGCTGAAGTCGGCGCCCGGCAGGCCGCGACGGTGGGTGCGCAGACGCTCGTCGACCCCGTGCAGGTCATAGAGCATGACGTACGGCTTGGGTACGTTGCGCAGGAAGGTGAGGACGTCGATCAGGCGCTCACGGGACACCCAGAGCACCGGCATGCCGGTGCGGGTGGCCTGGACGGTGAAGGTCTCGGCGCCAAAGCGGGAATTCAGTTCGACGACGATGTCTTGGTCGTCTGCCTTGTAAGGCGGGATGTACAGAGCGGAGTCTGCATTCATAGTCTTAAGTCACACTCGGTCAACGGTGGAGTGAATACGGGCCTCTCGTGGAGGGCCGGATCACACTTCGTCGGGGCTGCGCAGGTTGGTGACCGCAATGCGCTGTTCGCGCTTGAGATCCTTCTGGGCAGGCATGTCGGCACGATAGATGCCTTGATCGCCTACAACCCAGGACAACGGGCGACGCTCCTGGCCGATGGATTCCTGCAGCAGCATCAGGCCTTGCAGGAACGCCTCCGGACGGGGCGGGCAGCCGGGGATGTACACGTCCACGGGGAGGAACTTGTCGACCCCCTGAACGACCGAGTAGATGTCGTACATGCCGCCGGAGTTGGCGCACGAACCCATCGAGATCACCCACTTGGGTTCCAGCATCTGCTCGTACAGGCGCTGGATGACCGGAGCCATCTTGATGAAGCAGGTGCCGGCGATGACCATGAAGTCAGCCTGGCGCGGCGATGCACGGATCACTTCGGCGCCGAAACGGGCGATGTCGTGCGGCGCGGTGAACGCCGTGGTCATCTCCACGTAGCAGCAGGACAGACCGAAGTTGTACGGCCAAAGGGAGTTCTTGCGACCCCAGTTCACCGCACCGTTGAGAACATCCTCCAGTTTGCCCATGAAGATGTTCTTGTGGACCTGCCCTTCGATGAGCGGGTCTTCTACCGTTTCGCGCTGGCCGATCGGGTATTGATCATTGGGCGCATCCGGATCGATCCGGGTAAGTTTGTATTGCATCGCCAAAGCCTCATTGTTTTAGCTTCGCCTGCCGTGCGCGACGTGCCGCCGGCGCCCAATCGAGCGCGCCGATACGCCACAGGTAGACAAGACCTGCCAACAGAATTGCTATGAAAATGGTTGCCTCGATCAGACCGGCCCAGCCGCTTTCACGGACGGACACTGACCAGGCGAAAAGGAAGAGGGCTTCGACGTCGAAGATCACGAAGAGCATCGCGACCAGATAGAATTTTGCCGACAGACGCAGGCGTGCGCTGCCGGTAGGAACGATCCCGGATTCGAACGGTTCGTTCTTGCTGCGACCAAATGCCTTACTGCCAAGCAGACTGGAAACCCCTAGCATGAAGCCGAGCAGGCCCAGCACTCCTAAAAGGAAGGCGGCGAGTCCCCAGTGTTGAGCTGCAAGTTCAGCTGGATTGGGCATGCCGATACTCCTTCCTACAAATAACGATTGTCTTGGGTTTCGGGCGCAAGGCCCGACTACTGCGAACCCGGCAACTCAAGGATAGCGAGCTAAGGGTTCAGGTCATCTTTCCAATTTTATGCCCAAAGCCTTCAGCAAGTAAATTTTTCCAACACAAACAGATGCTTCTAAAACGGGCAAAAGGCTTTTGCATTTCCGTAAGGCCACTGCCTGCGCGGTTCACAACGCCTAGTGTGCCGGCACTTCGGCTTTGGTCGAATAGTACTTTCGAGGTATTTGGCCGCAATAAATTGGCACCTCATAAATGATAAGTATTATCATTTGCGGTGTTGTATGTCCGTAACTTTACTACATATAAGCGGCGAGGCTCTTATTTCGCCGCTTCTTCGACATTCAATTATCCCTTTCCTGCTTTGTTGGACGACCCCTCCCTTCGGGGTGGTTCATTTCTTCTTGCTGACCCAGGCCCAGTGCATTTCGCAGCGAACCGGCTCGCCGCCGCTATCGTCCAGCAGGGTTACCGGGATCAGCGTGTCGCCTCGGTCATCCGTAAGCATGGCATGGCGCTGTTCCGGCGTCAGTGTGGCGATGGCGCGCAGCCCGCCGCTGGCGCGGCGCAGGTAGTCGACCTTGAGGGTCTTGATCAGTGGCAGTTTGTGGTCGGGCAGGTTCATGCCGACCATGCAGCCGCTGGCGGATTCGGCGAGCAGCGCCGTAGCGGCGGCATGCACGCCGCCAATGTGATTCCGCACTTGACGATGGTTGGCCAGGCTCATTCGGACTTCGTCGCCGGACAGCTTCTGGATGCGCACCTTGGCGGTACCGGCGAAGCGCACCTGGGAGCAGAACAGGCGACTGAGCAGCGGTTCGTGAAGGAGGCGTGGCAGGCGCTGGATCAGGTGGGCGGCGAGGGCGAGGCGGTTGCGCTTGGGCATGGACTTTCCAGTTCTCGATGGAGGGAAGTCCGAGGCTGGCATGTCGATGCGGATCTGCCCTTGGCGGGCCGGAGGAGGGTGGCTGGCAATTGGGCCAAGCGGAAAAACAAAACCCCGGCGGATGCCGGGGTCTTGCGCTGCCTCCCGGCCCCGAGGGGCCGGTCGAACCGGGTTCCTTAGTGGAACTGGTTCATGGTGTTGTCTTTACCCGAGGCTTTCAGAGCGGCTTCGCCAGCGAAGTACTCTTTGTGGTTGTCGCCGATGTCCGAGCCAGCCATGTTCTGGTGCTTGACGCAGGCGATGCCCTGACGCAATTCCTGACGCTGAACACCCTTCACGTAGGCCAGCATGCCCTGGTCGGCGAAGTAGCCCTTGGCCAGGTTGTCGGTGGACAGCGCGGCGGTGTGGTAGGTCGGCAGGGTGATCAGGTGGTGGAAGATGCCGGCGTGGGCGGAACCGTCACGCTGGAAGGTACGGATCTTCTCGTCAGCAACCTGGGCCAGTTCGGTCTCGTCGTACTCGACGCTCATCAGCTTGGCGCGGTCGTAGGCGGAAACGTCCTTGCCTTCGGCGACGAACGCATCGAACACCTGCTGGCGGAAGTTCAGGGTCCAGTTGAAGGACGGGCTGTTGTTGTAAACCAGCTTGGCGTTCGGGATGACTTCGCGGATGCGGTCAACCATGCCCTTGATCTGGCCAACGTGCGGCTTCTCGGTTTCGATCCACAGCAGGTCGGCGCCGTTCTGCAGCGAGGTGATGCAGTCCAGGACGCAACGGTCTTCGCCGGTGCCCTTGCGGAACTGGAACAGGTTGGAAGCCAGGCGCTTGGGACGCAGCAGCTTGCCGCCGCGGTTGATTACCACGTCGCCGTTCTGCAGCTCGGCGGCGCTGATCTCGTCGCAGTCAAGGAAGGAGTTGTACTGGTCGCCCAGGTCGCCCGGCTGCTTGGTCACGGCGATCTGCTTGGTCAGGCCGGCACCCAGGGAGTCGGTGCGGGCAACGATCACGCCATCGTCAACGCCCAGCTCGAGGAAGGCGTAGCGAACAGCATTGATCTTGGCGAGGAAGTCTTCGTGCGGAACGGTCACTTTACCGTCCTGGTGGCCGCACTGCTTCTCATCGGAAACCTGGTTTTCGATCTGGATGCAGCAAGCGCCTGCTTCGATCATGCGCTTGGCCAGCAGGTAGGTGGCTTCCGGGTTGCCGAAGCCGGCGTCGATATCGGCGATGATCGGTACGACGTGGGTTTCGTAGCCGTCGATCTGAGCCTGGATCTCGTCCTGCTTGGCCTTGTCGCCAGCGGCGCGAGCGCTGTCCAGGGCGGTGAAGAGCAGATCCAGTTCGCGGGCGTCAGCCTGGCGCAGGAACGTGTAGAGCTCTTCGATCAGGCCCGATACTGCGGTTTTCTCGTGCATGGACTGGTCGGGCAGCGGGCCGAAGTCGGAACGCAGCGCGGCAACCATCCAGCCGGACAGGTAGAGGTAGCGCTTGTTGGTGGTCTTCAGGTGCTTCTTGATCGAGATCAGCTTCTGCTGACCGATGAAGCCATGCCAGCAACCCAGCGACTGGGTATAGACGGAGGAGTCGGCGTCATACTCGGCCATGTCCTTGCGCATGATGGCCGCAGTGTACTTGGCGATGTCCAGACCAGTCTTGAAGCGGTTCTGAGCGCGCATGCGGGCAACCGACTCGGGGTTGATAGCGCTCCAGCTGTTGCCGGCTTTCTCTTTCAGGGCGGCAACGGCTTTGATGTCGTTTTGATAAGCTGACATGGTCAATCCTTCAAAGTATGTGTGTGGTTGAGCACCGACTTACCCACTCAAGACCTGTATCGAAACGGAATTGGCTGCGGGTTGCTCGCCGCGGGATGGCGAAGGGGCGACCGAAAGAAGGAGTGACGCTGGAGGAGTGGGGTGGCGCGGCGTACAGACTCGTGACTGCAGCGGTGACATCCAGAATCGCTTGCCGGCTCGTGGCAGCCGTTGGGCGATGGTGGACGGCTGAATCCGTCACTTCGTGCTGTTACTCAGGCTTGCTTCCCCGTCCCTCAGGACAACCTCTTGCCAGTCGCAACCTCGTCGATCCGCCTTGTGGGCTTAACAACACGGACCGGCGCGACGGGTGGGCCGCTGGCGCGATCCGGAGGGCTTTGAGGCCCTCTGGTTAGCGGGAGCGAGGCCATCATGCCCTTTCAAACGAGCGTTCGTCAAACGTTTTGTAGTGTTTTTTTAGACTACTACACGAAGGTCTAACGAGGACCGGCAAGTCACCTTCGGAGGGGTTAGTCGAGGACTTCGACTTTCACCCGCAGGCTGCTGTCGTTGCGGCCCTGGGTGCTGTAGTGGCGGGCGAAACCGCTCTGGGTGCTCCGGTTGCTTTCGCTGACGCCGCCGATCTCGATCCATTGGCCGAGCGGGCCGCTGACCCGGGTTTCGGTGGCGCTGGTGTTCATCGAGCCCTGGTAGTTGCCGTTGAAGCGGTCGTTGCGGGTGCTCAGGGTGATGTGCGCGAGATTGCCGGTGAGGCTGACGGTCACGTACATGCCCTGGTTGGCGTCGCGGTATTCGGTCTGACTGTAGACCTGGCCGTAGGGGCCGATGCCCGCGTTGGTTACCGGCTGGCTCTGGCCGACCTGGATGAGCGCCGGCGAGCCTTCGGTGGCGCGCACTTGCTGGGTACCGCCGCCGCGGCTGTTGGTGGAGCGGTTGATGATGCGTACCTGGTCACGACCGTTCACTTCGCCACGGCCGCTCTGGATTTCCACGTTGCCGGCGCTGACCGAGCCGTTCACGGAATAGCCGCTCTGGTTGCCCTGGCTGTTGTCGCTGGTGTCGAGGCTGATGAGCAGTTGATGGGGGCGGGTGTCCAGTTGATTGAGCACCTGTTGCAGTTCGCGGATCTTTGCGGGTTCGGCGTTCACCACGAGCTGGTTGCCATAGGCGCTGACGCGTCCTTCGTTGCCCAGCACCGACTGCGCTACCGGCAGCACGTCTTCGGCGGTGCGGTAGTTGAGCGGAATGATCTCGGTGCGCGGTGCCGCGACGGCGGCGAGACTGATGCCGCAGGCGAGAAGCAGGGCGAAAGGGCGTCGGCTCAAATCAGGAAACTCCGCAGGTTCGGGTCGAGCAGGCTGGTGTTCCAGGTTTGTTCGAACTGTGCCAGCAACTGACGGGTGCGACCGGGATTGTTGTAGTAGACGTAGCCGGCATGCTCGCCAGGCGCTGGCCGCAGCAGCAGGCCGCACTCGTCAGCCAGCAGGAAGGCGTGTTCTTCGCTCGGATAGTCGGGGTTGATCCGGCGGATCTGGCAGTAGCTGGAGAGGCGCCGGCTGAGGTTGAGCAGGCGATGGCCTTCCTTCACCGCGCGGCTGCTGTCGCGTACCAGGATCATCAGGCGATTGCGCGGATTGCCCAGCAGCAGTTGGGTGCAGGCCTCCTGGATGCTGCTGTGGTGGTACAGCCAGGGCTCCAGGTCGGGGGTGTAGAGGTAGAGTGTGCGCTGCGCCTGCTGCATCAGTGCCAGGGCGTGGGCGCGGGCGTCTTCGGGCTTGCTGAAGCGGTGCAACTGGTCATTCTCGCCGAGGCGAAACGGCGCAGGCTCCAGCGTCTCGGGTGGCAGCGCTTCGCTGGGTGGGTTGTGGATGGCGAAACGTCCCGGAGACTGGAACTCGATGTCCGGCAGTTCCACCGGGAGGTCGTCTTGCTCCGGGACGTTGTCCATTACGTTGCCTCAGTCGCTTTCGCGCACCATGTCCACGTGGGGGAGGCCGGCGTCGAGAAATTCGCCGCTGGCCACCTTGAAGCCTAGCCGTTCGTAGAAGGGAATGGCGTAGACCTGGGCGGTCAGCAATTGGCGTTTCAAGCCCTGGCGTTCGGCTTCCTCGATGGCGGCACGCATGAGCTGGTCGCCGACCTTCAGGCCGCGCCAGTCCTTGAGGACCGACACCCGGCCGATATGCCCGTCGGGCAGGAGGCGGGCGGTACCGATGGCGTAGTCACCTTCGAAGGCCAGGAAGTGCACGGCTTCGACGTCCTCGGCGTCCCATTCGAGTTCCGGCGGAACCGATTGCTCGGCGATGAACACTGCCTCGCGAATGCGCCGCAGGTCGGCATTATCCTTTTGCCAGTCCGCCACGCGAACCCTGATCTTGCTACTCATCGGCGAACTCCAGACTGCCTTGTTTGATCAGTTCTCCAACGAGCTTACGCCCATCCTCATCGGCCAGCCATTGGCCGAGATTCTCTTCGTGCAGCGATTGGGCCGAGCACACCAGCTTGAGCAGGTCGCGGAGTTTTTCCGGCAGGACCACGGTCTGGCCGCTGGCGAACAGCAGCAGGCCGACGTCCACTTCGCTCCAGGCCATGCGCGCGCTGGGGTTGCGGATCAGTACGGCGCCCTCGGCAATCGCGCTGGTCAGTTCGTCTTCCTCGATTTCCTCGCCGGCGACCAGTTCCGGGTAGCGCGGCTCGGTCATGAACTGGCCGAACCAGGTGAGCAGCAGGCGCTCGTCGCTCATGTGTTCCTGCAGCAGGTTTTTCAGGCGGTCGAGAGCGTCGCTCTGGATCTTGTGCTGGTCTTCGTCGCCCTTCACCGCACTCATGCCGGCGTCGCTGTAGCGCTCCTCGTCGGAGAGGAACTGGGCGAGGAAGTCGGTGAAGTGGGTCAGCACTTCGGCGGCGCTGGGGGCGCGGAAACCGACCGAGTAGGTCATGCAGTCGTCTTCGGCGATGCCGTAGTGGGCCACGCGCGGCGGCAGGTAGAGCATGTCGCCGGGCTCCAGCACCCATTCTGCGCTCTCTTCGAACTCGGCGAGGATGCGCAGGTCGGCGTGAGGCAGCATCGGGCTGCTGGCATCGCAGGTCTGGCCGATCTTCCAGCGGCGATGGCCGTGGCCCTGGAGGAGGAACACGTCGTAGTTGTCGAAGTGCGGGCCGACACCGCCGCCGGGGGCTGCGTAGCTGATCATCACGTCGTCGATGCGCCAGCTGGGCAGGAACTTGAAATGTTCCAGCAGTTCGGCGACTTCCGGGATGAACTGGTCGACGGCCTGCACCAGCAGGGTCCAGTCGCGCTCGGGCAGATCCTTGAAGGTTTCTTCCTTGAACGGGCCGCGGCGCAGTTCCCACGGGCTGCCGCCATGCTCGACGACGATGCGCGATTCGATCATCTCTTCCAGGGCCAGGCCGGCCAGTTCGTCAGGCTCCAGTGGGCTCTTGAAGTCGGGGATGGCCTGGCGCACCAGCAGGGGCTTTTTCTGCCAGTAATCGCGGAGGAATTCTTCGGCGCTGATGCCGCCCAAAAGCTGAAGAGGAATAACAGGATTCATGGTTAAGTCCTTGAAACAAAAACGCCCGGCACAGCCGGGCGTGCAAAGTCAGGGCGAATCTCAGATGCGCTTGGCCTGGGCGGCGGCGTTACCGATGTAGTTCGCGGGGGTCAGTTTCTTCAGCTCGGCCTTGGCTTCTGCCGGCATGTCGAGGCCTTCGATGAACACCTGCAGGGCTTCGGCGCTGATGCCTTTGCCGCGGGTCAGCTCCTTGAGTTTCTCGTAGGGGTTCTCGATGCCGTAGCGGCGCATGACGGTCTGTACCGGCTCGGCCAGGACTTCCCAGCAGGCGTCCAGGTCGTCGGCGATGCGCGCGGCATTCAGCTCCAGCTTGCCGATACCCTTGAGGCTGGCTTCGTAGGCGATGACGCTGTGGGCGAAGCCCACGCCCAGGTTGCGCAGCACGGTGGAGTCGGTCAGGTCGCGCTGCCAGCGGGAGATCGGCAGCTTGCTGGCCAGGTGCTGGAGCAGGGCGTTGGCAATACCCAGGTTGCCTTCGGAGTTCTCGAAGTCGATCGGATTGACCTTGTGCGGCATGGTCGAGGAGCCGATTTCACCGGCGACGGTCTTCTGCTTGAAGTAGCCCAGGGAGATGTAGCCCCAGACGTCGCGATCGAAGTCGATGAGGATGGTGTTGAAGCGCGCCACTGCGTCGAACAGCTCGGCGATGTAGTCGTGCGGCTCGATCTGGGTGGTGTAGGGGTTCCAGTTCAGGCCCAGGTCACCTTCGATGAATTCGCGGGCGTTGGCTTCCCAATCCACTTGTGGGTAGGCGGACAGGTGGGCGTTGTAGTTGCCCACGGCGCCGTTGATCTTGCCCAGCAGTTCGACCGAGGCGACCTGCTTGATCTGGCGCTCCAGGCGGTAGACGACGTTGGCCAGTTCCTTGCCCAGGGTGGTCGGGGAGGCCGGCTGGCCGTGGGTGCGGGAGAGCATCGGCACTTCGGCGAACTGCACCGCCAGCTCGCGGATGGCGTCGGCGATCTGGCGCATCAGCGGCAGCAGCACGGTATCACGGCCTTCGCGCAGCATCAGGGCGTGGGACAGGTTGTTGATGTCCTCGGAGGTGCAGGCGAAGTGGATGAACTCGCTGACCTTGGCCAGTTCCGGCAGCTTGGCGGCTTGTTCCTTGAGCAGGTATTCCACGGCCTTGACGTCGTGGTTGGTGGTGCGCTCGATGTCCTTGATGCGCTGCGCGTGCTCCAACTGGAAGTCATCGGCCAGCTGATTCAGCAGGGCGTTGGCTTCGGCGGAGAAGGGGGCGACTTCAGGGATGCCGGCATGGGCGGCGAGACGCTGCAGCCAGCGAACCTCCACCAGGACGCGGAAACGGATCAGGCCGTATTCACTGAAGATCGGACGCAGGGCGCTGGTTTTGCTGCCGTAACGGCCGTCAACGGGGGAAACCGCGGTAAGGGAGGAAAGCTGCATGGGGCGTTCTCGTGGCTGGAGGTCAACGAAAAGGGCGCACATCATACACGAAAGTGGCGCTCCGGTCGCCTTTGCGGCGACCGGTAGAAGGTGTTTCAGCCGCGCAGCAGGGGGCGCAGCTCGTTGAGCATTTTCTTCCGGCTGAACAGCATCTGCCAGCGGTTGCCGCCGAGCTGTCGCCACAGGCGCGCGGAGCGGATGCCGGCCAGCAGCAGGGCGCGGATGCGTGCGGCGTTGGCGTTGATCTGCAGATGGCGCATGTCGCCGTGTACCTGGATGCGCTGGCGGAAGGTGCTCAGCGTGTCCTGGTAGAGGCCGGCGCAGGAGGCGATGACGTTCTCGTGGATCAGGCCGAAGTGCTGGACCTGCTGTTGGATCTGGTCGAGGCGGCTACCCATCAGGTCGAGCATGTCGTCGCGCTTGTTCAACTGGCGTTCCAGGCCGATCAGCGATAGGGCGTAGCGCAGTGGCTCGCGCTGCAGGCTGTTGGGGTCACGCTCCAGGGCGCTGACCAGGGCGCGGAAGCCCTCGCGCAGGTTGGCGGTGTCGCCGCCGTAGACGTCGAGGGTGGTCTTCGGGTCGCGCACCAGCAGGCTGCCGAGCATGCAGCCCAGCGGTGCCTCGGGGATCTGCCCGGTGCGGGCGAGGCGGTCTACCAGAGAGGCGGCTTCGAAGACGCCGGAGAGGGCAATGATCTGGTCGTGCAGATCGCTCATTTACGGTCCTTAGCGAACGCGGGTTCTGCGGATTCGATGACGCCGCCGCCGAGGCAGATTTCGCCGTCGTAGAAGACCACGGACTGGCCCGGGGTCACGGCGCGCTGCGGCTCGTCGAAGACGGCGCGGTAGCCGTTCTCGGTGCGTTCCAGTGTGCAGTCCTGGTCGGCCTGGCGGTAGCGCACCTTGGCGCGCAGGACCTTGGGCTGGTCCAGGTCGATGGGGTTGACCCAGTAGATGTGCGAGGCGTGCAGGGCGCGGGAGAACAGCCACGGGTGGTCGTTGCCCTGGCCGACGACCAGGACGTTGCGCACCAGATCCTTCTCCAGCACGTACCAGGGGCTATCGTCGGCGTTCTTCAGGCCGCCGATGCCCAGGCCCTGGCGCTGGCCGATGGTGTGGTACATCAGGCCGACATGCTTGCCGATGACGGTACCGTCGGTGGTCTCGATGTCACCCGGCTGGGCCGGCAGGTACTGCTTGAGGAAGTCGCTGAAACGGCGCTCGCCGATGAAGCAGATGCCGGTGGAGTCCTTCTTCTTCGCGGTGGCCAGGCCGTATTTCCCGGCGATGGCGCGCACCTCGGGCTTCTCCAGTTCGCCGACCGGGAACAGGGTCTTGCCGATCTGTTCGCCGCCGACAGCGTGCAGGAAGTAGCTCTGGTCCTTGTTCGGGTCCAGTCCCTTGAGCAGCTCGCTGCGCCCGTCGATATCGCGGCGGCGCACGTAGTGGCCGGTGGCGATCAGGTCGGCGCCCAGGGCCAGCGCGTAGTCGAGGAAAGCTTTGAACTTGATCTCGCGGTTGCACAGGATGTCTGGGTTCGGTGTGCGGCCGGCCTTGTACTCTTCGAGGAAGTGTTCGAAGACGTTGTCCCAGTATTCCGCGGCGAAATTGGCGGTGTGCAGCTGGATGCCGATGCGGTCGCAGACGGCCTGGGCGTCGGCCAGGTCGGTCATGGCGGTGCAGTATTCGGTGCCGTCGTCCTCTTCCCAGTTCTTCATGAACAGGCCTTCCACCTGGTAACCCTGTTCCTTGAGGAGGAGGGCGGAGACGGAGGAATCCACGCCGCCGGACATGCCGACAATGACGCGGGTGTTCTGGGGGCTTTTCAGCGAAGAAGGAGCGGAATCAGACATGGTGGCGCATCACGGGTGCAGGTAAAGGCGGAGATTCTACCAGAGCCGGGCGGCAGAGGCGCTGCTTGCGCGTCAGGCCTTGATCAGACTGAGCGGATAGCGCTCGCCCCGCAGATAGTCGTCGATGCAGCGCAGCACCAGATGGCTGCGCCAGCGCTCGGGTTGCGCGGCGAGTTCGTCACGGGTCATCCAGCGGGCGCCGAGGATGCCGTCGTCCAGTGCGCGCTCGGGGTGGTGGCGCAAGGGGCGGGCGGCGAAGCATACACGCTGGTAGGTCACGCCGTTGCTCGGCGCAGTGTAGAGGTAGATGCCGGTGACAGCGGTCAGCTCCACGTCCCAGCCGGTTTCCTCGAGGGTTTCGCGCGCGGCGGCCTCGATGAGGGTTTCGTTGGCTTCCAGGTGGCCGGCGGGCTGGTTGAAGACCTGCTTTTTGTCAGCGGACATTTCTTCCACCAGCAGGAAGCGGCCCTGGTCTTCGACGATGGTGGCGACGGTGACGTGTGCTAGCCAGCGCATGGTTGCGATCTCGTTAGGTCGGAAGGCGCGAGTTTAACGTGGCGGGGTGCGGAAAGCAGAACCCCGGGCAGGCCCGGGGTTCTGGTGTCACGCGAAGCGGCTTACGCCAGTGCGTCGATTGCGGCGTTGAAGGTCGCACTCGGGCGCATGACCTGCGAGGTCAGCTCCGGGTTGGAGCGGTAGTAACCGCCGATGTCGGCCGGCTTGCCCTGGACGCCGTTCAGTTCGGCGACGATGGTCGCTTCCTGCTCGGTCAGGGTCTTGGCCAGTGCGCTGAAGTGGGCCTTCAGTTCGGCGTCGTCGTTCTGCGCGGCCAGGGCCTGGGCCCAGTACATCGCCAGGTAGAAGTGGCTGCCGCGGTTGTCGATTTCACCAACCTTGCGCGACGGCGACTTGTTGTTGTCCAGCAGCTTGCCGGTGGCTTCGTCGAGGGTCTTGCTCAGGACCTTGGCCTTGGCGTTGCCGGTCTTGATGCCTTCTTCCTCGAAGGAGACGGCCAGGGCCAGGAACTCGCCCAGGGAGTCCCAGCGCAGGTAGTTCTCTTCCACCAGCTGCTGTACGTGCTTGGGCGCCGAACCGCCGGCGCCGGTCTCGTACATGCCGCCGCCGGCCATCAGCGGAACGATGGACAGCATCTTGGCCGAGGTGCCCAGCTCCATGATCGGGAACAGGTCGGTCAGGTAGTCGCGCAGGATGTTGCCGGTCACGGAGATGGTGTCCAGGCCGCGGATCTGGCGCTCCATGCTGGTACGGATGGCTTCGTTGTAGTCCTTGATGCTGATGTTCAGGCCGGTCAGGTCGTAGTCCTGCAGGTACAGCTCGACCTTCTTGCGCAGCTCATTGTCGTGGGCGCGCTCCGGGTCCAGCCAGAAGATGGCCGGGGTGTTGGACTGGCGGGCGCGGGTGACGGCCAGCTTGACCCAGTCGCGGATCGGGGCGTCCTTGGTCTGGCAGGCGCGCCAGATGTCGCCGGCCTGTACTTCGTGCTGCATCAGTACCTTGCCGTCGGCGTCGACCACGCGCATGGTGCCATCGGCTTCCATCTCGAAGGTCTTGTCGTGGGAGCCATACTCCTCGGCCTTCTGTGCCATCAGGCCGACGTTCGGCACGCTGCCCATGGTGGTCGGGTCGAAGGCGCCGTTGGTCTTGCAGAAGTTGATCATCTCCTGGTACATGCGGGCGTAGGTGCTTTCCGGCATTACCGCCTTGGTGTCCTTCTGCTTGCCGTCCTTGCCCCACATCTGGCCGGAGTTGCGGATCATCGCCGGCATGGAGGCGTCGACGATCACGTCGCTGGGGATGTGCAGGTTGGTGATGCCCTTGACCGAGTCGACCATCGCCATTTCCGGGCGGTGGCTGTACACCTCGTGGATGTCGTGGAGGATTTCTTCCTGCTGCGAGGCGGGCAGCGACTTGATCTTGTCGTAGACGCTGGAAATGCCGTTGTTCGGGTTCACGCCCAGCTCTTCGAACAGCTTGCCGTACTTGTCGAACACGTCCTTGTAGTAGACGGTGACGGCGTGGCCGAAGACGATCGGGTGGGAGATCTTCATCATGGTCGCCTTGACGTGCAGGGACCACATGACGCCGGTTTCCTTGCAGTCCTGCAGGGTCTTCTCGAAGAAGTCGCGCAGCTTGCCGCAGCTCATGAACATGCTGTCGAGGACTTCGCCTTCCTGCATCTTCAGGGTCTTCTTGACCTCGACCTTGCCGTCTTTGCCGACGAACTCGAGACGGACGTCACCGGCCTGCGGAATGGTCACCGACTGCTCGCTGGAGAAGAAGTCGCCGCCGCGCATGTAGTCGGCGTGGGAGCGCGACGCCATGCTCCACTTGCCCATGCTGTGCGGGTGCTTGCGGGCGTAGGCTTTCACGGCGGCGGGGGCGCGGCGGTCGGAGTTGCCTTCGCGCAGGACCGGGTTCACGGCGCTGCCCAGGACCTTGGCGTAGCGCGCGCGGGTGTCGTTTTCTTCGTCGGTCTGCGGGTCTTCCGGGAGGTCCGGAACGGCGTAGCCCAGCTTCTGCAGCTCGGCGATGGCGCCCTTGAGCTGCGGTACCGAAGCGGAGATGTTCGGCAGCTTGATGATGTTGGCTTCGGGGGCGGTGGCCAGTTGGGCCAGGTAGGCCAGGTCGTCTTCGATGGCCTGGTCGCCGAGTTTGTCGGCGAAGGAGGCCAGGATGCGGCCTGCAAGAGAGATGTCGCGGGTTTCTACGTCGATGCCGGCGGAGGCGGCGAAGGCTTTTACGATGGGAAGAAGCGAATAGGTGGCAAGGGCGGGTGCTTCGTCGGTGAAGGTGTAGGTGATCTTCGAGCGGATGGACATCTCGTTCTAACTCTCTTCTTTGCTGGGCGCGCACAGAGTCTCGAATCGCGTTGGTACACGCTTGCGTTCAACGAAGTGGTTGATCGACCTTCGAGAATTGCCGCGGGGATATTGGGGCGCCAGTAGAGCGTTGTACGACGGGTTCCTGGTGTGGACTCCGCCGTTGCGAGGGGAGAGAGTCTGGTCCCAGACTGCTCGGACCTCGATGACCATTAAGTCATGCGGACCAGTATACCACCCTAATGGCAGGGTTTACGCGTGCGCCGTTTTTAGACTAAGGAAGATGTAGTTCGATTGCCTTCTTGTGGGCTACCCTAATGGGCTGCAAGAGGGTTTAACCACAACGCGGAGTTCAGCATGGGATACCAAAAGATCCAGGTGCCGGCCGGTGACAAAATCACCGTCAACGCCGATATGTCCTTGAATGTACCGAAGAACCCGATCATCCCGTTCATCGAGGGTGATGGCATTGGCGCCGACATCAGCCCGGTCATGATCAAGGTCGTCGACGCTGCCGTCGAGAAAGCCTACAAAGGCGAGCGCAAGATCGCGTGGATGGAAGTCTATGCGGGCGAGAAGGCCACCCAGGTCTATGATCAGGACACCTGGCTGCCCCAGGAAACCCTGGATGCCGTTCGCGACTACGTCGTGTCCATCAAAGGGCCGCTGACCACTCCGGTGGGTGGCGGTATCCGCTCGCTGAACGTGGCACTGCGCCAGCAGCTCGACCTCTATGTCTGCCTGCGCCCGGTGCGTTGGTTCGAAGGTGTGCCGAGCCCGGTGAAGAAGCCTGGTGACGTGGACATGGTGATCTTCCGCGAGAACTCCGAAGACATCTATGCCGGCGTCGAGTGGAAGGCCGGCACGCCCGAGGCCCAGAAGATCATCAAGTTCCTCACCGAGGAAATGGGCGTCAAGAAGATCCGCTTCACCGACAACTGCGGTATCGGCATCAAGCCGGTTTCCCTGGAAGGTACCAAGCGCCTGGTGCGCAAGGCCCTGCAGTATGCCGTGGACAATGATCGCAGCTCCGTGACCATCGTTCACAAGGGCAACATCATGAAGTTCACCGAAGGTGCCTTCAAGGACTGGGGCTACGAACTGGCCCGTGACGAGTTCGGCGCCCAGCTGCTCGACGGCGGCCCGTGGATGCAGTTCAAGAATCCCAACACCGGCAAGAACATCGTGGTGAAGGACGTGATCGCCGACGCCATGCTGCAGCAGATCCTGCTGCGTCCGGCCGAGTACGACGTGATCGCCACCCTCAACCTGAACGGCGACTACCTGTCCGACGCCCTGGCGGCGGAGGTGGGCGGCATCGGCATTGCGCCGGGCGCCAACCTGTCCGACTCGGTGGCCATGTTCGAGGCGACCCACGGCACCGCACCCAAGTATGCGGGGCTCGACAAGGTGAATCCGGGTTCGGTGATCCTCTCTGCCGAGATGATGCTGCGCCACATGGGCTGGCCGGAAGCGGCCGACCTGATCATCAAGGGTGTGAACGGCGCCATCGCGGCCAGAACTGTAACCTATGATTTCGAGCGCCTGATGGAAGGCGCCAAGCTGCTGTCCTGCTCGGAGTTCGGTGACGCGATCATCGCCAAGATGTAATCCGGGTGACACGCTCATAAAAAAGGCCGGCTGATGCCGTAATGCTGTTCACTTAAGCGGAGCAGCCTTGCAATCCACTGGGTAGCGGGACTTGGAGATCTTCACCGTCCTTGGTCTTGAGGGCCTTGGACGGTGATCCAGAAACAGTCCTCCGAGTCCCGATCTCAGCTCCGAGAGGCGCCTGCCTGTTGCCGAAATCGGGTTGGCCGCCGCCATCACGATCAATTGCACGGCGATATAGTGGGCCACCGGCTTGAAACGTATGTCGCTTGGGGAACGGCCAAAGGCCACCGCAGCCTGACTGGCCTCACGGCGGATGATGTTGTAGGCCAGCAACACTCCCCAGACCTCTTGATAGACCAGTTCCTTGACCTTGCTGCGCAGGGTCATTGCATTCTGCTGTAAGGAGCTTTTGATATCCCGGAAGCCCAGCTCGATCTCCCAGCGTTCCTGGTACAGCTTCACCACGGCTTTGGCGTTATGGATATCCGCCGGCAGTGAGGTCAAAAGGGTTTTTACCTTGCCCCCTACTTCGTAGCTGACCTCACGCACCTCCCAGTGCGTTGGCAGGTCCGGATTGCGCTTGCGTGCCGGGGTCGACACCTTCATGCGCAGCAGGCGATCCCCTTTGCCGTAACGCGTCACCTCCTCGCTGACCAGGGCCTTGCGTGCCGGAATCAACCAATGACGGTTGTCACCGCCCTTGGCCAGCCCCAGTAGCAAGTCAGCACTCCAAAATCCCTTGTCGAACAGCGTCACCGAGTGATCGGGAACCTGCTGCAGGAATGTATCGGCCAAGCGCATTTCGCTACGGCGGTAGGGACTCAGCTGGGCATCCAGGATCAGGTGCGAGCGCACATTCATCAGGGCTGCAAGCCGCAGCATGGGGAATGGTGTCTGGCGGTCGGTGGAGGTATTGCCAGAGCCGAAATGCTCCCGGAGTTCGGGGGTGTCTGGGGTGCGCAGCAGTGCGCCATCCACGGCCAACACCTGCAAGCCCTGCCAGGTATCGCCGTCGTAGCGCTCGCGGCCCCATTGGTGACCCGTCTGGCGAAACAGCCACTCAACCGGATCGGCACCCAACCGTTTGCGCGCCTCGGTGACGCCACTTCTGGCCAGAAGGTCGTAGGAGGCCAGCCCCTGGGCGCAGATGTTCAGACGCCTTGCCACTTCATGGACCGGTTCGTCGCGGAACAACGCCATCCCCAGCACCAGCCAGAGCACCTGGTCGCTGGGCAGGCGGCGCCGCCGGATGGTCGCCTGGGCGGAAAGGTCCAGCGCGGACGCCACCCACTCGACCGGAATGTTCTGGGTGAAGGTGCTCAAATCGGAGAAGTTGAACAACTCGCCTAGGTCGAGCAGTTGCTGTTGGAAAGACATAAAAAATCCGATGCCAGAAGTCTGGCATCGGATTTTCAGGGAGCCGCGACAACAGCTCAAATGCTTAAGTGAACAGCATTAGGCTGATGCCGGCCTTTTCATTCTGCTGATCCGGGGGGATCAGGCCTCTGCCGTGATGTTCTGGATCTCGCTGCTCGGGGCAGTCTGGGCGGAGGGAATGGATGCGTTGGCGTTGATGGGTTGGATGTTGACCGCATGCAACCCCTTCGGACCTTGCAGGATCTCGAAGCTGACGGGCTGGCCGGCCTTGAGTGTCTTGTAGCCATCCATCTGGATCGCCGAGTAATGAGCGAACAGGTCCTCATCTCGGCCTTCAGCCAGGATGAATCCATAGCCCTTGGCGTTGTTGAACCACTTGACCTTACCGCTGAGCATGCTGATATCCCTCTGCAAAGGACTCCATCGCTGGAGTATCATCCACTACTATTCCGCTTCAGCCTTTAACGAGACTGGCGTCCGGAACTCCTGATACCCTCCGGGGGTATCCTTTGGTTGTAACACCCTTTTGCCGTTAGTCAAGGCGGCATCGTCTGGGCCTGAGAGGCGATTCAAACTCCAGTCGGCCCCCTCATTCACCCACTCGCAAAGCTTTTATTCCAGCATGCATGCAAGTAGCCAGATTCGACTAACATTCAATCAGGACCGCCCGGATCCATTGGAAGACGAAGGGACGGGGCTCGCGGTCGAGGAATCCAAGCCTGCGCTGAAAGCACCGTCCATGTATCGGGTCATCATGTTCAACGATGATTACACCCCGATGGATTTCGTGGTCGAGGTGCTCGAGCTGTACTTCAACATGAACCGTGAGCAGGCAACCAAGGTCATGTTGACCGTGCATACTCAAGGCAAGGCGCACTGCGGGACCTTTACCCGTGATGTCGCGGAAACCAAAGCCATGCAGGTCAATCAATATGCGAGGGAGAGCCAACATCCACTGTTGTGCGAAATAGAGAAAGAAGGTTGATGCGGATGTTTGGGAGCGAGGTGAAGTCATGTTGAATCGAGAGCTCGAAGTCACCCTCAATCTCGCCTTCAAGGAGGCGCGGGCGAAACGGCATGAGTTCATGACCGTTGAGCACTTGCTGTTGGCGCTTCTGGACAATGAAGCTGCCGCAACGGTCCTGAGAGCGTGTGGAGCCAATCTGGACAAGCTGCGGCGAGACCTGCAGGAGTTCATCGACTCCACCACGCCGCTGATCCCCCAGCATGATGAGGATCGCGAGACCCAGCCGACCCTGGGCTTCCAGCGCGTATTGCAGCGCGCGGTGTTTCACGTTCAGAGCTCCGGCAAGCGCGAAGTGACCGGCGCCAACGTGCTGGTGGCCATCTTCAGCGAACAGGAAAGCCAGGCGGTGTTCCTGCTCAAGCAGCAAAGCGTTGCACGGATCGACGTGGTCAACTACATCGCCCACGGTATCTCCAAGGTGCCGGGCCATGCCGAGCAGCAGGACAGCGAACAGGACATGCAGGACGAAGAGGGCGGCGAGTCATCCACCTCCAGCCATCCGCTGGATGCCTATGCCAGCAACCTGAACGATCTGGCGCGCCAGGGGCGCATCGATCCGCTGGTTGGCCGCGAGTCGGAAGTCGAGCGCGTCGCGCAGATCCTCGCGCGCCGTCGCAAGAACAACCCGCTGCTGGTCGGCGAGGCGGGCGTCGGCAAGACCGCTATCGCCGAAGGTCTGGCCAAGCGCATCGTCGATGGCCAGGTGCCGGATTTGCTGTCCGACAGCGTCGTCTACTCCCTGGATCTGGGGGCATTGCTGGCGGGTACCAAGTACCGTGGCGACTTCGAAAAGCGCTTCAAGGCACTGCTCAATGAGCTGCGCAAGCGGCCGCATGCGGTGCTGTTCATTGACGAAATCCACACCATCATCGGTGCCGGCGCGGCGTCGGGCGGGGTGATGGATGCCTCCAACCTGCTCAAGCCGCTGCTGTCTTCCGGAGAGATCCGCTGCATCGGCTCGACTACCTTCCAGGAGTTCCGTGGCATCTTCGAGAAGGATCGCGCGCTGGCTCGCCGCTTCCAGAAGGTCGACGTCACCGAGCCGTCCATCGAGGACACCGTCGGTATCCTCAAGGGGCTGAAGCCACGCTTCGAGCAGCACCACCATATCGAGTACAGCGATGAAGCGCTGCGCGCCGCCGCCGAGCTGGCCGCCCGCTACATCAATGACCGGCACATGCCGGACAAGGCCATCGACGTGATCGACGAAGCGGGTGCCTACCAGCGCCTGCAGCCCGAAGAGAAGCGTGTGAAGCGCATCGAGGTGCCGCAGGTCGAGGACATCGTCGCGAAGATCGCGCGGATTCCGCCCAAGCACGTGTCCAGCTCCGATAAAGAGCTGCTGCGCAACCTCGAGCGTGACTTGAAGCTGACCGTGTTCGGTCAGGCGGCGGCCATCGAATCGCTGTCCACGGCTATCAAGTTGTCGCGCGCCGGTCTCAAGTCGCCGGACAAGCCCGTCGGCTCGTTCCTGTTCTCCGGCCCGACAGGGGTGGGCAAGACCGAGGTGGCTCGCCAGTTGGCCAAGGCGCTGGGCGTGGAGCTGGTGCGCTTCGACATGTCCGAGTACATGGAGCGGCATACCGTGTCTCGTCTGATCGGTGCGCCTCCGGGCTACGTCGGCTTCGACCAGGGCGGCCTGCTCACCGAGGCGATCACCAAGACTCCACATTGCGTGCTGCTGCTGGACGAGATCGAGAAGGCGCATCCGGAAGTCTTCAACCTGCTGCTGCAGGTAATGGATCACGGCACCCTGACCGACAACAACGGGCGCAAGGCGGACTTCCGCAATGTCATCCTGATCATGACCACCAACGCGGGCGCGGAAACCGCGGCGCGGGCCTCCATCGGCTTCACGCTGCAGGATCACTCGACCGACGCGATGGAAGTGATCAAGAAGAGCTTCACGCCGGAGTTCCGCAACCGCCTGGATACCATCATCCAGTTCGGTCGTCTCAGTCACGAGACCATCAAGAGCATTGTCGACAAGTTCCTCACCGAGCTGCAGGCGCAGTTGGAGGACAAGCATGTGCAGATCGAGGTCAGCGATGCGGCGCGCGGCTGGTTGGCGGACAAGGGCTACGATCCGCAGATGGGCGCGCGCCCGATGGCGCGGCTGATCCAGGACAAGATCAAGCGGCCGCTGGCTGAGGAGATCCTGTTCGGCGAACTGGCCGAGCATGGGGGGGTGGCCCATGTGGATCTGAAGGATGGCGAGCTGGCCTTCGAGTTCGAGGTGATCGCCGCGGAGCCGGCCTGACGAGCATCAGGCTCAAACGAAAACGCCCGGCAATGCCGGGCGCTTTTATATGTGCCGGCTTCGACTGCCGGCGCTACCGTCCGTCAGCGGGCGCGGTAGGTGATACGACCCTTGGACAGGTCGTAGGGCGTCAGTTCTACGCGAACCTTGTCGCCGGTCAGGATGCGGATGTAGTTCTTGCGCATCTTGCCGGAGATGTGCGCGGTAACGACGTGCCCGTTCTCCAACTCCACGCGGAACATGGTGTTGGGCAGGGTGTCGACGACAGTGCCTTCCATTTCGAAGCTGTCTTCTTTCGACATGCAGTAGAACCCTCGGTATCTATGGTTGCCTGAAGTTTCAGGTCATTAAAAAAGGCACACATTGTGCCTGAAATTGCCTCATCACGCCAAGTGGCGCGTAATGGATCAGTTCAGCACCACCCAGCGCTGGTTCACGAACAGCTCGATTGGCCGGTACTGGGTCTTGTAGTTCATCTTCCGGCAGTTCTTGATCCAGTAGCCGAGATAGACCGCATGCAGGCCCAGGCGGTGAGTCTCGGCGATCTGCCAGAGGATGGCGAAGCGGCCCAGGCTGCGGCGCTCTTCGTCGGGGTCGTAGAAGGTGTAGACCGCCGAGAGTCCATTGGGCAGCACGTCGGTGACGGCCACGGCCAGCAGGCGGCCCTGCAGGCGGAACTCGAAGAAGCAGCTGAACGGCAGGTCGCGCACCAGGAAGGTGGCGAACTGGTCGCGGCTGGGCGGGTACATGTCTCCGTCAGCGTGGCGTTGCTCGATGTAGCGCATGTACAGCGCGTAGTACTCCTCGGTGAAGGTCGGCCGCTTGCGGAGGATCTCGAGGTCGGTGTTGCGCTTGAGGATGCGTTTCTGCTGGCGGCTGGGCTGGAAGCTGGTGGCCGGGATGCGCGCCGGGATACAGGCGGTGCAGTGCTGGCAGTGGGGGCGGTACAGGTGCTCACCGCTGCGCCGGAAGCCGACCTCCGAAAGCGAGGCATACAGCTGCGTGTCCATAGGCTGACTGGGGTCGAGGAACAGGGTGGTGGCCTGCTCCTCGGGCAGATAGCTGCATGGATGCGGCTGTGTGGCGTAAAACTTCAGGCGGGCGAGCTCGGTCATCTTCAACCCCTGCGAGGACCCTCTGGCAAGTTTATGTCAGGCTGGGCTGGTCCGCTTGGGAAGTCCAGTCCAGTAATGGCGATTGGTCGAGATGGCGGCGCAGATAGGCGGAAAATTCCCGTCGGGAAATGGCTCGCGCACCAAAGCTGTGCAGGTGCTGGGTCGGCATCTGGCAGTCGATCAGTTCGAAGCCGGCAGTCTTCAGGCGCTGCACCAGGCCGACGAACGCTACCTTGGAGGCATTGTCCGCGCGGCTGAACATGGATTCGCCGAAGAACAGCCGGCCAATGGCCAGCCCGTAAAGGCCGCCGACCAACGCGTTGCCGTCCCAGGCTTCCACCGAATGTGCGATGCCCATGCGATGCAGCTCGCAGTAGGCCTGCTGCATTGGCGTGGTGATCCAGGTGTCGTCGGCGTAGTCGCGCGGGCCGGCGCAGCCGTGGATGACCTGCTCGAAGGCCTGGTCGATGGTGACCTGATAGCGCTGCTGGCGGATGAGCTTTGCCAGGCTGCGGGAAACGTGCAGTTCGTCGGGGAACAGCACGGTGCGCGGATCGGGCGACCACCAGAGGATCGGCTGGCCGTCCTGGTACCAGGGGAAGCAGCCGTGGCGATACGCCTGGACCAGTCGGCGCGGGTCGAGATCGCCGCCGGCCGCGAGCAGGCCGTTGGGCTCGTGCAGGGCCTTGTCCAGGGGTGGGAAGTCGAAGTTGTCGCGAGAAAGCCAATTGAGCATGGGTGGAGGAGGGGAGGGCGGGCCTCCCCCTTTGACCGATCAGTTGTCGTCGAGGAACTTTTCGGCGTCCAGCGCGGCCATGCAGCCGGCGCCGGCGGAGGTGATTGCCTGGCGGTAGACGTGGTCGGCCACGTCGCCTGCGGCGAACACGCCTTCGATGCTGGTCTGGGTGGCGTTGCCTTCGGCGCCACCCTTGATCTTCAGGTAGCCGTCATGCATTTCCAGTTGGCCGGTGAACAGGTCGGTGTTGGGCTTGTGGCCGATGGCGATGAATACGCCGGACAGGTCCAGTTGGCGGGTTGCGCCACTTTCGGTGTTCTTCAGGCGTACGCCGATCACGCCCATGTCATCGCCCAGGACTTCGTCCAGGGTGGTGTTCCAGTGCAGGCGCACATTGCCGTTCTGGGCTTTCTCGAACAGCTTGTCCTGGAGGATTTTCTCCGAACGCAGCTTGTCGCGGCGGTGGATCAGGTGGACTTCCTTGGCGATGTTGGACAGATACAGCGCCTCTTCCACGGCGGTGTTGCCGCCGCCGACCACGCAGACCACCTGGTTGCGGTAGAAGAAGCCGTCACAGGTGGCGCAGGCGGAAACGCCCTTGCCCATGAAGGCCTGCTCGGAGGACATGCCCAGGTACTGCGCGGAGGCGCCGGTGGCAATGATCAGCGCGTCGCAGGTGTAGGTACCGCTGTCGCCCTTGAGGGTGAAGGGCTTTTGCTGCAACTCGGCGGTGTGGATGTGGTCGTAAACGATCTCGGTATCGAAACGCTGGGCGTGCTGCTCCATGCGCTGCATCAGGGCGGGACCGGTCAGGCCCTCGACATCGCCGGGCCAGTTGTCGACTTCGGTAGTGGTGGTGAGCTGGCCGCCGGGCTGGATGCCGGTGATGACAACAGGCTTGAGGTTGGCGCGCGCGGCGTACACGGCAGCGGTATAGCCCGCGGGGCCGGAGCCCAGGATGATCAGGCGCGAATGCTTGACTTCACTCATAAAAAGACTCCATAAGCCTTTGTCACGTAAGAGAATGCATGCTCCAATTGAGCAGCCGAAAATCGGTGATGGGCTATGCTACACCGAACCTCGGAAAGCCGGCAAAAGCGCCGTCGGACGCTTCCGGGCTCGCTGGCATCGGCTGGCCAAAGCCGTACAATAGGCCTGTTTTGAGGCTCAACGACTCTCGGACGCGCGTAGAGCGCAGGAATAGACGCGTTTTGAAGGACACCACCACAGCAAGCCATGCCGCCGCCTGGCGTCAGCAACTGCACTATCGCCTGAAGGAAGGGGCGTTGATCGCGCTGGGCGCGCTCTGCCTTTACCTGTGGATGGCGCTGCTCACCTATGATCCGTCCGATCCGGGCTGGAGCCATTCCAGCCACGTCGAACAGGTGCAGAACGCCGCCGGTCGCCTGGGCGCACTGAGCGCCGACATCCTGTTCATGGTGCTGGGCTATTTCGCCTACCTGTTCCCGCTGCTGCTGGCGGTGAAGACGTATCAGGTCTTCCGCAAGCGGCACATGTCCTGGGAATGGAGCGGCTGGCTGTTCTCCTGGCGCCTGATCGGCCTGGTATTCCTGGTGCTGGCCGGTTCCGCGCTGGCCTACATCCATTTCCATGCCAGTGGCAGCCACATGCCGGCCAGCGCCGGCGGCGCCCTGGGCGAGAGCCTGGGGCAACTGGGGGTCAATGCGCTGAACGTGCAGGGCAGCACCCTGTTGTTCCTGGCCTTGTTCCTGTTCGGCATGACCGTCTTTGCCGACCTGTCCTGGTTCAAGGTCATGGACGTGACCGGCAAGATCACCCTCGATCTCTTCGAACTGATCCACAACGCCGCCAATCGCTGGTGGAGCGCTCGCAGCGAGCACAAGCAACTGGTCGCCCAGCTGCGCGAAGTGGATGAGCGCGTGGCCGAAGTCGCCGCGCCCATCGTTGCCGACCGGCGCGAGCAGGCCAAGGTCAAGGAGCGCCTGATCGAGCGCGAGGAAGCCCTGGTCAAGAGCGTGCAGGAGCGCGAGAAGCGTGTGGCGCCGAAGATCGACGTGCCACCGCCTGCCGTCAAGTCCGCCGAGCCGAGCAAGCGTGTGCTGAAGGAGAAACAGGCGCCGCTGTTCGTCGATACCGCCGTGGAAGGCACGCTGCCGCCGCTGTCGATCCTCGATCCGGCCGCCGAGAAGAAGCAAAGCTACTCCCCGGAATCCCTGGAGGCCATGTCGCGCCTGCTGGAGATCAAGCTCAAGGAGTTCGGTGTCGAGGTCGTGGTGGAATCGGTCCATCCGGGCCCGGTGATCACCCGTTTCGAAATCCAGCCGGCCGCAGGCGTGAAGGTCAGCCGCATCTCCAACCTGGCCAAGGACCTGGCGCGTTCGCTGGCGGTGATCAGCGTGCGCGTGGTGGAAGTTATCCCCGGCAAGACCACCGTCGGCATCGAGATTCCCAACGAAGACCGGCAGATGGTGCGCTTCTCCGAAGTGCTGATGACGCCGGAATACGACGAACACAAGTCCACCGTGCCGCTGGCCCTGGGCCACGACATCGGCGGCAACCCGATCATCACCGATCTGGCGAAGATGCCGCACTTGCTGGTGGCCGGTACCACCGGTTCCGGTAAGTCGGTGGGCGTGAACGCCATGCTGCTGTCGATCCTGTTCAAGTCCACGCCCGACGAGGCGCGCCTGATCATGATCGACCCGAAGATGCTGGAATTGTCGATCTACGAAGGCATCCCGCACCTGCTCTGCCCGGTGGTCACCGACATGAAGGAGGCTGCCAACGCCCTGCGCTGGAGCGTTGCCGAGATGGAGCGCCGCTACAAGCTGATGGCGGCGATGGGCGTGCGTAATCTCGCTGGCTTCAACCGCAAGGTGAAGGACGCGGAGGAGGCTGGCACGCCGCTGACCGACCCGCTGTACCGCCGCGAGAGCATGGAAGACGAGGCACCGTTGTTGCAGACCCTGCCGACCATCGTAGTGGTGGTCGACGAATTCGCCGACATGATGATGATCGTCGGCAAGAAGGTGGAAGAACTGATCGCCCGTATCGCCCAGAAGGCGCGCGCGGCGGGCATCCACCTGATCCTGGCGACCCAGCGTCCGTCGGTGGATGTGATCACCGGCCTGATCAAGGCGAACATCCCGACCCGTATCGCCTTCCAGGTATCCAGCAAGATCGACTCGCGCACCATTCTCGACCAGGGTGGCGCCGAGCAACTGCTGGGCCACGGCGACATGCTCTACCTGCCGCCGGGCACCGGCCTGCCGATCCGCGTCCACGGCGCTTTCGTCTCCGATGAGGAAGTGCATCGCGTGGTCGAAGCATGGAAGCTGCGTGGTGCGCCGAACTACATCGAGGACATCCTCGCCGGCGCCGAAGAAGGCGGTGGCGGCGGTTCCTTCGAGGGTGGTGGTGGCGAAGGCGGCGAGGGCAGCGAGGACGATCCGCTTTACGACGAGGCCGTGCGTTTCGTCACCGAAAGCCGTCGTGCGTCCATTTCCGCCGTGCAGCGCAAGCTGAAGATCGGCTACAACCGCGCCGCACGGATGATCGAGGCGATGGAGATGGCCGGCGTGGTCACCCCGATGAATACCAATGGCTCGCGCGAAGTCATCGCGCCGGCCCCGATCCGTGATTGATTCGACTTCGAGGATTTCGATGCGTCTGATCCGCCTGTTGTTCGTTGCTGCGCTGGCTTGTGCTGGCGTCCAGGCCCATGCCGACGATGCCGCCGCCCAGCGTCTGAGCGGGATGCTCAGCAAGGCCCAGACCCTGACCGCACGTTTCTCCCAGCTGACCCTGGACGGCAGCGGCACCCGCCTGCAGGAAACCGCCGGTACCCTGGGCCTCAAGCGTCCGGGCCTGTTCCGCTGGCACACCGATGCACCGAACGAGCAACTGCTCATCTCCAATGGCGAGAAGATCTGGCTCTATGACCCGGACCTGGAGCAGGTGACTATCCAGAAGCTCGACCTGCGCCTGACCCAGACCCCGGCGCTGTTGCTCTCCGGCGATGTCTCGAAGATCGGCCAGAGCTTCGACATCACCGCGAAGGACGGTGGTAACGTGGTGGACTTCATCCTCAAGCCCAAGGCCAAGGACACCCTGTTCGACAGCCTGCGGATTTCCTTCCGCAGCGGCGTGGTGAATGACATGCAACTGATCGACAGCGTCGGCCAGCGCACCAACATCCTGTTCTTCGACGTGAAGATGAACGAGGCGATGGACGCCAAGCAGTTCGTCTTCGACGTGCCCAAGGGCGTCGACGTCATCCAGGAGTGACCGGCTTCGCGCCGGATTGATCGATAGGTAAGATTCGTGGACCTGTTCAGCTCCTCCCCCGTTTCCCAGCCCCTGGCCGCGCGCCTGCGCGCGACCAGCCTGGACGAGTACGTCGGCCAGGAGCACCTGCTCGCCCGCGGCAAGCCGCTGCGTGAGGCGCTGGAGCAGGGCGCGCTGCACTCGATGATCTTCTGGGGCCCGCCCGGGGTGGGCAAGACCACCCTGGCGAAGCTGCTGGCCCAGGTCACCGATGCGCACTTCGAGACCATCTCGGCGGTGCTCTCGGGCGTGAAGGAAATCCGCCAGGCGGTGGAAGTGGCCAAGCAGCATGCCGCGCAGTACGGCCGCCGGACCATCCTCTTCGTCGACGAAGTGCACCGCTTCAACAAGAGCCAGCAAGACGCCTTCCTGCCCTATGTGGAAGACGGCACCCTGATCTTCATCGGAGCGACCACCGAGAACCCGTCCTTCGAGCTGAACAACGCGCTGCTCTCCCGCGCCCGCGTCTATGTGCTGAAAAGCCTGGACGAAGCGGCCCTGCGCCGGTTGGTCGAGCGTGCGCTGACCGAAGAGAAGGGCCTGGGCAAGCGCAACCTGAGCCTGCCCGACGACAGCTTCGCCATCCTCATGGCCGCCGCCGACGGCGATGGCCGGCGCCTGCTCAACCTGCTGGAGAACGCCTCCGACCTCGCCGAGGACAATGGCGAGATCAGCGCCGAGCTGCTGCAGAACCTGCTGGGCGACTCGCGCCGGCGCTTCGACAAGGGTGGCGAGGCCTTCTACGACCAGATCAGCGCGCTGCACAAGTCGGTGCGCGGCTCCAGCCCTGATGGCGCGCTGTACTGGTATTCGCGCATGCTCGATGGCGGCTGCGATCCGCTGTACATCGCCCGTCGCGTGGTGCGCATGGCCAGCGAAGACATCGGTAACGCCGATCCGCGTGCCCTGACCCTGTGCCTTCACGCCTGGGATGTGCAGGAGCGCCTGGGCAGTCCGGAAGGCGAACTGGCCATTGCGCAGGCTATCGTCTACCTGGCCTGTGCGCCGAAGAGCAATGCCGTCTACAACGCCTATAACACGGCGCGCCGGGACGTGGCGGAGAGTGGCTCGCTGGAAGTGCCGCTGCACTTGCGCAACGCACCGACCAAATTGATGAAGAACCTGGGCTATGGCGACGAGTATCGTTACGCCCATGATGAGCCGGATGCCTATGCGGCCGGAGAAGACTACTTCCCCGAGTACATGGAGCCGCGCCAGTATTACCAACCCGTGCCGCGCGGGCTGGAGCTGAAGATCGGCGAGAAGTTGCGCCACCTGGCGAATCTCGACCAGAGCAGTCCGCGCAAGCGCAGAAAATCCTGAAGTGGCGCCCGCGAGCGCCGCCCGACACTAGACACGAGAAGACAGCATGCTCGATTCCAAACTGGTTCGTACCCAGCCGCAGGAAGTGGCCGAACGCCTGGCCACCCGTGGCTTCACCCTGGACGTGGCGCGCATCGAAGCGCTGGAGAGCCAGCGCAAGTCCGTGCAGACCCGCACCGAGACCCTGCAGGCCGAGCGCAACTCGCGTTCCAAGGCCATCGGCCTGGCCATGAAGAACGGCGAAGACGTCGCGCCGCTGAAGGCCGAGGTCAATCGCATGGCCGAGGAGCTGGAATCCGGCAAGCGCGAACTGGACGCCATCCAGGCCGAGCTGGACAGCCTGCTGCTGAACATCCCGAACCTGCCACACGAATCCGTGCCGGTGGGCGCCGACGAGGAAGAGAACGTCGAAGTCCGTCGCTGGGGCACCCCGCGCACCTTCGATTTCGACATCAAGGACCACGTCGCCCTGGGCGAGCAGCACGGCTGGCTGGACTTCGAGACTGCCGCCCGCCTGTCCGGTGCCCGCTTCGCCCTGATGCGCGGCCCGATCGCCCGCCTGCATCGCGCCCTGGCGCAGTTCATGATCGACCTACACACCCGCGAGCATGGCTACGAAGAGGCCTACACCCCCTACCTGGTGCAGGCTCCGGCGCTACAGGGCACCGGCCAGTTGCCGAAGTTCGAGGAAGACCTGTTCAAGATCCAGCGCGAAGACGAAGCCGACCTTTACCTGATCCCGACCGCCGAAGTCTCGCTGACCAACATCGTTGCCGGGCAGATCCTCGACGCGAAGGAGCTGCCGCTGAAGTTCGTCGCCCACACGCCCTGCTTTCGCAGCGAAGCCGGTGCATCGGGCCGCGACACCCGCGGCATGATCCGCCAGCACCAGTTCGACAAGGTTGAGATGGTGCAGATCGTCGAGCCGTCCAAGTCCTGGGAGGCGCTGGAGAGCCTGGTCGGCAACGCCGAGAAGGTCCTCCAGGCCCTGGAGCTGCCATACCGTGCCTTGGCACTGTGCACCGGCGACATGGGCTTCGGCGCCGCCAAGACCTACGACCTCGAAGTCTGGGTGCCGAGCCAGGACAAGTACCGCGAGATTTCCTCCTGCTCCAACTGCGGCGACTTCCAGGCCCGCCGCATGCAGGCGCGCTACCGCAACCCGGAAACCGGCAAGCCGGAGCTGGTGCACACCCTCAACGGCTCGGGTCTGGCCGTGGGCCGCACGCTGGTCGCCGTGCTGGAGAACTACCAGCAGGCCGACGGTTCGATCCGCGTACCGGAGGCGCTCAAGCCGTACATGGCGGGCATCGAGGTCATCGGCTGAGATGGACTTCCTGCCGCTGTTCCACATCCTGCGCGGACGTCGCGCGCTACTGGTCGGCGGCGGTGATGTCGCACTGCGCAAGGCGCGTCTGCTGAGCGACGCCGGCGCAGTGCTGCGAGTCGTGGCTCCGGAAGTGCATTCGGAGCTGCGTGAGCTGATCGAGGAGGGCGCGGGCGAATTGCTCCTGCGCCCCTACGCTCAGGGTGATCTTCAGGATTGCGTTCTGGTCATCGCCGCCACCGACGATGAGCCGCTCAATGCCCAGGTTTCCCGCGACGCCAACGAGCGTGGCGTTCCGGTCAATGTCGTCGATGCGCCGGCCCTGTGCAGTGTGATCTTCCCGGCCATTGTCGACCGATCGCCACTGGTGGTGGCGGTTTCCAGTGGCGGCGATGCGCCGGTGCTGGCTCGCCTGCTGCGCGCCAAGCTGGAAACCTGGATTCCCGCGACCTATGGCCAGTTGGCCGGCCTCGCCAGCCGCTTCCGCGAGCGCGTGAAACAACGCCTGCCGGACCTGCAGCAGCGCCGCAAGTTCTGGGAAGAGGTGTTCCAGGGCCCGGTCGCCGAGCGCATGCTCGCCGGCCAGCCGAGCGAAGCCGAATGCCTGCTGGCGGACAAGCTGGAAGCACCGCAGGCCGAGTCTCGCGGTGAGGTCTATCTGGTCGGCGCCGGTCCGGGCGATCCCGATCTGCTGACCTTCCGCGCCCTGCGCTTGATGCAGCAGGCCGACGTGGTGCTCTACGACCGACTGGTTGCGCCGGCTATTCTCGAGCTGTGCCGTCGCGATGCCGACCGACTCTACGTCGGCAAGCGCCGCGCGGACCACGCCGTGCCGCAGGACGAGATCAATCGCAGGCTGGTCGAGTTGGCCCAGCAGGGCAAGCGCGTGCTGCGCCTGAAGGGCGGCGATCCGTTCATCTTCGGCCGTGGTGGCGAGGAGATCGACGAACTGGCGGCCAATGGCATCTCGTTCCAGGTCGTGCCGGGTATTACGGCGGCCAGCGGTTGCGCGGCCTACGCCGGTATTCCGCTGACTCATCGTGATTACGCGCAGTCCGTGCGCTTCGTGACGGGCCATCTGAAAGACGGCAGCACCGACCTGCCGTGGAACGATCTGGTCGCCCCCGGGCAGACCCTGGTGTTCTACATGGGCCTGGTCGGCTTGCCGGTCATCTGCGAGCAACTGGTGCGTCACGGTCGTTCCGCCGATACGCCGGCGGCGCTCATCCAGCAGGGCACCACGGTGCACCAGCGCGTGTTCACTGGCACCCTGGCGAACCTGCCGCAGCTGGTGGCCGAGCACGAAGTGCATGCGCCGACCCTGGTGATAGTCGGGGAAGTGGTGCAACTGCGCGACAAGCTCGCCTGGTTCGAAGGGCAGCGATGAGGACGGTGCATGGGGTGGCACTGGGCGTCGCTTGCGCCCTGGGTTTCGTCGTGTTGCCGGCCTCCGCCGCCAGCTTCGACTGCCGCAAGGCGAAACAGGCTGATGAGAAGGCCATCTGCGCCGACCGCCAGCTGTCCGAGCTGGATGTGCAGATGGCCACGACCTATCGCCTGCTCAGAGGGCTGTTCGCGATGGGCATGCGCGGCAATCTGGGCGATTCGCAGCTCGCGTGGCTGGAGCAGCGTCGCGCCTGTGGTACGGACAAGGCCTGCCTGAAACAACGCTACCAGGAGCGCCTCGACGCGCTGCAGAAGGTCTACGACGGCATCGACAAGCCGATCTGATGCCTGGCGCCGCCCTAGCTGGCTTTTGCAGGAGCGGATTTGCCCGCGATTTCGACACGAGCATCGCGGATGGACTCCGCTCCTACGATTGCGTTCATCCCACACGCAGTGATCAGCGTTTGCGCGCGATGCCCTTGCCCGGCAGATGCTCCCGCCCGTGCGGCCCGGTGAAGTCCTGCTGCGGCCCCAGCGGTACGACGCCGGTGGGGTTGATGGTGCGGTGGCTGGCGTAGTAGTGGTTCTTGATGTGCTGGAAGTCCACGGTTCCGGCAACGCCGTCCAACTGATACAGCTCGTGCAGCCAGCCGGACAGGTTCGGGTAGTCCGCCAGGCGCCGCAGGTTGCACTTGAAGTGGCCGTGGTAGACCGCATCGAAGCGGATCAGCGTGGTGAACAGGCGCACGTCGGCTTCGGTCAGGTACTCGCCGGTCAGGTAACGCTGCTTGCCAAGGCGCTCGTCCAGCCGGTCCAGTTCGCCGAACAGCGTCTTGAAGGCCTCTTCGTAGGCGTCCTGCGTCGTGGCGAAGCCGGCGCGGTACACGCCGTTGTTCACCGCCGGGTAGATGCGCTCGTTCAATTCGTCGATCTGTGTGCGCAGCGGCTCGGGGTAGAGGTCCAGGCGGTTGCCGGTGATCCCGTCGAACGCTGAGTTGAACATGCGGATGATCTCCGCCGATTCGTTGCTGACGATGCGCTGCTCGTGCTTGTCCCACAGTACCGGCACGGTGACGCGGCCGGTGTAGTGCGCATCGTCCCTAGTGTAGCGCTGATGCAGGAAGTCCAGGACGTCCAGCTTGTCGCCGGTGGAGCCGAGGGTCTTGTCGAACGTCCAGCCATTTTCCAGCATCAGCCAACTGACCACCGATACGTCGATCAGCGACTCGAGGCCCTTGAGTTGGCGGTAGATCAGCGTGCGGTGCGCCCAAGGGCAGGCCAGGGACACGTAGAGATGATAGCGGCTGGCCTCGGCGCGGAAGCCGCCTTCGCCGCTGGGGCCGGGCTGGCCATCGGCGGTGATCCAGTTGCGGCGCTGCGCGTTTTCGCGCTGGAAGCGACCGTCCTTGCTGGTGTCATACCACTGGTCATGCCAGCGGCCATCGATCAACTGTCCCATCTGCGTGCTCCTGAAAGCGGGGGAGATGGGATCAGTCTATCGGCTAAGAGTCGATTGATTGGCGCAAAAACAGGATTCCAGGTATCGATTAAATCGATCTATCGCGCGCAGCCCAGCGTTTATCAGCTTCCGCGAAGGCCTCGTCTCGCTGTAATCCCATTGCACGCAACACCAGTGCCATGGTCGCGCGCACGGCCAGTTCGCCATAAGCGTCCTCTTCGTCGCCGCGCCACACGGCAGCCAGATGCTGCGGATCGAGGGTTTCCGGCTTGACGTGACGCAGCGGCGAAAGCGCCGGCCATTCCTCGTCCCAGGCTTCGCCAGCGCGGCACCCGTACAGGTGCGAAGTGGCGTCCGGGTTCACTTCGATCTCGCCGCCTTCGCCCTTGATGACGATGGCGTAGTCGCCGAGCAGACGGCTGCCTTCGCGGTGCACCGCCTGGTAACCGGGGTGGAAGATGCTCTGCAGCACACAGGTGGCGCCCAGCGGGTTGATCAGGCGTACGGCGGAGTGCATCGGCGAGCGCAGGCCAAGAGTATTACGCAGGTCGATCATCCGCTGCATGCGCGGCATCCAGTCCGCCAGCGGAGCGAAGGCGATGCCCTTGGCGTCCAGCGCTTCGCTGACCGAGCTCCAGTCGCGGCACAGCGGCAGGCCGAGCTGTTCCAGCAATTGCTCGGTGTAGAGCCGGCCGGCGGTATGGGCGCCGCCACCGTGCAACAGGATGCGAGTGCCGCTGCCGCCGAGGCATTTGGCGGCCAGCAGGAACCAGGGCAGGTGGCGCTTCTTGCCGGCGTAGCTAGGCCAGTCCAGGTCCACGGCGATCTTCGGTGTCTGCAGGCGACTGCGTACGGCTTCGGTGAAGCCGGCCAGCTCCTCGGCGCTTTCCTCCTTGTGCCGCAGCAGCATCAGGAAGGCGCCCAGCTGGGCTTCCTCGACCTTGTCGTCGAGGATCATGCCCAGCGCTTCGCGGGCTTCCTCGCGGGTCAGGCCGCGCGCGCCGCGCTTGCCCTTGCCGAGAATGCGCACGAACTGGGCGAACGGATGTTCTTCAGGTGTCTGCAGGACGAGCGGGGAGGCGGTCATAGGCAGTTGGTCGGCTTCGGCAGGCCGGCGAGCTTGGCGGCAAGCTTGGCCGGGGTGCCCTTGAACAGGAGGTTGAGGTGCAGGCTGCTGCCTTTTTCCGTGCCCAGGCGCTGGGCGACGTACTTGATCAGTGGCCGATTGGCCGGGGAGAGCTGGAACTCGCCGTAGAACTCACGCAGCAGTAGGAGGATTTCCCAATGCTCGGGTGTCAGGTGGATGCCTTCGTTGTGCGCCAGGGCCTCGGCGGCGGCGTCGCTCCAGTCGTCCAGCTGCGCCAGGTAGCCGTCCTTGTCCAGCGGCAGGGATTGTCCGTTGACCAATAGGGTGCTCATAGCCAGGCGTTCACCTTGTCGAAGCGGGTGCAGAGTTCGACGAAACCGGGATAGTCGACCGCGATGACGCGGGCGGGAACATCATCCATGCCGCGCGCCTGCAGGTCTTCCAGCAGGGCGAAGAGTCCGTTGGTTGCGGGCATCAGCTCCAGCACCTGGCAGGGCGCGGTGCCGTCGCGCAGGGCGTAGACGGCCTCGCCGCTCAGCAGCAGGCCGTCGTCCGGGCCGAGCAGGTGCAGGCAACTGGCGAGCCGGCCGTCATTGAAGGGGGAGTGCGAGAGCAGGTGGAGAGTAGCCATCAGATCGTGATCACCTGGTCGTGGGTTTGCAGCAGATCGCGCAGGGCGGCGGCGTCCAGCGCTTGCGCGGGGAGTGTCAGGCTGGCGGCGTCCAGGCCGCGCTCACCGAGGCTGCGCTGGCTGACATAGAGGGCTTCCACGCCGAACAGCGGCAGGGCTTGCAGGTTGGCCTGCAGGTCCTTCTGTTCAAGATTGCTAGGGCGTTGGCCGGGGGCGAGCTGGAAGACGCCGTCGTCGAGGAACAGCATCGAGATTGGCAGATCGAAGGCGCCGCCGGCCAGGGCGATGTCCAGTGCTTCGCGGGCGGCGGGGCCGGCCCAGGGAGCCTGGCGGCTGATGATCAGCAGGGACTTGGCCATCAGTCGCCTCCGAAGCAGACCAGGCGGTCCGCCAGTTGCGCCGCTTCATGCAACTGGCCGAGACCGGAAAGGTCCCAGGGCGCCTGCAGGTTGGCGGCGGGGCGGGAATAACGGTTGGCTTCCTCGTTGTTCAGCACGCCACGGCGCAGGGCGGCGGCGATGCAAACTACGCCATCCAGTTGATTGTCGGCGACGAAACGGGACCAGGCAGCGGCTACGTCCAGTTCGTCCTGGCCGGCGACAGCATTGGCCGAAGCGCTGTACACGCCGTCCTGGTAGAAGAACAGCCGGGTGATTTCATGCCCGCCGGCCAGCGCAGCCTCGGCGAAGCGCAGGGCGCGTCGGGCTGCCGGTGAATGCGGCGGGGAGAAGAGGGCGATGACGAACTTCATGGAGCAGGCCTTGGCGGCGGATTTCGCAGGATGATACGGCACTGCGTCGTTTTTTGCCGCGCAGCAGAAACGCAAAGGCTATGTCTTAGTTATGTGTTGTGTCGGGCTGCAGCCCTTTGTAGGAGCGAGCTTGCTCGCGAAAGCCGGCAACGCAAAAGCATCGCCGGCAATCCCGCTGCCACAGGCGCTGCGTTCTTCTGAAGGATTTTCCGCAACAGTTAACTCAGACATAGCCTTTTACAATCACCGTCACCGTCACTCGACGCTGGGCTATCTCAGCCCGATGGAGTTCGAGCGACGAAATGCGAGCAGTAGCTCTTAACTACCTGTCCACCAGTTCCGGGGCAGACCGGTGAGGAGGATAGTAGGGTGCCCAGGGCGGGCGAGGAGGGGAGAGGATCTGGTTAAAAGTTGTGGGACCCGTGCCGTTTTATTCTGGGATTCATCAAGAAATCAGCCTTCTGGAGAAGGCCGAATAGCGTTGCCCAGGAATGAAAAAGGCCCTGAAAATCAGGGCCTTGAATAATGGCGGAAGCGCAGAGATTCGAACTCTGGGACAGTTTCCCGTCGACGGTTTTCAAGACCGTTGCCTTAAACCACTCGGCCACACTTCCGCATGAGCGGGGCGCCATAGTACCGGATCGCAACACACTGTCAAACTCTGGTGATTCGAGGTCCATTTGCCTCTGTTATGATGAGTGGCACTACGGTCATGGACCCGTATCCCGCTTAAACAGGAGTGTCTCGACATGCAAGAACGGCAATATCTCGACTCCACAGCCGTGGAGCAGAAAGAGGTCAGCGGCGTCCTGCGCAATACCTACGGCCTGCTCGCGCTGACGCTGGCCTTCAGTGGACTGGTGGCTTTCGCCTCGCAGCAGATGCGTCTGCCGTATCCGAGCATCTTCGTGGTGCTGCTGGGCTTCTACGGCCTGTTCTTCCTCACCGTGAAGCTGCGCAACAGCGCCTGGGGCCTGCTCAGCACCTTCGCCCTCACCGGATTCATGGGCTACACCCTCGGCCCGATCCTCAATCTGTACCTGGGCATGGCCAATGGCGCGAGTGTGATTTCGTCGGCCTTCTTCATGACGGCACTGGTGTTCTTCGGTCTGTCCGCCTATGTACTGACCACTCGCAAGGACATGAGCTTCCTGTCCGGCTTCATCACTGCGGGCTTCTTTGTACTGATGGGTGCCGTACTGGTCTCGCTGTTCTTCCAGATCAGCGGCCTGCAACTGGCGATCAGCGCCGGTTTCGTGCTGTTCTCCTCGGCGATGATTCTGTTCCAGACCAGCGCAATCATCCACGGTGGCGAGCGCAACTACATCATGGCTACCATCAGCCTGTATGTGTCGATCTACAACCTGTTCCTCAGCTTGTTGCAGATATTCGGCATCATGGGTAGCGACGACTGATCGCCACGCAACCCCAAAGAGCCCGTTTCGACGGGCTCTTTTTATTTTGGGTGTAACACGGGCCTCATGAGCTTGCGGCTATGAGTGGGGTCAGGTCCTTATTCGCTGCCATACTGCTCAGTCTCATCGCATGGATGAGGAGGCTGCCCCTTGTTTTTCAGGGCGTTGATATTTGCTGCGGCGTGGATCTGCTTCTGGTATGCCAGTAGCTGGGTTGTCACTCACTACATCACGTCGGCATCCGGGACATACTGGTCGCTGGGGCTGGTGGTGTTTCCCGTTATCTTCCCGTTGTACCTCGCGACCGATTTCCGGATTCAGGACTCCTATGCGGTCACCTGGCCTCGCCTCTCTCTGGCCTTGATTTGCCTCGCAGGGATGCTGCTCTACTATCCGGCGCTGCTGGCACTGCTCTGGCTGATTCGGATGTTGCGGTTGCTCGTTGTCTGAGGAGGTGACCTGGCATTCTGCCAATGCTGCTATCCGTACTGTTCGTCCTCTCGGGGCTGAGCGGGCGGGGCGAGTATTTTGCCCAGGAAGGTTCAGACTCTACGTTGGGATATATCTGCATGGCTGTGCCTTCTTTCGCGAAGAGCCCGTCATAGACGTTCTGGCGCATGTCTGTCAGCATTTGTCGGCGCGTTGGATGCAGTTCTCTGGCGCTTGCATTTTGACGAGCCTGCACCAAGCTAGGTCGAGAGGGGGCTTTCTGTTAAGGTTCGCGAGTTTCAAGAAGCTTTCGCTGGATCTTCACAATTCCATTTCTGTGCAAAGGGGTGCTGTGTGATCAAGGTGCTGGTGGTCGATGACCACGATCTGGTGCGCACCGGAATTACCCGCATGCTGGCCGATATCGACGGCCTGCAGGTCGTCGGTCAGGCTGACTCTGGCGAGCGTGGGCTGCAACTGGCTCGAGAGCTCAAGCCCGATGTCGTGCTGATGGATGTGAAGATGCCCGGTATCGGTGGGCTGGAGGCGACTCGCAAGTTGCTGCGCAGCCAGCCCGATGTGCGCGTGGTGGTGGTGACCGTGTGCGAGGAAGATCCGTTCCCGACACGGCTGATGCAGGCCGGCGCTGCCGGATACCTCACCAAGGGTGCGGCGCTCGAGGAAATGGTCCAGGCCATTCGCCAGGTATTTGCCGGCCAACGCTACATCAGCCCGCAGATCGCCCAGAACCTGGCGCTGAAATCCTTCGAACCCGAGAAAAACGCGTCTCCCTTCGACACGCTGTCCGAGCGGGAAATCCAGATTGCCCTGATGATTGCTAATTGCCACAAGGTACAAAGCATCTCGGACAAGCTCTGCCTGTCGCCCAAAACCGTCAACACCTACCGTTACCGTATCTTCGAGAAGCTCTCGATCACCAGCGACGTGGAACTGGCGCTGCTGGCCGTTCGGCACGGCATGGTCGATACCAACAACTGACGATGGCCGCAGTATTCGATTCGGCGGCGTTCCTGGCTACCTGCAGCGGGCGGCCGGGCGTCTATCGCATGTTCGATGCGGACGCCAAGCTGCTTTATGTCGGCAAGGCGAAGGATCTCAAGAAGCGGCTTTCCAGTTATTTCCGCAAGTCTGGCCTGGCACCGAAGACCGCTGCACTGGTGGCGCGGATCGCTCAGGTCGAAACCACCATCACGGCCAACGAGACCGAGGCGCTGCTGCTGGAGCAGACGCTGATCAAGGAGTGGCGGCCGCCTTACAACATCCTGCTGCGGGACGATAAGTCCTATCCCTATGTCTTTCTCTCCAGCGAGGACGCGTTTCCCCGGCTGACGATCCATCGCGGCGCGAAGAAGCAGAAGGGGCGCTACTTCGGTCCGTACCCCAGCGCAGGGGCCATCCGTGAGAGCCTGGCGCTGCTGCAGAAGGCTTTCTTCGTTCGGCAGTGTGAGGACAGCTACTTCCGCAATCGCACGCGCCCCTGCCTGCAATACCAGATCAAGCGCTGCAAGGCGCCCTGTGTCGGGTTGGTCAGCGAAGAGGAATACGCCGAAGACGTGCGCCACTCGATCATGTTCCTCGAAGGACGCAGCAACGTGCTGGCGGATGAACTGTCCACCAGCATGGAGCAGGCGGCCATGCGCCTGGACTTCGAGAAAGCCGCTGAGCTACGTGACCAGGTGGCCATTCTGCGGCGTGTGCAGGACCAGCAGAGCATGGAGGGTGGCAGCGGCGATGTCGATGTGATTGCCGCTATCGTCACGCCGGGTGGCGCCTGTGTGCACCTGATCAGCGTGCGAGGCGGCCGGGTGCTGGGCAGCAAGAATTTCTTCCCGCAGGTGGCGATCGAGGAGGAGGTGGGCGACGTGCTGCTGGCCTTCCTCGGACAGTACTACCTCAGCCATCGCGAGCGCGATCTGCCGACCGAACTTATCGTCAACGCCCTGCACGAGGATTTTCCGGTGCTGGTGTCGGCTATCGAGACGTCTCGTGGAAAGTCGCTGGAAATCAGCCATCGCGTGCGCAGTACCCGCGCGCGCTGGCAGCAACTGGCCGTGACCAACGCCGAGCAGGCCTTGGCGGCGCGTCTTGCCAATCGTCAGCACATGGCTGCGCGCTTCGAGGCGCTGGGCGATGCGCTGGACCTTGCGGAGCCGCCGCAGCGACTGGAGTGCTTCGATATCAGTCACTCCAGTGGCGAGGCCACCGTTGCTTCCTGCGTGGTGTTCGGCCCGGAGGGGGCGTTGAAGTCGGACTACCGTCGCTTCAATATCGAAGGTGTAACGGCTGGCGATGACTATGCCGCCATGCATCAGGCATTGACGCGGCGTTTCAGCCGCCTGAAGGAGGGCGAGGGCAAGATGCCTGACATCCTTCTGGTCGACGGCGGCAAGGGGCAGTTGGCGATGGCGCAGGAGGTGCTCCAGGAACTGGCAGTGGCCGGCCTGACGCTCCTCGGTGTGGCCAAGGGCGTGACACGCAAGCCGGGGTTGGAAACGCTCTACCTGAACGACGCCGAACATGAGTTCACGCTGCCGGCGGATTCCCCGGCGCTACATCTTGTCCAGCAGATCCGTGATGAAGCGCACCGCTTCGCAATCACGGGCCATCGTGCTCGACGAGGAAAAGCGCGCCGTACCTCCACGCTCGAGGACGTGCCGGGTGTGGGCCCCAAGCGTCGTCGCGACCTGCTCAAACACTTTGGTGGGTTGCAGGAACTGTCGCGTGCCAGTATTGATGAGATTGCCAAAGCCCCCGGTATTAGTAAAAAGCTGGCTGAGCAGATTTATGCGGTTCTTCACAGCGAGTAGAATGCCGGCTCAACTCGAAGACTTCCTGACCCGATGAATATCCCGAACCTGCTCACACTGCTCCGCGTTCTACTTATCCCGATCTTCATCCTGCTGTTCTACTTCCCGTTCCCTGCCAGCCATCTGGCCGCCAGTGCCGTGTTCGCCCTGGCGGCTGCCACCGATTGGCTGGATGGCTACCTGGCGCGCAAGCTCGGGCAGAGCACGCCGTTTGGTGCCTTCCTCGATCCGGTGGCGGACAAGCTGATGGTGGCCACCGCGCTGGTGCTGCTGGTGGAGGAGCATGCGAACCTGTGGCTGACACTGCCGGCGGCGATCATTATCGGTCGCGAAATCGTGGTGTCGGCGCTGCGTGAGTGGATGGCCGAACTGGGGGCGAGGGCGCATGTCGCTGTTTCCAATCTCGGCAAATGGAAGACGGCAGCCCAGATGGTGGCGCTGGTCATCTTGCTGGCCAATCCGCCACTGATGACCTTCTGGGTGATTGTGGGTTATGTACTGCTGATCATTGCCGCCGTACTGACCCTGTGGTCGATGCTGCACTATCTGCTCGCGGCGTGGCCCCATCTCAACACCACCCCGAAAGAGAAATAAGTTTTTTTGAATCAAGGAGTTGACAGGGCTTTTCGAAACGATAGAATGGCGCCCGTCAACACGACGCGGGAATAGCTCAGTTGGTAGAGCACGACCTTGCCAAGGTCGGGGTCGCGAGTTCGAGTCTCGTTTCCCGCTCCAGATTTTGACGGTTCGCGATGCGAGCCGTTTGTTTTGCGGCTGAGTAGCAGAGTGGTTATGCACCGGATTGCAAATCCGTGAACGCCGGTTCGATTCCGACCTCAGCCTCCAATAGAAAAGCCCTGTAAATCCACGATTTACAGGGCTTTTTCTTTAGCAGACACGTGCGCTTGCAATAAGATTCCGTAGGTTGCAAATACAGAAGCGAACCCGCTACAGTCCAGTCCGCTTCTGGCTCGCAAGAGCCTCTCACCGCCGAACAGCACTGTCGCCCGGATGGCGAAATCGGTAGACGCAAGAGACTTAAAAACTGATGTGTCAAGTCTCTGCTGCTAGGCCTTGATGGCGAAAAGGCGGATAAGGCGATAGGTTGTAGGATTTGTAGAATTGCTCCAATGCCTGGTCTGGAAGGCTAGGAATCAGCAGGAAGTCAAGTGGTAAATGGCTGGGCCCTGCTAATACGTAACACGCCCGAGTGGTGAAATTGGTATACACAGGGGACTTGAAAATTTGAGCCCTCCGGGGGAAACCCCAGAGGTGAAGCCCGTCAAATTCGGCGAACGCCCTGGATATGCGCCAAGCATCCGAGCCAACGCCGAGCCAAGCCCGACCCTGGCGGTTGGGAAGGTGTAGAGAGCAGACGGCGGGCACCTACGGCTGAAAGCTATGGTGAAGGCGTGCTCCAGACCACGAACGGCGCAATGCTGGCGGCGAAAGCCGAAGTGGTAAGAAAATCCCCCGCCGCAAGGCGTGCCGGTTCGACCCCGGCCTCGGGCACCAATTCAAAGCCACCCCTGCTTCTGCAGGGGTGGCTTTTTTATTGATTCTTCGAAGGCCACCTGCAGTGTTCTCCTGATAGTCCGTTATTCCACTCAGACACAGTCGGTCCCGATACCGGTGATACAACGCTATGCATCGACTTCATCAGAGTCAGGATAAAGACTCGAGAGAGTCTGGTTTTTCAGATTTCGGAGCTAAATAAGATTAATAAAAATATATGTATGGCCTGGCTGGAATTAGACGAGGATTGGTTTGGTAAGTTGGTAAATAGAGCTTGCCGTTGAAATGGTCGTTTAAGGGTTGGCTCTGTTTTCGCAATGTACTCTTGCCTGTTATGAGGGATTTTATTTCATTGGTGGCAGGTTGGTTCGATCCGTGTCATGAGGTTTCTAGAAGTAATATCTGGCTGTCCCGAAGCCATCATCAAAGCATTTGAATTTTTATCCGTGAAATAGGAGCGGTATTTGGCAAGGCTTTGAGCGGGGTTTAAGTTAACTCTCTTGGTGGTCTCGACTTCATTTGGTATGGAGCTTTTGCTGAGAGCGGGGCGATTGTAGGAATCCTAAGTTACTTTTGTAGGAAAATGCTTATGGTGAAGTAGGGGTGCGCTGTAAGTATCGACAAAAAAATCCAGGAATATATCGTGTCTACTTGCGAGTAACTCCACCTTCGGAGATCTGAAGTGAGCAGTGTCCTTATCGTCGACGATCATCCCATGATTCAGTTGGCAGTTCGTTCCATTTTGGAAAGGGAAGGGTATGAGGTCCTGGGTGCGGCGGACAACGGTATCGAGGCGCTTGCCAAGCTCAAGGAGTTGACGCCTGATCTGGTGATCCTGGATATCCGGATTCCCAGGTTGCAGGGGCTGGAGGTCATGCGGCGCATTGTGGGCTCCGGTCTGAATACCAAGGTGCTGGTGTTGAGCAGCCTGCCGGCAGCGGTTTTAGCGAGACGTTGCATGACTGCCGGGGCTTCGGCGTTCCTTTGCAAGAAGAGTGGATTGCAGGACTTGCTTCATGGCGTGAAGTCCGTGCTCGACGGATACAGTTATTTCCCCGTTTATGACGAATCAATTGAGGAAGAGGCTTTCGCCAGCCGGGTCTATGACGACCAGATGCTGGAGAGTCTCACTGATCAGGAAGTGATGGTCCTGCAATATCTCGTCGCAGGATGTCCGGCGACGGAGATTGCCGAACAGATGCTGCTCAGCACCAAGACCGTCAGTACCTACAAATGTCGTATTCAGGCGAAACTTCGCATCAAGTCCCTGATGCAACTGCAGGATTTCGCCAAGCGCAATTCCCTTATCTGAGGCCCTGAATGAGAAACTGGCCTATACGCGCCTGGTTGTTTGGCTGCCTGATCCTGCTTGCCGCGCCCGTCTTTGCAGAGCAGGGAGTTGTAGTCCATATGAGTCCGCTGCCACGGATCGGGGACACGTCGCTCAATGTGAAACTATCGAATGGCGAATGGGCATGGCTGCGCAACAAGCGTGTGCTGAGGGTTGGGGTCACCTCTCCCGACTATCCGCCCATCGACATCACCACAGGTGGCACGGAGTTGGAGGGTGCTACGGCCGATTACCTGGGGCTGCTCGCCACTGCCCTGAATATTCGCGTTGTAGTTCGCAGTTACTCGAACCGTGAAGTTGCCGTGGAAGCACTGGCCACGGGCGAGATCGATATGCTCAGCCGCTCGACCGGTTACGAGAGCAATCGTCCGGGAATATCCTTATCCAGTGTCTATTTTCCCAACCAGCCGGTAATTGTCGGTCCGGAAACTACGCAGTTGGGAGGGGACGTCCGGCTCGCGGGAATGCGAGTCGCCATGGTCGATGACTACATGGCACACGACATGATCCAGAAGCAGTATCCCGACGCATATATCACCTATTTCGGCTCCGTACGACGAGCCGTGGAGGCGGTGCACCTGGGCCAGGCTGACCTTTTCATAGGCGATGCGTTCACCGCGCAATACGTCATCAGCCAGGAATACCTCCACAACCTGAAGATTCTCCAGTACACCGATATTCGGGCTGTAGGATTTGGCTTTGCCATTGCAGCGGACAATCCTACGTTGCTCCGGATAGTCGACGGGGTACTCCATGTGATACCCGCAGACGTCCGTTCCGGTATCAGGCAGCGCTGGAGTTCCGGCGGTGCCAATTCGCTCACGAGCCGCAGCCTGCAACTCACGCGTCAGGAGCAGTCCTGGCTGGAACGCAATCCCGCGGCGCGAATCGTGGTGGACGAGACTCTTGTGCCACTGAGCTTCTTCGACTCGGCGGGGAACTTCCGTGGCATCACGGCGGATCTGCTCGACCTCGTCAAGGCGCGCACCGGTTTGCAGTTCGACGTGCTGCGAGCCTCTTCGCTATCGGACGTGAGCAAGAAGATGAGGGCTGGCGAAGCCAACGCCGCTGCTGCGTTAACGCCGACTCCTGAGCGCGAACAATGGATGTACTTTTCGCGGCCGTATCTGATCAGCCCCTTCGCCATGGTGACCAGCAAGCAGAGCACTGCACCACGGGACCTGGATGACATGAACGGCAAGCGCCTGGGCGTCACGCGCGGCAGCATGTTGTTGGACTATGTCAGGACGCACTATCCCGAAATCAGGATCGTCGAGGTGAGGGATGGCCGTGACGATCTGGGCATGATCGTGCGGGGTGAGCTGGATGCCAGCCTGCGCCCACTGCTCTCCGCCACCTTCATGATTTCCCGCTATTACCCGCAGTTGCGTGTCGTCACGACGCTCGATCGCGATCCCGGTCAGTTCGGATTCGCCGTTTCGCGGGCGGACCCGGAACTACTGAGTATCCTGGACAAGGCACTGCAGACCATTTCTCCAGAAGATGTAGCCAACATCGTCACCCGCTGGTCAGCCAGCATCGAGTCCCCCGACAGTGTCTGGGATGGCTACCGGCAACAACTGCTGTACGTATTCTGGGGCGGCCTGGTCATTGTCCTCGCAGTGCTGATATGGAACTGGCGCCTGATGGTCAAAGTGCGCAACCGGGCCGTCTCCGAGCGAGACCTGATCGATCGCCTTGAATTCAAACGCGCAATGATCGACGGGATACCCAACCCGATCTCCGTACGAGATCGGGCCGGGCGATTGCTCACTTGCAATCGCAGTTATCTGGATCATACCGGCATGTCGCTTGGGGAGGCCAAGGGAACGCGGCTGATCGACAACGACTGGCTGTCGCCTGCGGATGCGCAGAAGCTGCACCAGGAGTATCTGGAACTCATTGTGGAAGGGACGGGTATGGCCGCCGACCGCATCTGGGTGGCCCGTGGCGACCGGCGCGAGGTGTATCACTGGGCAACACCGTACCGAAACGACAATGGCGAGGTACAAGGGCTGGTTTGTGGCTGGGTTGACGTGACCGAGCGCGAGCGCCTGCACCATGAACTGCAGTTGGCCAAGGAGCAGGCCGAGGAGGCAAACCGGGCCAAGAGTGCCTTCCTTGCCACCATGAGTCATGAAATCCGTACACCGATGAACGCCATCATCGGCATGCTGGAACTTGCATTGGTCAGCACCGGTTGCGGACGTTGCCAGGACAGCAATTCCATTCGGGTCGCTCACGATTCGGCCAAGACCCTGCTGTTGCTGATCGGCGACATTCTCGACGTGGCCAAAATCGAAGCCGGTCGCCTGTCACTGGTACCGGAGCGCGCCAATCTCCGTGAGTTGATGGAATCGGTCGCCCGGGTGTTTGATGGACTGGCGCGGCAAAAGGGCCTGCAGCTCAGGCTGGAGATGGAGCTGGATGGCGTTGGCGACTTGCTGATCGATCCGCTGCGCTTCAAGCAGATCCTCTCCAACCTGATCAGTAACGCGATCAAGTTCACCGACAAAGGTTCGGTTCGGGTCCTGGTCCGTGGTGACCGATTGGCCGACGGGCGTGTGATGGTACGGCTCTGCGTCGAAGACACCGGTATCGGCATGTCCGATGCGGACAGGATGCAGGTGTGCGAGCCATTCGTGCAGGTAGGGCAGGGGGCTGGGCACGCCCCTCGAGGGGGGACAGGCCTGGGGCTGACCATTTGCCGCACGCTGGCCGAGATGATGGGAGGTTGTCTGCGCATGGAGAGCGAACTTGGCGTGGGGACCAAGGTGCATGTGCAACTGGTCTTCAGCATGCTCGAGCCGGTGGAGCTGGAGCCCGTGCCGGCTGGTCAGGCGAAGCACGTACAGTCTTCGCTGAAGATAGTGGTCGTTGACGATCATGAGGCGAACCGGCAACTGCTCTCTCATCAACTCGAACACCTGGGACATCAGGTAGCGGTGGCCGACAATGGCCGTGATGCATTGAGGCTCTGGTGTGCTGGCGGATTCGATGTGGTCATCACGGATTGCTACATGCCCGAGATGACGGGTTACGAGCTGACTGGCAGGATTCGGGCAGTCGAGAAGGAGCGGGAAATGGCCGCCTGCACCATTCTGGGCCTCACTGCCAATGCCCAGGCGGACGAAGTGCAGCGCTGCCGAGAGGCGGGGATGGACGACTGTCTGTTCAAGCCGATTGGCCTGGAGGCTCTGCGGCAATACCTTGAGCAACTGACTGCGGTGCCAGTCGCCAAGCTGGAGAAAAGGGCATTCGACATGGGGGCAGTCCTGGCCATGAGCGGTAATAACCCGGCTGTGACGCAAGACCTCCTGGAACGCCTGTACTCCATGAACAACCAGGACCTCCCCCTTCTGGAGCCTTTACTGCAGGAGAGGAACTTCAGGGACCTGGCTGAACTCGCACATCGCATTCGTGGTGCGGTCAGTCTGGTTGGTGCGAACGAACTCAAGGAGTGTTGCAAGGCACTGGAAATTGCCTGCAATCGTGGCGCTGCGATTCAGGAAGTCCAGGAATTGATGCAACGAGTTCATGACGCGGCGGAAGCTCTGCAGATCCAGTTGTGGGATGTCATCGAACAGGGGCGCAAGAGTCATTAGCGCACCCTGCAAATGCATGTGCCGGAAAGGCTGCAATCCGGTGTCGGGACAGATTGGCGAGGTTATCGGGACAATACTCTAGTCTTATCGCCAAGGGGTTGGCCGAAGGAAAGGCGATGAGCACGATAATGATCGTAGACGAGCACCCGATTGCCAGGCACGCGTTGTGCCTGTTGTTGGAGTCGGAGGGGCACACCGTCGTCGCCGAATCCGGCAATGGCATCGAGGCGCTGGAGCTGGCCCGGCGGCTACGGCCCAATCTGCTCCTGCTCGAACTCTCGATTCCCGGACTGGGTGGTCTGGATATCATCCAGCGCCTCGCCAGGCAGGCTCCGGAAGTGCGGGTTCTGGTCGTTACGGGCCAGAGCACTGAATACTTTGCAGCCCGCAGTCACGAAGCCGGCGCATTCGGCTTCGTCAGCAAGCAGGCCGATCTTCAACAGGTTGGCATGGCGGTCAAGGCGCTGGTGAACGGGCATACCTACTTCCCGCGCAATACCGTTCTCGCGGTGCCGCATGTGCCGGCCGACAAAGTCGAGGACAATCCGTTGAAAGCGTTGTCCGCCCGAGAATTGACGGTATTGCAGATGCTGGCCAAGGGTATGACCAACAACGTCATTGGCGAGCAACTGCTGCTGAGCGAGAAGACCATCAGCACCTACAAGACCCGGGTCATGCACAAGCTGCGGGCTGGCTCGATGCTGGAGTTGTTGGATATCGCCAGACGTCATGGCTTGGTGGAGGCAACGGCATTCAGTGAGGAATCCTCCCTGTCGCCATTGCTGGATGAAGCGAACCAGCGAGAGCTGGACCTGCTGCGCGAGATCATCGATGCGATGCCGCACTCGGTGTGCGTCCGTGATATCGAGGGGCGCCTGATTACCTGTAATAGCCACTACCTCGAACAGCATTCGGTCAAGCTCGAAGACATCGTTGGTCGGCGCATCTATGAAATGCAGGAGTGGCCGGAGGAGCATGCCCACTATTTTCATGATCGCCTGGTAGCCGCGATGCGAAGAGGGCAGCCGTACTCCGTGGAGGTCGTCCTTAACATTCAGGGCGAGGAGCGGGTACTCCGGCACTGGGGCAAGCCCTACCGGGACAGTGCGGGCAACCTGCTTGGCCTGATCTGCGGCAACGTGGATATCACCGACCGAGACAGCCTGCTGCTTGACCTGAGGGACAGCAATACGCGTCTGGAGGTGGCGATACAGGCGAAGGCGCGGTTCATGGAGTGGGTGACCGATGAAATGGTTGCGCCGCTGAACAATATTGCCGCCATGCTCGATCTCGCCAGCAGCCCACAGGGGCCGGCGAAGCAAGCCGAAGCGATTGCCATCGCACGTTCCGCAACCCAGGGACTGCAGAAACAGCTCGATGATTTCCGAAGCTATCTGCGCCTTGAAGCTGGTAAACACCCTCTGGTGCCGGAGCCGGTGGATGTCAGGGAGTTGATGCGAAAGCTCGTTGGCGATTTTCAGGCATCCGCCCGGGCGAGAAGGCTGAGTCTGGAGCTCGATACCGCCGGCAGCCTCCAGCCAAATGTCTGGCTTGACCTCCATGCGTTTACCCGCATCGCCCAGGCCGTGGTGAGCAATGCACTGAAGTTCACTGACCGCGGTGGTGTTCGGGTGGAGCTCCGCTGCACCGGACGCGGCCAGGGTTTGATCGAGGTCGAGTTGATGGTGCGCGATACCGGCATTGGCATTCCGGAGGAGGAGCAGGGACGGATGTTCGAGGCATTCAGTCAGCGGCTGGACGACCTGTGTATTCGCCGCGGTGGCAGTGGCATTGGCTTGGCCCTCTGCAAACGCCTGGTTGAGCGGATGAACGGCCAGATTGAATTGACCAGCGCTCCCGGGGAGGGTACCTGCGTCACAGTGAAGCTGATGCTGCCCGTAGTGAAGTAGTCGGCGATTGCTTGCTTTGGAGTGCGTGGTGGCCGTCAGCGAGTTCCTACTTTTCAGTCAGGCAGTTCTTCTACAGCTTGAGCAATTGCCCTCGTAGAGTAGCAGCGTATTTTCTGTTCTCCGGTGATCGTCATGTTCGGTGTTTCAGCCAGGGTTCTGGTGTTGTGCACTCATCCAGGTCGTCTCCTCATCTACAGCATGATATTCAATCGCTTGGGTTTCTTCAGGGTGACGCTGTGTTCGAATTTCACGGAAGTTCAGCGAGCCTGCACGCTGCAGCCGTCATTCGATCTATTCCTATACGATGATTTTGCTCCCGAATGTGACGAGTTTCTTCGTCTGGAGGCGATGAGCAGGGCAAGGAACTTCGATCAGGTCGTGCTTGTTGGCAACTTTGCTGAAGATGATCGATATCACCTTTTCGACTGGGCGTGGACGAAGCATGTCGGATTGCTCGACGTGGTGGAAAAGCCGCTTTCCATGACTCGGCTGCGCGAAGCGCTGGATGGACTCGTAATCACCCTGGCGCCTTGCCTGGATGAACCTGCGGCGTACCCGTCGGCAATGCTTGAAAGCCCGGTTTCCGTATGTCCAAATCGATAAGCCTGACTCCTGGGCTCCGTTGAGAAAGCGCAGGCAGGTTTCTCCTGCTTGCGCTTCTATTGCGCGTGCTCGATCAATTTCCCGCTGTCGAATGCAAGACGACTGGCGCGAGTTATGAGTTCTGGTCGGAGGTACTGCGCCCGGTGCTTGGTACAATTAGCGATAAAGATTCCCCAAGCAACTTCAGAACGAATAAGAGGCAGATAATTCCTACAAATCGCTGATCCGATTCCGATACAAGCTAGGATGGCTTATTCATACGATACGGACATGTTCAACAAATCGTATCTGTAGTCATGAAAATTGCCCATTCTGCTGTCGAACCTCAGGAGTTTGGTTCGAGAATTTGGCAAGGAGTGTCGAAGCCTACACGCAATATTTTCCTGTCGTTGTCCGCTGTCTCTCAACTGCGCAATTCGGTCTTTGTCTGCCTGATGGCTTGTCTGCCGCTGGGCAGCGTCGCTTATGCAGCATCGCCCGCTGCGAGCCTGGCGCAACAGGCCCACCAGTTGCTGCTCAATGGCGAGAATGAAGCAGCAGAGTCCACGCTGCAGCAGGCAGCGGACATTGATCGTGACGAGCCTTCAGTCATCTTCGAGCAAGCCTTGCTGGACGATGTGGCCGGTCGGCATGACAAGGCCCGCAAGGGATACGACCGGTTGCAAACGGGGCCTCTGGCCAGGGCTGTCGCAGTACCCTCCGCAGTGAATCTCGTCGCCCTTGACCAGTTCGCGCAAGCCAAGAAGGCCTTCGTCACGTTGGCCGCCAGTCAGGATGCGTACGAAGCTGGCTACGCCCAGCTGTGGCAGCTCTGGCTGACTGCACGGACGCGCAATGGCAATTCTGCCGTTCACCGCGCGAAGCTCGCCGAAGCGGCATCCCATGTCCATGCCGCTTCCCCTCAGCAACATGCCATCACCGAACTCTACGCCGGCAAGGGCAGTGTCGACGCGGTATTCGCCGCTATCGACAGCATGAACCTTGCCGACCCGCTGCAACGGCGCAATGCGCGTACCGAGGCTGCGTTCTTCGCTGGCGGCTATCTGCAATACGTTCGCCGTGACTATCCCGCCGCGATGCGCCTGTATCAGCAGGAGCTGGCGCAGCCCAGCCCTTCGATCGAGCGGCCACTTCTTGAGAAGGCGCTCGCCACGCTGTCTGTCGCAGCTCGCTAAATCTACTTAATCCCTTTTAGCCCACGCAATCCGACTCGTTCAGGTCGGGGGAGTTGTATCGCCATGAATAAGGTTTATCGACTGGTCTGGAATGTCACGCTCAATGCCTGGGTGGTAGCAAGCGAAATTGCCAAGGCACACCGTAAGGGTGGGAGTCGTGCGGCTCAAGTCGCTAGTGCTACTGCGGCTGTGGTGCTTGCGATGGCGGGAGGGGAGGCGGAAGCCTATACCGTGGATCCCGCATATCTTCTGAATCCCGGCACGGCAGCCTCCGATGGCGGCCAGGTCAACAACACCGCATTTGGGGCCGGTGCCCAGGCGTCCGGGGCAGGCTCGGTGGCGATTGGCAGTTCCGCGATAGCGACCTCCATTAACAGCGTGGCTCTGGGGGCAGGTTCGGTGGCCAGCACAAATGCTGGAGTTGCAGGCTACGATGCCAAGACTGGCGTGGCTTCCACCAGCGCAGGCGCTACCTGGCGCAGCACCCTGGGGGCATTCAGCGTGGGCGATGCTGCCAATGGCAAGACTCGCCAGATCACTGGCGTGGCTGCCGGTATGCAGGCCACTGACGCCGTCAACATCGCGCAGCTCCAAGCCGCGCAGACGCATTACTACAGCGTCAACGACGGCGGGACTGTGAGCGGCAACTACAACAACGATGGCGCCACGGGCGCGAATGCGCTCGCTGCCGGCGTGAAAGCCGCGGCCGGTAGCCAAAAAAGCATTGCCATCGGTTACGACGCACAGGCCAGTGGCACCAGTGGCGACGCGATTGCCATTGGCTCCGGTTCCAGGACTACCGGCGACCAGGCTGTGGGGATCGGTAAATCCGCTGCTGCCAGCGGAGGCAGCTCCGTGGCAATCGGATCGGCAGCGACTGCTACGGGAGGATCCAACGTTGCCATTGGCAATAACGCATCGGCGACGATCGGCGGCTGGGCTACGGCGCTAGGCTTTGGCGCAAAGACGACCGACACCGCGGCAGCGGCGCTGGGCTACAACGCGCAGGCGGGCTACTACGGCACCGCACTCGGCGCAATTGCTGTAGCGGGCAATAATGCGACGGCGGTGGGCACCAAGACGACCGCCAGCGGAAGCGCGTCGCTGGCCGCAGGCTATTCCGCGAACTCCTCCGGACAGTATTCCACGGCCGTCGGCCCGTACGCCAAGGCATCCGGCCAGGGCAGCACGGCGCTGGGCGGCAACTACCAATTGGGGGCCAATGCGGTTTCGGAAAATAGCGTTGCGCTCGGCTCCGGTTCGGTTGCCAACGTGAACAAGAATGTCGTGGGCGTTGATCCGCGGACCGGCTTGGCCTCGACTAGCGTGACCCCTGTCTGGAAGAGTACGACTGGCGCGGTAAGCGTGGGTGATGTCGCCAACGGAACTACCCGCCAGATTGTCAGCGTGGCAGCCGGCACGGCCGACTCCGATGCGGTCAACGTGGCGCAGCTGAAGTCTGCCACCACGCACTACTACAGCGTGAAAGACAACGGCACGACCGGCGGCAACTACGCCAACGATGGCGCCACGGGGACCAATGCACTTGCCGCCGGCGTCAACGCAGTCGCATCCGGCCAAAGCGCCGTTGCGGTGGGACTGGGAAGCAACGCTGCGGCGCAGGACTCCGTTGCCGTGGGCCACGCTGCGCAGGCTACCGTGGACAATGGTGTGGCGCTGGGTTCCGGGTCCGTCGCCAGCACGGGCGGCGGTATAGCGGGTTATGTTCCGTCCGGCATAAGCGCCGCGGAATCCGCAGCCATCAATGCGACCACGAGCACTGTAGGTACCGTGTCGGTTGGCAACGCCGGCAGTGGTGTGTTCCGTCAGATAACAAGTGTGGCAGCAGGTACGGCCGATAGCGATGCGGTGAACGTGGCACAGCTCAAGGGTGTGGATGTCAAGGCAAGCGCCGGCTGGAATTTGCAGGCTAACGGTGGCTCCGCTACCAATATTGGCCCAGGTGACACTGTGGACGTCGTGAATGGCAATAACATCAATGTCACGCAGAGCGGCAACGAGCTCACTATTGCCACCGCAGACGATGTGAATTTCACCTCGGTGACCACTGGCAACACGAGGATCGATACCGACGGCCTGGCCATCGCTGGCGGCCCGAGCATCACTGCGTCCGGCATCGATGCCGGCGGCCTGGTGATCTCGAACGTGGCGCCGGGTGTGGCGGGTACTGATGCGGTGAACGTAGACCAGTTGAACGCACAGGGCGACGAACTGACCGCAAAGGGCCTGACCTTCGCCGGTAATGAAGGTCTCGATGTACACCGTGACCTGGGCGAGACCCTGGCTATCACCGGCGAAGCCAGCACCACCGGCAGCTACTCCGGTGCGAACCTGAAGACCGTGACCGATCCGCTGACCGGTGCGATCCAACTGCAGATGGCCGAGTCGCCGAAGTTCGGCAACGTCACCGTCAACGCCGATGGCTCGGGCAGGATCACGGGCGTGACCGCCGGTACCAATGACACCGATGCGGTGAACGTCAGCCAACTGGGTGCCGCCACCGCCGATGCGGTGATGTACGACGACAGCACCCACAACACTGTGACCCTGGGTGGCGACACCTACAACACCACCACCAAGCTGGGCGGCACCCGTATCAAGAACGTCGCCGCCGGTGTGGACGGTGGCGACGCGGTGAACGTCGACCAGCTCAACGACATGGGTGGCGAACTGACCGCCAAGGGCATGGACTTCCTCGGCAACGACGGCAACATCGCGCATCGTGACCTGGGTGAAACCCTGACCATCCGTGGCGAGGGCAGCACCGCGGGCAGCTACTCCGGTGCGAACCTGCAGACCGTCGTCGATCCGCTGACCGGCACCATCGGCATGCAAATGGCCGAGTCGCCCAAGTTCGGCAACGTCACCATCAACGATGGCGGTAGCGGCAAGATCACCGGTGTGACCGCCGGTACCGATGACACCGATGCGGTGAACGTCGGCCAACTCAAGGACGTGAAGGATCTCGCTTCGGCCGGCTGGAGCGTCAGCGATACGAACGGCCACAGCGCTAATATCGGTGCGAACGGCAAGGTCACCTTCAAGGGCGACAGCAACATCGGCGTTGCCCAGAACGGTGTGGACCAGGACGGCCAGATCGCCGTTACCCTCAGCCGTGACCTGGATGTCGACAGCGTCACTGCAGGCGATACCGTCATCAACAATGCCGGCCTGACCATCAAGAATGGCCCGAGCGTGACCATCAACGGCATCAGTGCCGGTGGCAAGAAGATCACCAATGTCGCTAACGGCGAGGTGAGTGAAACCAGTACTGATGCGGTGAATGGTTCGCAGCTGTTCGCCCTGGGCAGTCAGCTCACCAACATCGATGGTCGGGTTACCAACATCGAGGGCAGCATCACCAACATCACCAACGGTGGTGGCATCAAGTACTTCCACGCCAACTCGACCAAGGACGACTCGTCTGCCTCTGGCGCGAACTCCGTAGCCGCCGGTCCGGCTGCTGTTGCCAGCGGTGCCGGCTCCGTCGCTATGGGCGACGAAGCGAAGGCAACCGCCGACCAGGCAACTGCTGTCGGTGCCAACGCCAGCGCATCGGGGACTGGTGCTTCGGCCTTCGGCAACAACGCCACGGCCGAGGGCAATGGTTCGCTGGCGATGGGCGACGGCGCCAAGGCGACCAAGGAGAAGAGCTCGGCCATCGGCAGCGGCGCGCAGGCTACGGCCAGGAACGCTGTTGCCCTGGGTGCCGACTCGATTGCCGATCGCGAAGACAGCGTATCCGTTGGCAGCAAAGGCAAGGAGCGGCAGATCACCAACGTCAAGGCGGGCGTAGAGGACACTGACGCAGTGAACGTCGCCCAGCTCAAGGGCGTCAGTGGTGCAGTCAGCAACCTCGACAACCGTGTCACTCAGGTTGACAGCCGCGTGACCAAGGTCGAGGGCGATGTCAGCAATATCCAGAACGGCACCGACGGCATGTTCCAGGTGAACAACACTTCCAACCTGCCGAAGCCGAAACCGACTGGCCGGGATGCGGTCGCCGGTGGGGCAGGGGCCGAGGCATCCGGAGCCAACGGCGTGGCCATCGGTACCAAGTCCAAGGCTGCGGGTGAAAACTCGGTTGCGATGGGTAATGGTGCCAGCGCATCGGCGAGGAACTCGGTCGCCGTGGGCGCCAACTCGGTGGCCGATCGCGACAACAGCGTGTCGGTCGGCAGCGCGGGCAACGAACGGCAGATCACCCATCTGGCAGCCGGCAGGGCGGACACCGACGCGGTGAACGTTGGCCAGTTGACCAGGAGCCTCGCTGACGTGACCAACAACGCCAACTCCTACACGGACAGCCGTTATGCCCAACTGAAGAACGACCTGAACAAGCAGGATGACGTGCTCAGTGCGGGGATCGCCGGAGCCCTGGCCCAGGCAAGCCTGCCGCAGCCGTACTCCCCGGGGGCCAGCATGGCGGCAGCGGGCGTGGGCAACTACCGCGGTCAGTCCTCACTGGCGGTGGGCGTGTCGCGGATCTCCGACAACGGCAAGTGGGTCACCAAGCTGCAGGGTAACGCGGATACCCAGGGCGAAGTCGGTGTGTCGGTCGGCGTCGGCTACCAGTGGTAGTCCTTCGGTGAGTGAGCGGGCCCGGTACAGGCCGGGCCTGCCGAACAGCAGGATTCGAGAGAAATATCATGAGCAATGTGAATGTTTGCAATGGCCTTCGCCTGGCGCTGGCCACCTTTTCGATGCTGGCGATAGCGGCCTGCACCAGCACCATCAGTGATGTCGATAAGAAGGGGCGCACCAGTTCACCGGTGTTCCCGGTCATGGTTGATGCCACTCGACCGGACGGCAGCTATGTCAACCTGGAAAACCTCGGCAAGATCGCCAATGGCATGACCAAGGCACAGCTCCGCGAGCTGATTGGCCCGCCGCAGTTTTCCGAGGGTATGTTCGGTGTGCGAGAGTGGGACTACATCCTGAAATTCCGCCAGCCCAACGGCGCGCCCGACAAGGTATGTCAGTACAAGGTGCTGTTCGACGACGACATGATCGCGCGCTCGTTCTATTTCCTGCCCCAGGACTGCATGCAGGCGAACAGCGAGGCGAACCATGAAGTTGCGCCAGCGGCGGACAAGGTAGAGCAGGTCACCCTGTCTGCAGATGCCACCTTTGCTTTCGGTAGTACGGAACTGCTGCCCCGAGGCCGCGCCGCACTCTCCGAGCTGGCGAAACACCTGGAGTCGCGCGAGGTTGCCAGCATCAACATCGTCGGCCACACCGATCGTATCGGTAGTTCGTCGCGGAACATGGAGCTGTCGCGCAAGCGTGCCGCTGCCGTGCGTACCTATCTCATCGGGCAGGACATTCCAGCTGACATCATCAGCTTCGACGGTCATGGCGCCGCCGAACCCCTGGTCGAGTGTCCGGGCGCCAGGTCCGCCGCGGTAGTCGATTGCCTGGCTCCGAATCGACGGGCAACAGTGACGATCGTTTCCAGATAGCTCCGTATGGGGGCGGGATGGAACGATCCCGCCCCCGAGTTCCCAGTCTTCCAACTGCACCCTGCTGGCCCAGGCAGCGTCCATCGGCGCTGCTCATCGATCGATACCCGGTCATGCACAAGGAGGTGATGCAGTACGCCCCGGTTTCAACTCGTGGTGCTGGCAAGCATTCATTCGCTCCATAGGTGACATGCATGAGTACGAAATCTCTTCTGGCTCCGATGATTCTTCTGCTGGTGAGTCTTGCCGGCTGCGATATCCACCAGGCGCCTTCAGTTGCCACGGCTCCCCAGCGCAATCTTGTGAGCATTCCGGCCTTGCCGATCATTCAGGAGTCCGTCTTCGCCCTGTCACCGACCTTTGGCGGGCAGCGCAACACCGAAGCGATGACACAGGTCTGCGGTCTGGCGCGTGGTGAGTTGAAACAGGAACAGGTGGATGCCTTCCTGAAACAGCAGAAGCTGGACCCGGCGAAGTTGCCGAAGCAGGGTAGTTCCCTCTCTTTGCTGGTGAACGGCGACAAGGCTGCCCAGGCGACTGCCTGTGCCGCCTACCTGGCTACCACGGTGCTATCGCCGGTCGATGCCGGTGAGTTCATGCACAGTGTCGTGCCGCCGGCCGCGCAGTCCGAACTTGCGTCCGAGGACGGGAAGGGCAAGGGCGCGGAAAATTTCGGCAACAGCGCTGCGAACAAAGCCGCACAGCCAGTGCTGCAGATCGATAGCAAGAGCCTTGCTCTGGTGCTGCCGATCAAACTGGCCGAGGCGCGTGCCAACGCGGATGTCTTCGCCCTGATCGCCGCAGAATTGCAGCGCCATCCAGGCCTCACCGTGGACCAGTACCGCGAACTGTCCCAGCAGTTGTTCAGCCGACTCGCACCCGTGTATCTGGATCGCATCAAGGCCCAGATGCCGCCCGCGAACGGCTCGTTCAAGCTCATTGCGCTGGATGCCGACAGGTTTGCCTTCACCAGTTCGACCGGCAATGTCTTCGAGTTCGGTATCGATGGGCTGCTGCTGCGCCAGAACGGCGTGGTCTGGTACGGGCAGGGCAAGCTGCTGGGCAGGGACTATCCCCTGCAGGTCGCCTACTTCCCCGAAGAGGTGAAGAAGTTGCTCGAACCGTCCGCCCAAGGGAAGAGCGGCTCGTGATTCGATGGTTCGCGAGAAAACACGTTCGCGCGTTGTAGGTTAGGGGCTGTCGGGGGCAACGAGTCTTCTTCTTCAGGGTGGGGAATCGAAAGGGAAGCGACGTTGCTCCAACCGGTGAGTCAGGCGACAGCTGCGGTAGGAAGCCACTGTCAGAAGTGTGGCATGTGCATGCCACTGCTGGAGTGTCATGACAGCTCTTACAGGAAGTGTGCATGAACATTCGAGTGATACTGGCCGATGACCATCCCGTGGTCATATTCGGCTTGCGGCAGATACTGGGGGCCACTCGGGGCATATTCGTCGTGGCAGAGGCCACAAACCCGAAGGCGCTGATGGAGCAACTGGAAAGGGTGCCATGCGATGTACTGGTAACGGACTTCTCCATGCCCAGTGACGGAAGGCCCGATGGCCTTGTCATGCTGAAGAGCATTTGCAGCATGTTCCCTGACGTCCGGGTGATCGTTCTGACCGTGTTGGATAATCCGGGCTTGGTGACAAGTATGTTTCGTGCCGGTGCTGCTGCCGTCGTGCACAAGCGTAATGACCTGATGCGGCTTCCGGAAGTGGTCACCGCGGCCTATCAGCAACGACTTGCCAGGTTGCAACCCGAAGTCTGGGGCTTTGCCACAGAGCGGGTGGGTGAGTTCGAGAATCCGATCAGCCCGCGTGAGCTCGAGGTAGTGCGGCTCTTTGCGAATGGCATGTGCATGACGGAAATCGCCTTGCACTTGAGTCGGAGCATCAAGACCGTCAGCACGCAGAAGAGCAGCGCGATGAGAAAGCTGGGATTGACCGCCGACGCGGAACTGTTTGCCTATGCCCAGAAGCATGGGTTGGTGTCTTGAGCACGGAGGTAATCGGCTGTTCCGGAGGAGCATGATGCGCGTGTCATGCTTGAGGCCGCACCTGCTGTGCAGCGGGGGCGGCCGGCTCATGCGCTCAGGTGCGCCAAGGCTCGCAGTTTTTCCCCGGCGTTCACGATGTGACGCTTGCGTAGCGGCTCGGATGACTCGCGGAAGTTCTGCAGTTGAACCGGATCCTTGAAGTGATCTGCATCGGCCGCCTGCAGCGGGCCTTCTTCGGTCGCAAGATCCCGGCGAATACGGCTGACCAGGCTGTCCAGCAATTGCGCATCGTGCTGCTCATCGATCTGAACGACACGGCAGGCCACTTGCCCGCCTGCAGAATCGTTGAGTGTCATGATGAGGTTGCCATCCGGCCGTGAGCTGAACGCCACCTCGAACTCCGGAAACTGACGACAGAGATAGCGTGTGGCGGGAAGTCGTTCGATCTTCATGGCAGCGTCCTCGGCAATGAGTGATGGAATCCATCCGTACTCTTTGCAGGAGATCGTTGCAGGTGGCGTACCAAGGGTGATGGTCGAGAAAAGCCTTTCAGATCATGGGTCTGAAGGGGCTGATTGAAAAATGCGTCGTGCAGCTTGCAGGAATAACAGTGAATCGCCGGGCAATTTGCACGATCATCGAGATCAATGAGGAATCGGGTTCTGCCGCGTTGTGGTGGCCGGTTTTGCCTTGGGTTTCTGCAATCGAGCCCGTCGCATGGGAACTCGCAGAATCGCCCACAGCGTCACCACTGCCAGCAGCAGCCAACCCAGGATCATGAGAGTCACGAACGTGCCCGGATTCATATCGAATGTCCTCGCCCCTTGCTAAGGGTAGACCACCACGGATTACGTCGCGCCCTTTCGATTGAGTGCCTGTGGGGCTCGAGGTTCCGGTAAATGGCTTGAACGTCAGGTTTCTATCTGATATCTGTATGTATATACAGTATTGAGGTGAGCCATGCACCAGGTATCGGAATCCGTCCACAACACCGTACCCACGCACCCGCAGCGGATGCCATCCCACACATACATAGTGCGTGCGCATGGCGATGGCATGACGGGGGCGGGGATTCATCACAACGACCTGCTGCTGGTCGATCGATCGGAGTTGGCAACGGCAGGAGATATCGTTGTTGCGGAGCTCAATGGAGAAGCGTTGATTCGCCGATTGGCAATCATCGAAGGTGCTTTTGTCCTGTTGCCAGCCAGTGATTGCTTTCCGTCCATCAAGGTTCGTGAGGGGGACGAGTTGACGATCTGGGGTGTGGTACGGCGGCGCCTGCCAGTAGAGAGCGCCGGCTGGTGACAGGCATGCCTGTCCGGGAGCTGGGTGCGATACTGACTTTTTGCCATTAGCGGCGAACTCGGGGCCGGGGCTATTGTCAGATTCGCTGCCGCCGGCCTTCGAAGCGGGTTCGCAAATGCTCGTAGGAGCACGCATCGCCGCTTGCCGGGGCATTGTAAGGTGGCTGCAGCCTGATTAGACTGCGCGCAATTCGCACCCCTGTCCCCCTCGAAGGACTCCCATGATCAAGAAATGTCTGTTCCCGGCCGCTGGCTACGGTACCCGCTTCCTCCCGGCCACCAAGGCCATGCCCAAGGAAATGCTGCCGGTGGTGAACAAGCCGCTGATCCAGTATGCAGTGGAGGAGGCCCTGGAAGCCGGCCTCGGTGAAATCGGTATCGTGACTGGCCGTGGCAAGCGTTCCCTCGAAGACCACTTCGATATCAGCTATGAGCTGGAACACCAGATTCGCAACACCGACAAGGAAAAGTACCTGGTCGGTATTCGCCGCCTGATCGACGAATGCACCTTCTCCTACACCCGTCAGATCGAGATGAAGGGCCTGGGTCACGCCATCCTGACTGGCCGTCCTCTGATCGGTGACGAACCCTTCGCCGTCGTGCTGGCGGATGACCTGTGTCTGAACCTGGAGGGCGACAGCGTCCTCAAGCAGATGGTCAAGCTGTACAACCAGTTCCGCTGCTCCATCGTGGCGATCCAGGAAGTGCCGCCGGAAGAAACCAACAAGTACGGTGTGATCGCTGGCGAGATGATCCGCGACGATATCTATCGCGTGAACAACATGGTCGAGAAGCCGAAGCCCGAAGAGGCTCCGTCGAACCTGGCGATCATCGGTCGCTACATCCTGACGCCGGACATCTTCGACCTGATCGAGCAGACCGAGCCGGGCAAGGGCGGTGAGATCCAGATCACCGACGCCCTGATGAAGCAGGCCCAGGACGGTTGCGTGCTGGCGTACAAGTTCAAGGGTAAGCGTTTCGACTGCGGTAGCGCCGAGGGTTACATCGAGGCGACCAACTTCTGCTACGAGCACCTCTACAAGACGGGCAAGGCCTGGTAAGTCCAGGGCCCTTTCCGGTTCGTCGAAAGCCACCTGCGGGTGGCTTTTTCGTTTCCGGGTGTCCGTTACATCGACTGCGGAATCGGCATGGCTTCTGAGCCCGGGCCCAGCGGTTGGCCGTAGCTGAACTCGACGTAGTTGCCGGCTGGGTCGCGCAGGCCACAGTAGTAGCCCACCGGATAAGGCTCTTCCCGCGGGGCCCAGATCAGGCAGCCCGCATCCTGTGCTTCCTTGGCGATCCGGTCCACTTCCGCGTGGCTGTCGACGGCGAAGCCGAAGTGACTGTAGTCATCGCTGGCCAGGTGACGCGCCGCGCCGCCTGGCATGATGACGAAGATGAAGCTGTGCTCCTTGCCCGGCTCGGCCATCCAGACGATCCGCGAGCCCTTGCCTTCGCGCTGGTGGATGATGCGCATGCCGCAGAAGTGTTCGTAGAACGCGACACAGGCGTCCAGGTCGGGAACGTGCAGGGCCAGGTGAGTCAGGTTCGGTCGCATGGGATGCCTCCTTCGGTTCCTGGCAGGATAGGTCAGGCTGTATAGGGTATGCTGCCTCGCATATTCACGCGGAGAAGCATGATGTCTTTCGATTTTGACCTGTTCGTCATCGGCGCCGGTTCCGGCGGTGTGCGCGCTGCGCGTTTCGCCGCGGGCTTCGGTGCGCGGGTCGGTGTCGCGGAGAGCCGCTACCTGGGCGGCACCTGCGTCAACGTCGGCTGTGTGCCCAAGAAGCTGCTGGTCTATGGCGCTCACTACCAGGAAGACTTCGAGCAGGCGGCGGGTTTTGGCTGGACGGCCGGGGGCGCGAAATTCGACTGGCCGACCCTGATCGCCAACAAGAACCGCGAAATTCATCGCCTCAATGGCATTTACCGCAACCTTCTGGTCAACAGCGGCGTAACGCTGCTGGAAGGTCATGCCCAACTGCACGATGCGCACACGGTTGAAGTCGACGGGCAGCGCTTCACGGCCAAGCACATCCTGCTTGCCACCGGCGGCTGGCCACAGCTGCCGGACATTCCCGGCAAGGAACATGCGATCACCTCCAACGAGGCATTCTTCCTCGAACAGCTGCCGCGTCGCGTGCTGGTGGTGGGTGGCGGTTACATCTCCGTGGAGTTCGCCTCGATCTTCCACGGCCTGGGCGCCCAGACGACCTTGCTGTATCGCCGTGACCTGTTCCTGCGCGGTTTCGACCGCAGCGTGCGCGAGCACCTGCGCGATGAACTGGTCAGGAAGGGGCTGGATCTGCAGTTCAATGCCGATATCGCCCGGATCGACAAGCAGCCCGACGGTACGCTGCTGGCCACTCTCAAGGATGGTCGGGTACTGGAAGCCGACTGCGTGTTCTACGCCACCGGTCGCCGACCTATGCTGGACAATCTCGGCCTGGAGAACGTCGCGGTCGAGCTGGATGATCGCGGCTTCATCAAGGTGGACGAGGCATATCGCACCAGCGAGCCTTCCATCCATGCCATCGGCGATGTCATCGGCAAGGTGCAGTTGACGCCGGTCGCGCTGGCCGAGGGCATGGCAGTGGCGCGGCATCTGTTCCGCCCGGCGGAATACCGTCCGGTGGACTACAAGTTGATTCCGACCGCCGTGTTCAGTCTGCCTAATATCGGCACTGTCGGCCTGACCGAGGATGAGGCGCGCAGCGCCGGCCACAAGGTGAAGCTGTTCGAGAGCCGCTTCCGCCCGATGAAGTCGACGCTGACCGAGAGCCAGGAAAGAGCCCTGATGAAGCTGATCGTCGATGCCGACAGCGACAAGGTGCTGGGTTGCCACATGGTTGGTCCGGAGGCCGGGGAAATCCTCCAGGGGATCGCCATTGCGCTGAAGGCCGGGGCGACCAAGCGGATCTTCGATGAAACCATCGGTATCCATCCGACGGCGGCGGAGGAGTTCGTCACTCTGCGTACGCCGGTCGGGACCTGATCGCCACAGCAGGAACGAAAAAGCCGGTGCACTGCACCGGCTTTTTCGTGGGTGGCGTCTCGCCCCGGACAGGCGCCGTCAGTTGGCGCGCTCCAGTTGGGTGTGAGTGCTTTCCTGGCGCTGGGCATAGCGCTGGGCGAGTACCGCGCAGACCATCAGCTGGATCTGGTGGAACAGCATCAGCGGCAGCAGGATCACCCCGACGGTGCTGCTGGCGAAGAGTACCGAGGCCATCGGTACGCCGGTCGCCAGGCTCTTCTTCGAGCCGCAGAAAACGATGGTGATGCGGTCTTCCAGGGAGAAGCCGAGGTAGCGACCGAGCAGATTGGTGGAGATCAGCGCCAAGGCCAGCAACACGCAGCAGGCGACCGTCAGGCCGGCCAGCGCGGGCAGCGGGATCTGGTGCCAGAGGCCTTGGATCACGGCAGCGCTGAAGGCGGTGTAGACCACCAGCAGGATCGAGCCCTGGTCGACGTAGCGTAGCACCGGCTTGTTGCGCTCGACCCAGGCGCCAATCCAGGGGCGCAGCAGTTGGCCGGCGATGAAGGGCACCAGCAGTTGCAGGGTGATCTTGCCGATGGCGTCGAGGGTCGACATGCCGGTTTCGCCCTGGGTGCCGAGCAGCAACTGCACCAGCAGCGGAGTGAGGAACACGCCCAGCAGGCTGGACGCCGAGGCGCTGCAGATCGCCGCCGGCACGTTGCCGCGCGCCAGCGAGGTAAAGGCGATCGACGATTGCACGGTGGCGGGCAGGGCGCACAGGTAGAGCATGCCCAGGTACAGGTCGGGCGTGACCAGCGGCGACAGCACGGGTTTGAGGGCCATGCCGAGGATCGGGAAGAGGATGAAGGTGCAGGCGAACACCAGCAGGTGCAGGCGCCAGTGGGTGGCGCCGGCGATGATCGCCTGGCGCGACAGCTTGGCGCCGTGCAGGAAGAACAGCAGTGCGATGCCCAGGTTGGTGACCCAGCCGAAAATCACCGCCACCGTGCCTTCGCAGGGCAGCAGGCTGGCGGCCGTCACGGTGGCGATCAGCGCCAGGGTGAAGTTGTCGGGAAGCAGGCGTGGGCGAGCCATAGGCACATCTCTCATGTTGTTGTGTGACAGACCACCAGGGTCAGGCTCGCACTCTAGCCAGGGAGGAAAGTGCCGGCTAACGCCAGATGGCCAGATTATGTCGCCGAGCGGACAGTTCGCGGTTCATCGACATGAAGGTCGACCGAGCACACGCTGACCATCCCGCGCATGCGTTGGGCGATCACCTCGGCGCGATACCGGGGCAGGGTGTTCACTCGTAACGCGATATCCAGCCATTCCTCCCGCCGTGAGGCCTTGACCTCCACCGGTACATGGCCTTGCAGGGCGAACTGGTTGAGCAGTCGGCAAAGGATGTCGGCGTCGATCTCGGCGCGGATCAGATAGTGGACATCGGCAGCGGCTTCGGTCGGAACCGGGCGATCCTGGGAAACCAGGGAAAAGTCGGGAAGGGTGAGTGCGGGAAGAGTCATGGCAGCCGGTCGCTCGGGTAGGAAGTGTGGACGATTGTGCAGGGCGCCCGAGGGATTTATTTGCCTGTTTTCTGCTTGCCTGATGAGATTTATGCATTGATGATTCTTTGTATTGATTTTTGGAGAATCATTAATGCTGGTTTCCCTGGATGCCCAAGACAAGAAGATCCTCGCCCTGTTGCAGGAGGAGGCGACGCTTTCCACCGCCGAGATTGCCGAGCGCATCGGGCTGTCGCAGTCGCCGTGCTGGCGCCGGATTCAACGGCTGAAGGATGAAGGCGTGATCCGCAAGCAGGTGACTCTGCTGGATCGCAAGAAAATCGGCCTGAACACTCAGATATTCGCCCAGGTGAAGCTCAACGCCCACGGGCGCAATCACCTGACGGACTTCGCCCGGGCCATCGGCGAGTTCCCCGAGGTGCTCGAGTGCCATGTGCTGATGGGTGCGGTGGACTTCATGCTGCGCATCGTCACCGAGGACGTGGATGCCTACGAGCGCTTTTTCTTCGAGCGGCTGTCCCAGGTGCCGGGCGTCCAGGAAATCAACTCCATCGTGGCACTCTCGGAAATCAAGTCCACCACCAGCCTGCCGCTGCCGCGCGGCTGACGGGCGCCGGGAGGACCGGCGCCCGGACGATCACACGCCGCCGAGGTAATCCATCTTGCCGACTTCCACGCCGTTGTGACGCAGGATGTCGTAGGCGGTCGTGACGTGGAAGTAGAAGTTCGGGTTGGCGAAACCGAGCAGGAAATCGGCGCCCTTGAAGCTGATCTCGCGGGTGCGCAGCTTCAGTTCGATGGTGCGGTTCTCGGCGCCTTCGAATTGCTCGGGCTTGAGGGTCTTGAGGAAGTCGATGGTCTTGGTGATTCGTGCCTGCAACTCTTCGAAGGTGGTTTCCTCGTCGGCAAAGTTCGGCACGTCGACGCCGGCCAGGCGCGCACCGCAGCCCTTGGCGGCATCGCTGGCGATCTGCACCTGGCGCGCCAGGGCGAACATGTCCGGCGCCAGACGGGCGTTGATCAGGATGGAGGGGTCGATGGACTTGGCTTCGGCATGGGCGGCAGCCTTGGCGAGGATCGCCGAGAGATTGCCAAGCATGCGGATGAAGACGGGAACGGAGGCCTGGTAGATCGAGAAGGACATGCTGCGTACTCCAGACAGGAAATAGGGCGCTCGCCACGCGGGACGGCTGTCGGAGTCTAGTGCCGGGCCCGCGTGCTGTCGCCTGGCTTCAGCGCTCGGCGACTCGGGGCGAGGGGCAGCGACTGATGTCGATCTCGCCGACGTAGGGATTGCCCCAGCCCATCACGCAGCCAACCATCTGGTTGCGCTGGCGCTCCCAGGTTTCCACCGGGTATTGCTTGCTCCATGCGGTGTACAGCTGGCGGTCCTGCTTGGACAGCCTCAGGCCGTAGCGGTCGCTCATGTAGAAGTAGGTGCGGGCGATCATCCCGCGAATCTGCGGACGGGGCATCGCCTTGCGCGCCTTGAAATCCACCACCATCGGACAGGCGCCGTACTGCGAGGGTTTCTGCGACAGCCAGCCGAAGCTGTAGTTGGCGCGGTCGCCGTTCACCTCGCCGATGCTGGGCACCAGGTTGTGCAGGTCCGCTTCGGCCTTCTGGTATACGCGGTCGTTGCGCGAACAGTTCTTGCGACCGCCACTCTGCCAGCATTGGCGCTGGTGGCCGATCGCCCAGGCCGGGACGATGTGCTCCCATTCGATGCGTGATGCGCGACTGGCATTCTTGCGCGGGGTATAGCCGCAGCTCTTGAGGTCGACCTTGGTACCGCTGTAGCGGCAGCCGCAATAGAACTCCACCGACTGCCGGGCGTAGAGCTTGCGACCGACCTTCTTGGCTTCCTCGAAGGTGCGCGGGGCGGCGGCAAAGGCAACGGCGGGAATGGTGAGAATCAGCAGCAGGGACAGGCAGCGTCGGAACATTAGGTATTCCTTACGAAATTAGCTGCATCTTACTGATTAAGAACGAGTTGCCAATCGTGGCAATCGAATGGCAAGGCTGCGTTGGGCTTGCCGGGCGGAGGTGTTGGACGAGTGGTGTGGGTTTGCGGCGCCGGGAGGGTTGCGATCAGCAATGTTTTTTAATTTTAAGGATTAATTATTTATCATAACTATATGAAATAAAACATATTATTTTATAGATGTAGACTGAAAATTGATCTACGCGGTCCCCGGAGGGATTGATATGCTGAAACCTTTCCAGTCATCCCGGAGCATCCCATGAATGGTCCCGCAAGCGTGGCGCTCATTGCCTGCTGCGCCTTGGCGGCACCGGTGCTGGCCCAGCAGCAATTCCCTGGCGAGCAGCCCCGCTACCCGCGACAGTCCTCGTCTCAAACGCAATGGCAGCCATCGCCGCCGACGATTCAACGGATCTATGTCAGTCCGGGGGCCAGTGGCAGCGTGAACAGTTCGTCGAGCTGGCAGCGCTATGACGGATACGGTGGCGTGCAGGTGCCGCGCGGCTATGGTGAGTCGCATTCGGGCACGGTGATCATCGATCAATCCGGAGGGGGCATCCGGCAGAGCGTCGAATACCCCAATGGCGCGGTATACCCGCCCACGCGGCCCTGATGGGTCAGTCGGTCCGGTCGTCGCGGGTCAGGCGGGATTTGCGCAGGCCGCCGTGGCTGTAGAACAGCCCGGTGTCGCCGCGCCAGTGGAACAGTGTGGCCAGAAAAGCGGAGCTGATGCGGCCGACGTCCCAGCTGCGCAGTTTGCGGTAGGCCCAGTGCCAGCTGTCGGCATTCGATGAGTTGCCCATTGAATCGTCCTTGATTCGGGAAGCGGGAATGCAGGGGACATTAGTGCGCGGGACGGGGCTGCGCAAGTTTCCGCTCCCGCGCACAGCCCAGCGGCAGGCTCAGCTGGCCGCAACCTCCTCGACATACTCCTTGAGCCAGCGCAGCACGTCCACGGCCTCCCAGCGGCTGGGGTCGAACATCGCGTACGCCTGCCCCTGGTACCCGACCACATCCAGCGGACGGTGATAGCCGGCGCGTTGCAGCAGCGCCTCGATCTCGGCGAAGCAGGTGTTGAAGTGCGTGCGGCTGAAAGGGGTCTTCCCTTCGGTGACCAAACCTTCGAGGAGCAATTCCTCGACGGCTTCGCGCACGTCATCGATGGCCATGTGGTTCACGGTGTACTTCAGCTGATGGATACTCACCATCGCTCTGCTCCTCAGAGGGCCCGGCCCTCGTTATACGGCGTTCCGCAGTTTCGGCGTGTCGCGCCTTTCGTCGTCGTTGAGTGAATATTCTCAAAATACTGTATGCATGAACAGTATCTTGTGATTACTATTACCTCGCTGTCTGACTGAATCCAAGGAAGCCCTGTGCTGCCGGAACGCTGGCAAGGGCCCGTCGACGAATGAGGAGGGTGTAGCGATGCTGGGAAAACTGATGGCGTGCTCGATGCTGGCGGTACTGGCTGGCTGCGCGGAACCACCGATGGACGTGCCCAGGGCCAATGGCGCCTATCTGATCATCGAAGGCCGCGAGGCCTGGGCGGTGCTGATCGCCGACGGCAAGCGCATCGAGGAGCGCGGCACGGTACATGACGCCATTCGCCTGCCGAAGGAGCGTTCCAGCATCGCGGCCAGCTACGTGATCGATACGCCCAACTGCGGCCGGCTGCAGTGGCTGACCGAGGCGGAAGGTGATTCGATGGTGCGCCTGACCCCCGGTGCCGATGAGCAGGATCTGTCCGCCTGCCGGATCAGCGGTGGCCTCAGCCGGGTCTGGACGGCGCTGGATTACTCGAGCTGACGACGCTTCGTCGGGCGACGGAATTTGTTGCAATTGGGGCTGAGGTCTTCACGTTTTTTTCACAAGTGCGAGGGGAGTATGGTTCTCAGCTAAAGGATTAGCTCCCCAATGAAAAAGCCCGCGCATACGAGCGGGCTTTTTTATGCCTGTCATTCGGCCCGGCATCACCGCCGGCTGTCGCGGCGAGGGATCAGTCCCGCGCAACCTGGAAGGCTTCGCCAGTGGCGAAGAAGGCGCCGCCAGCCTGGTAGTGAATGGTGCGCAGGTCGTCGTTCGGGAAGTGCCAGCGACCGTTGGAGAAGGCGCGTTCGTCAGCATAGGCGGCGATGACTTCGGCGATGAACAGGTCGTACTTCTCCTGGTTGTTCGGTTCGCTGATCACCTTGCATTCCAGATAGGCCACGCAGCCATCGACGATTGGCGCCTCGATCTGCCTCGCCCGCGAGGTGCGGATATCCAGTTGTTCGAACTTGTTCATCTCACCGCCATTGCTGGAGCCGACCGCCAGGGTCAGCTCCGCCTGCCGGCGCGACGGCAGCTGGATGGCGAAGACCCCGGAGCCTTCCACCAGGTGGCGCGACCAGGTGTTGCGATCGAGTACCAGCAGCAGCTTGGGCGGGTCGAAGTCCAGCGGCATGACCCAGGCCGCGGCCATCACGTTGGCGACACCGTCGTGCTCGCTGGTGACGAGCGTGCTCGGGCCGTGGTTGAGCAACAGGTAGGCCTTGGCCAGCGGCACGTCTTTCAGGTGACTCATCGGTTGTTCCTCGGGGCCGGGATCAGAGCAGCAGGCCGTTCACCGGTTGCAGCGGTTCGGGCAGGGGTGTCTCGCCGAGGATTTCCAGCACGGCGATTTCCAGGTTGCGGCTCATGGCGTCCAGCGGCAGGTCGTTGGGTTGGGTGTCGAACGGATTGGCGATCTGGTCGCCCAGGGCGTCCAGGCCGAAGAAGGTGTAGGCCAGCACGCACACCGCCAGCGGGGTGAACCAGCCAATGCTATCGACCAGGCAGAACGGCAGCAGGAAGCAGTAGACGTGGACGATGCGGTGCAGCATCAGGATGTAGGGGTAGGGAATCGGTGTGTTGTGGATCCGCTCGCAGCCGCCGAGCACGTAGGAGAGTCGGGTCATCTGCTGGTCGATGGCGGCCAGGGTGATGTCGCCGGCGCCAGTCTCGCGGGCGTGTTCGGCGAAGCGCTGGCCGATGCTGGCCAGCAGCGCGTTGGTCGGGGTGGGAGTGGCGTCCAGGGTGGCGGCTTCGTCGGCGCCGAGCAGGCGGCGCATGTCCTCGCTCTGCGGGTTGCCGCGCAGATGGTCGCGCAGCACATAGGCAAAGGCGATCAGCGGGTTGCACAGGTGGCGGCGGGCCGCCGGGTCGAGATCGGGCAGCAACGAACGGGTCTGCCGGGCCAGGTTGCGGGTCACGATCAGCAACTCGCCCCACAGGGTGCGCGCTTCCCAGAACCGCTGGTAGGCCACGTTGTTGCGAAAGCCCAGGAAGATGGCCAGCGTCAGACCCCAGAGCGTGAAGGGCGTGGAGGTGATGACCACCTTGTAGTGGTACAACGTGCCGTGGGTGGCTACCACCAGCGAGCTGAGCAGCACGGTGTAGAGTACCTTGCGCCAGATGGCCGGGATGATCGAGCCCTTGAGCGAGAACAGCAGGACCCAGAGCGTCGGGGTTTGCGGGCGGAGGATCATGCGGCGGTTTCCGGTCGGGCGGAGCGCGCATGATAACGGAGATAGGCAGGGGGCTGGGGCCCCTTGTAGGAGCGAGCTTGCTCGCGAACCTCCTCGCTGCGGGGCTGTTCGCGAGCAAGCTCGCTCCTACGAAAAGTGCCCGTTGAGGAGCGGCTCAGCCCTGCTCGTACAGCTTCACAATGGCTGAGAAATCCAGTTGGCCGTTGCCCTGGTTGCTGAAAGTCTGGAACAACTGCTGGGCCAAGGCGCCTAGCAGCACTGGCTGGCGCACCTGGCGCGCGGCCTCGCTGGCCAGGCCCAGATCCTTGAGCATCAGGTCGGTGCCGAAGCCGCCGCTGTAGCCCCGCGCCGCCGGGGCGCCGGTGAGCGGGTTGTTCACCTCCGAGCTCCAGCAGCGGCCGCTGGAGGTGTTGATGATGCCGGCCAGCACGTCCGCGTCCATGCCCAGCTTCACGCCCAGGGACATGGCTTCCGCCACGCCGATCATGGAGATGCCCAGCAGCAGGTTGTTCGCTACCTTGGCCACCTGGCCGTTGCCGGTGCCGCCGCAGTGCACGATGTTCTTGCCCATCGCAGCCAGTGCCGGGCGGGCGCGCTCGAAGTCGGCCGGCTCGCCGCCGACCATGAAGGTCAGGGTGCCGGCTGCCGCGCCGGCGGTACCGCCGGAAACCGGTGCGTCGAGCATCGGGTTGCCATGAGCCAGGGCGGCGGCGGATACCTCGCGAGCATTCAGCGGGTCGATGGTGGACGAGTCGATCAGCAGCACGCCCGGCTGCACGTTGGCCAGCAGGCCGTCTTCGCCGAGGAAGACCTGTTTCACGTGGGCGGCGGCAGGCAGCATGGTGATGATCACCTCGACGTCATCGCGGGCCACTTCGGCGGGCGAGGCGAGGGCGCGGGCGCCGAGGGCGACGGCCGCTGCCACGGCCTTGGCGGAGAGGTCGAAGACGCTCAGGTCGAAGCCGGCCTTGAGCAGGTTGGCGGCCATGGGGCCGCCCATGTTGCCGAGTCCGATGAAACCGATGCGCATGGGGTTGTCCTCTTGTTCTGATGGTCGGGCGCGAAAGACGTCTCCGCCCAGGCCCGGGCCAGCATCCTTGCTGAGTCCGGGGTGGCTGGGGCGGGTAGGCGGGGGCTTACTTGAGGTGGATGGTGGTGTTCACCGCACCGCCGACTTCGTTCTCGTCGAACCAGCGCTCGGTGACGGTCTTGGTCTGGGTGTAGAACTGCACCACCTGCTTGCCGTACGGCCCGAGGTCGCCCAGCTTGGAGCCGCGCGAACCGGTGAAGGAGAACATCGGTACCGGCACCGGGATCGGCACGTTGATGCCGACCTGACCGACGTCGATCTCTTCCTTGAAGTGCCGCGCGGCGGCGCCGGAGCGGGTGAACAGGGCGGTGCCGTTGCCGTTGGGGTTGGCGTTGATCAGCTCGATTGCCTCGTCGAAGGTCTTCGCCGACACCACGCAGAGCACCGGGCCGAAGATTTCCTCGCGGTAGATGGTCATCTGCGGGGTGACCCCGGAGAAGACGGTCGGGCCGACGAAGTTGCCCTTGGCGTAGCCGGCGACCTGCGGGTTACGGCCGTCCAGCTCCAGCTTGGCGCCTTCCTGGACGCCGCGTTCGATCAGGCCGCTGACACGGTCCAGCGCTGCACAGGAAACCAGCGGGCCGACATCGGTATTGGCTTCGGTGCCACCGCTGACCTTGAGGCTCCTGGCCTTGGCCACCAAGTCGGGAATCCATTCGTTGGCCTCGCCAACGAGAATCGCCACCGACAGGGCCATGCAGCGCTGCCCGGCGGCGCCGAACGCCGCGCCAGCGATGGCGTTCAGGGTCTGCTCCTTGTTGGCGTCGGGCAGCACGATGGCGTGGTTCTTCGCCCCCATCATGCACTGCACGCGCTTGCCGGCCTGCGAGGCGCGGTTGTAGACGTGGGTGCCGACGCGGGTCGAGCCGACGAAGGAGACGGCCTTGATGTCCGGGTGATCGCAGATCGCGTTCACCACGTCCGGGCCGCCGTGGATGACGTTGAGCACGCCCGGCGGCACGCCGGCTTCATGGGCCAGCTCGACCAGGCGCATGGTCACCATCGGGTCCTGTTCGGACGGCTTGAGGACGAAGGTGTTGCCGGTAGCGATCGCCATCGGGAACATCCACAGCGGGATCATCGCCGGGAAGTTGAAGGGGGTAATCCCGGCGCAGACGCCGATGGGTTGCAGCAGGGTGAAGGTATCCACGCCGCCGGCCACGTTGTTGGCCAGCTCGCCCAGCTGCAGGTTGCCGATGCCGGCCGCGTGCTCGACCACTTCCAGGCCGCGGAACACGTCGCCCTCGGCGTCCGGCAGGGTCTTGCCCTGTTCGGCGGTGAGGATCGCCGCCAGCTCCTTCATGTTCTCGCGAATCAGTTGCTGGTACTTGAGGAAGATGCGCGCGCGGGCGCCGATGGGGGTCTTCTTCCAGGTCTTGAACGCGGCCTTGGCGCTGGTCACGGCGCGGTCGACTTCCTCGGCGGTGGCGAAGGGCACGCGGGCGAGGACTTCCTGGGTGGCGGGGTTGATCACATCGCGCCATTCGGAGGTGGTGGACTCGACGGGCTTGCCGTCGAGGAACAGTTTGACGGTCGGGGCAGTTGCGGTCATCGGGATTCTCCCAGCCTGTGGCTTTTTTGTTGTCTGGATCGATCCTAACAGTGCATTTTTGATGTACTCAATGCGGTGATGTGCAAGTATGGTCTGCGTTTTTGCACATTCGAGGTGCGCTGAGGCTGACATGGACTGGGACAACCTGCGGTTTTTCCTCGAGCTTTCCCGCGCCGGCAAGCTCACCGTTGCCGCCCGTCGACTGGGCGTGGACCACACCACGGTCGCCCGTCGTCTGCAGGCGCTGGAGAAGAGTATTGGCGCGCAACTGCTGGTGCGCGAGCCGGGCGGCTACCGGTTGACCGAAGCCGGCCACGGCCTGCTGCCCCAGGCCGAGGCGATGGAGAGTGCCTGCAAGGTGATCGAGAAGCGCCTGGCGGGAACCGAGGACAATCTCTCCGGCAAGGTGCGCATCGGCGCCACCGAAGGCTATGGCTCGACCCTGCTGACCTCGCAACTGGTGGAGCTGAACCGGCGCCACCCGCACCTGGGCGTGGATCTGCTGGCGGTGCCGCGCGCGTTGCAGCTGTCGCGCCATGAGGCGGACATCGTGATTACGCTGGAGCGCCCTGGCCGCGGGCCTTACATCATCACCCGGCTGACCGATTACGTGCTGCGCCTGTATGCCTCGAAGGACTATCTGGCCGAGCGCGGACCGATCCGCAATCGCGACGATCTGCGCGAGCATGCGCTGGTCGGATACGTCGATGACCTGTTGTACAGCAAGGAGCTGCAATACCTCGACGAGATCGGCCGGCCGTTGCACATGGCGCTGCGCTGCACCAGCATCCTCGCCCAGCAACGCGCGGTGGCGGAGGGTGCGGGGCTGGCGATCCTGCCGGCATTCGCCGCAGCCGAGGACTCCTCGTTGCAGCCGGTGCTGGCGGGGGAGATCGAGTTCGTGCGGACCTTCTGGATGCTGATGCCGACCGAGCTCAAGGACATCGCGCGGATGCGCACCACCTGGGATTTCCTGCGGGAGAAGGCGGAGGGGAGCCAGGAGGCGTTGATGGGGCGGGGAATGTAGGGCGCATAAATCGGAACGATTTATCCGCCGGGTGCTCTTGTAGGAGCGAGCTTGCTCGCGAACCCGCCTCACGCCCGCCATTACGGGTAACCTTGGTTCGCGAGCGAGCTCGCTCCTACAGTTCATGCACACGCTGAATGAAAACGGGCAGCCCATTGGCTGCCCGCTTCGTTTCGTCTTACGCCAGGCCGACGTAGAGGTTCTGCACGTCGTCGTTGCCGTCCAGGGCATCGAGGAAGGCTTCGACCTCTTCCAGCTCCGCGCCGGACAGGCTGACCGGGTTCTTCGCCTTGTAGCCGAGCTTCGCCGAAGCGACGGTGAAACCGTGCTCGGGCAGGGCGCGGCAGACGGCGTCCAGATCGGTGGAGTCGGTGAGGAACAGGGTGTCGCCGTCTTCCTCGCCCGGCTCGAAGTCCTGGGCGCCGGCTTCGATGGCGGCCAGTTCAGGATCGGCGTCGGCGCTGGTCGGGGTGGCCTCGACCATGCCCAGGTAATCGAAGTCCCAGGCTACCGAGCCGGAAGCGCCCAGCTGGCCCTTGCGGAACAGCACGCGGATTTCCGCGACGGTGCGGTTCACGTTGTCGGTCAGGCACTCGACGATCACCGGCACGCGGTGCGGGGCGAAGCCTTCGTAGACCACGCGCTCGAAGCTGGCGCCGCCGTCCAGCAGGCCGGCGCCTTTCTTGATGGCGCGCTCCAGGGTGTCGCGGGGCATCGAGGCCTTCTTGGCCTGCTCGACGACCAGGCGCAGTTTCGGGTTCATGTCCGGATCGGCGCCGTTACGCGCGGCGATCATGATTTCCTTGGACAGTTTGCCGAAGATGCGGCCCTTGGCGTTGGCTGCGGCTTCTTTGTGTTTGGCTTTCCACTGGGCGCCCATAGTGATCTCTAGCTGGCGGTGACTGATGGGCGGCAAGTCTAAGGGCTGGCGCGCCCGCTGGCGATATCTGACAGACCGGCGAGGCTTTTGGTAGGAGCGAGCCTGCTTGCGAACAGGGTTTCAGGCGGCTCCGCTGTTGGGCGGTTCGCGAGCAAGCTCGCTCCTACAGGTAGCCTTCTCCCTGGGCGGAGAGGAATGCGTACAGCCGTTCATCCAGCGAATGCGCAACGTTGAAACGCATCCACGGCACGCTGCGGCCATCGGGCATGAACAACTGGCCGGGGAACAGCAGGATCTTCGCTTCCTTGGCGCGGCTGGCGAGCAGGGTGGCGTCGTCCACCGCGCGGTGCCGGGCCCAGAGGAACAGACCGGCGCGGGGCTCGTGGAAGATTTCCAGGCCGGCGGACTCCAGGCGCCGCGCCACGCTGTCGTGGGCCTCGCTGAGCTGGTCGCGCAACTGCTTCACGTGCTTGCGATGGCGACCCTGCAGGAGGATGTCCAGGGCCAGGGTTTCGGTGAGCTCCGAGCTGGTCAGGCCGCTGACCATCTTCAATGGCACCAGTTCCTCGATCAGCTCCGGGTGGGCGGCGATGAAGCCGGTGCGCAACGCCGGGGCGATGACCTTGGACAGGCTGCCGATGTAGATCACCCGCGCCAACTGGTCGAGGTTGGCCAGCAGTAGTTGGCCGGCGGGGTCGAGGTCGGCATAGATGTCGTTCTCGACGATGAGGAAATCATACTTCTCCGCCAGTTGCAGCAGGCGGTGCGCGGCGGCCAGCGACAGGCTGCCACCGGTGGGGCTCTGCAGCCGCGCCTGGGTGAAGTAGACCTTGGGGCGATGTTCGCGGGCCAGTTGTTCCAGGCGGTCGAGGTCCAGGCCGTCGGCGCTGCGCGGTACGCCGAGCAGCTGCGCGCCCTGCAGGCGCAGGTTGAGGAACAGGTTGTGGTAGCCGGGCTCGTCCACCAGCACCGGGTCGCCGCGCTGCACCAGGTAGCGCACGGCCAGGTCCAGCGCCTGGCTGGCGCCGGCGGTCAGCAGGATCTGTTCGGGGCTGGCCGCCACACCCGCATCGCCCAGGCGGTCGGCGAGCTTGCCACGCAGCCTGGGGTTGCCCTTGCTGTGGCCGTAGTTGCCGAACTGTGTCGGCTCCTCCCGCGCCAGGCTGCGCAACCCGCGCAGCAGGCCTTCGCCGTCCAGCCAGTGCTCGGGCAGCAGGCCGACGCCGGGGCGCAGCTCCATGCCCAGTGGCTGGAACACCTTGTGCAGCAGCAGGTGGGCGTCGAAGTCGAACTCCGGCGGCGCCTCGCTGCCGGTGCTGTCCTCGACCAGCGGGCCGCGTACGTAGAAGCCGGCGTTGGGTACGGCGTTCAGGCAGCCGCGTGCCACCAGCCGGTCATAGGCCTCGACCACGGTGAAGTGGCTGACGCCGTTGGCCTCTGCGAATTTGCGGATCGAAGGCAGCTTGGCGCCGGGGCGCAGGCGTTGCTCGTCGATGGCCTGGGCGATGCCTTCGACGATCTGGATGACCAGGGGAATGTCCGAGGTGGGGTCGAGCAACAGCATCCGAAGGTCCGATTCTCGTGGGGAAGGATCTGTACAGGTCCGCGGACCATAACAGCACTGCAATTTCTGCGTTGTCCCTGTGCATGGTGCGGGCCGGGCGTGCCCAGCACACTTGGTCCCAGACGGCGGCAAAACGCCGCACAGCCTGAACAAGAACAAGGGACAGCCGTCATGCGTGACACAGCTTACAACATCGATCCATCGAGCATTTCCGCCGAAGAGTGGCAGGCCCGCTGCGACCTCGCCGCTCTGTACCGGCTGATCGCGCACTTCCGCTGGACCGACCACATCGACACCCACATCTCCGCGCGGGTGCCGGGCGAGCCGGGCCATTACCTGATCAACCGCTACGGCGTGCTGTTCCACGAAATGCGCGCCTCCGACCTGGTGAAGGTCGACCACGCCGGCGACGTCATCGACCCGCGCTTCGGCCCGAAAAGCGTCAATCGTGCCGGCTTCAACATCCATTCCGCGGTACACGCCGCCCGCGAGGACGTGGCCTGCGTGATTCACACCCACACCGCCGCCGGCATCGCGGTATCTGCCCAGGAAGAGGGCCTGCTGCCGATCAGCCAGCACGCGCTGAAGTTCCACGACCGCCTGGGCTACCACGACTACGAAGGCATCGCCCTGGACCCGGACGAGCGCTCCCGCCTGGTGCGCGACCTGGGTGGCCACATGGTGATGATCCTGCGCAACCACGGTCTGCTGGCCACCGGCCGCTGCATCGCCGAAGCCTTCAACCAGATCTACTTCCTCGAACGCGCCTGCCAGGCACAGGTCCAGGCCCTGGCCGGCGGCCGCCAGTTGCGCTATCCGCCGCAGGCCGTGTGCGAGCGCGTCGCCGTGCAGGAAGAGGAAGCCCTGGCCGACGGCCTGCACCTGCTGGCCTGGGAGTCGGCCCTGCGTCTCATCGCGGAGGGCGAGGCCGACTATCGAAGTTAAGTGCAACGGGGCGCAACTGCCCCGGTCATCGTGCTCCGGCCCGCAGAGGCCGGGCGCCTGCGTGCGTTAACCATCTGCCAACAACAAAGCCAAGAGGTGGAAATGAAGAACCCGATTCTGGGAGCCCTGCTCATGGGCGTGGCATCCGGCGCCGTGGCCGCCGACCTGACCGTGATCTCCTTCGGCGGCACCAGCAAGGACGTACAGACCGAAGCCTTCTATAAACCCTTCGAGAAAGCCGAGGGGATGAAAGTGATCGCCGGTGAGTACAACGGCGAGATGGGCAAGATCAAGGCGATGGTCGACACCGGCAGCGTCAATTGGGACGTGGTTCAGGTCGAGGGCCCGGAACTGCTGCGCGGCTGCGAGGACGGCCTGTTCGAACAGCTGGACCCGGCGACGCTGGGCAAGGTCGAGGACTATGTGCCGGGCACCGTTTCCGATTGCGGCGCCGGCCTGCTGGTGTGGTCGATGGCGATGGCCTACGACGCCAAGCGTCTGCCCAATGGCCCGACCGGCTGGGCGGATTTCTGGGATACACGGAAATTCCCCGGCAAGCGCTCGCTGCGCAAGGGCGCCAAGTACACCCTGGAAATCGCCCTGCTGGCCGATGGGGTGAAGAAGGATGACCTGTACAAGGTGCTGGCGACGAAGGAGGGCGTGGACCGCGCGTTCAGGAAGCTCGACCAGATCAAGCCGTCGATCCAGTGGTGGGAGTCCGGCGCGCAGCCGATGCAGTTCCTCGCCAGCGGCGACGTGGTGATGAGCACCGCCTACAACGGCCGCGCGTTCGCCGCCCAGGAAGAAGGCGCGCCGATGAAGGTGGTGTGGAGCGGCAGCCTGTACGCCATCGACTCCTGGGCCATTCCCAGGGGCAGCCCGAACAAGAAGGCCGCCGAGGACTTCATCGCCTTCTCGCTCAAGCCCGAGCAGCAGAAGATTCATACCGTGAAGCTGGGGTACGGTTCGGTCAACCTGGGCACTACCCAGCTATTGGATCCGAAGCTGGTGGAGCGCCTGAACACCGCGCCGGCGAACCTGGAACAGGCGGTGCCGGTGAACTTCGCCTTCTGGGTCGATCACGGTGAGGACCTGGAGCAGCGCTTCAACGCCTGGGCGGCGAAGGGCTGATCCTGGAGGGTGGCGCGGGCGGGACGCCCGTGCCATGCCTTGCTGGACCTACTGCGGACAAAGTCCGTTCCTGCAAAACCGTAGGAGTGGACTTTGTCCGCGATCGCCTCATCTGTCGTGCAGTTTGCGGGCAGGGCCGGCGTCAGGCGGGTTCGCGAGCAAGCTCGTTCCTGCAGGTATGTGCCGCTGCGTTTTTCGTAGGAGCGAGCTTGCTCGCGAACCACCCCCGCACCACGATCAGACCTTGCGCCAGACACTCGCCAGCCACGGCTGTTGCTCCCGTGGCAGCCCGGCGGGGCGGTAATAGTGTTCCAGCTCGCGGAACCCTGCGTCCTCCAGCAGTCGCGTCCAGTTCTCCAGGTCGTGGTAGGACCCGTAGCGCCCGCCATTCCAGCCTTCCTGGTTTTCCCCGCGCGGGTTGGAGCTGAACAGCACGCCCCCCGGCTTCAGCGCCGCATGCAACTGGCCCAGCACGCGCGGCAGTTCGCTGCGCGGGACATGGAACAGGCTGGCGTTGGCATAAATGCCATCGAAACGCCCGGCGGGCAGGTCGAGGGCGAGGAAGTCCTGCTGCCAGACCTCGCAGCCGCTGGCCTCGCGAGCCATGTCGACGAAACTGGCACAGCCGTCCAGGCCCACCGGCGCGTGGCCCATGCCCTTGAACACACACAGGTCGCGACCCGGACCGCAGCCGAAGTCGAGCAGCGCGAAAGGCGCCTCGCCCTGGATATGCCGCAGCAGCGCGGTGATGTTCTGGGTGACGTCGTGGTCCCAGGTGCCTTCGCGGAAGGACTGGGCGCTGTCCTGATAGTGCTGCAGGGTGACGCGGGAGATGTCGCGCAGGGTCGGATCGGAGGTGCTCATGACGCAGACCGGTGGCAAGTGGATGCCTTCATTCTACGTGGGCTCCCCCCCATCCGCCGAGGCAAAAAAAAGCGCGGCACAGCCCCTCAGGGCTGGCCACGCAATCACACTCAACAGAATGGCGGGTCCGCCGGCCGTCAGAATTGCTCGGCGCGCAGCTCGAACAGGCTGTCGCTGCCGGCGCGGATCGAACTCGCCAGGGACTCGGTGCGCGGCAGCAGGCGGGCGAAGTAGAAGCGCGCGGTGGCCAGTTTGCCGCCGTGGAAGTCATCGTCCTGCCCCACGCTGGCCTGCGCCATGCGTGCCCAGAGGTAGGCATAGGCGGTGTAGCCGAACAGGTGCAGGTACTCCACCGAGGCGGCGCCGATCTCCTGCGGCGCACTGGCGGCGCGTTCGCGCACGTGGCGGGTGACGGATTCGAGCAGGTCCAGCGCATCCAGCAGCGGCGCGGTGAAGGCGCTCATGGCCACCCCGTCGGCGGCATCGGCGAAGGCGCGGATTTCCCCGGCGAACAGGGCGAGCGCCTGGCCGCCGTCGGCGATCACCTTGCGGCCCAGCAGGTCCAGCGCCTGGATGCCATTGGTGCCTTCGTAGATCTGCGCGATGCGCACGTCGCGCACCAGCTGTTCCTGGCCCCATTCGCGGATGAAACCGTGGCCGCCGAACACCTGCTGGCCGTGGATGCAGCTTTCCAGCCCGGTGTCGGTGAAGAAGGCCTTGGCGACCGGCGTCAGCAGCGCCACCAGCGCCTGGGCGGCGTCGCGCTCGGCGGCGTCTTCGGCGTACTTAGCGACGTCCAGCTGCTGGCCGACGTAGGTGGAGAAGGCCCGACCGCCTTCGGTCAGGGCCTTCATGGTCAGCAGCATGCGGCGCACGTCGGGGTGCACGATGATCGGGTCGGCGGCCTTGTCCTTCGCCACCGGGCCTGTGGCGGCACGGCTCTGAAGGCGCTCGCGGGCGTAGCTGACGGCGCTCTGGTAGGACATCTCGGCGCAACCGATGCCCTGGATGCCGATGGACAGGCGCTCGTAGTTCATCATGGTGAACATCGCCGCCAGCCCCTTGTTCAGCTCGCCGACCAGCCAGCCGGTCGCGCCGTCGAAGTTCATCACGCAGGTCGCAGAGGCCTTGATGCCCATCTTGTGCTCGACCGAGCCGCAGGACACGGCGTTGCGTGCGCCGAGCGAGCCGTCGGCCTGTACCAGGAATTTCGGCACGAGGAACAGAGAGATGCCGCGCGAGCCGGCGGGGGCGTCGGGCAGCTTGGCCAGCACCAGGTGGACGATGTTGTCGGTGAGGTCCTGCTCGCCGCCGGTGATGAAGATCTTGGTGCCGGTGACGCGATAACTGCCATCGGCCTGCGGCTCGGCGCGGGTGCGGATCAGTCCCAGGTCGGTGCCGGCCTGCGGCTCGGTCAGGCACATGGAGCCGGCCCATTCGCCGGCATACATCTTCGGCAGGTAGGAGGTCTTGAGCGCTTCGTCGGCGTGGGCGTCCAGCGCCAGGCAGGCGCCGGCCGAGAGGGTGGAGTACAGGCTGAAGCTGGCGTTGGCGCCGTACATCATTTCCTCGAACTGCACCGAGAGCATCTTCGGCATGCCCATGCCGCCGTACGCGGGGTTGCCCGCCAGGCCGACCCAGCCGCCCTCGGCATAGGTCGCGTAGGCCTCGCGGAAGCCGACGGGCGTGTGCACGGCGCCGTTGGCGAACCGCACGCCTTCCTCATCGCCGCTGCGGTTGAGCGGGGCGAGCAGGCCGCCGGTGATCTTCGCCGCCTCTTCGAGGATGGCGTCGGCGGTGTCGGCGTCGATGCGCTCGGCCAGCGCCGGCAGGCGCGCCCAGAGGGCGGGGGCGTCGAACACTTCGTCGAGCAGGAAGCGCATGTCGCGCAGGGGAGCGTTGTAGTCGGGCATGGCGAACTCCGGCGCTCCCCGCTGCGGGGAGCGCACGATGGCTGGCGGAGGGTGGGGTCAGAGGGCGTTGGCCCAGTCGCGCAGGACGAACTTCTGGATCTTCCCGGTGGAAGTCTTGGGCAGGTCGGTGAATACCACGGTGCGCGGCACCTTGAAGCCGGCCAGGTGCTCGCGGCAGAAGTTCATGATGTCCTGTGGCTCGACCGCCGCGTGTTCGCCCTTTAGGGTGATGAAGGCGCAGGGCGTCTCGCCCCAACGTTCGTCGGCGCGAGCCACCACGGCGGCCTCCATCACGGCCGGGTGGCGATAGAGCACGCCCTCGACCTCGATGGTGGAGATGTTCTCGCCCCCGGAGATGATGATGTCCTTCAGGCGGTCGCGGATTTCCACGTAGCCGTCCGGGTGCCAGACCGCCAGGTCGCCGGTGTGGAACCAGCCGCCGGCGAAGGACTCCTCGGTGGCCGTGGGGTTCTTCAGGTAGCCCTTCATCACGGTGTTGCCGCGCATGAAGATCTCGCCGATGGTCAGGCCGTCGCACGGCACCGGCTCCAGGGTCTTCGGGTCGGCGACCATCACGCCTTCCAGGGTCGGGTAGCGCACCCCCTGGCGCGACTTGATGCGGGCGCGCTCGTCCAGCGGCAGCGCGTCCCATTCCTCGTGCCAGGCGCAGACCGTCACCGGGCCGTAGACCTCGGTCAAGCCGTAGACGTGGGTGACCTTGATGCCCATTTCCTCCACTGCGCCGATCACCTTGGCCGGCGGCGCCGCACCGGCGACCATCGCGTGCACCGGGTGGTCGATGGCAGCCTTGGCCGATTCGGGCATGTTGATCAGCGCGTTGAGCACGATGGGCGCGCCGCACATATGGGTGACCTGGTGCTCGCGGATCAGGGTGAGGATCTTCTGCGGATCGACCCGGCGCAGGCACACGTGGGTGCCGGCCAGCGCGGTGACAGTCCAGGGGTAGCACCAGCCGTTGCAGTGGAACATCGGCAGGGTCCAGAGGTAGACCGGGTGCTGGCCCATCGACCAGGTCATCTGGTTGCCCAGCGAGTTCAGGTAGGCGCCGCGGTGGTGGTAGACCACGCCCTTGGGATTGCCGGTGGTGCCGGAGGTGTAGTTGAGGGAGATGGCGTCCCACTCGTCCTGCGGCCACTGCCAGGCGAACTCCGGGTCGCCCTCGGCGAGCAGCGCCTCGTAGTCCAGCGGGCTGACCGCCTGGCCTTCGCCGTACTCGGGGTCGTCCACGTCCACCACCAGCGGCGGGTGGTCGAGCATGCCCAGGGCGGCGTGGATCACGTCGTGGAATTCGCGGTCGGTGATCAACACCTTGGCTTCGCCGTGCTGCAGCATGAAGGCGATGGCCTCGGCGTCCAGGCGCACGTTGAGGGTATTGAGCACCGCGCCGATCATCGGCACGCCGAAGTGCGCCTCGACCATCTGCGGGGTGTTGGGCAGCATCACCGCCACCGTGTCGCCACGGCCGATGCCGCGGGCGGCGAGGGCGGAGGCCAGGCGGCGGCAGCGCTGGTAGGTTTCCTTCCAGGTACGGCGCAGACTGCCGTGAATGATGGCGGTACGTTCGGGGTAAACGTGGGCGGTGCGTTCGATGAAGCTCAGCGGCGACAGCGCGATGTGGTTGACGGCCGCGCGCGGCAAGCCCTGTTCGAAGATCGACATGTGGACACCCTGTGGCTGATTGTTAGCTCATTGTTCTGTGGTGACCCGTGGAGCACTTGACGGCAGGCGGGTCGTGACCGGTGCGGCAGGCTGTCGCCCAGTCATTGGGGCGTTTTATAGCAATGTCGTATCTGATATGGAAGTTAAACCTAAGGTGTATGGTATAAATACTATATTCATCGAAAGCCCCATCGAGTCCTTCCCATGCCCCACCTGAATACCCTGGTGCGCCTGGTGCGCGAGCAGGCCCCCGTCGCGGCGCAGGCTGAGGTGCTGCAGCGGCTGTGCCTCGAACGCGACGGCGTGGCGCGTGCGCTCTACGTCGAATGGCAGCCGCGCAGCCACAGCTTCGAAGCGGTTGCCGGCGCCTCGCGTCTGCCGCCGGGTAGCGGCGATCCGCTGCAGGCCAATGACCTGGCCCTGGCGGCGCACCTGGAAGGCCGGCAGCGCCTGCCGCTGGACGAACTGATGAGCGTGCCGTGCTGGCTCGCCGGCCGGTTGCGCCGCGCTGGCTGGGGACAGGGGCTGGCGCTGGTGCTGTCGCTGGATGCGCAGCGTCCTGGATTGCTGTTGGTGCAAAGTCCCGCCGACCAGGCCGGGAGCTGGCTGGACTGGATTGGCGAGCTGCTCGGGGAAGTGCTCGTCCTGGCCCGCCACGCGCATCGCACCGCGCCGCTGCTCAGCGCCGATCCGCAGCCGGCGCTGGTGCTGGACGAGTCGGCGACGCTGGTCGACTGCAACCGGGCCCTGCGCCAGTGGCTTACGGAGTTCGCCGGCGCCGAACCGCGCGACCTGCTGCCCAGCAACCATGCGCAACTGCTGCGCACTTGCCTGGAACAGGGGCGGGCGGTGCACGAGGTGGTCGGTGAGCGCGAAGACCGGCAGTTCCTCTGGACCTTCGTGCCGATGCTCGCGGAGCGGCAGGTGCTGGTCCACGGCCGCGAGGTCACCATGCAACAGCGCGAACAGCGCGAAGCGGCCACGGCCAGCCGGCTGTACCGGCAGATCATCGAGAACACCACCGACCTGATTTCCCGCCGCACCCTCGACGGCCAGTTGCTCGATGTGTCGCCGGCCTCCTGGACGCTGCTCGGCTACTGGCCCGAAGAGCTGCGCGGCAAGGCGCTGCTGCCGATGCTCCACGAGCAGGACCGCCAGCGCGTCGCCGAGCGCACCCGTGACGCGCTGGTGCAGGACGGCTACGTGACCCTGACTTACCGCCTGCGCCACCGTGACGGCCATTACCTGTGGTTCGAAACCGCCAGTCGCGCGATCCGCGAGACCTACACCGGCCAGGTGATGGAGGTGGTCAGCGTGTCCCGCGACATCACCGCGCGGGTACAGGCCGAGGAGGGCCTGCGGCGGCTGGCCGAAGTGGTCGAGGCCAATACCGACCTGGTGCTGTTCGTCGACCCGGCCGGTCGCGTTACCTATCTCAACCCATCGGCGCGCCGTGCCCTCGGGCTGGAGGATGAGGCGTTGCCGGCGTCCGTCGCCGACGTGCTCGACGACGGCCTTGCGGATAAACTTGAAGGCGAAGGCTGGGACACCGCCCGGCACAGCGGCGTGTGGAGCGCCGAAGGCCGGCTGCGCGCCGGGGCCGGGCGGAGCGCTGCGCCGCTGTCGCTGGTCCTGCTGGCGCACCAGGCGGCTGGTGGCGAGCGCTACTACTCGCTGGTGGCCCGCGACATGACCGAGCGCGAACTGCGCGAAAACCAGCAGCGCCGGCACCAGGAAGAACTGGCCCACACCGCGCGCCTGGTGACCCTGGGCGAGCTGGCCTCGGGCATCGCCCACGAGATGAACCAGCCGCTGGCCGCCGTGATGAACTACGCCAGCGCCAGCCAACGCTACCTGAAGACTCTCGACAGCCAGCCGGAAGCCGCGCATCGCGTGGCCCAGGGGCTGGCGCAGATCGTCGAGCACACCGCCCACGCCTCCGAAGTGATCCGCCGTCTGCGCGCCTTCCTGCGCAAGGGCCAGCGGCGCATGCAGGCGCTGGACATCAACGAAGTGGCGCGCGCTTCGCTGGGCCTGTGCGCCTGGGAAGCCGCCGGCGCGGAGGTGGCGGTCAGCGAAGCGTTGACGGAGAATCTGCCCCCCATCTACGCCGACCGCGTGCTGCTGGAGCAGGTGTTCCTCAACCTGCTGCGCAACGCCATCGAGGCGAATCGCGAGCGCCATGCCGGCGAACCGTCGCACATCCGCCTCGGCAGCCATCGCGAAGAAGACGGGCGGCTCTGCGTCTGGGTGGAGGACGAAGGGCCGGGGGCCAGCGGCGAAGCACTGGAGCAGATGTTCACGCCGTTCTTCACCAGCAAGCCGGACGGGCTGGGGTTGGGGCTGTCGATGAGCCGTGGCATCGTCGAAGGTTTTGGCGGCACGCTGGATGCCCGCGCGGTGGCCACCGGCGGTCTGCGCCTGGCGTGCCGGCTACCGGCGGGAGGAAGAGGGCAATGACGGAGACAACGATGGAACGGGCAGTGGTGTACGTGGTGGACGATGACCGGGGCATGCTCGACTCGACGGTCTGGCTGCTGGAGTCGGTCGGCCTGAAGGCGCTGCCGTTCACCAGCGGCCGCGAGTTCCTCGACGCTTGCCCGGCCGACGCCCACGCCTGCGTACTGCTCGACGTGCGCATGCCCGGTCTGGGTGGCCTGGCGGTGCAGGAGGAGATGCGCCAGCGCGGTGTCGAGCTGCCGGTGATCTTCGTCAGCGGCCACGCCGACGTGCCCATCGTGATCCGCGCTTTCAAGGCCGGCGCGGTGGATTTCATCGAGAAGCCCTACAACGAGCAACTGTTGCTCGACAGCGTGCAACAGGCGCTCAGCTCCCGCGAACGCCAGCATGCCTCGCGCTCCGGACTGGGGGAGCTGGAGGAGCGCCTCGCCGCTCTGACGCCCCGCGAGCGCGATGTATTCCTGCCGCTGGTGCGCGGCTACACCAGCCGCGAAGTGGCCGAGCAACTGGAGATCAGCGTGAAGACCGTGGACCTGTACCGCGCGCGGGTGATGAGGCGCATGCAGGCTGGGACCCTGTCCGACCTGGTAGGCATGGCCATTGCCGCCGGACTGGTCGACCCCCTGCAACTGCGCCCCATGTAGGGGGAGCAGGCTCGCTTGGGGCTGTCGGGGGTGGAGGGATCGTCCTACGGCTCCCCCAGGGCCGTTGTTTCCACGGACAGAAAACTGTCGCTCCGCAGGAGCGGATTTGTCCGCGGTCCGCCGGCAAGGCCGGCGTCAGGCGGTCTGCGCGGGTGCCGGGCGGTTCGCGAGCAAGGGGGCGTTGGAACGTGGGTCCTGGGACGCGGTGGGCGACGGGGTGGTCTTCCACGTCGCGCTCTGAGCGTTATCCTCCGCACTGCCTGGCACAAGGAGAACGGCATGCGGTACGACGTCATCCAGCCCCATCGCGGTGAGTTTCCCGAGCCGATCGCTTTCACCCGGGGCACGATGCTGAGGGTGGGGGAGCGCTATGAGGGCGAGGCAGGCTGGCAGGACTGGTATTTCTGTTCGACGCCTGGGCAGGAGGATGGCTGGGTGCCGGCGCAGGTCTTCCGGCTGACGGCTCCGGGTGTCGCAATGGCCGTGGAGGACTACAGCGCCCGCGAACTCGATGTCGAGGTCGGCGAGCGGCTGGAGGGCGCCAGGGTGCTGGGGGGCTGGGGGGCTGGTGCTGGTGCAGTCGGACTGGCGGCGAGTCCGGCTGGGTGCCGCTGGCGTGCCTGCGCGCTTCGCCCGATCGAGCCTGATGGGCGCGCCGCTCCGGACCTGTTCGATTCAGGTCTTGTAGCGGCGCCCGGCATACTGCTTCAGCCAGGCCATGATTCCGCGCTGCGGCACCGCCACCGGTTGCTCCACCAGCAGCGCGGCGCTGGCCTTCTGGCGGAAGTCGAGCAGCCGGGTCATGGCTTCGGCGATCTCCTGGCGGGCTTCCAGGCAGGGGGCGAGCACGGCCTTGTCCAGGCGATAGACCGCGCCGTCGCTGAGGGCGGTGAACTGCGCGTGCCAGGCGGAGCCGGTCAGCACGCCGGCTTCGCCGATCACCTCGCCGGGGCCCATGCGGCCGGCTTCGAGGGTCTGTCCGTCGCGAGGCAGGGTGACGCTGACCACCCCGGTGTCGATGATCAGCAACTGCTCGCTGACATCGCCGACCGCCAGCAGTACGTCGCCGGCCTTGAAGGGCCGGCGCTGCATGGACGCCGCCAGTTCGTCGCGTTCGGCGTCGGCCAGGGCGTCGAACAGGCCGGAGCGCACCAGCAGCGCGCGGGCGCGGGAGGCGTGTTCGCGGGCAGGTACGTCGGCATCGCTGAGCGGTTCGATGCCGGCGGCCTGCAGGTGGCGGAAGGCCAGGTCGTAGAGCTGGTTGCGCGCCTCGCGCTTCTCGCTCATGGCGGCGACGAATCCGCTCATTTCGTACTCCACGCCCTCGGGGGCGGACTTGCGCACGCTCACCGTCGACGCCGGGCTGGTCAGCAGCATGCGGCAGCCGCCCAGGGCGCGCTCCAGCGCGTCGATGACCTTGCGCGGACGCACCCGCGGGCTGAGGGTGAGGCTCAGGCTCAAGCCATAGAGGTTCGCCGGCCGGCTGAGGTTGAGCAGCTTGGCCTTGGCCGCCAGGGAGTTGGGCACCACCGCCAGGCTGCCCTGGCCGGTTTGCAGGTAGGTGGAGCGCCAGTCGATCTCCACCACCTTGCCTTCGATGCCATCGATGGAGATCCAGTCGTCCAGCTGGTACGGCTTGGTGGTGTTGAGCACGATGCCGGAGAACACGTCGCTCAAGGTGCTTTGCAGCGCCAGGCCAAGGACGATGGCGACCACCCCGGAGGTGGCCAGCAGGCCCTTCACCGGCAGCTCCAGCACGTAGCCGGCGGCGGCGATGCTGGCGATGAGGAAGATCAGCGCGCCGACCACGTCCTGTAGCAGCCGCCCGGCGTGGCCGACGCGCTGCACCAGGAGGAAGCCGAGCACCACGGTCAGGCAGCGCGCGGCGAACATCCACCAGAGGATCTGCACGCCGGTGGCGACCATGTGGCTGGGCAGGTCGTCGGCCCAGGGCGCGGCGCGCAGCGGGTTCATCCCGGCGTTGAACAGCAGCAGGCTGAACAGCAGGAAACAGAGCACGCGCAGCGCCAGGCGCCAGTGCGGATGAGCCGTGCCGGCCAGGCGCCAGAGCAGCAGGTCGAGCAGCAACAGCGTCGGGGCGGCGAACAGGGGGTGCTGGATGAGCAGGGCGGGCATCGCGCCTCTCCGTGGGACGATGCGCAAAAGATGGCACAGAAATGCGCTTCTGGCAGCCGGCTCAGCCTGCGTTGGGGTGACGCCGCAGCTCGGTCCAGTCCGGGACTTCGATTTCGCCGGCGATCCACGGCGAGCGACTGTGATTGTCGAACAGCACCAGCGTTTCGCCGTACTCGGGCGTTTCGCCTTCGGGCTTGTCGAGGTTTTCCATCAGGCGGTCGAAGCACTCGCTGTGGGTCACCAGCACCAGGTTGCGGTGGGTGGTCTTGTGCCGGCGGATATGGCCCAGCAGGTCGTTGTCCTTGCAGGTGAAGAGCCAGTCCTGGCGCGTCACGCTGTAGTCGAACATCAGGTCCGCCGTCTGCGCGGTGCGGGTCAGCGGGCTGCTGTAGATGTCCGTGGCGGCGAGGCCGTAGCGGCTGATGGCCTGGCCCAGGCCCTTGGCCAACTGGGCGGCACGGACGGTGATGCCGTCGGCCGCACCCAGGCAGGGTGCGCTGGAACGGTCGCAACGCTCCAGGTGGCGAATCAGCAGGATCACCTGGCCCTGCATCCAGCGGTGCTGGAAGGCGCTACGGTCGGGGTTGTCCAGTGATTCGGGGAGGATCGAACGCCAGGCGCACAGCGCCAGGACGATGCCGATCAGCAGGAGGAGGGCCAGGTACGGGCTTCTGGCGATGGATCGTACGGCGTGTGTGGGGTTCACAGCGATCCCTGGTCAGAGTGTGAATGGACTCATGTTGACCGGGATGAGTGACAAACGTGCTACGAGTCGGTGCTGCCTTGGCTTCCTAAGGCTTGGACTCCTCCACGCTGACCGTGGCCGTGGTGCCGGCGCGCAGGCGGTCGCGCCCGGCGTAGGCGGGGTCGATGGCGATGCGCACGGGGATGCGCTGGGCCAGCTTGACCCAGGTGTAGGTCGGGTTGATGTTGGCCAGCAGGCGACTGCCGGGCAGGTTTTCGCGGTCGGTGATGGCGAAGGCGATGCTTTCCACGGTGCCGTCGAAGCGTTCTCCGCTCATCAGTTCGACATGGACCCGGTCGCCTTCGTGGATGCGCGGCAGCTTGGTTTCCTCGAAGTAGCCGCTGACGTGGAAGGAGTCGCTGTCGACCACCGCGACCAGCGCGTTGCCGGCGGTGGCGTAGTCGCCGGCGCGGGTCAGCAGGTTGGTCACGTAGCCGTTCACCGGCGCCAGTACGCGGGTGCGCTCAAGGTCCAGGCGCGCCTGGCGCAGCGCCGCTTCGGCCAGGCTGACGTTGGCCTGCGCCAGGTCCAGGTTGGCCTGTTCGCGCAGCAACTGGGCCTCGGCCACGGCCACGTCGGTGCTGGCCTTTTCCCATTCCTCGTTGGAGATCGCCGAGCGCGCCTTCAGCTCCCGCCGGCGGATTTCCTCGCTCCGCCGCTGGTGCAGCAGCGCCTGGTTGGCGACGATGGCCGCCCGCGACTGGCCCAGCGCCGCCCGCGCCACTTCCACCGCGCGCTCGGCGTGCTGCACCGCCAGCTCGTAGCGGGCGGGGTCGATCTGCAGCAGCAGGTCGCCCTTGTTCACGTGCTGGTTGTCCTGCACGCGCAGGTCGACGATGCGCCCGGTGACGTCCGCCGACAGCGACACCACCTCGGCCCGCACGCGGGCGTCGCGGGTCCAGGGCGCGCGGGTGTAATAGACCCAGGCGTAGCTGCCCAGCACCAGGGCGAGCGCCACGACGGCGAGAGTGGTCAGTGGCGCAAGCGCCTTGCGAATGTCAAACATGTCAGTGCAGTGTCCCCATGAGCAGGATCAGGCTGGCGCAGATGCAGGCGTAGAGCGCGCCTTCGAAGAGTGCTTCGTGCCAGACCCGGTGCAGCACGCCCAGGCGGCGCAGCGTCCAGTCCAGCAGCAGGAAGATCGGCAGGGCCAGCAACAGGGCCTGGGCCAGCGGCGGCAGGTAGACGCCGCCGACTTCGATATCAACGGGCATGCAGCGGCTGTTCCCCGTGGTCGTCGTGGAAGGGGGCCGCTTCGCTGTAGAGGTCGCGGAAGCGTTCCAGCAGGGCGGCGGCGACCAGCAGCGCCACGCCGCTGACGAACACCGGACGCAGGGGCTCGCCGCCGGCGCTCGCGCCGTGTCCATGCAACTCGTCCAGCTCGGAGCCCAGCTCGCGCATGGCCGGCAGCACCCGTTGCAACGGCGCCGCGGGCGGTTGGTCGAGGCAGGCGGCGAGTTCGTCGAGCACCAGCGACAGGCGCTCGCGCAGCGGCTCCGGCAGGCCGCTGGGGTTGAGGCTTTCGCGGCGCAGCTGATGCAGTACCACGCCCAGGGTCATGCTCGCCAGGCTGCACTGGAAGCGCTCGCCGGATTGGCTGTCGCGGGCCGCCGGCAACAGCCCGAGCATGATCGCCAGGCGGTCGACCATGCGGCTCTCGAAGAGGAAACGGCGCGCTTCGCTGGGCGTGGACAGCAGCACCGCTCGCACCTCGGCGCGGGTGCGGCGGGACTGGCGGCGCAGGCGCGCATCGGCGTCGAAGGGGAACACCCAGGCATACACCAGCAGCGCCAGCACGCCGGCGCTGACGTAGCCGCCGGCGAACTCGAACCACTGCACCGCCGTGTTGATCCAGGCGCCCTGGTTCTGCGGCCCCACCAGCAGGAAGGTGGAGAGCCCCAGGCCAATGCCGATCCCGGCGGTCTGCGGGCTGGCCAGGCCGACGGCGATCACGTAGAGCAGCGGGGTGAGGAATAGCGCGAGCATTTCGAAGTCGCCGACGCTGGGTAGCAGCAGGAACTGCAACAGCGCTGCCGCCACCAGCGCCAGCCCCAGCCCACGCAGGTAGGCCTGGCTTGCGAGCAGCGGGCGGGGGAAGGTGGCGAGCAGGGAGCAGAGGATGCCGATCAGGATCATCCCGGCGCGGGCGCCGTCCCAGGCGGTTTCCACCCAGATCCAGCCGGCGCAGCAGAGGGCGATGAAGGCCCGCGTGGCGTTCATCGCGGCGAGGTGAAAGTCCAGGTGCAGCGCATGGGCCTGGCTCTGCGGATAGGAACTGCTGCCAGGGCGTCCTTCCTGGATCGCTTCGCTCAGCTCGATCATCTCGTCCAGCTGTTGCATCAGCCGCGCCTGTTCGAAGCGCAGGGCCCAGGCCAGGGAGCGCAGCGACGTGGGCAGGCCGTCGGCCAGTTCCTCGGCCTGCTGCGCGGCGGCGTCGAAGCGCTGGCGCAACTGGGTGATGCGCTTGCGCGTGCCGCTTGGCAGGGCGCGGCCGTACTCGGCCAGTTCGGCCAGGCAGGCCAGCTCGTCCTCGCGCAGGCGGCGCACGGACTCGGGCAGCGGACCGTCCAGGCGAGCCTCGATCAGCTTGCGCTGGCGCCGCAGGATGGCCAGGCGGGAGGTCATCAGCACCAACTGGTTGGCCAACTGCTGCACCAGCTCGTCGGCGCCGCGCAGGCGCGGGGCGTCGAAGTAGAGGTGGCGGCGCAGCATCTCCAGGGAGGCGATCTCGCCCAGCAGTTGCTTCTGCCGCTGCTGGAAATCCTCTTCCAGCTCCTCGCCGCGGATCACCGCCGCCGCGTGCACGGCGATCAGGCGGATCAACTGGTCGACCTTGGCGAAGTAACCCCGCGCCACGCTCTGCGGCCGGGCGAAGAACAGACTGACCAGGGTCACGCAGGCCACGCCCAGCAGCGTCTCGGTGACGCGGGTGATGGCCAGGGTATAGGTGGATTCCGGGTCGGGCTGGGCGAGCAGCGCAACGATCACCGCGGTGAAGCCGCTGAGGACGAAGGCGTGCGAATGGGTGAAGCGCATCAGGGTGCCGCCGGCGGTGCAGATCGCCAGCCACAGCGCCAGGGTGACGATGAAGGGCATCGGCGCCTGGGGGAACAGCGCCATGATCGCCACCGCCACCATCGCGCCGACGGTGGTGCCGATCACCTGGGCGAAGCTCTTCTGCAGGGTCATGCCGGCCAGCGGGGTGCTGATGATCACCACCGTCATGGTCGCCCACTTGGGTTGGTCGAGGTCCAGCAGGAACGCCAGGTACAGCGTCAGCAGCCCGGCCAGCACGGTGCGCAGGGCGAATAGCAGGGTGTCGCGGCCCGGATGGATGACGGCGCGCAGGTACAGCAGCAGTGGCGACATGCCAAGCCCCTCGATCTCGGCGGGCCGACACGGCGTTGCAGCGGCGTGTCGGCGAGTCCTATCCAGTGTGGTCGAGGAATGACGAAGTTGCGGAATTTCTTCGCGCGTCAGCCGGCGCTGTCCAGAGATTGCGCCAGGCGTTGCTGGATGAAGTCGAGGAAGCACTGGATGCGCAGGGCCAGCTGCGAGTTGCGGTAGTACACCGCGTGGATCGGCTGGCGGCGCTCGCTGGTCAGTTCCGGCAGTACCCGTACCAGGCGCCCGGCCTGGATGTCGGTGCAGGTCATGAAGCTCGCCAGGCAGGCGATGCCCTGGCCGCTCAGGGCCAGCTGGCGCAGAGTCTCGCCGCTGGAAGCGGAGAGACGCGGGGTGATCGCCAGGGTGTCGCCGCCGGCATGGCGCAGCGGCCAGATGTTCAGCGCCTCGGGCTGGGTGAAACCGAGCAGTGTGCGGCCCAGCAGCTCGTCCAGGTCGGCCGGCATGCCGTGGCGTTCCAGGTACTGCGGCGAGGCCAGCAGGTTCAGCCGGCTACTGCCCAGGGGGCGGGCGTGCAGACTGGAGTCGGCGAGCTGGCCGATGCGGATGGCGATATCGGTGCTCTGTTCCAGCAGGTCGATGTTCAGGTCGTTGGTGTTGAGCTGCAGTTCGATGTCCGGGTAGCGCTCGCGGAAGGCGCCGATGTGTGGCACCACCGCGTGCAGCATGAACGGCGAGGCGGCGTTGATCCGCAGGCGCCCGGCGGGGGATTGCTGGCGCAGGGCGAGGCGTTCTTCGAGGGCGTCCATCTGCTCGAGGATGTGCCGCGCGTGTTCGAGGAAGAACTCGCCTTCCTCGGTCAGCTTCATCCGCCGCGTGGTGCGGTTGAGCAGGGTGGTGCCGAGCTTTTCCTCCAGCTTCGACAGCGCGCGGCTGACCGCCGAGGGGGTCAGGCCCAACTGCTCGGCGGCGGCGGTGATGGAGCCGCAGTCGATCACCGTGGCGAAGGTCTTGAGTTCGTCGGAATGGGCTTTCATCGGCGGGCCTGTTCGGGAGCGGCGGGGTAATTGTAGAGGGTTGGCTGGGCGGAGCGGCTGCTGCTCTGTAGGAGCGAGCTTGCTCGCGAACGGCTCGGCACTGGAGCTGCTGGTTGAATCGGTTCGCGAGCAAGCTCGCTCCTACAAAGAGCAAGGAGCCGTTGCGCATCGATGCATTCGCGCTCGGGGCGGCAGCGCTCAGAACGTCCCCGGATACGCCCCGCCATCGAGCAACAGGTTCTGCCCGGTCAGATACCCCGCATGCGCACTGCACAGGGTCGATCATCTTCCAGTCCACCGGGTTGAGGGCGATGGCGGTGTTGGCCACCAGCACCTCGTCCGGGCCGGGGACGGGCAGCGGCAGGCGGGCGAGGTTCAGGCCATCGAGACCGGCGCCGGGCGCTCAGGTCCAGGCGGCGTAATCGTTAGCACTCATGAAGACTCCTTGGCAAAGGGCAAGGCCGCCCAGGTCGGACGGCCGGTTGGGTCAGTCCCAGGCGGGCGCCAGGCTTTCCGGGCTGGTGATGCGTTGGTTGCGATCCAGCGTGGCGATGGCGGCCATGTCGGCGTCGCTCAGGCGCAGGTCGACCGCGCGCAGGTTGCCTTCCAGGTTCTCGCGCTTGGTGGAGGACGGGATCACCGAGTAGCCCAGTTGCATCGCCCAGGCCAGCGTGACCTGTGCCGGGGTAGCGTTGTGGCGCTTGGCGATTTCAGCGATCAGCGGGTCGTGCAGCACCTTGCCATAGCCCAGGGTCATGTAGGAGGTGAGGTGAATGCCCTGGCTCCTGGCGAAGTCGGCCACCTTGCGGTTCTGCAGGTAGGGGTGCAGCTCCACCTGGTTGGTGGCGATCTGCCCGGCGCCGACGGCGGCGATGGCTTCGCGCATCAGCGCGACGGTGAAGTTGGACACGCCGATCTCGCCGGTCAGGCCCTGGGCCTTGGCCTCGGCCAGGGCGCCCATGAACTCGGCGACCGGCACCGCGCCCCTGGGCGAGGGCCAGTGGATCAGGGTCAGCTCGACGCGGTCGGTGCGCAGCTTGTGCAGGCTGTCCTTGAGGCTGGGGATCAGCTTGTCGGCGGCATAGTTCTCGGTCCAGATCTTGGTGGTCAGGTACAGCACGTCACGCGGTACGCCGGCAGCGGCGATGGCTTCGCCGACATCCGCCTCGTTGCCGTAGATCTGCGCGGTGTCGATGGCGCGGTAGCCCAGGTCGATGGCGCTGCGGATCGAGTCGATGACGGTCTGGCCCTTGAGGCGGAAGGTGCCGAGGCCGAAGGCGGGTACGCTCATGGGAATCTCCTTGGTCGATCAGTGAGTGGGAAGCGCGCCGGCGGCGGTCGGTTCCGTGGCCGTGCGACGGTCCAGGCGGCCGCTCAGGGCGGTCAGGCCGAAGGCGGCGAGCGTCACCACGGCGGCGATCCAGGGTGTATGGCCCAGGCCCAGGTGGCTCACCACAAGGCCGCCGGCCCAGGAGCCGCCGGCCACGCCGAGGTTGAAGGCGGCGATGTTGAAGCCCGAGGCCACGTCCACCGCATCCGGCGCCACGCGCTCGGCCTGTTGCACGACATACACCTGCAGGCCGGGCACGTTGCCGAAGGCCACGGCGCCCCAGGCCAGCACGGTGAGCACCACCAGCCACGGGTTGCCGACGGTGACGGTCAGCACCAGCAGCACCGCCGCCAGCAGGCCGAAGATGATCTTCAGCGCGCTTACCGGACCGCGTTCATCGGCCAGGCGACCGCCCCAGATATTGCCGATGGCCACCGAGACACCGTAGGCCAGGAGGACCACGCCGACCATGTTCGGGCTGAAACCGGCCAGGTCCTGGAGGATCGGCGCGAGGAAGGTGAAGGCGATCAGCGAGCCGCCGTAGCCCACCGCCGTCATCGCGTAGACCAGCAGCAGGCGCGGTTGCAGCAGCACGCGAGCCTGGCGCAGCAGCGGCGCCGGCGGGGTGTGCTGGATGCTCTTGGGCACGAGCAGCAGGCTGCCGAGCAGGGCGACCACGCCAAAGGCGGCCACCACCAGGAAGGTCACGCGCCAGCCCAGGTGCTGGCCGATGAAGGTACCCAGCGGGATGCCGGTGACGAAGGCCACGGTCATGCCGCTGAACATGGTGGCGATGGCGCTGGCGGCCTTGTCCTTGCTCACCAGGCTGGTGGCGATGATCGAACCGACCGAGAAGAACACGCCGTGGGCCAGGCCCGTGAGGATGCGCGCGATGATCAGCGATTCGTAGCCGGGCGCCTGCCAGGCCACCAGGTTGCCGACGGTGAACAGCGCCATCAGGCCGACCAGCAGCGCCTTGCGCGGAATCCGCCCGGTCATGGCGGTGAGCAACGGTGCGCCGATGGCCACGCTCAGGGCGTAGAGGCTGACCAGCAGGCCGGCGGAGGGCAGGGTGACGCCCAGGTCGGTGGCGATGGTCGGAATCAGGCCGACGATGACGAACTCCGTCGTGCCGATGGCGAAGGCGCTCAGGGTCAGCGCCAGGAGTGCGAGGGGCATGGGGTGGGACTCCGGGCCATGGAATGCGATGGGCGGCATTGTCCCGACTCGGGTCCTTGAGAAAAACGCGGCAAACGACAAAGGATAGTTGATCTGGAATCACGAATCGATCGTTCCTCCAGGCATTGCGTCGGTACTGGCCCTGTGGTCTGTACCGGTGACATGGTCGCGAATCGCCCGGCATCGCGCGCCGGGGTCGCAATCGAACTTAACGCAGGTAACTGATCGGCGAGCCGTCCACCGGATTGGCCAGCACGCCCATAGGAATGCCGTAGATACCTTCCAGCGTCTCGCCGTGCATCAGTTGCGCCGGGCTGCCCTGGGCCAGCAGGCGGCCGCCGTGCAGCGCGATCAGGTGGTCGCAGTAGCGCGCCGCCATGTTGATGTCGTGCAGCACCACCAGCACGCCCAGGTCCAGCTCGCGGCTGAGTTCGTGGACGCGGGAGAGCACTTCCACCTGGTGGGCGATGTCCAGTGCGGACGTCGGCTCGTCCAGCAGCAGGAAGCGGCTGTTCTGCGCCAGCAGCATGGCCAGCCAGACGCGCTGGCGCTCGCCGCCGGAGAGCAGGTCCACCGGGCGGTCGGCGAAGACCTGGGTGTCGGTCAGCTCCAGGGCGCGGTCGATCTGCTTGCGGTCCTCGCCGGTGATGCGGCCCAGCGCGCCGTGCCACGGATAGCGGCCGAAGGCGACCAGCTCGCGCACGGTCAGGCCGTCGGTTTGCGGCAACTGCTGCGGCAGGTAGGCCACCTGGCGCGCGAAGTCGCGGTTGCCCCAGTCCTGCAGCGGCTTGCCGTCCAGGCGGATGCTGCCGCCGCTGGCCTGCTGCTGGCGGGCCAGCAGCTTGAGCAGGGTCGATTTGCCCGAGCCGTTGTGGCCGATCAGGCCGATCATGCTGCCGTGGGCGAGTTGCAGGCTCAGCGGTTGCAGGAGCGTGCGGCCGGGGACGCTGAAACTGACATTTTCCAGTTCGAACATGGGGTCATCCGTAGACCGGCGGGGCCGGGAAAAGCGGGGAGACCGACTCTAATGCAATCGCTAATGCTTATCAATTTTGGAGTTCATCGCGGAACGCTCGCAACGATTGCCTGTCCCTGTCGAAAAGCACTTATGATTCAACGCTGTAACTGATCTGGTAGGGCCAATGGAGTCTGCTGTCGAACGCTATAAACGGCTGGTCGCCGAAGCTCTTGCGCGGTATTTCCCCCGCACCACCGAATACCTGCGCGCCGAACGCGAAGCGGCGCAGCCGCAGCCCCGTGGGCGCGGCAAGGCCAAAGGCAAGGGCAAGGCCCCGGCCAAGCGCGGCCCACGCACGAAGAAGAAAGATGCCGAGGGGCCTGCGCCCGCGCGCCCGCGCACTGCCGCTGCCGGCATCTATGGCACGGCCGGGGCGCCCGACGAGCAGCAGGCCACCGCCATGCGCGAACGCGTCGCCCAGGCGGCGGCCGCCGGGGTGATCAGCCTGCCGTCGGACGAGCAGTGGGCGATGATCCTCGCGCCCGATCCGTTGCTCCGCATCTTCGCCGGCGCCGGCTCCGGTAAGTCCACGACCCTGGTCCTGCGCGTGGTCTACCTGCTGTGCCACCTGGGTATCGAGGCCGAGCGAGTGACGGTGATTTCCTTCACCAACGCCTCCTGCGCGCAACTGCGCGAACAGTTGCTGAAGGTGCTCGGCTACTGGGGGCATTCGTTCGACGCGGCTCAGGCACGCCAGTGCGTGCGTACCTTCCACTCGGCGATGGGCACCCTGGCCAAGGTGGCGCTGAAGAACCCCCGCTGGTTCGAGCAACTGGACGAGCGCGACCCCGCCAGCGAACTGGACAACCCCTTGCTCGCCGGCCGCCTGCGTCCGGCGCAACAGCGCCTGCTCAAGCAGGTCTATCAGCAGTGCTATGCCGAACAGGCTGAGTTCCGCATGCTGGTACATCAACTGCTCGACCTGCCGCCGCCGCCCGAAGCCGGCGAAGACGGCAAGCCGCCGCGCATCGGCAAGGCGCCGCTGGATGCCTTCAAGCTGGCCGGCGAGTTCACCGCGCCGCCCCTGTTCGAAGCCTTCTACGCCCAGGCCGGGTTCATCGAGAGCATCGGGCTGCGCATCGACCAGTTGCAGCCGAAGAAACTGGACTGTCCGCCTCGCGAGCGACGTTTCATCGAGGCGCTGCAGCGGTTCTGGACCGCCTTCGACGCCGCGTTGCAGGCGCAGGGATTGCTGACCTTCAACCTGGCCTTCCAGCGCCTGACCGACCAGCTCGGCGATGGCAAGCTGCCGGCCGAGGCCCTGGCGCCGTTCCAGCACCTGCTGATCGACGAGTTCCAGGACGTCTCGCCGCAGATCGTGCAATGGCTGCAGGCGCTGCACCGCGACCTCGCCAAGCGCGGCGAAGCGGTCAGCCTGATGGCTATCGGTGACGACTGGCAATCCATCTACGCCTGGCGCGGCAGCTCGCCGGAGCTGTTCATGGACTTCGACCGGCACTTCCCCAGCAAGGGCCGGCGCAAGAGTCGCGTGCTGCTGCTGGAAACCAACTACCGCAGCATCGACCCGGTGATCCGCGACGGCGAGCGGGTGCTGGTGGGCGTGGCCAGCAAACAGGCCAAGACCTGCCGCGCCTTCAAGTCGGCAGAGGCGGGCGATCACGGGGTGAAGCTGGTACAGCGCTTCGACGCGCGCAACAACCTGCCGGTTCTGCTGGAAGAGATCCGCAAGCAGTGCGAGCACGTTGCCGCGCGTGGATCGCGGGAGAAGACTGCCGTGCTGCTGCTCGGTCGGCGCAACGAAACCCTGCAGACGATCCTCGGCGAGCTGGACCGCACGTTGCCGGTGAAGGGCATGACCATTCACCGCGCCAAGGGGTTGCAGGCGGAAGTGGCGATCATCGTCGACGACTGCGCGCCGCCGGAGAAACACCCGCTGCGCAGTGCGCTGTACGCGGCTTCGGGCTTCTTCGCCAGTGGCTATGATCAGGCCCAGCAGGACGAGCAGTCGCGCCTGGCCTACGTGGCGATCACCCGGGGCGTGAGCCGGGTGTTCTGGTTCACCCGCAAGGCCCAGGGGCCGACTGCGATCCTGGCGCTGCGGCGCAGCGTGGAAGCCGCGCCGGCTTGAGCGTCGGCGTGAGGATCAGTCGTCGCGGGTGAGGACTTCCAGCAGCTCGATCTCGAACAGCAGGTTGGAATTGGGCTGGATGTGCGCGCCGACCTGGCGCTCGCCGTAGGCCAGGTGCGCCGGTACGAACAGCTTGCGCTTGCCTCCCACCTTCATGCCCATCAGGCCCTGGTCCCACCCCTTGATCACGCGACCGGTGCCGATCACGCACTGGAAGGGACGGCCCTTGCCGTAGGACGAGTCGAAGACGGTGCCGTCTTCCAGGGTGCCGGTGTACTGGGTGGTGATCAGGGCGCCTCTGACCACGGCCTTGCCGTCACCGACGACGATATCTTCGATCTGCAGTTCGTTGCTCATGGCGTTCTCCCGTGACGCGCTGGCGGCACGACGGCCGCGAGGGCGTGGGTTTTCGCAGGAAAGCCCGGTGTTTGCAAGTCGCCCGCGTCGATCAGCCGTTGGCCATTTCCCCGAGGATCCATTCGCGGAAGGCCTTGACTCGCGGATCGTCGCCGTTGGCCAGTGGGTAGACCAGGCTGTAGGCATAGTCCTCGGCCACCGGTACGCCCAGTTCGAAGGGCTGTACCAGCAGGCCCTGTTCCAGTTCGCGGGCGACCATTGCGCGATCGGCCAGGCCGACCGCGCCACCTTCCAGCACCGCCTGCACCACATGGCTGGTGTCGTCGAAGGCGACGCAGTTGCCGGGGTCGAAGTCCTCAACGCCCGCCGCCGCCATCCAGCGCGCCCAGTCCGGCCACACCGCGCCTTCGGTTTCGCAATCGACGAAGCACAGGGTATGGGCCAGCAGGTCGCGAGGTTCGCGCAGGGGAGGGCCTTGTTCCAGCAGGCTCGGACAGCAGACCGGCACGATCAGGGTGTCGAACAGCCGCTCCGCCTGCAGTCCCGGATAGCGCCCGCTGCCGAAGCGGATGGCCAGGTCGAGGTCATCGACGGCGAAATCCCGCAGCTCGTCGCTGACGTCGAAGCTGAGCTTCAACCCAGGATGCAGCGTGCGAAACTTCGGCAGGCGCGGCAGCAGCCAGTGGGTGGCGAAGCGGGCGGTCAGCGATACGCGCAGTTGCTCGGCGCTGCGCGACAAACGCCGGGCGCGCGCGGTCGCACGGCGCAGCAGGTCGAGGGATTCCGCCGCCGCTTCCAGCAGTAGCGCGCCAGCCGGGGTCAGCTGGATGCTGCGGCTGGTGCGCGTGAACAGGCTGAGGTCGAGCTGGTCTTCCAGCTCCTTTATCTGATGACTGACCGCCGCTGGGGTTAGCCCGAGCTCTTCCGCGGCACGGGTGAAGTTGAGGTGGCGGCCGGCGGCCTCGAAGGTGCGCAGGGAACGGATTCCGGGAAAGGAGCGGCTCATTGATCTTCAAATTATCCTTGATGATCCTTCGAGAAATACTCGTTTCTCCTGGCATCGTCAAAGCCCGATAGTTGGCTCACCTTGAAGATCACAGCGCAGAGGAAGCCAACGCCATGTCAGCCGCCACTCATCCCTACATCACGCAACGCAACGCCCAGTCCGCCAGTGCTGCCGACCTCGCGCCTCTGGCCTTCGCCGGCTACGCCCACTTCACCGCCATGCAGGTACGCGACGGCGGTATTCGTGGCCTGGACCTGCATCTGGAACGCCTGCGCAATGCCTCGCAGCGGCTGTTCGGCCAGAGCCATGCAGACGAGGAAATCCACGCTGCCTTGCGCGCCGCGCTGGAGCAGGCGCCGGCGGATACGTCGCTGATGGCGACGGTGTACTCGCCCGCCGGGGAGTTCACCGTCGCCGGCCCCGAGCACTGGCCCGAGCTGCTGGTGCGCACCGCGCCGCCATCGGACGGGCCACAGGGGCCGCTGTCGCTGGCCATCGCCGGGCACGAGCGGGTGCTGCCGGAGATCAAGCACGTGGGCGAGGTCGCCAAAACCTGGTATCTGCGCGAAGCGGTGGCCGCTGGTTTCGATGATGCGATCTTCGCCGACCAGCGTGGCCGCCTCAGCGAAGCGACCATCTGGAACCTGGCGTTCTGGGATGGCGAATCGGTGATCTGGCCGCGGGCGAAGATGCTCGCCGGGACCACCCAGGGCATCCTGCAGCGTCAGTTGGCCGCGCTCGGCGTGCGCCAGGCGGTGCTGAGTATCGACCGCCAGGACCTGCCGCGCCTGGCCGGCGCCGTGGTGATGAATTCCTGGACGCCGGCGGTGCCGGTGAACCGCATCGCAGAGGTGGAAATCCCGCCGGCGCCGGCGTTCGTCGAGTTGCTGCGCAGCGCCTTTGAGGCGGAGCCGCGTGTACGGCCCTGAGGAAAGTCTGCCTCTCACTGAAGCTGCCACGAGTCTGCTCGCGAGCAAGCCCGCTCCTACAAAAAGAACGTCGGGGAGTTGTGGTGACGGGGCATCCCGCGGTCACCCCAGGGCCGTTGTTTCTACGGATGAAAACCGTGCCGCCGCGTAGAGGCAACTGTCTACTTCTGGACGATCTGTGCCAGCGCTTCCCCCTCACCCCAACCCTCTCCCTCAGGGAGAGGGGGCAGACCGTGCCGGCTGAGACCGGGATTTCCTCCTGCACCGAACGGTCCCCTTTCCCCCGGGGAGACGACTGCATGGATGCAGGAGGTAGAGCGACGCAGGATGCCAAAGCCGAGGACTGGGGTGGGGCCGCCCCGAGCGCAGATGTATCTCGTAGGACTTTGTCCGCGATGCTGTTCATGGGGGAATGAGGCACAGCGCTCTCGAGCTACGGCGAGCAATGTCGCTCGCGAGAACAGAACGAAGGCCCCGGAAGCGGGGCCTTCGTGTTCAACTCAGTGGCTTGCCGGCGTGAACGCAGGCTGGGCAGCCAGCGTCGTGGGTAGCGAGTGGGTGTGCGGGGGCCGCCACTGACTACCCTGTGAACGCTTGCGTGGTTGATGGCGGAGTCGCCGGGATGGCCCGGGGCGTCCGGGTCTGGCTGTCCGTATGGCCGGTGTCGCTGCCCTCGGTGCGGAGCGAGGCGCTCCAGGTGTCGAGATAGGCATCGTCATTTCGCTGGGCGATGCCCGAGTCGTCGCCGTCAACTGCGAAGGTCATGCCGGCTGGGAGAGGTCCGGTCTTGGTGGAGGCGTCGTTGACGGTGAGGGTGCAAGTGCTGGACGGCGTCGCGCTGCCAGCGGCGTGGGCGTGCTGAGCGTTGGGGACGGCAGCCGCCTTGTCGTTCTTGGGTGGGGGGTGATTGTCGCTGGTCGCCGGAGCCCGGAGGTTGCCCGCATGGCCTGGCAGCGGATTGCCCACGTTCGCCGTGTCGGCGGTGGCACAGAAACCCTCTGCCAATAACGAGCGGGATGCAACGACCTTGGCAATGCTCCCCGGCATGACGGTGGCTCCTTTTGTGGTGCGCTGATCCGTGATCGGCGATACAGAATCGAGGCAGTTGCCGTGCCGGAATTAAGTTGCCTTTTAGAATCAATGGCTTGGAAAATATCGACGTCATCGTTGTGGTGAAGGTGTTTCGTGCCCGTTACACCGGTCCGGGACGGGAAATTCCCGGCGAGGCCTCTGGAACCGGGGCTGGATCAGGGAGGGGGCAGTCCCTGTATCACGCTTGAGACACTGCGCTGGACAGGGGCGGGCATTTCCCGGTTCGTCGGGCGTTGCGGCGGGGTGACCTGTTTCAGCGGCGTGACAGTCGGCTGCGGGCATCGGCGTTGTAGCGCGGGCGGGTCATCGGATCTCCAGGAGCCGACCATTTTTCGCGGGTCGGCGAACGCAACCCCCCTCGGGTTGTCTGCTTCACGCGAGCCAGAGTCCCGGCATCCCGAGGTGGGCAAGTGGATTTCCAGGAGTCCGGGGCTCGTGGGGCCGGTCGACACCGGGGTAATCGGTACCGCTGGCGGTGAGAGAATTTTTCGTTAAATCCGGCGGAAGCCACGGCCAATGCATTAGCATGCCAACGCCTTGTCGGGGTTCCGGACCCTGTGTCCCGGCCTCGTCGGTCGGCCCAGCCGGAGTACATCATTAGAAAGGGCGTGCCATCGAGCCGCGCGGGGGAAGCAGTATGGATTTGTGGAGTGCCTTCCAGGCATTCGTTCTCGGGGTGGTCGAAGGGCTGACGGAGTTCCTGCCGATCTCCAGTACCGGCCACCAGATCATCGTGGCGGATATCATCGGCTTTGGCGGGGAACGCGCCCAGGCTTTCAACATCATCATTCAGTTGGCGGCCATCCTGGCGGTGGTCTGGGAGTTTCGCCGCAAGATTCTCGACGTGGTCGTCGGCCTGCCTACCCAGGCGCGGGCCCAACGCTTCACCGCCAACCTGCTGGTCGCCTTCGCGCCGGCCGTGGTGCTGGGCGTGGCCTTCGCCGACCTGATCCATCATTACCTGTTCAACCCCATCACCGTTGCCGTGGCGCTGGTCATCGGTGGCGTGGTGATGCTCTGGGCCGAGACCCGCGAGCACCGCATCCGCGCCGAAACGGTGGACGACATGACCTGGAAGGACGCCCTCAAGGTCGGCTGCGCCCAGTGCCTGGCGCTGGTACCCGGCACCTCGCGGTCGGGCGCCACCATCATCGGCGGCCTGCTGTTCGGCCTGTCGCGCAAGGCAGCCACCGAGTTTTCCTTCTTCCTGGCGATGCCGACAATGGTCGGCGCGGCGGTCTACTCGGGGTACAAGTACCGCGATCTGTTCCAGCCCGATGACCTGCCGGTATTCGCCGTGGGCTTCGTGACCTCCTTCATCTTCGCCATGATCGCCGTGCGCGGGCTGCTGAAATTCATTGCCAATCACAGCTACGCGGCGTTTGCCTGGTACCGTATCGCCTTCGGCCTGCTGATTCTGGCGACCTGGCAGTTCGACCTGATCGACTGGAGCAGCGTCAAACCCTGAGACTAAAAGGCGATGGAAAAGAACGGCATCATCAGCCGCTGGGACGATGACAAAGGCTTCGGCTTCATCCGTCCGCAGTCCGGCGGCGAAGAACTCTTCCTGCACATTTCGGCTTTTCGCGGCGATCGTCGCCCGCAGAGCGGTGATCAGGTGTGCTACGTCCCGGGAAACGACAAGCAGGGCCGGCCGCGCGCGGAGCATGCGCGCCTGGCGGGCCTTGCCATCGACATGCCCGACATTCGCCGCAAGCCGGGCGCAGCGGCGACCCGTGAGCGGGTCCGCAGCGGGCGTGAGGTGGCCTTCCCGGCGCCGCCCCGGCGCTCCATCGGCCGAGCCCTGCTGCTGTTGGCGGTGCTGCTGGTGCTGCCTGTCAGCGGCGCGCTGGTGTGGCTGAAGGATGGCTACTTCGTCTGGTTCCTGCTGCTCTATCCGCTGTTCAGCGTACTGGCGTTTTTCGCCTACTGGCGCGACAAGCGCCGCGCCGAGCGGGACGAATGGCGCATCTCCGAACAGCATCTGCATGTGCTGGAGCTGTTGGGCGGCTGGCCCGGCGCGCTGCTCGCCCAGCAACTGTTCCGCCACAAGACTCGCAAGCTGTCGTTCCAACTGGTGTTCTGGGCGATCGTGGCGGTGCACCAGCTGTTCTGGGTCGACTGGCTCAGCGGCGGTCGCCTGCTGGGTTGGATCGGCATCCTGACGGGGCTGGGGCAGGGCGCCTCATAACGGCGAGTCGTCCTTCGAGAACCCCTCTTCCAGATAGTCCAGCAACGCCCGCACCGCCGGCAGGATGCCACGCCGGTGCGGGTAGACGGCCTGCAGATTCGCCTCGGGCTCGCGCCATTCCGGCAGCACCCGCACCAGGCGTCCGTCCGCCAACTCCTCGATGCAGTAGTAGTTCGGCAGTTGGGTCACGCCCAGCCCGGCGAGGGCGACGTTCTTGCGCAGGTTGAAGTCTTCCGCCGCCAGGCGTGCGTCCAGCGCCAGTTCGCAGACTTCCCCCTGCGGCCCGAGCAATTTCATATGGACTTTCCGGTCGCTCCCGATCGCCCCGAGGATGGGCAGGGCCGCGAGGTCTTCGGGGTGGGTCAACTGCCGTCCGTGCAGGAGCTCGGGCGCCGCCACCAGCGCGGTCATCGCCTGGCGCAGGCGGCGGGAAATCAGCGACAGGTCTTCATCGCCCGGCGCACGGACACGCAGGGCCACATCGACGCCCTCGTTGAGCAGGTCGACGCGACGGTTGGTCAGCAGCAGCTCCAGGTTCACCTGCGGATAGGCTGCCAGGAAGCCGGGCAGCATCTCGTTCAGCGAGGTTTCCGCCAGGGCGACGGGGCAGGACAGCTTGACCCGTCCACGCGGCTCGGCGCTGAGCTGGGCGGCCACTTCATCGGCCATTTCCGCCTCCACCAGCATCGCCTGGCAGTGCCGGTAGTAGCGCTCGCCCAGGTCGGTGAGCGCCAGCTTGCGCGTGGTGCGCTGCAGCAGTCGGACGTTCAGGCGCGCTTCCAGCTCCGCCACGCGCCGCGACAGACGCGACTTCGGCAGCCCCAGCAGGCGGCCGGCGGCGGCAAAGCCTCCGCACTCCACTACCTTGGCGAAATAGAAGAGATCATTGAGGTCTTGCATGGGATTGTCCTACTGGTGAGACGAATCATCACATTTTTGCCGACTTATCGAGTATTGGCTACATGCGTAGTCTTGGCTCCAACGACGAATTACTCCGCCAGTCAGCTGGCTAACCCGCTTGGAGAACGCACACATGAAACTTCTGCACATCGATTCCAGCATCCTCGGCGACAACTCCGCCTCCCGTCAGCTCAGCGCCGAACTGGTTGCCGCCTGGGCTGCCGCCGAGCCGGGCATTAACGTCACTTACCGTGACCTGGCCGCCGATGCCATCAGCCACCTGTCGTCCGCCAGCCTGGTCGCCGCCGGCACTCCGGCCGAAATGCGCGATGCCGCGCAGCAGCACGAAGCCGCCCTGGGCGAAACCAGCATTGAAGAGTTCCTGGCCGCCGACGCCATCGTCATCGGTGCGCCGATGTACAACTTCTCCATTCCCAGCCAGCTCAAGGCGTGGATCGACCGCATCGCGGTGGCCGGCAAGACCTTCCGCTACACCGAAAGCGGCCCGGTCGGCCTGGCCGGTGGCAAGAAGGTGATCATCGTCTCCACCGCCGGTGGCATCCATGCCGGTCAAGCGACCGGTGTCGCCCACGAGAACTACCTGCAACTGGTGCTGAACTTCCTCGGCGTCACCGACATCGAGGTGGTCCGTGCCGAAGGCCTGGCCTACGGCGAAGAGCCGCGTCGCAACGCCATCGCCGGCGCCCAGGCGAGCATCGCAAGCCAGTTCGCCGCCGCCTGATCGGCCCCGCAACACGAAGAAGCCCCGCGTTGCGGGGTTTTTTCATTTCCGATGTCCCGGACGGCGTGATTTGCAGGGCAGCGGGGGGCTCCCAGCCCTTGCTCGCGAACGATGTTTGCCAATCGCTCCGATGCTGGGGCGGTTCGCGAGCACGCTCGCTCCCACACGGTAGGCCGGTTCCTACGGCGGCTCGATCCTACGAAACTGAACCTGGCACAGGCCCGCCAAATCGGGCCTTGAAAGCTGTAAGGCCATTTCAGGACTCTTTGATAAAGGAGGCCGTTCATCTGCCAATCCCGGGGGCTCCGGGCTGGCGCGTAGCATGCAGGGAATCTCCCAGGCGGCGCCCGGAGCCCCGCACGGTGTGCGGTGGAGTTCCGCGGCGCCGGGGCTGGATGCGCGTCGGAGCGGATTGCGATATGGCGAGGCGTCTGTTGTGGGTTCTGTTGCTCGTTACCTTCAGTGGCGGCGCCGGGGCGGTGTCGGGCTGGAACGTGGGCTTCCATCGCCTGCAGGTGAGCGATCCGCTGGACCAGGAGCCGATGAAGGCCATTGCCTTCTACCCGACGCGGGCTCCTGAGCGGCCGCTGCACCTGGGCAATTTCATCATCGATGTCGCCTATGAAGGCAAGACCGCCAATGGCCGGTTCCCATTGCTGGTGATGTCACACGGCAACTACGGCACGCCGCTGGCGCACCGCGACCTGATCCAGGCGCTGGTACGCAAGGGGTTCGTCGTGGTGACGCTGCTGCACCCCGGCGACAACCTGCATGACCACAGCCGCCTGGGCGCATTGAGCAACCTCTATGGGCGGCCGCTGCAGGTTTCGGAAGCCATCAGCGCGGCGCTGCTCGACCCCGGGATGGCGGGCATCGTCGACCCGCACAAGGTTGGCGTGATCGGCTATTCCGCCGGCGGCGAGACGGCACTGATCCTCGCCGGCGCCCAGCCGCGCCTGGACCGCCTGCTCAAGTACTGCCGCAAGTATCCGGACGACCGCGATGCCTGCAGCGACCGAGGCGAGCTGCGCGCCGACCGCAACGACCTGATGCCGATGGCCGACCCCCGTGTTGGCGCGCTGTTGCTGCTGGCCCCGCTGAGCCTGATGTATGGTGCCCGCGAGCTGGAAGACGTGCGGGTGCCGGTGCTGCTCTATACCGGCAATCAGGACCGTATCCTCGACTGGAAGAAGAATGCCGGCGCCCTGGCCCGCAAGCTGCCGCAGCAGCCGGATCTGCGGGTGCTCGACGGCGCCGGGCACTTCGTGTTCATGGCACCCTGTTCCGAGGAGGAGAAGGAGGCCACTCCGGACCTCTGCACGGACACCCAGGGGCTGGACCGCCAGGCCATCCACCGCGACCTCGCGGCGTCGGCGGCGGAGTTTTTCGACGTCAGCCTGGGCCGCGCGACGATGCATACCTCGGGACGGTAAGGGCGCCGCGCGCCGGAGGTTCCCGCAGGGGCAGACCGTGCCGGCTGAGACCGAGATTGCCTCCTGCACCGAACGGTCCCCTTTCCCCCTGGGAGACGACTGCATGGATGCGGGAGGTAGAGCGACGCAGGGTGGCAAAGCCGAGGATTAGGGTGAGGACTGCCCCGAGCGCAGATATATCTCGTAGGAGCAACCTTGTCCGCGAAGTCCTGGCCCCGCAGAAGAGCATTGCAGACTACGGGAGCCGTTCGATTGCCGGCGTGGTGCCCTTCTGTGGGAGCGAGCCTGCTCGCGAACGGGGGCCGGCCACACCGGCGTCATGTGGGTTCGCGAGCAAGCGCGCCCCTGCGAAGATCGGCAGCGCGCAGAAAAAAGCCCCGCACATGGCAGGGCTCTTTCATTGCGGCGGGGCCGTGATCAGACGATCACACCCTGGCTGCGCAGGTAGTCGTCATAGCTGCCGCTGAAGTCGGTCACGCCGTTCTCGCTCATCTCGAGGATGCGGGTGGCGAGCGAAGATACGAACTCGCGGTCGTGGCTGACGAAGATCAGCGTGCCCGGATAGTTCTCCAGTGCGAGGTTCAGCGCTTCGATGGACTCCATATCCAGGTGGTTGGTCGGCTCGTCCATCACCAGCACGTTGGGGCGCTTGAGGATCAGCTTGCCGAACAGCATGCGGCCCTGTTCACCGCCGGAGATCACCTTCACCGACTTCTTGATGTCGTCGTTGGAGAACAGCATGCGGCCGAGAGTGCCGCGCACCAGCTGCTCGCCGCCCTGCGTCCACTGAGCCATCCAGTCGAACAGGTTGTAGTCGTCCTCGAAGTCCTCGGCGTGGTCCTGGGCGAAGTAGCCCACGTCGGCGCTGTCGGTCCATTTCACTTCACCGGCGGTGGGTGTCATATCGCCGACCAGGGTGCGCAGCAGGGTGGTCTTGCCGATACCGTTGGGGCCGATGATCGCGATACGCTCGCCAGCTTCCACCTGCATGCTCAGATTCTTGAACAGCGCGGTACCGTCGAAGCCCTGGCTGACCTTCTCCAGCGTCACCGCCTGGCGGTGCAGCTTCTTGTGCTGCTCGAAGCGGATGAACGGGCTGACGCGGCTGGATGGCTTGACCTCTTCCAGCTGGATCTTGTCGATCTGGCGCGCGCGGCTGGTGGCCTGCTTGGCCTTGGAGGCGTTGGCCGAGAAGCGGCTGACGAAGGTCTGCAGCTCGGCGATCTGGGCTTTCTTCTTGGCGTTGTCCGAGAGCAGGCGCTCGCGGGCCTGTTCGGCCGCGGTCATGTACTCGTCGTAGTTGCCCGGGAACAGGCGCAGCTCGCCGTAGTCCAGGTCTGCCATGTGGGTGCAGACGCTGTTCAGGAAGTGGCGATCGTGGGAAATGATGATCATGGTGCTGTTGCGCGCCGTGATGACGTTTTCCAGCCAGCGGATGGTGTTGATGTCCAGGTGGTTGGTCGGTTCGTCGAGCAGCAGCAGGTCCGGGTCGGAGAACAGCGCCTGGGCCAGCAGCACGCGCAGTTTCCAGCCCGGAGCGACGGCGCTCATCGGGCCGAAATGCTGCTCGAGCGGAATGCCCAGGCCCAGCAGCAGCTCAGCCGCACGGGACTCGGCGGTATAGCCGTCGAACTCGGCGAACTGGACTTCCAGCTCGGCCACGGCCATGCCGTCTTCTTCGCTCATCTCCGGCAGGGAGTAGATGCGATCGCGCTCGGCTTTGACCTTCCACAGTTCCTCGTGGCCCATGATCACGGTGTCGATCACGGTGGACTCTTCGTAGGCGAACTGGTCCTGGCGCAGCTTGCCCAGGCGTACGCCGTTCTCCAGCATCACCTGGCCGCTGGACGGCTCCAGTTCGCCGCCGAGGATCTTCATGAAGGTCGACTTGCCGCAGCCGTTGGCGCCGATCAGGCCGTAGCGGTTACCGTTGCCGAACTTGACGGAAACGTTTTCGAACAGCGGCTTGGCGCCAAACTGCATGGTGATGTTAGCGGTAGAGATCAAGACCTTATCCTGCGGGCTTTCCAGAGGTGTTTAACTGCCTTCCTCTGCTTCCTGTACCAATTCCGTACCATTTTTGATTCTGGCAGGTAGCTTTTCGAGTTCGCTCCAAGTCGGAGGCAGAGCTCAGCCATTTGGCGTAGGTCGAGAGCAACATCTGAACGCTATGGCCAAGCTGTCCCGCGATGAATGCTGGATTCATCCAGGCCGTTAGGCACATGCTTGCGTAGGTATGTCGGGCGTCGTATTGCCGGCGTCTGCGGATGCCAAGGACATCAAGAGCGGCGTGAAAGTGCCTAATGGTAACACTTGGCTCCTTGATCCACAGCCCACCCTTGCTCCGCGTTTTCCCGAGTGGTCGTCAGCTCAGTGGAAAACTGAGCTTCAGAAATGGAAAGCCCGCTCTCGTGGGCTCAGGGGGCGGCGCTAGGCGGGGCAGACTGACCCAGGGTGGCATCGCTTGTCCTATGACCGGATTCCGGACTAGAATCTCCCAAAACGGGAGAAGTGGCGCGAATGCGGGTCATTGCAAAGAGCACGCTGGTGAAGTACTGGGAAGTCCCGGGCCAGGAAGACGCCAAGGCTCCCTTGGAGAGCTGGTACGAAGCAGCTACTAAAGCAGCTGAATGGAAGACGCCGCAGGATGTAAAGAATCAGTTCGGGAATGCGAGCATCTGCGGCAACAACCGCGTGGTGTTCAACATCGGCGGTAACAAGTACCGCCTGGTTGTGGAGATGCAGTACCGTTGCGGTATTGCTTGGGTGAAGTTCATTGGCACCCATGCCAGGTACGACCAGATAGACGTGGAGACGGTGAATGAATATCAAGCCCATCCGAAACGATGAAGACCTGCGCGCAGCTTTCCAGCGCCTGGAGGCCATCTTCCAAGCAGAAGAGGGCACGCCTGAGGCCGATGAAATGGAAGTGCTTGTGACGCTGATCGAGGCCTACGAGGACAAGCACTATCCTATCGGCCCCTCCGACCCCATCGACGCCATCAAATTCCGTATGGAGCAGCAAGGGCTGACCCCGCGCGATCTGGAGCCCTTCATCGGCAGCAGCGGGCGCGTGTCAGAAGTCCTGAACCGGAAGCGCGGCCTTAGTCTGGCAATGATCAAGCGGCTGCACGACGGCCTGAAGATACCTTATGAGAGCCTGCTGGCCGGAGCTGCCTGACGCTCATTAACGGCCAGCTCCGCTCTCCCGCGCCATCGATGGCGAGTACGACCCGGAAACCGGCGGATCGAGCGGCACAACGCAGATCGAAATGGCAAACGTCGTTGTCCTGCCTGCATGCAATGGCACGGTCCAGGCGTTTGGCATCAAGTTCGACAACGGCACCATAGTGGAATCGAACCTCTGCGCGATGGTGATAGCTGCAAAAGGCCTTGGCTGAATGCCGTCAGCCGGTGACAAGGCCAGGGGGAGCAAACGAGGGAGTTGAAACCCCCCATTGTCCTGCCTCAGAATTTGACCGTTCAAAATTCTGGTGGGGGCTGTATGAAAATCCTTAACGCGCAACACTCGCTCAAGCAGTACCTGGAGCAGGTCAGCGACAAACTGATCACCATCGCCTCGGCCTCCGCCAGTGAAACCGAGTCACTGATCGAAACCCTGGTGGAGAAGGGCAATCGCCTGGATCTGCTGGTCGGCACCATCAATTCCTTCACCTCGCCGGACTTCATCGATTTCTGCGTGCGCGACACCGATGCGCGCGTCTCGCTGCATGTGGACTTCCGCGCGCAGAACAGCGTGCACTGGAAGCTGGTCCTGATCGAGCCGGACGTGGTGATCCTCGGCAGCGCCAACTTCACCGAGATCGGCCTGAGCCTCACCCGCGACACTTGCACCGTGATCCAGGACGCCGTGCTGTACGCCGACTACCTGGCGAGCGTGACGGCCGTCAAGGGCATCGAAGGCGTGATGCTGGGCGAGGACAGCCCGGCCTTCGACGAGGCGCTGGAGGAGTACCGGCAGCGCCATCGCCGCATGCAGGCGAGCCTGGCGCGCGGCGCGCAGTACCTGGACGGCGAGAGCTGGCTGGGCGACGAGACCAACCAGAGCATTCCGCTGTTCATCTGGTACAGCGACCACTCCGACGAGTCCGAGGAGCAGGCGGAGGCCTTCCTGCATGCCAGCAGCGATGGCGTGGCCTGGGACGACGTGCGCGAGTTCTTCACCTACGACTGCGCCGAGGGCGTGCTGCCCTACGAAGAGGGCGACATGGTGCTGACCGCGCGCTGCAACGGCACGCACATCGGCTTCTACACCTTCGACCGCATCCTCTACCGCAACGGCACCTACTACATCTACTCGTACCGCAAGAAGCGCTACACCCAGCCGTTCAAGCTGGAGGATGCCAAGGAGCGTCTGAAGGAAATGATTCCGGAGTGGTACGAGGAAATGCGTACTTCGCTCAACCGCCACGACATCAACAGCGTGGTGCGCTGAACCCCGCCGTTCGTCGGTTGGCGCCGCCGCGGGCCCGAGTCGGCGGCGGCGTCTTGGCATTTTCCCTGGGGGGTGGCTAGCATACTGCCAGTATGTCGACGCTAATGGGTTCATAGAGCCTGCGTTGACGGAAAACTGACAGGAGGCAACGGACCATGCCCAATCCCCCCGCCGATGAGGTTCCCCCGCGTCGGCGCATGCGCTGGCACTGGCGCCTGCTGACCCTGAAGGTCTACATCCTCTCGATCTTCCTGCTGGCCTGCATGCTGGGTGGCAGCGCGATGCTGTTCCTCAACACCCTGAACGAGACGCTGGAGCCGGGCCAGCGCCTGGGCTCCTTCATTGCCGGCGCGCTGATTCTGCTGTTGTCCCTGCACATCCTGCGCCTGTCGTTGCCGCCGCTGTGCCTGCTGCGCTCGCGCAACCGCCGCGGACGGGAATGAAAAACGCCCCGTGGCATCGCTGCCGCGGGGCGTTGTGCATCAAGCGTCGATCAGCGCATCAGAAGATGTTGACCGGGTACTCGACGAAGACGCGGACTTCGTTGCCGTCGTCGTTGTAGGAGCGGGCGTCGTTCGACACGCGCAGCCAGGAACCGCGCAGTTTGACCGACAGGTCCTTGGCCGGGCCGCTCGGTACCACGTACTTGAGCTGGTTGAAGATTTCGCGCTCTTTGCCGTTGCTGGTCTCGTCGGTCTTGATGTTGTCGCCGTAGACGTAGGCCACGGTGTAGCTCAGACCCGGAACACCGTACTCGGAGAAGTCCAGGCTGTAGCTGCCCTGCCAGGAGCGCTCGTCCTCGCCGTTGAAGTCCGACCAGTAGGAGTTGGCCAGCCAGATGGTGGTGCCGCCGTCGCCCAGGCCGCCCTGGTTCTGGTACCAGCCGTACTGGTAGCCCGAGTCGCCGTTGTTGCGCTGGTGCGCGACCATGAAGGTGTGGGCGCCGATGTTGTAGGCGGCCGACAGGCTCCAGATGGTGTTCTTGGTGCCGTCGATACCGTTGTCGGCAGCGAAGTCTTCGTTCACACGGGTGCGGTAGCCGTTGAAGTCGAAGGTCAGCGACTCGCGGTCGGCCATCGGGATGACGTAGTTCAGGTTCATGTACTGCTTGCGGGCGACGTCTTCGCTCTCGTAGCCGTACAGCGAGCCGCTGAAGGTGTCGGTGAACTTGTAGCTGCCGCCGAATACGTCGATGCGATTCAGGCCGCCGCTGTCACGCCCTTCGGCGCTCTTGCGGGTTTCCGAGGTGAAGCGGCCGACGTTCAGTTCCAGGCCTTCGATCTCCTTGGAGGTGATCAGGGTGCCGGTGAAGCTTTCCGGCAGCAGGCGGGAGTTGTCGTAGCTGAGTACCGGCAGGGCCGGCATCTGGTCGCCGTACTTGATCACGGTGTTGGAGAAGCGGGCTTTCACCGCGCCACCGGCGCGGGCCAGGTCGTCGGCAGCCTCGCCGCTGTCGCCCTGCTTGAAGAAGTCGATGCCGGCGGCACCGCTCTTGCCCCGGCCGCCGTCCAGGCGCACGGCGTACATGCCGAATGCGTCGACGCCGAAGCCCACGGTGCCCTGGGTGAAGCCGGAGGTGAAGGTCGCGGTGGCGGCCTGACCCCACTCGGCCTTGTCGTCACGACCGTGCTTGTAGTCGCGGTTCATGTAAGCGTTGCGGAAGAACAGGTCCATGTGGCTGTCTTCGACGAAGCCCTTGGCGGTGGACTGGTCCTCGGCCAGAGCGGCGGTGGACGCGAGAATGCCCAGTGCGAGCAGGCTGATCCGGTGGTGCAGCATATTGTTTTCCTTGTGCTAATGGTGCAGCGCCGACAAGACGAAAAGGCGTCCCGCCCCGATGTCTGTCATCGGAGAAGTGGCGTCCTGTGTTGGCTAGTTGTTTTTGGTTGTAGTCGGTCCCTGAGGACCGCAGCGGCGCGATGATAGCAGAGGATCGAAACTTTTCGGACTAGATGCTTCAACTGTTGACTGTGCGCCGGATCAGTGGCGACGGGCGCTTTCCCGACGCCTTCGGACCTCCCACTTTTTTTGCAGATTTTCTTCACGAAAGATTGACGGCGGCATTCCTAGCATCCCCTTCGCTCGCCTGCCGGGGATGTTGAAAGCCACGGTTCACGGGCACTTCCCGCAGTCCCGGAACCCAGCCCCCGATGTCCAAGCTTTCTCCGTTTCGCCCTGAATGGGTCACGTTGCTCACCAGCGTCCTGCTGCTCGGAGGCTACAACCTGCCGCTCTGGCGGCATCTGCTCGACATCACCCCGGCGGGATGGTCGGGGCGCCTGCTCGTGGGGGCGTTCGCGCTGCTTCTGCTGGTCTGCTTCAACCTGATCCTGACCCTGTTCGCCTTCCGCGGCGTGCTCAAGCCGGTGCTGGGTGCTTTGCTGCTGCTCAGTGCCGGAGTGGCGTACTTCATGAACCAGTACGGCGTGCTGATCGACGTCGAGATGCTGCGCAACGTGCTGGAAACCGATCCGTCGGAAGTGCGCGACCTGCTGTCGTTCAAGCTCGGTGCCTATCTGTTGCTGCTCGGGGCGCTGCCGGTAGCGTTGCTCTGGCGCCTGCCGATCGCTTACCGGCCGTGGCCCCGAGAGCTGCTGAGCAAGGCCGGCGTGGGTGTCGCGTCGATGCTGATGATCGGTGGCATCGCCTTGGGCAACTACCAGGGGCTGTCGTCGATGCTGCGCAATCACCATGAGCTGCGCTTCCAGATCACGCCGAGCAATACCGTCGGCGCGCTGTTCAGCCTGGCCAAGGGCAAGACGGTGGCAAGCCACGCGCCGCTGCGGCCGGTCGCCAGCGACGCCGAACGCTCGGCCAGTTGGCGGGCGCACCCGCGCAAATCGTTGACGGTGCTGGTAGTCGGTGAAAGCGCGCGGGCCGAGAACTTCGCCCTCAACGGCTACGGCCGCGACACCAACCCGCGACTGAGCGCGGAGCAGGGCGTGATCAACTTCAGCGACGTGCATTCCTGCGGGACCGAGACCGCCGTGTCGGTGCCTTGCATGTTCTCCGACCTGACCCGCCAGCATTACAGCGATTCCGAGGCCAAGAGCCAGGAAGGGCTGCTCGACGTGCTCAAGCGCGCCGGGTTCCAGGTGCTGTGGCGGGACAACCAGTCCGGCTGCAAGGGCACCTGCGACCGCGTGAGCTTCCAGGACATGAGCCATTCGAAGGACCTGGCCCTGTGCGGCGACGGCGAATGCCATGACGAGATCCTGCTCAAGGACCTGCAGGCCTACATCGACGGGCTCGACCGCGACACCGTGCTGGTCCTGCACCAGATGGGCAGCCACGGCCCGGCCTACTACAAGCGCTACCCGAAGGACTTCGAGAAGTTCACCCCCGTCTGCCAGAGCAACGACCTCAGCGCCTGCTCGCGGGACAGCATCGTCAACGGCTACGACAACACCGTGCTGTACACCGACCACGTGCTGGCCAACCTGATCGACCTGCTGCGCAGCAACCAGTCGAAGCTGGATACGGCGATGATCTACATGGCCGACCACGGCGAGTCGCTGGGTGAGTACAACCTCTTCCTGCACGGCACGCCCTATGTGCTGGCGCCCGACCAGCAGAAGCACGTCGGCATGCTGGCCTGGTTCTCCGAGGGCTACCAGCAGTCCTTCGCGCTGGACGGCGCCTGCCTGCGCCAGCACAGCGCTCAGCCGTTGTCCCAGGACAACCTGTTCCATTCCATGCTGGGCCTGCTGGAAGTGCGCACCCGCACCTACAACGCCGGCCTGGACATGTTCGCCGGCTGCCGTGAGCCGTCGGTACGCCAGGCCCTGGCGTTCGACTAACGGGTGAAGGAGCGCTGGTACAGCACCAGGCTGAGCGCCAGACCGCTGAGCGCCGCCAGCGCGGCGAAGAGGAAGATCGAGCCGAAGCCGAAGGCGCCCGCGATGGCACCTACCAGCGGGCCGGTGATGCCCAGCGACACGTCGATGAACAGCGAGTAGGCGCCCAGCGCGGCGCCACGGTTGGACGCGGGCACCAGGCCGACCGCTTCCACGCCGAGGGCCGGGAACACCAGGGAGAAGCCGAAACCACTCAGCGCCGCGCCCGCCAGCGCCAGCCAGGGCGAAGGCGCCAGCCACAGTAGCGCCAGGCCGAGACTTTCCACCGACAGGCAGGCGATGGCGACACGGAAGCCGCCGTGGCGATTGATCGCGTTGGCGAACAACAGGCGCGCACCGATGAAGCAGCCGCCGAAGGCCGTCAGGCAGTACACCGCATCGTTCCAGCCGCGGCTGCCGTAATACAGGGTGATGAAGGTGGCAATGGTGCCGAAACCGATGCCGCCCAGCGCCAGCCCCATGCCGTGGGGCAACACCCGGCCGAGGACGTGGTGGAACGGCATCCGCTCGCCGTGCAGCAGCGCCGCCGGCCGCTTCGGCCAGGCCAGCGCGAAGCCCAGAGCCGCCAGCAGAATGATGCTCGCGCCCATGCTGGCCAGCCCCAGGTGCTGCACCATCAGCACCCCGAGCGGCGCGCCGACGGCCAGTGCGCCATAGCTGGCGATGCCGTTCCAGGAAATCACCTTGGCGGTATTCGGCGCGCCGACCCGGTCGATTCCCCAACTGATCGAAGCGCTGCCCACCAGGCTTTCCGATGTGCCTAGCACCAGTCGCGCCAGCATCAGCAGCGCCAGGCTGGTCCACGGCACACCCTGGGTCGCCCATGACGCGAGCATCAAGGCACCGCTGCCGGCGCATCCGGCCATGCCATAGAGCACCGCGCGTTTGGGCCCGAGGGTGTCGATCACCCGGCCGGCATAGGGGCGGGTGAGGAGGGTGGCCAGGTACTGGATACTGATTACCAGGCCCGCCAGCACCGAGCCGAAGCCCAGGTCGGTGTGCACGTAGCCGGGCAGCACCGCCAGCGGGATGCCAATGGTCAGATAGGCGAGGAAAGTGAAGATGACGACGGACACCACCTGCAGGGTGGTGGAGCGGGATTGGGCGGACATGTGCAGCTTTAGATCGGGACGGCGGGTGGGCACGACATGATGGACTCGCCTCGGCGTGTAGGAAAGTACGCTCGCGAACTACCTTGACGGGCTGTGGGCGTTACGGTCTTGCCTGGGGCTGCTCTTGCAGGAGCGAGCTTGCTCGCGAACAGTAGTGCTAGCCGGTTGCTCCGTAGCTATGCGGTTCGCGAGCAAGCTCGCTCCTACAGGGAGGCGACTGTGCATGAGGGGGGTAATGCTCCTGCAGGGCAGGTTGCCCAGGTTGGATGAGAGGATAGGCGATCGGTCGGGGGTATCGGCGTAAACCGCGAACGGTTGGACGCCGATTGACCTCAGGTCCGCCGGAACAGCGTCGGGTAGTCGAGCACCAGTCCATCCTCGTCCACCGTCAGCAGTGCCTGGAAGTTCGTACCCTCAAGGTTCTCGTAGCGATAGTGCCGCGCATCGACCCGCGTATAGCCCTGGCGCATGCGCACCGGCTTCAGCGCCGGAGCCTCCAGGTAGACCACGGCCAGCTCCGCACGCTGGCCGTCGGCGAGCCGCAGACGGCGAATCGGGAAGGTATTGGTGAACGGCGTGGGCCAGATATCGATATCCAGGCAGCCGTCCAGAGCGCTCAGCGTTTCACCTTCGGCGGTGCGCCAATGGCCTTCGCCGTCGGCCAGCAGGTGCAACTGGCGTACGCCACGCTCGTTCTCGACGCCGAAGCGCGCCTCGCGCAGGCGCCAGTCATCGTCCCAGTCCAACTGGTATTCCAACTGATAGGACGAGGCGCCGCCCTCGCCGACGGCGCGCAACTGGCTTTGCGCGCAGCCATCGCCCAGTTGCAGCGATTCCCAACTGGCAGTCGGCAACTGCCAGAGGCCTTCCCAGTTGAAGCTCTTCACAAGACGTCGTCCAGCAGCAGGCCCAGGCGCTGGCGCTTGGGCAGGCGGGCCACCACCAGTTGGTGCGAGCGGGTCAGCGCTTCGCGCAGTTCGGCTTCGCCCATCGGATAGGGACGCTGCATGGCAATCCAGAAGGCCCGCGCAAGATAGGGCGCCGGACGGATGCTGGGGCGGTCCACATAGCCCAGGAACAGCTCCGGGCCGACCTTGAAGGCCAGGCCACCGGCGCCTTCGTCGAGAAAGTCGAGGATGGCGAACATCTTGTTGCCGGCCACCGAGAACACGCGGTTGCTGCCCCACTTGATGTCTTCGCGGGCGCCGGGCAGTTGCAGGCAAAATCGGGCGATCTGTTGTGGGGTCATACCGGGCTCAGTCGCGGAAATAGACTTCGACCAGATGGTAGCCGAACTGGCTCTTCACCGGGCCGTGCAGCACGCCGACCGGTTTCTTGAAGATCACCTGGTCGATGCTGCGCACCATCTGCCCCGGGCGCACTTCCCCCAGGTCGCCGCCGCGCTTGGCGGAAGCGCAGGTGGAATGCTTGCGCGCCAGCGCGGCGAAATCCTCGCCACGGACCAGGCGCTGCTTGATCTGCTCGGCTTCGGCGGCGGTCTTGACCAGGATGTGACGGGCCATAGCGACGGGCATCGGGATTACCTCGGAAAGTCAGGCGGGATGGGCATTGTACGGGAGCGGTGACGTACGTCGCATTTTCCCGTGGGTGGCATTGTGCCCTACCTGGCGGCTCCCTAGAGTCGACGGAAAATTCCTACCTATAGGACGCGGCTGAACCAGCGGCGTCCGCCTCTCTTCCTTGCGAACGGATGCAGTTCTAATGGATATCCAGTCGATGCTGAAGATCCTGGCCACCCAGGATGGTTCCGACCTCTATCTTTCCACCGGTGCGCCGCCTTGCGCCAAGTTCAACGGCGTACTCAAGCCGCTGTCCAACGATCCGCTCAAGGCCGGCGACGTGGCGCGCATCGGCTACAGCCTGATGGACGAGGAGCAGCGCGCCGAATTTGAGCGCGAACTGGAGATGAACCTGGCCATTTCGCTGCAGGGCGTGGGTCGTTTCCGCATCAACCTGTTCAAGCAGCGCAACGAAGTCTCCATCGTGGCGCGCAACATCAAGCTGGACATCCCACTGTTCGCCGACCTGAAACTGCCGGACGTGCTGCTCAAGGTGGTGATGGAGAAGCGCGGCCTGGTGCTCTTCGTCGGCGGCACCGGCTCGGGCAAGTCCACCTCCCTGGCGGCGCTGATCGACCACCGCAACCGCAACAGCGGCGGCCATATCATCACCATCGAAGACCCCATCGAGTACGTGCACCGGCACCGCAAGTCGATCATCAACCAGCGCGAGGTGGGCGTGGACACCCGCAGCTTCCACGCCGCGCTGAAGAACACCCTGCGCCAGGCGCCGGACGTGATCCTGATCGGCGAGATCCGCGACCGCGAGACGATGGAGCACGCCCTGGCCTTCGCCGACACCGGTCACCTGGCGATCTCCACCCTGCATGCCAACAACGCCAACCAGGCGCTGGACCGCATCATCAACTTCTTCCCCGAGGAGCGCCGGCCGCAGTTGCTCAACGACCTGGGCAACAACCTCAAGGCCTTCGTCTCCCAGCGCCTGGTGCGAACCCAGGACGGCAAGCGTCGCGCCGCAGTGGAGGTGCTGCTGGGCACGGCGACCATCAGCGATATCATCAAGCGCGGCGACTTCAATTCGATCAAGGAGATCATGGACAAGTCCCGCGCGCTGGGCATGCAGACCTTCGACCAGGCGCTGTTCGACCTCGCCGTGGAAGGGGCGATCACCGAGGACGAGGCGGTGAAGAACGCCGACTCGGCGAACAACCTGCGCCTGAAGCTCAAGCTCTACAAGGACAACCCGGCGATGACGACCCACTCCGTCGCCGCCAGCCCGGCACCGGCGCCCGTCGCGGCGCCTGCCCCGGTGCTGGAGGCGTCCAATTGGGGGCTGGAGCTGGCGCTGGAAGAAATCGAGGCCGAGGACGCGGAAGGCAAGCCGGTCGGGCAATAAAGCGCGGCATCCGTTCAGGGCCCCGGCATGCCGAGGCTTTTCATGGGGAGTGGTTCCGCACGGGGCGTTGCTTTTCGTAGGAACGGAGCTTCTCCGCGATGCTCGTGCGCAAGGCTGGCTGTTCGCGGACAAAGTCCGCTTGTACGAGATATATCCGCGCTCGGGGCGGCTTTCACCCTAATCCTCGGCTTGGCATCCTGCGTCGCTCTACCTCCTGCATCCATGCAGTCGTCTCCCAGGGGGAGAGGGGAAAACGCTGGTACGGATTTCCTCGATGGAAGACAGTTGCTCCCACGGGCGGTGTACCACGGCAACGACAGGCATTCTTCGAACGAGCCGGTTGGAAGATTCAGCAGCGCCGAGCCAGCAACCCCGCAGCGGGCCCGCGAGGTCTTGCCGCAGCCGAGGGGCAGGTTGTTTCCCCGGCGCTTCTTGGTAGGCTGTCGTGCTCCGCCCGCTGCCCGTTCCGCCCTCTGATTCCGTGACCCGATGAGTACCAGCCAATCGCCGTTGTCCGGCGTCCACCAGCCCTTCAAGGGCATCCTGCTCATCGTCCTGGCGACTTTCCTGTTCTCCAGCCACGACGCGCTGTCGAAATACCTGGCGAGCATCTACCCCATCGTCATGGTGGTGTGGGCGCGCTATGTGGTGCACACGCTGCTGATGGCGGGCATCTTCCTGCCGCGCGCCGGCCTGGCCGTGCTGCGTACCCGCCACCCGCTCCTGCAGACGGCCCGCGCCCTGTGCCTACTGGGCACCAGTTTCCTGTTCACCACCGGCCTGCAGTACATCCCGCTGGCCGAGGCGACCTCGGTGAACTTCCTCGCGCCATTGCTGGTGACGGCGCTGTCGGTGCCGCTGCTGGGCGAGAGGGTGAGCCTGGGGCAATGGGCGGCGGTGATCGTCGGCTTCGTTGGCGTGCTGATCATCGTCCACCCCGGCGGCGACCTGTTCACCCCGGCGGTGCTGCTGCCGTTCGGCTCGGCGCTGTGCTTCAGCTTCTATCAGTTGCTGACCCGCAAGCTCAGCCAGGTGGACAGCCCGACCACCAGCAACTTCTTCGCCGGGCTGTGCAACACCCTGATCGTCAGCGCGCTGGTGCCGTTCTTCTGGCAATGGCCGGGGCTGGTGCATGGCCTGATGATGCTGGCCCTGGGCACCTGCGGGATGACCGCGCACCTGTTCCTGACCCAGGCGTTCAAGCATGCCGCGCCGGCACTGCTGGCGCCGTTCAGCTACTGCCAGATCGTCTTCGCCGGGCTGCTGGGCTTCGTGATCTTCGGCCATACGCCGGAGCCGTCGGCGCTGCTGGGCATCGCGGTGATCTGTGGCAGCGGGCTGGCGGCGGCGTGGTTGCAGAGCCGGAGGAAATAACGCTCGCGCGCTTTTCCTGTAGGACCGAGGGGGACGCCCAGTCCTTGCTCGCGAACGGATTCTCGGGTGGCTCCAGTGCTGAACGGTTCGCGAGCAAGCTCGCTCCTACGAAGAGCCCTTGCTACTCGATCTCGAACAGCCCGTGTCGGATCGGCCCGACCTGCAGGCGCTGGCGCACGTCGTCGTCGATGCGCGGATCGTCCGGCTGGTACAGCTTCACCTGGCGGTAGGCGCTGATGCGGTTGATCTCCGGCCCGAGGTATTCCCAGACCACGCGGGTGCAGGCCGGGGTGCGCCGGTCGCCGCTGGAAACGCCGGTCTTCAGGCCGTTGAGGCGGGTGATGCGGCTCTTGAAGCTGGGGATCAGGATGGTCTGGCTCATTTCGTTGACCGTGATCGATTCGTAGTCCATCAGGAACACCCGGTCCTGCAGTTGGAAGGCCGCGCCCAGGTAGCGGCAGCGCACCCAGTCCTCGGCCTGCACATCGGTGCTGCTGGAGCGCTCCTGGCGTTCCTGGCGCTCGAAAAGGAAGTTGCCGTCCTCTTCATACAGGTGCACCAGCGACAACAGGATCGAGCCGGGCACCGACATGCAGTTCGAATACTCGAAGTAGTAGCCGCAATAGCGCGACAGGTTGCCCGCGTGCTCGCGCAGCGGGCGGAGCATCTCCAGCAGTGGGTCGTCGCGTTGGGCGTTGGCCGGCGAAGTGCCGCGCGCACCGATCAGGCGGGCGAACTGCTCCGGCGGCAATTGCAGCTCGTAGTCCTCGACGCCGAAGAAATCGCCGATGCGCTTGAGGTTGTACGCCGTGGGCTGGCTCTGCCCGCCGAGGTACTTGTTGAACTGCGCGCGGTTGATCGAAAGCTTGCGGCAAACCTCCGAGATAGAGCGGTAATGAGCGCAAAGCAGCTTGAGGTTGGGGCCGAGATTTTCGGACATTCGTGCCAGGTCCAGGTGATGCGACTGACGCAATTATAGCGTCAGGTAGCATCAATTCGTAGCAAGCCGCGAAATTGTTTCGGGAGGCTTCGGGCGCAACCATGCGCCCCAGTGAGCGGGCCAGCCCCAGGCCCGTGCTCCCACAATAACAATCGAGGCCCCAGCACATGCTCGACGCGATCAACGATTTCCTCTCCGGGAAAGTCCTCATCGTCCTCATCGTAGGACTCGGTGCGTACTTCACCATCCGCTCCCGCTTCGTCCAGTTCCGCCATTTCGGCCACATGTTCGGCGTGTTCAAGGAATCGATCCGCGGCCAGGCCGGCCAGCTGAGCTCGTTCCAGGCGCTGATGCTGAGTCTCGCCGGTCGCGTGGGCGCCGGTAACATCGCCGGTGTCGGCATCGCCGTGACCCTCGGCGGTCCGGGTGCCGTGTTCTGGATGTGGGTCACCGCGCTGGTGGGCATGTCCAGCAGCTTCTTCGAGTGCACCCTGGCCCAGGTCTACAAGCGCAGCGACGGCAACGGCCTGTATCGCGGCGGCCCGGCCTACTACATCCAGCACGGCCTGAAGCTGCGCTGGATGGCGCTGACCTTCGCGGTCCTGCTGCTGGTTACCTACGGCTTCGCCTTCAACGGCCTGCAAGCCTTCACCGTGACCCACTCGCTGCAGAATGCCTTCGACATCCCGGTCCTGTACTCCGGCATCGCCCTGGCCGTGCTGCTGGCCATCGTGTTCTTCGGCGGCATCCAGCGCATCGCTGCGGTCTCCGACCTACTGGTGCCGGTCAAGACCCTGGCCTACATCGCCGTGACCCTGTACGTGATCGTCACCCAGATCGAACTGGTGCCGGGCATGCTGGCCACCATCGTCAAGAGCGCCTTCGGCCTGGAGCCGGCTTTCGCGGGCCTCCTGGGCAGCGCCATCGTCATGGGCGTGAAGCGTGGCGTGTTCGCCAACGAAGCGGGCCTGGGCAGTGCGCCGAACGTGGCCGCCGTCGCCGCCGTGCGTCACCCGGCGTCCCAGGGCGTGGTCCAGGCGTTCAGCGTGTTCCTCGACACCTTCGTCATCTGCACCTGCACCGCGCTGCTGATCCTGCTCTCGGGCTTCTACACCCCCGGCCTCGAAGGCGACGGCATCACCCTGACCCAGAACTCGCTGGCCGCCGTGGTCGGTGACTGGGGCCGCATCTTCGTCAGCGTCGCGCTGTCGCTGTTCGTGTTCACCTGCATCACCTACAACTACTACCTCGGCGAGAACGCCCTGCAGTTCATCGTCGGCCGCAGCCGCTCCGCGCTGATCGCCTTCCGCGTTCTGGTGCTGGGCCTGATCCTCTGGGGCTCGATGCAGAACCTGGGCACCGTCTTCGCCTTCGCCGACATCACCATGACCTGCCTGGCCTTCGTCAACCTGGTGGCCCTGGCCATGCTGATCAAGACCGGCCTGCGGGTGATGCGCGACTACGACGAGCAGCGCCGCGCCGGCATCGAGCGCCCGGTGTTCGACGCCAGCAAGTTCGCCGACCTGGACATCGACCACGATGCCTGGCGCGATGCTCACAAGATCAACGCCACCGCTCCGGCCCACGGCAGCCTGCCGGTCCAGGGCTGATGCGCTGACTTTGGTCTGATACGCGAGGCCGGGACTTCTCCCGGCCTCGCGGTTTATCCTGTGAACTTTCCTACAAGAGCACTGGCATGCGTCGCGTGAAGAACCTCTTCGTCCTCTATACCGGCGGCACTATCGGCATGCTGCAGACCGCCGAAGGCCTGGCACCGGCTGGCGGTTTCGAAGCGCGCATGCGCGAACAACTGCAAGGCCACGGCGAGATTCGCCTCGACTGGTCCTTCGCCGAGCTGCAACCGCTGCTCGACAGCGCCAACATGACCCAGGCCAACTGGCTGGCCATGCGCGACGCCATCGTCGACGCGGTGGAGCAGGGCGGTCATGACGGCGTGCTGGTGCTGCACGGCACCGACACCCTGGCCTACAGCGCCGCCGCGCTGTCCTTCCTGCTGCTCGGTCTTGAGGTGCCTGTCGTTCTCACCGGTTCCATGCAGCCGATGGGCGCACCGGGCAGCGATGCCCCGGCCAATCTGCTGGGTGCCTTGAAGGCGCTGGAGTCCGGCGTGCAGCCGGGCGTCTGGCTGTACTTCAACGGCGACCTGATGCACGGCGCCCGCGTCACCAAGCTGCGCAGCGAGGCTTTCGACGCCTTCGCCGTGCTGCCGCGCGAGCGTCATGGCGAGCGCGCCGAGTCGATCCCCGTGGCACTGGACTACCGCCAGCCACGCCAGCCGGTGAACCTCGCGGTGCTGCCGCTGTTTCCCGGCCTGCGCGCCGAGCACCTGCGCGCATTGCTGGGTAGCGGTGTACAGGCGCTGCTGCTGGAGTGCTATGGCAGCGGCACCGGTCCGTCGGACAACGAGGAGTTGCTGGCCGTGCTGCGCGATGCCCATGCGCGCGGTGTGGTGCTGGCGGCGATCAGCCAGTGCCCGCAAGGGCATGTGGCGTTCGATATTTACGCTGCCGGCAGTCGCCTGCGTGATGCGGGATTGGTCTCCGGCGCTGGCATGACCCGCGAAGCCGCGCTGGGCAAGCTGTTCAGCCTGCTCGGCAGCGGCCTTGCACCGTCCGAGGTGGAACGCCTGTTCGCCCTCGACCTGTGTGGTGAGCGGGTCGACGGCTGAACCTCGTTAACACCCCGCTCAGGGGTGGGTATGAACCTGTAGGAGCGAGCTTGCTCGCGAACGCATTGCACCGGGCAGGCCGGCATAACGCAGGTTCGCGAGCAAGCTCGCTCCTACAAAATCGGCTAGCCCCTCGCGGACCAGGCCCGCTTGTACGCATCCATCGCGCTAGAACCCCACCATCTCCCCCACGACGCTGGCCTGCGGATCGTCGCTGCGGCTCACCACCGCATAGTTGTACCCGCCCTGGCTCCAGTAGCGCGTCAGCAGGTCGCCGTCGGTGCGCTGGCCCTGCGGCAGCATCTCATGGCGCGGGCCGGGTGGGCGGATGAAGAAGGTCAGGCGGCGGCCCTGGCCGTCCTCGTAGATCACCAGCGCCGCCGCACCCTGTTCGGTGGCGAGCAGGCGCGCGCCGACGGTCTTCAGGCCGACCCGATCCAGCGCCGGCGGCGGCGGGGCGTCTTTCAGGTAACGGGCCAGCCAGGTGCGCAGGTCGCCGCCGTCGCGCAGGTCCAGGCCGTTCTGGTTGACCTCGGCGAACAACCGGTACGCCTGTACCGCGTCCTGCATCGGCACAGAACTGCGCGCCAGGCTATCGCCCCGCATCTGCCAGCCGCTCATCCCGCCGATGCCCAGCGCCACCAGCAACGCCGCCGCCGTGGCCAGCCGCGACCGCCGCCGCTGCCGGAGGTCCCGGCGAATCCGCGCCGGATCGAGCGCCTCGGGCACAGGCCCGCGCCCCTGGCCGGCGAACGCGGCGCGCAACTGCTGGGCATCCTGTCGCCAACCCTCCACGCGGCGGGCGTCCTCGGGATGGGCCGCGAGCCAGGCTTCCACCCACTGGCGGCGCGCCGGGTCGAGCTGGTCGTCGAGGTAGGCATGCAGATCGTGCTCGTCGGGAATGCGTTCGTTCATTTCAGTACCCGCAAAGAAGGAGTCACCGCCTGTCCTTCGCTCAACGCGCGCAGCGCCTGGCGGGCGCGCGACAGGCGGGACATGACGGTGCCCAGGGGAATATCCAGTGCTTCGGCCGCCTCGCGGTAGCTCAGGCCTTCGACGCTGACCAGCGCCAGCAGCGCGCGCTGCTCGGCGGGCAGGCGCTCGAAGGCTTCCAGGGTCGAGCGGGCGCTGACGATCTCCTCGGGCGAGGCGCTTACCGCGCTGTCCGCGCCGAACAGGCTGAGGAGGCGTGCGTAGCGCCGGGCGCGGCGCTGCCCATCGATGAAATGGCGGTAGAGGATCGAGAACAGCCAGGCGCGCAGGTCGCCGTCCGCGCGCCGGCCGGTCCAGGCCGACAGCGCCTTCTCCAGGGTCGCCTGGACCAGGTCGTCGGCGCTGCTCGCGCTGCGGGTCAGCGACAGCGCGAAGCGCCGCAGCCGGGGCAGCAGTTCGCGCAGTGAGTGGTCATCCAGTGAGTGCATCGCAACGTCAGGCAGTGGTGGGTTCGAGCGGTAAGGACGAACGCCCAGGCGATCTATTCCCGCCACCCCCGAAAAAATTCTTTGGCGGCCTGCGGGAATAACCCGTCCCGCGGTGCGTCGTACCGGCTCAACGCATTCAGCCTAAGCCTGAGGAGCTGGAAATGACAGGAACTCCGCCCAACGCCCCCCTGCGCCTGGCCGCCATCGGCGCCGTGGTGCTCGGCGTGGCCGCCGTCTTCGCCTACGTGGCCGGCTGGCTCGACCCGCAACGGCTCACCCCGGCCAAGCTGGTCGACACTCTGGAAGCCAACAGCGGCGTGCACCCCGGTTACCGGCGCAACCATGCCAAGGGCCTGTGCGTGATCGGCCACTTCGAGAGCAACGGCGCCGCCGCCGCGCTGTCGCGGGCCAGTCTTTTCGCGCCGGGCAGCGTACCGGTGGTGGGGCGCCTGGCCATTCCCGGCGGCAACCCGGCGGCCAGCGACGGCGCCGCGCCGATCCGCAGCCTGGCCCTGCGCTTCCTGCCCAGGGACGGACAGGAGTGGCGCACCGGCATGAACGCCATGCCGGTCTTCGTGGTGCGCGACGTCGCCAGCTTCTACGACCTGCAGAAGGCCACCGCGCCGCAACCGGGCACCGGCAAGCCGGACCCGGAAAAGGCCGGCGCCTTCTTCAAGGCCCACCCGGAAACCCAGGCCTTCCGCGACTGGGCGAAATCCTCGACGCCGTCCTCCAGCTACGCCAACAGCGCCTACTACGGCCTCAACGCCTTCTATCTGGTGGACAAGGACGGACGCGAGCAGCCGGTGCGCTGGTCCGTGCAGCCCGTCGCGCCCTACGAGCCGCTGGCGGCGGACAAGCGCGGCGACGCCAACTTCCTCGCCGACGAAGTCGCCCGGCGCCTCGCCGCCGGCCCATTGCGCTGGCGCCTTCGATTCACCCTGGGCGAACCCGGCGACAGCACCGTGGACGCCACCCAGGCCTGGCCGCAGGAGCGCCGCCAGGTGGATGCCGGCGAACTGGTGATCGAACGCCTGCAAGCGGAAATCGGCGGCGACTGCCGCGACGTCAACTACGACCCGCTGATCCTCCCCGACGGCATCCGTGCTTCCGACGACCCGCTGCTCAGCGCGCGCTCGGCCGCCTACTCGGAATCCTTCAATCGCCGCACCCGTGAGCAGGCCCAGGAGACCCACTGATGAAACCGACCTATTTCCCGCTCTCCCTGCGCGTCCTCCACTGGGTAATGGCGCCGCTGGTGCTGGCCATGCTGCTGATCGGCCTGGGTATGGTTGCCAGCGTTTCCCCGCGCCACGCCGAGTTGGTGGCCATCCACAAGCCCCTCGGCGCCGCGCTGCTGGTCCTGGTCCTGCTGCGCATCGCCGTGCGCCTGACCCGCCGCGTCCCACCGCTGCCCGACGACATGCCCGGCTGGCAACGTGGCGCCGCGCATCTCTCGCACCTGGCGCTCTACGGCCTGCTGCTCGCCCAGCCGCTGGTGGGCTGGACCATGCAGTCCGCCGGCGGCTACCCGGTGGTGCTCTGGGGCGGCTTCGAACTGCCCGCGCTGGTTGCGCCTTCGGTAGAGCTGCACACCCTTCTGCGCGGCGCCCATAGCGTCCTTGCCTGCGTCCTGCTGCTCACCATCCTCCTGCACCTTGCCGCGGCGCTGTTCCACGGGCTGATCCGCCGCGATGCGGTACTGCCGAGCATGACCGGCGCGCCGATGCCCAGCGATCCCTCAGGAGAGCACCGATGAAAGTACCGATCGTACTGGGCGGCCTGGCCTTCGCCGGCGCCGCCCTGGCCGTCCCTGAAAACCCGCCCGCGCAGGATTACCATTACGGCCAGAGGCTCGACATCCAGCGCGTGGTGCAGCCACCGGACCTGAACTTCTGCGGCATTCGGGAGGTGGAAATGCTCTATGAGGACAGCGCCGGCCGACTGCATCGCCTGCGCTATCCCGTGTGGGGGTTGTTCTGCGGCAACGAGAACTGAGCCTTTGCCGCTCAGGCGGCCTTGCGCTTGCCGGCGAGGATCAGCGCGATGCCGCCCAGCACCGCCAGGGTCGAGAGGCCCAGGCGCAGGGTCAGGTGCTCACCCAGCAGCAGCGCGCCGCCGAGCGCGGTGAAGACAGGTACGCTGAGCTGTACTGACGCGGCCTGGAGCGCGCCCAGGCCGGTCAGCGCGCTGTACCAGATGGCGTAGCCGACGCCTGAGGCCAGCGCGCCGGAAAGCACCGCGTAGATCACACCGTGCAGGTCGAGATCGAGCTTCATCGACAGCGCCAGGCACATCGCGGCGGCCAGCGGCACGCTGCGCAGGAAGTTGCCGGTGGTGGCCGCCAGCGGATCGCCGCCACGCCGCCCGCGCAGGCTGTACAGCGCCCAGGCCAGGCCGGCGAGGATCATCAGCACCGCACTGCCCATCGGCGGCGCACTGGCACCCGGCAACAGCAGCACGACGATCCCGCCCAGCGCCAGGACCAGCCCCGGCAACTGCCAGCCGTGCAGTCGCTCACCGTGCAGATAGCCCGCCACCAGCATCCCCACCTGCACCGCGCCGAACAGCAACAGTGCCCCGCTGGCCGCGCTCATCTGCACATAGGCCAGGGAAAACGCCGCCGCATAGACGAACAGCGCGCCGGCGCTGCGCCAGTCACCGCCGGCGCACCAGCCGCCGCTGCGCAGGCGCAGCAGAACGGCGAGCGTGAACGCCCCGGAAACCAAGCGCAGCCCGGTGAAGCTGGCAGCATCGATACTCGTCTCGCGTAACGCGAGGCGGCACAGCAGGGAATTGCCGGCGAACGCCAGCATGGCGAGAAGCGTCAGCAGCAGATAGCGGGGGTGAGGCATGGGGCGTCCTGGCTCGCGGGGTCGCGTCGCGTACGCCGGCATCGGTTCGCGGCAAGGCAACGGCCCCGATTGTTGTTCTTCGGTGCCGCGCAGAGTGCCATGAATGGGGGGCGAGGGGATGTGGCGGATAGTCGAATGGGCTGTTTCGGCTCGCTCCCTACAACCACCACCGCAACAGGTAGAACGCCCCCATGCTCAGCATCACGCTGAGCAGCACGTTGCGCGTCCACAGCACCAGCGCCACGGCGACGATGGCGCCGAGCAGGTAGGGGTTGTCCGGTCTCAGGTTCAACTGGTGTTCCGGGAGGAACACGATCGGTCCGCAGATCGCCGTGAGCATCCCCGGCACGGCGAAGCCGAGGAACTGCCGCACGTTGCTGCTCAGGCGGATCGGCAGGCGCGGCTCCAGGAACACATAGCGGTTGAAGAACACGATCAGGCCCATGCCGAAGATCACTGCCCAGACCATCATGCGCGCACCCCCGAGTACTTCTGGCAGATGAAACCGGCGAACATCCCCGCCAGCCCCGACAGCACCAGCGCCGACCCCACCTGCCAGTAGCTGAACAGCACCGAACAGAACAGCGAGACGGCCACGCAGACCACCGTCGGCACGTTCTTCACCACCGGCGCGATCAGCGCGACGAAGGTGGCGGCGATGGAAAAGTCCAAACCCAGGTGCTCCAGCCCCGGAATGCTGCTGCCGACCAGTACACCGGCGAGGGTGAAGAGGTTCCAGGCGATATAGAAGGTCAGGCCCACGCCCAGGGCGTACCAGCGGTTGAAGGTCTCGCGGTCGTGGCCGCTGGTGAGGGCGAAGAACTCGTCGGTGAGCAGGAAGCCCAGTGCTGCGCGCCAGCGGCCGGGCAGCTCGGAGATCACCGGGCGCATGGTCATCCCGTAGAGCAGGTGCTGCGAGGTCAGCAGCAGGGTGGTGATCATGATCGAGAAGAACCCGGCGCCACCCTTGAGCATGCCGATGGCGACCAGTTGCGCGGCGCCGGCGAAGACGATGGCGGACAACCCCTGGCCGTGCAGCGGCGAGAGTCCGGCGTCGATGGCCAGCGAGCCGGCAAGCAGCCCCCAGGGCAGCACCGCCAGGGACAGCGGCATGATGTCGATGGCGCCCTTGAGGAAGGCACGGGAGGGAAGCGTGGTGTGGGACATGGCGGTTCTTGGCAGTCTTTCGTGCAGACAGAGTGACAGAGTGGAGCGCGGGCTGGCTTGAACAATCTTGCTGCGCCGGGCGATTTCCCCGCCGGGAATGAAAAGGGGAAGCTCCCCGGGCTTCCCTTGACGGACGCTTCCCGCGTCATCCTTCAACAGGGTGTCCGAGGCGTTCCGGGCGCAATCGATTGCGCTGATCTTGCCTTGCGTACCGTCTCCACAAACGGCGTGACGATCATCATCCCGCTCCCCGGCGCCGAACCGGATGCACTGGGGCGTCGGGCGGATGACGTAGATCGTGCCGAACATCCAGTCCCACAGCGACAGGTTGATCGCGAAGTTCTTGTTGAGGTGCCGGGGCGCATCGCTGTGGTGGATCTGGTGCTGGGCCGGGCTGTTCAGCACATGCTCGACCACCGGTCCGGACGACAGCCATACATGGCTGTGCCGCAGGTTCACCGCCAGCGCGTTGAAGATGAAGATCAGGTAGGTCCCCCCCGAACAGCGTGTAACGACTGATCTCCCGACCACAGGCATACCAGAAGGCCCCGCGCAATGGACGCACGGGGCCGCCGGGCTTCACCACGGGAAACCACGGGACTGCACAAGCAAGGGGAGGGGCGAAGCAGGTAGGGAACTACCAGAGGGCGAATGCGTAGCTGAAGTAGAGCCGGTAGTTGTCGCGGTCGGCGGCATAGGTGGAGCGCGAAACCGAGTGGCGCAGTTCCGTGCCCAGTCCCCTGAGCGGACCGCTCTGGACCACGTACTTGAGGTTGGTATTGGTTTCGTGCTCCCTCGCCGCCTGGTCCTTGTACACGCCGTGGTCGCCCTTGTAGTAGCGGACCATCAGGCTCAGGCCCGGGATGCCCTGGGCGGCGAAGTCGTAGTCGTAGCGCAGCATCCAGGTCTGCTCCTCGGCCTGGATGAACTTGCTCACCGACGCGTTGCTGAACGAGTAGACGGTACTGACGCTGGCGTAGGGCAGGGCGGTGTCGCCCCACAGCTTCTGGTAGCCGAGGCCGACGGAGTGGCCGCCGAGGGCGTAGGTGAACAGGCCGCTGAACATGTCCGCATCGACCTCGCCGTTGCGCGCGGCGCCGGCATCGCTGCTCATGAAGTAGCGCAGGTCGCTGGTCAGGGAACCGATTTCCAGCGGCTGGCGATGTACCATGCCGAAGAACTGCTGGCGATAGAACTCGCGCATTTCGCCGTAGTAGCTGGTTAAACTGAGCTGCTTGCTCGGTGTGAAGGTCGCCCCGGCGAAGTCGAAATCGGTCCCCTGGTTGCCCGTGTAGCCCTGGGGAAAGATGTCGACGCTGTCGGTGGAGTTACGTGCCTTGAACTGGTCGAGGTGGCCGGCGTGCAGGTACAGCCGGTCGAAGCCGCGGTACTCCACCTGGGTGCCGCGGAATGTCTGCGGCAGCAGGCGGCCGTCGTTGTAGACCAGCACGGGAGTCTTCGGCAGCAGGGTGCCGGACTTGACCAGCAGGTCGTCGAAACGGGCCTTGGCGGTGACCCCCAGGCTGCCGAATTCCTTCGCCGCGCGACCGTCGTCATGCACCGGCAGCAGGCCGGTGCCTTCGCGTCCGCGCCCGGAATCGAGGCGTACGCCGGACAGGCCCAGGGCATCGACGCCCAGCCCGAGGCGGCCCTGGGTGAAACCGGATTGGAGGTCGAGCAGGAAGCCTTGCGCCCACTCCCGGCGGTCGTCGCCGCCATCGCGGTAGCCGTCGTTGAAGTAGTAGTTGCGCAGGGTCAGGCGACCCTGGGCGTCCTCGATGAAACCGGCCGCCTCCAGGCCGAACGGAAGGGCGCATCCGGCCAGGCCGAGACAGGCCATGACGCCGGTGGTGGTGAACGCTCGCATGAATGACTCCTCTGCTGGCTCTTGTGTTGTTGTGGCAGCGGGAAAGCGGGAACCGGACCGGTGGGGCGAGGCTGCCGCACAGGGTAAGCCGCTGGACGCGGTCGCGATTCGCGGCAGACACTAACGGCCCCGAACGGGCGCCACAACGATATGAGCGATGCGCATTGGGCTATGCGTCCGGCGCGTCGCAGTCGCCAACCGAGAGAGGAGCGAGCGGTGAATCTGAAGCAGCTGGAGGCCTTCCTGGCCATCATGGAAACCGGCTCGACCATCGGCGCGGCCACGCGCCTGGGTCTGTCGCAGTCGGCGGTCAGCCGGCTGCTGGGACAACTGGAGGAGCACCTGGGCTTCGCCATGTTCCTGCGCCGCAAGGGGCGCCTGATGGTGACCCCGGAGGCGGAAGCCTTCCTTCCCGCGGTGAGCGACCTGGTCGACCGCCTGCAGCGGGTCCAGCGCCTGGCCGACGACCTGCGCCACGGCAGCTCCCAGCGGACCCTGCTGAAAGTGGGCGTGCCCAACAGCATGGCCCAGCACCGCCTGCCACCTATCGTCGCGAGCTTCCTGCGGGAACGTCCCGACGTGGTGATCGAGCTGCTCAGCGGCGGCTACGATACTCTCGAACGCGCCGTGCTGGATCGCGACGTGGATTTCGCCTTCGTGCGCCTGCCCACCGAGCTGCAGGGGTTCGAGGTGATTCCGCTGCTGGAGGCGGAGGGCGTCTGCGTGCTGCCCGAGGGGCACCCGCTGTGCGCGAAGGACGAGATCCATGCCGCCGACCTGCGCGATCAGCCGCTGGTACTGCTGGGGCGGCAGCGCAACCTGCGCCACGAGCTGGAACTGGCGCTGCGCCGCGCCGGTTTCGCGCCGCAGGTGCGGGTCGAGGTGCATTCGGTGGGCGCCGCCTGCAGTTTCGTCGCCGAAGGCATCGGGCTGTCGATCATCAACAGCCTGCTGGCCAGCGACTTCGCCCACCTGCCCATCGTCACGCGGCCGTTCCGGCCGCTGCTGTCCTACTCCTTCGGCCTGGTCTTGCGCAGCGACGTGCCGCCCTCGCTGGTCAGCCGCAACTTCGCCGAGCACCTGCGCGAGGCGCTCGGCGCATAGCCTTACCCGCTTCGCGCATAAGATTGTGGGGCTCTCCGGCGTTGTTCTAGTGTTCGCTCCGCTTTACCGGCAGACCATAAAAACAACTCGAGGGCTGAACATGCCAACCGTCCATCAACACCTGGGTGACCCGACTCCCGCCAGCGCAGCGCAGGATTCCACCGGTTCCCGGAAGAGCACTCCGGTCAACCCGGCGATCATCCTGCTGGTGATCGTGCTGCTGGCCGTCTTCCTGACCTACGTGGTCGATTCCGGCACCTTCCGCCGCGACGGCATCGCGGTGGTTCCCGGTTCCTTCGCCACCCTGGAGAAGGACAGTTCCATCAGCCAGCTGTGGTCGTTCGAACCACGCAGCAAAGACGACGCGGCGACCCGTCCGGTGTCCCTGGGCGAGGCGTTCATGGCCATTCCCCAGGGCATCGAGAAGCGCGCCGGGCTGATCTTCATGGTGCTGTTCATCGGTGGCATGTTCGGCGTGCTGAACAAGATCGGCACCATCGAACTGGGCCTGGAACGCCTGCTCGGCATGACGCGGGGCAACCTCTACGTGCTGGTGCCCTGTCTGATGCTGATGTTCTCCGCCGGCAGCACCTTCATGGGGCTCGCCAAGGAATACATCCTGATCGTTCCGCTGATGGTCGCCATGGCCAACCGCATGGGCCTACCGAACATCATCGGGCTGGCCATAGTCGCGATCTCGGTGAAGGTCGGCTATCTCGGCTCGATCTCCAACCCCGTGGTGCTCGGCGTCGCCCAGCCGCTGGTCGGCCTGCCGGTGTTCAGCGGCCTGCCGATGCGCGTGGCGACCTACCTGGTGTTCCTGCTGGTATCCATCGCCTTCGTTCTCTACAGCATCCGCAAACTGGGCTTCAGCGGCAGCGCGCAGTTCGACTTCCAGGCCGCGCCGCTGGGCCTGCGCCACGCTTCGATCCTGCTGGTGCTGGCGGTCGGCATCGGCTTCCTGGTGTATGCCTCCAACCGCTGGCACTGGAAATACCCGGAACTGTCGGCCTACTACCTCGCCCTCAGCGTGGCGTTCGCCGGCCTCGCGCGACTGGCGCCGAGTGACGCCGCGGCGGCGTTCGTCGACGGCATGAAGAAGGTGCTGATGGCCGGCGTGCTGATCGGCCTGGCGACGGCGGTGGAAATCATCCTCAGCACCGGGCAGGTTCTCGACAGCATCGTCCAGGGCCTGTCCTCGCTGATGGGCGACCACGGTTCGCTGGTTTCCGCCTACGGCATGTTCTTCGCCCAGCTCGGCCTGGACGTGCTGATCCCGTCCACTTCGGGGCAGGCCGCCGTGACCATGCCGATCTTCGGCCCCCTCGGCCAACTGTCCGGGGTCAGCGCGCAGAGCACCGTCTACGCCTTCCTCCTCGGCAACGGCCTGACCAACCTGATCACGCCGACTTCCAGCGGGCTGCTGGTCCTGCTCGCCACCGCCCAGGTCGGCTGGGGCCAATGGGCGCGCTTCGTGCTGCCGCTGTTCCTGATCTTCCTCGTGATTGCCCTCGTCCTGCTCAGCATCGCAGTGTCCATCGGCTACTGAGACCGTTCCACCGACTTCGAGCGTTACCCATGCAGATACTCAAGGACCGCATGGTCAGGATGCGCGACGGCGCGCACCTGGCCACCGACATCTATTTGCCCGCCGTTGGCGCAGGCCCCTGGCCGGTGGTGATCGAGCGCACGCCGTACGACAAGAGCAAGCCTTCCCGCTCGGAAAAGCGCCTGGACGGCCGGCACCTGTCGCGCGAGGACATGGCGCTGAAGCTCACCGAACGGGGGTTCGCCGCGGTGTTCCAGGACTGTCGCGGGCGGCATGGCTCGGAAGGGCACTTCATCAAGTACGTCAACGAGGGGCAGGACGGCTACGACAGCCTGGCCTGGATCGTCGAGCAGCCCTGGTGCGACGGCCGGGTGGGCAGCATGGGCCTGTCCTACGCGGCCCATACCCAACTGGCGATGGCCTGCCTCGCCCCGCCCGGGCTGCGCACCATGGTGCTGGACTCCGGTGGCTTCGCCGACGCCTACCAGTGCGGCATCCGCCAGGGCGGGGCGTTCGAGCTGAAACAGGCCACCTGGGCCTTCAGGCAGGCCAAGGAAAGCCCGGCGGCCAAGGCCGACCCGGCGCTGCGCGCGGCGCTGGAGGCCGAGGACATCCGCGCCTGGTTCGCGCGGATGCCCTGGCGGCGCGGCGATTCCCCGCTGCGGCACCTGCCCGAGTACGAGGACTACCTGTTCGAACAGTGGGAGCGCGGCGACTTCGACGATTACTGGCAGCAGCTGGGCATCTATGCCAAGGGCTTCTACTCGCGGATTCCGGACATGCCGATCCTGTTCATGTCCAGCTGGTACGACGCTTACGTCAGCTCCACACTGGACAACTACCTCGGCCTCAGCGCCGTGCACGACAGCCGTCATTGCCTGGTGATGGGGCCCTGGCTGCACGGCGACCGCAACATCAGCCACAGCGGCAACGTCGAGTTCGGCCCGGCGGCGAACTTCGACGGCAACGTCGCCGAGGACTGGCTGGCCTGCCGCATCGACTGGTTCGAGACGCATCTCGCCGGGCGCCCGGGCGCAGGGCTGGCGACGCCGGTGCAGGTGTTCCTGATGGGCGGCGGCAGCGGCCGGCGCACCGGGGAGAAGCGGCTGGACCACGGCGGGAAATGGATCGGCGCCGAGAGCTGGCCGCTGCCCGGCAGTCGGCCACTGGAGCTCTATCTGACGGCTGCCGGCGAGCTGCGCGAGGAACCGTCGGCCGCTGACGGCGCCACCCTCGGCTATCGCTTCGATCCGGACGATCCGGTGCCGACCATCGGCGGGGCGCTGACCTCGGGCGCGCCGGTGTTCGCGGGCGGGGCCTTCGACCAGGTGGATGCGCCAGGCTTCTTCGGCACCCGCGGTTCGGGGCGTCCCCTGAACGAGCGGCCCGATGTGCTCAGCTTCAGCACGCCGCCGCTGGAGCACGACCTTCTGGTGGCCGGGCTGGTCACGGTCGAGTTGTGGGTGGAGAGCGACTGCCCCGACACGGACTTCACCGCCAAGCTGCTGGATGTCTATCCGCCCAGCGAGGACTACCCCGACGGCTACGCCATGAACCTCACCGACGGGATCTTCCGCTGCCGTTACCGCAACGGCTGGAGCGAGCCTGCGGCCATCGTTCCCCACGAGCGCTTCAGGGTGACGATCGAGCCCTTCGCGACCTGCAACCTGTTCCGCAAGGGCCATCGTCTGCGCCTGGACATATCCAGCAGCAATTTCCCGCACTTCGACGTGAACCCCAACAGCGGCGAGGCTCCCGGGCATGCGCAACACAAGCGGGTAGCGCGCAACACCCTGCATCTGCATGCGGACGCGGCCTCCCGGCTGCGGCTGGTGGTGCTGCCGGCCGAGGCTTCGCCTGGGCACCATCCGTCCCGCTCCGCTTGCCCGCAGTGAACTCCAGCGGCCCGACCGACGGGCGCCGTATCCTCGGCACGCTCGCCTCGGGGCAGAAACCGGAATGGCCGGGCAGCCAGGCGCGCAGCGAGAGCGGCAGGATCGTGTGGATTCCGATCCGCGACCTGGAGGGAGTCCCCGGCAAGGCCGAGTGCCTGCCGGAACCGGAAAGGAAGGTGGCGGAGCGGGCAAGCTCGTCTACGAAGAGCTTTGCGGCCAAGGACTGGGCCGCTGCCCTGACCCCGGCCCTCTCCCAAGGGGAGGAGGCCGTTTGCCGTTAACCGGAGGGGTTGGCTGACTAGAAGATGTAGTCCGTGGTCAGGAAGCTGGAGTCGCGGTCGCGGATGATCTGGCTGATCAGGTTTTTGTTCGACTCGGTGAAGCGGGTGGCGACCAGGGTGCGGATGGAGAAGGTGCGCAAGGCGTCATGCACGGAGAGGGTGCCTTCGGCGGAGTTCTTACGGCCGTTGAAGGGGTAGCTGTCCGGGCCGCGCTGGCACTGGGCGTTGATGTTGATGCGGCCGACCTGGTTGACGAAGGCGTCCACCAGCGGGCCGATCTGCGCCGGGTCGTCGCCGAACAGGCTGAGCTGCTGGCCGTAGTCGGACTGCAGCACGTAGTCGATCACTTCATCCAGCTCGCGGTAGGGCACCACGGGCACCAGCGGGCCGAACTGTTCTTCGTGGTAGAGGCGCATGTCCGGGCTCACCGGGCTGAGCAGCGCCGGGTAGAAGAAGCTTTCGCGGCTTTCGCCACCGCCGGAGTTGATGACCTGGGCGCCCTTGGCCAGCGCGTCCTGCAGCAAGGTATTGAGGAAGTCGACCTTGCCCGGCTCGGGCAGCGGTGTCAGCGCCACGCCCGGCTCCCAGGGCATGCCGGGTTTGAGTTCGGCGAGCTTGGTGCTGAACTTGTCGAGGAAGGCGGGCAGCACGTCTTCGTGGACGAAGAGGATCTTCAGCGCGGTGCAGCGCTGGCCGTTGAAGGAGAGGGCGCCGGTGATGGCTTCGCTGACGGCGTTGTCGAGGTCGACGCTGGGCAGGACGATGCCGGGGTTCTTGGCGTCCAGGCCGAGGGCGGCGCGCAGGCGGTGCGGGCGCGGGTGGAGCTTCTTCAGGTCGGCGGCGCCGGAGTGGGTGCCGATGAAGGCGAAGACGTCGACCTTGCCGCTGGCCATGAGCGCGCTGACGGTCTCGCGGCCGCGCCCGTAGATGACGTTGATGACGCCCGGCGGGAAGCTGTCGCGGAAGGCTTCGAGCAACGGGCGGATCAGCAGCACGCCGAACTTGGCGGGCTTGAAGACCACGGTATTGCCCATGATCAGCGCCGGGATCAGCGTGGTGAAGGTTTCGTTCAGCGGGTAGTTGTACGGGCCCATGCACAGCGCCACGCCCAGCGGCACGCGGCGGATCTGCCCGAGGGTGCCCTGTTCCAGTTCGAAGCGGCTGGAGCGGCGGTCCAGCGCCTTGAGCGCCTCGATGGTATCGACGATGTAGTCGCAGGTGCGGTCGAACTCCTTCTCCGAATCCTTGAGGTTCTTGCCGATCTCCCACATCAGCAGCTTGACCACGGCGCTGCGCTGTTCGCGCATGCGGGCGAGGAAGCGTTCGACGTGGGCGATGCGCTCGGCCACGCGCAGGTTGGGCCATTGGCCCTGGCCGTTGTCGTAGGCGGCCACGGCGGCGTCCAGCGCGGCGAGGGCGGCGTCGGCATCGAGCAGCGGGGTGCTGCCGAGGATGACCTGTTCGTCGCCCTGTTCGGTGGCGAGGAAGATCGGGCTGCGCACCGGGGCCAGCGGGCCTTCCCAGCGGCGTAGTTCGCCGTTTACCAGGTATTCGCGCTGCTCGACGGGGGCGTCGGGGCGCCAGGCCTCGGGGATGTCGGCAAGGCAGGGGAAGAGGCGGTCGAGTTTGTTGTTGTCAGGCATGACTCATCCTTCGGGAACGGTGGGTAACAGGTCTGTTTTAGTCCGCGTGGGTGATCAGGTAAATCGATTCAGCAAGCGATGCGACGAATGGGCCGGAGTGGGAGCCCTTCGTGGGGCGAATAGCTGCATTTGACTATTCGCCGGTGGTTTCGGGGGGGATTCGGCGGATAACGCCTACTGCGTTATCCGCCCTACGGGTGCGAGGGCGTGGGAGTTGGTGCGGGGGCCGGTTGCAGCAGTTCCTGCTGCTCAGCGTAGCGGGCGCGGATGTCGAAATCGCGGGGCCAGGTGGGTTGCGCGGGTTGGGCTTGCGGAGTTGCGGAGGAAGTCATGGGCGATACCTCGTTGCAGGAATCCGGTAGGCGGATGACGCTTCGGAGTCATCCGCCGGTTGTCTCATGGCCGGGTTGCGGCGGCGGGCGCGCGCAACCCGGCTGGGTTCAGACGAACAGCGACAGCAGCAGGATGAAGCCCAGGCCGACCACCGAGAGGATGGTTTCCATCGCCGTCCAGGTCTTGAAGGTCTCCATCACGCTCATGTTGAAGTACTGCTTCACCAGCCAGAAGCCGGCGTCGTTGACGTGGGAGAGGATCAGCGAGCCGGCGCCGGTGGCCAGCACCAGCAGTTCGCGGTTGACGCCGGGGATCAGGTCGATGACCGGCACCACGATGCCGGCGCCGGTGATGGTGGCGACGGTGGCGGAACCGGTGGCGATGCGGATCACCGCGGCCACCAGCCAAGCCAGGAGGATCGGCGATATCTGCGCCTGCACCGCCATGTGGCCGATCACGTCGCCCACGCCGCTGGCCACCAGCATCTGTTTGAAGCCGCCGCCGGCGCCGATGATCATCACGATGGCGGCGGTGGGCGCGAGGCTCTGGTCGAGCAGCTTGAGGATCTTCTTCGAGTCGAAACCGCGGGCGTGGCCGAAGGTGTAGAGCGACAGCAGCAGGGCCAGGAGCAGGGCGGTGATCGGGTGGCCGATCATGTCCAGCCAGGCGCGGACGACGTGGCCGTCGGCGAGCATGACGTCGGCGAAGGTCTTGAGCAGCATCAGGAACACCGGCAGCAGCACGGTGAGCAGGGTGACGCCGAAGCTGGGCAGGTCGCTGGTGTCCGGTTCGTGGGCGATCTGCGCCACCAGTTCCTCGGACGGCTGACCGGGAATGTACTGGGCGATGAACTTGCCGAAGATCGGGCCGGCGATGGCGGCGGTGGGCAGGGCGACCAGCAGGCCGTAGAAGATGGTCTTGCCGATGTCCGCGCCGAACACGCCGATGGCCAGCAACGGGCCCGGGTGCGGCGGCACCAGGCCGTGTACGGCGGAGAGGCCGGCGAGCAGCGGGATGCCGATCTTGATCAGCGACACGCCGCTGCGGCGGGCGACGATGAACACCAGCGGCACCAGCAGGATGAAGCCGATCTCGAAGAACAGCGGGATGCCGACCAGGAACGCGGCGAACATCATCGCCCAGTGCACGCGCTGCTTGCCGAAGGCCTGGATCAGGGTACGGGCGATCTGATCGGCGCCGCCGGACTCGGCCATCATCTTCCCGAGCATGGTGCCCAGGGCGAGGATGATGCCGACGAAGCCGAGCACGCTGCCGAAGCCGTCCTGGAAGGACTTGACGATGGTCGCCACGGGCATGCCGGAGGTCAGGCCGAGGAAGCCGGCGGCGATGATCAGGGCAATGAAGGGGTGAATCTTCAGGCGCGTGATCAGCAGGATCAGGCCGATGATGGTGACCACCGCATCCAGCAGCAGATAGGTGTCGTGGGACATGCCGAGCATGGGGCTCTCCTGTTGTTGTCGTTGTGCCGGAGCGGCTTTCTTCTGTAATGAATCGAGATAGCGCTACCTTTTGGGGGCAGGCGCTATCGCGTCAGTCGTTGATGTGCTGTCGCCACCAGAGATGTGCGGCTTCCGCCAGTTCGTCGAGAGGGCGGGTGGCGTCCAGGCGCAGGGTCAGCGGTTCGCTGGTCGGCACTTCGAGGGCGGCGAACTGGCTGTCGATCAGGCTGGCCGGCATGAAGTGGCCGGGGCGAGTGGCGACGCGCTGGGCGGCGGTTTCCGGGGTGAGCTCCAGGAACACCACGCCCAGGCCGGGCACGGCGCGGCGCAGGCGTTCGCGGTAGATGAGCTTGAGCGCGGAGCAGGTGAGCACGGGGCGCTGGCCGGCGGCGATGGCTTTCTGCAACTGCGCGGCGAGGGTGTCGAGCCAGCCGGCGCGGTCCTCGTCGGTCAGCGGGATGCCGGCGCTCATCTTCTGGATGTTGGCTTCGGGGTGGAAGGAGTCGCCTTCGATGGCGAACGCGCCGCTGCGCAGGCACAGGGCCTCGCTGACGCTGGACTTGCCGCATCCGGCGACACCCATGATGAGTACGGCATCGATGGCGGGGAGCATGCAGGGCCTCGGAATTGAGACAGCGCTATCTTTGGTGGGCGTAACGAAAAGCATCGGGCTGCCTCCGTATTCTTGTCATTTTAGTCGGTCTGTCTCGGGCTTTCGGCGGTAGTGCTCCACCGACGGGCGGGGGACCGCTGGAAGCGGCCTCAGGCAATTGCCCTGTTCGCGAGACAGCGCTACCTTATTGCTTCGATTTTTGTTTGGCAAGCCGCCCGATGACCGCTCCCAAAAATAACAAAAGTAACGACAAGAATTCGCGCACCACTGGCAAACCTACCCTCAACGATGTCGCGCACCGGGCTGGCGTAAGCCCGATCACCGCCTCGCGCGCCCTGCGTGGGGTTAGCACGGTGGCCGAGGCGCTGGCGGAAAAGGTCCGTCAGGCCGCCGCCGAGCTGGGCTACGTGGCCAACCCCGCCGCCCGCGCGCTGGCCTCCAAGCAGAGCCACAACATCGTGGTGCTGGTGCCGTCGCTGGCCAACCAGTTGTTCATCGAGACGCTCGAAGCCATCCATTCGGTGATGCACCCGCGCGGCCTGGAAGTGCTGATCGGCAACTACCACTACTCCCGCGATGAAGAAGAGAACCTGCTGCGCAACTACCTCGCGTACCAGCCGCGCGGCCTGCTGCTGACCGGCTTCGACCGCACCGAGAGTGCGCGGCGGATGATCGAGGCCAGCGGCGTGCCGGCGGTCTACATGATGGACCTGGACCCCGGCGCGGGGCTGCATTGCGTGGGCTTCTCGCAGATTCGCGCGGGGGAGGCCGCGGCGAAGCATCTGCTTGCCAGTGGGCGCAAGCGGCTCGCGTATATCGGCGCGCAGCTCGATCAGCGCACCTTGCTACGCGGGGAGGGATTCCGTAGGGCATTGCAGCAGGCGGGGTGCTACGACCCTGCGCTGGAAGTGCTGACGCCGCGTCCGTCGTCTGTCGGACTGGGCGGCGAGCTGTTCCGCCAGTTGCTGGCCAGCCAGCCGCAGGTGGAAGGTGTTTTCTTCGGTAACGACGACCTGGCTCAGGGGGCGTTGCTGGACGCTGCACGCCATGGCATCCGGATTCCGGAACAGGTGGCAGTGCTGGGCTTCAACGACCTGCCCAGTTCGGAGTTCATGGTGCCGCGCCTGTCGAGCATCCGAACGCCGCGCAAGGCCATCGGGACCCATGCGGCGGAGCGCCTGTTGGACCTGATCAACGACAAGGCGGTGAGTGAGCCGGTGATGGACCTGGGGTTCGAGTTGATGGTGCGGGAAAGCAGCTGAGGGCGCCTGTGCAGGAGCGCATGTCGGCGCTTTTCGCGGACAAGGTCCTACGAGATAGCCCTGTACTCGGGCCTGCCCTCACCCTAGCCCTCTCCCAGGGGGAGAGGGGACCGTTCGGTGCAGGATGAAACTTTGGTGTCAGGCGGCACGATCAGCTCCCTCTCCCTGAGGGAGAGGGATGGGGTGAGGGGGACGACCCAGGCACGGATTATCCGGGACAAGACAGTTGCTCCTACGGAAGCGACATGGCGGTTTTCCTGTAGGAGCGAGCTTGCTCGCGAACAGTGCTAGCCGACGACTCTGTGGCTGGGCGGTTCGCGAGCAAGCTCGCTCCTACGAAAAGCAAAGCGATCAATGTGCCGGCAGAATCCGCCCACGGCATTCGCCGAAGCCTATCGACGGGTAGCCATCGCGGCGGCAGCGGGCGCGCAGGATGATTTCGTCGCCGTCTTCGAGGAAGCGGCGTTCCTCGCCGTTGCTCAGCACCACCGGCTGTTTGCCGCCGGTGGTCAGTTCCAGCAGGCTGCCGAAGCTGTCCGGGGTTTCGCCGGAGAGGGTGCCGGAGCCGAACAGGTCGCCCGGTTGCAGGCGGCAGCCGTTGACGCTGTGGTGGGCGACCATCTGCGCCACGGTCCAGTACATGTTCAGCGTGTTGCTCAGGGCGATGCGTTCCGCGGCCTGGTGCTCGTGACGCATGCGCGGGGTGAGCAGCAGCACTTCCAGTTCGATGTCCAGCGCGCCGTGCTGCTGGTCGGCCTCGTCAAAGAGGTACGGCAGCGGCTGCGGGTCGCCTTCCGGGCGGGCCGGCTGGGCGGTGCGGAAGGGTTCCAGCGCTTCGGCTGTGACTACCCAGGGCGAGATGGTGGTGGCGAAGCTCTTCGACAGGAAGGGGCCTAGCGGCTGGTATTCCCAGGCCTGCACGTCGCGCGCGGACCAGTCGTTGAGCAGGCAGAAGCCGGCGATATGCCCGGCGGCGCCGGCAATCGGGATGGCCTTGCCCTGTTCGTTGCCCTGGCCGATCCAGATGCCCAGCTCCAGCTCCAGGTCCATGCGCGCGCAGGGGCCGAACACCGGCACGTCGACCCCGGCGGGCAGGGTCTGGCCGTTGGGACGGCGCACTTCGGTGCCGGAGGGCACGATGGTGGAGGCGCGGCCGTGGTAGCCGATGGGCACGTACTTGTAGTTGGGCAGCAGCGGGTTGTCCGGGCGGAACAGCTTGCCGACGTTCTGCGCGTGGTGGATACCAACGTAGAAGTCGGTGTAGTCGCCCACCTTGGCCGGCAGGTGCAGGCGGCACGCGGCCTGGGGCTTGAGCAGGCGGGCGCCCAGGCTTTCCATGCGCTTCTGCTCGCCGCAGCCTTCACTGAGCAGGGCAATGAGCGCATCGCGCAGGGTGCGACGGGCGGTGGCGCCGGCGGCGAAGAAGGCGTTGAGGCTGTCGCCGCTGGCAGCCAGCGCGGCCTGGTGCGCCGCACCGTGGAAGAGGCCGGCTTCGCAGGCGGTCTTCAGGTCGAAGATGTAGTCGCCGATGGCGACGCCGCCGCGCGCCGAATCGCCCGGCGGGCTGAAGACGCCAAAAGGCAGGTTCTGCAGGGGGAAGTCCGGGTGGCCGTTGGCCGACTCGATCCAGCTTTGCGCGGTGTGGGATGCGCTCATTTCATTGCTCCGGGGAAGGGTCGAAGGTCTTCTGCATGCCGCTCCAGCAGGCGTCGTAGTCGCGCTGCAGTTGCGGACAATCGAGAGCGAAGCGGCTGGGGCGCAGCACGCGACAGGTCTCGAACATGAAGGCCATGGTGTGATCGATCTTGTGCGGTTTCAGGTCGGCGGCGATCGCCTGCCGGGTGGTGGCGTTGTCCGGGCCGTGGGCGCTCATGCAGTTGTGCAGCGAGGCGCCGCCGGGGACGAAGCCGTCGGCCTTGGCGTCGTACACACCCTGGATCAGGCCCATGAACTCATTCATCAGGTTTCGGTGGAACCACGGCGGACGGAAGGTGCTCTCGGCCACCATCCAGCGCGGCGGGAAGATCACGAAGTCCATGTTGGCCATGCCGTGGGTGTCGCTGGGCGAGGTGAGCACGGTGAAGATGGACGGGTCGGGGTGGTCGAAGCTCACCGTGCCGAGGGTGTTGAAGCGGCGCAGGTCGTACTTGTAGGGCACGTTGTTGCCGTGCCAGGCGACCACATCCAGCGGCGAGTGGTCGAGCTGGGTGGCCCAGAGTTCGCCGAGGAATTTCTGCACCAGTTGCACCGGGCCTTCCACGTCCTCGTAGCGAGCCACCGGGGTGAGGAAGTCGCGCGGGTTGGCCAGGCCGTTGCTGCCGATGGGGCCGAGGTCGGGCAGGCGCAGGGCGGCGCCGTGGTTCTCGGCGACGTAGCCGGCGGCGGAGCCGTCCAGCAACTCCACACGCAAGCGCATGCCGCGCGGGATCACGGCGATCTCCAGCGGTTCGACTTCCAGCACGCCCAGTTCGGTGAACAGGCGCAGACGACCGGCTTGCGGGACGATCAGCAGTTCGCCATCGGCGTTGAAGAAGGCACGGCTCATGGAACGGTTCGCGCGGTAGGCGTAGACGCTGACGCCGCTGGTGGCGTCGGCCTCGGCGTTGGCGGCCATGCATAGCAGGCCGTCGATGAAGTCGGTAGGCTCCACCGGCATCTCGAAACTGTTCCAGCGCAGGCGGTTGGGCGTGACCGGGCCCAGGGCGGTGCCGGTGATCTGCCGCTCCAGGCGTTCGTAGCGCGGGTGCCCGGCGGACGGGCGGATGCGGTACAGCCAGGTGCGCCGGGCCTCGCTGCGCGCAACGGTGAAGGCGGTGCCGGAGAGCAGTTCGGCGTACAGGCCGTAGGGAACGTGCTGCGGTGAGTTCTGCCCGGCGGGCAGGGCGCCTGGCAGCGCCTCGCTGGCAAATTCGTTGCCGAATCCGGATTGGTAGGCCGGGGCGCGGGAGGAGGTCATGGTGGTTTCACTCTTTTTATCGTAATTGAATTACGATAAACGTAATTTCAGGATGGCAGGCCGTCAAGCCCATCAGGGAGTCCTTTTAAGTTGAAGACCATGAACGAACCGCAAGAGTCCGCCCCGACGAAGGGCAAGAAGGTGCAGTCCGCCGAGGTCGGCACCGAAATCCTCAAGGCACTGGCGGACTTGGCGCCAAGCACTTCGCTCAAGCGCCTGGGCGAGTACCTGGAGATGCCGGTGGCCAAGGTTCATCGCTATCTGCAGGCGCTGATCGCCAGCGGCTTCGCCGAGCAGGACCCGGCCACCAACCATTACGGGTTGGGCCGCGAGGCGCTTTACGTGGGACTCGCGGCGATCCGTCGGCTGGATGTGGTGAAGGTCGCCAGTCCCGTGCTGGCCGAGCTGCGCGACAACCTCGGGCAGACCTGCTTCCTGGCCATCTGGGGCAGCCACGGGCCGACCGTGGTGCAGGTGGAGCCGGCGCAGGGGATGGTCACCTTGGTGACGCAGGTGGGTTCGGTGCTGCCGGTGCATGGATCGTCCACCGGGCTGGTGTTCGCGGCGTTCCGGCCGGGGCTGGAGGAGGGGGCGGATCAGTCAGTGCTGGAGAGCATTCGTGCCGAGGGGCTGCATTCGATCCACGGGCTGCTGATGCCGGGGGTGAATGCGCTGTCGGTGCCGTTGTTCGCCACTGGGCGGGAGCTGGCGGGGGTGATTACCGTGGTCGGATCAGAGGCCAGTTTTGCCGCCGAACCCCAGGGCGAGTCGGCGCGGCAGTTGCTGGCGGCGGGGCGGGAGATCAGTCTGCGGATGGGGGGAGAGGTCTGACGGTTCGCTGCCGGGGACGCGTGTTCCCACTGGCGTCGGCATTCGGCGAATGCCGTTAGGAGATTCCGCCGGCGCACTGATCACCCGAACAGCCTGCTTTCGTAGGAGCGAGCCTGCTCGCGAACCAGCTCTCGCTGCGAAGCCGTTCGCGCAAGCTCGCTCCTACAGTGATTGCTCCATCTCCGCCCAGTCCGTCCCGTTCACCAGCACATCGCTCAGCGCCTGCGCGGCGCTGGAGAGCTTGTGCTCCGCCAGGCAGAACAGCCCCACGCGCCGCTCGATGCAGGGTTCGTCGAGCGCCACGCAGCGTGCCCCCAGTTCTTCCATCTGCTGTCGGCACAGACGGGGCACGGCGCTGACGCCCAGGCCCTCGGCCACCATCCGCCCGACCGTCACCAACTGGTGGCTCTCGAACGCCACCGGCAACCGGCCGTGCCGTGCCGCCAACCGGTCTTCCAGCAGCAGACGCACGGCCGACGGGCGTTGCAGGGCTATGAAGTGGTCCTCCAGCAACTGCTCCCAGGTGATTGTCGCCTCGCCCGCCAACGGTGAATCCGCCGGCAGTACGGCGATGAAACGGTCGGTGTAGAAGGGCGTGAAGCTCAGGCCGTCCAGGCTGTCCGGCTCCAGGGCGATGCCCAGTTCGACACGGTGGTTGCGCACCATCTCCAGCACTTGCTCGTTGATCACGTCGTGCACTGCGACGTTCACCTTCGGGTGGCGGTCGCGGAAGGTGCGCAGCACGGCGGGCAGCAGGTTGCCGGCGAAAGAGGGCATGGCGGCGATGGAAACCTTGCCCAGTTGCAGGGTGAAGTGCTGGTGCATCAGCTCCTCGGCGTTGTCCCAGTCCGTCAGCAGGCGGCGGGCCAGCGGCAGCAGCGTCTCGCCTTCGGGGGTGAGCGCCACGCTGCGGGTGGTGCGCACCAGCAACTGGCCGCCGAGGGACTCCTCCAGGCTCTTGATCGCCAGGCTCAGCGCCGGCTGCGACAGGTGCAGGCGCTCGCAGGCCTGGGCGAAGCTGAGCGTCTGGGCGACGGCCAGGAAGGCGCGCAGTTGCTTGACTGTCATTGATAGGTAAACCGGATTAATCAATTGGAAAAACAAACTTAACAAATCAGTCCTCACCGGTGAAGCTGCAACCGCTCTCTGACCGATGGGTCGGACATTCCAAATACAAGAGGCAGCAGCAACATGGCAGGACTCGACAAGCGCGTAGGCAGTTACGAGGAAGCCCTCGCCGGGCTCACCGACGACATGACGGTACTGGCGGGCGGCTTCGGCATCTGCGGCATCCCGGAAAACCTCATTGCGCACATCCGCAAGCTGGGCGTGAAGGGCCTGACCGTGGTCTCCAACAACTGCGGCATCGACGGCTTCGGCCTCGGCGTGCTGCTGGAAGACCGGCAGATCCGCAAGATGATCGCGTCCTACGTCGGCGAGAACGCGCTGTTCGAGCAGCAGTTGCTGTCCGGTGAACTGGAGGTCGAACTGACCCCGCAGGGCACCCTGGCGGAAAAACTCCGCGCCGGCGGCGCCGGCATCCCGGCCTTCTTCACCGCCACCGGCTACGGCACCCCGGTCGCCGACGGCAAGGAAGTGCGCGAGTTCGACGGCCGTCACTACGTGATGGAGCGCGCCATCACCGGCGACTTCGCCATCGTCAAGGGCTGGAAGGCCGACCACTACGGCAACGTCATCTATCGCCACACCGCGCAGAACTTCAATCCGATCGTGGCCACCGCGGGCCGCATCACCGTCGTCGAGGTGGAGGAGATCGTCGAACCGGGCGAACTGGATCCGACCCAGATCCATACCCCTGGCATCTACGTCGACCGCATCATCCAGGGAACCTTCGAAAAGCGTATCGAGAAACGTACCGTTCGTTCCTGAGCCCACCGGACAAGAGAGACAAGAAGATGGCATTGACCCGCGAACAGATGGCTCAGCGCGTGGCGCGCGAGCTGCAGGATGGTTACTACGTGAACCTGGGCATCGGCATCCCGACCCTGGTGGCCAACTACGTACCCGAGGGCATGGAGGTGATGCTGCAGTCCGAGAACGGCCTGCTCGGCATGGGCGCCTTCCCCACCGATGACGAGGTGGATGCCGACATGATCAACGCCGGCAAGCAGACCGTGACCGCCGTGAAGGGCGCGTCGATCTTCTCCTCCGCCGAATCCTTCGCGATGATCCGCGGCGGCCACGTCGACCTCACCGTGCTCGGCGCCTTCGAAGTGGACGTGCAGGGCAACATCGCCTCCTGGATGATTCCCGGCAAGCTGGTCAAGGGCATGGGCGGCGCAATGGACCTGGTGGCCGGCGCGGACAACATCATCGTCACCATGACCCACGCGTCCAAGGACGGCGAGTCCAAGCTGCTGGAGCGCTGCTCGCTGCCGCTGACCGGCGCCGGCTGCATCCGCAAGGTGCTGACCGACCTGGCCTACCTGGAGATCGAGGATGGCGCCTTCATCCTGCGCGAGACCGCGCCGGGGGTGAGCATCGCCGAGATCGCCGAGAAGACTGCCGGTCGCCTGATCGTGCCGGATGATGTAAAGGAAATGACTTTCTGACTCTGCTTTCGTAGGAGCGAGCTTGCTCGCGAAGGCTCTTGCCGATGGGCTCGGAGTTGTTCGCGAGCGAGCTCGTTCCCACAAGAACGGTCCGCTTTGGAGTGAAACTCATGCAAGACGTCGTCATTGTCGCCGCCACCCGTACCGCCATCGGCGCCTTCCAGGGCAGCCTGGCGAACATCCCGGCCCACGAGCTGGGCGCGCTGATCATCCGCTCGCTGCTCGAACGCAGCGGCGTCGCCGCCGAACAGGTCGATGAGGTTATCCTCGGCCAGGTCCTCACCGCCGGCGCCGGGCAGAACCCCGCGCGCCAGTCCGCGATTGCCGCCGGCCTGCCCAACAGCGTGCCGGCCATGACCATCAACAAGGTCTGCGGCTCGGGCCTGAAGGCGCTGTTCCTCGGCGCCCAGGCGATCCGCTGCGGCGACGCCGACATCGTCATCGCCGGCGGCCAGGAGAACATGAGCCTGTCGCCCTACGTGCTGCCCAAGGCCCGTACCGGCCTGCGCATGGGCCACGCGCAGTTGCAGGACAGCATGATCGTCGATGGTCTGTGGGATGCCTTCAACGACTACCACATGGGCATCACCGCCGAGAACCTGGCCGAGAAGTACGGCATCAGCCGCGAGGCGCAGGACGCCTTCTCCGCGCAGTCCCAGCAGAAGGCCGCCGCGGCCATCGAGGCCGGGCGCTTCAAGGACGAGATCACCCCGGTGCTGATCCCTCAGCGCAAGGGCGATCCGCTGTCCTTCGACACCGACGAGCAGCCGCGCGCCGGCACCACCGCCGAGTCCCTGGGCAAGCTCAAGCCGGCGTTCAGGAAGGACGGCAGCGTCACCGCCGGCAACGCCTCCACCCTCAACGACGGCGCCGCCGCCGTGCTGCTGATGAGCGCCAGCCGTGCACGCGAACTGAACCTGCCGGTTCTGGCGCGCATCCAGGCCTATGCCAGCAGCGGCGTCGATCCGTCGATCATGGGCATCGGCCCGGTATCGGCCACCCGCCGTTGCCTGGAGAAGGCCGGCTGGTCGCTGGACCAGCTCGACCTGATCGAGGCCAACGAAGCCTTCGCCGCCCAGGCACTGTCCGTGGGCAAGGAACTGGGCTGGGACGCCGACAAGGTCAACGTCAACGGCGGTGCCATCGCCCTGGGCCATCCCATTGGCGCCTCGGGTTGCCGGGTGCTGGTGTCGCTGCTGCACGAAATGCTCCGCCGCGATGCCAGGAAAGGTCTGGCGACCCTGTGTATCGGCGGCGGCCAGGGCGTAGCACTGGCCCTGTCCCGGGACTAACGCTCTATTGGCGAGCGCTGGACGGCATGCCCCCATGCCGTTCCGGCAGGCGGGATGAACGGTGGGCACACCGACAGACGCCATCCCGCCACGGTTCTGTGATGTCCCCCGGCATCGACAGCAACCCTTGCGTCACCGCTCGACCCCACGCAGGCCGGGCGGTTTTTCATTCCAGAACGGGCATGCCACGAGCGCCCTTCGACGATGAACCATTACAAGAACAACGAGGTAGACTTTTATGAACTCCCACGTGCACACCCCCGGCACAGCCTTGCAGGACAGCCGTTCCGCGCGCTTCGCCATGGCCTGCTCCAACTGGGCCGAACGCTGGTTCCCCGACTCCTGGGTATTCGCCGCCCTCGCGGTGCTGATCGTCAGTATCGCCGCCCTGGCGATGGGCGCGCCGGCGACCGCCACGGCCAAAGCCTTCGGTGACGGCTTCTGGAGCCTGATTCCCTTCACCATGCAGATGGCCTTCGTGGTCATCGGCGGTTACGTGGTGGCCAGTTCCGGCCCCGCCTCGCGACTCATCGACCTGTTCGCCCGCGTGCCGAAGAACGGCCGCTCGGCGGTGGCCTGGGTCGCCCTGATCTCCATGCTTGCCTCGTTGCTCAACTGGGGCCTGTCCCTGGTGTTCGGCGGCTTGCTGGTGCGCGCCCTGGCGCGCCGCGAAGACCTGAAGATGGACTACCGCGCCGCCGGCGCCGCCGCCTACCTGGGCCTGGGCGCCGTGTGGGCGCTGGGCCTGTCGTCTTCCGCCGCGCAGTTGCAGGCCAACCCGGCCAGCCTGCCGCCGTCGATCCTGGCGATCACCGGGGTGATTCCCTTCACCCAGACCATCTTCCTCTGGCAGTCCGGCCTGATGCTGCTGGCCCTGGTGCTGGTATCGCTGGTCATCGCCTACATGACCGCGCCCGGCGCCAGCAGCGCCCGTGACGCCAAGGCCTGCGGCGTGGACGTCAGCTTCACCCCGCCGAGTACGCCCAAGCCGAACCGGCCAGGCGAATGGCTGGAGCACAGCCCGCTGCTGATCCTGCTGCTGGTGGCGCTGGCCGCCGGCTGGCTGGTCAACGAGTTCAGCACCAAGCCGGCGATCCTGGCGATCTCCGGCCTGAATACCTACAACCTGCTGTTCCTCATGCTCGGCGCGCTGCTGCACTGGCGCCCGCGCAGCTTCCTCGACGCCGTGGCCCGCGCCGTGCCGACCACCACCGGGGTGCTGATCCAGTTCCCGCTGTACGGCTCCATCGCGGCGATCCTCACCACCGTGAAGGGTGGCGACGGCTCGACCCTGGCGCACCACATCTCCACCTTCTTCGTGCAGATCGCCTCCCACGACACCTACGCGCTGCTGATGGGCGTGTACTCCGCCGTGCTGGGCTTCTTCATCCCCTCCGGCGGCGGCAAGTGGATCATCGAGGCGCCGTACGTGATGCAGGTGGCCAACGACCTGCAGTTCCACCTGGGCTGGGCGGTGCAGATCTACAACGCCGCCGAGGCGCTGCCGAACCTGATCAACCCCTTCTACATGCTGCCGTTGCTGGGCGTGCTGGGCCTGAAGGCGCGCGACCTGATCGGCTTCAGCTTCGTCCAGTTGCTGGCCCACGTGCCCCTGGTGCTGTTCCTGCTCTGGGCACTGGGCACGACCCTGCAGTACCTGCCGCCGGTCCAGCCGTAGCCACGCACTCGGCGCCGCTGGCAGCAGCCCGGATGTCGCAAGACATCCGGGCTTTTTTGTGCGGCGTCAGGCGCGGCGCTCCCGATGCATCAGCCAGAGGAAGTACGGGCAGCCGATGAACGCCGCCAGCAGTCCCGCCGATACCGGCCAGGGGTAGGCGATGTTGCGTCCCAGCCAGTCCGCCACGACCATGATCAACGCACCGGCCACCGCGCTCATCAGCAGTTGCGGCGCGGCGCGGCGGAGGCCGAGGTGGCGGGCGATGTGCGGGCCGATCAGACCGACGAAGCTCAGCGGACCGACGATGATGGTCGCCGTGGCGGTGAGCACCGCCGCCGTCAGCAGGATCGCCAGGTGGCTCAGGCGCAGGCGCAGGCCGAGCGCCGTGGCGGCGCCGTTGCCCAGGGTCAGCAGGTCCAGCGGGCGGGCCAGCAGCAGGCTGACGCCGATCATCGCCGCGCCGACGACCAGGCCCGTGCTCGCCGAGGCGGTATCGACCTGGTAGGTCGAGCCGGTCATCCAGCTCATCATCGCGGTCATGCGTGGATCGCCACTGGCCAGCAGCAGGGTGCTCAGCGAATGCAGCAGGGTGGTCAGGCACACGCCGGTGAGCAGCAGGCGTTCGGCATTGAAGGTTTTGCGCCAGGCCAGCCAGAGCAGAAGGCCGAGGGCGAGCAGGGCGCCGAGGCTGGCGGCGGGGACCATGTAGGCCTGCGGCTGTGGCAGCAGCAGGAACAGCACCAGCACGGCGATGGCCGCGCCGGAGGTGGCGCCGAGGACTTCCGGGCTGGCCATCGGGTTGCCGGTCAGGCGCTGCACCAGCAGGCCGGCCACGGCGAGCATGGCGCCGGCCGCCAGGGAACCGAGCACGCGCGGCAGGCGCCACTGCGCGATGGCGTCGCTGAGCCCGGCGTCGCCCCAGTGCCAGCCGTTGGCGTCGACGGCGAAGTAGATCGCCGGAAGGGTCAGCAGCGCCAGTACGATGGCCGCGCCGATGATCAGCCGCCAGGGATGTTCGCGCTGCGGCCTGGCCGGCGTGGGTCGCGGCAGGATGCCGCCGCTGCGTTGCCGGCTGAGCAGCCAGAGCAGCAGCGGCACGCTGAAGACGCCGGTGAGGATACCGGCGGGAATCTCCCCGGCGAGGCGCGACAGCTCGCGGGCGATCTGATCCACGACGCAGAGTAGCGCGGCGCCCAGCAGCGGCGCCCAGATCAGCCGTTGGCGCAGCGTGCGGGCGCCGCACAGGCGGGCAATGGCCGGGGCGGCGAGGCCGACGAAGGCGAGCATGCCGACGGCGCTGGTGACGAAGGCGCTCAGCGCCACGGCCACGGCCAGGCCGAGCACGCGAGTGCGCAACAGGTTGACGCCCACGGCGGCCGCCCCCTCGTCATCCAGCCCGAGCGCCGCCAGCGGGCGCACCATCAACAGGGCGGCGACCATCGCCACGGCCAGGCGCGGCGCGAGATAGAGCACGCCGTCCCAGCCGCTCTGGTTGAGCGAGCCGGCCTGCCAGAGCAGCAGGTCGATCAGGTAGTCATGGTTGAACAGCACCAGCAACGCGTTGAGCGATACGCAGTAGAGGCTGATGACCATGCCGGCGAGGATGAAGCGCAGCGGCGACAGCGTGCGGCCCCAGGCGAAGGCGAACAGCAGGCCGGTGGCCAGCGCGGCGCCGGTCAGGGTGACGGCTTCCAGGCCGTGCACCAGCAGGGTCGGGGCGAAGATGGTGGCGGCGGACAGCGCCAGGTTGGCGCCGGCGGAGACGCCCAGGGTCACCGGTTCGGCCAGCGGGTTGCGCAGGATCTGCTGGAACAGCGTGCCGGCCAGGGCCAGCGCGGCGCCGGCCATCAGGCTCACCAGCAGGCGAGGGTAGAAGCTGAAGTGCATCAGCACCTGGCGCACATCGTCCAGGTCCGGCGACCACAGCGCCTGCCACCAGAGTGCGCGGGGCAAGGCGGCCTGCAGGCCGTGGCCGACCAGCAGCGCGGCGAGCACCGCCAGCACCAGGGTGCAGAGCGCGGGGCCGGCGGGCAGACGCCGGCGCGGAGCGGAGAGGCCAAGGGTCGATTCAGGCATGGGCGGCCTCCGGGGCGCTGTCGAGGTAGGCCGCGATGCGCTCGGCGAGGTCCAGCACCGAGGCGGCGCCGGCATAGGGGTAGAAACGCGCCAGGGTCAGGGTGTGGCCCTGGCGTACGGCGGGCAGGTTGGCCCACAGGTCGTTGGGCTGCCGCAGGCTTTGCAGACGTGCCGAGGTGGTGGGGATGTCGACGTAGACCAGGTGCGCTTCCGGCCGCTCGGCCAGGCGCTCGATGCTGACCATCGCCAGGCCCACCGGCCCGACCGGTCCCTGCCAGGCGTTGACCAGTCCGAGGCGGTCGAGCACGTCCTGCACCATGCTGTTCCTGCCGTAGACGGCGGCGTGGCGGCCATCCTGGTTGAGCACCGCGACGCTGATCGGCGGCTGCGGGCGGGCTGCCAGCTTCGCCCGCAGCTCGGCCAGGCGCCGTTCGCCGGCGGCGATGTAGTCGGCGGCGACCTGCTCGACGCCCAACCGTTGCGCCAGGCGGCTCATGAATCCGCTGGTGGCGCGCCAGGCGCCGTCGGCGGCCGGGTAGATGGCGACCCGCTCGGTGGGCGCGATGCCGTTCAGGCGCCGCTCCAGGGTCGGCGTCATCGGGTCGCTGAGGATCAGTTGCGGGCGCAACTGCTGGATCAGTTCCAGGTTCGGCTCCCAGTAGGGACCGACGTCACGCACGCTCTCGGGCAGTGGCTGAGTGGGCATGCGCACCCGGTAGTAGCGGTCGTCGGAGATCGCCAGCGGCGGGACGCCCAGGGTCAGCAGCGTCTCGGCGGCCACCCAGTTGAGGGCGACGATCCGCGTCAGGCGTTCCCCGGCGAGGAGCGGCAGGCCGGTGGCACAGGCCAGTCCGCCGGCGGTGAGGTGCTTGAGCAGGTGGCGGCGGGTGAGGGGCATGGGCTTCTCCACGTCCGTTGAAACGACAACGGGCCCCCTGCGAACAGGGAGCCCGGTGAAGCGGCGGGACGTCCCGCCGCCAGGTGGCTTACCAGCTGTATTTCACGCTGGTCAGCACGGTGCGGCGCAGGCCCGGATAGCAGGAGATGGCGCTGTCGCAGGTGGCCACGTAATCCTCGTCGAGGAGGTTCTGGGCGTTCAGCGAGACGGTCACGTTCTTGTTCAGCGGGTAGCTCACGCCAGCGTCGAACAGGGTGTAGTTGTCGACGTGGAAGGTGTTGGCGTTGTTGCCGTACAGCGAGCCGGTGTAGCGCGCGCCGCCGCCGATGGACAGCCCGCCCAGGGTGCCGTCGCGGAAGGTGTAGTTCAGCCAGCCGGAAGCCATGTGCTCGGGCACGTTGGCCGGGCGGTTGCCCTGGTTGCCGTCGTTGCTCTTGTGGATCTCGGCCTTGGTGTAGGTGTAGGAGGCGAGCAGGTCCCAGTTTTCGTCCAGCTTGGCCTTCAATTCCGCCTCGATGCCGCGCGAGCGCTGCTTGCCGGTGGCTTCGCTGAAGCCGGTGGGGATGCCATTGGCGTTCAACTGCGGGGTGAGCGCGTTGGTCTTCATCAGGTCGAATGCGGCCAGGGTGACCAGCAGGGCGTCGTTGGGCTGGTACTTCACGCCGATTTCCCACTGGCTGGCTTCGCTGGGGTCGAAGGCATTGCCGGAGGAGTCCAGGCCGGAGTTCGGGGCGAAGGACTCGGCGTAGCTGATGTAGGGCGCCAGGCCGAAGTCGGTCAGGTAGGTCAGGCCGGCGCGGCCGGTGAAGGCGTTGTCCTTCTGCATGCTGTGCGCGCCGGTGTGGCTGTCCAGGTCGTTGCGCACGTAGTCGTAGCGGCCGCCGACGGTGAGGATCCAGCGCTCGTCGTACTTGATCTGGTCCTGCACGTAGCCGCCGATCTGCTCGATGTTCTGGTCGTAGTCGATGGCCTGGCCGGGAATGGTGGTGTCCTTGTTCGGACGCTGCACATCCTGGCCGTACACCGGATTGCCCAGGTCGAGCGACGGGCCGAGGGTGCGCCAGCGGGCGATGTCGGCGTCCTGCCAGCTGTAGTCTCCGCCCATCAGCAGGGTGTGCTTGAACGGGCCGGTGTCGAAGTTGGCCTGCAACTGGTTGTCCAGGTTGAAGGTGTTCATGTGCTGGTCGAAACGGTCGGCGGTGCGGATCACGTTGCCGGCGATCACGCCCTGCGGCAGCAGGTTGTTGAAGATCAGGTCGACCTGGCCGTAGCGGGCGTTCTGGCGGAACTCCCAGACATCGTCGAAGCGGTGGCGAAACTCGTAGCCCAGGGTGTACTGGTCCTGGTCGAAGTGGTTGTAGCTGTGGTCGCCGAGCAGGGTGCCGGTGGTGTGGCCGCCCACGCTGTAGTCGAAGATCGAGCCGCCGTTGCGGTCGCGCAGGAAGTCGGCGAGCAGGGTCAGGCTGGTGTCTTCGTCCGGTGCCCAGGTGAAGGACGGAGCGAGGTACTGGCGGTCGTCGCGCAGTTCGTGGCCATCGTCGTACTCGGCCTGGGTGTTGGCGTCGCGCGCCAGCCCGACGACGCGGTAGAGGTACTGGTTCTGCTCGTCCAGGGCGCCGCCGATGTCGAACTGGCCCTGCTTGCGGTCGTGGTTGCCGCCGGTCAGCTCGATTTCGTTGACGTGATTGGCGGTGGGCTTCTTGCTCACGCGGTTGACGATGCCGCCGGCGTCACCCAGGCCGAACAGGCTGGAGGACGGGCCACGGACCACGTCGATGCGCTCGAAGGCGTAAGGCTCGCTGCGAAAGAAGGCGTAGCTGTTGTTCTGCTGGCGCAGGCCGTTGAGGTAGTCGCTGGTGGCCTGGGCGTTGAAGCCGCGGATGTACAGCCAGTCGAAGCCCTTGGGGTCCAGGCCGTAGGCTTCGACCTTGACGCCCGGCACGTAGCGCAGCGCCTCGGTCACGGTCTGCGCGCCCTGGGCGTCCATCTGCTTGCGGGTGATCACCGAGATCGACTGAGGGATTTCCACCAGCGGGGTGTCGGTCTTGCTGCCGCTGTTGGAGGTGCGCGGCACGTAGCTGTCTTCGCCCTCGACGGCCCCGGTGATGGTCTGCGCGGACAGGCTCAGGGTGTCGCCATTGCCCGCGTTGGCGCCCAGCAGGGTCACGCGGCTGCCTTCGACCTGGTACTGGATGCCGGTGCCTTGCAGCAGGCGTTCCAGTGCCTGGGTCGGCTCCATTTCGCCGCGCACGCCGGCGCTGCGTAGGTTCTGCACCTGGGTCTGGTTGAAGACGATCTGCAGGTTCGACTGCGCACCCAGGGTGGTGAGCGCGGAGGCCAGCGACTGGGCTGGGATGTCGATGCGGATCGGTGTGGCGTAGGCGGCGGTGGCCGTCAGGAGCATGCCGAAGGTGGTGGCGCGGACCAGGCGGGCCAACGGCTTCACCGTGTGCTGGGCGTTCAGCGCGGAGCGGGTGCGACTCACTTGAAAACTCCTATGATCATGTAATGCAGTTTCTAATAAGAATGATTTAGCTTTATATGACGCGTAGCCCCGGAAAAACCGGAAGCCTTTCCTTGAAAAATTCGTGGCGCGGCCTTGGCGAGGGCGCCGGGCTCAGCGCAGGGCGATGTCCGGCGTGCCGTTGGCCCGCTGCGCGCGGTGCTCCTCGATCTCGACGATCTGCCCGGCGCTCATGCGCAGCAGGCGGTCGGCGACGTCGAAGTAGCGGTCGTCATGGGAGATCACGATCAGCGTCTTGCCCTGGGCGCGCAGCTCGGGCAGCAGCTCGGTGTAGAAGATGCGGCGGAACTCCGGGTCCTGGTCGGCGGCCCATTCGTCGAACACCAGTACCGGGCGCTTCTCCAGCCAGGCCTGCACCAGTGCCAGGCGCTTGCGCTGGCCGGTGGAGAGGTCCGTGGTGGAGAACTCCTGGCCCTGCAGGCTGACCTTGTGGGCGATCTCCAGGCGTTCCAGGTAGCGGTTGGCCTCGACGGGGATTTCCTCGCTGCCCTTGAGCAGGTCTTCGAACAGGAAGTAGTCGGCGAAGATGGTGGTGAACAGTTGGCGGTAGTCGTCGCGGTTGGCGTCGGTCACTGCCTCGCCGTTGAGCAGCAGCTCGCCGCCGCGCGGGGCGTAGAGGCCGAGCAGCAGCTTGATCAGGGTGGTCTTGCCACAGCCGTTCTCGCCGGCGATGAAGAGGATTTCGCCACGGCGCAGGGTCAGGTTCAGCGGGCCGACGCCGAAGCCGCGCGAGCCGTCCTCGGTGGGGTAGTGGTAGCTGAGGTCGCGCAGCTGGATCTGCTGCATGTCCAGGGCCGGGCGGCCGTCGTCGGCCAGCAGTAGGTTCGGTTCGGGCGAGGAGAAGCGCACCGACAGCTCGGCGATGCGGCGGAAGGCGACCTGGGCGCGGCTGACGATCGGCAACTGGCCGATCAGGTGCTCCAGCGGCCCCTTCATGTACAGCAGCACCAGGATAAAGCCGCTGAGGGTGGCCTTGTCGGTGCTCGGCCACAGCGACTGGTAGGCCAGCGCCACGCCGATGACGATGAAGAACAGGGTGGAGCCGAAGCCCTTGGCGATGACGAACAGGTTGATCGAGCGTACCTGGATGTCGCAGATGCGGTCGGCGGTGCCTTGCAGGCGCTCATTGTAGTGCTGGAAGCGGCGCAGCCGGCTGATGCGCAGCTCCTTCGAACCCTCGGCCAGGGCGCGGTAGTGCTTCTGCAGCAGGTCTTCCTCGTCGCGCGCCTCGAAGAAGCCCTTGATGCCCTTGCTGCGCGCCACGTACTGCACGGCGCTGCCGATGACGATGGCCACGGCGGTGGTGAGGAACATCGGCAGCGACAGGTTGGCCAGGTAGCCCAGGCAGCCAAGGGTGACGGTCAGGGACACCGCCAGCGGCGCGAAGGCGAAGGCGAAATCGCTGATGGTGTCGATGTCGTGGGTCAGCACCGGGATCAGACGATGGCTGCGGTAGCGCTCGATCTGCTCGATGGGCGCGGAAATGATCTTGCTGCCCAGGTCCTTGCGCAGCCGGGCGATGACGTTCTGGCCGACGTAGTTGGTGCCGATGTCGGAGATGATCGAGCCGAGCAGGGCCAGCAGGCAGAGGCCGGCGAAGCCCAGCAGCAACCCCGAGGGCATGCCGCCGTCGGAATGCAGGCTGTAGTTGATGGTGGCGAGCAGCGCGGTGATGCTCGCGCCGCCGACGATACCCAGCAAAGTGGCGATGGACAGGGGCAGCCAGAAGGGCTTGAGCAGCTTGAAGAGTTCGCCCAGTGGGCTTTGCGCAGGCGTGTGCATCGTCTTTTCCTAGGCTCGGCCCGCCGCGGCGGCGGGCCGGAAATCGAGGGCGAGACGGCCCTGCGGATCAGGGAATGATCTGCAAATCCGAATCGTTCTTGTTAAGACGGATGAGCCGGGGAAAAACTGAAGGAAATTTGCGAAAGATTCGCAAAAAACCGGAAGGGGGATTACAGCTGCACGAATCGGCTGGCGAGGGTGAGGCGTCCGGCGCTGTCCTTGCGCAGTTCCACCGGCAGCACCTTGGGCAGGGAGTCCACCAGCGCCTGCAGGTCATCGGTGCGGTAGATGCCGCCGATGCGCATGGCGGCGGCCTCGGCGTCCTCGAGACGCACCGGTTGTTTCAGGTAGCGGTTGATCAGCGGGAGGGCGGTCTGCAGGGTGAGGTCGTCGAGCACCAGCTTGCCTTCGATCCAGGCAATCGCGCCGGCCGGCGCGACCTGGGCCAGTTCGATGCGCTCGCTGCCGCGCAGGTAGCGCGCCTGCATGCCGGGGGTGAGCTGGGCGCTGTTGCCGTCGATGTCGTCCGGCGGGCTGACCACCACCGAGCCTTCGAGCAGGGTGACCAGCATCTGGTGGGTGTCGGTCCAGACATTGAAGCGCGTGCCGGTGACCCGCACGCTGCCGTTGTCGGTGTGCACGGAGAAGGGTTGCAGCGTGTCGTGGGCGACCTGGAAGTACGCCTCGCCGCCGCTCTTGAGCCAGGCGCTGCGGCGGTCGCGGAAGTCGGCGAAGATCAGTTGCGAGCCGCTGTTGAGTTCCACCTTCGAGCCGTCCGCCAACTGCACTTCGCGCGGTGCGGGTTGCGCCGCGTAGTAGCCGACGTGCGACGGCAGCCAGCCGGTGGACCAGCCCGCCGACCAGACCGCTCCCAGCGCCACCAGGACGCTGGCGGCGACCGCCGCGATTCGCCGTGCGCGGCGCGGGCGATGCGCGCGGGGGCGATTCGAGGGGGCCGCCAGTGGCGCAGCGGCGACGGGCTGTCCGGGCGGCAGCAACTCGGACAGGTGCCAGATCTCCAGCATCGCCTGGTACTCCTCCGCGTGGCGCGGGTCGGCCGCGAGCCACTGGGCGAACGCTTCCTGTTCGGCATCGCTGCAGTCGGCGTCGTGCAGGCGAGCGCACCAGTGCGCGGCCTCGGCGCTGATGCGGTCGTCGTCGGTCGGGGCGGGGGAGGCGGTCATCAGGGTTCCTGGTGTGGGCCGGAGCAGGCCCTTTATCACACTTTCTTTTCGAGTTGATGCGAGTGATTATAAGTAAGCCTGACTCGGACTGTCAGCAGGCGCCAGCAGCCTCGACTGTTTTCATGGGATGCCCGACGGGGTGGAGAGCGCGTTGATCCGTTACTACCAGGAACTGGTCCTGTACCTGAGTCGCACCCTTGGCGACCGCCAGGCGGCCGCCGATGTCACCCAGGAAACCTTCCTGCGCCTGCTCGACCGCAAGACCGGCGAGCGTATCGAACAACCCCGCGCTTTTCTCTACCGCACCGCGACCAACCTGAGCATCGACCTGCACCGCCGGACCCGCGTCCGCCGCGCCGAGGAGCTCGAGACCCTCGATCGCGAGGGCGTCCTGGACGAACGCTGCCCGCAGGAGGAGGCCAGCCGGCAACAGCAGCTGCGGCTGTTGCAGCGTGCCCTGGACGAGCTCTCCGAGCCGTGCCGGCAGGCCTTCCTGCTGCGCAAGGTCGAGGGCTGCAGCCACCTCGAGATCGCCGAGCGCATGGGGATTTCCCGCGACATGGTGGAAAAGCACATCGTCAACGCGATGAAGCACTGCCGCGTACGCCTGAAAGCCTGGGGTGGGCAGAGCTGAGCATTCGCCGGGCGCAGGGTTCGCGAGCGGGCTCGCTCCTACAGGCCAGCTCCGGTGGGCTCTTCGTAGGAGCGAGCTCGCTCGCGAATCCGAATCGACCCTGAGCGCGGCACGGCCAGGATCAATCGGCACATGGCACCCTGCGCCCAGCGGATGTCTCCGGCTGCGGCCAGGTATTTATGGGTCTTATTGAGAATCATTCTAAATTTCACCGAGTCTGTCTCGTCTCTCCAGATAACGCGCTATCGACAGCGCAAATCATGGGCGACACGCAGGATCGAGTGCCGGCTGCCAATCGGCGGGCGCTCCTGGCAGGGCAGAACAGTAAGCCGCCGGCTGCCGCGTCGTCATGCCCCACGGCCATCGCGACACAGGACATTGGCACCATGACCCAGATGATCACCCCGACCTACGACGTGCTCGGTATCGGTTTCGGCCCCTCCAACCTGGCGCTGGCAATCGCCCTCCAGGAGCAGGCGCGCCGCGAGGGGCGCCACTACCACGCGCTGTTCCTCGACAAGCAGGCCGACTACCGCTGGCACGGCAACACCCTGGTGGCGCAGAGCGAGCTGCAGATCTCCTTCCTCAAGGACCTGGTGACCCTGCGCAACCCCACCAGCCCCTACAGCTTCGTCAACTACCTGCATGCGATGGGGCGGCTGATCGATTTCACCAATCTGGGCACCTTCTACCCGTGCCGCCTGGAGTACAACGACTACCTGCGCTGGGTCAGCGAGCAGTTCGCCGAGCAGCGCGTCTGCGGCGAGACGGTCAACCGCGTGGAACCGGTGCAGGGCCCGGACGGCATCGAGCTGGTCAAGGTGATCTCCAGCGACGCCCGTGGCCACGAGCGCTTCCGCCTGGCGCGCAGCGTGGTGGTGAGCACCGGCGGCACGCCGCGCTTCCCGTCGGCCTTCAGCCACCTGCGCGACGACCCGCGCGTGTTCCACCATGCCCGCTATCTCGAATGCATGGCCCGGCAGCGCTGCAACCAGAACGAGCCGATGCGCATCGCGGTGATTGGCGGCGGCCAGAGCGCGGCCGAAGCCTTCATCGACCTGAACGACAGCTTCCCCTCGGTGCAGGTCGACATGGTTCTGCGCGCGGCGGTGCTCAAGCCCGCCGACGACAGCCCCTTCGTCAACGAAATCTTCGCCCCGCGCTACACCGACCTGGTGTTCAACGAGCCCCAGGCCGAGCGCGAGAAGCTGATCCAGGAGTTCCACAACACCAACTACTCGGTGGTGGACCTGGACCTGATCGAGCGCATCTACGGCATCTTCTATCGCCAGAAAGTGGCCGGCGTGGATCGCCATGCCTTCCTCTGCCGCCGCAATGTAGAGGCGGCCAGGGCCGACGCCGACGGGATCGAACTGACCCTGCGCGACAGCGCCACCGGCGCGGTGGAAACCCATCGCTACGACGCGGTGATACTCGCCACCGGCTACGAGCGCAAATCGCACCGCGAACTGCTCGCACCGCTGCAGGACTACCTGGGCGACTTCGAAGTGGGCCGCGACTACCGCGTACTGGCGGACGAGCGCCTGCACGCCGGCATCTACCTGCAGGGCTTCACCCAGGACAGCCACGGCCTGAGCGACACGCTGCTGTCGGTGTTGCCGATCCGCGCCCAGGAAATCGCCGCGTCGATGTTCGAGCACCTGCCGCCGCACGAAACGGCACATAAGCCGACGCGCCCGCTGACTGCGGAAAGCGCCTGATCCACGGGGCCCGGAAATAGTTTTCGGGCCGACTAAATTTCCGTCGACCCTGCTCGTCATACGGGCGGGGTCTTTGCATTCACGAAAGGGTACCCACCATGACGCCCGATTTTTCCCTGCCGCTGCCCGATGGCCGCAAACTCACCGCCGATCACGGCACCCAAAGCCTGGCCCTGCTGCTGGACGGCCAGCCGCTGCTCAGCGTGCAACGCGAAGGCGAGTGCTGGCAACTGAGTTCCGCGCCGACTGTGGAAGCGCTGTGGGCGCTGGCTTACTGGACCTTCGCTGGCGATGCGCAGAGCGAGCGCGTGCAGTTCGCCGCCACCCAGGTTCCGCTCGAGGCATTCGAACAAGGCCTGGTGAGCCGCGATGAAGTCGGCGGGCGCCTGCAGATCGAGCGTGCCGCCTTCTGGCAACTGGGAACCGCCTGGCACAAGGGCGTGGCCAGCGCCAACTACCCGCAGGTCTACCGCATGAGTGGCGGTCGCCGCCATCCGCTGCGTGCGCCCAAGCCGCAGGGCGAGGTCTATCGTCGCTTCGACGCCCGGCTGGGCCAGTGGATTTCCCTGCGCACCCTGGATATCGAGCTGGACCTGGAGCGCTTCAACCGCTGGCAGAACAGCCCGCGCGTGCTGGAGTTCTGGCAGGAAGGCGGCACCCGGGAACAGCACCGCGCCTACCTGGAAAAAGCCGCCGCCGACCCACACACCACTACCCTGATCGGCTGCATCGACGACGAACCCTTCGCCTACTACGAAGCCTACTGGGCCAAGGAAGACCGCATCGCGCCGTTCTACGAGGTGGGCGATTACGACCGCGGCATCCACATGCTGGTGGGCGAGGACAGCCATCGCGGGCCACACAAGGTGGAAAGCTGGATGACCGCGCTGGTGCACTACCTGCTGCTGGACGACCCGCGCACCCAGCGCATCGTCGCCGAGCCGCGCGCCGACAACGCCAGGATGATCGGCCACATGCAGCGCCTGGGCTTCTGGCGCGAGAAGGACTTCGACTTCCCGCACAAGCGCGCGGCGCTGATGGTGCAGAGCCGGGAAACCTTCTTCGAGCGTTGCGGCCTGTGCTGACGGTGGTTCTCCGTGGTGTCGAGGGCTGCCGGTGATCGGAGCCCTCGCACCGTTGTATTTCGGCGAGTTCGCCAGCTACCGCGAGGTGCTGGTGACCCGCGACGATCCCCGGCTTTCGATCCCGGCGCGCGCCTTGCTGGAGAGGGAGATGCTCGACCGCGCGCTGCGCCGCTTCGACCCGCCCCACGCCGAGGGCGACCGCCGCGCACTGGCTTCGCAGTGGTCCAAGTGGTACCTGGTACGGATCATTCCGCCGGTGGTGGCCGCCGCGCTGGTGCTGGGCCGCACCTTGCCGCTGGCATTCGATGAGGTGGAGGTCGTGCTGGACGAGCAGGGTATTCCCGAGGCGTTCAAGCTGCCGGGAGAGGGCGGACCGTTCGCCGTGCCGCCGGTTGATCCCTTCGAGCGCTTCGCACACCTGCTGGAGGACCACCTGCAACCCTTCATCCAGACCCTCGCCGCCGAGGCGCGCCTGTCGCCCAGGGTGCTCTGGAGCAACGCCGGCAACTACTTCGAATGGTTCATCGGCGAGATGGCCAAGCTGCCGCCGCTGGTCCCGATGCTCGCTCATGGCCGCGAACTGCTGGCGACCGAGCGCCGCCCCGATGGCGCGCGCAACCCGTTGTACAAGCCGGTCCGGTATGTCGAGGTGTCCTGCGAGCAGCGGGCGAATGGACTGTGGCGGCAGCGGCGGACCTGCTGCATTCGCTATCGGTTGGGCGCCATCGGACATTGCGACAACTGCCCGCTGGTCGACGCGCCGCCGCCGGAAGCGAGTGACCTGTAGCGCGTTGCGCTCGGAATTTCGAGAAAGGAGCGAGCTTGCTCGCGAACCTCCGCCGCCCGTGCCCAAGCAGGCCCGCGCCTGCGGAAAAGCCGATGCCGGATGAATCCCCAGGCCATGAAAAAGCCCCGCACTGGGCGGGGCTTCTCGATCCGTCGTTGCGGATCAGTTGCCGGCGGCGGCAGCGGCGGTCATGTCCGATACGCTCTCGCCACGGTGCTGGCTGAACTGCGGCGCCAGGGAGCCGGCGATCATGCCGATGGCGCTGAAGATCAGGCCGACCAGTTGCGGCGGCCAGAAGTCGCCTTCCTGGTAGCCCAGCTCCAGCGATACCCAACTGATCAGGCCGCAGGCGATGGCGGTCAGGGCGCCCTGGGTGGTGGCGCGCTTCCAGAACAGGCCGAAGAACAGCGGCACCACGGCGGCGACCAGGGTCACCTTGTAGGCGTTGCCGACCATCTCGTAGATGCTGGCGTTGGACAGCAGCGCGAACAGGCAGGTGGCGATGGCGCAGCCGACCACGGTCAGGCGCATGGCCAGAAGGAATTGCTTGTCGCTCATGTCCGGCAGGAAGCGCTTGAGAATGTTCTCGGTGAAGGTCACCGACGGCGCCAGCAGGGTGCCGGAAGCGGTCGACATGATCGCCGACAGCAGCGCGCCGAAGAACATGACCTGGGCGAACAGCGGGGTGCGCTCCAGGATCAGATGCGGCAGGATCATCTGCGAGTCTTCGGCAAGCCAGTGCTTGACCATTTCCGGATCGATCATCGTTGCGGCATAGGTCAGGAAGATCGGCAGCATGCAGAAGCTCAGGTAGAAGCAGGCACCGGCCATGGACGCACGGGCGGCAATGTTCTCGGTCTTGGCCGACATCACCCGGGCGTAGACGTCCTGCTGCGGAATCGAACCGAACATCATGGTCACCGCGGCGCCAATGAAGGCGACGATATCCTTGGGCTCGAAGCTGTGCATGAAGCTGAACTTGCCTTCGCTGGCGGCGTGACTGATCACTTTGGCAGGTCCGCCGGCCATGTCGCCGATCAGCCAGGTCAGATACACCAGCCCGGCGACGATGATGAGCATCTGCATGAAATCAGTCAGCGCGACCGACCACATGCCGCCGAACAAGGTATAGAGCAGCACGATGACGGTGCCGATCAACATTCCCTGGGTGGTGGTGATGGCGCCATCGGACAGTACGTTGAAGACCACGCCCAGCGCGGTGAGCTGCGCAGCGATCCAGCCCAGGTAGGAGGCGATGATCACCAGGCTGGTGATCATTTCGACGTTCGGACCGAAGCGTTGCTTGAAGAAGTCGCCGATGGTCAGGAGGTTCATGCGATACAGCGGACGCGCAAAGACCAGGCCTACCAGCATCAGGCAACCGAAGGAGCCAAACGGGTCTTCGATGATCCCGGCAAAGCCCTCTTCGATGAAGGTCGCGGGAATTCCCAGCACGGCTTCGGAGCCGAACCAGGTAGCGAACACCATCGCTGCGACCAAGGGGAAGGACATGCTGCGGCCGCCGGCCGCGAAGTCCTTGGAGTTTTTCACGCGAGTGGACGCGTAGAAACCGACACCCACCGTGATCAGCAGGTAACCCGCTACAAACCAGATCAGCATTCTTTCGTTCCGTTGGCTCGCCGGGAACCGGGCTGCCGGGGACGAACCCGGGCAGAGGTGCCGCGACTGACAAATTGTTTTTGTTGGGTTGCGCGGCAGTGGTTATCCGTAGCACCAGGCAGAGGGAGCCGGAGAAGCGTAACCAATTGCGACAACGGGCCGCAGTCTGCCAAATGCGTCAAATATGTCAAACACTTAAAGCGTGTATGAGTAAAAAAAATTACATCTCCGGACGGGTGGCGCTCTTAAAGTTTTGATTTGATTGGATGCTAACGATTCGAGATGGGCTTCTAGTCGTTTATTTTTTACGAGTACTGTTTGATAAGAAGAACATTCGTCAGGGTGTTGGATTCCGAGTCCAGGGAGTTTCCAACGGGCGCTCATGCTCGATCGACTCGACCTCGCACTCTGGCGCCGCCGCCGTGCGCGGTCTTCCGTGCGTTCGTCGCGCCAGTGAGCTGTGCCTTGATGCAGAGCGGTTTGGATTCGCGGCCATGACGATTAGAATTGCCGCTCTTTTGTTCAAGGATGCAGTCATGAGCCTCTACCAGCCCGGCATTCTCGCCACCCCGGTTCCCGCCCACGCCCGTCACCTGTTCTTCGACCTGACGTCGCTGCAGGAACTGCCGGCCGCCCTGGATCGCCTGGCGCGGTTCGCCGATGGCCAGGCGGCGGTCGTCGGCTTCGGCGAGTCGCTGGTGCGCGCGCTGGGCCGTGGCATCGAGGGGCTGCGCGAGTTCCCGGCCATCGCCGGCGTGGGCGTGGACAACCCGTCCACCCCGCACGCGCTGTGGGTCTGGCTGCGTGGCGAGGCGCGCGGCGATCTGCTGCTGCGCACCCAGCAGTTGCAGGCGCTGTTGGCGCCGGCACTGGAGCTGGCCTCGCTGACCGAAGCCTTCCGCCACGGCGACGGCCATGACCTGACCGGCTACGAGGACGGCACCGAGAATCCGCGGGACGCCGCCGCCATCGCCGCCGCCATCGTCGACAACGGCGTGGCCGGCCTGGCCGGCGGCAGCTTCGCCGCCATCCAGCAGTGGCGCCACCAGTTGCAGGACTTCGCCGCGCTGCCGCAGGCCGAGCGCGACGACATCATGGGGCGTCGCCTGAGCGACAACGAGGAACTGGACGACGCGCCGGAGTCCGCCCACGTCAAGCGCACCGCCCAGGAAAGCTTCGATCCCGAGGCCTTCATCGTGCGCCGCTCCATGCCCTGGAGCCACGATGAGGATGCCGGTCTGATGTTCCTCGCCTTCGGTTGCACCCTCGATGCCTTCGAGGTGCAACTGCGCCGCATGAGTGGTCTGGAAGACGGTATCACCGACGCCCTGTACCGCTTCAGCCGGCCGTTGACCGGTGGCTACTACTGGTGCCCGCCGCGCAAGGATGGGTTGCTGGATATGAGCGTGCTGCTGGGCTGAGCCGGCGTTGCATGCCGAAAGCCCCGCCATTGAGCGGGGCTTTTTCGTGGTGCTGGTGTGTTGGTTCGTGGGCGTGCCGTTCGGGTTCGCGAGCAAGCTCGCTCCTACAGGTAACACCGGACCGCTCTTTCTCTTTGTAGGAGCGAGCTTGCTCGCGAACCCCGGCGCACACAAAACCACGCAATGGCCCCCCGATCTTCCGCCGAATTGGCTGTTGGCCCTCATCGCCTCCGGGCGTAGCGTGGACCCACGTTCCCACTGCCCAAGGTAGCCACCATGCCCGTATCCAACGCCCTGAAACTCCTGCTCGCCGGTCTGGGACTGGCCCTGAGCCTGCCGACCTTCGCTCATGACGAAGCGGGCAACCGCGAACGGATCGCCGTGCAGCAGGAGCAGAAACTGCCCGACGCCCCCGGCAAGAAAGGCCTGATGATCACCGTCGCCTATGCGCCGGGGCAGGCGTCCGGCGCCCACGTGCACAGCGGCTCGGTGTTCGCCTATGTGCTCGAAGGCGCGGTGGTCTCGCAGCTCGAAGGGCAGGAGCCGGTGACCTACCACGCCGGACAATCCTGGTACGAAGCACCCAATACACCTCACCTGGTGTCGCGCAACGCCAGCACTCAGCAACCGGCCAAGCTGCTGGTGTGGATGCTGCTGGACGAAGACGCACCGGTGCTGACGCCGCTGAAGAAGTGATGTGCAAAAAAAGACCCGCCAATTGGCGGGTCAGAGGGGAGGTGAGGCGGGATCAGATGTGCAGCGCGTGGCCCAGCGCCCGCAGCGCCGCTTCCTGAACCGCTTCGCCGAGGGTCGGATGGGCGTGGATGGTGCCGGCGATGTCTTCCAGGCAGGCGCCCATTTCCAGCGACTGCACGAAGGCCGTGGACAGCTCCGAGACCGCCTTGCCCACGGCCTGCCAGCCGAGGATCAGGTGGTTGTCCTTGCGCGCCACGACGCGGACGAAGCCGTCGCTGGACTCCAGGGTCATGGCGCGGCCGTTGGCGGCGAACGGGAAGTTCGCCGTCAGTACCTCATGGCCGGCGGCTTTCGCCTGCTCCGGCGAGAGGCCGACCACCACCACCTCGGGATCGGTGAAACACACCGCCGGGATCGCCGTGGGGGTAAAGGCGCGGCGCTTGCCGGCGATGATCTCGGCGACCATCTCGCCCTGGGCCATCGCGCGGTGGGCCAGCATGGGTTCGCCGGCGATGTCGCCGATGGCCCAGACATTGCGCATGGAGGTGCGGCATTGCTCGTCGATCTTCACGGCGCGGCCGTTCATGTCCAGGCACAGGCTTTCCAGGTTCCAGCCCGTGGCATTGGGGTGGCGGCCGACGGCGACCAGTACCTGGTCGGTCTCGATCACCCGTTGCGAGCCCGTAGCGTCCTGCACGCGCAAACCTTTGCCATCGGGCTCCAGGCCCATGACGCTGTGGCCCAGGTACAGCTCGATGCCCAGCTTGCGCAGGGCGTTGGTCACCGGCTTGGTCAGCTCCTCGTCATAGGTGGGCAGGATGCGCGGCTGCGCTTCCACCACCGTGACCTCGACGCCCAGCTTGCGGTAGGCGGTGCCCAGTTCCAGGCCGATGTAGCCGCCGCCGACCACCGCCAGGCGCCTGGGCAGCGCCTTGGGCGCCAGGGCCTCGGTGGAGGAGATCACATTGCCGCCGAGTGGCAGGAACGGCAGCTCCACGGACTTCGAGCCCGCCGCCAGCAGCAGGTGCTCGGTATGGATGTGCTGCGTGCCGCCGTCGGCGAGATCGACGTCCACGGTCTTGCCGTCGACCACTTTCGCCCAGCCGTTCACCACGGTGACGCCGTGCTTCTTCAGCAGCGCGGCGACGCCGGTGGTCAGGCGGTCGACGATGCCGTCCTTCCATTCCACGGTGCGCTGGATGTCGATGCCCGGCGCCTGCACGCTGATGCCCAGCGGAGACTTGCCGGTGAACTCGCGGGCCTTGAGGTATTCCTCGGCGGCGTGGATCAGCGCCTTGGAGGGGATGCAGCCGATGTTCAGGCAGGTGCCGCCCAGGGCGGCGCCTTCCACCAGGACGGTGCGCACGCCCAGCTGGCCGGCGCGGATCGCCGCGATGTAGCCGCCGGGACCGCCGCCGATCACCAGCAGGGTGGTTTCCAGAGTCTGGTTCTGTTTCACGTCTGTGCTCCGGCTATCAATCGATGAACAGGGTGGCGGGATGTTCGAGCAGGGCGCGCACGGCCTGGATGAAGGCCGCCGCGTCCATGCCGTCGACCACCCGGTGATCGAAGGACGAAGACAGGTTCATCATCTTGCGCACCACGATCTGCCCGTTGACCACCATCGGCCGCTCGACCATGCGGTTGACGCCGACGATGGCGACTTCCGGCAGGTTGATCACCGGTGTGCTGACGATGCCGCCCAGGGCGCCGAGGCTGCTCAGGGTGATGGTCGAGCCGGACAGTTCCTCGCGGCTGGCCTTGCCGTGGCGCGCGGCCTCGGCCAGGCGCGCCACTTCCGCGGCGTTGCCCCACAGGTCGCGGGACTCGGCGTTGCGCAGCACCGGCACCATCAGGCCGTTGTCGCTCTGGGTGGCGACGCCCAGGTGTACCGCACCGTAGCGGGTGATCACGTCGGCTTCGTCGTCATAGCGCGCGTTGAGCTGCGGGAAGTCGCGCAGGGCGACGACCAGGGCGCGGGCGATGAAGGGCAGCAGGGTCAGCTTGCCGCGCGCCGCGCTGTGCCTGGCGTTGAGGTGGACGCGCAGGGCTTCCAGGTCAGTGACGTCGATTTCCTCGACGTAGCTGAAGTGCGGGATGCGCCGCTTGGCTTCGGCCATCTTCTGCGCGATCTTGCGGCGCAGGCCGATCACCGGGATCTGGTGCTCGTCGTGGCGCGCGGCGTAGCCGGAGGCGATGGTCGCGCCGCCATGCTCCAGGTAGTGCTCCAGGTCTTCGCGCAGGATGCGTCCGGCCGGGCCGCTGCCCTGGACGAACTGCAATTCCACGCCCAGGTCGCGGGCACGCTGGCGCACCGCCGGCGAGGCCAGCGGCTTTTCGCCCGGTGCGCGGCGCGGTGCCGGCGACGGAGCAGGGCGCGCGGCCGGGGCGACCGGCTTGCTGTCGACGCGCGGTGCCAGCTTGGGTGCCTCGGCGACAGGAGCCGGTTTGGCTTCCGCCTTGACGGGTGCTTCGACCTCCGCCTTGGGCTGAGCGGCTTCACGGTGGTTGCCGTGGCCTTCCACTTCCAGGCGGATCAGCTCGCCGCCCACGGCCATCACCTGGCCCGGCACGCCGCCCAGGGCGAGGATCTTCCCGGCCACCGGCGAGGGGATTTCCACGGTGGCCTTGTCGGTCATGACCTCGGCCAGCAGTTGGTCTTCCTGGACCTCATCGCCGACCTGGACATGCCACTCCACCAGCTCGACTTCGGCGATACCTTCGCCGATGTCCGGCATCTTGATGACGTGAGTGCCCATTCAGACCTCCATCGCGCGCTTGAAGGCCGCGCCGACGCGCGCGGGCCCGGGGAAGTAGTCCCATTCCTGGGCGTGCGGGTAGGGGGTGTCCCAGCCGGTCACGCGCACGATGGGCGATTCGAGGTGGTGGAAGCAGTTCTCCTGGACCAGCGACATCAGCTCGGCGCCATAGCCGCAGGTGCGGGTGGCCTCGTGGACGATGACGCAGCGGCCGGTCTTCTTCACCGACTCTACGATGGTGTCCAGATCCAGCGGCCAGAGGCTGCGCAGGTCGATGATCTCGGCATCGACGCCGGTTTCCTCTGCGGCGGTCTGCGCCACGTAGACGGTGGTGCCGTAGGTCAGCACGGTCAGTTCGGAGCCGGGGCGGGCGATGACGGCCTTGTCCAGCGGCACGCTGTAGTAACCCTCCGGCACCTGGCTGGCCGGGTGCTTGGACCAGGGCGTCACCGGGCGGTCGTGGTGGCCGTCGAACGGGCCGTTATACAGGCGCTTGGGTTCGAGGAAGATCACCGGGTCGTCGTTCTCGATGCAGGCGATCAGCAGACCCTTGGCGTCGTACGGGTTGGACGGCATGACGGTGCGCAGGCCGCAGACCTGGGTGAACATCGCCTCCGGGCTCTGGCTGTGCGTCTGGCCGCCGTAGATGCCGCCGCCGCAGGGCATGCGCACCACCATCGGCACGACGAAGTCGCCCACCGAGCGGTAGCGGATGCGCGCGGCCTCCGACACCAGTTGGTCGGTGGCCGGGTAGACGTAGTCGGCGAACTGGATTTCCACCACCGGGCGCAGGCCGTAGGCGCACATGCCGACGGCGGCGCCGATGATGCCGCTCTCGGAGATCGGCGCATCGAACACCCGCGAGGTGCCGTATTTCTTCTGCAGGCCTTCGGTGCAGCGGAATACGCCGCCGAAGTAGCCCACGTCCTGGCCGAACACCACCACGTTGTCGTCGCGTTCGAGCATCACGTCCATCGCCGAGCGCAGCGCCTGGATCATGGTCATGCTGGTGACCGCCTGGGCGTTCTCGTGTTGCGGATTCATGGCATTCATACCCCGAGCTCCTGGCGCTGCCGGCGCAGGTGTTCCGGCAGGTCCTTGTAGACGTCGTCGAACAGGTTGGCGGCGCTGAACACGTGGCCGTCCACCAGCGAGCCGTGGCGCTCGGCCTGTTTCTGCGCGGCGATCACTTCGGCTTCCAGTTCCTTCTGCAGCGCGTCCTGCTGCTCCTCGGACCAGATGCCGAGGCCGATCAGGTGCTGCTTGAGGCGGGCGATCGGGTCGCCCAGGGGGAAGCTGGTCCAGTCGTCGGCGGGGCGGTACTTGGACGGATCGTCCGAGGTGGAGTGCGGGCCCGCGCGGTAGGTGACCCATTCGATCAGGCTCGGCCCAAAGCCACGGCGGGCGCGCTCGGCGGCCCATTGCGAGGCGGCGTAGACGGCGAGGAAGTCGTTGCCGTCCACCCGCAGCGAGGCGATGCCGCAGCCCACGCCACGGTTGGCGAAGGTGGTGCCTTCACCGCCGGCGATGGCCTGGAAGGTGGAGATAGCCCACTGGTTGTTGACCACGTTGAGGATCACCGGAGCGCGGTAGACGTGGGCGAAGGTGAGGGCGGTGTGGAAGTCCGATTCGGCGGTGGCGCCGTCGCCGATCCAGGCCGAGGCGATCTTGGTATCGCCCTTGATCGCCGAGGCCATGCCCCAGCCGACGGCCTGGATGAACTGGGTGGCGAGGTTGCCGGAGATGGAGAAGAAACCGTATTCGCGGCTGGAATACATGATCGGCAGCTGACGGCCCTTGAGCGGGTCGGCCTCGTTGGAGAGCAACTGGCAGATCATGTCCTTCAACGGGTAGTCGCGGGTGATCAGGATGCCTTGCTGGCGATAGGTCGGGAAGCACATGTCGCCATCCTGCAGCGCCATCGTGTGGGCGGTGGCGATGGCTTCCTCGCCCAGGCACTGCATGTAGAAGGACATTTTCTTCTGGCGCTGGGCGGTGAGCATGCGCGCGTCGAAGATGCGCGTCTTGAGCATGGCGCGCATGCCGCGCAGCAGCTGCTCGTGGCTCAGGTCCGGGGCCCAGGGGCCGAGGGCGTTGCCTTCGTCGTCGAGCACACGCACCAGGCTGAAGGCCAGGTCGGTGGTCTGCGCGGGTTCGACGTCGACGGCGGGCTTGCGCACCTCGCCGGCGGGCGAGAGGTGCAGGTAGGAGAAGTCAGTCTTGCAGCCCGGGCGTCCGGTGGGTTCGGGGACGTGCAGGCGGAGCGGAGCGTAGTCGGTCATGGCGGGTCTCCAGGTGTGATCGTTGGGTGTGGATCAGCAGACGGAAGACGCCAGGCCTGGCGGATGCACCCGGCCGGGTCGGGCTACGGTGCGGGGGCCGCGCGGGGTCGCGCAGCGGGTGGTGACATCACTCATGGTGAGGTCCTCGGTTGTTGTAGTTGTGGTTTCAGTATAGGTGTGACCGATTGGTTTTTTGCTCCAAATTGACTAGCTCCGAAGTTACGGATTAGTGTGTTTGAACTATAAAAACAACCGTCCGTAGTACGAGGAAAAATGGCTGACCTGGACCGCACCGACCTGAAAATCCTCCGCGCCCTGGCCGACGATGGCCGGCTCTCCTGGCGCGATCTCGCGCAGAACATCGGCCTGTCGCTGACCCCGACCTTGCGCCGGGTGCGCCGCCTGGAGGAAGAGCAGTACATCCAGGGTTACTTTGCGCGCCTCGACGAGGAGCGCCTGTCCGGCGGCATGAGCGTGTTCGTCTCGGTGTCCCTGGAAAAACAGACCGGCGACTACCTCGCGCGGTTCGAGGAACGCATCGTCCAGGCGCCGCAGGTGATGAGCTGCTTCCAGATGACCGGCGATGCCGACTACATGCTGCGGGTGGTGGTGAAGGACCTGTCGGCGTACCAGCTGTTCCTGACCAACACGCTGACGCAGATTCCCGGTGTGGCGGGGATCAAGTCGGCGTTCGCGTTGAAGTCGGTGATGCTGCGCTCGGCGCCACCGATCTAGCCGGAAGCTCTGGCGCGGGGGCGCAGATTTAGCGCACAAGGTCCGCTTGTACGGGAGCGCACCCGCATCTACCTGTGGGAGCGGACCTTGTCCGCGAATCCAACCGGGGCCCTCCGGCTGGATTGTAGGAGCGAGCTTGCTCGCGAACCGATCTGTCCGCAGTGGTTGGAAGTCATCGCGGACAGCGTCCGCTTGTACGCTCGCGCGAAATGGGTGCCGGTTCTTGCAGGAGCGGATTTATCCGCGATCGGGTGGGCGCCACGCTCGGCGGCGGGTTCGCGAGCAAGCTCGCTCCTACGAAAAGCGCACCCGATCAGCCTTCGCGGCGAAACTGCTCGCGATACTGCGTTGGCGTCACACCCAGTCGCTGCACGAACACCCGTCGCATCCGCGCCGCGCTGCCGAAGCCACAGCGCCAGGCGATCACCTTCAATGCCAGGTCGCTGCCCTCCAGCAAGCCGCGCGCGGCGTCGAGGCGGGCGCGCTGGACGAACTCGGCCGGTGTCACGCCGGCTTCGCGCACGAAGGTACGGGCGAAGCTGCGTGGGCTCATGGTCACTTTGGCGGCCAGTTGCGGCACGCCCAGTGGCTGGTCGAGATGTTCCTGCACATGGCGCTGGATGCGCGCCACCGGCGAGCGCTCGTCCACGGGAGCCCGGAGGAAAGGACTGAACTGCGACTGCCCGCCTTGCCGCTGCGCCACCACCAGCAGGCGCTTGGCGACCGACAGCGCCACCGCCGCGCCGTGATCTTCCGCCACCAGCGCCAGGGCCAGATCGATGCCGGCGGTGACGCCCGCCGAGGTCACCAGCGCGCCGTCGCGCACGTGGATGCGGTCCGGCTCCACCCGTGCTTGCGGGAACAGCTCCGCCAGCCGTCGCGCATCGTTCCAGTGGGTGGTCACGCGCTTGCCATCCAGCAGCCCCGCGTGGCCGAGGAGAAAGGCCCCGGTACAGATCGAACCGTAGCGCGGCACCTGGGCGCAGGCCGCGCGTAGCCAGTCGAGCAGTTCGGCGCCGGGCGTTTCGTCGGGCAGCGCCGGCCCGCCGGGCACCAGGAGGATGTCGGCGGCGGCCAGGCCCTGGGCGAGGCTGAGGTCGGCGCCCAGCAACTGGCCGTTGGAGGCACGCAAGGGCAGGGGCGGCGCGGCCAGGGTTATCACCTGGTAGCCCTGGCCAGGCGCGACGAAGGCGTTGGCCTCGGCGAACACGTCCAGCGGCCCGGAAACGTCCAGCGCCTGCACGCCGGGAAACAGCAGCATGGCTACGCGCTTCATGGTGCCTCCGATCCGATCGATGGCACTCATTCTTGCGGGGGATCGCCCTGGCTGCAAATTCAACGAGAGTGTGAATTCTGCCAATCAGCCGACAACGAACGTCACAGTCGTGCCGCGCCACGCTATCGCAAGGCGCCATTATTGCGCGGTCTGAATAAATTCATTGCCGAAGTCGCTCTGTGTCCTTGGCGGCGGCTGGTCTAGATTCAATGGCTGTGGGCCACGATCAACGCGACCCGTGTGATCCCCGAGGTTCCTGCCATGAAATCCACGCTTGCTCTTCTGTTCGCCGTTCCCGCCGCACTGCTTTCGCTCACCGCTTTCGCCGAAGAGGCGCCGGTCTATCGGTACGGCATGCCGCTGGACGTGGCCAAGGTACTGCGCATCGAGCAGCCCAACGAGCGCTGCGAAGTCAGCCTGGCAACCATGACCTACCTGGACTCCCACGGGCAGGTTCGTGCCGTACGCTATTTGCGCCAGACCACGCGCTGCAGCGACGTCTGAGCCTGCTCCAGACGTTCGGCAGAGGGTGCAACGGTCCGGCGATTCCCGCTGAGCGGTAGGAACTCAAGTCAGGGTTTCGTCAGGTTTTGGTGCGAAAAAGCTGCATCGTGCCCCGAAAATCCGCACAATGCACATTTGAGCTATCTTGAAACGCCGTTACACCCACCGGAAGTGTGCATTGTGAACAGTTCACAATGTTCGACATGCTCAAAATTTCCGCGTCGTTCCTGATTGGCTTTTCCGGCCCGCTATTTGCGTTGTGCCGGGAGTCCTCAACCAATCCTCGCGGAATGCTCCGATGAAAAAAGCCGAGATGAGTTCCCCCAGTGAATTCCCCCTGAGCGCGACGCCCAGGGAAGGGCGCAAAGGCCTGCTGCCCATCGCCATGGTCCTGTTCAGCTTCACCTTCTTCACCGGCACCATGTTCGCCGGCGGCAAGATCGGCATGGCCTTCGATTTCGTCGACATGCTCTGGGTCGCCTTCATCGGCAACGTGCTGCTCGCCATCTACGCCGCCGCCCTGGGCCTGATCGCCTCGCGCAGCGGCCTGAACACCGTGCTGATGGGCCGCTTCTGCTTCGGCGAGCGCGGCAGCAAGCTGTCCGACTTCCTCCTCGGTTTCGCCGAACTGGGCTGGTACGCCTGGGGCACTGCCACCGTGGCCATCGTGCTGGTGAAGATGCTGTCGCTGCCGGCGTGGCTGAACATCCCGCTGATGGTGGTGTTCGGCCTGCTCTTCTCGATCACCGCGATCATCGGCTTCAAGGGCCTGGACATCATGTCCCGCGTGTCCGTGCCGCTGATGTTCATCCTGCTGGTGGCATCGATGGTCATCGCCACCAACCACGCCGGCGGCTGGAGCGGCCTGCTGGCGAAGGAGCCGAGCCAGACGCTGACCTTCTCCGCCGCCGTGACCATGGTCTTCGGCACCTTCGCCAGCGGCGCGACCCAGGCCACCAACTGGACGCGCATGGCGCGCAGCGGGCGCATCGCGGTGATCGCCAGCGTGGTCGCCTTCCTCATCGGCAACGGCCTGATGATCGTCGCCGGCGCCTGGTGCGCCATCGTCTACCAGAACGCCGACATCGTCGAAGTGATGGTGCTGCAGGGCCTGTCCTTTGCCGCGGTGATCATGCTCTGCCTGAACCTGTGGACCATCCAGGGCCCGACCATCTACAACGTCTCCGCCGCCGCCTGCCACCTGGTGCGCAGCGAGCGCCGCCGCAGCATGACCCTGCTGGCCGCCGGCATCGGCATCGTCCTCGCCATCGGCGGCATGTACGAATGGCTGATCCCGTTCCTGGTGCTGCTGGGCTCGATCATCCCGCCGCTGGGTGGCGTGATCATGGCCGACTACTGGTACCGCAACCGCGGTGAATACCCGGCGCTGGTGGGCACGCATATCCCGGCGTTCAACGTTACGGGCCTTGCGTCCTACGCGGTCGGCGCGGGTCTCGCCTACGCCTCGCCGTGGATCGCGCCGCTGGTGGGCATTGCCGCCTCGGCCTTCTGCTACGTCGTGCTCACCGAAGTCACCCGCGCCCGCGCGCCGGTGGCCGAGCCGCGCGCTTGAGCCTGAGCGTCGAGGAAATCCTCCGCCTGCCGGGGCTGGAAAGCCTCGCGCTGCGGGCCGGCGCGCGCAATCTGCATCGCAGCGTACGCTGGTCCTACGTGGCGGAGAACGTCGGCATCGCCGAGTGGGTGATGGGCGGCGAGCTGGTGTTCGTCACCGGCATCAACCACAGCCGTGACGAAGCCAACCTGCTGCAGCTGGTGCGCGAAGGCGTCGCCAGCGGCATCGCCGGCATCGTCATCCTCACGGGCGACGAGTTCATCCAGCGCATCCCGCCGTCCGTGGTTCATCTGGCCGAAGTGGAAGGCCTGCCGCTGATCGAGCAGCCCTACGCGCTGAAGATGGTCATCGTCACCCACCTGATCGGCACGGCGCTGGTGCAGATGACCCAGGTGAAGACCTCGCGCCGGGACATCCTCGGCCAGTTGCTCAGCGGCGATTTCCCGAGCCTGGAGATCGTCCGCCGCCGCGCCCGGCACCTGGAGTTGCCGCTGGAAACGCCGCGCCGCCTGGTGGCGCTGCGGCTGTCCGGTGTCGATACGCTGTTCCAGCGGCACGAGCCCGAAGAGGCCGAGCGCGCCTTGCAGCAGACCCGCCAGCGTCTGCTCGACCACCTGGAGAACTGGCAGCAGGAGCGCCCCGAGCGCCTGCCGGTGGTGATCCAGGGTGACCTGTTCGTCCTCCTGCTGACGGAGGTCGAGCGTGCCGAACTGCACGCCCTGGCCGCCGCGCTGCAACAGGAACTGGCGCCGCTGCGTGCCTACCTCGGACTTTCCGCCCGCGCCGAATCCTGCGCCGAGTTTCCCCGCGCGCTGCTCGAGGCACGCCAGGCGCTGGATGTCGCCGAAGGCATGCAGGCGCCCGGCGGCTTCTGCGACTACCGTGAGCTGGGTGTGCTGCGCCTGCTGCGGGCGATTCCCGATCGCGCGGTGGTCGAGCAGTTCATGAAGGACACCCTCGGCCCGCTGCATGACGCGGGCCGCAAGCAGCCGCAGTTGCTGATCGAGACGCTCGACGCGCTCGTCCAGGAAGGCGGCAACGCGCTCAGGGCGGCACAGCGCCTGGGCATCCACCGCAATACCCTGAACCAGCGGATCGCGCGGATCGAGGCCCTGAGCGGCCAGTCCCTGGACGACGCGCAGTTCCGCCTGAATATCTCCGTGGCGCTGCTCATCTGGCGCATGTCCGCTGCGCCGCGCCACGAATAGCCTGAAGAGGACCTTTGATCCCATGAAAATCATCAACGCCTCGCTGCGCAAGCAGACCGGCCTGTTCACCATCCGCTGCGAAGGCGATGTCATCGCCGAAGTCGTCCAGCAAGCCGGCAGCGTAGCCGCCAGCGGCGACGACATCGACGCCCGCGGCAACCTGGCCATCGCTCCACTGGTGGAGCCGCACATCCACCTCGACGCCACCCTGACCGCCGGCGAGCCGGAATGGAACATGAGCGGCACGCTGTTCGAGGGCATCGAGCGCTGGGCCCAGCGCAAGGAAACCATCACGCACGCGGACACCAAGTCCCGCGCCCACACCACCATCCGCATGCTGGCCGCCCACGGCATCCAGCACGTGCGCACCCACGTCGACGTGACCGATCCGACCCTGGCCGCGCTCAAGGCCATGCTGGAGGTTCGTGAAGAAGCGCGGCACCTGGTGGACCTGCAGATCGTCGCCTTCCCGCAGGAGGGCATCGAGTCCTACGAAGGCGGCCGCGAGCTGATGGAAGAGGCGATCCGCCTGGGCGCGGACGTGGTCGGCGGCATCCCGCACTTCGAGAACACCCGCGAGCAGGGCGTCAGCTCGATCAAGTTCCTGATGGACCTGGCCGAGCGCACCGGCTGCCTGGTGGACGTGCACTGCGACGAGACCGACGACCCGAACTCGCGCTTCCTCGAAGTGCTCGCCGAAGAAGCCCGCGTGCGCGGCATGGGTGGTCGCGTCACCGCCAGCCACACTACCGCGATGGGCTCCTACGACAACGCGTATTGCTCCAAGCTGTTCCGCCTGCTCAAGCGCTCGGGCATCAACTTCGTCTCCTGCCCGACCGAGAGCATCCACCTGCAGGGCCGCTTCGACACCTTCCCGAAACGCCGCGGCGTGACCCGCGTGGCCGAGATCGACCGCGCCGGCATGAACGTCTGCTTCGGCCAGGATTCGATCAAGGATCCGTGGTACCCGCTGGGTAACGGCAACATCCTGCGCGTGCTCGATGCCGGCCTGCACATCTGCCACATGATGGGCTTCGACGACCTGCAGCGTGCGCTCGACCTGGTCACCGACAACAGCGCCCGCGCGCTGAACCTGGGCGCGCGCTACGGCATCGCCGCCGGCCGCCCGGCCAACCTGCTGGTGCTGGGTGTGGAAAGCGATTACGAAGCGGTGCGCCAGCAGACCAAGGCGCTGTACTCGATCCGCAATGGCCGCGTGCTGATGAAGCGCGAGCCGGAGAAGGTGGAGCTGGTCGAGGGCTGATCGACCACCCGGGTTTCTTGCGGAAGCGGCGAATGGCCGAGAGTCTTGGTGGAGACCTTCGGCCTTCGGCTCACGGCGCGGCGGATCGCGCGGCGCCTGATTGCGTACGAAGAACAGGGCATCGCGGGCGAAGTCCGCTTCTACGAAAGCGCCCGAAGCCGCCCCGCCCTTGTAGGAGCGAGCTTGCTCGCGAACGGATTCACCAGCAGTCCTGAAGCTGAGCGCTTTGCTCCCGTAGGAGCGGGCATGTGCCTCGTCACCCGGAGGGGCCGCGCCGCTAGAATCCGCTCTCCCGCAACGCCACCGCCAGCAACCGGGTCAAGCCTTCCCCCAGCCAGCTGCGCCGGGCGCCATCGATCTGCAGGTGCCCACGCGTTTCATGCAGGTTCGGCGGCGCTTCCTCCAGTTTCACCAGCACGTGGAACAGCGCCGGATTGGGTATCAGCGCGTCGCCCTGGGCGTTGACGTTCAGCGGGCCGCCGTAGCGCGAGGCGAGCATCGGCTGCTCCAACTGGCTGACGCGGGTGGTGCCGATCAGCACCACCTGGCCGTCGATGGGGCTGGGCACGCCCTCGGGGTAGAAGCGCACGCGGCCGCCGTCGGTGAGGCGCTGCACCTCGTCCTGCTTGACGTAGGCGTCCACCAGCCAGGAACCCGGATCGACCAGCACGCCGATCGGCTCGCGGGTATTGATCCACTGGCCGGCTTTCCACTCCGGGTTCACATCCATCCAGCGGCCGGCGAAGGGCGCTTGCAGCGTCAGGCGGGCCATCTCGTTGCGGGCGGCGCGGGCCTGCTGGTATTCCACGCCCAGGCGCTGGCGGGTGACGGCTTCCTCGGCGAGCCCCTGCGGGTCGGCGAGCATGCCGGCCAGGCGGCCTTCGTAGCCGCGGATGCTGGCTTCGCTGCCGCGTACCCTGGCGGCGATGTCCGGTTCTTCCATTACCGCCAGGGTTTCGCCCTTGGCGACTTCACCGCCGGAGCGCACATCGCGCAGCAGCGCAGGGAACGGCGCATAGACGTGCAACTGCTGCGCCGCGCGGGCCACGCCCATCGCGTGGACCTGGGTGCGCCAGGGCACCGCCAGCAGGAGCAGTACGGCACCAAGCAGTGCCAGGAAGACCAGTTTGCGCCGTGGCTTCACTTCCCCACGGCGCTGCCACCAGACCTTGAGTTCACGCCACACGGGCTGAACGATGAACCAGCTGATTTCCACGGCGAACAGGAAGATTCCCAGCAGTTTGAAGAAGAAGTAATAGACCGCCACGGCGATGCCGAGGAACAGCAGCAGGCGGTAGACCCAGGTGCCGAAGGCGAACGCCACCAGCAGGCGGCGCTTGCCGGTGGGGAAGTGTTCCGCCCACGGCTCGTCCAGACCGAGCAGGTTGCGGCGCAGGGTGGTGCGGGCCAGGGCGCTTGCGCGTTCGTGCAGGTTGGGGAAGTCCAGCAGGTCGGAGAGGATGAAGTAGCCGTCGAAACGCATGAAGGGGCTGGCGTTCAGCGCCAGCGACAGCGCCCAACTGGTGGTGGCCAGGTACAGCAAGGCGTTGCGCAAGGGGCCGGGATCGGCCAGCGCCCAGCCCAGCGTCGAGAGCCCGGCCAGGCCCAGTTCGGTGACGATGCCGGCGCTGGCGATGGCCAGACGCTGGCGGTTGCTGCGCAGTTTCCAGCTTTCCCCGGTGTCGGTGTAGAGCATCGGCCACATCACCACGAAGGCGATGCCCATGTGCGCGACCTTGAGCCCCAGCCGGGTCGCCACCAGCGCGTGGCCCATCTCGTGCAACGTCTTGGCCACCACCAGCGCGGCGGCGAAGCTGAGCAGGCCCTCGAAGGAGAAGGATTCCACCACATCGTGGGTGAAGGTGTCCCACTGGTGCGTGACCAGCACGATGCCGGCGAGGCTGAGCAGCAGCACCAGCGCCGCCGTGAAGCGGTTGAACAGCCAGGCGAGGCTGCCGGCGATGGCGCGCAGGAAGCGCTGCGGGCGGATCAGCGGGATGCGGAAGAACAGGTAGTGGTGCAGCCACCATTTCCAGGTGGTCCACTGGCTGCCTTCGCTGCGTGCCTGCAGGCGCGCCAGGGCTTCGGGGCCGGAGCGCAGCAACTGGTGGTATTCGAGGAACTGACGAAAGCCCAGCACCTGCTCGGTGTCGGGCTTGAGCGCGGTCTGCTCGGCGATCTGTTCGCTGATCTGCCGGGGTGTCTGTTCCCAGCGCAGCAGGCATTCGAACTCCAGCCAGCCGATGCGGTAGAACCGGTTGAGCACGCAGTCCTGGATCACCCACACCGGTTCGCCGTTGGGGCCGGGCGCGGCTTCGCTCAGGCGCAGGTCGTCGCGCAGGGGCGGGGTGGGCAGGTCTTCGACGGCAGTGTCCATCACCAGACTCTCTCCATCACCAGCCGGTCCAGGCGCGCAGCGAGGCCAGCGGCCGGCGCAGCAGGTAATAGCCGAGCACCACGCGTTCGCCGTAGAGCTTGGCGGTGCCGTGCAGGCCGAGGCGGGCGTGCGGCGGGGCGTTTTCCACGCTGGCCAGCAGGCGGTAGGAGGCCACGCCTTCGTCGCTGGGCTTGGCCTGGTAGCTGGTTTCGAGGATTTCCCCGTGCAGCGGGTCGAGCGGATAGGCGGTGAGGAACAGCGCGACCTTCGCCCCCGGCTCCAGGGCGATGGCGTCGGCCACCGGCAGTTGGATGCGCATGCCCGGTTTGCTCGGGTCGGCCACCTGGAGGATGCGTTCGCCGGTGACCACCGGCTTGCCCAGCCAGTCGTTGGGGTCGCTGTACACCGCGACGCCGGCGCGCGGCGAGAGCACGCGGGTGCGCGCCAACTGCGCCTGCACGGCGGCCAGTTCGGCGCGGCGCTGGCGGGCGCGGCCGTCGAGCACCGTCAGTTCGCTCTTGCTCTGCGGGTTGTCGAAGGCGCGCTGGCTGGCGGCCATGAGTTCGGCGTCGGCTACCGCGACTTCCTTGGCCAGCACTTCGGCGCGGCTGCGCAGGGTGGTTTCATCCAGTACGAACAGCGGCGTGCCGACTTCCACGCTCTGGTTGGGGCGCACCAGCATCTGCGCGATCACGCCGTCGATGGGCGAGCTGATCATCTGGGCGTTGCGCGACACGACTTCCGCCGGTGCCAGGGCCGTCTGCCGTACCGGGATCAGCAGCAGCGCGGCCAGGGCGACCGCGCCGATCAGCAGTTGACGCTTGCTCGGCCGCCAGAAGCGCAGGCGCGGACGTGGCCCGAAGGCGGCCCAGGCGTGCGCCCAGGTCTGCCAGACGCCTTGCAGCAGCGGTTGCAGGTTACGCGCCGGTGCCTCGTCGAGGAGGAACAGCACCAGCCCCTGGCGCTGGCCGGCGCGGTCGTGCAACGGTACGCACCAGAGTCCGGCGGGCCACCACTCGGCCCAGCCTTCGGCGATGTCCGCCGGCGGATCGAGGGCTTCGCGGGCGAGCCAGGCCGGCGCGGTGTCGGGCAGTTGCGCGGCGATCCAGCGGCTGGCGCGTTCGAGCCAGACCAGGTAGGGCGAGTCTTCCGTGGGCTTGGCCAGGCCGGAGACGGCCAGCAGTTCGTTGCGCGTGTCGTGGCAGGCGAACACCAGCGCCTGGTGGAAGCGCAGCAGCGGGAACAGGTCGTTGGCGATGCTGAAGGCCAGGCCGTTGCGCGAATCGGCCGCCAGCGCCTTGTCCCGCACATTGGCCAGGCTCAGCAGCAGCTGGGGTGGCGGCAGCAGCTCACTCATGGCTTTCGGGGAAGCGTGCGACCCCGCTCATGCCGGCGATCAGTTCGGGGTAGCTGGTGTCCAGCTTCGCCTCCAGCTCCACGGTCTGCGCCACGGCGTCGACCCGCGCGTTGATCGCGCTGACCTTGGCCGGGTAGTGCTTGCCGGTTTCGTGGATGTCCACTTGCAGCGGCATGCCCGGCTGCAGGCGTGGCAGCAGCGAGGAGGGCACGTTGAGGCGGACTTTCAGGGCGCCGTCGCTGACCAGGTCGAACAGCGGCGTGCCGGCGGAGACGGTCTGGTACGGCTTGACGTAGACCTTGGCGATGCGCCCGGAGAAGGGCGCGTCGATCAGGCAGTAGCTGGCCTGGGCGCGGGCCAGGGTGAGAGCGCCGTCGGCCTTTTCCACTTCGGTGCTGGCCATCGCCACTTCCAGGTCGCCCACCGCATCGAGCTTGCGCAGGTTGCGCTTGGCCGCAAGGTTGGCGCGGGCCATGTTCAGCTCGGCGGCGGCGACCTTGGCGCGGGCGTTGACTTCCACGCAGTTGAGCTGGGCCAGTTGCGCGTCCTTGGCGACTTTTTCGCCGAGACTGGCCTTGAGCGCGCCGAGGGTGCCGTTCATCTGGGCGGAGAGGGTGGTTTCCAGGTCGGCCACCAGCAGCACGCGAATTGCCCCCGGATCGTTGCCCGGGAGCGGCGGCAGGGGCGCGCCGGCGTCGGCGGCCAGCGCCGGTTGCAGCAGCATCAGGCAGAGCGGGAGGAACAGGTACGACGATTTACTGCGCGACATTGGCGCTTCCTTCACTGCTGGAGAGGCTGCTGGCGAGCAGGTTGCTGCTGGACTGCTGATCGAGCGTGCGTTGGATTTCCCGCGCAAGCGTCTTGATGTCGTGGTTCTCGATTTCCTTGGGCATCACCTCGAAGCCCACCGAGTTGTACAGCCGGCCCCAGGCGGCCTGGGCGTCGGAGTAGGCGGCTTCGCGCTGGTAGCGCGAGAGCAGGTAGCGGCCTTCGGCGCGGATCAGCTCCAGCTCGCTGCCCAGGGCGGCGCCACGGGCGGACTGGGCGTAGTCGAGCAGGCTCTTGTCGACCCGCAGGCTTTCGTTGGCGAACTCCACTTCCTGGCGCGCCAGCTGGTAGCGCAGCAGGCCGACGCGAACCTGGGTGAGGATGGCCATCGACAGTGCGGTGCGGCGCATGTCGTCGGTCTTCTCCTGGCTCTCTTCGGCGGCCTTGATGTCCGGGTACTGCAAGAGGCGCAGGAGGTTCATCGAGACCTGGACGCCGGTCTGGTTCCAGTCGTTGTTGTACAGGTACTTGTTGGAGTCGTACTCGTAGCCGTAGTTGAAGCTCAGGTTGGGCCACAGCTGCGCCTTGGCGATCTTCAGGTCGTTCATGTCGACGCGCTTTCTGTACCACTCTTCCATGATTTCCGGACGGTGCTCCAGGGACAGGCGCTCCAGTTGCTCGGTGTTGCTGGTGACCAGCGGCAGCGGCTGTTCGCTGACGTCGGCCAGCACCATCCTGGTGTTGGGCGGCAGCGACATCAGCGCGGCCAGTTCGGCGCGGGCGAACTCCAGGTCCTGGCGGCGCACGGTGAGCATGTATACCGAGTCGAGCAGGGCGCGCTGGTAGGCGAGGATGTCCTGGCGCGGCAGCAGGCCCTGGTTTTCCGCCTCGCGGGCGGCGGTCAGGGCGCGGTGGGTGCGCATCAGCAGGCCGTCCACTTCCGGCAGCAGGCGCTGGGCGCCCAGGGCGCGCCAGTAGGCGTTGCGCACGTCCTGCAGGACATTCTGCGCGACCTTCTCGCGGCGTTCCTCGGCCATCAGCATCTGGTCGTTCTTCTGCTGGGTGCGGTAGTAGGCGACGCCGAAGTCCAGCAGGCTCCAGGACAGTCCCAGGCTGTACAGCGTGCGGTAGCGCTCCTCGGAGGTGGATGGGCGCAAGCTGACCTGGCGGTCCTCGATGCCGATGGAGGTGCCGCCCGAATCGTTGTTGCGCCCGGCGTAGCCGGCCGAGGCCACCAGGCGCGGCAGCATCTCGTGGCTGGTGACGTCGCGCAGGTCTGATGCCAGCGCGCTTTCCAGCAGCTTGAGGCGGTAGTCGAGGTTGTATTTCAACGCTCGGGCGGAGGCTTCGTAGAAGGTGATCGGACCGTTCACCGGCTCCTGTTCCTTGTACATCCGCGCCTGGTCTTCGATGACCCGCTGTCGCATTTCATCCTGGGTATAGGGCTTGGGCTGGAATGACGAACAGGCCGTCAGAACGACAGTGGCGGCGATCGTGGCACTCAGGCATTTCAGGGCGTATGCGGGCATGTGCAGTCCTTGGTCCATCCGTGATTGTTGCGTACGCATCATGGGTTGCCGCTCCGGCGTTGGGCGGCGTCGCGCAGTTGGGCACGGAAGCCCGGTGCGGTCTGCGCGTGTTCAGCGTTCTTCGCCAGCATGTCGCCGGGCAGCGGCGCCCACAGCGACGGATCGGGGAGCAGGCCGTCGGCGCTCAGGCTGGTGACGCCGTGGCGGCCTTCCACCCAGCGCTTGTCCAGGTCGCTGGCGCGCCGGCTTTCGCCCACGGCGCGGGCGACGAACTGGCCCTTCACCTGGCCGAGCTGATCGCCGAGCGACTGGCTCTCGATCTCCGGGGTGGCGAAGAGATCGATGTTGCTGCCGTCCGCGCTCCAGGCGGACAGCGAGAGGTTGTTGTCGATGCGCTCCACCACCGGCTGTATGAAGATCGCCGGGTCGTATCCCAGCGGCGGGTCGTGCGGGCGGCCGTCTTCGGCGAAGAGGCCGGCGTAGGGCCCTGGCGGGATGTAGGGTGTCGAGATGTCCAGGGTGATGGTCAGCAGCGCCTGGTCGGTGGCGCCGGCGAGGTCGCTGATGGTGTAGGTGAAGTAGTCCTTGAGGATCTGCCCGAGGCCGGCGGCCGCCAGCACTTCCTTGTTGCTCAGGTCGATGGTGTAGGTGTAGCTGCCGTCGGCGTTGAGCACCAGGGTGCCGTAGCGCCCGGCGATGGGCTGGCCGACGCTACCCGAGGTGCCGCTTTCGTTCTCCTGGCCGGTGCGAATGCCGGTGACGCTGAGCTGGTCGCCGCCGTCGATGTCGCTGTCGTTGGGCAGGACGTTGCCGCTGGTGTGCGGCGCCGGCACCTGGTCGCTGGCGAAGTTGCTGTCGTCGCGCGCCACCGGGTTGTCGTTGGCGCCCTGGATGGTCAGGGTCAGGCGCGCGTCGGAGGTGGCGCCGGCGGTGTCGCGCATGCGGTAGGTGAAGACCTCGCTGAGGGTTTCGCCGGCGCTGCGCATGGCTTGCACGGTGGGGTTGTTGTTGTCCACCACATAGCGGTAGCTGCCGTCGGCGTTGATCACCAGGGTGCCGTAGAGCCCCTGCAGGCTTTGACCGGCGCTGGCATTGCGGCCGTTCTCGGCGCTGAAGCCCACCACCTGGCGGGTTTCGCCGTTGGCCACGCTATCGACGTCGCTGTCGTTGTCCAGCACGTTGCCGCTGGGGTTGAGCCCCGGCGTGGCGTTGTTCACGCCGCCGGCTTCCACGGCGGTGGCGGTATCGTCGCTGGCGATGGGCGTGTCGTTGGCGCCGCGGATGACGATGGTCAGGCGCGAGTGGCTTTGCGCGTTGAACTTGTCGTGGATGCCGTAGGTGAAGACTTCGCTCAGCGTCTGGCCGGGGAGGCGCAGGGCCTGCACGGCGTCGAGGCTGTTGTCGACTTCGTAGGACCAACTGCCGTCGGCGTTGATCAGCAGGGTGCCGTACAGGCCGCGCAGCGGGGTGCCGACCACGCCGTTGGCCGGCCCGGACGCATCGCCCCCGGTGCGGATATCGAACACGGTGAGGGTGTCGCCCTCCAGGTCGGTGTCGTTGTCCACCACGTTGCCGCTGGGGTTGAGCCCCGGCGTGGCGTTGTGCAGGCCGCCGGCTTCCAGGGCATCGGCCGAGTCGGGGTTGGCGTGGGGCGCGTCGTTGCGGCCGAAGACGATGATGCTCAGCTGCGCCAGATCGACCAGGCCGCCGTTATCGCGCACTTCATAGGTGAAGTGTTCGACCAGTGTCTGCAGCAGGGAGAGCGCCTGCACCGCCGGATTGTTCGAATCGACGTTGTAGGTGTAGCTGCCGTCGGAGCCGATGATCAGTTGCCCGTAGAGCCCCTGGATGAGGGTGCCGTCGACGTTGCTGGTTCCCGCACCGACAGCCGCCAGGGTGCCGCCGGCGGTCTCGGGACCGACACGGATGCCGCTGACGACCTTGCCGTCGCCGGCGTCCACGTCGGTGTCGTTGTTCAGCACGTTGCCACTGGGGTTGTAGCCGGTGCCGCCGTCCTCGGTCTGCGCCAGGGCGAGGGAGAGGTCGTCGTGGGCCACGGGGGCGTCCCAGGCGCCGAGAATGGCGACGCGCAGCAAACCGATGTCGCTCGCGCCGTCGGCATCGACGACCTGGTAGGTGAAGAACTCCACCAGGCTTTCGCCCGGCTTGAGGGCTTCCACCTCCGGCAGGCGGTTGTTGATGACGTACTGGAACTGACCGTCCGCCTGGATGTGCAGCACGCCGTAGCGGCCGAGCAGGGTGGTATCGGCATCGCCGACGGCATTGAAGGTGGCGTTGGAGGAGCGGTCGCCGTTGCGTACGCCATTCACCAGCCGGGTCTCGCCGTAGGCATCCACGTCGCGGACATCGTTGAGCGAGTTGCCGGAGGGCGACACACCCGGGGTGCCATTGAAGGTGCCCCCTGCCTCGATGGCGATGACCGCGAGGGACGGGGCATGGGGCGCGTCGTTGCGACCGTGGATGGTGATGGTCAATTGCGCCGTGGAGGTGGCGCCGGCGAGATCGCGGATGGTGTAGGTGAAGGTGTCTTCCAGGCGATCGGAGTCATGGCGCAGCGCTTCGACCAGCGGGTTGTCGTTGTCCAGGACGTAGCTGAAGGTGCCGTCGGCGTTGAGGACGAGGGTGCCGAAGGCCCCGCTGAACGCGCTGCCCAGGGTGCCGTTGCGCAGGCCCTGGCGTACGCCGGTCAGCACCAGCGCGTCGCCGACGTCCACGTCGCTATCGTTGGCCAGCACGTTGCCGCTGGGGTTGAGGCCGGGAATGTCGTTGTCGCGGCCGCCTTGCTCGATGGCGGCGACGTTGTCGTTCTGCGCCACGGGCGTGTCGTTGGCGCCGTGGATGGTGATGCGCAGTGTGGCCAGGTCCTGGGCGCCGTCGGTGTCGACCACCGCGTAGGTGAAATCGTCCGTCAGCTGGTCGGCGGCGCTGCGCAGCGCCTGTACGCGCGGGTCGTTGTTGTCCAGCCGGTAGTGGTAGCTGCCATCGGCGTTGAGGGTCAGCCAGCCGTAGGTGCCGCGCAGCTCCACGCCCAGGCTGCCGGCGGTGCCGGTGGCAAATTCGCCGCCGGTGCGTACCCTGTCGACGGCCTTGGTTTCGCCAAGGTCGACCGAGTCCACGTCGCTGTCGTTGTCCAGCACATTGCCGCTGGGATCGCTGCCGGGATGGTTGTTGTTGACGCCGCCGGCTTCGATGGCCAGCGCGCCATCGTCGGTGGCCACCGGGTTGTCGTTGGCGCCGTGGATGACGATGAGGATGAAGGAGGGGTCGGACAGACCCGTGGTCCCCGTGGGATCGGTGTTGTCGGTGAGGACGTAGGTGAAGCCTTCGAACAGGTGGTCGGTGTTCAGGCGCAGGCCTTCGACGGTCGGGTCGCCGTTGTTCAGCGCATAGCTGTAGGTGCCGTCGCGGTAGATGGTCAGGGTGCCGTATTCGCCGTCGACGACCAGGGGCAGGGCCGGGTCGGCCGGGAAGGTCTGGCCGTTGACCGAGTACACGCTGATGGGATCGCCATCCGGGTCGAAGGCCAGGGTAGTGACGTCGCCGCTCGGGTCGCTGCCGCCGGTGCCGTTTCCGACGCCGCCTTTCTCGACGGCGGTGGCCACGACGATCTGTGCCACGGGCGGGTCGTTGACGCCACGGATGGTGATGACCAGTTGCGCGCGGTCCTTCAGGCCTTCCTGGTCGACGATCTCGTAGGTGTAGTAGACCACCACGGCCTGGCCTGCCTGCAGGCCCCGGATGATGGTGTTGTCGCTCTTGACGTCGAACTGGAAGGAGCCGTCGGAGTTGATGGTCAGGGTGCCGAAGGGGTCGGGGTCGGTGACGACGACATTGTTGATCTCGGCGTAGGTGGCCGCGATGCGGGTGCCGGTTCCGACGGTGTCGAGCAGCGCGTTCGGGTCCTCGCGCATCGAGCCGATGCCAATCACCGTCAGCTTGGAGCTGGGCCGGTCGATGCGGTCGACGTCGGTGTCCACGCCGTTGCCACCGGGCTGGGTGACTGGGCCGGGGCGGCTGGGGAATAGGATGACGTTGCCGCTGGGGTTGCTCTCCAGCGCCGGGTCGTCGGTGGCTCCGGCCTGGGCCACGGCGCGGTCGTCGCTGGCCACCGGGTTGTCGTAGCTGCCGCTGATGGTGATGCGCAGCTCGGCCAGGTCGCTCAGGCCGCCGGCATCGGTGACCCGGTAGGTGAAGTATTCGATCAGCGTGTCGCCGGGCACCAGGCGCTCCACGGCGGTCTTGGTGTTGTCGACCACATAGCGGTAGGAACCGTCGGAGTTGATGGTCAGGGTGCCGTAGGTGCCGTCGATGATCTGCGGCACGCCGCTGACCATGTCGGTGATGGGGCCGGGGACGGCCTCGCGGAGGTTGCGGATGCCGGTGACCTCCTTGGTTTCACCGTACAGGTCGACGTCGGTGTCGTTGCTCAGCACGTTGCCGACGGCGTCCTGGCCGACGGTGGTGTTGTTCTGCCCGCCGGCCTCGATGGCGCTGCCCGGGTCGTCGACGGCCACCGGGGCGTCGTTGGCGCCGTGGATGGTGATGGTGATGGTGGCGCTGGAGCTCGCCCCGGCCAGGTCGGTGATGGTGTAGGTGAAGGTGTCGCTCAGGGTGTCGGTGGAGCTCCGCAGCGCCTGGACGTCGGGGTTGGTGTTGTCGACGAGGTAGACCGCCGCGCCGGTGCTGTAGATCATCAGGGCCCCAAAGTCGCCGGTGACGATCCGGAAGGAATTGTTCGGCACGCCGAGCTCGGGGCTGCCCGGCACGCCGGCGCTGGCGACCTTGATCACGTCGTTGTTGGTGGCGATGTCGACGTCGCGGTCGTTGCTCAGCACGTTGAACGACGGATTGGTACCCGGCGTCTGGTTGTTGGTGCCGCCGGCCTCCACCGCGTCAGCGGCGTCGTTGGCGGCGATGGGCGGATCATTGACCGGTGTGACGATGATCTGCACCTGGTCGACGTCGGTCAGGGCATCGGCGCTCTGGCCGGGGATGCCGTCGTGGTTGGTGTCGCCGAAATTGCCCTGGTCATTGGTGGTCATGGTCAGGGTTTCGGCATTGCGGAAGGTGTTGAAGTCCTGGTCGCCCTTGTAATAGACCTGCGACAGCAGCACGTTCAACTGCGCCAGGCTGCCGCTCAGCGTCAGGCTGCGCCCGGCGCCGCCCGGCGGGGTGGCGTTGGAGCCGGGCGGCGTGGCGGTCTGCCAGAGCACGCCGTGCTGGACGGTCAGAGTGATGCTGAGGATGCCGCTGCCGGCATCGGAGTCGGCGACGGCCAGCCCGAGCAGGTGCAGCACGGTGTCTTCCCGGCCCTGCTGGCCGGCGAGGGTATTGACCGGTGCTTCGTTGAGGTGCACGTAGCCGGCATTGGCATTGCTCACGGCGCCTTCGCCCAGGGCCAGGGCGACACTGCCCAGGCCGTTGGCGCTGGTGCCGGTATCGGTGTCGATGCGCACGTTGAAGCGGTTGTCGGCGGCGAGCTGGAAGGACTGCGGCATGACCACCAGGTAGTTGCCGGTCGGCAGCACGGAGAACTTGTACTGGCCGTTGGCGTCGGTGGTGGTGGTGAACACGCGGTCGTCGGCGGTGCCGAAGCTGTCGTCGGCGCCGGCCCAGGTCAGCTGCACGGTGCGCCCGGCGAAGCCGGGGCCGTCGGGGGTGAGGCTGCCGGTGGCCGAGTTGGTGTCGTTCCACAGGGTGCCCTGGACAACGCCCAGGCCCACGCCGTCGCTGAGTACATAGTTGTTCAGCCCGGCCGTGCCGTCCTGGCCGGTGCGTTCGCCGCTGGCGGTGCCGGCGGCGCCGGGGACCGAGCCACCCCAGCCGCTGGTTTCGAAGCTGGTCGGCAGGCTGGTCCAGGTCAGCACCGCCGAACTTGCGGCATTGTCGACCACCACCGTGCTGGGCACGGTGACGCGGTAGATGACTTGCACCTTGTCGCCCACCGCCAGGCGGTCGAAGTCCACCGAGAGGGCGCCGCTGGTGCTGACGCGGACGCCCGCCGGCAGGTTGTTCAGGTCCAGCGCGGTGCCGTTGAGCAGGATGCCCTGTACCTGGTAGTTGCTGCCGCTGGGGAACTGGTCCTGCAGGTGCACGTTATAGGCGGGGACGCCGCCGTTCTGGGTGAAGTCCACCGACACGGTGGCCGTGGTGGTGCTGGGCCCCGGCTGGATGTCGATGACCTCTTTGTGGACGCGGTCGAAGTTGGGCTCGACCACGTGTTCGAGCAGGGTGTCGCTCATGCCGCGGTCGACGTCCTGGCCGGGCAGGCCGACGTGCTCGATGGCCTTCACGCCCAGGGTCGAGCCCGCCTGGTTGCTGGCGACGTTGGTGACCCGCACGTTGAAGTCGAGGACGATGCCCTCGACGTTGCCGTCGACGGTTTCGCGGTTGACCACGTTGCCCAGGTTGAAGGTGACGGTCTGGCTGCCATTGGCGTTGGTGACGATGCTCAGGTTGGTGGCGTTGCCGTCGAAGATGCCGGTGGGGTTCACGCCGCTGAGGTCGGGCATCAGGTACCCGGCCACCGGGCTGGTTTCGTTGCCGGCCATCCACAGGGTGCCGCCCTTGATCAGGCTGGCGTCGGTGCTCAGGCCGTTGAGGTTGTCCGAGACCAGTGCAATGAGGATGTTGTTCAGGTCGGCCGGGAGGAACTGCAGCCCGGCGCCCAGCTCGAGGCGTACCTGGTAATTGGGGTTGTCGCCGGCCGGCACCAGGACCACCACGCGGTAGCGGATCACCTCGCCGATGGCCACGCTCTCGTTGATCGCGGAGGTGGTGACGCCGGCGCCGTCGCTGGGCGGCGGGGTATCCGGCAGGCCGCCGACGCGGGAAATCAGGATGCCGTTGGATACCGGGAAGAGCAGGGCGGAAATCTGCCGGTAGTCGTTGAGGTCGCCGCCATTGAGCACTCCGTCGGCGCCGGTACGTTCGCCGGCGTTGGCGCCATCCAGGCTGGTCCATTGCACCCGCGCATTGTTGGCGAAGTCCGCCTGGCCGGCGGCCGTGGCGTTGACCACGCCGGTGAGGCGCAGGGTGATGCTGCCGCCCTTGGCGATGTCGATGTTGGCGCCGTTGGCGGTGATCAACTGGCCGTTCTGGATGACGAAGTCCACACCGCCGTTGTTGGTGGCGCCACCCTGGTAGAGCACGCCGGTGAGGGTGATGTTGTCCAGCTCGGTGGGCAGGATGTCCAGCAGGTTGATGTCGAACGCGGCGTAGTCGTTGGCGCCGTTGCCATTGCTGATGGTGATGGTGAAGTCCACCCGGTCGCCCTGGTCGTAACCGCCGATGCCGGGGGTGGAGGTGATGGCCTGGGTGATCTGCAGGGTCGGCTCGCGCACGATGACGGTCGGCGCGCCGTCGCTGCGGTTGACGGTGCGGTTCAGCGGGGTGGTGCCGTTGGGGGTGTCGCCGTCCGGGTCCTGGTAGGCCAGCCGGGCGTCATTCTGCAGCGAGCGAGTGGCCTGGTTGCCCATGACGTTGCTGGCTACCAGCTGCACGCGGATGACGAAGCTGCTGTTGCCGGTCTCGTTGTCGACGCCGGCCGTGGAGGCGCTGAAGACGAAGCGCGCGTCGACGCCGTCGGCGCCCAGGGTGCCGCCAACGCCACTCATGCCGCTGATGACGATGTTGCCGAGGAAGTCGCGGCTGAGCGAGCCGCCGCTGCCGGAGGCGGTGATGATCAGTTGATAGCCCAGGCCGCCGTTGAAACTGGTGTCCAGGCGCAGCCCGGCGGGGATGAGATCGTCGATGCTGAGATTGCGCGTGGTGCCTTCGGGCAGGGTGACGACGATGTCGTAGAGCATGCTTTCGCCCACCACCAGGTTGTTGCCGGTGGTGTGACTGGCGCTGGAGTCGCCCTCGCTCAGGCTGCCGCCGGCGAACACCTTGCGGACCTCCGGGGCCGCCACCTGCTGGTTGGCGATGTCGCTGAGGTCGGTGGGGGTGAAGTCGGTGCCGTTGTCGATGCTGGCGTAGTTGCTCAGGATCGCCGTGCTCTGCAGCGTGCGGCCGGCGGCGATGGCGTTGTTGGCAACGACGTCGTAGGTGATCACCACGACGTTCTGCCCGCTGGTATCGGCGGTGGTTCCGGCGCGGCCGGGCAGCAGGCTGGCGACGAAGCCGGCATCGAGGAAGGTGATCCGGTTGCCGGAGACGCTGTAGTCCACGTTCGCGCGCAGCAGGGTGCCGTCGCCCCGGTAGATCTGCAGGTTGGCCGCCGCCAGGCTGCCGCCGACGAAGGTCAGGTCCGGGGGCAGGGTGATGCTGGTGACCACGTCGAAGGCGCCGCCGCCGCCGGTGTTCTCGATGGCCGTGGCCAGGCGCAGCATGTCGCCGCCGTCGATGCCGGTGATGTTGCCGTCGATGGCGGACAGGTCGGTGACGCGGCCGCCGAAGGGGACGCCGGAGGTGCCCGGCTTGTTCCAGGTGCCGGTAGTCCCGGTGACCGTGCCGTTGTAGCTGGAAACCACGCCGTGCTTGATGTTGAGCACGGGTTCGGCGATCGACTGGACCACCGCGATGTCGGACGACACCAGCACGGTCTTGTTGATCGTGGTGGTCTGGCTGGATTGCGCCAGTACGTCCAGCGAGCGCTGGTCGGCGAAGGGCTGGTCACCCACGCGCAGGGTGAAGGTCAGCTCGATGCGCCCGCCAGTGGCCTGGGTGACGCTGTAGTTGCCGAAGTTGAACACCACCGAGTTGCCGGGGCCGCTGCTGACGCTGATCGCCCGCGCCGGATCGCTGTTGCCGGGGCCGATGCTCCATTGGCCGACGCCGCTGCCCACGGTCCAGCCGATGCCGCTGACGTTCAGCAGGGGCAGGGGCAGGTAGGCGGTGAGGCTGAAGTTCTCGTAGTCGCCGGTGACCAGGTCGTAGGACAGCTGGAAGGTCACCACGTCGCCGGGGCGCAGTTCACCGTCGGCGGGCGGATTGCCGCCGTTGACCTGCAGCAGGTTGATGTCGACCTGGCTGGTGGGAATGCTGCTCAAGGTGCTGGAACCGTCGCTCTGCAGATCGCCGATGTTGATGGCGTCCTCGAGCACGGTGGCGCTCACTGTCGCGTTGTTGCCCAGGCTGTCGCCTTCGTTGATCTCGGTGTGCGGCGGGTGGCTGGTGGTGTAGGCCTGGTTGATGATCGCGTTGTAGCTGATGACCGCGGTGGTGGCGGTGCTCTGCACGTCATCGAAGGCCAGGTCGCCGAACAGCGCGCCAAACCCCAGGCCGTCCACGGCGTTGAGCAGCGAGGTGCCGATGTCGACGGTGAGGGTGGTGGTGCCGTCGGCATTGGCGGTGGCGGTGTAGACCAGGGCGATGGTGCGGGTGACGCCGTTCTGGCTGATCGTCATGGTCGGCGCGCCGACGATGCTCTGGCCGTCGGCGAGGGTGTCGGTAACGGTGAACTGGCCCTCGCGGAGGATGTTCTCGCCGAAGGCGAAGTAGTCCGACAGCGCCACGTTGAGCACATAGCGCAGCGTGTCGCCGGGACTCAGGCCGGTGCTGCCGGTATCGTTCTGCAGCAGTGCCTGCTTCTGCAGGGTGATGCTCTTGGCGACAAACTGCGCGCCGGTGCCGTCGCCGGTGGCGCTGAAGTCGACATCGGTGGCGGGGGGCGTCAGGTCGCGCGGGTCCAGCGGCGTCCATTGCCCGGTGGCGCTGGGCGGGCCGAAGCTGATGGTGACCGGATCGCCGGTGTCGGGGTCGATCACCGGGGCGCCGTCGGCGCCGACTTCGGGCACGTAGAAGTCCACGGTGGAGCTGGTCGGCCCGCTCAGGGTCGCGTAGTCGATGGTGTAGGCGACGACGAAGACATTCGGGTCGGCGATGGCCGCGGCGATCAGCGCAGGGTTGGTCAGCACGGTGCCGTTGCGCAAGGTCACCGAGGTCAGGGTGCCGCCGGCGCCGGGGGTGATGGCGGTGACCCGCACGTCCTCCGGCACGCTCTGGGTGATCACCACGTTATGCAGCGTCTGGCCGTCGGCGGGGGTGACGGTGACGGTTTGCGTATGCACGAAGTTGGGACCGGTGGCGGTCTCGCCTTCGGTCATGTTGAGGCTCTGGGTGATGTCGAGCAGGGTCGGGTGGATCGCCAGGGCGTGAAGGGTGGCTTCCACCAGGCTGGGGTCGACCGTGGGGTTGTTCAGCGAGTCGTTGCCGTACTCGAAGCCGCCGCGCGCCTGGATGGTCAGGTCCGGGCTGCCGGTGGTGAGGCTGGTGTCGGCCAGGTTGCTGAGAGTCGCGGTGACCTGCAGGGAGATGGTCGGCTGGTCCTGCGAGACGCTGGCGTAGGGCACCTGCAGCACCACGAACTGGTCGCCCGGTTTCATGCCGACGCTGGCGGCGCTGATCACCAGCGCCTTGCCGCTGGCGTCCTTGGCCAGCGGATGGGTGGCGTTGCCGCTGGCGTCGAAGGTGACCACATAGGACTTGACCGCCTGCCCCAGGTAGCTGGCGCTGACGAAGCGAATGCCGTCGTCGCCGTCCTTGCCGGTGGCCGGCAGGAACAGGTCGATATAGGGCGCGAAGCCGACCTGGCTGGAGCTGTTGCGCAGGTCGATGTTGAAATTGAACGAATCGCCCAGCAGCACGTCGGGGCTCGGCATGCTGATGCTCACCGTCGGGCTGGCATCGGGTAGCAGGCCCTGGAAGCTGCTCAGGGTGTCGGCGCTCAGGGCGATGGCCTTGTCCAGGTCGCCGTTGCGCACCTCCAGGTTCCAGTCGCCCCCGGCGCTGCCGGCACCGGTGGCATTATTGGAGGCACCGACGTCGGCCCCGGTCCAGCGCGCGATCTCGTTGACCAGCGCCTGGCCGGCGCTGCCGGCGCCCACGTCGCAGCCGTAGAGCTGGATGTCCGCGCCGGGGCTGAGTTCGCCGCGCCAGGCGCTCAGGCGTTCGCCGAACTGGTCGACGGTCTGGGCGGTGAAGGTCTGGTTACCCAGGGTGAACTGGCCGGTGGCGCCGTGGGAGAACACCTGGATGGAGTCCACCTGGCCCAGTTGCGCCAGGGCGTTGCTGATGGCGGCGATGGCATCCTGGCCGGCGTCGACCACCAGCGCGGTGCTGCCTACCGGCAGGCTGGCGGCCAGTTGCTCACGGTTCTCCAGGCGAGCGTCGATCACTACCAGGTTGCGCGGGGCGCTGGGCGCGGGGGCCGCCGTCTGGGCGCGGGCTTCCACCGCGGTGGCGGGTGGCGTGCTGTCCTTGGCGTCAGCGGCCTGGGCGTCGTGGTGTTGCTGGTCGACCGCCGCGGCGGCGGCGCCGTCGAAGAGAATGCGCTGCTCCAGAGCGAGAGCGAGGCTGCTGGGGCGGAGAAGGAATGCGGCGCGCGCCTTGCCCTGATTATCCATTTCAGTACCCGTCGGATCGGTCAATGATCACGGCTTGGAACGCAAACTCAAGCACATACGAGTGGCAAGCTTAGACATTGATTCGCGATAGCGAATAGGAATGTCCGTGTGCATTTCGCGACATCTCATACAGCTGCTTTCTGATCGTTCCGACAGGAACCCAATGCGCCGCGTTATCCCGGCTTGCCGCTTTCCAGCCCATTTCCGAATGGCTACGCTTGGGCCTCAGGGAGCGGCCGGGCCCTCTGGACAAGAAGCAGGCCGCAGTCGGGCAAGGGGAGAGCGGGGAATGCGTCACGGAATGTTGCTGTGCTGTGTGCTGGCCTTCTGGCCGCTGGTGGGCTTCGGCGAGTCGTCCGGCAGCGAGATCGCCATCACCGACCGCGAGGCGGCGCCGGTCGAGCTGAGGATCGAGAACCGCAGCGTCATGACCTTCCGCGCCACCCTGCTCGGCGAAACCCCGGAGCTGCGGGCGCGCCGGGCCACGGCGGCGATCGAGGACGCCTTGCAGGGGCGCGGCGAGCTGAAGGTCAGTATCGACCCGATCCAGACCAGCTACATCGTGCTGCTGGGCTATAGCCGCGCCTTCATCGTCACCCCTCAGGATGTCGATCCGCCGGGCGCTTCGGTGCGGGTCGCGGCGGAACAGGCGGCCGACAACCTGCGCCGCGTGGTGGCCGAGAGCGGCGAGGCCCGCAATATCCGCTTCCTGCTCATGGCGCTGGGGTATTCGGCGCTGGCCACGATGATCTACCTGTTGCTGCTGCGGGGCGTCAGCGTGGGTCGGCGCCGGCTGTCCGGTCGCCTGCCGGGCCTGATGAGCCGGCACAAGCAGTGGCTCAAGCTGGGGCACACGCCGTTGTTCGACGTGCAGTACCTCTATTACCTGTTCGGCCGGCTGCTCTGGCTGATCTACTGGGTGGTGGTGTTCCTGCTCAGCTACCAGTGGCTGAGCTTCGTGCTGTCGCAGTTCCCCTTTACCCGTCCGTGGGGCGAGAGCCTCAACGTGCACCTGCTCGACCTCGTCCGCTACCTGCTCGATGGCATGCTCGGCGCCATGCCGGGGCTGGCGGTGGCGCTGTGCATCGTGCTGATCGCACGGGCCTTCAGCAGCTTTGCCCGGCGTCTGCTGCAACGCCTGGCGCGCCCCGGCACCCTGGGCTGGCTGACCGGGGAGACGCTGCAGCCGACCACCCGGCTGACCTCCCTGGCGATCTGGCTGTTCGCCCTGGTGATGGCCTATCCCTACCTGCCCGGCTCCGGCACCGAAGCCTTCAAGGGCGTCTCGGTACTGATCGGCTTGATGATTTCCCTCGGCGCCTCCAGCGTGATCGGCCAGGCCGCCGCCGGGCTGATCCTGACCTATTCGCGGACCCTGCGCGCCGGGGAGTTCGTGCGGATCGGCGAACACGAGGGAACGGTGACGGAAGTCGGCATGTTCAACACCACCATCCGCACCGGCCTGGGCGAGGTGCTGACCCTGCCCAACTCGATGATCACCGGCTCGGTCACCAAGAACTACTCGCGCATCGTCCACGGCCAGGGCTACGTGGTGGATACCGTGGTGACCATCGGCTACGACACGCCCTGGCGCCAGGTGGAAGCCATGCTGATCGAGGCGGCGCGGCGTACCGAGGGCATCCTCGAAAAGCCGGCGCCCCACGTCTTCCAGACCGCGCTGTCGGATTTCTATCCCGAGTACCGCCTGGTGGCCCAGGCCATTCCCAGCGAGCCGAGGCCCCGCGCAGAGCTGCTGAGCGTGCTGCACGCGAATATCCAGGATGTGTTCAACGAGTACGGGGTGCAGATCATGTCGCCGCACTACCTGGCCGATCCGCACCAGCCCAAGTGGGTGCCCAGGGAGCAGTGGTACAGCGCGCCGGCCCGTCCGCCGGGAGGCGATGATGTCGTGAAATGAGTAACGGCGCTCCGGGGCGCGACAGGCACAGTTGCGAGTCGGCGCTTGATTGCCTACACCTGTAACCGAAACGCGAACTCCAGGGTCGGTGGTCGTACTGGAGGCGGCATGCCAACGATGCTCACAGACAAGGGAAGAATGTCCATGACAAACAGAACCTTCAGCAAGGGTGCGATCTTCGCCGTTCTCGGCGCCGCCAGTCTCTTCGCCCAGGCCGACCAGGCCGGCGGCAATGGCTGCGGCTGGGGCAACATGGTGTTCGAAGGGCAGCGCGGCCTGTTCCCGCACCTGCTGGCCACCACCACCAATGGCACCTCGGGCAACGCCACGTTCGGCCTCACTTCCGGCACCAATGGCTGCAACTCCGACGCACGCCTGGGCTACGGCGGCCGCTCGGTGTTCGCCATGAACGGCATGCTCGACAACATCGCCGAGGACATGGCCAAGGGCCAGGGCGAGGCGCTGGACGCCTATGCGGTGCTGCTGGGCGTCGAGGCCAAGGACCGCGCCCACTTCGCGCAGGTCACCCAGCAGCATTTCGGCGACATCTTCGCCAGCAAGGACGCCACCGGGGAGGAGGTCTACCGCAACACCCTGGCGGTGATGCAGAAAGACACCGTGTTGGCGCGCTACGCCCGCCAGCCGGTCTGATCCAGCCGTCGCGAACGAATGCCCTCTTCGGAGGGCATTCGTGTTTCTGCGATTGGCGCGCGGCGCCGGGGGGCGCCTATCCTGATGCGTTGTTTCGTGCCCCAGGGCATTCGGGGCGTGGCGTTCCTTCAGCGGGAGACTCCCATGAACCTGCATCTCACAGACAAGCTCGCCCTGGTCAGCGGCTCCACCAAGGGCATCGGATTCGCCATCGTCCAGGGGCTGGCCCGCGAAGGCGCGCGGGTGATCCTCAACGGCCGCAGCCAGGCGTCGGTGGACGAGGCGCTGGGCCGGCTGCGCGGCGAACAGGCCGACGCGAAGGTCGATGGCTTCGCTGGCGACCTCTCCGATCCCCGGCAGATCGAGGCGCTGGTCAAGCGCTACCCGGCGGTGGACGTGCTGGTGAACAACCTGGGCATCTTCGATCCCAAGCCCTTCGAGGAGATTCCCGACGAGGACTGGGTGCGCTTCCTCGACGTCAACCTGCTCTCCGGCGTCCGCCTGTCCCGCGCCTACCTGCCGGGCATGAAGCAGAAGAACTGGGGGCGCGTGGTGTTCATCAGCAGCGAGAGCGCCATTCAGATTCCGCTGGAAATGATCCACTACGGCGTGACCAAGACCGCTCAGCTCGGCCTGTCGCGCGGGCTGGCGGAAAGCTGCGCCGGTACCGGGGTGACGGTGAACGCGGTGCTGCCGGGGCCGACCGCTTCCGAGGGCGTGGGCGAGTTCGTCGGCAAGCTGTCCGGCGGCCAGTCCTTCGAGGCGTTCGAAGCGGAGTTCTTCCGCACCGCGCGGCCGGGGTCGCTGCTGCAACGCTTCGCCCGCCCGGAGGAGGTGGCCAACCTGGTGGTCTACGTCTGCTCGGAGGCCTCGTCCGCCACCAATGGCGCAGCGCTGCGGGTGGATGGCGGCCTGGTGCGTTCGGCGTTCTGACTCAGTCGGCGCTGCGGCTCTCGAACTCCAACCCCTGCGCCAGCTCCCCGCAGCCGAGCCGGCCGAGCCACTGCTGCGCCTTCGAACCCGACAGGTGCGCCTCCAGGTCGGCCTGGCTGGCCCAGCGGGTCTGCACCTGCCAGCGATCGGCGGCCAGCGCCCGTAGTTCCCCGGACTGGCAGCCGGGCTGCTGGCGCACCTGATCCAGCAACTCGTTCAGGTGGGCGCCGAGTGCGGAACCCTGGCCGGGGAATGCCTGGACGCGGACGATGGCGATGGCGGACGGGGACATGGCGAGGCTCCTTTCTGCTGGCTGGGCGGGTAGCCATTGGGCGCTGGCGCCGGCGACCGGTAAAGACCGGAACCGGCTTTCAAAACCTTTCGCAGGATCGAGGGGCGTTCGCGAACCGCCTGGCGTCGTATGCGCCGGGGGCTGTTCGCGAGCGAGCTCGCTCCTACGGGAAGTCCAGGCGCCAGCGATGGGGTAGGTAAAGGTTAAGGCCGTGGCCGCGGGGACAGAACCGCCAATTCCCGGGAAAACCGCCGGACCAATCCTTCGCTATCGCGGAGCTGGGCCGAGTGGCGTCAACTCGCCGGAGCCAACGACCTCCCACCGGGTCAACCCCTGCCGGCGCTTCCCCCTCACCCCAACCCTCTCTCCCTGGGAGACGACTGCATGGATGCAGGAGATAGAGCGACGCAGGATGCCAAGCCGAGGGTCGGGGTGAGGGCCGCCCCGAGCGCAGATATATCTCGTAGTAGCGGACTCCCTTTTCGAATGAACCGTTACGCAGGCACGGTTGGGGGCATTGATCGCAGACTCCGTCCGCTCCTGCCGCAGCAGAGGCCCCTGCGATCCTCGCGCGGCCAGATCAACCCAACTGCTGCAGCAGGTCGCGCACCTTGTCCAGCGCCGGGTCGATGTCCAGGGTGTCGATGGCGCCGAAGCCCAGCAGCAGCCCGTCGCGCACCGGCGCCTGGTCGTAGAAGGGCGCCAGGCCATACAGGCCGACCTCGACCTTGCGCGCCAGCTCCATCAGCAACGGCACGTTGGTCGGCTGGCGCAGCAGGGCGCTGAGGTGGAAGCCGGCCACCGAGGGCACTGCTTCCAGCCAGGGCGCCAGGTCGCCGTCCAGGCGGGCGAGGATGCGCTCGCGGCGACCGGCGTAGATGCCGTGGCAGCGGCGAATGTGCTTGAGCAGGTAGCCCTCGGCCATGAACTTGGCCAGTGCCCATTGCGGCAGGGTGGAACTGTGCCAGTCGGAAATCTGCCGGGCGCGCACCAGCGCCGGGAACAGCGAGGGCGGCAGGATCAGGTAGCCCAGGCGCAGTTCCGGCAGCAGCACCTTGGAGAAGGTGCCGACGTAGGCCACCACGCCGTGGCGGTCCAGGCTCTGCAGGGCGTCGCTGGGGCGCCCTGCGTAGCGGAACTCGCTGTCGTAGTCGTCCTCGATCACCAGCGCGCCCAGCTCCACCGCCCGCGCCAGCAGCGCCTCGCGGCGCGCCGGGCTCATCGGCATGCCCAGCGGGAACTGGTGCGAGGGCGTGGTGTAGATCATCCGGGTGCCGTCGGGAATCCGCTCCACCTGGATGCCCTCGGCATCCACCGGCACGCTCACCACCTCGGCGCCGAGCATGCGGAACAGCAGCCGTGCCGGCGGATAGCCAGGGTCTTCCATGACGACCTTGTCACCGGGGCGCAGCATCACCCGTGCCAGCAGGTCCAGTGCCTGCTGCGCGCCGTTGCAGACCATCACGTCGTCCAGCTGGCAGTTCACCCCGCGCGCATAGGCGATGTGCCGGGCGATGCCGTCGCGCAGCGGGGTGATGCCCTCGGGGCGGCTGTAGTGCCCGCGCGGGGTATTCATCTGGCGCATGGCATAGTTCACGCAGCGCCGCCATTCCTCCTGGGGAAACTGCAATTGGGTGGTGGCGCCGCCGATGAAATCGGCCTTGGCCGTGCCCTCGGCGCCGGGGTGGGTGAGGCGCGGATTGAGACCGGCCCAGTGCTCGATGTTGGCCTGGCTGGCGAAGCGGAAACTGTCCTGGCGCCGGTCGTTGCGGGGAATCCGCGCGTTGACGAAGGTGCCGCTACCGACCTTGCCCACCAGCACGCCTTCGTAGGTGAGCTGCGCGTAGGTGTCGGAAATGGTCTTGCGCGAGATCCCCAGTTGTTCGGCCAGCAGGCGGCTGGGTGGCAGCCGGGTGCCGGCGGCGAGGCGGCCGGAATCGATGGCGTCGCGCAACTGGCGGTAGAGTTGCCCGGCCAGGTCTTTCTGGCCGTGGATGATCAGGTGAAGCTCCAAAGCTGGCTCCGGCAGGCAGGGCAGAACGAAAAGAGTAGCGCCGGGGGGAATGGCCGGTGAAGTTGCGCGATGAAATTTCCCCGAATTGGCCACCGGAGAAGCGTCCGGCACCGCGCACAATGGGGGTGTCCATCCCCGAGGAACCCGCCATGCAGCCACGCCTGGATTACTACACCGCATCCCCCGAGGCCCTGAAGGCGGTACTGGCCCTGGAGGCCGCGATCTTCGAGCTGTCCGTCGAAAGGCCCTTGCTGGAACTGGTGCGTCTGCGGGTCTCGCAGGTGAACAACTGCGCCTTCTGCGCCGACATGCACGCGATGGAAGCCCGCCGCGCCGGAGAGACGGAGCGGCGGCTGTTCGCCGTGAGCGTCTGGCGCGAGTCGCCGTTCTTCACCGAGCGCGAGCGTGCGGCGCTGGACTGGTGCGAGGCGGTGACTCTGCTGTCCGAGTCGAAGGTGCCGGAGGCGGTGTTCCTGCACGCGCGGGAGCAGTTCAGCGAGCGCGAGCTGGTGGACCTCACGGTGGCCATCGGCGCGATCAACGTCTGGAACCGCCTGGGTGTGTCCTTCCGCCAGTTGCCGCCGGCCTGACTCGACGCCGCTGGCTCTGCTTTTCGTAGGAGCGAGGGAGCGCCTGGTCCTTGCTCGCGAATGGACTTACCGGCGGCCACGGTCTTGGGGCTGTTCGCGAGCAATGACGATGGCGTCCCCCTCGCTCCTGCAAGGTGCAGCTCGGCGCAACGGCAGGCAGCACAGCGCCCCGACCAGCAAGGCGCCCGCGGCGGCGCCCAGGGCCGGGAGGAAGCTGCCGGTCAGCCCGCGCAGGGCGCTGGCCGCCAGCGGCCCGACGATCTGCCCGACGCCATACAGCGCGGTCATCGCCGCCAGCATGTTGAAGCGCACCTGGCCGGCTACCGCGCGGGCCGCCGGCATGGCGATGGTCACCGTGCCCATGAAGCTGCCGCCCACCAGCACCGCGCTGCCCAGGTAGAGGAAGACCGATTCGCCCAGCGTCGGCAGCATCACGCCCACCGCCTGCACCAGCAGGTTCAGCGCCAGCGCGCGGCGGCTGCCCAATCTCAGGTGCAGCCGGTGCCAGAGGAAGCAGGAGGGCACTGCGCCCAGGCCGAACGCGGCCCAGACCTGCAGCGGGTCGATGGCGCCCAGGCCGCTCTTCATCAGCAGCGGCAGGTAGGTGGCGGTGATGATGTAGCCGAAACCGGCCAGCCCGTAGACCAGCAGGATGATCGGCGCCGGCAGCGACGGCGTCTGCTTGCCGTCCGTTGCGGCTGGTTGCGTGCTCGGTGGGCCCGAGTGCCGCAGTGCCGGAACGGCCAGCAGCGCCAGCACCAGACCGGCCAGCGCCAGCACGCACCAGATCGCCGCGCTGCCCAGGCCGAAGGCAGTGCCGGCGACGATCAGCTCGGCGGAGAGCAGGATGCCAAGGCCGACCCCGGCGAACATCAGCGGCGCCCCGTGGGTTTCGCCCATGCTTTGCAGCAGCCACTGCGCCGCGCCCACCAGCGTCATGGCGCTGAGCACGCCGGCCAGCAGGCGCACGCCGACGGCGAAAGCGATGGGCGCCGGGATGGCCATCGCGGCCAGGGCGACCAGCGTGCCGGCCAGCGCCAGCACGCAGATGCGCGCGGCATGGCGTTCGTGACTGCGTGCCAGGAGCAGGGCGCCGAGCAGGTAGCCGGCGTAGTTGGCCGAGGCCGCCAGGGAGCCGCCCGTGACGCTGAGCAGGCCGTCACGCACCATCAACGGGTAGAGCCCGGTGAAGGCGAAGCGGCCGAAGCCCATGCCCACGGCGAGGATCAGTGCCGCCGACAACGCGGCGGGCAGGCGACGCGGGGCATTCATGGCCGTGCCTGCAGGGTTTCCCGCCAGCGCTGGAAGGCGCCGGTGGCGTAGCCGTCGCGCCAGATCAGCAGGGTGTCCACTTCCATCAGCGGCACCACCCGCAGATCGGGCATGTCCCGCTGCAATTCCAGCACCGAGCGCGGCAGCACGCCGATGCAGGAGCCGGCGTTCACGCAGGCGAGGATGCCGTGGTAGGAGCCCACTTCCTGCACCGCCAGCGGCGCGCCCTTCAACCAGCGTTCGGCCAGTTGGCGGTAGGTGCAGCCTCGGGTGAAGCCGACCAGGGTGCGGATCTGCACATCCTCGGGCCTGTTCACTGGCGGATGGTCGCCCGGCAGCACCAGCAGCAGTTCCTCGCGGAACACCGGCTCGGCGCGCAGGCCGCGTTCCAATCGAGAGTCGAAGCCAGGGTCGGCACGGAGGATGTCCGGGTGGGCGATCAGCGCGCAGTCCAACTGGTGGTTCAGCACCTCGCCGATCAGTTTCTGGCTGTGCCCGGTGGTCATGTGCAGCTCCACCTCGGGGCAGGTGCGGTGAAAGCGCGCCAACGGCTCGGGCAGGCGGCTGGCGGCGCTGGCTTCCATGCTGCCCAGGCGCAGGCTGCCGGTGGCGCTGTCCGGGTGCAGCGACTGGCGCGCCTCGGCGGCCAGGGCCAGCAGGCGTTCGGCGTAGACGAGAAATTCCCGGCCCTGGTCGGTCAGTGCCATGCGCTTGCCGTCGCGCAGGAACAGCGCCGCGCCGAGGTCGTCCTCGAGCTGGCGGATACGCGTGGTGACGTTGGACTGAACCCGCTGCAGGCGGGCGGCGGCGCGAGTGACGCTCTGCTCCTCGGCCACGCAACGGAAGATTTCCAGACTGGAGAGATCCATGATCTATCTTCGTTAGAGAATTTGTTGCGAAGAATATTCTCTCCATGAGATCGTAAGTCAAGCGATAGCAAGCCAGCGGCGATTTCGCCGGACCGACGATGAGGACCCCGTCATGCGCATCACTGAACTGCTCGGCATCCAGCACCCCATCATCCAGGCGCCGATGGTCGGCGTATCCACCCCGGCGCTGGCGGCGGCGGTGTCCAATGCCGGCGGCCTGGGCTCCATCGGCCTGGGGGCGAGCAACGCCACGCAAGCCCGCGCCCTGCTGGAGCAGACCCGCGCGCTGACCGACAAGCCGCTCAATCTCAACCTGTTCTGCCATCGCCCGGCCGTGGCCGATCCGGCGCGCGAGGCCGCCTGGCTGGAGCACCTGCGGCCGCTGTTCGCCGAGTTCGATGCGCAGCCGCCGGCGCAGATCAGCGAGATCTACCGTAGCTTCCTGAGCGATCCCGAGATGCTCGACTTCCTTCTCGACGCGCGCCCGGCGGTGGTCAGCTTCCATTTCGGCCTGCCGCCGCAGGACTGGATCGACCGCCTGAAAACCGCCGGCATCCGCCTGCTGGCCACTGCCACCTGCCTGGCGGAAGGCCGCGCCATCGAGGCGGCGGGCATCGATGCCATCGTCGCCCAGGGCTACGAAGCCGGCGGCCACCGTGGCGTATTCGAGCCGGAGAAGGACGCGCGTATCGGCACCTTCGCGCTGGTCCGCACGCTGGCAAAAGGTACCGGCCTGCCGATCATCGCGGCGGGCGGGATCATGGATGGGCAGGGCATGCGCGCGGTATTCGAGCTGGGTGCGCAGGCCGTGCAGATGGGCACGGCGTTCATTTCCGCCAACGAATCCTCGGCCAACGCCGCCTTCAAGGCCGCGCTGCGCGGTGAGCGAGGGGAGCGTACCGAAGTGACAGCGGCGATCTCCGGCCGTGCGGCGCGGGGCATGGTTAACCGGCTGTTCACCGACGTGGGCAGCGCGGATGCGCCGGCGCTGCCGGACTATCCCATCACCTATGACGCGGCCAAGGCACTGACCGCCGCGGCGGCCGCCAAGGGCAACACGGACTTCGCCGTGCAGTGGGCCGGGCAGGGCGCGCCCTTGTCGCGGGAGATGCCGGCGGCGGAGCTGATCTCGACCCTCATGGCCGAGTTCCGTGCCGACGTAGGGGGCAATCTGTAGGAGCGAGCTTGCTCGCGAACAGAGTCTCAGACGGAGTCGGTGTTGTGCGGTTCGCGAGCAGGCTCGCTCCTACAAGAGCATCCGAGTCAGCGGGCGCCGACGGCCGCGGCGGGTTTCTCCCGTGGCCGCCAGAGTTCGGCCAGCAGCACGCCGGCCAGGGTCAGCGTGCCGCCGATCAGGTGGTAGTGGGTCAGGCGCTCGTCCAGCGCCACGGCGGCGATGGCGGCGGTCAGCACCGGCAGCAGGTTGAAGAACAGCGACATGCGGCTCGGCCCCATGCGCGCCACACCCTGCATCCACGCCAGCGCACCGACGATGGAGGCCAGCAGCGCGGCGTAGAGCACCAGCGGCAGGTTCGCGGCGGTCAGCCCCTGGTGCGGCGAGGCCAGGTACAGCGGCAGCAGCGCGAGGATCGCCACCAGCACCTGCAGGTAGAGCATCACCAGCGGCGGCAGCCGCAGGTTCCATTTCTTCAGCAGTACTCCATACACGCCGTAGGCGAGGGTGGCGACGATCATCATGCCGTCGCCCAGGTTCACGCCGTGACTGAGCAATTGCCGTGGATTGCCCTGGGTGATCACCAGCAGCACGCCGCCCAGCGAGACCAGCGCGCCGAGCAGCGCCGCGACGCTCATGCGGTGACCCAGCAACAGCGAGGCGAGGGCGAGGGACATCAGCGGCATCAGCGAAAGGATGATGCCCATGTTGGTTGCCGAGGTCAGCGCGGCGGCGTAGTAGGCCAGGCACTGGTAGACGGCCATGCCGAGCAGGCCGAGGGTGACGATCTTGCCCAGGTTGGCGCGGATCACAGGCCAGTGGGCGAGGGTGGCGCGCAGCAGGAAGGGCGTCAGCAGCAGGCCGGCCAGCAGCCAGCGGAAGAAGCCGATCTCCGCCGGGGCGATCTGTCCGACGGCGAGCTTGTTGACGACGGTGTTGCCGGACCAGATGACCACGGCCAGCAGGGGGAACAGGTAATTCATGGAGGAACGCTTCCGGGATGACGGTGTGTATTGTCGGGTCGTCCGAATCAAGACGTATAATGAATTTCAGACAATCCACCCCGGCATTCGGACATGACCCGCGCACTGCCGCTCCCGCTTCCCGACATCGACCAGTTGCCCGCCGACCTGTACTTCCGCTACGACGAGTTCGACGCCGGCACCCATTCGCCCAGCCATCGCCATGCCTGGGGCCAGCTCAACTACGCCTCCCACGGGGTGATGGAACTGGAGGTGGATGGCCAGCGCTTCCTTTCGCCGCCGCAGTACGCCGTGTGGGTGCCGCCGGGGCGCGAGCACAGCTGCTACAACCGCCAGGCCATCGTCTACCGCTCGCTGTACGTGTCCGCCGAGGTGGCGCGCAAGCTGCCGGAGAACCCTTGTACCCTGGCCATCAGCGATATCCTCAAGGCAATCCTCTCCGACTTTGCCGCGCGAGGGGTGAACATCCCGCAGAGCGACGCGGACCGGCGCCTGGCCGCCGTGGTGATCGACCAGTTGCAGGCCGCGCAACCCCACGACGATTACCTGCCCTACGCCAGCAGCGGCGCGCTGGGCGAAATGCTGGCCGCGCTGCAGGCCGAACCCGGCGACAACCGCACCCTCGCGCAATGGGCCGAGCGTGTGCACAGCACCGAGCGCACCCTGGCGCGGGCCTGTCAGCGGGAGCTGGGCATGTCGTTCGGCGAATGGCGCCAGCGCCTGCGCTTCCTGGCGGCCATCGAGGCGCTGGCGTCGGGGGAAGGGGTACAGCAGATCGCCTTCAACCTGGGCTACAGCAGCCCGTCGGCCTTCATCGCCATGTTCCGGCGCCTGGCCGGCACCACGCCGGAGCAGTATCGAGCGGCCTTCCGCGCGCTGGCGGAAGGCTGAGGCCAAGAATCTGTTCAGAATCTCGCCGAGCGCAGTCCGGGCTGGCGCAGGCAGATCATGGACGGGTTCTCAAACCCTGCCGTCCTCCAGGCCCTTGAGGGTCTTGCGGCAGTGCACCAGCGCGTCGCGCACCATGAAGTTCACCAGGGTCGGGGAGACACCCAGTTCCTCGGCGATTTCCTTCTGCGTGCGGCCGTGCAGGCGGTACATCTCGAAGGCGTAGCGGGTGCGCTCGGGCAGGGCGCGCAGGGCGCTGGAGATGGCTTCCAGGGTCTGCCGGTCCTCGTGCTCGGCTTCCGGCGAGGCGGAGGGCGTCGGGATGTGCATGCCTTCCTCCTCGCTGCCGGCGTAGCGCTTTTCCAGCGCCTGGCGACGGTAGAGGTCGATGGCGAGGTTGCGCACCACGCGCATCAGATAGCCGCTCTGCGACTGGATGCCGGGCGCGAGCGCGGATCCGTTGAGCTTGAGGTACGCATCGTGCACCACGTCTTCGGCGTGGCTGCGGCAGCCGAGGATGCGTGCGGCCGCATTGATGAAAGTCTGCCGGTGGGTAGCGAACAGCTCGTGGAGAGCAGGACGCGATTCGGCGGGCGCTGGCTTGGACATGCAAGGTTTCCTATGCGACGGAGGGGGCGTCCACATGGGTTGAGGCGGCCAATCTAGTTCAAATGATAATTATTATCAATTTATTCGAGAGACTCCGACTATCGCTCTACGACGGGGTTCCCGCACAGCGCGAGGAAATTTCATGCATCTGCTGGTGAACTGCCGGCTTGACGGAACCGTTGTCGATTATCTTATGAGAATTAATCTCATACGAGAACACTAACTATTTCTCGAGCTCCCTCGTCTTCATGGCAGAACCGGCAAAACCACAGGCATGGCCTTGTGCCGGCACCCCATGCAGCGAAGGAGAACGAGCGATGGCATTCGATCGCGAAGACGCGGTGTACAAGGTCCTGGTCAACGGCGAGGAGCAGTACTCGCTGTGGCCGGACTACAAGGAAGTCCCCGCCGGCTGGCGCGAAGCCGGCCAGCAGGGCAGCAAGGCCGATTGCCTGGCCTTCGTCGAGCGCAACTGGACCGACATGCGTCCGTTGAGCCTGCGACAGAAGATGGCCGAGGGGCAGTAACCCATGCTGCGCCTGCTCTGCCTGCCGTACTCCGGCGCCAGCGCGATGGTCTATGCGCGCTGGAAGCGCCAGTTGCCGGTCTGGGTCGACGTCCGTCCGGTGGAACTGCCCGGCCGTGGCCGACGTTTCGCGGAAAACCTGCAGACCGACCTGCGCGGCCTGGCCGACCAGCTCGCCGGCGAGGTCTCCGCGCACCTGGAGCAACCCTACGCGCTGTTCGGCCACAGCCTTGGCGGCCTGCTGGCCTTCGAACTGGCCCATGCCCTGCGCCAGCGCGGCCTGCCGACGCCGCAGGCGCTGTTCGCCTCGGCGGCCTCCGCGCCGTCATGCCGCGACAGTCACCGCGAACTGGCCGAAGAGCAGAGCGACGCGCAGTTGATCGAGCGCATGCGCCGCCTCGGCGGCACCCCCAAAGCGGTGTTCGCCGACGAGGAAATGCTGCGCCTGACCCTGCCGGTGATGCGCGCCGATTTCCTCCTCTGCGGCCGCTATGACTACCGCCGTCGCCCCCAGTTGTCCTGCCCGATCCATGTGTTCGGCGGCAAGGCCGACCGGATTTCGGTGGAATCCCTGTCGGCGTGGCAGGACGAAACCCGCGCCGGCTTCTCCCTGGAAATGCTCGACGGTGGGCACTTCTTCCTCAACAGCAGCGAAGCGCGCCTGCTCGAACTGATGCTCGGCCACCTGCGGCCGTCGAATCAGCCGAGCGACGCGGCACTGGCCTGAGCGCCCCGCGCGGAGAATCCCGATGCTCACTTCCTCCTTGTTCGACATCGCTCCCCTGGCGCAGGCCCGTGGCGGCTTGCCCCTGCGGGTGCAGGCGCGCGGCGAGGGCATCGACCTGCTCGATGCCCTCGCCGAGCTGCGCCCACTGGTGGCGGAGCGCCTGCCGGTGTGCGCCGGCATCCTCTTCCGTGGCTTCCAGGTCGGCGCGCCGGAGCGCTTCCGCGAGTTCGCCGCCGGCTTCGGCCATCCGCTGCTCAACTACGAGTTCGGCTCCACGCCGCGCAGCAACGTCACCAGCGGCGTGTACACCTCCACCGAGTACCCGCCGCACCAGCACATTCCGCTGCACAACGAGCAGGCCTACACCCGCGAGTGGCCGATGAAGATCTGGTTCTACTGCGTGCAGGCCGCGCAGAACGGTGGCGAGACGCCGATCGCCGACAGCCGCGAGATCTACCGCCGGGTCGACGAGGGCATCCGCCGCCGCTTCAGCGAGCGTGGGCTGATGTACACCCGCAACTTCGGCAACGGCCTGGACGTGGCCTGGGAGCAGGTGTTCAACAGCAGTGACCCGGCCGTGGTCGAGGCGTACTGCAAGGCCCACCGGATCGGCTGGGAGTGGAAGGAAGACGGCGAATTGCGCACCCGCCAGGTCTGCCAGGCAGTCGCCCAGCACCCGGTCACCCGGGACTGGGTCTGGTTCAACCAGGCGCACCTGTTCCACGTTTCCAACCTGCCTGCGGATGTGCGCGAGAGCCTGCTGGAAATCGTCGACGAGGAAGACCTGCCGCGCAACGTCTACTACGGCGACGGCAGCCCCATCGAGCCCTCGGTGCTCGACGAAATCCGCGGCGTGCTGGAGGAGGTCAAGGTGAGCTTCCCCTGGACCAGCGGCGACGTCCTGATGCTCGACAACATGCTCGCCGCCCATGCGCGCTCGCCATTCAGCGGGCCGCGCAAGGTAGTCGTGGCGATGGCAGAAGGCTTTGGGGCTGACGCAGGAGTCTGAAGCCTGCACGGATAGCTCCCTCTTCCCCTGGGAGAGGGGACAGGTCGGAGCGAGTGATCGATCACGGCGCTCCGCACAAGCAGCTGAACCCACGAATTTCCCTCCGGCGGGCCCCACGCGCCCGCCGACAGAACAGGTGATCTCATGAACGACCGCTACGAAGCCGCAGGAAACCTGGTCGAGGCCCTGCTGCAACGCGCCTGCGAAATGCCGCGCAAGACTGCCCTGCGATTCATCGCCGAAAACGTCGAGCAGCCCATCAGCTTCCGTGAGTTGGACGAGCGCGCCCGCGCCCTGGCCGCCTGGATGCTGCGCCACGGCCAGCACGGCGACCGCGCCGTGCTGTTGCTGCCCAGCGGCCCGGACTACGTCGCGGCGTTCTTCGCCTGCCTCTACTCGGGGATCATCGCCGTGCCGGCCTATCCGCCGGAGTCCGTGCGCCCGCAGCACCTGGCGCGCCTGCGCTCGATCCTCGATGACGCGCAGCCGAGCCTGGTGCTCACGGATTCCGCACTGATCGAGGCCCTGCGTCCAGCCTGCGCGCGCGCGAACGGCGACAGCCCGCTGCTGCTGGCGGTGGACCAGGCCGATCCGGCACTGGCCGTCGAATGGCAGATGCCGGAGCTGGCCGATGACGACATCGCCTTCCTGCAATACACCTCCGGCTCCACCTCGACGCCCAAGGGCGTGCAGGTCAGCCACGGCAACCTGATGGCCAACGAGCGCCTGATCCGCCACGGCTTCGGCATTGGCGACGACGACGTGATCGTCAGCTGGCTGCCGCTGTTCCATGACATGGGCCTGATCGGCGGTCTGCTGCAGCCGATTTACAGCGGCATCGAGTGCGTGCTGATGTCGCCGCGCTATTTCCTCGAACGCCCGCGTCGCTGGCTGGAAGCCATCGCCCGTTTCGGCGGCACCGTCAGCGGCGGGCCGGACTTCGCCTACCGCCTGTGCTGCGAGCGGGTCAACGAAACCGCGCTGGAAGGCCTCGACCTGAGCAAATGGCGCGTGGCCTTCTCCGGCTCCGAACCGATCCGTCCGGACACCCTGGAACGCTTCGCCGCCTGGTTCGCCCCGGCGCGGTTCGACGCCTCGTCCTTCTACGCCTGCTACGGCCTCGCCGAAGCGACCCTGTTCGTCACCGGCGGCGTGCGCGGCGAAGGCATCGGCCAGCTGGAAGTGGACCTCGAAGCCCTGGGCGAAAACATCGCCCGTCCGGGCCGCGGCACCTCGCTGATCAACTGCGGGGGCGCCCAGCCCGATCACGAGATTCAACTGGTCGATCCAATCAGCGGTGAAACCCTCGGCCCGGACCGCGTCGGTGAAATCTGGAGCAGCGGCCCCAGCGTCGCGCTGGGCTACTGGCGCAACCCGGAAGCCAGCGCGCGCACCTTCGTCGAAAAGGACGGGCGCACCTGGCTGCGCACCGGCGACCTGGGCTTCCTGCACAACGACGAGCTGTTCGTCACCGGCCGCCTCAAGGACATGCTCATCGTCCGTGGCCAGAACCTCTACCCGCAGGACCTGGAACGCTGCGTCGAGGAAGAGGTCGACCTGGTGCGCAAGGGCCGCGTCTCCGCCTTCGCCATCGAGCACCAGGGACGCGAGGGCATCGGCATCGCCGCCGAGGTCGGGCGCAGCGTGCGCAAGCTGATCTCCGCCGAAGCGCTGGCCAGGGCCATCTCCGCCGCCGTGGCGGAAACCTTCCAGGAGGCGCCGCTGGTGGTGGCGCTGCTGGAACCGGGCGCACTGCCCAAGACTTCCAGCGGCAAGCTGCAACGCTCGGTATGCCGCACCCAGCTGCTCGACGGCAGCCTGCAGGCCTACGCCATCCAGCGCGCCGGTGAACCGATCAGCGATGGCGCCAGCGCCAAGCCGGTCGCACCACTGTCTGCTGAAGAGCAAGCCATCGCCGCGCTGTGGAGCGAGGTGCTGGAACTGCCGGCGATCCGCCGCGACGACAACTTCTTCGCCCTGGGCGGTAACTCGATCAAGGCCACCCAGCTGATGGCGCGCCTGCGCGAGCGCCTGGGCCGTGCCGTGGAGCTGCGCCTGTTGTTCGAAGCGCCAGAGCTGGGCGCTTTCGTCGCCGTGCTGGCAGCACTGCCGACTGCCGAGGCCGAAAGCCTGCCGCTGGTCCCGCGTGACGGCCGGCTGCCGCTGTCGCCGGCCCAGCGTCGCCTGTGGTTCCTCTGGAAGCTGGAACCGGAAAGCGCCGTGTACCACATCGCCGGGCGCATGAACCTGCGCGGTGAACTGCGCCGGCCGGCGGTGGAACAGGCCTTCGCGATCCTGCTGGGGCGCCACGAAACCCTGCGCAGCCGCTTCATCGAACAGGCCGATGGCGAGGTGTCGCTGAGCCTGTCCGATGCCACGCAAGTGGAACTCAGCGAAAGCGACTTCAGTTCCCTGGGCAACGCCCGCCGCGACATCGCCGCCCGCGAGGACGCCGACGCCTTCGCCGCGCAGCCCTTCGACCTGGCTCACGGCCCGCTGCTGCGCCTGCGCCTGCAGAATCTTGGTGGCGGTCGCCAGGCATTGCTGCTCTGCGTGCACCACATCATCGCCGACGGCTGGTCGCTGAACCTGCTGCTGGACGAATTCGCCGAGTGCTACCGCGCCATCGTCGAACAGCGCGAGCCGGTGCTGCCGGCGCTGCCGCGCCAGTACCTCGACCTCGCCGCCGCCCAGCAGGGCAAGCTGGAGGCGGGCGAGGGCGCCCGTCTGCTGGACTGGTGGAGCGAGCGCCTGGGCAATCAGCATTCGCCGCTGGAACTGCCGTTCACGACGGGCGAGAAAGGCCAGAGCGCCGAGCTGATCGAGCGTGACATCGACGCCGAACTGACCGGCAAACTGCGCAGCCTGGCCCAGGCCCACGGCGCGACCCTGTCGATGCTCCTGCTCAGCGCCTACAACCTGCTGCTGCAGCGCTACAGTGGCCAGCACGACCTGCGCATCGGCCTGACCCAGGCCGGCCGCGAGCAGCTGGACAGCGAGCGCCTGGTCGGCTTCTTCGTCAACCTGCTGGTGCTGCGCAGCGAGCTGCCCGAAGGCGCCAGCCTGCGCGGCGTACTCCGCCAGCTGCGCGACGACCTGCTGCAAGCCCAGGCGCACCAGGGCCTGCCGTTCGAACAGCTGGTGGAAGCGCTGCAACCCGAGCGTGGCCACGGCCGCCATCCGCTGTGCCAGGTCGCCTTCGACCACCAGTGGCAACCGCGCGCCGGCAACGGCCTGCCGGGCGTCAGCGTGGAAGCGCTGGAACAGCTCGACCTGGAAACGCCGTTCGACCTGGTGCTGCGCGTCCGCGAAGGCGAACAGAGCCTGCGCCTGAGCTTCTGCTATGCCCGCGAGCGCTACGCGGCCGCCGGCATGCAACGCCTGGTCGGGCACTTCCTCGACCTGCTGCGCGCACTGCCGCAGATGAACGCCGACGCCGTGCTGGACGCCCGCGACTGGCTGCCCGCCGGCGACTGGAGCATTGCCGTGGCCGCTGACGCGCCGGCCTTCGAAGCGCTGAGCGAGACCATCGCCGCCCAGGCCCGCCGCCATCCGGCCAAGGTCGCGCTGGTCGACGAGCTGCGCGAAGTGAACTTCGCCGAACTGGAAGACCGTTCCAACCGCCTGGCGCAGCGCCTGATCCAGCGTGGCATCGGCGCCGAACGCCGGGTCGCCGTGGCGTTGCCGCGTGGCGTGGACATCCCGCTGGCCCTGCTGGCGGTGATGAAAGCCGGCGGCGCCTACCTGCCGCTGGACGTCGATTACCCCGAGGAACGCCTGGCCTGGCTGATGCAGGACGCCGGTGTCGACCTGCTGCTGACCAACGCCGAGCTGGCCGAGCGCCTGCCGCTGCCGGCAGGTGTCGAGCGCCTGGTGCTGGAAGAGGCCGACCTGGCCAACGCGCTGGCGGTGCGCCCGCTGGTGCGCATCCAGCCGCAGAACCTCGCCTACCTGATCTACACCTCCGGTTCCACCGGCCAGCCCAAGGGCGTCGCCGTCGCCCACGGCGAGATCGCCGCGCACTGCCGCGCCATCGGTCAGCGCTATGCCATGAGCGAGGCCGACCGCGAACTGATCTTCATGTCCTTCGCCTTCGACGGCGCCCACGAACGCTGGCTCACCGCGCTGTCCCACGGCGGAAGCCTGCTGATCCGCAATGACGCGCTGTGGACCGCCGAGCAGACCCTGGAGCAACTGCGCCGCCACGAAGTGACGGTCGCCGCCTTCCCGCCGGCCTACCTGCAACAGCTGGCTGAACAAGCTCTGATCACCGGTCACGCGCCGAGCATGCGCATCTACTGCTTCGGCGGTGACGCGGTGCCCGAAGCGGCCTACCAACTGGCGCACCAGGCGCTGAAACCGCAGCACCTGATCAACGGCTACGGCCCCACCGAAACCGTGGTCACCCCGATGCTCTGGAAAGCCGACGCGAAAACCGCGTGCGGCGCGGCCTATGCGCCCATCGGCGAAGTGGTCGGCGAACGCAGCCTGTACATCCTCGACGACCGCCTGCAACCGCTGCCGCGCGGCGTGGCGGGTGAGCTGTACATCGGCGGCCACGGCCTGGCCCGTGGATACCACCAGCGCGCCGGCATGACCGCCGAACGCTTCGTCGCCGACCCGTTTGCCCAAGGCCTGCGCGCCTACCGCAGCGGCGACCGTGTGCGCTGGCGTGAGGACGGTGCGCTGGATTACCTCGGCCGCGTCGATCAGCAGGTGAAGATCCGTGGCTTCCGTATCGAACCGGGCGAGATCGAAGCGCGCCTGCGTGCGCTGCCCGGCGTGCGCGAAGCGGCGGTGATCGCCCGCGACAGCGAGCGGGGCAAGCGCCTGCTGGGCTATGTCGTCGGCGAAGCACTGGCTGAAGACGCCCTCAAGGCCGCGCTGCGTTCGGAGCTGCCGGAGTACATGGTGCCGTCGCGCCTGCTCGTGCTGGAACAGATGCCGCTCAACGCCAACGGCAAGATCGACCGCAAGGCGCTGCCCGAGCCGCAGGAGGCTGCCAGCACCACCGAAGCCCCGCGCGACGGGCTGGAAAGCCGCGTCGCCGCCGTCTGGGCGGAAGTGCTCGGCGTGCCTGCGGTGGGCCGAGAGGACGACTTCTTCGAACTGGGCGGCCACTCGCTGCTGGCCACGCAAGTGATCTCCCGCCTGCGCCGCGACCTGGGCTGCGAAGTGCCGCTGCGCGACCTGTTCGAAGCCAGCCGCCTGGACGAATTCGCTGCACGGCTGACGGCACTTGCGCCTAGCGCGCGTCCGGCATTGCGCGCCGTGGCCCGTGACGGCGATCTGCCGTTGTCCGCGGCCCAGAGCCGCCTGTGGTTCTTCTGGCAGATGGAGCCGGCCAGCGCCGCCTACAACGTGCCGGGCGCGCTGCGCCTGCGCGGCCAGCTGGACGAGTCCGCGCTACGCCGCGCCTTCGATGCCTTGGTCGCACGCCACGAAACCCTGCGCACCACCTTCGATGAAGTGGACGGTCAGGCCTTCCAGCGTATCCAGCCAGCCCGGCCGCTGGACCTGGCGCGGGTCGACCTGTCTGCGGAAAAAGATGCCGAGGCCGCCGCGCGTGCGCTGGCTGAAACAGAAGCCCAGCGTCCGTTCGACTTGCGCAACGGCCCGCTGCTACGCCTCACGCTCATCAAGCTCACCGACGCCGACCATGTGCTGCTGCTGACGATGCACCACATCGTCTCCGATGGCTGGTCGATCCGCGTGCTGGTGGACGAGTTCAGCCGCCTCTATGGCGCATTCGCCGCTGGCGAGGAACTGCAACTGCCGGCGCTGCCGGTGCAGTACGCCGACTACGCCCAGTGGCAGCGTGAGCTGCTGGCGGGCGAGGAGGGCCAGCGTCAGCTGGGCTGGTGGACCGAGCAGCTCAATCGAGAGACGCCGGTACTGGAACTGGCCACCGACCGTCCGCGCCCAGCCGTGCAGAGCTACCGTGGCGGCAGCCTCGGCTTCAGCCTGGACGCCGGCCTTGGCAATCGCCTAAAGCAACTGGCCCGCGAGCAGGACGTCACCCTGTTCATGCTGCTGCTCGGCGCCTACGCCGTGTTGATGCAGCGCTACAGCGGCCAGAGTGACCTGCGCGTCGCTGTGCCCATCGCCAACCGCCAGCAGTTGGAAACCGAGGGGCTGATCGGTTTCTTCGTCAACACCCAGGTGATGCCGTTCGCCCTGTCGGATGACCAGTCCTTTGCCGCGCTGCTGGCCGATCTCAAGCCCCTGGCCCTGGGCGCCCAGGCGCACCAGGACCTGCCCTTCGAGCAACTGGTCGAAGCCCTGCAGCCCGAGCGCAGCCTGGCCTACAACCCGCTGGTGCAGGTGAAGTTCAACTTCGGCTTCGACGTCAGTCGCCTGCCCGATGCCGGCGCGCTGAAGCTGGAACTGTTCAGCGAGGAACAGTACGGCGCGCGCTTCGACCTCGCCCTGGACATGGCCGAGGCGCTGGACGCCAGCGGCCAGCCGGGCGATGAACTGCGCGGCAGCTTCGTCTATGCCCGCGACCTGTTCGACGGGGACAGCGTCGCCGCCATCGCCGGCCAGTTCGAGGCTCTGCTGCGCCAGCTGTGCGCCGAGCCGCAGCGCGCCCTCGGCGAACTGCCGCGCCCGGTGGCCTCGCGCCGTCGCGGTGAGACCCGCCAATGGCCGCAGCAGGATGTGCTCGGGTTGTTCGCCGCGCAGGTCGCCGCACAGCCGGACGCCATCGCCGTGCAGGACGACAGCATTCGCTACAGCTATGCCGAGCTGGACCAGCGCAGCAACCGCCTGGCCAACGCGCTGATCGCCAGCGGCGTGGAGCCGGGCGAGTGCGTCGCGATCTGCCAGGAGCGCAGCGCGCAGTGGGTGCTCCTGTTGCTGGGCGTGCTCAAGGCCGGCGCCACCTATGTGCCACTGGACCCGGCGCAGCCGGCCGAGCGCCTGCGCCAGTTGCTCCAGGACAACGGCATCGGCCGCGTGCTGGTGAGCGAACCGGTGCTGCGGGAAACCTTCGGCGCCGCCGCCACGCTGATCCCGGCCGGCGGCCCGGAGCAGGGCAGCGCTGCCGCGCCTGGGCGGAGCATCGACCCGCAACAGGCCGCCTATGTGATCTTCACGTCCGGCTCCACCGGCCAGCCCAAGGGCGTGCGCGTCAGCCACGCGGCGCTGGCCAACTACGTGCAGGCCGTGCTCGAACGCCTGCAACTGGACCAGGGCCGCGCCCGGGGTCTGGGCATGGCGATGGTCTCCTCGGTGGCCGCCGACCTCGGCCACACCACGCTGTTCGGCGCGCTGTGTGGCGGTGGTCGCCTGCACCTGGCGGATGCCCAGGCTGTGGCCGATGCCGAGTGCTTCGCCGCGTTCATGCAGGATGTGGACGTGCTGAAGATCGTCCCCAGCCATCTCGCCGGCCTGCTGGCCGCCGCGCCCAACGCTGCCGCCGTGCTGCCGCGGCGTCTGCTGGTGGTCGGCGGTGAGGCCTGCGACCGCGCGCTGTTGCAGCCAATCCGTGAGCTTGCGCCCAAGCTGCGCGTCGTCAACCACTACGGCCCCAGCGAGTCCACTGTGGGCGTGCTGACCCACGAATGGTCGCTGCTGGACGATCTGCCCGCCTCGACACTACCCATCGGAACGCCGCTGGCCAACAGCGCCATTCGCGTGCTCGACGAGAACGGCCGCGACCTGCTGCCGGGCGTGCCCGGCGAGCTGTTCATCGGCGGCGCCGGCCTGGCGCTGGGTTACCTCGGCCTGCCGGAAATGACCGCCGAGCGCTTTGTCGAGATCGAGGGCGAACGCCTGTACCGCAGTGGTGACCGCGTGCGCCTGAGCCGTCACGGCGTCGTGGAATTCCTCGGCCGCGTCGACGACCAGGTGAAGATCCGTGGCTACCGCGTCGAGCCGGGTGAACTGGCGCAAGCGCTCAAGCGCCTGCCCGGCGTGCGCGATGCCGTGGCGCTGGCCGAGCGCGACAACGACGGCCCGATGAAGCTGCTGGCCTGGGCCGTGACTGAGGGGCAGAGCGTGGAAAGCCTGCGCGAAGGCCTGGCCGCCGCCGTGCCGGAATACCTGCTGCCGGCTCAGTTGACGCTGCTGGAACGCCTGCCGCTGAACGCCAACGGCAAGGTGGACCGCCAGGCGCTGCCGCGTGCCGAAGCGGTTGCCAAGGCCTTGGACAGCGCGCCGCTGAGCGAGCTGGAACAACGCATCGCCGCTATCTGGCAAGCCGTGCTGAAAGTCGAGCGCGTCGGTGCCGAGGACAACTTCTTCGAGCTGGGCGGCGACTCCATCCTCAGCCTGCAGATCATCGCGCGCATCCGTAAGCTGGGTTACAAACTCAGCCCGAAACAGCTGTTCGAGCGGCAGAGCGTCCGCCAGCTGGCGCAATGGCTGGAAAGCCGCGCCCCGGCCGCGCCGGCAGCACCCGCGCCGGCGGCTTCGGTCAGCGGTGAAGTGGCGCTGTCGCCGGTGCAGGCGCGTTTTTTTGAACGTGTACCGAGCGCCCAACGTCACCACTGGAACCAGGCTGTACTGGTGCAACCGCGCGAAGCTCTGGACGGCGACGTGCTGGCCCGTGCGCTGCACTGGCTGGTCGGCCAGCACGACGCGCTGCGCCTGCGCTTCGATGGCAGCCGCCAGCGCTATGCCGAACACGGCCCGCTGGACATGACCCTGCTGTGGCGTCGCCGCGCCGCTGACGCCCGCACCCTGGAACGCCTGTGCGATGACGCCCAGGCCAGCCTGGATATCGCCAATGGCCCGCTGCTGCGCGCCATGCAGGTCGGCCTGGAGGATGGCAGCGAGCGCCTGCTGCTGGTGATCCATCACCTGGCGGTGGACGGCGTGTCCTGGCGCATCCTGCTGGAAGACCTGCAGTACGCCTACCGCGAACTGCGCGCCGGCCGCATGCCTGCCGCGTTGCCGCGCAGCGACAGCTACCAGGCCTGGAGCGCCCGCCAGCGGGCGGCTGCCAATGGCGCTACCGCTGAGCTTGGCTACTGGCAGGCCGAACTGCGCGATGCGCCGCGTCTGACCCGCGCCCGCAGCGGCGCCCCGGCCACCTGGAAGGAAGCCGCCAACGCGCGCTTCAGCCTCGATGTCGAGACCACCCGCCAACTGCTCGGCCCGGCACTGAAGGCGCAGCGCCTGCAGATCAACGACCTGCTGCTGACCGCGCTGGCCCGCGCCCTGTGCGCCTGGACCGGTGAAAGCTCTGCGCTGGTGGAGATGGAGGGCCACGGCCGCGACGCCTTCGACGGCGACGCGGCGCTGGACCTGAGCCGTTCCGTGGGCTGGTTCACCGCGCTCTATCCTGTACGCCTGCACGCCGGCGGCGAGCCGGGTGCGGACCTGCGCGCCACCCGCGAACACCTGCGCGAGCTGCCGCGCGCCGGTATCGGCTACGGCCAGCTGCGCTACCTCAGCCAGCACGCCGCCAGCCTGCGAGACCTGCCGGCGCCGCAGGTGACCTTCAACTACCTCGGCCAGCTCGACCAAGCCTTCGCCGACGCCGACTTCCTGCCGGCCTTCGAAGGCGTGGGCCGCAGCCAGCCGCTGAACGCCGCGCTGGGCAATGCGCTGGTCTACGCCGGCCGCGTGCTCGGCGGCGAACTGAGCCTGGAAGTCACCTACAGCAGCGCCATGTTCGACGCGGCGGACATCGATGAGCTGCAAGCGCTGCTGCGCGCCGAGCTGCAAGCACTGGTCGCTTACTGCCTGAACACCCCGCGCAAGCTGGAAGCCGCCGAGCTGCCGCTGCTCGATCTCGACCAGCAACAGCTCGACGCACTGCCGCTGCCGGCCGGGGTGGAAGACCTCTATCCGCTATCGCCGATGCAACAGGGCATGCTGTTCCACGCCCTCGATGTGCCGGGCTCTTCGCTCTACGTCAACCAACTGCGCGTCGATCTGGAAGGTCTCGACGAGGCTCGTTTCCTCGATGCCTGGCGCGCGGTCGTCGCCCGCCACGGCAACCTGCGCACCGGCTTCCTCGCCAGTGCCGACGCGGCGCCGTTGCAGTTCGTCCTGCGCGACGTGCAACTGCCAGTGCAGTCCTTCGACTGGCGCGGCCAGCAGGTCGGCGAGCAGCAGCTTGCCCAGACTGCTCTCTTGGACAGCGTCGCTGACGCCCAGCGCAACCTCGGCTTCGACCTGGCCAAACCGCCGCTGCAACGCCTGGCGCTGGTGCGCCTGGGCGAGCGCCGCTACCACCTGATCTGGACCTGCCACCACCTGCTGCTGGACGGCTGGAGCAGCGCGCGGCTGATCGGCGAAGTGCTCGCGCTCTACCGTGGCGAAGCACTGTCGGCGCCGGCGGCGCAGTACGGCGACTACATCGGCTGGCTGCACGCCCAGGACGGCGCGGCGGGCGAGCGCTTCTGGCGCGAGCGCCTGAAGGGCTTCGACGAGCCGACCCTGCTGGCCACCGCCTGCAGCGCCGGCTTCCGCGAGGAGCCGCTGCGCGAGCTGCACAGCCGCCTCGACAGCGCGCCGCTGCAACGCTTCGCCCAGACCCAGCGCGTCACCCTCAACACCCTGGTGCAGGGTGCCTGGGCGCTGCTGCTACAACGCTACTGCGGGCAGCGCAGCGTGACCTTCGGCGCCACCGTGGCGGGGCGCCCGGCCACGCTGCCGGGAGCGGAAGAGAGCCTCGGCCTGTTCATCAACACCCTGCCGATCCTGCAAGCGCCGGATGACGCCCAGCGTGTGGGCGACTGGCTGCGCGAGCTGCAGGCGTTCAACCTCGACGTGCGCGAGTTCGAGCACACGCCGCTGTACGACATCCAGCGCTGGGCCGGTCGCGGCGGCCAGGCGCTGTTCGACAGCATCATCGTGTTCGAGAACTTCCCCATGGATGCGGCGCTCGCGTCGTCCAGCGAGGACGACCTGCGCATCCTCGGCCACCACCCGGTGGACGGCACCAACTACGCCCTGGCCCTGGTGGCCAGCGCCGGCGAACAGCTGGACGTGCGCTACACCTACCGCGCCGACCGCTTGAGCTCAAGCCAGATCGAACAGCTGCGCGGCCACTTCGAGCACCTGCTGCTGGCCCTGGTGGAAGATGCCGAGCGCCCGCTGGGCCGGGTCAGCCAACTGGCGGATGCCGAGCGCAACGAACTGCTGCAACGCTTCAACGACACCGAGGCGAAATTCCCGGCCGACGTGCAACTGCAGGAGCTGATCGAGCGCCAGGTCGCCGCGACCCCGGACGCGCTGGCCCTGCAATTCGGCGATCTCCGCCTGAGCTATGCCCAGCTCAATGCCCGCGCCAACCAGCTCGCGCACTGGTTGCGTGGCCAGGGCGTCGGCCCGGACGTGCTGGTCGGCGTGGCCGCCGAGCGTTCGGTGGAGCTGGTGGTGGCCCTGCTGGGCATCGTCAAGGCCGGCGGCGCCTACGTGCCGATGGACCCGGACTACCCGCAGGAGCGTCTGCAGCACATGCTTGCCGATAGTGGCGTGAGCCTGCTGCTGACCCAGCAGCACCTGCTGGAACGCCTGCCGGCAAGTGACGCGGTAATGGTCTGCCTGGACAGCCAGTGGAACGAGATCGCCACGGCCTCCGAGCAGAACCCGGCCAGCGCCGGCAGCCCGCAGAACCTCGCGTACCTGATCTACACCTCCGGCTCCACCGGCAAGCCCAAGGGCGCCGGCAACAGCCACCGGGCGCTGGTCAACCGCCTGCACTGGATGCAGAAGGCCTACGCGCTGGATGCCTCCGACCGCGTGTTGCAGAAGACCCCGTTCAGCTTCGACGTGTCGGTCTGGGAGTTCTTCTGGCCGCTCATGACCGGCGCCGCCCTGGTAGTCGCCGCGCCCGGCGCGCACCGCGATCCGGCGGCGCTGCGCCAGGTGATCGAGGCGGGGCAGGTCACCACGCTGCACTTCGTGCCGTCGATGCTGCAGGCCTTCGTCGCCTCCGGTGAACTGGAGCGCTGCTCGTCGCTGCTGCAGGTCATCTGCTCCGGCGAGGCGCTGCCCTATGAGCTGCAACAGCAATTCTGCCAGCGCAGCAGTGCGAAGCTGCACAACCTTTACGGCCCGACCGAAGCGGCGATCGACGTCAGCTTCTGGGCCTGCGACGAAGACAACGCGCGGCAGGTCGTGCCCATCGGTCGACCCATCGACAACCTGCGCCTGGTGCTGCTCGACGAGCGCCTGGAGCCAGTGCCGCAAGGCGTGGCCGGCGAGCTGTACATCGGCGGCGTAGGCCTGGCGCGCGGCTACCACGCGCGCCCCGGCCTGACCGCCGAGCGCTTCGTGGCCGACCCGTTCGGCAGCGCTGAGCGCCTGTATCGCACCGGCGACCTGGCTCGCCAGCGCGAAGACGGCGCCATCGAATACCTCGGCCGTCTCGACCATCAGGTGAAGATTCGCGGCCTGCGCATCGAGCTGGGCGAGATCGAGGCGCGCCTGCAGGCCCATCCGCAGGTCGGCGAAGCGGTGGTGGTGGCCAAGGACGGCGTGCTGCTGGCCTACGTGGTCGCCAGCGCCGAGCCCGAAGCCCTGCGTCAGGCGCTGCAAGGCGAATTGCCGGATTACATGGTGCCGTCGCGGATCATCCTGCTTCCCGCCATGCCGCTGTCGCCCAACGGCAAGCTTGACCGCAAGGCCCTGCCGGACCCGCAACTGGGCGACAGCCTGCGCGAGTACGTGGCGCCGCGCAGCGACCTGGAAGTCGAGCTGGCCGGCATCTGGCAGCACGTGCTGCAGGTGGACCGCGTCGGCCTGCACGACGACTTCTTCGAACTGGGCGGCCATTCGCTGCTGCTTACCCAGGTCGGCCTGACCCTGCGTCAGCGCCTGGGCCTGGAACTGCCGCTGCACCGCCTGTTCGAGCTGAGCAATATCGAGGCACTGGCCGCCTGGATCGAAACCCAGCGGGCAAGCACCGCCAGTGCGGAAGAGGAACTGGACCTGATGGATGAACTGCTCGGCGAGCTGGAGAATCTGTAATGACGCACCCGATGGACGCCCAGCTGAAACAGGTCGCGGAGCGCCTTGGCGCGCTGCCCGAGGACAAGCAGATCATCTTCCTGCGTCAGCTGCGCGAGAAAGGCGTGAGCCTGTCGCGCTTGCCGATCCTCCGTGAGGGGCGCACGCACGCGCCGCTGTCGGCGGCCCAGGCGCGCCTGTGGTTCCTCTGGCAGATGGAGCCGCACAGCGCGGCCTACAACATTCCCGCCGCCGTGCGCCTGCGCGGCGCGCTGGACGAGGGCGCGCTGGGGCGGGCCTTCGCCGCGCTGATCGCGCGCCATGAAAGCCTGCGGACGGTGTTCCGCGAAGTTGAGGGTGAGGTGCAGCAGTGCATTCTCCCCCCACGTTCACCGAGTCTGGAACGCCGAAACTTCAGCGAAGAGTCCTCCGCCCGTGACTGGCTGCAGCACGCCGCACAAGGGTCCTTTGACCTCGCCGAAGGCCCGCTGCTGCGCCTGCACCTGGCGCGTCTGCCGGGCGAAGCGCTGCTGCTGGTGAACCTGCACCACATCATTGCCGACGGCTGGTCCATCGGCGTGCTGATCGACGAGTTCGCTGCTCTCTACAGCGCCGAGGTGCAAGGCACGCAGGCCCAGCTGGAAGCCTTGCCGATCCAGTACAGCGACATCGCCCGCTGGCAGCGCCTGTGGCTGTCGGCCGGCGAAGGCGAGCGGCAGCTGGCCTACTGGAAGGAACAGCTGGGCGACGAATCCCTGCTGCTGACCCTGCCGGGCGACCGGCCGCGCCCGCTGGTGCAGAGCTATCGCGGCGCGACCCTGGACTTCGAGCTGCCCCGTGCGCTCAGCGATTCCCTGCGCGAACTGGCGCGCGGGCAGGGCGCCACGCTGTTCATGTTGATCCTCGCGGCCTACCAGCTGCTGCTGTCGCGCTACAGCGGCCAGCGCGAGCTGCGCGTCGGCGTACCCATCGCCGGCCGTGGCCGTGCCGAGAGCGAAAGGCTGATCGGCTTTTTCGTGAATACCCAGGTGCTGTCGGCGCGCATCGACGGCGACGAATCCTTCAACGCCTTCCTGGCCCGCACCCGCGAGGCGGTGCTGGGCGCCCAGGCCAACCCGGACCTGCCGTTCGAGCAACTGGTGGACGCGCTGCAACCCGAGCGCAGCCTGAGCTACAACCCGCTGTTCCAGGTGGCCTGCAACCACCAGCCGAGCCGCCGCGATGCCCTGCGCGAGCTGCCCGGCGGCCTGCGCCTGGAAAGCCTGGAGCTGGACGGCGGCATCGCCAAGTTCGACCTGACCCTGAACACCGAGGAAAGCCGCGACGGCCAGGTGCGCGGGCAGTTCATGTACGCCACCGACCAGTTCGATGCGGCGACCATCCAGCGCCTGAGCGGGCACTTCCTCAACCTGCTGCAGGCCCTGGTGCGCGAGCCGCAATGCCCGGTGGCGCGCCTGCCGCTGCTGGATGGCAGCGAACGCGAACAACTGCTCTACGGCTGGAACGCCACCGACATGGACTACCCGCGTGACGCCTGCCTGCATCAGCTGATCGAACAGCAGGCGCAGCGCTCGCCGGATGACATCGCGCTCACCGACGGCCAGCGCAGCCTCAGTTACGCCGAGCTGAATCGCCGCGCCAACCGCCTCGCGCACTGGTTGCGCGAGCAGGGCGTCGGCCCGGACAGCCGCGTCGGCGTCGCCCTGGAACGCTCGGTGGAACTGCCGGTGGCTTTGCTTGCCGTGCTCAAGGCCGGCGGCGCCTACGTGCCGCTGGACCCGGAATTCCCCGCCGAACGCCTGGCGCACATGCTCGAAGACGGCGGCGTGCGCCTGTTGCTGACCCAGCAGCATCTGCTCGGCGAGCTGCCGCAGACCGGCGCCCGCGCGTTCTGCCTGGACCGCGACTGGGCGCAGCTGGAGGGCTACGCCGACAGCGACCTGCACAACGTCGCGACGCCGGATGATCTGGCCTACGTCATCTACACCTCCGGCTCCACCGGCAAGCCCAAGGGCGTCGCCGTTCGCCACGGCGGCGTGGTCAACTTCATGCTGAGCATGGCCCGCGAGCCGGGCCTGAACGCGCAGGACCGCGTGCTTGCGCTGACCTCGCTGTCCTTCGACATCTCCGCGCTGGAGCTGTACCTGCCACTGCTGGTCGGCGGCCGTGTGGTGCTGGTCGACCGCGACGTCGCGCGCGACCCAGCGCGCCTGCTCGGTGTGGCACTGGAGCAGGGCGTGACGGTGATCCAGGCCACCCCGAGCACCTGGACGCTGCTCAGCGGCCACGAGGACTTCCCGCGCCTGACCGGCTGCCGTTTCTTCTGCGGCGGCGAAGCGCTGTCCGCCGAGTTGGCGGACAAGCTCACTGCCCAGACGGATGCGCTGTGGAACCTCTACGGTCCGACCGAAACCACCATCTGGTCGGCGGCCTGGAAGATCGAAAAGCGCGCCCGTGCGCTGCTCGGCAAGCCCATCGCCAACACCCAGCTGTACATCCTCGATGGTGAGCTGCAACCCGCACCGATTGGCGTGGCGGGCGAGCTGTACATCGCCGGTGACGGCCTGGCGCGCGGCTACCACGGGCGCCCGGAACTGACCTGCGAGCGTTTCGTCGCCGATCCCTACGGTAGGGAATCCGGCGCGCGCATGTACCGCACCGGCGACCTCGCGCGCTGGCGCGCCGACGGCGTGCTGGAATACCTCGGCCGCATCGATCATCAGGTGAAGATCCGCGGCTTCCGCATCGAGCTGGGCGAGATCGAATCGCGCCTGCTCGGCCAGCCCGGCGTGCGCGAGGCGGTGGTCATCGCTCGCGATGCGGGGCAGGTGAAGCAACTGGTGGGGTACGTTACGGGACAGATCGATACTGATCTGCGTGCCGCCTTGCTGGAAGAGTTGCCGGACTACATGGTTCCCGCGCAGATCGTCCAGCTCGAGCGCATGCCGCTGACCCCCAACGGCAAGCTCGACCGCAAGGCGCTGCCGGAGCCGGACTTCAGCCTGCTGCAGAAGACCTACCGCGCGCCGGAGAGCGAGCACGAGCAGACCCTGGCGGCCATCTGGTGCGCCGTGCTCGGCCTTGAGCGCGTAGGACTGGACGACAACTTCTTCGAGCTGGGCGGCGATTCCATCGTCTCCATCCAGGTGGTCAGCCGCGCTCGCGCCGCCGGTCTGCAACTGAGCCCGAAGGACCTGTTCCAGCACCAGACGCTGCAGGCGCTGGCCCGCGTGGCCGGTGATTTCGTGGCGGTCGATGCGCCGCTTGCCGCCGCCGCTATCGAGGCGCCGGACGCGGCGCAACTGGCCGCACTCGGTCTGGATTCAGACCAGATCGAAGACCTCTACCCGCTGTCGCCGATGCAGCAGGGCATGCTGTTCCACGGCGTGGACGGCAGCGAGGGCGGCGTCTACGTCAACCAGCTGCGCGTGGAGGTGCACGACCTGGACGTGGAGCGCTTCCGCGGCGCTTGGCAGGCCGCGCTGGATGCCCACGACAACCTGCGTGCCGGCGTGCACTGGCAGGGCCTGGATCAGCCGGTGCAGGCCGTGCACAAGCACGTCGAGCTGCCGCTGGAGGTGCTCGACTGGCGCGGTCGTGAGGACATGGGCGCGGCGCTGGATGAACTGGCCGCCGCCGAGCGCAGCCGCAGCTTCGACCTGGAGCGCCCGCCGCTGCTGCGCCTGGTGCTGGTGCGCAGCGCCGAGGCCAGCCACCAGCTGGTCTACACCCACCACCACATCCTGCTCGACGGCTGGAGCAACGCCCAGCTGTTCGCCGAGGCACTGCGCCGCTACAACGGCGAGAGCATCGCCGAGCAGGGCCGCTACCGCGACTACATCCACTGGCTGCAGGTGCAGGACCCGCAGCAGGCACAGGATTTCTGGAGCGCGCGCCTGCAAGGTTTCACCCAGCCCACCGTGCTCGCTGACAGCCTGGCCCGCCCGGCCGAAGGCAGCGGCCACGGCCTGGAATACAGCCGCTACGACGCGGCGGCCACCGAGCGCCTGAAGGCCTTCGCCCGCAGCCAGCGGGTAACGCTGAACACCCTGGTGCAGGCGGCGTGGATTCTCCTGCTGCAGCGCTACACCGGGCAGCAGCGAGTCGCCTTCGGCGCCACCGTGGCCGGGCGTCCCGCGCAGCTGGCCGGCGCCGACAGCCTGCTGGGCCTGTTCATCAACACGCTGCCCATCGTCCAGGCGCCGGCCGAGCATGCCGACCTCGGCGACTGGCTGCGCGAGCTGCAGGCCTACAACCTGGAGGTGCGCGAGTTCGAGCACACGCCGCTGTACGACATCCAGCGCTGGGCCGGCCAGGCCGGGCAGGCGCTGTTCGACAGCATCATCGTGTTCGAGAACTACCCGGTCGACGAGGTGCTGCGCAGCGCCCAGGGGCCGCGCTTCGGCGAGCTGAAATCCAAGGACGAGACCAGTATCCCGATGGACCTCGCCGTGCGCGTCGGCGAGCGCCTGGAAATCGAATACCAGTACCTGCGCGCGCACTTCAGCGCACCCGCCGTGGCGCGCCTGCGCGGCAATATGGAGCAGGTGCTGGACAGCCTGCTGCACGGCGCCGGCAAGCGCATCGGCGATCTGCAATGCCTGTCCGCCAGCGACCGCGCGGCTCTGGCCGCCTGCCGTGGCCCGCACCAGTCGCTGCCGCCGGCCGAGCCGGTGCACCTGGCGATTGCCCGCCAGGCCGCGCTGCGTGGCAATGAGGTGGCGCTGATCTGTGGTGAAGAGGAAGTCGATTTCGCAGCGCTGGAGCGCGATTCCAACCGCCTGGCCCATCGCCTGATGACCCTGGGCGTCGGCCCGGAAGTCCGCGTCGGCGTCGCCTTGCCGCGCAACGTACGGATTCCCCTGGCGCTGCTGGCGGTGCTCAAGGCCGGCGGCGCCTACGTGCCGCTGGACGCCGAGTACCCGCGCGAGCGCCTGGAATTCCAGATGAGCGACGCCGGCATCGCGCTGCTGATCACTGACAGCCGCCTGCGCGAGCGCCTGCCGCTGCCGGCTGGCGTGCAATTGCTGGAGCTGGACGGACTCGATCTCAGCGCAGAGGACAGCGACCTGCCAGTGGTAGCCCTGGAACCGGAAAACCTCGCCTACCTGATCTACACCTCCGGCTCCACCGGCAAGCCCAAGGGCGTGGCGGTCAGCCACGGGCCGCTGGCCATGCACTGTGCGGCCATCGGCGAGCTGTACCGGATGGACGCGGCGACCCGCGAACTGCACTTCATGTCCTTTGCCTTCGATGGCGCCCATGAACGCTGGCTGACCACCCTGGTACACGGCGGCAGCCTGGTGCTGCGCGGCGATGAGCTGTGGACGCCCGAACAGACCTACCGCGTCCTGCACGACAAACAAGTGAGCGTGGCGGCCTTCCCGCCGGTGTACCTGCAGCAACTGGCCGAGCACGCGCTGCGTGACGGCAACCCGCCGCCGGTGCGCATCTACTGCTTCGGCGGCGATGCGGTGCCCAACGCCAGCTTCGAACTGGCCAAGCGCGCGCTGCGCGCCGAGCACCTGATCAACGGCTACGGCCCCACGGAAACCGTGGTCACGCCGCTGTTGTGGAAGGCCGACCGCGCCACCTCCTGCGATGCCGCCTATGCGCCCATCGGCAAGGGCGTCGGCGCGCGCAAGCTGTACATCCTCGATGAGCAGCTGCGCCAGGTGCCGCTGGGTGTGGCCGGTGAGCTGTACATCGGCGGCGATGGTCTGGCGCGCGGTTACCACCAGCGCGCCGGGCTGACCGCCGAGCGCTTCGTCGCCGATCCATTCGGCCTTTCACAAGAGCAGGAAGGTGGCCGCCTGTACCGCAGCGGCGACCTGGTGCGCGGCCGCGCCGATGGCGTGATCGACTACGTCGGGCGCATCGACCATCAGGTGAAGATTCGCGGCTTCCGCATCGAGCTGGGCGAGATCGAGGCGCGCCTGCAGGATCACCCGCAGGTCAGCGAGGCGCTGGTGGTGGCCCGCGACGGCATCAGCGGCAAGCAACTAGTCGGCTATGTGGTCGGTGCAGCGGAAGGCGATACGCTGCGCAACTTCCTCCGTGAGCAGGTGCCGGACTACATGGTGCCCGCGCAGATCCTCCGGCTGGAGCGCTTCCCGCTGTCGCCCAACGGCAAGATCGACCGCAAGGCGCTGCCCGAGCCGACCTGGCAGGGCGAGGCCTACGAGGCGCCGCGCAACGAGCGCGAGCGTGCCCTGGCGGTCATCTGGCAGGACGTGCTGCAAGTGGAGCGCGTCGGCATCCGCGACAACTTCTTCGACCTCGGCGGCGACTCCATCCTCAGCCTGCAGATCGTCTCCCGCGCCCGCCAGGCGCTGGGCGAGGGCGTGGAAATCCGCCTGCGCGACCTGCTGCAGTACCAGACCATCGCCGGCCTGCTGGAGCGCGCCGAGAGCGTCGCCGAGGCAGCGCCAACAGTGTCTGTAGCAGTGGCCGATGATGGCGAATCCTTCGGCCTGGTGCCGATCCAGCAATGGATGTTCGAGCAGCAGCTGGAGGAGCCGAACCACTTCAACCAGGCGGTGCTGCTGGAGTGCCGCCAGCGCCTCGACGCCGAGGCGCTGGAAGCGGCGCTGCAAGGCCTGCTGGCCGAGCATGGCAGCCTGCGCCTGTCGTTCGCCCGCGGGGCTGACGGCCTGTGGCGCCAGCGCTATCGCGAGGCCGGTGAGATCACCGGCGCTCTGCTCTGGCAGCGGCAGGCGGCGAACGCCGAGGAGGCGCTGCTGATCGCCAACCAGGCGCAACGCAGCCTGGACCTGAGCGAAGGCCGGTTGCTGCGCGGCGTGCTCACCGACATGGCCGATGGCACCCAGCGCCTGCTGCTGGTGATCCACCACCTGGGTGTGGACGGCGTGTCCTGGCGCATTTTGCTGGAGGAACTACAGCAGCGTTACGCGGCTCAGCTCACGGGCGAGCCGGCGCCGCGCTTCGAACGCACCAGCGCCTACCGTGCCTGGGCCGAAGGGCTGCGCGAGTACGCCGACAGCCAATTGGCACAAGGTGACCTGCCGTACTGGCTGGAGCAGACCGACACCGCCGGCCTCGGCGAGCCGCAACGCGACAACCCGCGCGGCGCCGAGCGCATGGCGCACCTGGAGCAGCTGTTCCTGCGCCTGGACCGCCAGCAGACCCAGCGACTGCTGAAGGTGGCGCCCGAGGCTTACCGCACGCAGATCAACGACCTGCTGCTGACCGCGCTTGGCCGCACCCTGTGCAACTGGTGCGAGAGTGAGTCGGTGCTGATCGGCCTGGAAGGCCACGGCCGCGAGGACATCCTCGACGAGGTGGACCACAGCCGCACCCTGGGCTGGTTCACCAGCCTGTTCCCGCTGCGCCTGACGCCGGGGCAGGGCGACTACGCCCAGGCCATCCCGGCGATTCGCCAGCAACTGCGCGCGGTGCCGGACAAGGGCATCGGCTACGGCGCCCTGCGCTATCTGGGCGACAGCGCGCTGCGCCGCCAGCTCGCCGCCCGCGCCGAGCCGCGCGTCACCTTCAACTACCTCGGCCAGTTCGACCAGAGCTTCGACGACAAGGCACTGTTCGTGCCGCTGCAGGAAAAGCCAGGCGACACCTACGCCGCCAGTACGCCGATGAACAACTGGCTGGAGATCGTCGGCCAGGTCTACGACGGTGAGCTGACCCTGCGCTGCATGTTCAGCCGCCGGGTGTTCCGCCCGTCGCGCATCGAGGCGCTGATGGCGCAGCTGCGCACGGAACTGGAAGGGGTGATCGGCCATTGCTGCGCCCAGGTGGAAAGCGGCGCGCGCCAGGAGCAAGCCACGGTATGAACGCAATGATGAAAGAGATCGGCATGCTGCACCCGGAGATTTCCGCCTTCCTGGATATGGTCGACGAGGGGCGCCGAAGCGGCCGTCCGGCGCTGCACGAATTGCCGCTGGAGCAGGCGCGACAGGATTTCGAGGCCTCATCGGAATCGCTCAGGGCCGGGGCGCCGTCGATGCCGGTGGAAGCGCTGCTGATCCCGGCGCGCGAGGGTCGGCAGCTACCGGCTCGCCTGTACCGGCCAGTTGGCGCTGGCGATGGCGCGATCCTGTATTTCCACGGCGGCGGCTACACGGTCGGCAGCCTGGACTCCCATGACGGGCTGTGCCGATGGCTGGCGAAACACTGCGATTGCGCGGTGGTGTCGGTGGGTTACCGGTTGGCGCCGGAGGCACCGTTCCCGGCCGCGACCTTCGATGCACGCGATGCCTGGAACTGGTTGCTGGACTCGGCCGCCAGTCTCGGCCTGCATCCGCGCCGTCTTTCCGTTGGCGGCGACAGTGCGGGCGCCACATTGGCCACCGTGCTCTGCGCCGAGCTGGCGGGCGAGGGCACCGAGCAGCCCTGTGCCCAACTGCTGTTCTATCCGGCAGCGGACGCCAGTAAGCGCAGCGAATCCCAGGAGTTGTTCGCCGAGGGCTATCTGCTGGAGACGGCCAGCCTGGACTGGTTCTACCAGCAGTACGTGCCTGACGTTACGCAGCGCAGTGACTGGCGCTGCTCGCCGGTCTATGCCGGCGCGGCACTCCAGGGCAGCGCGCCGGCACTGCTGTTCGCGGCCGAGTTCGACCCCTTGCTGGACGAGGGCCTGGCCTACGCCCACGCGCTGGTGGCGCAGGGCGTGGAAGTGGAGGCGGAGCGCTGCTGCGGGATGACCCACGACTTTCTGCGCATGGGCAACCTGGTGCCGGAGGTGGCGGGGTATTACCGGCGCGTGGCGGAGTTCCTGGCCGAGCGGTGGTAGGCATCGCGCCAGGGCGCGGATGGCACATGAGCCCGCGGGATGGTGTATCGCGGAAGCGATACCCATCCCACGGGGGCAGGCGAAGCGTTTTGGCGAGTGGGATCAGTCCAGTTGTTCTTCCAGCGCCAGCAACTCTTCCACGCGTTGGCGACGGCGGATCAGTCGAGTGTCGGCGCCGTCGAGCAGCACTTCGGCAATCAATGGGCGGCTGTTGTAGTTCGACGACATGGACGCGCCATAGGCGCCGGTGTCATGGATCAACAGCAGGTCGCCGACCTGGGCGCGCGGCAGGGCGCGGGGGATGACCACGCCACCATCGCCCTGGGTGAACACGTCGCCGGACTCGCACAGCGGGCCGGCCACCACGGTGTCGATCACCTCGCGGCTGGCCACGTCGCCGGCCAGCACGCTGATGCCGTGGTAGCTGCCGTACATGGACGGGCGCATCAGCTCGTTGAAGCCGGCATCCACCAGCACGAAGTGGTTGCGACCGGCATCCTTGGTGGCACGTACTTCACTGAGCAGGCAGCCGGCCTGGGCGACCAGGTAGCGGCCCGGCTCGATCTCCAGGTGCAGTGGGTGGCCGACCACGTCCTCGGCGGCCTTGCGGGCGGTGTCCCAGAGCTGGAAGTAGTGCGCGGTGTCCACTTCCGGATCGCCGTCGCGGTAGGGGATGGACAGGCCGCCGCCGGCGGAGATCCCGGACAGGTCGTGACCGGCGTCCCTCACCAGGCGCACCAGGCCGAGCATGGCCTCGCCGACCTGGGCCAGGTGGCCGTAGTCGACGCCCGAGCCGATGTGCATGTGCAGGCCGACCAGGCGCAGGCCGCGTTCGCGGATCACATCCAGGGCTGCGTGCAGGTCACTGTGCCAGATGCCGTGCTTGGAGTGCTCGCCGCCGGTGTTGGTCTTGTTGCTGTGGCCGTGGCCGAAACCTGGGTTGATGCGCAGCCATACCGGGTGGCCGGGGGCGACGTCGCCCAACTGGCGGAGCATGTCGATGGAGCCGGCGTTCACCGGGATGCCGTGCTCGACCACGGTCTCCAGGGTGGCGCGGTCCAGCAGGTCGGCGGTGAAGACGATCTCGGATTCATCCTCGCGGCACGAATAACCAGCGGCCAGGGCGCGCAGCAGTTCGCCCTGGGACACGGCGTCGACCTTCACCCCCTGTTCGCGCATCAGGCGCAGGATGTGCAGGTTCGAGCAGGCCTTCTGGGCGAAGCGGATGATGTCGAAGCTCTTCAGGCGCTCGATCTGGCCGCGGATGGTGGCGGCGTCGTAGACCCACAGCGGGGTGCCGAATTGCAGGGCGAGCTGTTCGGCGCGGGGCAGGGCGAGGAAGGACATGAATGAGCTCCGAAGGTAGATGGTGCCAGTCTACCGGGCGTTTCGGAGATCAGATAATGCTGCTTTTTACTTTATCCATTCAAATTGGATATAGAGTACAGTCCACGTGGGCCTCGCGCAGGCGGGCGACCAACAGCGCGGCTTCGTCCCGCAGCGCCTCGACGAAACGCTCGCGCAACGGCGTGAACGGGCGGTACAGCGGCTTCACCAGGTTGACCTGGAATGGCAGCGAGAACGCCAGCGGCCGCAGTTGGATGCCCTGGCCCTGGAACATCAGGGCGGTGATCGGGTTGACCACGGCCACACCCAGCCCGGCGCGCACCATGCTGCACACGGACACGGCGCTGTGGGTTTCCACCTGCATCTGCCGCTGCACGCCGGCGGCGAGGAACACGGTGTCGATCAGGTGCCGGTAGTGGTCGCCCGGTGCCAGGCTGACGAAGGGTTGGCCGGCGAAATCCGCCGCCTCCAGGCGCTGACGGGCCAACAGTGGGTGGCCGTCCGGCAGGATGCATACCTCGTCCACCGCCAGTAGTGGCTGCAATTCGGTGCCGCGCGGGGCGTCGTCGTTCTCGGTCAGGCCGATATCGTGGCGCTGGGCGCTGAGCTGCTCTTCCAGGTGCGGCGACTCCAGCGCCGCCACGTCCAGGCTGATCGCCGGGTTGCCCAGGGTGAAGCGCTTGCAGGCTTCCGGCAGCAGCGCTTGGCTCAGCGCCGGCAGGCAGCCGATGGAGAACTTGCCCTCGGCGAACTGCCCAAGGCTCCCGGCGAAGGCGACGATGCGGTCGAGCCCGGTGAAGGAGCGTTCCACTTCCTCGAACAGCATCAACGCCCGCGCCGTCGGCGTCAGCCGTCCGCGTTCGCGGCGGAACAGCTCGAAGCCGATCAACTGCTCCAGCCGCGCCAGTTCGCGGCTGACCGTGGGCTGGCTGGTATGCAGGAACGCCGCCGCGCGGGTGACACTGCCGGTGGTCATGACCGCGCGGAAGACTTCGATGTGGCGGAGGGTGATCATGGGGCTGGCCGAAGGGGAGATAGCGGGAGGGTAAGCGGCGCGGGCGCCGTGGGCAAATTCCGATGCGTTGGGAGTCATTGGCTTCAGAACCTGCCTGACAAGATCGTCATTGCTCTATAGCATTGGGCCACTACCGGGTGGGTGAAGGCAGGATGCGCAAGGTTTTGCTTTGGCCGATGGGGATGGCGCTGGTCTTCGCCACGACACTGGCGTTGGCCGCCAATACGCCTTGTTCCGGCAGCAAGGGCGGTATCGCCCGCTGCCAGGGCGATCTCTTCCTGTGCAACGACGGGTCCATCAGCGGCTCGAAGAAGCGCTGCCCGGCCTATCTGGGCGGCGGCTCCGGTGTGCCGTCAGCACAGCGTTTCTCTTCCGATGGCGGTTCCTGCTCCTGCAGCAGCGGTACCTTCTGTACGGGGCCGCGCGGCGGCGTTTACTGCCTGACACCCAGTGGCAACAAGAGTTATCGGCGGAAATAGCCATGTAGGGCGAGAAATGGCTCGCGAGCAAGTTCGCTACAGGTTCAGTTTTGCACCTCATGTTCTTCGTAGGAGCGAGCGTGCTCGCGAACCGCCTGGCGCTACAAAGCATGTCTCAATGGAAATCCCGACTCCGCACATCCAGCCCATCCAGCAGCTCGCTCAGGTCCGTCAGCCTCCCGGCGATCAGATGGCGCACGCCGTCCCTGGCTTCCAGGGTGCCGTCCACCTGCAGCAGGCGGGCACCGAGGTAGGGGCGGCGCTGGCGTTGGGCGAGGTCGTGCCAGACGATCACGTTGATCATGCCGAATTCGTCTTCCAGGGTGATGAAGGTGACGCCGCTGGCGGTGCCCGGTCTTTGTCGGCCGACCACCAGGCCGGCGACCCGCACCAGGCGGTTGCTGTCCAGCTTCAGCAGGTCCCGTGAGCTGCGGCAGCGCCGGGATCTGAGCGCGCCGCGCAGCAAGGCCAGTGGGTGCGGGCCCAGGGTGGTGCCCAGGGTGGCGTAGTCGGTGAGCAGGTCTTCGCCGCGGCTGGGCAGCGGCAGACTGACAGGGGTTTCCTCGGTAACCTGGCCGGCGAACAGCGGCAACTGCGGCTCGACCCCGGCGATAGCCCAGCGCGCCTTGTGGCGGTGGCCGACGAGGCCGCGCAGGGCGCCGGCGTCGGCCAGCAGCTCGCGAGCGCGATTGTCCAGTCGGGCGCGCAGGCAAAGGTCGGCGACATCGCGGAACGGCTGCCGTGTGCGAGCTTGCACCAACGCCACGGCTGTTTCTTCGCTCAATCCGCGCACCATGCGCAGGCCCAGGCGGATCGCCGGCTGGCGTCCGGGGATGGGTTCCAGGGTGCAGTCCCAGTGGCTGTGGCGCACGTCCACCGGGCGGGTCTCCAGGCCGTGACGGCGGGCGTCCTGCAGCAACTGGTCGGGGCTGTAGAAGCCCATCGGCCAGCTATTGATCAGCGCACAGGTGAAGGCTGCCGGTTCGTGGCATTTCAGCCAACTGCTGGCGTAGGTGAGCAGGGCGAAGCTGGCGGCGTGGGATTCGGGGAAGCCGTAGCTGCCGAAGCCTTCTATCTGCTTGAAGATGCGTTCGGCGAAGTCCTCGGTGTAGCCATTCTTCAACATGCCTTGGAAGAGGCGCTGGCGGTGTGGCTCCAGGCTGCCGTGGCGCTTCCACGCCGCCATGCAGCGGCGCAAGTGATCCGCCTCGCCTTGGGTGTAGCCAGCGGCGATGACAGCCACTTCCATGACCTGCTCCTGGAACAAGGGAACGCCGAGGGTGCGCCGGAAGACCTTTTCCAATGCCTTGGAGGGGTAGGTGATCGGTTCCTCCTTGTTCCGTCGCCGAAGATAGGGATGCACCATGTCGCCCTGGATCGGTCCGGGCCGGACGATGGCGACTTCGATGACCAGGTCATAAAACTTTTCAGGCTTGAGGCGAGGCAGCATGGCCATCTGCGCACGGGACTCGATCTGGAACACGCCCACGGTATCGGCGCGGCTGATCATCTCGTAGGTCTTCGGGCATTCCTGCGGCAGGGTGGCGAGCGTCCACTGCTGGCCGCGATAGCGCTGGATCAGGTCGAAGCAGCGGCGCAGGGCACTGAGCATCCCCAGGGCGAGCACGTCGACCTTGAGCAGGCGGACCGCGTCCAGATCATCCTTGTCCCACTGGATCAACGTGCGCTCGGGCATCGCGGCGTTTTCGACCGGAACCAGGGTGTCCAGCGGTTGCTGGGAAATGACGAAACCGCCGGGGTGTTGTGACAGATGCCGGGGGAAGCCGGCCAGTTGCCCGGTCAGCGCCAGTACCCGGCGCAGTACCGGGCTGTCCGGATCGAAGCCGGCTTCGATCAGACGGTCACGGGGCGGACCCTCACGACTCCAGCGCCCACAGCAGTCGGCCAGTGCGCCGACCTGATCAGGTGGCAGGCCAAGCGCCTTGCCCACGTCACGCACCGCCCCGGCGCCCCGATAGGTGCTGACTACTGCGGTCAACGCGGCGCGCGTGCGTCCGTAGCGGCGAAATACATACTGGATGACTTCCTCGCGGCGGTCGTGTTCGAAGTCGACGTCGATATCCGGCGGCTCGTTGCGCTCGCGGGAGATGAAGCGGCCGAACAGCAGGTTGCTGTGCGTCGGGTCGAGTTCGGTAATGCCCAGCGTGAAGCACACCGCGGAGTTGGCAGCCGAACCACGCCCCTGGCAGAGGATGTGTTGCGAGCGGGCGAAGCGGACGATGTCATGGACCGTGAGGAAGTAGCTTTCGTATTCCAGCTCGATGATCAGCCGCAGTTCCTTGCGGATACGTTTAATGACGTTCTTCCTGGCTCCCTCGGGCCAACGCTCGCGGATGCCTTTATGAGTCAGGGCGCAAAGCCAACTGGCTGGCGTGTGCCCTTCGGGCACCAATTCACGCGGGTACTGGTATTTCACATCCCTGCCCAGGTCGAAAGTGCAGCGCTCGGCGATCTTTACCGTTTCCGCCAGCAACTCGGCAGGATAGATCGACGCCAGCGCCTCCCACGGCCGCAGATGTCGTTCGCCGTTGGGGTAGAGGTACTGGCCGGCCTCGTGCACCGGCAGGTGCTGGCGGATGGCGGTCATGCAGTCCTGCAGGGCGCGGCGGCCACGGGCGTGCATGTGCACGTCACCGCAGGCCACGGCGGGAATCTCCAGGCGCGCGGCCTGTTCCTGCAGGCGGCGCAGCTTGCCGGCGTCGTCCGGGCCCTTGTGCAGCTCGACGCCCAGCCACAGGCGCTCGGGGAACAGCTCGCGCAGCCAGAGGCCGTCATCGTCCCGCTCGTCCCGTGGCAGCCAGATTGCCAGCAGGTGGTCGAGGTTGCCGTCGAAGTCCGTGCGCACCAGGCGGTAGCTGCCTTTCTCGGCGCGGCGACGGGCATGGGTGAGCAGGCGGCAAAGGTTCTCGTAGCCGGCCAGGTTCTCGGCCAGCAGCACCAGCTTCGGGCCTTGCGAGAGGCTCAGCTCGCTGCCGGTGATCAGCGCGACCTCGTGCTTCTTCGCCGCCTGCCAGGCGCGGACGATGCCGGCCAGGCTGCATTCGTCGGTGATCGCCAGGGCGCGGTAGCCGAGCTTCTTCGCCCGCTCGAACAGTTCGTCGGCGCTGGAGGCGCCGCGCTGGAAGCTGAAGTTGGACAGGCAGTGCAGCTCGGCGTAGCCGATGCCTTCGAGCGGCGCGTTCATGCGAACCAGCCGTGCAGCAGCAGCGGGCCGTCGTCGCCCACCGGGCGGAACACCCAGGCGCGCTGGCCGCTGCGGGTGCGCACCTGGTAGTAGTCGCGGCGGATGTCCTCGCCGTCCCACCAGCCGGATTCGATGCGTTCGGGGCCGGCCAGCAGCGCCGGGGCGAACTCGCGCAGTGGCTGTGGCTCGGCCAGCAGCCAGCCGGGGCGCGGGGCTTCGGTGACGACTTTTAGCGGTGTGGAGCTGCCCTGCCAGGCGCGCTCCGGGCGATGGTCGGCGCGGCCCCCGAGACTGTACACGGCGTCATCGCCCAACCGTGCGCGCAGGCGTTCGCGCAGCTGTTCCCAGGGCAGCGACTGCTGCGGGCGGTCGTCGAACAGCTCGCGGTGCTGTGGCACGAAGGCCGGCAGGTCGTCGGCCAGCAACCGCACGCTGTGCACCGGGGCGCGCAGTTGCAGTTGCTCCAGGCGGCCACGGGTCAGCTCGAAGAGCATCGCCGCCTCGCGCTCGGCGCTGAGCAGGCCGACCGGCATCAGCGTGTCGCTGCCTTCATGGTGTTCCAGATGGAGGACGAAACGCTGCACGCCGCTGTCGCGTCCGGCGAGGAAGGCGGCGAGATCGGCGGTCAGGCGGCGCAGCGGGAACAGCAGCGCCTGGGTGGACTCCACGTCGAAGTTCAGCTCGATACGCGACTCGAAGCGATCCGGCGGCCGGTAGAACTCCAGGGCCAGCGGGCGCTGGCCGAGCAGGGTGTCGACCTGCCGCAGCACCTGCGGCGGGAAGCGCCGGGCCAGGCTCTCGCGCGGCAGGGCGAGCAGTTGCTGCAGGCTGCGCAGGCCCATGCGGCCCAGGGAGGTGGCGGCGTCGCGGTCCAGGCCGAGGCGTTCCAGCGGCATCCGGCCCAGGCACTGGCGTAGCTGCTCGTTATCGTGGATCGCCAGCCCGTCGTGGCCGTTGGCAAGGATGCGCGCGGCGGCCGGGTTGGGCGCGGCGGTGATGCGGTGGCGGAAGCCCAGGCCGTTCAATTCTTCGCGCAGGCGCGCCTCGAAGCGCGGCCAGGGACCGAACAGTTGCAGGCTGGACTGCACCTCCAGCAGCAGCGCGCGGGGGTAGTGCTGGCTGACCTGCGAGCTGAAGCCATAGGCCCAGGCGGCCAGCAGGTTCTGCCAGCGCTGCACGTCGCCCAGGTCGTACTCGGCGGTGGCGAAGTCGCGGCTCAAGGCCTGGGCGGCGGTGAGCGACTGGCCGGGCTTGAGCCCCAGCGCCCGCGCGGCCGGGTTCACCGCCTGCAGCACGCGACGCTGGGTCGGCCCGGCAAGCAGCGCCAGGGCGGCGTCCGGCTCGGGACGGCCGCGCAACACGCCGTCCATCGCCAGTTGCGGCAGGAGAATGCAGGCCCAGAGCATGCCGGCCTCAGTGCCAGGGCAGCGGAATGGGTCGCGCCGGCGCGAGGCCGCCGCGACATTTGAGCACGCGCAGCTGCGCCGGGTTGGCGTCCAGCGCCAGGCGCAACGCGGCGGGCGAGGGGTTAAGCGCTTCGCGCTGCGAGCGGTAGGCGATGGCCAGGGTCTGCCCGGTTTCGGCGGCCACCTGCAGGCGGCGCAGGGCGCGATCGTCGGCCTGCTGCGGCCAGCACAGTACGGCGCCGCAACTGCCTGAGCGCAGGCACTGCTCGGCGGCCCAGAGCGCATCGCGGCCGCTCGCCCGGACGATGGAGAGCTGCTCCAGCGCGACGCCGGCGGCCTGCCAGGCGGCCGGGTAGGGCACGTGGGGCGGCGCGACCAGCACGATGCGCTCGCCTGCCGCGCTTAGACGAGCCAGGGTCGGCCAGACCAGTTGCAGTTCGCCGGTGCCTTCCGCGACCAGGAGGATTTCGCTGAGCGCCGCTTCCGGCCAGCCGCCGCTGGGCAGGGCAGCGTCCAGCACCGCATGGCCGGTGGGCTGCTGGCTGGGCGGCAGGCCTTGCGGTTGGCCCTTCCAGACCTGCCGCTGGTGGAACAGGGTATCGAGCGCGACCACGCTGCCCATCACGGCCTCCCGGCCGGCGAACGGCGACAGTCATGCGCCCGGCCGGCGGGCCGGGGAAGGGGCGGGGATGAGGGGTGCATGGGATTGCTCGAAAAAAACTGTATGGATATACAGTTTATCCAGTGGGAAGGCGCCGTCAATGCCGGTTGGTCTGACGGGTATTCAGACGCGCCGGGGCGCTGCTACAAGTCCGCTCCGGCGCTTTGGCTCTCGTAGGAGCGGAGCTCCTCCGCGAATCGCCGGCAGGGTCGGCGTCTCCGGCAGGTTCGCGAGCAAGCTCGCTCCTACAGGTGGCCATCGGCGCGCTCTTCGTAGGAGCGAGCTTGCTCGCGAATCGCACGGCACAACGCCCATCGCGAAGCAGGGAATGGCGCATGCAAGCGGTTACAGCAGCAGATACCCCTGCGGCGCTTTCGAGCGTGGCGGATCGGCGATGAACTTCAGCCGCTCCGGCTTCCACCACCCCGGCAGCAACCGCCGCACCGCCGGCTGGTTGAAGCGGTCGTCGAGCAGGTAGATCACCCCCGAATCCGTCGGTGTGCGGATCACCCGGCCCGCCGCCTGGACGACCTTCTGCAAGCCGGGGAACAGGTAGGTGTAGTCGTAGCCGTCGCCGAACATCCCCTGCATGCGCTGCTTGATTTCTTCATTCACCTCGTTCACCTGCGGCAGGCCCAGCGTGGCGATGAAGGCGCCGATCAGGCGCTCACCCGGCAGGTCGATGCCTTCGCCGAAAGCACCGCCGAGCACGGCAAAGCCGATGCCGCGCGAGCCGGTGGTGAAGCGGTCTAGGAAGGCCTGACGCTCCAGTTCATTCATGCTGCGCGACTGTGCCCAGTGCGGGATGTCCGGGTGCTCGGCGGTGAAGCGGTCCAGCGCCTGTTGCAGGTAGGCGTAGCTGCTGAAGAAGGCCAGGTAATTGCCGGGCCGCGTACGGAACTGCCGGGCCATCAGGGTGCTGATCGGCGTGAGGCTGGCCTCGCGGTGCTGGTAGCGGGTGGACAGGTTGCTCAGCGCGTGGACTTCCAGCTGTTCGGCGTGGAAGGGTGACTCCACCTCGCGCCAACCGGTGTCTTCGGGCAGGCCGAGCAGGTCGGCGTAGTAGTGCGCCGGGGTCAGGGTGGCGGAGAACAGCGTGGTGCTGTGGGCCACCTTGAAGCGCTCGGCGAGGAAGGGCGCCGGCACCACGTTGCGCAGGCACAGGGTCGAAAGCACGCGCCGTGCGCTGACGTCGTGGCGGGTGATGTCGAACAGCGAGTGCGGTCCGTAGGCCTCGGCCAGCCGGCAGAAGAGCATGGCGTCGAGGTAGAAGCGCAGCAGCTCGGCCTCGTTGCCGGTGGGCTGGTCGGTGAGGTGGTCGGTGATGGCGCTGACGGCCTTCTGCAGCGCGGCGATGAACAGGTCGGGGATGGTCGGGTAGATCTGGTACTCCACATCCTGGTCCTGGTGCAGCTGGTTCCAGTGCCGGCCGACGCGCTCCAGCGCGCTTTTCAGCTTGGCCGGGGCGACCTTGCGCAGGGCGTTGAACTCGCCCTGGTCCAGCTCGGCGCTGTACATGCCGCGGCCGCGCTCGATGAGGTTGTGCGCCTCGTCCACCAGCAGGGTGACCTTCCAGTCGTTGAGCACGGTGAGGCCGTAGAGCAGGGCGGTCATGTCGAAGTAATAGTTGTAGTCGCCGACCACCACGTCGGACCAGCGGCACAGCTCCTGGCTCAGGTAGTAGGGGCAGACCTGGTGCTCCAGTGCCACCTTGCGCACCGCCTCCTGGGTCAGCCAGCACTGCTTGAGCGCGGCCTCGCGGGCGGCGGGCAGGCGGTCGTAGAAACCCTTGGCCAGCGGGCAGGACTCGCCGTGGCAGGCCTTGTCCGGGTGCTCGCAGGCCTTGTCGCGGGCGACGTGCTCGAGCACCCGCAGCGGCTGGGCGGCCTCCTGCTGGCGCAGGGTCGCCAGGGCGTCCAGCGCCAGGCGCCGGCCGGGAGTCTTGGCAGTGAGGAAGAACAAGCGGTCCAGTTGCTGGCCGGGGAAGGCCTTGAGCTGCGGGAACAGGGTGCCGAGGGTCTTGCCGATGCCGGTGGTGGCCTGCGCCATCAGCGTCTGGCCGTCACGGGCGGCGCGGTACACCGACTCGGCGAGCATGCGCTGGCCCTGGCGGAAATCGGCGTAGGGGAAGCGCAGCGTCTCCAGCCCCTGGTCGCGCTCGACGCGGTGGGCGCTTTCCTGCTCGGCCCATTGCACGAAGCGCTGGCATTGCAGCTCGAAGAAGGCGCGCAGGTCCTCGGCGGCGAAGCGCTCGCGGAACTCGGTCTCCTTCTGGGTGATGACGTTGAAGTAGACGACGGCCAGGTCGATGGCGTCGATCTCCAGGGTCTGGCAGAGCAGCCAGCCATATACCTTCACCTGCGCCCAGTGCAGCAGCCGGTGGTTCTGCGGGATGCGTGCGACGTCGCCGCGATGGGTCTTGATCTCTTCCAGCAGGTTTTCGTTCGGGTCGTAGCCGTCGGCGCGGCCGCTGACCACCAACCCCGGGTATTCGCCGCGCAACGGCAGTTCGGCGATGTAGCCCAGCCCGCGGCGGGAGACCACCGTGGCGTGCCCGGCCATGCCTTCCTGAGCCGTGGGAGCGGGGGTGAAGCGCAGGTCGAGGTCACCTTCCTTGGCGGTGAATTCGCACAGCGCGCGCACGGCGATGGCGTAGCTCATGCGGGCCCGTCCGCCTCGCCCTGCCAGCGTACGTAGCAGACTTCCACCGGCATGCCGTGCTCGGCGCAGAAGGCCAGCCAGCGCTTCTGATTATCCTGCAGGCGGTCGCCGGGGCCTTTTACCTCGATCATCCGGTAGCGCGCCTCGCCAGGCCAGAACTGGATCAGGTCGGGCATGCCGGCGCGGTTGGTCTTCGGGTCGGCCAGCAGACGTTCGAACCACAGCTTCAGGTGGGCCGCCGGCAGGCAGTGCAGGGCCTGCTCCAGCAGGTTTTCGTCGAGCAGCTCCCAGTGTACGAAGGGCGAGAGGATGCCGGTCTTGGCGGCCCAGGTTTCGCGGATCGCCGTCAGGTACGCATCGCTGTCCAGCAACGCCAGGCGTGCGGCGAAGGCTTCCGCGCGGCGGCTGACGAAGTCGCTGCGGTTGAGATCGCTGGGCCCGACCTGGAAGGGGTGGAAAAAGGCGCCGGGCAGCGGGGCGAAGATCACTTCCCAGCAGAGCAGGCCGAACAGGCTGCAGATCAGCGCGTTCTCCACGTAGTGCACCGGCGCTTCGTCCTCGTGAAGCACGGCCTGCACGGCGAATTCGACGTTGACGTCCGGGCGCTGCATCTCCAGGTCGATGCGCAGCGGCGGCGCAGCCTTGGCGGCTTTTTCCTTCGGCAGCCCGAGCTGGCGGACCAGCCGGGTCAGCGCGCGCTCGACCAACTGCAGCTCGCCGTCGCTTTCCGGCGCGGCCAGGGCGGCTTGCACCAGCGCATGGGCTTCCTCGAAGCGTTGCAGGCGTTCCAGCACGCGAATCTGCCGTTGCCGCGAGCCCCCGGCGGCGGTGCGTTGGTAAAGCGCCAGCGCGGCGTCCAGCTCGCCTTCGCGCTCCAGCTGGTAGGCCATGCGGTACAGCAGGCGGTCGTGGCGGGCTTGCAGGTAGCTGTTGTCGCTGTGGAAGTCACCCAGTTCGGCCAGCAGCTCGGCGATGGGTTCGCCGGTTTCGAAGCGCACCGCGCCGTTCCACAGGTGGATGTAGGCCTCAAGGTCATTGCGGCGGCGGAAGGCGCGGGAATCGGCGGTGAAGGACACGGTCTCGTAGCGGAAGATGCCGAGGTCGGCGAGGACGAATTCGGACCAGTCCTGCTGCAGGTTGCCGAAGAACAGCAGGCGCAGGCGGTCGCATAGCGGCGTCACCATCAGCGTGTAGAGCTGGTCGAGCTCCGGGTACCAGCCGGCGAAGGGCTGCACCTGCTCGTGGTAGGCGTGCAGGTGCTCGTAGAGTTCGGCCTTCTTCAGCGCGCCGCGCGGCAGGTCATCGCGAAAACGCGCGAGCAGTTCGTCCTTGAGCAGCAGTGACAGCAGCTCTTCCAGCGTGAGCGGGTAAGCGTTATCGAGCCAGCCCAGCTCCAGCAGCGGCGCGGCAGCGCTGGGGATGTCGCCGATCTCCGCGTAGCTCAGCTTGCCGGCGCGAAAGTGTGGCCCCTTGCGCATCACCAGCCGCACCAGCAACGCCCGTGACGGCAACGGCAGCGCGCGGAAATCGGCGATGAACCGGGCTTCCTCGGCGTCGAGCAGGTCGGCGTAGCGTTCGTCGATCCAGTCGAGGGCGCGGTGGAAGTTGGTCAGGTAGTAGAGGCTGGGGTCGAGCGGCACGGACATCGGCAGGCACTGGTTTTACATACAGTGGCAAGGATGGCGTGATGGGGGCCTGGCCGCAAGGGTTGGCACGGCCTTTCATCGGGAGATTGCCTACATGGCTGCGGGCTGCTCTTCGTAGGAGCGAGCTTGCTCGCGAACCGCATTGCACCGCATGGCCCGGCGTGAAGCGGGGTTCGCGAGCAAGCTCGCTCCTACAGGGGCATAGTGCCGGCGATGGGGCGGTACGGGTCAGTCCAGCCGGAACACCAGCGCCTTCAACCCGCTGTCTTCTTCGATATCGGCGAATTCCGGCGGGTTTTCCAGGCGCTCGACGAAGCGCAGCTGCGGCGCCTCGGCGGCCATGCCCTGGAGGAGGAAGTCCATGCCGACGGCCGGGTCGTTCACGCAGGCCAGCACGCTGCCGGCGCCGTCCAGTAGTTCCGGCAGGCGACGCAGGACGCGGGCGTAGTCCTTGTCGAGGACGAAGCTGCCTTTCTGGAAGCTCGGCGGGTCGATGATGATCAGGTCGTACGGGCCGGATTTCTTCACCTTGCCCCAGGACTTGAACAGGTCGTGGTCGAGGAAGCTCACCTTCGACAGGTCGTGGCCGTTCAGGCGGTGGTTGTCGCGGCCACGACTGAGCGCGGCGCGGGCCATGTCGAGGTTGACCACCTTCTGCGCGCCGCCGGCCATTGCTGCCACGGAGAAGCCGCAGGTGTAGGCGAACAGGTTGAGCACGCGCAGGCCTGCGGAGTTGGCCTGCACCCACTGGCGGCCGTAGCGCATGTCGAGGAACAGGCCGTTGTTCTGCTTGCGGCCCAGGTCCAGCTGGTAGCGCAGGCCATGCTCGCTGATCTGCCAGCCGTCGAAGGCTTCGCCGTGGAGCACTTCCATGGTGCTTTCCAGGGTGTAGCGGTGCTGCAGCATCAGGCTGCGGGCGCCGGTGGCGCGCCAGATGTCGCCCTGTGCCAGTTCCAACAGCATCGCCCGCAGCGCGCTCAGCTCGTCTTCGACGGGCTCGCGGAACAACGACACCAGCAGCACGCCTTCCAGCCAGTCGGCCGTCACCTGCTCCAGCCCAGGCCAGCGGCGGCCGCGGCCGTGGAACAGGCGGCGGGTTTCCGCAGGGGCGGGGTTCAGGGCGGCGAGCAGTTGCTCGCGCAGGGTGGCGATGGCTTCGGCGTTCATCTTTCCGGTCAGGCGATTGGAGCAAATCGGGGCGGCGATTCTACGCGCTCAGGCGCCGTGGCGCTGCACTTGCAGTTTTTCCTCCGGGCGCGGGGCGACGAAGTAGCGATTGAGCGCCTCGTAGCCGGCCGGGTCCAGCGGCGCGGCCAGGGGCGCCAGGGCGTGGCGGGCCAGCAGGCGGCTGCGGCAGGTGGCCGGGTCGACATCGAGGAAGTGCAGGCAATGCGCGGCGCCGGCCTGCTGCGCCAGGTCGATCAGCCAGCGGCGGTCGGCCAGGGTGTTGGCGGGGATGTCCAGCACCACGCTGGTGCCGGCGCGCAGCAGGCCGACCACGTGCGGGCCCATGACCTTGCGCACGCGGCGGGCGTAGAGCTGGTAGTCGTCGGGGTTGCTGATGCCCCAGGGGAAGAGCTCGGCGAGCCATTGTTCCTCGGCCAGCATCACGGTGCCCGGCGCCTCGGCCAGTTCGCGGGCGAGGCGGGACTTGCCCGACGCCGCCTTGCCACACAGCAGGTGCAAAGTGCCCGTACTCATGGTGTCGCCTCCAGCAGGTCGGTGCCGTAGGAGTTATCGACCGCGCAACGCCAGGTGCCGTCGGCTTCGCGGCGGAACACGTAGGTGGCGCGGCGGCTCAGCGTGCCGTGGCGGGTGTCGAGCAGGGTCTGCGCGACCACCAGCGCGGTATCGCCGGCTTCGAGGATTTCCAGGCGATCCTGGCGCACCCGCAAGTCATGGTCGAAATGTTCGGCGATGGCGACGAAGGCCTGGCGGATCTGGGCCTTGCCGCGCGCCAGCAGGCCGGGCTTGACCAGCAGCAGGGCGTCGTCGGTGTAGAACGCCAGCAGCGCGTCGAAGTCCTCGCGACCGATGGCCTCGTCGGCGGCCTGGATGAGTGCTTGCAGGGGATGCTGCCCAGGGTGGAGGGCTGCGGGGAATGCCGGGGCCATCGGTATCTCCTCGATCGGGAGCCTCGGACGGCGGGCATTGAAAAACCCGCCGGGAGGCGGGTTTGGTTGTCGCTTCGAATGCGCTAACCCACCATCGGAGCGATGGTGGTAATAATCTGCTGGAAGGTGCGGTTGGCGGCATTCATGGGGCATGAAGCTAGCAGAAGTTTCATCCGTCGCGCCAGTGCTCTTTTTGTGCCGGCGGCATGGCATGATCGCGCCGCAACGCGGTCCAACCGACATGTCTTTCTCCACGCTGCAGCGGAGCCTCCCCACATGCCATCCCCCATTCCGACCCGCATCCTGCGCGCACTGGCGCTGCTCGCCGGGTTGGTCGTGTCCGTCGAAACCCCTGCCGCGACCTGCCCGCAGGGGCAGCGCCAGGTCTGCCTGGACAGTTGCGTCTGCCTGCCGGACCTGGGCGCCGTGCTCGGCCCGGTGATCGCCGATACCCGCAAGATGGCCGGCCAGGCGCTGGGCGTCTGGCTGCAGCAGTCCCGCGACCAGGCGGAGCAGGGCGGCACCCTGCCGGTCCCGCTGGAAATCCGCGCGCAGCTGCAGGCCTATTTCCCCGACGAGGTGCTGATGGCGGCGCGCTATTCCACCGGCGCGCTGGACGAGTTGAACGCCGCCCAGACGATCATGCAGAACCCCGACACCGAGGCCGTCACCCTGGTGGACGTGATCGTCTTTCGCAGCGAGGAGGACGCGCAGACCAACGTCGCCCTCTGGGCCCACGAACTGTGGCACGTGAAGCAGTACCAGGAGTGGGGCGTGCAGGGTTTCGCCAACCGTTACAGCGAGGACTTCGACGCCGTGGAGGCGCCGGCCTACGAGATGCAGCTGCGGGTGGCCAGGGACCTGCGCGACAGCCGCCTGACGGCCGCCGCGCCGCACTAGCGGCTGGCGGTTTCTTTCGCTTCCGCCGCGGGGGGCTCGTCGCGACGGGCTTGCGGGGGCGGCGTGCCGCCGCCCAAGGCCTTGCACAGGGCGATCAGGGTCAGGCGCAGCTGGGTGTCGCTGTCCACCAGGTCGCGGCGCGATTGCAGGTAGGCGCGCTGGGCGTCCAGTTCCACCAGGAAGTCGGTCATCCCGCCGGCGTAGCGCGCCCTGGCCATGCCGTAGGCGATGTCGGTGCTGCGCTGCTTGTCCTGCAACTGGCGGTTGCGCTGGCGTTCGGCGCCGTACTGGCTCAAGGCGTCGTCGACTTCCTGCCAGGCCTTGAGCACGGTCTGCTGGTAGGCCACGGCGGCTTCCTGCTGTTCCAGCTTGCGCAGGTTGATACTGGAGCGCCTCCGGCCATTGTCGAAGATCGGCACGGAGAGGCTCGGCCCCACGCTCCAGTTGCGGCTGCCCCAGTCGCTGATACGGCCGTCCTCGGTGGATTCGAAGCCGAAACGCGCACCCAGGCGGATGGCCGGGTAGAGATCGGCCACCGCCACGCCGATATTGGCCGTGGCGGCATGCAGTTGGGCTTCGGCGGCGCGGATGTCCGGGCGGCGGCGGGCGAGTTCCGAGGGTAGGCCGAGGCTGAGGTCGGGCGTCTGCGGTTCGGCTTGCGCCACTGGCTTGAGGTCGTCGCGCAGGCTGCCGGGCTCGGCGCCGATCAACACGCCGACCTGGTTGATCGCGGCGCTTTCGCTGGCCAGCAGTTGCGGCAGGCGCGAGCGCAGGTCGGCAAGCTGGCCGCGCTGGCGTTCGACGTCGAAGTCGTCCACCAGGCCGCCGTCGGCGCGCACCTGGATCAGTTGCAGGGATTGCTCGGTGGCGGCCAGGTCCTGGCGCGTCACCGCGATCTGCTGTTGCACGCCGCGCAGCTCGAAGTAGGCGCGGGACAGTTCCGCCGCGACGCCCAGGCGCACCTCGTCGAGCATCGCCGCCTGCGCCGCCACGCTGGCATCGGCGGATTCGATGGAGCGACGGATGCGGCCCCACAGGTCCGGTTCCCAGGAGGCGTCGAAGCCGGCCTGGTAGAGGGTGAAGGGCTCGGCGAGGATCTTGCTGATTTCTTCGCTGTTCGCGCCCGGCGCGATGCGCTGGATCATCAGCGCGTTGGCGCCGTTCTCGCTCATGCGCTGGCGATTGACCGCCGCCTGGGCGTTGACATCCACGCCGCGCTGGGAGGCCACCATCTGCCGCTGCATGCGGCTCTGGGCGAAGCGCAGCACGGCAGTGTTGAGGTCGGGGCTGGCCTTGTCCGCACGGCGCTGCAGGTTGTTCAGTACCGGGTCGTTGAACAGTGTCCACCAGTCCTCGGCGAGTTGGGTGGTACCGGCGGCAGGCGGCAGCGCCGCCTCGCCGGAATGGGCCGCCTGCCAGTCGGCCGGGCTCCGGGTTTTCGGTGCCTGGTAGTCGGGGCCGACGGCGCAGCCGCCGAGCAGGATCAGGCAGCAGGCGAGGGGAGCAAGGGCGCGGGTCATGGGCGTTCTCTCACGCCAGCCGGTGGCGGAACAGCCACGAGGCGAGCGGCAGGGTGATGGCGGACACCACCAGCATGGGGATCAGGTTGAAGGCGACGTCGGCCAGGGTCGCGCCTTCGAGATAGACGCGCTGGATCAGGTCGATGCCGAAGCGCAGCGGGTTGGCGTAGGTCACCACCTGCAGGAACTCGGGCATGTTGCGCACCGGCGTGGCGAGGCCCGAGAGCAGCGTCAGCGGCATGATCAGCACGAAGGTGTAGAGCATCGCCTGCTGCATGTTCAGCGACACGGCGCTGATCGACATGCCCAGCCCGACGCAGGCCACGGTGAAGACCGCCAGCCCGCCATACAGATCGAGCAGCGAGCCGGCCATGGGGATATCGAACCAGAACAGCGCCATCAGCAGCACCAGAGTGGCCTGCGCCAGGCCGATGAGCGTCGGCGGGATGGCCTTGCCAAGCATGATTTCCAGCGGCGTGTAGGGCGTCACCAGCAACTGGTCGAAGGTGCCCTGTTCGCGTTCGCGGGCGACCGACAGTGCGGTGAGCATCAGCGTCTGCATCATGCTCAGGGTGGCGATCAGCGCCGGGATGAGTGGCCAGCGGGTCTCCAGGTTGGGGTTGTACCAGGAGCGGCTGACCACGCTGATGGGCGCCGCGACCAGGCCCTGTTCCTGGTTGAACTGCCCGACCACCACGGCCAGCCCGGCGGCGGCGGAGCCTGCGGTGTTGGAGTTGCGCCCGTCGAGAATGACCTGGATCGGCGCCGGCTCGCCCTGCGCCAGGCGGGTCTGGAAGTCCGACGGGATGTGGATCACCAAAAGCGCCTTCTGCTCGTCGATCACCGTCTGGATTTCCTCGACTCGGGTCAGCGTCGCCACCCGGTGGAAGATGCCGCTGCCGTCCAGGCGCGAGGCGAGGCGGGTGGAGGATTCGCTGTGGCTCAGGTCGAGGAGGGCGTAGGGCGCGTCGTTGAGATCGAAGGTCACCGCGTAGCCGAACAGCACGCTCTGCATCAGCACCGGTGCCACCAGCACGATGCGGTTGGCCGGGTCCTTGAGGATCACCAGCAGTTCCTTGCGCCACAGGTTGAGGATGCGCCAGAGAAATTCCATGCGAGTCAGTCCAGCCGCTTGCGCGTCACCATCCGCGCCAGGCCCAGCAGGGCGACGGCGTAGGCGGCGAGGATGGCGCAGTTCTTGAGGATCATCGGCCAGAAGTCGCCGGCCAGGAACAGGGATTTCACCAGTTCCATGAAGTAGGTCGCCGGCAGCAGATTGCCGATCACCCGGATCGCGGTGGGCACGTTGCGCAGGTCGAAGATGAAGCCCGAGAGCATCATCGCCGGCAGGAAGCTGGCGAGCAGGGCGATCTGGCTGGCGAGGAACTGGTTCTTGGTCACCGCCGAGATCAGCAGGCCGATGCCCAGCGCCACCAGCATGTAGAGCATCGAGGCGATCACCAGCACGACGAAGGAGCCGTAGAGCGGTACGTCGAACAGGATGCGCGCGGCGAGCAGGCACAGGGCGAGGCCGATCATGCCGATGCCGAAGCAGGGGATGATCTTCGCCAGGAGGATTTCCACCGGCCGCACCGGCGTGACGAACAGCGCCTCCAGGGTGCCGCGCTCCCATTCGCGGGCCATCACCAGGGCGGTGAGGAAGGCGCCGACCAGGGTCATGATCAGCACGATCAGCCCCGGCACCAGGTACCAGGTGCTGGTGTTGGCGGCGTTGAACCACATGCGCTGGACGATGGTGACGGCGCCGCCCTGGCTCTGGGCGCCGGCGCTGCGGGCGGCCTGCTTCTCGCCCCAGCCGGCCAGGGCGCTGCCGACGTAGGTGGCGACGCTGGCGGCGCGGGTAGCGTCCGAGCCCTGCACCAGCACCTGGATTTGCGCGTTGCCGTCGCTGAAGCGGCGGGTGAAGTCCGAGGGTACCTGCACCAGCGCGTCCACCTCGCGGGACTTCATCAGCGCCTCGCCCTCGGCGAAGGAGCGTACCGGGTATGGCACCAGGTAGTCGGTGCGGCTGATGCTGGCGGCCACGTCACGGGCGATGGGCGAGGGATCGTCGAGGACGATGGCGACGAGGGCGCGCTTCACGTCCAGCGACAGGCCGTAGCCGAAGATCAGGATCAGCGCGATGGGCAGGCCGATGCCGATCAGCAGGTTGCTGCGGTCGCGCACCAGCTGCCGCACTTCCTTGCGGGTCAGCGAGGCGAGGCGCCGCCAGAAGCCACCGGCGCTCATGCCGCGCCCGCCTTGGCCTGATGGCGGTTGCTTTCGACGATTTCGATAAAAGCCTGCTCCATGTTCAGCGTGCTGCCCTGGCCGCCGGCCTGCTCGCGCACTTCCCGCGGGGTGCCCATCGCCAGCAGCCGGCCGGCGTCCTGGATGACGATGCGGTCGCAGTACTCGGCTTCTTCCATGAAATGGGTGGTGATGATGATGGTGGTACCGGACGCCGCCAGCGCCGTGATGCGCTGCCAGAAGCCGCGGCGGGCGAGGGGGTCGGCGCCGCTGGTGGGCTCGTCGAGGAAGAGGATTTCCGGTTCGTGGAGCAGGCCGACGGCCATCGCCAGGCGCTGCTTGAAGCCGCCGGGCAACTGGCCGCTGGGGGCATCTTCCTGGCCGCTGAGGTCGAATTGCCGGGACACCGCGTCCATCCGCTGACCCAGGCGCTTGCCGCCAAGGCCATAGGCGCCGCCGAAGAAGCGCAGGTTCTCGGCCACCGAGAGGTTGCCGTAGAGGGAGAACTTCTGCGACACGTAGCCAACCTTGCGTCGCGCCTGGGCCCGCGCGTGGCGTAGGTTGACCCCGGCGACCTGCAGCGTGCCGCTGGTGGCCGGCAGCAGGCCGCAGAGCATGCGGAAGGTGGTGGTCTTGCCAGCGCCGTTGGGTCCGAGCAGGCCGAAGATTTCCCCGCGGCGCACACTGAAGCTGGTGCTGGCCACGGCGGTGAAGTCGCCAAACTTGCGCACCAGATCCTTCACTTCGATCACCGTTTCGTTGTCGGCATGGCGATGCGTGCCAACCTTGAGCGACTCCATGTCCACCGCCTCGGCGTCGCTGCGGGCGCGCAGCAGGAACATGAAGCCGTCTTCCAGGCGCGCCTCCACCTGGCGTACCGGCGCGCCGTTGAGCATCCGCTCGAGTTTCTCCCGGTCGGCGTCGGGCCGACGGATGAAGCGCACCTCGCCGGACTGCGGCACGGCATCGACGATGTTCCGGTGATCCTCCAGCAGCCGCGCCTGCAGGGTGCGCGCGGGTTCGTCCGGCGGTGGCGTGGCGATGAAGCAGAGGTTGTCGGCGTGCTGGCGGATCGACGCCGGGTCGCCCTGGGCCATCAGTTGGCCCTGGTGCAGCAGGAAGACTTCGGCGCAGCGCTCGGCCTCGTCCATGTAGGAGGTGGAGACCAGCACGCTGAGCTGCTCCTGCTCGATCAACTGCTGGATGATCTCCCACAGCTCGCGGCGCGACAGCGGGTCGACGCCGACGGTAGGCTCGTCGAGCAGCAGCAGGTCCGGCGAGCGCACCAGCGTGCAGGCCAGGCCCAGCTTCTGCTTCATGCCGCCGGAGAGCTTGCCCGCCGGGCGTTCGGTGAAGCGCGCCAGGTCGGTCATCTCCAGCAGGCGCTGGTAGCGCTCGACGCGCTGCTGGTGCGGTACGCCGTGCAGGTCGGCGTAGAGGTCGAGATTCTCCTGGACGCTGAGGTCTTCGTAGAGGCCGAAGCGCTGCGGCATGTAGCTGATGCGGTCCTGCACCTGCTGCGGGTGGGCGTGGACGTCCAGGTCCAGCACCGAGAGCGTGCCGGCGTCGGCCTGCAGCAGCCCGGCGACCAGGCGCAGGAAGGTGGTCTTGCCGGCGCCATCGGGGCCGACCAGTGCGGTGAGCTGGCCGCGCGGGATGTCCAGGCTGATGTCCCTGAGCGCCTGTACCGTCTTGCCCGACTCTTTCACCAGGAAATGCTTGGCCAGGCCCTCGGCGCGGATGACGGGGCCTTCGTTGCGGCTTCCCTGAACAGGCGCCATCAGCGCGGCTCGTCGGCGAAGCGCACCGTGGCCGGCATGCCCAGACGCAGGCGGTTGTCCGGGTCGGCCACCAGCACGCGCACCTCGTAGACGAGGCTGGTGCGCAGCTCTTCGGTCTGCACCGACTTGGGCGTGAACTCGGCCACCGAGGAGATGAAGCCGACGTGGCCGTCGATGGCCTGGTCCGGGTGGCTGTCGGTGAAGACCCGGGCCTTCATGCCCGGCTTGATCCGCCCCAGGTTGGTTTCGCTGACGTAGGCGCGAATCCATTTCGGGTCGGTCAGCGCCAGGGCGTACACCGGGCGCTGCGGCGAAGCCATGTCGCCGGGTTCCAGCAGGCGCGAACGCACGGTGGCGTTCTGTGGCGCCTTGAGGTCGGCTTCGTCGAGGTTGTGCTGGAGCAGGGCGAGGTCGGCGCGGGCGGCGGCGAGTTGCGCCTCGGCCTGAGCGATGTCTTCCGTGCGCGGGCCGATCCGGGCCAGGCGCAGGGCTTTCTGGCGATCTTCCAACTGGGCCTGGGCGACCTTCTGCTGGGAGGTGGCGCTGTCGATGTCCTGCTGGCTCACGGCGCGGCCGCCGGGGCTGTTGGCGCGGATGTTCTGCAGGCGGCGCAACTGGGTGTTGGCGAGGTCGAGCTGGGCGCGTGCGGCCTGCTCCTGGGCGCGGGCACGATCGATGTCCTCGGGGCGCGAGCCGTTCTTCAGGCGCAGCAGGTTCTGCTCCTGGGCGGCGATCTGCGCCCGGGCCTTGTCGATCTGCAGGCGCAGGGTGCGGGTGTCGAGGCTGGCCAGCACGTCGCCGGCGTTCACCACGTCGCCTTCCTCGACATTCATCGTCGCGATGCGCTCGCTGCCGATGAAGGCCAGCGATACCTGGCGGATATCGACGTTGCCGTAGAGCACCAGCCCTTGCTCCTCACCTTCGCGAGACTGCAGGTACCACCATGCTCCACCCCCCAGCAACAGCACCAGAACGACGACCAGCAACAGCTTCTTCGGCATGAAGACCTTCCCTGTTTCGTGACAGCCCGGTGAAGGATAGTCAGTTATTCGCCCGCAGAGCAGCAAAAACGCCGCTACGGTGCGTCGCAGAGGGCCTGGATCACGTTTCGTCAGTTGCACGGCCGTGGCTCGGGATTGCTGTTAGCGTGGAGGGGCCACCTCAACGGGAGCGCTGTCATGAACGATCAAATGGAGAGTTCTCAGGCCGTCAAACAGTCCGCCTGCCTGCGTCGTGCGCAGTTGATGCAGTGGTTCGGCATGGTGATGTTCGTCCTGGCCATCGGCTTGGCCGCATTGACGGATTTCCTGGCCCGCCACGAAGGCATGGTGACCATCGTGCTCTTCGGCGGGCTCGGATTGCTGGCGATGGTGTCGGCGCGCTTCATCGCGATGGCTTGCCTGCGCAAGCAGCATCCGTAGGGCGTATAAGCGCGAACGGGTGGGCTTTTCGCAGGAGCGAGGGGGACGCCCAGTCCTGGCTCGCGAAGAAGCGCTACCGGCAGCTCCGGCGCTGGGCGGTTCGCGAGCAGGCTCGCTCCTACAACTGAACCGATGCATTACGCCCGCCAGCAGCAGTGCGATGAGTCCTGGCATCTCCGCATCCTCCCATTGGCTGTCCTCCCCCAGTGAACGCACCTTGGCGCCGGTCGCAGCGCGTGCCCGATGAGTGGCGCCACCGTCCTGTCATGAAATGAAAAGCCCCTGTCGTTCGATGTGAAGCGGCTTTCCGGCCCTCTCCCTAGAGTCCAATTCACGGGCATCCGCCCTTTAAAAAAACAAGACAGACAGGAGAATCCGGCATGGCCAAAGCCGTTCGTTTCTATGAGACAGGAGGGCCCGAAGTTCTGCGCTACGAGGACGTGGAGGTCGGCGATCCCGGCCCGGGGCAGGTTCGCCTGCGCCACGTTGCCGTAGGGCTGAACTACGCGGACACCTACTTCCGTAATGGGACCTACGCGGTGCCCCTGCCCAGCGGTATGGGCGTCGAGGCTGCCGGGGTGGTGGTGGCGGTGGGCGAGGGCGTGCACAACGTCGTGCCCGGTGACCGCGTCACCTACACCGGCTTCATCAATACCCTGGGCGCCTACAGCACCGAGCGCCTGGTGCCCGCTGCGCCGCTTATCCGCCTGCCCGAAAGCATCGCCTTCGAAACCGCCGCCGCGATGACCATGCGCGGCCTGACCTCGGCCTACCTGATGCGCCGCATCCACGACTTCAAGCGTGGCGACAGCATCCTGCTGCACGCCGCCGCCGGTGGCGTGGGCCTGATCGTCTCGCAGTGGGCGCGTCTGCTCGGCCTGCGGGTGATCGGCACCGTCTCCAGCGCAGCCAAGGCCCAGGTCGCCCTGGCCCACGGCTGCTCCGAGGTCATCGACTACAGCCGTGAAGACGTCGCCGCACGGGTGCGTGAGCTGACCGATGGGCGCGGCGTCGACGTGGTGTTCGACAGCGTCGGCAAGGACACCTTCATGTCTTCCCTGGATTCGCTCAAACGCCGTGGCCTGATGGTCTGCGTCGGCACCGCGTCCGGGCCGATCCCGCCGTTCGACCCGGTCCTGCTGGCGATGAAGGGCTCGATCTTCCTCACCCGCCCGGCGCTGGCCGACTACATCGCCGACCCGGTGGAGAAGGCCGCGCTGCTGGATGAGCTGTTCACCCACGTCGGCAATGGCGACATCCGCATCGAGATCAACCAGCACTACGCGCTGGAGGATGCCGTGCAGGCCCACCGCGACCTCGAGTCGCGCAAGACCACCGGTTCGTCGATCTTCGTCATCTGAGGTGACTCGTCATGCACGTGGAGCAACTGACTTGCAGCATCGGCGCTGAAGTTTCCGGCGTGAATCTGGGCGATGCCGCCCGCGACGATGCACTGTTCGACGAAATGCGCGGCCTGCTGCTCAAGCACAAGGTGCTGTTCCTGCGCGACCAGGACATCAGCCGCGCGGACCATGTGGCCTTCGCTCGCCGCTTCGGCGAGCTGGAGGACCACCCGGTGGCCGGCAGCGACCCCAAGCATCCGGGCCTGGTACGCATCTACAAGACCCCGGACCTGCCCAACGACCGCTACGAGAACGCCTGGCATACCGACGCCACCTGGCGCGAAGTGCCGCCTATGGGCTGCGTGCTGCGCTGCGTGGAGTGCCCGCCGGTGGGCGGCGACACCATGTGGGCGAACATGGCGCTGGCCTACGAGAACCTGCCGGCCGAGATCAAGAGCAGGATCGCCGAGCTGCGCGCACGCCACAGCATCGAGGCGAGTTTCGGCGCGGCGATGCCGATCGAGAAGCGCCTGGCGCTCAAGGCGCTGTACCCGGACGCCGAGCACCCGGTGGTACGTACCCATCCGGAGACCGGCGAGAAGGTGCTGTTCGTCAACGCCTTCACCACCCACTTCACCAACTACCACACCGCGCAGAACGTGCGCTTCGGCCAGGACGCCAATCCCGGCGCGCTGGACCTGCTGCGCTACCTGGTGAGCCAGGTCTACATCCCCGAGTACCAGGTGCGCTGGCGTTGGAAGAAGAACAGCGTGGCGATCTGGGACAACCGCAGCACCCAGCATTACGCGGTGATGGACTACCCGCCCTGCGTGCGCCGCATGGAGCGCGCCGGAATCATCGGTGACAAGCCGTTCTGACGCTCGAAAAAGAGCCCTACAAGAACAATCTACGGAGACTGACATGCAATTTTTCGACGATTCCCTGCACCCGGAAAACCAGGACAAGGTGGTCATCACCACCGCGCCCTACGGCCCGGAATGGATGCCCGAGGACTTCCCCGAAGACATCCCGGTGACGATGGACGAGCAGGTCCAGAAGGCCGTTGACTGCTACGAAGCCGGGGCCACCGTGCTGCACCTGCACGTGCGCGAGCTGGACGGCAAGGGCTCCAAGCGCCTGTCCAAGTTCAACGAACTGATCGCCGGCGTGCGCGAAGCCGTGCCGGACATGATCATCCAGGTCGGCGGCTCGATCTCCTTCGCCCCGGAAGGCGAAGGCGAGGCGGCCAAGTGGCTGTCCGACGACACCCGCCACATGCTGGCCGAGCTGACTCCGAAGCCGGACCAGGTGACGGTGGCGATCAATACCACCCAGATGAACATCATGGAGCTGCTCTATCCGGAGTACCTCAAGGGGACTTCCCTGGAAGATCCGGCCTACCAGGCGGCCTACAGCGAAATGACCGTGCCGGCCGGCCCGGCCTGGGTCGAGGAGCACCTGAAGCGCCTGCAGGCGGCGAACATCCAGCCGCACTTCCAGCTGACCGGCATGCATGCCCTGGAAACCCTCGAGCGCCTGGTGCGCAAGGGCGTCTACAAGGGCCCGCTGAACCTGACCTGGATCGGCATCGGCGGCGGCTTCGACGGTCCCAACCCGTTCAACTTCATGAACTTCGTGCACCGCGCGCCGGACGGCGCCACGGTCACCGCCGAGTCGCTGCTCAAGAACGTCCTGCCGTTCAACATGATGGCGATGGCGATGGGCCTGCACCCGCGTTGCGGCATCGAGGACACCATCATCGGCCAGCACGGCCAGCGCATGAGTTCGGTGGAGCAGATCCAGCAGTGCGTGCGCGTCGCCCACGAACTGGGCCGCGAGGTCGCCAGCGGCAAGGAAGCGCGCGCCATCTACAAGATCGGCGTGCAGTATGACAGCGTCGAGGAAACCCTGCGCATGAACGGCATGGCGCCCAACCGCCAGCCGGGCCAGAAGTCCGTCCCGCTGCGCGCGTGACAGGCTCCGTCCCGGGTTCTGCCAGTAACCCGGGACGGTTTTTATCCCAGAAGAACAACAAGTACCTGATTACTCGCCTGGAGAGGTAGCGTCATGGCCATCCACTCCGTCGCCCTGGGCGACATTTCCGCCACCACCCCCAGCGTGCCGCGCCGTTATGCCTGGGTCGTGTTCGCCCTGACCTTCGGCCTGCTGATTTCCGATTACATGTCGCGCCAGGTGCTCAACGCGGTCTTTCCGCTGCTCAAGAGCGAATGGGCCCTGAGCGACGCCAAGCTCGGCCTGCTCAGCGGCATCGTCGCCGTCATGGTCGGCCTGCTGACCTTCCCCCTTTCGCTGCTCGCCGACCGCTGGGGCCGGGTGCGCAGCCTGTCGCTGATGGCCATGCTCTGGAGCCTGGCGACCCTGGGTTGTGCCGTGGCGCAAACCTTCCCGCAGATGTTCGCCGCACGCTTCTTCGTCGGCGTTGGCGAGGCGGCCTACGGCAGCGTCGGCATCGCCGTGGTGATCTCGGTATTCCCGGCGCACCTGCGCGCCACCCTGACCGGCGCCTTCATGGCCGGTGGCATGTTCGGCTCGGTGCTGGGCATGGGCCTGGGCGGCGTGCTCGCGGCTCACATGGGCTGGCGTTGGGCGTTCGCCGGCATGGCGCTGTTCGGCCTGCTGCTGGCGCTGCTCTATCCGCTGGTGGTGAGCGAGAAGCGCATCGCCCCGGTGGCCGCCGCCGAGGCGCCGCGCCAGGCCGGCGGGCGCTCGCTGCGCAGCCTGTTCGGCAGCCGCTCGGTGATCGCCGCCTACCTGGGCAGCGGCCTGCAACTGTTCGTCGCCGCCGCCGTGATGGTGTGGATTCCCAGCTACCTGAACCGCTACTACCACCTGGACACCGACAAGGCCGGGCTGATCTCGGCGGTAATCGTGCTGGTCGGCGGCAGCGGCATGGTGCTCTGCGGCATCCTCTGTGATCGCCTGGGCCGCGCCAATCCGCCGCGCAAGATCGTCCTGGCCATCGGCTTCTGCCTGGCCAGTTGCCTGCTGCTGTCGGTGGCCTTCCACCTGCCGCCGGGTGCCGCGCAGCTGAGCCTGCTGGCCCTGGGCATGCTGGTCGCCGCCGGTACTTCCGGGCCGTCCGGCGCCATGGTCGCCAACCTCACTGCACCGGCCGTGCACGGCACCGCCTTCGCCACCCTGACCCTGGCCAACAACCTGCTGGGCCTGGCGCCCGGCCCGCTGCTCACCGGCGTGCTGGCCGACGCCGTGGGACTGGACCGCGCGTTCCAGATCGTCCCGCTGCTGAGCATCTTCGCCGCGCTGGTGTTCATCTACGCCCGGCGCCACTACCACAGCGATATCCGCCGCCTGCGCGGCGAGGAGGAGGGCGCATGATGCCGACGCTGAACCTGGACATGACCTTCGACTTCATCTGCCCCTGGTGCCTGATCGGCAAGCGCAACCTGGACACCGCGCTGCGCCTGCTGGCCCGGCAGCGCCCGGAACTGGACGTGCGGGTGAACTGGCTGGGGCTGCAACTGCTACCCCAGGTGCCGATGGAGGGCGAACCCTTCGCCGCGTTCTACCAGCGCCGTCTCGGCGGCAAGCGGGCGGTGCGTGCGCGCCAGTTGGAAGTGCGCGACGCCGCGCGGCAGGCCGGCGTGGAGATCGACTTCGAGCGCATCCGCAGCATGCCCAACACCACCTACGCCCACCGCGTGTTCCAGCGCGCCGCCCAGCTGGGCAGCCAGTCGCAGCTGGAGCGCCTGCTGGAACTGCTGTTCCGCGCGCACTTCCAGCTCGGCGAGGACATCGGCCAGCGCGACACACTGCGGCGCCTGCTGCGTGCCTGCGACTACGCCCCCGCCGAGTTCGAGGCGGCGCTGGCCGACGGTGCGCGCGCGTTCATCGGCCGCCGCGTGGGGCTGGTGGACTCCAGCGTGCCGCTGTTCCTGCTCGACGGGCGCGCGTTCGCCCTCGGCGGACAGAGCCCGGAGCAGTTGCTCGTGGCCTTGCTGCGGGCCTTCGATCGGCAGGAGGCGCTGTCGGCATGAGTGGCGCGCTGCACATTCCGCGTGAGCGACTGCCCGCACCGGGCGGACGCTCGCTGATCCACCACAAGAACGGCATCGTCCTGCTGTTCGACGTCGAGGGCTGCCTGTACGCCATCGACGACCGTTGCCCCCACGCCGGGGCCTCGCTGTACAGCGGCCGCCTGGACGGACGCTGGCTGCAGTGCCCGGCGCACGGGCTGAAATTCAATCTGGACACGGGTTGCCCGGCAGGCATCAAGGGTTTCGGCGTGCGCCGCTATCCCATCGAATGGCGCGCCGACGAGTGCTACCTGTTGCTCGACGAAGCAATCGCCGAGGAAGTTTCCGCATGAGCACCGCCGTCATTTCCGCACTCGGCACCCGCAGCCGCACCCTGTTGCCCGGACTGCTGGTCAGTGCGATGGTCGCCGCCGCGGCGACCTTCCTCTCCGAACACTACGGCGCGCCGGTGATGCTGTTCGCGCTGCTGTTGGGCCTGGCGCTGAACTTCCTCGCCAGCGACGGCCAGTGCAAGGCCGGTATCGAGTTCACCGCCCGCGAGATCCTCCGCCTGGGCGTGGCGCTGCTGGGCATCCGCATCACCTTCGGGCAGATCGCGGAGCTGGGCTGGCAGCCGGTGGTGATGGTCGTGGTGCTGGTGACGGTGACCATCCTGGTCTCCATCGCCGTCGCTCGCGCCATGGGCTTCAACTTCCTGTTCGGCCTGCTCACCGGCGGCGCCACGGCCATCTGCGGCGCCTCGGCGGCCCTGGCCCTGGCGGCGGCGCTGCCGGCCCACACGCAGAAGGAGAAGGCCACGCTGTTCACCGTGCTCGGTGTCTCTGCGCTCTCGACCCTGGCGATGATCCTCTACCCGATGATCGTTCACGCCCTGGGCCTGCCGCCGTTGCAGGCGGGCATCTTCCTCGGCGGCACGATCCACGACGTGGCCCAGGTGGTCGGCGCCGGCTACAGCATCTCGCCGGAAGTGGGCGACAGCGCCACGGTGGTCAAGCTGATGCGCGTGGCCATGCTGCTGCCGGTGATCCTCTGCGCGGCGATGATCACCCGCGCCCGGGGCGTCGAGCCGGGCGACAAGCGTCCGCCGCTGCTGCCCTGGTTCGCGGTGGGCTTCGTGCTGCTGGCGGCGGTCAATAGCACCGGCGTCCTCGCGCCGGTGGTGCAGCAGGCGGGCAGCAAGCTGTCGCAATGGTGCCTGGTGATCGCCATCGCGGCATTGGGCATGAAGACCCAATTGCGTGCCCTGGCCACGGTGGGGATCAAGCCGATCCTGCTGATGGTGGGGGAGACGGTGTTCCTGGCGGTGCTGGTGTTGGGGATGTTGCGCCTGGCGGGTTGATCGGTCGGTGCTGGTCGCTGCGCCTTATCGGCACCAACCGCGAGCTATGCCCGCGATGCTTTTCGGCTTTTGGGTTGGGTGTTTCTGCGCCGCTTCGGCGTGTGCTGATAGATTTTGTTTCGCCCCCCTCGGGCGAGTCACTTTCTCAAACGACAGAAAGTAACCAAAGGTCTTGGCCCCATCATCCGGGTCCCGCTTCGCGGGACTGATTCGCTTCGCTCACCCTTCGGGCCAGCCTGCGGCTGTTACTACGCTACGCTCCGTTTTCCTCGCTCCATCGAAGTTTCAGGGGCCCGAACTAGGCGTTCCCCCACGAAGGGCCATCCCTGGCCCATCGCGGCTCTCGGCTTTGGCTTCCTGCGTCGCTCTACCTCCTGCATCCATGCAGTCGTCGCGGCATCCATGCCGCTCAACCCCTGAAACTCCGATTCCACTCGGCCTCCTGAAGGGGCGTTCGGAGTGCACGGAGATTTCTCTGGAAGTCTTAGAGAGCCAGAGCTAGAGCGAAGCTGCGCTCCCGTAAGCGGACCTTGTCCGCGAAATCCATCGCGGCGGAATATGCTCCTATCGGAAAACACCTCCGCATGACGCCAGAACCTGTAGGAGCGAGCTTGCTCGCGAACCGTCCAGCTCCGGAGCCGCCAGGTAATCCATTCGCGAGCAAGCTCGCTCCTACGAAGAGCAGTCTGGCGCGCGGGCGAGGCCCGTCCCAGCGAGATATCACTCCAACTCCCGCCCCATATGCTCCCGCCGCCACGCCGCCGGCGACATGCCGTACTGGATGGTGAACCAGCGGGTGAACGAACTGGGCATCCCATACCCCAGCAGATCGGCAATCCGGCTGAGCGAATAGCGCGGGTTTTCCATGTAGCGCAGCACCAGTTCCCGACGCACTTCGTTGATCAGGTCGGAGAAGGTCACGCCGTTCTCCTCCAGCCGGCGCTGCAGGGTGCGGACGTTCAGGCCCAGCGATTGGGCGATCTGCTCGATGGTGGCGCGGCCCATCGGCAGCAGCAGGTAGATGGCCTTGCGCACTTCGTTCAGGGTACTGCCGTCGGTGGCTCCGGGCAGCGAGTCGACGAAGCTGCGCGCATGGCGGGCCATGGCCGGATCGGCCATGGGGTTGGCCGCGTCCAGGTCGGCCGCCGGGATCACGATGCCATTGAATTCGCTGCCGAACTCGATCTTGCAGCCGAACAGGCGCTTGTGCACCTGCAGGTCGGCCGGTGCGTCGTGGGTGAGGTTCACGCTCATCGGCCGCCAGTGCGGGCCGAGAAGGGCGGCGCAGAGGCGGTAGAGGGTGCCGATGGCCAGTTCGATGCCCTGGCGCATGGGCATCGGTGGCACGGTGATGATCTCCTCGCGCAGGATCGCGGTCTTGCCTTCCTGGTCGATGTACAGGGCCAGCGACTCATTGATCATGTGGCGGTACTGGACGATGGTGTTGATGGCTTCGCGCAGGGTCGCCTGGTGGCTGATCAGCAGGCTGATCACGCCGAAATCGGCGAGCTGACGGGATTCGGCCATGCGCAGGCCGAAGGTTTCGCAGCCGCAGGCGCGGGCCGATTCCTCCAGCAGACTCACCACCGGGGTGATGGGCACACGCTGCTCGGGATGTTCCAGCATGGACAGGCTCAAACCCACCCGGCTGAGCTGCTGCTGGGGGTTGAGGCCGAGGTGGCGGGCCACCTCCAGGTAGTTGGTCAGGGCCGCAATACGAACCATTGGGGTCATGCCGATCGCCTTCTTTTTCTTGTGTCTGCGTCACGCCGGGGTGGTGTCTGTCACGAAATGACAGGTGCCGAACCATCACCGGCGTGCGTTTGGCTTGGTCGATGACGACAGATTCTATCGGCGAGTTCAGCAAAGCGTGTACGAAGTTTTGCATCTCAGCCAGCGCCGTTGGGCGTCATCGAACAGGCCTAGCTCGCATGGCGCGTGGGATATGGCTGAGGAGCAGGGTGTCGGACGCCGTCGCCGCTGTCATCAATTGCGAAGTGCCTGACGTTCTATGCAAAGCAGCGTTGCCGGGCTGCCTCTACTGTCTGCTCCAACATGTTCGAAATAGCTGCAAGGTGACCCGGTGAAACACAACAACTCCACCACCGTCCTCATCGTTCCCGGCCTGCGCGACCACGTGGCCGACCACTGGCAGACCCATCTCCAGGCCCGCCTGCCCAATGCGCGCTGCGTACCGCCGCTGACCGAGGACAGACTCGATCTCGACGCCCGCGTCGCCGCCATCCAGCACGAGCTGGCGCAGATCGACGGCCCGGTGATCCTGGTCGCCCACAGCGCCGGCGTCCTGATGGTGGCTCACTGGGCGGCTCGCCATGACCGGCCGATCAAGGGCGCGCTGCTGGTGACCCCGCCGGACCTCGACGGCCCGTGGCCGGAGCACTACCCGAGCCCGGCGAGCCTCGCCGAGCGTGGCTGGGCGCCGTTGCCGCGGCAGCCATTGCCGTTCCCCTGCCTGGTGGCGGCCAGCGACAACGACCCGCTCGCCACGCCAGAGGCCGTGCAGCGCCTGGCCGACACCTGGGGCGCAAGCCTGGTGGCGCTGGGCCGCGTCGGCCACATGAACCCGGCGTCCGGCTTCGGTGACTGGCCGGAGGCGGACAACCTGATCCAGATGCTGGATCGCTGACCCCCGAAAGGAAGTTCACGCCCCGTCGCCTGACGGCGGGGCAGGCCCGCGTACGCCCCTAGGTGGCGCGGGCGAGGGCTGCGGGACGGGCCCGGATAGCGTCCCGATTACAACAAGAAACGGAGCACACGCATGCACTACCAGAGCAACTCACCGCGGCTGCGCCGCTGCCTGCTCGCCTCGGCGATCATCAGCGCCCTGGGCGGCACTTCGGCCCAGGCGTTCGAACTGAACACCGGCAACCCGGACATCGCTGTCCGCTTCGACAACACTGTCAAGCTCAGCTACGGGCAGCGGGTGGAAGCGGCCAACAGCAAGATCGCCGGCACCGCCAACACCAACGACGGCGACCGCAACTTTTCCGCCGGCAGCCCGGTGACCCAGCGCTTCGACCTGCTCAGCGAGCTGGACTTCGTCTACCGCGACAGCATGGGCTTCCGCGTCAGCGCCGCCGGCTGGTACGACAACGCCTACGAAGACGTCGGCTCGAGCAACCCGTTCCCCGGCCAGAAAGGCAACGCCGGCCACCTGGTCACCCAGAACGGCACCGTGATCGTTCCGCCCGGCGCCAAGGCGTCGACCCACGGCCTGAGCAATTTCGCCGACCGCTACTACAACGGTCCCTCCGGCGAGCTGCTCGACGCCTTCGTCTTCGCCAGCCACCAGGTGGGCGAAGACATGCTGCTCAGCGGCAAGCTCGGCCGCCACACCATCTACTGGGGCGAGACGCTGTTCAGCGCCGCCAACGGCATCAACTACGGCCAGTCGGCCCTGGACCTGGGCAAGCTGTACAACGTGCCGGGCACCGAGGCGAAAGAGCTGTTCATGCCGCGCAACCAGTTGTCCGCGTCGCTGACGGTGAACCCGGAGCTGACCCTGGCCGCACAGTATTTCCTCGAGTTCGAGAACTCGCGCTTCCCCGAAGGCGGCACCTACATGGGCCCTTACGACATGCTCAACGACGGCGGCAACGTCTTCTGGCTGCCGCTGCCGGCGCTCAACGCTTTCTACGGCGCGCCGCGCGGCCACGACCGCAAGCCGGACAACAGCGGCGACTTCGGCCTGATGGCCAAGTGGAGCCCGGAATGGCTCGACGGCACCCTCGGCTTCTATTACCGCAACACCTCCGACACCCTGCCGGCGGTGCTGGTGGACGCGCCGAACATGCACAAGCCCGGCCTCGCCGGCCTGCAGGGGATGAACTACTTCACCGCCTATGCCGACGACATCGACATCTACGGCATCAGCCTGTCGAAGGAAATCGGCGGGGTGAGCGTCGGCATGGACCTGAACTACCGCGAGAACATGCCGCTGGCGAGCAACTTCACCACCGTCAACGGGGCGCTCTACAACGCCGCGCAGCATGGGCTGATCAACGGCGCCAACCTGATCGGCGAGCTGCCCAGCGACGGCGAGACCGGCCTCGCCCGCGGCAAGACCTTCCACGTGGTGCTCAACGGCCTGGTGACCTTCGGCGCGACCCCGCTGTGGGACGCCTCGTCGCTGGCGGTGGAGGGCACCCTGACCCATCTGGTCGACGTCACCGAAGGCGAGCAGACCTTCAAGGGCGACTCCAGCTACCACGGCGTGGACAAGGTCACCACCAATGCCTACGCCATGTCCGCCAACTTCACCCCGACCTGGTACCAGGCCTTCCCCGGCGTCGACCTGTCCATGCCGCTGGCCTACAACGTCGGCCTGCACGGCAACTCGGCGGTGCAGCTGGGCGGCAACGAAGACGCCGGCAGCTACTCGGTCGGCGTGGCGGCGGACTTCCACCAGAAATACCGCGTCGACCTGAAGTACGTCGACGCCTTCGGTCCCTTCGATACCTGCGCAAGCGGACACGACAACAACACCCCGGGGGCCAATGGGCAGTACCAGTGCATCCCCGGGCAGATCACCTCGCAGGGCGGCCTCGCGCCCCTGCTGAAGGACCGCGGCATGGTGACCGCGTCCCTCAAGGCGACCTTCTGATTTCACCCCAGGCTCCTTACCCGGAGCAGGAGAAAAACAGCATGAACTTCACACCTACCCTGATCGCCACGGCCCTCGGCCTGGCCCTGTGCGGCGCGGCCCAGGCCGCCGTCTCGCCCCAGGATGCCGCCCAGCTGGGCTCCAGCCTGACCCTGGTCGGCGCCGAAAAGGCCGCCAGCAGCGACGGTTCGATTCCCGCCTACAGCGGCGGCCTGACCAGCGCCCCGGCCGGCTTCAAGGCCGGCGACAGCATGCGCCCGGACCCCTTCGCCGGCGAGAAGCCGGTGCTGGTGATCGACGGCAAGAACGTCGACCAGTACAAGAGCGAGCTGACCGCCACCACCGTCGAACTGGCCAAGCGCTACCCGAGCTTCCGCGTCGACGTCTACCCGACCCACCGCACTGTCGCGCTGCCGGATGCGGTGCTGGAAAACAGCAGGAAGAACGCGCTCGCCACCCAGTCCCTGGAAGGCGGCACCGCCATCGACAACGCGCTGCCAGGCGTGCCGTTCCCGATGCCGAAGACCGGCGCCGAAGCCATGTGGAACTTCCTGCTGCGTTACCAGGGGGTGAACATCAAGGCCAAGTACGACTCCTGGAACGTCGACGCCTCGGGTAGCGCGAATCTCGCCACCACCGGCCAGGCGTTCATCAACTACCCGATCTACGAGAACCTCACCCAGCCGGTGAAGGGCTCCGAGGTCTACTACCAGATGAAGCTGTACTACAGCGGCCCGGCCCGTCGCGCCGGCGAGGCGATGATGCTCAAGGACGCCGCCAACCCGCTGCAGCAGCCGCGCCGCGCCTGGCAATACCTGCCCGGCCAGCGCCGCGTGAAGCTGGCGCCGAACCTGGCCTACGACACCCCGAACCCTGGCATGGCCGGCGCCGGCACCTACGACGACGTGTTCGTCTTCAACGGCGCGCTGGATCGCTACGACTGGAAGCTGGTGGGCAAGCAGGAAATGATCGTGCCCTACAACACCTACCGCCTGACCTACACCAGCGACATCAAGCCGGTGGTCACGCCCAATCACCTGTCGCCGGACTATGTGCGCTGGGAGAAGCACCGCGTGTGGGTCGTCGAGGGTACGCTGAAGGCTGGCGCCCGGCACATCTACGCCAAGCGTCGCTTCTACCTCGACGAGGACAGCTGGGTGGCCCTGGCCTCAGACCAGTATGACGCCCGTGGCCAGCTCTATCGCGGCTCCTTCGCCTTCCTCAGCCAGAGCTACGACAAGCGCATCCCGGACGCCACGCCGTTCATGATCTACGACCTGACCGCCGGCTCCTACAACATCAATGGCGTCGTCGGCCCGTACGGCGGCATCACCTACATCGATCCGCTGGCCGCTACCCAGTGGTCGCCTGAAGCCCTCGCGGGCAGCGGCATCCGCTAAGCGGATGAGTCCGGTCGCGGCGGCTGGTGAAGCCGCCGCGCCTTTCCCATCGAGGTAGCCGTATGCAATTTCCCCTCAAGCTCGCCCTGGCCTGCGCCGGGCTGGGACTGGCGCTGCTCGCCGGTCACGCCGGAGCCGGCGAGTTCGTCGACGTGCTGGACCTGCCGTCGCAGCCCACCGCACTGGCCATGAGCAGCCCGCTGGCGGCCATCGCCCGCGCCGACAAGCGCCTGGTGGTGGTCGGCCAGCGCGGCCACATTCTCTATTCCGACAACGACGGCAAGGACTGGCGGCAGGCCGAGGTCCCGGTCAGCTCCGACCTCACCGCCGTGCGCTTCCCCACGCCGCGCGAAGGCTGGGCGGTGGGCCACGACGGCGTGGTGCTGCACAGCGCCGACGGCGGCGAACACTGGACTCGCCAGCTCGATGGCCGCGCCATCGGCCAACTGATGATCGACTACTACACGGCCCACCCCCAGGCGGATAACGAAACCCTGCTGGAGCAGTCGCGGCGCATGAAGGAGGAGGGGGCCGACAAGCCGTTCCTCGACCTCTGGTTCCGCAACGCCCAGGAGGGTTTCGTGATCGGCGCCTTCAACCTGATCCTGCACACCAGCGATGGCGGGCGCAATTGGGAGCCCTGGAACCATCGCATCGACAACCCGCAAGCGCTGCACCTGACCGCCCTGTCGGCGGTGGGCGACGAACTGTTCATCGTCGGCGAGCAGGGCCTGCTGCTCAAGCTCGACCCGCAAGGCCAGCGCTTCGTCGCGCTGGACTCGCCGTACAAGGGCACCTTCTTCGGCGTGCTCGGCAGGCCCGGCCTGCTGTTCGCCTACGGCTTGCGCGGCAACGCGGTACGCAGCGTCGACGGCGGCGTGAACTGGAGCGAGGTGGCCACCGGCCTTCCGGTCAGCCTCACGGCGGCCGGCCAGGGCGCCGACGGTAGCCTCTACCTGTTCAGCCAGGCCGGCCAGGGACTGGTCAGCCGCGACGACGGCGTCACCTTCAAGCCGCTGACCCTGGCCCAGCGCACGCCCGTCAGCGGCGCCCTGATCAGTGGCGACAGCCTGCTGCTGGTGGGCAATCGCGGCCTGCAACGCAGCGCGTTGCCGCTCACACAATAAGAAAGAGACAGCCTCCTATGGTCGACCTCAAGCAAGGGCAACTGCCCGTCATCAGCGATCTGCGGGACTTCGACGCGCACAGCGGCAGCCTGCTGGAACGCCTGGTGTTCAACCATCGGCTCCTGTTCATCGGCCTGATCGCCCTGGTCACGCTGCTGCTTGGCTGGATGGCGGTGACCCGCCTGGAGATCAAGCCCAGCTTCGAGAAGATGATCCCGCAGAGCCACCCCTACATCCGCAACTACCTGGAGAACCGTGGGGCGCTGCGCGGCCTGGGCAACTCCGTGCGAGTGGTGGTGGAGAGCCGCGACGGCGACATCTTCGCCCCCGCCTACCTGGACACCCTCAAGCAGATCAACGACCAGTTGTTCCTCAGTCCCGGCGTCGACCGCGCCTGGATGAAGTCGCTGTGGTCGCCGGCGGTACGCTGGACCGAAGTCACCGAGGAAGGCTTCCAGGGCGGCCCGGTGATGCCCGATGGCTATGCCGGCGACGCCGCGAGCATCGCCCGGCTGCGGCAGAACATCGCCCGCGCCGGCATCGTCGGCAGCCTGGTGGCCAACGACTTCCGTTCGAGCATGCTGGTGGTGCCGCTGCTGGACCACGACTCGGCCACCGGCAAGGGCATCGACTACCGGCAGTTCTCCCATCAGCTCGACGCGCTGCGCCTGAAGTACGAGTACCAGGGCGACCAGCGCGGCTTCGATGCCGGCGAGCCGGGCAAGGGCAACGTGCGCATCCACGTCATCGGCTTCGCCAAGCTGGTCGGCGACCTGATCGACGGCCTGCTGCGGGTGATGATGTTCTTCGGCCTGGCGGTGGTCTCGGCCTTCGTCATCATCCTGCTCTATACCCGCTGCCTGCGCAGCAGCCTGCTGGTGATCGTCTGCTCCCTGCTGGCGGTGATCTGGCAACTGGGCCTGATCGCCTGGCTGGGCTATGCGCTGGACCCGTACTCGATCCTGGTGCCGTTCCTGATCTTCGCCATCGGCGTCTCCCACGCCACGCAGAAGATGAACGGGATCATGCAGGACATCGGCCGTGGCACCCACCGCCTGGTGGCGGCGCGCAACACCTTCCGCCGCCTGTTCCTGGCCGGGGTCAGCGCGCTGCTCTGCGACGCCGTGGGCTTCGGCGTGCTGATGCTGATCGACATCCCGGTGATCAAGGCCCTGGCGATCACCGCGAGCATCGGCGTGGCGGTGCTGGTGTTCACCTCGCTGCTGCTGATGCCGGTGGCGCTGTCCTTCATCGGCGTCAGTCCGCGCGCCGCCGCCCGCGCCCTGCGCGAGGAGCAGCAGGAGGCGCGCGAGCAGGGCCTGGGGCGGCTGTGGAGCCTGCTCGACCGTTTCACCGAACGGCGCTGGGCGAGCATCGCCCTGGCGGTCGCCGCGCTGATCGGCGCCGGCAGCTTCCTGGTCAGCCAGCGCCTGCAGATCGGCGATCTCGACGCCGGCGCGCCCGAGCTGCGCGCGGACTCGCGCTACAACCGCGACAACGCCTACATCACCAGCCACTACGCGCTCTCCAGCGACCTGTTCGCGGTGATGGTGAAGACGCCCGCCGAAGGCTGCCTGAACTACAAGACCCTGATCCTCGCCGACCGCCTGGGCTGGGCGCTGCAACAGCATCCGGGCGTGCAGGCGAGCGTGTCGCTGGCCGACGCGGTGCGCCAGATCACCGCCGGCACCTACGAGGGCAACCCCAAGTTCGCCAGCCTGCAGCGCAACCAGGACGTGCTCAACTACTCGGCGCAGCAGGCCTCGGTGAATACCCCGGAACTGTTCAACACCGAGTGCTCGGTGATGCCGGTGATCGCCTTCCTCAAGGACCACAAGGCCAGGACCCTGGAGGAAGTGACGACCATCGCCGAGGACTTCGCCAAGGCCAACAGCACCCCGGACCGCCAGTTCCTCCTCGCCGCCGGCAGCGCCGGCATCGAGGCCGCCACCAACAGCGTGGTGCACCAGGCCAACCGCACCATGCTGCTGTACATCTACGGGGCGGTCAGCCTGTTCTGCCTGATCACCTTCCGCAGCTGGCGCGCGACCCTGGTGGCCATGCTGCCGCTGGTGCTGACCTCCATGCTCTGCGAGGCGCTGATGGTGTTCCTCGGCATCGGCGTGAAGGTGGCGACCCTGCCGGTGATCGCCCTGGGCGTGGGCATTGGCGTGGACTATGCGCTGTACCTGTTGAGCGTGCAGTTACAGCTGCAACGGGCCGGCTTCCCGCTGGCGATGGCCTACCAGCAGGCGGTGATCTTCACCGGCAAGGTGGTGGCGCTGGTGGGCGTGACCCTGGCCGCCGGGGTGATTACCTGGGCCTGGTCGCCAATCAAGTTCCAGGCCGACATGGGCATCCTGCTGACCTTCATGTTCCTCTGGAACATGCTCGGCGCGCTGGTGCTGATCCCGGCGTTGTCGCATTTCCTGCTGAACGACCGGAAGGGCTGAACAGCCGGTCAGGCGTCTGCGTTGGGCGGGTTCGCGAGCAAGCTCGCTCCTGCAGGCCCGCTCTTCGTAGGAGCGAGCCTGCTCGCGAACTGATCCAGCACCGGCCTTGCCGGCGAATCGCGGAGAAGCTCCGCTGCTACGGAGCGGAGTCCGCCGTTTGACCTTCGCCTCAGGGCCCTCCTGGCTCAGTCCAGGCCCTGGAGCCACGCCCTGCGGGACCGCTCAGATCAACCCTTTGCCCTGCAAATGCTCGCGCAGGTACTCGATGAACACCCGCACCTTGCGCGTGCTGCGCCGGTGCGGCAGGTAGAGCGCATGCACCCAGGGTCCGAAGGCGCTCTGGTCGTGCCAGCAGTCCGGTAGCTGCTCCACCAGTTCGCCGCGCTCGATGTACGGCAGCGCGTTCCATTGCGGGAGGAACTGCAGCCCCTGGCCGTCCAGCAGGCAGGACAGCAGGAAGTCATAGTTGTCGCTGGCGACCCGCGGCACCGGCTGGCGGATGCGACAGCAGCCATGCCTTTGGTGGCGATCGACCGCGACGACGCCTCGCCGGACACAGTCCAGCTCACCGCGGCTTAACTGACGGCGCGCATCCTGGTACCCGGCACGAGGCCGAGCACCAGGGCGCAGCCGGCCAGGATGGTCAGCGCGCCCAGGCCCTGGATCAGCGACAGGCTTTCATCCAGCACCAGCGCACCGACCAGCACGGCGACCACGGTAACGACGAACTCCACGCTGATCGTCCGGGTCGCTCCGATACGTGAAACCAGCTGGAAGTAGATCACGTAGTTCAGCGCGCTGAGCACGCAGCCGCACAGCAGCAGGTAGAGGAAATCCACCGGCTGCGGCGTGCCCGGCAGCGGTACCCAGATCAGCAGCGGCAGCGTCAGCAGGCCGCCGATCAGGAAGGCGCCGCAGGTCACTTCCCAAGGCCCGGCGGTACGCAGGCGCAGGCTGGCGTAGTTGCTGCCGAAGGCCGCGCAGACCGCGCCGAACACCGAGGCGATGCAGCCGAGGATGAACTCGTGGGTCACCGGTACCGCCGGGAACCCCACCAGCAGGACCATGCCGAAGAAACCCAGCAGCAGCCCGCCGAGGCCGCTCCAGGTGATGCGCTCCAGGCCCCAGACACGGCCGATGAGCATGGAAAACAGCGGAATCCCGGCGACGAAGATCGCCGCCATCGCGGTGCCGATGCGCGGGGTGGCGTAGGTCATGCCGATCAGTTGGCCGGCCACCGTAGTGGCGCCGACGACGCACAGCGGCTTCCACAGCCCCTCGAAATTCAGCCGGCGCCCCGACAACCGCGCCACCGCCAGCAGCGTGCCGCTGGCGATCAGCGCACGGAAGCTTACCGCGCCAACCCAGCCGAAGCCGGCGATGGCCTTGAGCAGTACGAGAAAGGACAGCCCCCAGCCGATCGCCAGGAACAGGTAGGCGGCAAGGTCGCGCGGTTGCATACGGCTCCCGGAACGCACAGGCAGAAGATGGGCCACCGAAGCGCGGCGGCGAGTCGGGCTATCTTGCCGGGCGCCCGTGGCGCTTGGGAAGGTGGCGCACCGACGTTTTCCTGTCTCGCAGCGCCGTTTTCCCGGTGCCGGCCGGGCACTGCCCCGGCGGAGCCAAGCGCCGGCTGGAAACGGTCAGTCCGACGCGCGCCCCAGGCGTGCCAGCAAGCGGGCCCGGACCTCGGGCCATTCGCTGTCGATGATGCTGAAACGCACCGAGTTGCGCTTGCGTCCGTCGGGCATGATCCGCTCATGCCGGACGATACCTTCCTGCACCGCGCCCAGGCGAAGAATCGCCGCGCGGGACGTCCCGTTCAGCTCGTCGGTGGTGAACTGCACCCGCACGCAGTCCATCACCTCGAAGGCATGGCGCAGCAGCAGGAGCTTGGCCTCGGTGTTGATCGGCGTGCGCTGTGCCGACAGCGCCAGCCAGGTGTGGCCGATTTCCAGCTTGCGGTTGCTCCGGTCGATCTTCCAGAAACGCGTGCTGCCGACGATGCGGCCACTGCGCCGGTCAAGGATGGCGAAAGGTATCACCGTGCCGGCGTACTGTCCGGCCAGTGCCTTGTCGATATAGCCCCCGACGGTATCGGGCCCCGGCACCAGGGTGACCTTGAGGTTCCACAGCTCACCATCGGCGGCGGCCGCGAGCAGGTCGACGGCATGCTCGGCGCGCAAGGGGAGGAGCTCGACGTGTACGCCGATCAGGTGGGGGCAGTTGGGAGAGTGCATGATACGGCTCTTGGCGGAACGGACGGTGCGGGGAGAGCGTAACCAAACCGGGGCCGGGTTTGTAGCGTGAAACCGAGCCCTGGAGCGTCCCGCCGCGATCGGTCCTGGGCGGACGCGAGCGTGCTCGCGAACCGCGTCTGCAGCACGGTGTCGATCGGCGCCGCGCTCAGATATGCCAGATCTGCAGATCCTTGATCACACACACCGAGGCATCGGTCGGCAAGGTCGCATCGCTGTAGTCCACCGGGTTGTATACCCCGCCGTGGAAGTTGAAGGTCTGCACGGCCCAACTGGCATCCAGCGGCATCGGGAGAAGGCTCGAGGTGCGGCCATTGCAACTGGCCTGCACGCTGAGCATCAGGCTGGAAGTGACCAGGACCAGGATGTCGAAGTCCGCGCCCAGCGGAACGTTGTCGAGCACCGTGCTGTTCACCGGGGCGGTCTGGTTGAAGTTCTGGCGGAACCCCAGGGTCAGCTTGCCCTCCTGCCAGAACACCTTGAGCAGCGGGCTGTCATCGTTCTTCACGTGCACCTGCGCCACCACGACTTTCTGCGCCGAGTTCACCTGGGTGACCTTCATCAACTGGTGGTTCACATGCTCGGTGGCGCTGCTCAGGCTCCAGTGGATCGGTTCCTTCCATTCGCAGCGGGTGCGGTGGGGGCTCTTGCTCGAGGCGCCACGGGTTGGCGCGGTGAGTTGCAGGCTGCCGTCCGGTAGCCGGAGTACCAGTTCGGGATACTGTGCCTGAGCCTGCAGGCCGGGGATTTCCAGGGCCACGGGGTCGCTGGCGGACTTCGCCACGGGCAGGGCAATGTTGAGGTTGTCGATGTTCACGTTCATGACGGCACTCCTTCAACGGTCGGGGTGCTGCCTTTGACCGGTGATGCTCGTGTCGTATCGATTTTTCGGCCAGACGGTCGTGACGCATTGCGGCACTGGCTCGGCTCGCCAGGTGGAACGGGAAACCCGCGGAGGGAAACCCTAGGGGCAGGCTCAGCGGCCCGGCAGCATCGGAGCGAGGTGCAGGATGTTCAGCAGGTGCGGGACGCGCAGCGGGTAGCAGGCCTGCAGGCGCACGCGCGCTTCGGACAGGGTCATGTGGCGGGAGAACGAGCGCAGCACGGTCTTGCCCAGGCAGTGACCGTCCTGAAAATGCACGAGAAATTCATTCATGGCGAAGCGACAGCGGAGAGACACGCACGAAGTGGCGCACAGGCCGCGAATGATAGCGGCTCCCGCTGTCTCGGCGTTGCCATGAATCATCCTTTGCCGGGCCGTTCCGACGGAACGCCCCGTTCTCACCGGTCGACCCGACGACCGGCGAGTCGGAAGCCGGTCAACGCTCCATTGCGTAGTCCAGGCGCATGCCGAAGGCGTGCATGAAGAACGCCGCCAGCTGCATTTCCAGCACCTGCGCATTGAGCGATGCCAGATGCGAGGGCTGACGCTGGGTACGCCGGCTCACGGCAGTGAACTCTTCATGGATGATGCCCTGGGTATGGGGATCGGCGATAAGGCGATAACAACTGTCCGGCAGGTCATCGCGCTGCCTGGCCAGCAGGCTGAGTTCGGGATGGCCGTCGGCGTTGGTGACCAGTTCCACGCTACAGCGCAGGCCTCGGTCGCGGGCGAAGCGCGAGGCTTCTTCGAAAGCGGGCAGGGCCTTCTGCAGGACCTGGATTTCGAAGGCGAGGAAGAACTGATCGTCGAAATCGACTTCCGGGGTATTCCGGGCTGCCTGGTTGTGCATCGCCGGCATCTCCTGTGTCGATGAATCAATGAAACCCGTGGAGCGACCGTCGGGATCGCCGAGCTTCGTCATCGCGACATTGCAGTGACTACAACGCACACATCGGTCAACCGGCAATGCCATTTGCCTGAACGAAAAGCCATCACACTGTAAGCGCAGACGGACTGTCAACGAGCAATCCCGCATAAGGGTGAGTCCGGAAATAGCCAAGCGCTCTGCCGCAGGGCGTGGCACCGGCGTGGAGCCGGAATGGCGGATTGCCGCAGGGGTGTAACGCTGGCGTTACAGGTTGCGGCCGCCCCTCCAGGCTTCGGACGGGCGGCCATGCGCCGCGACGGTCAGAACGCGAAGTCATCCATGAGCAGGGCGGCATCGCTGCCGTCCACGATGCTCTGCGCCAGTCCCGGCGCGCGGGTCAGGATGTGCCCGGCGTAGAACTGCGCGGTACGCAGCTTGGCGCGGTAGAAGGCGCTATCCCCGGTCCCGGCGGCCAGGTGTTGCCGGGCGATCCGCGCGGCCCGCGCCAGTTGCCAGCCACCGGCGACGATGCCGAACAGCTCCAGCAACGGCACGGAGCCGAGCGCTACCTGCCGCATCTGCTGGTCGTAGTCGCGGACGACGAAGGCCACGGCATCGTCCAGGGCATTGATGGCCAGGAACAGGTGGTGACGGATGCCCGCCAACTGGGTGTCTTCATCCGGCAGGCCACGCTGGGTGTCGCGCATGCGCGCGATCAGCGCGCTCGCCGCCTCGCCTCTGTCGCGAGCGATCTTGCGGCCGATCAGATCGCTGGCCTGGATGCCGGTGGTGCCTTCATAGATCGGTGTGATCCGGGCGTCGCGCAGGTGCTGGGCGGCGCCGGTTTCCTCGATGAAACCCATGCCGCCGTGGACCTGCACGCCGAGGGAGGCGATGTCCACGGCGTTCTCCGTGCACCAGCCCTTGATCACCGGGATCATCAGTTCGACGAAGGCCTGTCGTTCCCGGCGCACGGCGGGGGCGGGATGGAGCCGGGCCTGGTCCGTCGCCAGCGCCACGTCGCAGGCCAGTGCGCGCATGGCCTCGATACGCGAACGCATCGACATCAGCATCCGGCGTACGTCGGGATGGCGCAGGATGGCCACCTTCGCGCGGCTGGCACTGCCGGTCTCGCCGCCCTGAATGCGCTGGCGAGCGTAGGCTACCGCGCGCTGGTAGGCACGCTCGGCCAGGCCGATGCCTTCGATGCCCACCGAGAAGCGCGCGGCGTTCATCATGATGAACATGTATTCCAGGCCCCGGTTCTCTTCGCCCACCAGCCAGCCGGTGGCGCCGCCGTGATCGCCGAAGGCCAGCACTGCCGTGGGGCTGCCGTGGATGCCGAGTTTGTGTTCGATGGACACGCAACGCACGTCGTTGCGCGTGCCCAGGCTGCCATCGGCGTTCAGCAGCATCTTGGGAACCACGAACAGCGAGATGCCTTTCGTGCCTTCGGGCGCACCGGGCACGCGGGCCAGCACCAGGTGGACGATGTTGTCGGTGAGGTCGTGCTCGCCATAGGTGATGAAGATCTTCTGCCCGAACAGCCGATAGGTCCCGTCGCCTTGCGGTTCGGCACGGCTGCGCACCGCCGAGAGGTCGGAGCCGGCCTGGGGTTCGGTGAGGTTCATGGTGCCGGTCCATTCGCCACTCACCAGCCTGGGCAGCCAGGTCTGCTTGAGTGAGTCGGAGCCACGCAGTTCGATGGCTTCGATGGCGCCACGGGTGAGCATCGGGCAGAGGCCGAAAGCGACGTTGGCGGCGTTCCACATTTCCTCCACCAGCGCCGAGACCAGTCGGGGCGCGCCCTGGCCGCCGAAGTCGGGCGGGCAGGAGAGGGCGTTCCAGCCGTTGGCGACGAACTGCTCGTATGCATTGCGCCAGCCTGCGGCGGTGCTGACTTCGCCAGCCTGCCAACGCGCGCCCTGACGGTCGCCGACGGGGTTGAGCGGCGCCAGCACGCCCTGGGCGAAGCGGCCCGCCTCGGTGAGGATGGCCGTCACCAGTTCGGCGTTCATGTCCTCGTGTCCGGGCAGTTCGGCCAGGGCCTCCAGCAGATGCAGCTCGCGCAGGACGAATTGCATGTCGCGCAGCGGGGCTACGTACTCACTCATGGTGGAACTCCTGTTCGAAGGATGAGCCTGGCGGCGGCAGCGTACCCACGATTCCCTCGGGCCGGCCCGCCGCCGGTAGGGGGCACCAGCGGACGGATGCCGCCCTCAGGACATCAGACCGGTATTCCGGGCCGAAGGTGCCGCAATGGGCGAGCGAGTCCCCTGGCGCGCAGGAGACGGTGGGTTCTGTCGGGCAGTGGGATTTGGCGTGAAGAGCAGGGCCGGGCGTGGTAGAAGGTGTCCTCTTCGTCCGCCGATAACTGATGCCCGCATGATCGAGTTCAACAACGTTACCGCTTACCAGCAGCAGACCCGCGTGCTGGATGGGTTTTCCCTGCACATTGGCGAAGGCGAGAAAGTCGCCATTCTCGGCCCCAATGGCGCCGGCAAGAGTACGCTGCTCAAGCTGATCAGCCGCGAGCTCTACCCGGTTGAACACGAGGGAAGTTCGCTGACCCTGTTCGGCAAGCAGAACGTCAATCTCTGGGACCTGCGCAGCCGCATCGGCTTCATCTCCCAGGACCTGCAGGAAGACTACACGCCGTTCACCCAGGCGCTGGACGTGGTGATCTCCGGCTTCTTCGGCGCCATCGGCAGCCACGGCCACCTGCAGCCAACGGCGGAACAGGTCGAAAAGGCCAGGAGCCTGCTCGGAGCGGTGGAAATGTCCGGTTTCGAGGAACGCATGTTCCAGCGCCTCTCCACCGGCCAGAAACGCCGCCTGCTGCTGGCTCGCGCCCTGGTGCACGAACCGCGGGCGCTGATTCTCGACGAACCGGCCAACGGCCTGGACATGGGTGCCAGCCTGCAGATGCTCAAGCTGTTGCGACGCTTCTGCGGCGAAGAGCACGCAATGATCATCACCACCCATCACATTGACGAAATCATCCCGGAGATCGAGCGCGTCGTGCTGATCGCCGACGGCAAGGTGGTGGCCGACGGCGCCAAGGCCGAGATTCTCACCAGCGAGAATCTGTCGGCGCTGTACCAGGCGCCGCTGAAGGCCACGCAGCAGGACGGCTGGTACCGTTGCTGGCACGCGTGAGTGAGTCTGGAAACCGGCCACTCCGCTCCTGTTGCGTTGTCCTCGGCTGGGAATCGCTTCATGCCAAGGGTGCGTGCTTTGTCAGCGATCGCGGGCATGGCCCGCTCCTGAGGGTTTCAGCCGCTATCGGACCAGCGCCAGCCGCTGGGCACGCATGGCGTGGATGCGTTCCTCCCACTGGGTACGTTCAATCTCTGGCAGAGTGTTCCACCACTGGCTCACCGCGCGATTGCTGTAGGGCGTCAGCCAATCGGACCAGCGCGCTACCTGCACCTGCGGGAAACCATTGTCGCGGCCGCGCAGGTAGTGGTCGAAGAAGCCCAGTACCAGCGTCGCCGGGGCCTCGATCAGAACCTCGGTGGGTGCGCTGTCGATGAGCTTGTCGCGCAGCGGGCGGCGCATGTACAGCGCATTGTCGGTGAGACCTGCATGCAGCGCATCGCGCAGCACCAGACGGTGGATGCGCGGGTTCTGCCCGGCATGTTCCAGGCTTTCGTAGGAGAAGTCGTTGAAGCTGCGCGGCTGGGACGGCGGCGTGACGCCGAGCATGCGGTAGAACAGCGACAGGTCCGAGTGCAGCATCAGCAGCGGCACCGGCAGGTCCTGGTCGAAGGGCGTGAAGTCGAAGTCGCCGCCGTCGAGGTTGACCGCCGCCGCGCAGCGTTTGTCGATCATGCAGACCGCGCCGGAAGTCGAACCGCCAAAGGACATGCCCATCTCTCCGGTATGGGCGAAGTCGCTGGCGGCCACCAGGTCGGTCACATTCGGCGGCACGTCGCCAGCCTGCAGGCGGTCGTGGACGAACAGCCGGTCGGCCAGCCAGATCGGCGCGCTGAGGTGGATGGCGCGGTCCGCTGGCGGTTTGAGTTCGGTGGCGAAACGCAGTTGTCCATCCAGGCGGCGGGCCAGGTCGTCCTCGCCATAGCCTTGCAGCAGGAGCGGCGAGAAGCCGTGCTCGAAGGCGTAGCGCAGGTGCTCGTAGAGCGCCGGGTCGGTCGGCGCCACTTCGCCGTTGGGGAACAGCGTGGGAGAGGCGTCGCCGCTGTGTTGCACGGAGTAGACCGCGTAACCGTTGCTGGCCAGCTCCTCCATGATCCGTCCGTTCATGCCGGCGAACGAGCCGTAGCCGTGGCTGTAGAACACCACCGGCAGGCGTCCAAGGTCGGAACGCAGCGGCGCGTTCTCGTAGGAGTGGGTGCGCAGGTGGCGCAAGTGCGTGAGCAGTGGCGGAAAGTGGAACAGCTCGCCGAAGCCGCGGGCGGTGCTGCGGCTTTCGGCATTGCTGAAGTAGGTGCGCGGCTGCGCGCCTGTCGCCGGCCTGGCCGGATACCAGACGCGCACCAATAGACGCCGAGCCTTGCCGACCGGTGTGCCGAGGAGACCGGAGCGGCTGGCATCGACCAGTTCGAAGTCGCGTACGCCCACTTGATAGGGGCCACCCGGCATGGGCAGTGGCGAGACCGGGAAGAAGTACAGCGCGGCGACCGCCAGCCCCGTGAGCAGGCTGAAGAACAGCCCGGACCAGAGTGGGAGCCGCGCCGGACGCTTGCGCCGCAGCAGCAGGGCCAGAACCAGCAGGAGGGCGACCACTGCGCCGGCGCCCGCCTGCCAGCGGTCGTCCCAGACGTCGTAGAGCGCAGCGACCAGCGCGAGCGAGGCGGCGATAAGGGCCAGTGACCGACGACGCAGCCACCAACCCAGCAACGCGACAGCGAGAAGGGCCAGCAGCAGGACGTCGGCGCGGGTCATGCAGTGGCGCCCTTGCGCGGCAGCACGGTCCAGGCGACGCCGAACAGCAGCAGCGCGGCGACCAGCACGTAGGGCGCGCGGCTGTCGACCTGGTGCAGCAGGGTGCCCAACAGCGGGCCGCTGATCATGCCCAGGCCGTGCACGGCCACCAGGCTGCCGGCGGCGGCGCCCTGTTCGTCGGCTTCCACGGCGTTGGCGTTGAGTGCCGAGACGGCGGGGAAGACCCAGCCCATGCCGGCGGCAGCGACGAAGCAGGAGGCATAGAGCATCCAGGGTGCCACAGCGAAGCACACCGAGCCGAAGCCCAATGCGGAGACGAGGCCGCCCACACCGATCAACCTGAGCGGCGCCCAGTTCAGCTTGCGCACCAGCATCTGCGCGCAGATCAGCGCCACGCCCACCGAGGTCAGTGCGATGCCGGCGACACGGGCGGCATCGGCCGGGGGCAGTTGCAGGCGATCGAGGGCGAAGAAGCCGACGGTCATCTGCGCCACGGTCACGCAGACCATGGCGATGAAGCCCAGAGTCAGCGAGCGGCGCAGGCGCCTGTCGCCGATCGCCAGCGCCGGACCCTTGCGTTCGCTGACGCGTTGGCTATCGGGCAGCCAGCGCCACAGAACAGCGAACGCCAGCAGCGGCAGCAGGCAGGTGAGCAGCAGCGGCAGCGCGAGGCCGAGCATGGCCAGCAGACCGGCGAAGCTCGGGCCGACTACCATGCCCACGGCGCTGGCGGCACCCAGTCCGGCCATGGCCGAGGCGCGCTTGTCCGCGCTTACATGGTCCGCTACCAGTGCCGCGGAGCAGGCCGGCACGGCGGCATAGAAACCGCCCGCCAACCCGCGCAGCGCGACGATGCCGATGAAGGCCGGCAGCGCTGACATCGAGATATTCAGTGCCAACGCCATGAAGGCGCAGAGCAGCGCGTAGGTCACCGCAAAACCGGCCAGGCCGCTGAGCAGCACGCGGCGACGGCCGAGGCGGTCACTGGCGATGCCCCAGACCCGCGCCATGAGCATCCAGGCGATGCCGCCGACGGTCACCGTCATCCCCGCCTGCCAGGGCGCCAGGCCCAGGGTGCGCGCCACCGGGCCGATCAGTGCGACGAAGGACATCACCGCCACCGTGCAGACGAAGGTCTCGAACATCAGCGGGCGCAGGTTGAGGGTGGACGCCTGGGGCGGCATGGCGGTCATTTCAGCGTGGCTCCTTGGGACGACGGGGCATTCTCATCCCTACAAGGACGATCAGCAGCAGCGGAACGCCAAGGGAAACCCACGACAGCACGTCGAAAACCCCATCGCCGAGCAGCGCCGAGAGCAGCCCGAAGGTGCTAAGCACGGCCAGTGCGACGGGCCAGCGGAAGATCATCCAGAGTCCGCGCCTCATGCCTTGACCTCCGTCGCCAGGCCGCCGGAATCCAGTTCGGCGAGGCGCTTCTCGATGGGCGTGCGGCGCCGGCCGAGCCACAGGTACAGGCCGCTGGCGAGGATGACGATGCTGACGATGTCCAGCAGTGCCCAGACGATCTTCAGCGGCATGCCGCCGTAATCGCCGAAGTGCAGCGGCTGGGACAGCAACAGGGTCTTCACGTACAGCGGCATTTCGCGCATGTCGGTCAGCTCGCCGGTTTCGGCGTCCACCAGCGCGGGCTTGAGCAGGCGTTCGGTCAGTGGCGTGTTGCCGCGCATGAACACTGCATAGTGGTGCTGGCTGCTGAACTGCGTACCGGGGAAGCCGACGAAGCTGGGCTTCATGTCCGGTGCAGCCTGACGCGCAGTCTCGATGGCCTTGTGCAACGAGCCGTGCTGTTCCAGCGGCGGCAAGTCCTTGTAGGGCGCGGTCATTTCCGCCAGTTGGCCGCCTTGCCAGAGCATGAGGATCGGCAGCGCCAGGGTGTTGATGACCCCGGTGACGCCCACGACCAGCACCCAGGCGAGGGTGACGATGCCCAGCACGTTGTGCAGGTCCAGCCACTTCAGCCGCGAGCTGCGCTGCGAGCGCACGGTGGCGAAGTCCAGCTTGCGCATGAACGGCGTGTAGACCACCACGCCGGACACCAGGGAGGCCACCAGCAGCAGCCCCATGAAGCCGAGGAACAGGTAGCCGGGCAGGCCCATGAACAGGTCGGTGTGCAGCTTGAGCATGATGTACATGAAGCCACCCGGTGGCGGCAGCGGATCGAAGAACTCCCCGGTGCGCGCGTCGAACGGCTGGATGTGGCCATTCTCCGGCGGCGGCACCAGGGTCGGGGCGGTGAGGACCGCGCCCAGCGGATCGTCCTGCTCCCAGAACACGAAGCGCACCACCTCGCCGGGCCGGGCCGCCAGCGCGCGGGCCACCACGTCGTCGTAGTCGATCTTCGGCGACTGTTCGGTGAGCGGCTTGAGCTCCGGGTGCGGCTCGAAGTAGTGCTCGATCTCTTCGTGGAAGATCAGCGGCAGGCCTGTGAGGCAGAGCATCAGCAGGAATACCGTGGAGATCAGGCTGGTCCACTTGTGCACCAGGTACCAGGTGCGGAGGGCTTTGGCGGTCATCGTCAGGCTCTTTCTTCGTTAGAAGTCCACGCTCGCGGACAACTGCAGGGTGCGCCCCTCGCCCAGGTACAGGTACCCGGCGGTGGAGGTGCCCCAGTAGTCCTTGTCGAACACGTTATCCAGGTTGGCGCGCAGTACCACCGGCTTGCCGAGGGTGTCGAAGCGGTAGCGCGCGCCCAGGTCCAGGCGCCACCAGTCCGGGATGCTCAGGCTGTTCGCCTGGTCCACGTATTGCTCGTCGGTGTAGATCGTGCGGGCGGTGACGGTCAGGCCCGGCACCTGGGTGATGTCGTACTCGCCGCCGAGGTTCAGCTGCTTGCGCGGCACGCCGATGCCGTCGTTGCCGTCGTATTGGCCGTCCTGGGTCTTGGTCAGTTTCGCCTGGGTGTAGGACGCACCGCCGAGCAGGCGCACACCCTCGGTGACCTCGCCGAACAGGCTCAGTTCGAGGCCACGGTTGCGCTGCTCGCCGCCACGGGTGAAGCGGCCGTTGTCATTGACGCTGCTCGGGCGCTTGATCTCGAACGCGGCCAGGGTCGCGCCGAAGCCGTCCCACTCGCCCTTGATGCCGACTTCTTTCTGCTTGGAGACATAGGGCGTGAGCATCTCACCGGCGTTGGAAGTGCCGATGGGCGCGGTTTCGCCCGGGCTCAGGCCCTCGATGTAGTTGGCGTAGAGCGAAATGTTCTCCCACGGCTTGACCACGATGCCACCCATCGGAGTGGTCTTTTCCTCGTCGTAGCCATCGCCCACCGGGGTGCCGACGTTCATCTCGAAGTTCTGCGACTCCACGCGCTGCTTGCGCGCGCCGAGGGTCAGCTCGACGCGGCCGTCGAGGATCGACAGGGTGTCGGCCAGCGCATAGCTGGTGAGGGTCTGGGCCGTGTACTTCTGCACGTTCTTCGGGTAGCCGTCGGTGCTCGGCGTGCCTGCGTAGACCGGGTTGTAGATGTTCGACGCACGCGACGGGAAGGCGGTGTAGAGGAAGAAGATGTCCGAGTTCTGCACCACGCGGGTCGCGCCGAAGTTCAGCCGGTGCTCCACCGGGCCGGTGTTGAAGGTGCTGCGCAAGCCCGCCTCGGCAGAGTGCGAGCCAACGTCGTAGACCTGCCAGGCCGGGCTGGAAACGAAGTCACCGTCATTGCCCATCAGCACCGGGTTACCCGCCAGCGCATCCATCTCGCTGCGACGGTCGCCATAGCCGGCGTAGCCGGTCAGCCAGTCGGTTAGGTCGTATTCGCCGCGCACCACCAGGGTCCGGTCGATCATTTCGGAATCGCCGTAGCCGGGGTAGTTCAGGTCGTTGTCCGGGGCGTGGGGAATCTTCGTCACGCCGGGGCCGACGGAGAACTGGCGGACCACGTTGGTGATGTCTTCGCGCTGCCAGATGTAGTCGGCGGAAAGGCGCAGGCGCTCGCCGGCGTAGTCCAGGCCGAGGGAGCCCAGGCCGTCTTCCAGTTCCTGCTTGTCCAGAGCGGTATCGCCATTGCGGTATACGCCATTGAATCGCACGCCGAATTCCTTGCCTTCGCCGAAGCGCCGGCCGACGTCGACATGGGTGCCGAACACCGAATCCGACAGGTAGTCCATGGTCACGCGGGTCAGCGGCTCGTCGCCGGCGCGCTTGGTCACCAGGTTCACCGCGCCGCCGACGTTGCCGCTGGGTGGCATGCCGTTGAGCATGGTGCTCGGGCCCTTGACCACCTCCACGCGCTCGGCCATTTCCACCGGCACGCGGAAGAATGGCGCCAGGCCGTACATGCCGTTGAGCGCGACGTCGGCGCTGACCACCGGGAAGCCGCGCAGGGAGAAGTCTTCGTTGAGGTTGGTGCGCGCACTGCCGATCTGCGCCGAGGGCTCGTTGCGCAGAACATCGGCGACGCTGCGCGCCTGCTGGTCCTGGATGGTCTTCTCGGTGTAGCTGGTGATGCTGAAGGGCGCATCCATCAGGTCGGTATTGCCCAGCAAGCCGAGGCGTCCGCCGCGCGCCACCTGGCCACCGGCGTACTCGGCGGGCAGGTCTTCAGGGCCCACAGCCTGGCCGGTGATCAGCGAGGGCTGCATCTGCAATGCGTCGGGGCTGGGCGAGCGGATCAGGGTGAAGGTGCCGTCGCCGCGTTGTTCCAGCTCCAGGCCGCTGCCTTGCAGCAGGCGTTCCAGAGCGCTGCGGGTCGAGTAGTCGCCACTCAGGCCAGGACTCTGCAGACCATCGGTCAGCGCCGGGTCGAAAGACAGGTGCACGCCGGTCTCGGCGGCGAACGACGCCAGGGCGCGGCCCAGCGGGCCGGGAGCAATGCTGTAGCTGCGCACTTCGCTGGCCGCCGGCGCGGCCATCACTGGCGTCGCCACGGCAACCGCCAGGGAGAAGAGGGCGGCGCGTACCGCCAGGGAAAGCGAAGAGGGGTGGGCGTGTCTGCTGCTGGACATGGACGGGGTACCTTCGGGCCTCTGCGGGCTTCGTATCGGGAGATGTTCCCCTGTTGCCAGCCGAAGTGAGAAAAAGTCTCACTTCTTTATGAAATTATTTTGCATCAATGCCCGGCGACGGCCTTCAGGCCGCTACCAGGGTGATCCAGAAGTCCGTTACCCGATGGATCCGCAGGGGGTAGGTGGACTGCAGCATCGACAGCGCGAGGTTGCTGTCCAGCAACGGGAAGGCACCGGATACCGCCAGTTGCGCCAGCGCCGGGTCGCAGCGCAGCACCCCGCGGCGATAACGGCTCAGCTCGCCCAGCAGCGTCTGCAGGGGCATGCGGTCGGCCATCAGCATGCCGTGGGTCCAGGCGTCCGGACTCGGTGAGGGCGGGAGCGCGCCGATACTTCTTGCCGACAGCAGTACCGAATCCCCGGCGCCCAGCCATTGGCTGGCCCCCTGTAGCGGTGCCACTTCGACACGCCCAAGGAGCACGGAAACGCTGGTCGAGACCTCGCCCTGACGCACGTTGAAGCGCGCCTCGCGGGTATTCATCCGGCCCTCGCGGGTTGTGACCAGGAAGGGCCGGCTGTCCGCGCGCGCATCGAGGAATATCTCCCCGCGCAGCAGGCGCACCAGGCGCTGCGCCGGGGTGAAGGCGATGTCCACGGCGCTGTCGGTGTTGAGCGTCAGCAGGCTGCCATCGGGTAGCGGCAACTTGCGCTGCTCGCCGATTCCGGTGTGCTGGTCGGCGCTCCAGTCCTGCCAGGGTTGTGTGCGCCAGGCGGCCAGGCCGACCGGGGCGACGGCCAACAGCACGGCCAGTTGCTTGAGGGCGCGGCGGCGATCCAGGGTGCGTTCGCGGCCCAGGGCCGGCATCGCCAGTGCCGGAGGCAGGCTGCCCAGGTGGCCCAGCAGACGTTCGGCACGGTCCCAGGCCCGGGCGTGCTGCGGGCTCTGACGCTGCCAATCGACGCAGGCGCGGCGGGTTTCCTCGCTGGCATCCTGCTGCAGGCGTACCAGCCAGTCCGCCGCCTCGTCGAGGATGCGCGCGGCGATGGGCTCGGCGGCACTCACTCCATCAGCTCCAGGCAGTGGCGGAAGGCCTGCTGCATATAGCGCTTCACCGACCCCAGGGACACGCCCAGGCGCTCGGCGATGGCCTCGTACTTCAGCTCCTCGATCTGCGCCAGCAGGAAGGCCTGGCGCACGGGATCGGGCAGGCGGGCGAGGAGGGCATCCACCTCGTGCAGGGTTTCCAGCACGAGGTAACGCTGCTCCGGCGAGGGCGCCAGCTCTTCGGGCAGATTGGCGAGCGCTTCGAGGTAGGCGCGTTCCAGCGACTGGCGCTGGAACCAGTTGATCATCAGCCCCTTGGCCACCGTGGTGAGGTACGCGCGCGGCTCGCGGGCCTCCAGCACCCGGCGTGAGCCGAGCAGGCGGGTGAAGGTGTCCTGGGCCAGGTCGGCGGCCTGTTCATGGCAGCCCAGGCGCCGACGCAGCCAGCCTTGCAGCCAACCGTGATGGTGCTGATAGAGCTCACTGACGGCGGCGTGGAGCGGAGCGTCGACTGAAGGCATGGCAGAACTATTATCATTTGAGAATACTTCTCATGATAGTGGCTGCCGAGGTGTGCTCACAAGCCCCTGGGCAGGGGATAACGCTCGCGGATGTGACCGGTTGTCGGTGGCCCGCCCGTGCAGGCGGGCCACCGCCGTTGCCTTCAATGGATCAGCAGACCGCGATATGCGAATCCGCGCGCGGCTCGGTGCCGCCACAGAGCACACCGGTCTGCGGATCGCGGACGATGATCTGCCCGCGTCCGTAGTCGGTCAGGTCGCAGGCGATCTCGACCTCGTGGCCGCGCCGCGCCAGGCCGAAGGCCAGGTCGCGGTTGGCATGCTGCTCGATGCCGACCTTCATGCCGCCCAGCCATTGCCAGCGCGGGGCGTCCAGCGCGGCCTGGGGGTTGAGGCCGAAGTCCACCAGGTTCATCACCATCTGCACGTGGCCCTGGGGCTGCATGTAGCCGCCCATCACGCCGAACGGACCGACCGCCACGCCATCCTTGCTGAGGAAGCCGGGGATGATGGTGTGGAAGGTCTTCTTGCCCGGCGCCAGGGCGTTGGAGTGCGCCGGATCGAGGCTGAACTCCGAGCCACGGTTCTGCAGGCCGATGCCGCTGTCGGGCAGCACCACGCCGGAGCCGAAGCCGTGGTAGGCGCTCTGGATGAACGAGACCATGTTGCCTTCGCCGTCGGCGGTGGCGATGTACACGGTGCCGCTGGAGTGCGGGTCGCCATGTCTGGGCTCGGCGGCCTGTTCGCCGATCTCGGCGCGGCGGCGTGCGGCGTAGTCGTCGGACAGCAGCGCGGCAGTGCTGACGCGCATGTGCTCGGCGTCGGTGATGTAGTGCAGGCCATCGGCGTAGGCCTTCTTCATCGCTTCGAGCTGGCGGTGCCAGGTGAGCTGGCTGTCGCGTTGGTCGAAGTCGTAGCCCTGGAGGATGTTCAGGGTCATCAGGGCGATCAGGCCCTGGCCGGCCGGCGGGATTTCCCAGACGTCATAGCCGCGGTAGTTGGTCTTGATCGGCTCGACCCATTTGGGCTTGTAGCCGGCCAGGTCAGCGGCGCTCAGCGCGCCACCGGTGGCGGCGGAGTGGGCGGCCAGGCGCTCGGCGAGGGCGCCACGGTAGAAGCTTTCGCACTTCGTTTCGGCCAGCTCGGCGAGGGTTTTCGCCTGGGCCGGGTTGCGGAACAGCTGGCCGGCACGCGGGGCTTCACCGTTCAGGGTGAAGGTCTCGAACCAGGCCTCCAGGGCCGGTACGGCGGCGCGGCTTTGCTGGTATTCGCGGCGGGCGATTTCCCACTGGTGAGCGACCACCGGGGACACCGGGAAGCCATCGCGGGCCAGCGCGATGGCGGGCTGCAGCAGGTCGGCGAAGGGCAGCTTGCCGAAGCGCGCGGACAGTTCCGCCCAGGCTGAGGGAATGCCCGGCACGGTGACCGGCAGCCAGCCGTGTACGGGCATCTTGTCGAAGCCTGCGGCCTTGACCTTGCCGATGGAGAGGGAGGCGGGCGCGTGGCCGCTGGCGTCCAGGCCGTGCAGCTGGTCCTTGACCCAGACCAGGGCGAAGGCGTCGCCGCCGATGGCGCAGCCGGTGGGTTCGACCACCGTCAGCGCGGCGGCGGTGGCGATGGCGGCGTCGATGGCGTTGCCGCCGGCACGCAGCATGGCGATGCCGGCCTCGGCAGCCAGGGGCTGCGAGGCGGCGACCATGCCGTTGCGGGCGAACACGCTCTGGCGCTGGGAGGCGTAGGGGTACTCGTGAGCGGAAAACTTAAGCATGGCAGGGCTCTTCGAAGGTCATTGGCCAGTCTTGATTCGGGTCCATTCGCGGGTGATCACGCGCTGGATTTTCGGCGGCAGGTCGGCGGAGACGTAGAGCTTCTCGATCACCGCGTCGCTGGGGTAGATGCCGGGGTTGTCACGCACTTTCGGGTCGAGCAGCGGCGTGGCGTCGGGATTGGGGTTGGCGTAGCCGACGTAGTCGCTGACAGGGGCGATCACTTCCGGGCGCAGCAGGTAGTTGACCAGCGCGTGGGCACCCTTGGGGTTCTTCGAATCGCGTGGGATGGCGAGCATGTCGAACCACAGGTTGGCGCCTTCCTTGGGGATCACGTAGCGCACGTCGATCTTCTTGCCGGCTTCCCGGGCGCGGGTCTGCGCCTGCATCACGTCGCCCGAGTAGCCGACCGCCACGCAGATGTCGCCGTTGGCGAGGTCGGTGGTGTACTTGGAGGAGTTGAAGTAGGTGATCGACGGGGCGAGCTTCTGCAGCAGGGCGGAGGCCTTGGTGTAGTCGTCCGGGTTGGTGCTGTTCGGGTTCAGACCGAGGTAGTGCAGCGCCTGCGGGATGATCTTCACTGGTGCGTCGAGGAAGGCGACGCCGCAGCCGTGCAGCTTGGCCAGGTTCTCCGGCTTGAAGATCAGGTCCCAGGAATCCAGCGGGGCGCTGTCGCCCAGGGCAGCCTTGACCTTGTCGTAGTTGTAGCCGATGCCCACGGTGCCCCACATGTAGGGCACGGCGTACTGGTTGCCGGGGTCGGCGGCTTCCAGGCGCTTCATCAGGCGCGGGTCGAGGTGTTTCCAGTTGCTCAGTTGGGCGCGGTCGAGCTTCTGGTAGACGCCGGCGTTGATCTGCTTGGTGAGGAACTGGCTCGACGGCACCACCAGGTCGTAGCCCGAGTGGCCGGAGAGCAGCTTGGCCTCGAGCATCTCGTTGGTGTCGAAGACGTCGTACTGGACCTTGATGCCGCTGTCCTTCTCGAAGTTCTTCAGGGTGTCCGGGCCCATGTAGTCGGACCAGTTGTAGAAGCGCACCAGCTTGTCGTCGGCCTGCGCGGCGGTGGCGCAGGCGAGGAGGGTCAGAAACAGAACGCGTTTACGCATGACTTGTCCTTGATCGTTAGAGAACGCGGCTTAAGAATTCCCGCGTACGCGGGTGGTGCGGATTGCCGAAGACCTGCGCAGGCGGGCCTTCCTCGATGAGTTCACCCTGGTGCAGCACCACCACGCGGTCGGCCACTTCTCGGGCGAAGCCCATCTCGTGGGTGACGACCACCATGGTCATGCCTTCGTCGGCCAGCTCCTTCATCACCTGCAGCACCTCGCCGACGGTTTCCGGGTCGAGGGCACTGGTGGGTTCGTCGAAGAGCATGGCCTGGGGCTTCATCGCCAGGGCGCGGGCGATGGCCACGCGCTGCTGCTGGCCGCCGGAGAGCTGGCCGGGGTAGTGCTCGGCCTTGTCCGACAGACGTACCCGCGCCAGTAGCCGGCGGGCCTGGTCCAGCGCCTCGCCCCTGGGCACGCCGAGCACCTGGGTCGGAGCCTCGATGATGTTCTCCAGCACGGTCATGTGCGGGAACAGGTTGAAGCGCTGGAACACCATGCCGATGTCGCGACGACGCCGGGCGATGTTGCTTTCCGAGTCGCGCACCAGCTTGCCGTCGGGGCGCTCGCGGTAGCCCATCAGCTCGCCGTTGACGCGGATGCTGCCGCTCTGGATGTCTTCCAGGTGGTTCATGCAGCGGATGAAGGTGGTCTTGCCCGAGCCGGAGGCGCCGATCAGCACCACCACCTCGCCACGGCGCACCTCCAGGGACACGCCCTTGAGGATTTCCAGCTCGCCGAAGGCCTTGTGCACGTCGCGGGCCTGGATCACCACGTCTTTCATGTCCGGGATCATCTCAACGCCCCCTCAGCAGTTTCATCGCCTGCCGGCCAAACAGGCGGTTCGGTGCGGTGGCATGGCCGTCGGATTTGCCGAAGCGCACTTCCAGCCAACGCTGGAAGAAGCCCCACAGGGTGGTCAGCGCCAGGAAGTAGATGGCCACGACCAGATACAGCTCGAACACGCGGAAGGTCGCCGAGGTGACCATCTGGGTGCTCAGCAGCAGTTCCTGCACGCCGATCACGCTGACCAGCGTGGTGTTCTTCAGCATCACGTTGAACTCGTTGCCCAGCGGCGGAACGATCACCCGGAAGGCTTGCGGCAGCACGATGCGGCGCATCAGCTTGGGGAAGGTCATCCCCAGGGACTTGCCAGCCTCGTACTGGCCCTTATCCACCGCGCCGATGCCGGCGCGGATGATCTCGGCCATGTACGCGCCTTCATTCAGTCCCAGGGCGATGATCGCCGCCTGGATATTGCCCGGCAGGATGAACAGCCCCAGGTCCAGGTCCTCGAAACGGAAGATGCCGCCGGCGGCCAGCGCGGTGTAGAGGAAGACGATCTGCACCAGCAGCGGCGTGCCGCGCATCAGCCACACGTAGAAGCGCACCGGGTATTGCAGCAGCGGGTTGGAGGACAGGCGCATCAGCGCCGCCAGCAGCCCGAGCACGCAGCCCAGGAGCATGGCGCTGACGGCGATCACGCAGGTCAGCCAGAGGCCGTAGAGGTAGATGTCGCTCGGCCGCAGCAGGTATTGCCAGAAAACGTCCCAACTGAAGTTCATGGCTCGTTACCTCAGTCCAGTTTGTCGCCTTCGATGTGCCACTTGGCCAGCAGCGCGGCATAGCTGCCGTCGGTCTGCATGTCTTTGATGATCTGGGTGACGGCTTCACTCAGTTGCTTGTCTTCCTTGCGGATGCCGAGGCCGGTGAGGATGCGCGCAAAGGCCGGCACGCCGATCTCGAACAGGTCCGGCGCCATGCTCTGGTAGTAGCCGGCGGTTTCCACGGTGGTGCCGTAGGCGTCGGTCTGGCGGATGCGCAGGGACTGGAAGGCGTCGGTATCGGTGTTGTAGACCACCACCTTCATCGGCGGCTTGCCGGCCTTGGCCAGCTTCTCGTTGTGGGCATCGAGCAGGGTGCGGATGGTCGAGCCGTTGAGCACCGCGACCTTCTTGCCGGAGAGATCGTCCAGCGTGCGGATGCCCTCGGGGTTGCCCTTGGCGACCACCACGGCCTGGCTGGAGTACATGTAGTTGACCATGTCGATCACTTCGCGCCGCTCGGGCTTGTCGAACAGCTGGTCCACCAGCATGTCGCACTGACCGGCGAGCAGCGCCGGGATCAGCCCGGAGAAGGGCGTGATGCGCCAGTCGATCCTCTTGTCGCCCAGACGCTTGGCGATCGCCTCGCCCAGGTCGATGGTCACCCCGGTGAGCTTCTGCGAGGCGTCATAGAACCCCATCGGCGGCGAGTCCATGCCGCCGCAGAAGGTCACCTTGTCGACGTTCTGCAAACGGTCGGGAATCTTCACCTCGGCGTGCGCCAGGGGCGCGGCCAGGCAAAGGGCGAGAAGGCACTGTGGGATCCTGCGTTCGAACATGTTGAGCTCCGGGGTGGGGTTGCCAGGGGCAGTTCAGGGACACAGAAGTACGGGTCTAGGCGCCCGTTGCTTCCTCTCTTTGGTGGATCGGGCTTGGGTGGCTTGCGCGCTCCGTGAATGGCGGCTCAGGTGGCTTGCGCCTCCAGGAATTTCGCGAGAGAGGGAATGGTCCCCTCGATGTGGTCGCAGATCACCCGCTCGGCTTCGCGGGCATCGCCCGAGCGCAGGGCGTCGAGGATCACGGTGTGTTCCTCGCGGGCGCTCATGGGCTTGTCGACGTGCTGCAGCCACAGGCGCATGTGCGGCTCGATCACCGAGTACAGCGCGGTGATCTGGCGCAGCAGGCGCGGACGCCCGGCAAGACTGCAGAGGTATTCGTGGAAAGCGCGGTGGCGGCTAACCCACTCGGCGCTGTCGTCGCGGTAATCGTCCATCTCGTCGAGCATGCGTTCCAGGCGGGCGATGTCGCGTTCGGAGAGTTTCGCCACGGCGATGCGGATGGCCAGGCCCTCCAGGGCGCTGCGCATCTCGAAGACTTCGCGCATTTCCTCGATGTTCAGGCCGCTGACGATGGCCCCGCGATTGGGCCGCAGGGTCACCAGGCCCTCGGCGTCCAGACGCTTGAAGGCGCCGCGTACGGGCATGCGGCTCATGCCGATCTCGCTGGCGATATCTTCGGCCACCAGGCGGTCGCCGGTCTTGTAGCGGCCGGTGCAGATGGCCTGGAGGAGATAGTCGTAAGCCTCGTCTTCGGCGCTCATCGGCGGGCGGGCAGCGGGTACCAGGCGCATGGGATCGCTCCTTTGGATTTATGGATCCAATTATCCATGTATGTAATAAAGCAGTTGCCGTGCCAAGGATGGCGAAACGATCGAAATTGGGCGGGGTAGAGCGGTGGGCATAGGGAAGTGGCGTAGGAATTGCGGCGGGGGAAGGGGCGAAACGGTAACGGGCAGCGCGATTCGTGCGCGCTGGCGGTGCGCTTCGGTAACGTTGTGGTGCGTGGGGCTGTGGTCGATTTGCCGGGTAGGCCGGTGCTCGCGAACGCTTGGGCGCTATACGGATCTATCGCGGACAGGGTCCGCTTGTACGCATGTCGGGAAGCTCGGGTTGAAACAAGAAGAAACGGCCTGCGCGTGACTCGGACCATTGATAGTTGACTGTAAAGGTTGGTGATGCAGTTCGCTTTCTATAGAATGCACAAACGTTTCAGCAGACCATGCATTCTTCCTACAACAAAAGCCTCTCTGCGCAGGACGTCCCTCATTCCATCGAGCAGGCCACAGAGCCGGCGGAGGAGGGAACTGAGCCCTGACTCATCCTCGTCATCTGTCGCCTTGCCCATCGTGCGCACCCTTGCGCGCCGGGCCCGGCCTTCACGCTGAATGACGCCGGTGGGGCAGGCCAAGCCCTAACGACGAGAAAACCTTTCGATGATCAAGAAAGTTAGCGGGGCGCTGCTGGGCCTCGCTCTGGCAGTGAATTGCGCGCCCGCCTTCGCGGAAACCAAGAAAGTCGACGTGCTGCTGATCGGCGGCGGCATCATGAGCACCACCCTGGGCGTCTGGCTCAACGAGCTGGAGCCCGGCTGGAGCATGGAGATGGTCGAGCGCCTCGACGGCGTCGCCCAGGAAAGCTCCAACGGCTGGAACAACGCCGGCACCGGCCACTCCGCCCTGGCCGAACTGAACTACACCCCCGAGGATAAAGACGGCAACGTCACCATCGCCAAGGCCGTGGAGATCAACGAGTCGTTCCAGATCTCCCGTCAGTTCTGGGCCTGGCAGGTGCAGAACGGCGTACTGAAGAACCCGCGCTCGTTCATCAATACCACCCCGCACATGAGCTTCGTCTGGGGCGATGACAACATCGCCTTCCTCAAGAAGCGCTATGAAGCCCTGCAGCAGAGCCCGCTGTTCCGTGGCATGCAGTATTCCGAGGACCCGGCGCAGATTGCCAAGTGGGTGCCGCTGATGATGCAGGGCCGCGACCCGGCGCAGAAGATCGCCGCCACCTGGACGCCCATCGGCACCGACGTGAACTTCGGCGAGATCACCCGCCAGTTCGCCGCGCACCTGCAGAGCCAGCCGAACTTCAGCCTGAAACTCTCCAGCGAAGTCGAGGACATCACCCGCAACGACGACGGCACCTGGCGCGTCGAGTACAGGAACCTCAAGGACGGCAGCGTCACCCAGACCGACGCCAGGTTCGTCTTCATCGGCGCTGGTGGCGGCGCGCTGCGCCTGCTGCAGAAATCCGGCATCGAAGAGGCCAGGGACTACGCCGGCTTCCCGGTGGGCGGCTCGTTCCTGGTCGCCGAGAACCCGACCATCGCCCAGCGGCACCTGGCCAAGGCCTACGGCAAGGCTTCGGTCGGCGCGCCGCCGATGTCCGTGCCGCACCTGGACACCCGCGTGCTCGACGGCAAGCGCGTGATCCTCTTCGGCCCCTTCGCCACCTTCTCCACCAAGTTCCTCAAGGAAGGTTCCTACCTCGACCTGCTGGCCAGCACCAACGTGCACAACGTCTGGCCGATGACCCGCGTGGGCATCGACGAGTACCCGTTGGTGGAGTACCTCGCCGGCCAGCTGATGCTCTCCGATGATGACCGTCTTGCCGCGTTGCGCGAGTATTTCCCCGAGGCGAAAGCCGAGGACTGGCGCCTGTGGCAGGCCGGCCAGCGCGTGCAGATCATCAAGCGCGACGCGGACAAGGGTGGCGTGCTGAAGCTCGGCACCGAGATCGTCGCTTCCGCCGACGGCAGCATTGCCGGCCTGCTGGGCGCCTCGCCGGGCGCTTCCACCGCCGCGCCGATCATGCTCAGCGTGCTGGAGAAGGTGTTCAAGGACAAACTCGCCACGCCGCAATGGCAGGCGAAGGTCCGCCAGATCGTCCCGAGCTACGGCACCCGGCTGAACGACAATCCGGAGAAGACCCGGCAGGAATGGGCCTACACCAGCGACGTCCTGCAACTGGACCCGCCGCCGGCCATTGACTTGACTCCCGCCACGCCGTCCGCGACTGCCGCACCGGCCGAGAAGGCCGCCAACGACCTGGCGCTCTGAACCCTTCGGCGCCCAGTCATGCAGACGAAAACCGGGGCCTGGGCCCCGGTTTTCATGGCGATGCCCGAACCCGGCCGCGCGCGGCCTTCCAGTGCCGGACCAGGAGCTTCTCCAGCTCCACCGCAAAGAACACTGCGATGCCGATGCCCAGCGAAATCAGCCAGCCGCTGAAGGGCAGGGCGACGGTATGGAAGGCGTTCTGCATGAAGGGCACGTAGATCACGAAGCACTGCAGCAGGATCAGCGCCAGGGTCACGGTGAGCAGCGCGCCGTTGCGCAGCAGCGCCATGTTCAGCGAGAACGCTTCCTGCAGGCGGCAGTTGAACAGGTACGCCCACTGCGCGGTGACCAGGGTGTGCAGGATCATGGTGCGGATATGGTCGGTGTCCTGGCCGTTGCTGACCATCCAGGCTTCCAGCAGGAACGCCGCGGCGGTGAGCAGTCCGCCCACGTAGAGCACCCGCCAGACGGCGAAGCCGTTGAGGATCGATTCCTTCGCGTTGCGTGGCGGGCGCCGCATCATCCCCGGCTCGCCCGGTTCGAAGGCCAGCGCGAAGGAGAGGGTGGTGGAGGTTGCCATGTTCATCCACAGGATCTGCAGCGGCGCCAGCGGAATCACCGCGCCAGCGAGGATCGCCATGACGATCAGCAGGCCCTGGGCCATGTTGGTCGGCAGGATGAACAGCACGGTCTTCTTCAGGTTGTCGTAGACGCGCCGGCCCTCGCGCACGGCGTTGGTGATGGTGGAGAAGTTGTCGTCGGTGAGCACCATGTCGGCGGCTTCCTTGGTCACCTCGGTGCCCTTGATGCCCATCGCGATCCCTACGTCGGCCTGTTTCAGCGCCGGCGCATCGTTCACTCCGTCGCCGGTCATGCCCACCACCTGCCGATTGGCCTGCAGCGCGCGGACCAGGCGCAGCTTGTGCTCCGGGCTGGTGCGGGCGAACACCGAGTACTGCATGGCCAGGGACTTCAACTGCTCGTCGTCGGCCTGCTCCAGTTGCTGCCCGGTCATGGCCTGCAGCTCGTGGCCCATGCCGAGCATGCCGGCGATGGTCACGGCGGTGTCGGGGTGGTCGCCGGTGATCATCTTCACCTGGATGCCGGCGCGCTTGCACAGGGCGATGGCTTCGATGGCCTCGGGGCGCGGCGGGTCCATCAGGCCGGCGACGCCGAGGAAGATCATGCCGTGCTGCAGGTCTTCATGGTCGATCACGCCGTCGTCGGGCTGCACCGGCTTGTAGGCCGCCGCCAGCATCCTCAGCCCCTGGCCGGCGATGTGGTGCATCTCGCGTTCCCAGTAGTCGTGGTCCAGCGGCTGCGCACCGTCGGTGCCCAGTTGCTGCTGGCACATGCGCAGCAGCACGTCCGGCGCGCCCTTGAGGTAGATCAGGTTCTGCCCGGCGACGTCGCAGCGGCGGGCCATGTACTTGTAGGCGGAGTCGAAGGGGATCTTGCCGAACTTGCGGAACTCGATCTCCGGCAGCGCCGCCTTGCGCGCCAGCACTTTCAGCGCGCCCTCGGTGGGCCCGCCGACCACCGTCCAGCGACCCTCGTCATCGCGTTGCAGGCTGCTGTCGTTACAGATGTCCACCGCGCGAATGAAGGCTTCCAGCACACCCTGTTGCGCCGTATCCAGCGCGTCGCCCGCACCACCGAAGGTGATACGCCCCTTGGGCTCGTAGCTCTGGCCCTCCACCGCGTAGAGACCGTTGGCGAGCAGCACGCTCTTCACGGTCATCTCGTTCATGGTCAGGGTGCCGGTCTTGTCCGAGCAGATCACGCTCATGGCGCCCAGGGTTTCCACGGTGGGCAGCTTGCGGATGATCGCCTTGTTCTGCGCCATGCGCTGCACGCCCAGCGACAGGATGATCGAGACGATCGCCGGCAGGCCCTCGGGCACCGAGGCCACCGCCAGGCTGATCAGCGACAGCAGCAGCTCGCCGAAGGGGTAGTCGTGCCAGAAGAAGCCGATGACGAACAGCACCACCATCATGCCGATGATCAGCTGGAAGATGCGCTTGCCCAGTTCGGCGATCTGTCGCAGCAGCGGGGTTTCGCCCTCGTCGACGTTGGCGATCAGCTTGTTGATGCGCCCAAGCTCGGTGGCCGGCCCGGTCTCGATCACCACGCCGCGCGCGTTGCCGGCGCTGACGTTGGTGCCGGAGAAACCGAGGTTGGTGCGGTCGGCCAGCAGCGCTTCCTTGTCCAGTGCGTCGGCGTGTTTGCCCACGGTGAGGGATTCACCCGTGAGCATGGATTCCTCGACCTGCAGGTGGTGCACGTCGAACAGGCGCACATCGGCGGGAATCTTGTCGCCGGGACGCAGGATCACGATGTCGCCGGGCACCAGCTCGCTGGCGTCCACCTCGATCTTCTGTCCGCCGCGCACCACGCGGGCGCTGCTGCTGAGCATGCCGCGCAGGGCCGCCAGGGACTTTTCCGCCTTGTTCTCCTGGAAGAAGCCGATGCTGGCATTGATCACCGCCGCCAGCAGGATTACCAGGGTATCGGTCCAGTGGCCCATCAGCGCGGTTGCCACCGCGGCCACCAGCAGGATGTAGATCAGCACGTCGTTGAAGTGCTGCATGAAGCGCAGCCAGATCGGTTCGGATGCCTTGGCCGGCAGCGCATTGGGGCCGACGCGCGACAACCGGGTGCAGGCCTCGTCGGGGGCAAGGCCGTCCGTGCCGGTCTGCAGATCGGCCAGGGTCTGCTCCACGGTCTTGCGGTGCCAGTCTCCCGCACCGGATTGGGCGACGTTGCCTCCGTCGGGTCGCATTGCGGTCATATTGGACTCCCGGCGTATGCCGAAGTAGGAAGGGTCTGATGCAACCCTAACCGCTGGTCCGACATAAAAGGCTGTCATACCTCAACGACAGCCAGGTTGTTCCTGATCCGGTCTAGAACGGGGCGAGTGTCCGGGAGGAGGGGACGCTCAAGTTCGGCCCCTCGGGCGGTCATAGCCTTTTACCGCATCGACCGATCAATAACTCCAATGGCTCAGTCATAGCGCTGTCTCTCATTTGATCTATCTTCTGAGGGTTAAGTGAAGCCACAGCGCCGCTGCATGGGCGCAGATAAGGAGCCTGTGATGAGTGACGAAAAAAAAGCGAGCTGCCCGTTCAACCACACCGCTGGTGGCGGCCCGACGAACCGTGACTGGTGGCCGAATCAGCTGAGGCTGGACCTGCTCCACCAGCACTCCTCCAAGTCCAATCCGATGGAGGAATCCTTCGATTACGCCGAGGCGTTCAAGAGCCTCGACCTCAACGCGGTGAAGCAGGATCTGCGGGCCGTGATGACCAACTCGCAGGACTGGTGGCCGGCTGACTTCGGCCACTATGGCCCGCTCTTCATCCGCATGGCCTGGCACGCCGCCGGCACCTACCGCATCGGCGACGGCCGGGGCGGCGCGGGGCGCGGACAACAGCGTTTCGCCCCGCTCAACAGCTGGCCGGACAACGTCAGCCTGGACAAGGCCCGCCGGCTGCTCTGGCCGGTCAAGCAGAAATACGGCAACAAGCTCTCCTGGGCCGACCTGATCGTCCTCACCGGCAACGTCGCGCTGGAGTCAATGGGCTTCAAGACCTTTGGCTTCGCCGGCGGTCGTGAAGACGTATGGGAACCGGACATGGACGTCTACTGGGGCGACGAGAGGACCTGGCTGGGCGACGAGCGCTACACCGGCGACCGCGACCTGGAAAACCCGCTGGCCGCCGTGCAGATGGGCCTGATCTACGTGAACCCGGAGGGCCCCAACGGCAACCCCGACCCGCTGGCGGCCGCCATCGACATCCGCGAGACTTTCGCGCGCATGGCGATGAACGACGAGGAAACCGTGGCGCTGATCGTCGGCGGCCACACCTTCGGCAAGACCCACGGCGCGGGCCCCGCCGACAATGTCGGAGCCGCCCCGGAAGCCGCCGGCCTGGAAGAACAGGGCCTGGGTTGGCGCAGCAGCTACCAGACCGGGGTGGGTACCGATGCCATCACCAGCGGCCTGGAAGTGGTCTGGACCTCCACTCCGACCAAGTGGAGCAACAACTTCCTGTGGAACCTGTACGGCTACGAATGGGAGCTGACCAAGAGCCCGGCCGGCGCCCACCAGTGGCAGCCCAAGCATGGCGCCGGGGCGGGCAGCATCCCGGACCCGTTCGACCCGAACAAGCGCCGCGGCCCGACCATGCTCACCACCGACATCTCGCTGCGCACCGACCCGATCTACGAAAAGATCACCCGGCGTTTCCACGAGCATCCCGAGCAACTGGCCGAGGCCTTCGCCCGCGCCTGGTTCAAGCTGACCCACCGCGACATGGGCCCGCGCGCCCGCTACCTGGGCCCGGAAGTACCGGCTGAAGAACTGATCTGGCAGGACCCGATCCCCGCGGTCGATCATCCTCTGGTGGATGCCAACGACGTGGCGGCGCTCAAGGCCAAGGTGCTGGCTTCCGGGCTGAGCGTCTCGGAACTGGTTTCCACCGCCTGGGCCTCGGCGTCCACCTTCCGTGGTTCCGACAAGCGCGGTGGCGCCAACGGCGCGCGCATCCGCCTGGCACCGCAGAAGGACTGGCCGGTGAACCAGCCCACGCAGTTGGCCAAGGTGCTCAAGGTGCTGGAAGGCATCCAGGGCGATTTCAACGGTTCCGCCGCCGGTGGCAAGAAAATCTCCCTGGCCGACCTGATCGTGCTGGCCGGTAGCGCCGCCGTCGAGAAGGCCGCCAAGGATGCCGGCTACGGTGTCGCCGTGGACTTCGCGCCGGGGCGCATGGACGCCAGCCAGGAGCAGACCGACGTGGAGTCGGTCGGCATGCTGGAGCCGCGCGCCGATGGTTTCCGCAACTTCCTCAAGGCCAGGTACCCGGTCCTGCCGGAACACCTGCTGGTGGACAAGGCACAACTGCTGACCCTGACCGCGCCGGAAATGACCGTCCTGGTCGGGGGCCTGCGCGTGCTGGGCGCCAACGTCGACCAGTCGCCGCATGGCGTGTTCACCGGCAAGCCGGGCACCCTGAGCAATGACTTCTTCGTCAACCTGCTGGACATGGGCACGGAGTGGAAACCGACATCCTCTGCCAACGAGCTGTACGAAGGACGCGACCGCAAGACCGGCGAGGTGAAATGGACCGGCACCCGCATCGACCTGGTGTTCGGCTCCAACTCGCAACTGCGGGCATTGGCGGAGGTCTATGCCTGCTCCGACTCCGGGCAGAAGTTCGTCGATGACTTCGCCAGGGCCTGGACCAAGGTGATGAATCTCGATCGGTTCGATCTGCGCTGATCGTTGGGACCAACGCCCCGTGTGCCTGCCGGCTCACGGGGCGTTTCTATCGGGGGCTGGGAAGCGGAAGCTGGCGTCACTCTGGCCCAGCATCTGAAATGATGCCTCAAATGCCTGCCGATGCCGCAAGGCCGGCGCCTCTTGGAAGGTGCCGGCCTGCGTGGCGCCTTACTTGCCTCCGCTCAGGGCGTTGTAGCTGGTGATCAGGTTGCGGTAATCCGGGATGTGATTGGAGAACAGCGCGGCCAGCCCTTCGATGTCGTTGCGCCAGTCGCGGTGCAGCTCACAGGCCACGCCGAACCAGGTCATCAGTTGTGCGCCGGCGGCCTCCATGCGGCGCCAGGCAGCGTCACGGGTGACTTCGTTGAAGGTGCCGGATGCATCGGCCACCACGAACACCTCGAAGCCTTCTTCCAGTGCCGAGAGCGCCGGGAAGGCCACGCACACCTCGGTGACCACGCCGGCGATGATCAGTTGCTTCTTGCCGGTGGCCTTGACCGCCTTGACGAAGTCTTCGTTGTCCCAGGCATTGATGTTGCCGGGGCGGGCGATGTAGGGCGCATCGGGGAACATTTCCTTGAGTTCCGGCACCAGTGGGCCGTTGGGGCCGGTTTCGAAGCTGGTGGTGAGGATGGTTGGCAGCTTGAAGTACTTGGCCAGGTCGGCCAGGGCCAGGACGTTGTTCTTGAACTTGTCCGGCTCGATATCACGAACCAGCGAGAGCAGGCCGGCCTGGTGATCCACCAGCAGAACGGCGGCGTTGTCCTTGTCGAGACGGTTGTAGGTGAAAGAAGTCGTCATGGTGCGTTCCTCGCAATGCCTTGGGATAAGGCCGTCGGGTAGTGAACCCTCAGGCGGTTTGCAGCACGTTGGCTGCGTGGCAAAAGATTAAAAACGACACCCTTGGTGCGCTAGACTGCAAAAATCATCTCTAGCGTTCTATATAGGGAACGGTAATGGAAGACTTGAATACCCTCTACTACTTCACCCAGGTGGTGGAGCATGGTGGTTTCGCTGCGGCCGGCCGCGCTCTGGACATGCCCAAGTCCAAGCTCAGCCGGCGCGTGGCCGAGCTGGAGGAGCGCCTGGGCGTGCGGCTGCTGCAGCGCACCAGCCGGCACTGTTCGCTGACCGAGATCGGCCAGGCGTATTACCAGCGTTGCCTGGCCATGCGGGTAGAGGCGGAGGGCGCGGCGGAAGTGATCGAGCGCAACCGCAGCGAGCCGCGCGGGCTGGTGCGCCTGGCCTGTCCGACGACACTGCTCAATTCCTGGGTGGGGCCGATGCTGACGCGCTACATGCTCAAGTACCCGATGGTGGAGTTGTTCATCGAGAGCACCAACCGGCGCGTCGATCTGCTCCATGAGGGGTTCGACGTGGCGTTGCGAGTGCGCTTCCCGCCGCTGGAGAACACCGACATGGTGATGAAGGTACTGGCCAACAGTACCCAGTGCCTGGTAGGGCATCCGGAACTGGTGGCGCGCTTGTCAGGGAACTTCCGGCCCGAGGACCTCGGCAGCCTGCCGAGCCTGCACTGGGGCGCTTCGCAGCGGGAGTACCAGTGGGAGTTGTTCAATCCCGATAGCGAGCGGCTGGTGATTGCGCACCGGCCGCGCATGGTCACCGATGACCTGCTGGCCCTGCGCAACAGCGTGGTGGCGGGGGTCGGTATCGCGCACCTGCCGAGGGTCGCAGTGCGCGAGGACCTGGCCTCCGGCGCACTGGTGGAGCTGCTGCCGGGCTGGACCCCCAGGTGCGGGATCGTCCATGCGATCTTCCCGTCGCGGCGTGGCCTGCTTCCGTCGGTGCGGACCCTGATCGACTTCCTCGCCGAGGAGTTCAGCCGTAGCGACATGGCATGAACCGCAAGGCGCCTCCTGGCTCCGATGCGGCGGGGGGGGAGGACAGTGCCCGGCCCCCGGAAGTGGCCCCGTCGTTTTACCGGGAATTGGATAAATACCTCGGCCACCGTTGCCCGCACAATTCGCTCCGTAGTCCGGCAGCAGGCCGGTGAGATTCCCCCTCGACCTCTTTCTGGAGCATGTCATGAAACAACAGATCCTGATCGTCGGCGCCGGCTTCGGCGGCCTCTGGAGCGCCCTCAGCGCGGTACGCCTGCTCGACCGGCAGGGCGCGGACGCGGCGGTCGCACTGCTCGCGCCGCAGGCCGAATTGCGCATCCGCCCGCGCTTCTACGAACACAACGTCGCCGGCACCACCGCACCACTGGGCGCGCTGTTCGACGCGGTCGGCGTCAACTTCATCCAGGGCAGCGCCACCGGCATCGACAGCCAGGCCCGCCGCGTGCGCTACACCGGTGCCGATGGCCAGTCGCACGAACTGCCGTACGACCGTCTGGTGCTGGCGACCGGCAGCGAAGTGGCACGGCCAGCGGCGGCGGGCATCGACCGTCATACCTTCGACGTGGACAGCCTCGAGTCGGCAGTGGAGCTGGAGCGACACCTGCACGCGCTGGCCGCGCTGCCGGAGAGCCCGGCGCGCAACACCGTGGTTGTGGTCGGCGGCGGCTTCACCGGCATCGAGACTGCCACCGAGATGCCCGGCCGGTTGCGGGCGATCCTGGGCGAGGAGACTGCGCTGAACGTGATCATCGTCGATCCGGGCCAGCGCATCGGCGCGGCGATGGGCGACTCGATCGCCGAGATCATCGCCCACGCCAGCGAAACCCTCGGTGTGTCCTGGCGCCTGGGCGCGCCGGTCAGCTCGGTGGATGAGAATGGCGTGACCCTGGCCAATGGCGAGCGTATCGAAACCCGCACGGTGATCTGGGCCGCCGGCGTGAAAGCCTCGCCGCTGACCGCGCAGATCGATGCTCCGCGCTGCCCGCGCGGCCGCCTGCACGTCGACCGCAATCTCAAGGTGCTGGGCCAGGATGAAATCTACGCCACCGGCGACACCGCCTACGCCGCCACCGACGACCTCGGCAACCATGCTCTGATGACCTGCCAGCACGCCATCTCCCTGGGCCGCTCGGCCGGCAACAACGCCGCCGCCGACCTGCTGGGCGTCGCGCCGATTCCCTACAGCCAACCCAAGTACGTCACCTGCCTGGACCTGGGCGGCTGGGGCGCGGTGTATACCGAAGGCTGGGACCGCCAGGTCAAGCTGACGGGGGAGGAGGGCAAGCAGCTCAAGACCCAGATCAACACCCAGTGGATCTACCCACCGGCGGCTGACCGTGCCGTGGCGCTGGCCGCCGCCGACCCGCTGATTCCCGTCGTGGCGTGACCGCGACGTTAGCGAGCCCCGGAGCCGCGCGGGATTCACGTGCGGCTCCGGGGCTGCTGGCAGCTTCAGCCGGGCTCTGCCGTCGCCTGAATATCTTCAGTCATTCGTAGGAATAGGCCCACCTACACGCAGTCCACCGGACGGCCTGATCACCGGTGGAAGCGGAAGCAGTGTTCCGGGAATGGAACTCTGAGGAGCACTTTATGGCTCTACCGGGAACATCGTTGCGGAACTACCGTTACTGCCGTTGGTTGCGGGAGGTGCGCAATGAAGAAGATTCTGGGTGTCTATACCAGCCCAAGGCCCCATTGGGTGGGCGACGGGTTTCCGGTTCGCACGCTGTTTTCCTACGACAGCCTGGGCAAGCACATCAGTCCCTTCCTGTTGCTCGACTTCGCCGGGCCGCAAGACTTTCCGCCGACGCCGGGCCGCCGGGGCGTGGGGCAGCACCCCCATCGCGGTTTCGAGACGGTCACCATCGTCTACCAGGGCGAACTGGCGCATCGCGACTCCACTGGCGCGGGCGGGCGCATCGGCCCCGGCGACGTGCAGTGGATGACGGCGGCATCGGGCATCCTGCATGAAGAGTTCCACTCCGAAGCCTTCAGCCGCAGCGGCGGAACCCTGGAGATGGTGCAGCTGTGGGTCAACCTGCCGGCCCGGGACAAGATGTCGGCTCCGCGCTACCAGACCCTTCTCGACAGCGCCATTCCCAGCATCGCGCTGGCCGATGGCGCCGGCACGCTTCGCCTGATTGCCGGGCAGTTCGCCGGGCAGCAGGGCGCCGCCCGGACCTTCACCCCCATCGACGTCTGGGACCTGCGGCTCAAGCGCGAAAAACCGCTCAGCCTGCCACTGGTCCCTGGATACACCGCGGCCCTGGTGGTCCTGCATGGCACCTTGCTGGTGAACGGCAGCGAGCTCGTGCGGGAGGCCCAGACGGTGTTGTTCGACCGGGCCGATGACGAGGTGTTGCTGGAGGCGAACGGGGACGCTCAGGTGCTGCTGCTGGCCGGCGAGCCCATCGATGAGCCGATTGTCGGCTATGGGCCCTTCGTGATGAACAGCGAAAGCGAAATACGTCAGGCGGTCCAGGACTTCGAAAGTGGTCGGTTCGGCCAACTGAACGACTGACGGTCGCAACGTCATGCAAGTGCGTAACTAACCTGATAAATCCCCGCGGAGGAATGCGGGGCTACGGCCTGGATGGCCTTCTACCCGAGAACGAGGAAAGAGCTATGAGCAATTTCGCACAAGTCGCCAACTTCAACGGCCAGATTCCCAAGATCGATCCCAATAACGCAGCGATGTTGTTGATCGACCACCAGAGCGGTCTGTTCCAGACGGTCAAGGACATGCCGATGACCACGCTGCGTGCCAATGCCATCACCCTGGCGAAGATCGCCACCCTGGCGAAGATCCCGGTCATCACCACCGCCTCGGTGCCGCAAGGCCCCAACGGCCCGCTGATCCCGGAAATCCACGAAGCCGCGCCCCATGCCCAGTACGTGGCACGCAAGGGAGAGATCAATGCCTGGGACAACGCCGACTTCGTTGCCGCCGTGGAAAAGACGGGACGCAAGCAACTGATCATCGCCGGCACCATCACCAGCGTGTGCATGGCCTTCCCCAGCATCAGCGCGGTGAACGCCGGCTATCAGGTCTTCGCCGTGATCGATGCGTCCGGCACGTATTCGAAGATGGCGCAGGAGATCACCCTGGCGCGGGTGGTCCAGGCCGGCGTGGTGCCGATGGACACCGCCGCGGTCTGCTCCGAGGTCCAGCAGACCTGGAACCGCGCGGATGCCGCCCAGTGGGCGGAAGCCTACAGCGCCGTGTTCCCGCACTATCAATTGCTGATCGAGAGCTACATGAAGGCCCAGTCGGTCGTGACCAATCACGAGCAACTGGATTCCCAGCGCACCTGACCGCCACGGCGAGCCTCGTCAGGCCTTTCACGAGCGAGCAGCCATGACCTTGCGCATGGCTCCTCGTTTGGCGGGCCCGGGGCCGTCCGGCTCGACATTCAACTCAGGAGTTTTCATGGCAGAACCCACAGTCCGTGCATCCTACGGGGGCGTGGCATACCAGGTGAAGGTGAGCGATGGTCAGCATGCGTGGCTCGGCGATGTTCCCGCCGAACTGGGCGGTGGAGATACCGGGCCGACGCCGCACCAGCTGCTGCTGTCCGCCCTTGGCGCCTGCACCTCCATCACGCTGGCCATGTACGCGCAGCGCAAGGGCATACCGCTGGAGTCCATCGATGTGGACCTGAGCGTTGTGCAGGAACGGCTGGGGCAAGCGTCGCAGGTGGAGATCGGACGGGATATCCGCCTGTCCGGCGCGCTGACGGACGAACAGCGGGCGCGCCTGCTGGAAATTGCCAATGCCTGCCCCATTCACAAGGTGCTGAGCGGTGAAGTCCGCATTACCAGTGTGCTGGTGGAATGACACACGCACCGAGGCACCCGCTGGTCGAGGTCGTGGGTATCCCGGTGGCCAGGGAGATCTGATGATGAGTACACACGAAACCCAATGCGAGCTGTCGTCGTCCGTCGATTGCCCGATGAACGACGGCGTGCGGGCCATCCAGCGGATCACTTCGCGCAGCGCCGAAGTCGGTGGCGGCATTTCGGTCAGCCGGCTGCTGCCTTCACGGCACCGCCGCATGGTCGGGGCCTGGTGCTTCCTGGACCATGCCGGCCCGGCGGTCTTCACCTCCGGGAGTGGACTGCGCGTCGGTCCGCATCCGCATACCGGGCTGCAGACCTTTACCTGGATGATCGAGGGCGAAGTGCTCCACCGCGACAGCCTGGGCAATGTCCAGGTGATCCGGCCCGGCCAGGTGAACCTGATGACCGCCGGTTACGGGATCACCCACACCGAAGAGTCCCTGCCGGGCGAGGATCGACTGCACGCGGTCCAGTTGTGGATCGCCTTGCCGGCTTCCGCCAGCGATCGTCCGCCGATGTTCGATCACTACGCGAGCCTGCCCCAATGGCAGGCCGATGGCTTCGACCTGACGCTCCTGGCCGGGAGCTTCGGGCAATACAAGGCTCCCACGTGCATCTTCTCGCCCCTGGTAGGGCTCGATCTGGTCGCGAAGGCGCAGGCGGCCAGCACCCGGCTTGGCCTGGAGCGGAGCTACGAGTACGGCGTTCTGCCGTTGACGGGCGAGTGGCGGATCAACGGCGAGGTCTTTGCCACGAACGAGTTCGCCTATCTCGGCCGGGGGCTGGAGGCGGTCGATCTGACGGCATCGGCTGACGCCCGCGCCGTCCTGCTCGGAGGTGTGCCCTTCGGCGAGGAAATTTTCCTCTGGTGGAACTTCGTGGGGCACAGCAAGGAAGGGATCGCCCAGGCACAACGTGAATGGGAGGAGGGTAGCGCCCGGTTCGGCGAGGTGGAGGGGTTCGACGGCCCTCGCCTGGTTGCGCCTCTGCTGCCCTGGCGAACCTGAGCGTTTCGACGATGAGGTCCCCATTCGTCGAGCGACGCCTGTGGCCCCTAGGCGTCGGCCTGTTCCTGGCGTTGCCCGCCCAGGCCGACAACTCCCTTGGACAGAAGGACAACATCTTCACGGGCATCAATGAGCGGCAGGCCGTCGAGCTCTCCATCCCGCCGGGGCTGGTGGAGGGCGCTCGGCTGGACGGCCTGGTCAGGAACTACTACCTGCAGCGCGACAATCACTCGGACCTGGTCACCCGCGACCCGACCGAGTGGGCCCAGGGCTTCCTGCTTTCGTTCAGGTCCGGCTTCACCGACACGCCCATTGGCGTGGGTGTCGATGCCCACGGCTTCCTGGGCATCAAGCTGGATGGCGGCGGTGGCAGCGGCGGCGCCGGCGTGCTGCCGCTGGATTCGGCCCTCAAGCCCGGCGACGACTTTTCCAGCGCGGGCGCCGCGCTCAAGCTCAGGTACCTCGATACCCTGGTAAGGGCGGGTGACCAGATGGTGGAAAACCCGCTGATCGCCAGCGGGATGAGCCGCCTGTTTCCCCAGGGATATCGTGGCGTCACGCTGAAGAACCACAGCCTGCAGGACCTCTGGCTGGATGCGGGCTTCGTGGAGTCCACCCGCCTGCGCAACCAGAGCGGGCATAGTCACCTGGTCACCGCCTACGGCGCGCGCAACAAGGCCGGCGTCGCGGCGGATCGAGAAAGCCCGCATGTGGGCTGGGCGGGCGCCATTTACAGCGGCCCGTGGGGCATGCAGCTGTCGGCCTATGGCGGCCAGCTCGAAGACATCTGGAATCAGTACTACCTGGGGCTCTCGGACGCCATCCCGGTGAACGACACCCTGGTACTCAAGCCCTACCTGCACTACTTCAGGACGCGCGACCAGGGTCGCGGTCAGCTGGGGACGATCGACAACGACACCTACAGTGCCGGGATTGCCGCCACCGCCTACGGCCAGACGCTGACCCTCGGGCTGCAGAAGGTCGATGGCCGAACGCCTTTCGACTACCTCACGCAGAACGACCGGATCTTCCTGTACCTGAGCAACTCCCAGCAGTTCGCCGACTTCAACGGACCGGGAGAAAAGTCCTGGCGAGTGCAGTACGAAACACCCCTGACTTTCCTCAACGCGCCGACACTGCAGTTCATCGCGGCCTATACGCGCGGCGAGGCGGACCTGACCCGTGTGGACCCCAACAGCGTCGGCTATGGCTACATCTATAACCCGGACGGGAAGCACGCCAAACATTGGGAGCGTGACCTCGCCCTCAAGTACCAGGTGCCAGCGGGGCCGGCGAAGGGACTGTCGCTGACGGCACGCTGGGCGTCCCATCGCGAAGGTGACGGCTATACCGCTCCAGGCAACACCCGGGGTAACTCCAGCGCCGACGAGTACCGTTTGATCGTCGATTACCCGATCAGCCTGTTCTGAGGACTGGATGAGCGCGATGCCGTACGTCCAGCCGATCCTGACTGCCTGCCGTAACCGGCTGTCGAAGCGCGTCACGCAGCGTGCCTGATCCGTTACCCGAATGTCCCATCAGCACCGGGATGACGCCTGTCCGGCGCCACCCCGTTACGCCCATTGCGCGAACGGGCGAGGAATACTGCGAGTGTCACCCTTCATGAGTAGGTTCGAAATAATGTTGACGAGGGTGTGGATGGCCAGTTTCCATGTTTGATCTGAACGACCTGTTCCTGTACGCCAAAGTGGTCGAGCACGGTGGATTCGCCCCCGCGGGCCGCGTGCTGGGGCTGCCCAAGTCGCGCTTGAGCCGCCGTGTCTCAAGGCTGGAAGAGCGCCTGGGAGTGCGGCTGATTCAGCGTTCGACTCGGCACTTCTCCGTCACTGAAATCGGCCTGGAGTATTACCAGTACTGCGTGGCGATGATGGAGCAGGCCCTGGCCGCCGAGGACACGATCGAGCGCAGCCGGGCCGAGCCCCGTGGAGTCGTCAGGGTGGCCTGCACGACGGCGTTGCTGGACTCGCGCCTTGCGCCCATGCTGGCGCGCTTCATGGCGCAATGCCCGGTGGTCGAACTGCAGGTCAAGAGTTTCAATCGCCGTGTCGACGTCATCAGCGAGGGCTTCGATCTGGTCCTGAGCGTCCGTCATCAACCGCTGGAAAGCAGCGAGCTGGTCATGCGGAAACTGGCGCTCAGCCGTTACTGCCTGGTGGCGGCTCCCACGATGCTTTCCGGGGCGGACAGGGTATTGGGGCCGGCGGATCTCGTCGAACTGCCCAGTCTTTGCTGGGGACCGCACGTCCAGGACTACATCTGGGAGCTGGACGGACCGAATGGTTCCTCGGCGTCCATCCACCTGCGCCCACGGATCGTATCCGATGACATATCCGTGCTGCGCGAGGGTGCGCTGGCGGGCGTCGGGGTCGTGCTTCTTCCGGAAGAGGTGGTGAGCGAAGACCTGGCCAGCGGCAGGCTGGTCAGCGTGCTCGACGGCTGGTTCCCGAAAATGGGCGACGTGGTTGCAATATTTCCCTCCCGTCGCGGCCTCATGCCCGCAGTCCGCAAGCTGATCGATTTCCTTGCCGATGCGTTCGAGCAGGAGGGCGTGGCACCCTCATGAACCTGCGGCCAGCGCGGAGGGCGCCTGCATCCCCGTCACTCGGGCGCTGCCGCCTCAGGCGTCTCGCGCTGGCTGGCGTGCCGAACCTGCTCCTCGAGCGCGACCATCCGGATGGCCTGCTCTCGTAGCAGTTGTTGTGACAGGCGAAGCTCGTCGGCCAGTTCCTGGTTTCTTTCCTCGAGCTCGATGCGTTGCCCGTCAATCCTGGCCTTGTCCTGCCGGAGCACTTCGGAGGCCAGGGTTTCCCGCATGAGTTGCTGATGCTTCGCTTCCTGCTCATTGCGCAGCAAGCGCGCCTCGGTGAGCAGGCGCTCATTGTCCCGGTTAAGCTGGGTCAACTGGTCCTGACGCACGATCAAAGACTGCTGCAACTGCCGGAGCTCGCCCCCGAACTGCTGGACCTGGCTCTCCTGCTGCCGGCGCTCCTGCTCGCGCTGCTCCTTGGCCGCCTGGCGAAAGTGATCCAGCGCCAGGCGGGCATGATTGTGCTTCTCCTCAAGCGAGAGAATCTGCGCATCCCGTTCCCGCAGACGGGTTTCCAGGTCACTGCCCACCTGGCGCAGGCGGGCGTTCGCCAGGTCGCTCTGGTGCTTCTGCTCCTGAACCGTCTGGAGCTGCTCGCGAGCATCCTGCAACTGAACTTCCAACGCGTGTACGGCCGCCTTCAGCGGATCGATCTGCGCCTGGGCGTTCCGTACCTGCTGCTGATAGTCCAGGCGTTCGCGGGACAGGGCGGCTCTGTCTTCCGCAACGGACTGCCGTGCCTCCTGCTGCAACTGGCCAGCCAGTTGCGCCACCAGCTCGGTCAGATTCTCGCTGAGCGTACGCGGCGCCCCGACAGCGGGCGCGTTCTCGGCCTCTATCTCCTTCAGGTAGCGATGGATCGTGGATTTCGAGCCCGTATTACCCAGCTCGACACGCAAGGCGTCGATACTCGGATTTTCCCCTCGCGCCAGTATGGCTACGCGGGCCTTCTGTACCAGGAACTTGGTGACTCCGCCGCGTGCCATATGGTCTCCGACGATTTCGTAATGTGGTATGTAATACGTAAATACGTAGCATCTTATCAAGAATAATCAACGTTTGTGCTCATTAGTTTGAGATTGGATAATCACGAATTATCACGTGTGATAGGTAAAGGCGTACCTATCTCCAGCAGCAGGCCGGTACGAAAGGTAGAGGAGGGTGGTGATGAGCCAAGAAGTGGATCGGTATATAGAAGCAGCTACGCGTAGCAATACGCGGCGCAGCTACCGAGCCGCCATCGAGCACTTCGAGGTGAGCTGGGGAGGGTTTCTGCCGGCCACGAGCGAGACCATCGCGCGCTACCTGGCCGATCATGCGGGCGTGCTCAGTGCCAACACACTCAAGACGCGATTGGCGGCCCTGGCGCAGTGGCATCTCAGTCAAGGTTTTCCCGATCCGACGAAGGCCCCGGTTGTAAGGCAGGTACTCAAAGGCATCCGTTTCCTGCACCCGCGCCAAGAGAAGCAGGCCTCTCCGCTGCAGCTTCAAGAGCTGGAACAGTGCGTCATCTGGCTGGAGCAGGGAATTCGCGCATCCACTGACTTGCCTACTCGCCGGCGCTGCCTGCGAGATCGCGCCTTGCTCCTGATAGGGTTCTGGCGCGCGTTCCGCAGCGATGAGTTGTGCCGCCTGGAAATTGAATTCATCGCGGTTACGCCAGGGAAGAGGATGGCGATCTACTTACCCTGGAGCAAAGTCGACCGCGACAATCGCGGGCAGACTTACCAGGCGCCAGCACTGGCGAGACTGTGTCCTGTACAGGCTTACCAGGACTGGTGCGACGAAATGCGCGAAACCAAAGGGCCAGTATTCCGGGGTGTCGATCGCTGGGGGCACGTGGCCGCGCAAGCGCTGCATCCCCATAGCGTGATCCCGCTGCTGCGAAAGATCCTTAAGGGGGCCGGACTTCCAGCTGAGCGCTACAGCAGCCATTCACTGCGGCGCGGATTCGCGACCTGGGCCACGCGTAATGGATGGGACCAAAAGTCGCTGATGAGCTATGTCGGCTGGCGCGATCCGAAGTCCGCGCTGCGCTACGTTGAAGCCTCGGGAGGCTTCTCCAGAGAAACGGCGCATGCACTTTTGCAGCAATGACACGTGAGCGACGGCTCGACTGGTCGTCCTGCAATCCAGCGATAGGTTCTTCAAATTTGCCATTCCCGTTTTTAAGAAACCGAAAGCGCTTACGAGTAATCGGTCGGTGCAACGAACGTGGCCGGGACGAACTGAGCAGGCACGGTAGCGATCGCGTCACTGAGAACTCCGTGGACAGAGAATGGCCTCAGAATCACGCTTGTCAGTAAGCTTTAAAAAGTGAACCTCCGCATCTTATTGATATTCTGTATGTTTTCTTGATTCTCGCAGTAAAGATTGGACTTTCTCCCTGGGTGTTGATTTTTTTCCATCTTTTAATGCGACCAATGCCAGGTCAATATATGTGTAATTCGCAGAAAGTGATTAATGCAAATATTGTCTATCTCAATCCTGCGTGTCGGCTGTTTTAGCATTTTGCGAATAATTATCTTCATAGACTAATGTGTCGCAAGACTTGCCGATGCACGCAATGAGGACTATATAGTCAATATCATAAGTTGGCGGTGGCACTCTATGACTGACTATAATATTGAGGATATTGTCGTGTTGGGCGGAGAGCATTTTGTCGTAAGCTCAATACGGCATGGTCGGCTATTGCACCTCCGGTCGTTGGTTGATGGCAGGAGTATATATGAGGATGTCGAGTCCTCTGAACTCAAAAAGCCACTCCAGTTGGATGCGACCGCTCAGTCCCTAGATCGATATAGCTTCATGGATGGAAGAGATGGAAGTATATCGGAAAATCTGATCGCAAATAATCGAGCCAATGTTTTCGAAAGTTATCGCGCCAATGAGATTACATTGCAGCAGGCTCTAGGTCTCCTCGGACTAAGTCGTAGTGGATTCTTCCGTGCGTACAGAAGATATAATCCAGATCATAGCATATCTTCGGCTTCAAGGGCTGTGCGCGGAAGGAAAGCTGGCACTAAAATTATTTCAACGCAGGTGGAGGAGATTATTAGTTCAGCTGTTCAGAAGGAATACTCCGGGAAGTCAACAACATGTGCACATGTTTATCGCGAGGTGGTTTTTTTATGCAGTCGGGAAGGACTTGAATCGCCAAGCTACGACACTGTGTTAAGGAGAATAAAGCTCATCCCTCCAAAGGAGCTTCATAAGGCAAAACATGGCTCGGCCGATGCGGCTGATAAGTTTGGCCTGAAGCCCGGGTATATCAAGCTAAATACTCCATTTGAACGCGTGCAGATGGATCATACCCGAGTTGATGTAATTCTAGTGGATGAAATTACCAGAAAGCCAATTGGGCGCCCTTGGGTCACTTTCGTATTGGATGTTTATTCTAGGATTATCTTGGGGTTCTATATTTCCATGCATGCGCCCAGCGCACTATCCGTTGCCTCTGCGTTAACTATGGCTACTTTCCCCAAAGATAAATATCTGGAGTGCATGGGTGTTAGTAGCGTCCAATATCCATACCATGGGCAGATAAAACTGATTCATATGGATAATGCGGCAGAATTTAGGTCTCCAGCATTTGTGTCAGCTTGCGCTGCTAACGGAATTTCAGTGGAGTGGAGGCCGATAGGTAAGAAGCACTACGGTGGGCATGTTGAGCGGCTTGTTGGGACTATGATGTCCACGGTTCACTTCCTGCCGGGCTCAACTTATTCAAACGTTAAACAGCGAGGCGATTATGATAGCGAAGGCAAGGCTGCACTTACCTTTGATGAGTTCCAGCGCTGGTTCGTCATTCAAATTGAACTCTATCACAACAAGCATCACAAGGGGCTGGGGAAGTCGCCGTCACGAGCCTGGACTGAGTATTTTGCAGCGAATCCCGATCAGTCTTATAAGACTGATGAGGTTAAAGATGCAGCGCAATTTCGTCTCGATTTCATGCCTGAGACTAGGCGTACGATTGGGAGGAAAGGGGTTCAGTTGGAGGGGAATTTTTATAGCTCGCCAAATTTAATATACTGGGTTGGCACCAAGAATGTTGTAGTAAAGTATGATCCATATTTTATGAAAAAGATATGGGTAAAAGTAGGTGGTGAATATATTTGCGCTAGCTACGAAATTGAGCGGAAGGAAATGTCGCTTGAACAAATTAGGCAGTCTCGAAACGGTCGGCCTACCCTGCCTTGGGATGATATAGGGCGGATGGATGGATTAAATCAAGAGTCCAAGTTAATTGTGACTAAGGCCATTGATGAAACTAAAAGGGAGGCAAAAAAAAGAAATGAGATTAGTGGCTATTCTCAAAGTGTAGCCGCGATCATTGGTAAAGGGGAGGACTTTAGTCGAGAGGTTGATGCAAACTCATCTGATGATGATTCCTACCGTCCAGTTGTCTACAACATGGAGGAGTGATTTGGATGGCCGGCGAGCATTTAACCCCAAGAGGCCGAGCCTTGCTTGGAAAAGACAGGAAGCATAGGATTTCGGCAATATTAAAAGATATATGGTTTGACTGCCCGAGCACTGACAGAATTTTGGTTATCGCTAAGAACATGGTATGTGCTAAAGGTATGAATCCTGCGCCATGCCTGCTGATTATAGGGGAGGGCGGATCTGGAAAGACGGCTCTTATCAAGCGAATAGTTTTAGAGTCAATTAAATGGCCTGGAAAGGTTGCATCCCTGTCAATGGGTGATAATCCTGCTGGCTTGAAATTCAAACAGCTGGTATTCCATGAGCTTGGCCTCCCGCACGATTTAAAACATGCTCGCCCAAGTGTTTTGCCACTGGATTTGGCGAAAATAATATCTCAGAGAGATGTCCGTCTAATAATAATTGATGAAATCCACGCCGGGATTAAGGATGGTCGGCGAGAGCAGGATATTTCAATGGAGTTCTTAAAAATGTTGGCGGCCCCGCCATACTCCCTGGCAGTCATGGCGGTTGGGACTGAGGAGGCCGGCCAAGCTCTAGGCTTCGATATGCAGCTTGCGCGGCGATATGAGGTCGTGCGCTTGGAGCGCTGGACATTTGGCAACGAATTTCGATCATTTCTTAATTCTTGGAATGCAAACATTCCTCTCGCTCTAGATTCCAAGCTGGATACCCCAAAAATTTCCAAGCACATCTTAAAGATAACAAAGGGCCAAATGGATTTGGTAGTAAAGGCAATTCGATGGGCTGCCATTCAGGCAATTGTAACAGGAGAGGAGAGAATAACCATAGAGATGATTGATCGAGGCTGGGAAAATAGATGGTACTATCAGGCAAATGAAGATTAAAGGCTATATACGCCCTCTGCTGGATGAGAATATCTCATCTTGGCTTGTTAGGTGTGCAGAATCGAAATTTTGCTCGAAAATAAAATGGTCTGATATTTCGGGTATTTTTCACTCCCAAGAAGTTTCTCTCGACTCTGTACTATTGGTTGTCTCTGATATTGTCTGTCGTAATTCCCAGTCCAGCTTGCTGGATCTTGTACAATTCGCAATTTTAGATCATCACTCGAGCGTCGATAGTGTATTTAGTTGGCGCTATTTCTGTCCTGAGTGCGTGCTTGCTGACGACAAGGCTGGCAGGGGGATTGCTTGGCGGAAGCATTGGAATCGAATTTATTCAGCATGTTGCTTTCAGCATAAACGGCCTCTTTTAACCGTTTCTGGTCAGGATTTTTTGGCTACTAGATGGCAGGCTCTTGTAGTTAGTAGCGCGGGCGGATTCCCTGGAGCTCGTACAGTTCGTGAGCAGATCAGAAATCGATTGGGAGTAAAGGTGCAAAGATCGATGCTCTCAATGGAGTCTGGCGAAGGGCTCGCCTCACGAGCCGGGTTCTTTCGTATGCTTTATATATACTCTTGGTTCTTAAGAGTGAAAAGCACCAGTGCCGAAGGGGTGGCTAGATCTGCCTTGATTAAAGATAGCTATGTATCACTGGGGGAAGATAGAAGCTGTCTGAATGCAATGCTGATGGGGGTAAGGAACAGCTCTCCGCTGCAGCGTTTAGCTGCGTTATTGATTGTAGGGGTTGTTTTTGATTTCTTCAGTTCGAAGGAAGTCGAATGGCTTAAGGTGGATATGCGTAGGCGCGGCGTGGTGTGGCCGCAGATATTGGAACCTTACGATGAGGACAATTCTTTTGAGGCGGTTATTGCACGGTCTCTGTATCGAAAAGAGGTCGATGAGAAAAATGACTTGGCTGCAAAAGAATTTTATTCGCTGCTATGGCAAAAATGATAGAACCTATCTATGACGAGCTTTTTTCATCGTGGATATACAGGGGGCTTCATGACTTACGTTCACCCGTGCGCCAAGAGCACGTTATGCACATGTATGAGAAAATCCCTCTTAAATGCACAGGCCGTAGCGAGTATGAGGACTATGATTTTGACTTCTATTCGCCCAATACCAAGGTGCTTCTGGCACAAATAAAAATCCCACCGGAAAAAGCTGAGTCTATTTTTGGCCCAGCCTTTCATACTCCGCTCGACCCTAGGTTTCGTTTTTCTTACTGCGATCTTTGTCTGTCAGAAGACTTTGCCAATGGGATTCGACCTGCCTGGAGGAAGTCATGGTGTTTTGTTGAGTGCCCATTTTGTCTGAAGCATAGTAAATTACTGCTTATCTCGACCTCTTCTCGAAATTTTGAGAGAGCTTTCTGGGCGCACCGAATCGAGTATAATTGGGAGTGTGCTGAAGACGATGGAGTATTTCAGTATCCTACTAAATGGATGTTGCATTCTAGTGAGGTGCGCAATGAAGTAGGCATAAAGTCACAGCGCTGGCTGTTGAAGATTTTGGAGGTCTCCAGCACCCAAGGGGGCAGTAATCAGGAATCTATAGCTTCGGCGGTCGCCGCTCAAGTTCTGTTCGCGCTTCTCTTGCAGGTTGACTGCGGGATCGCCAGATATTCTTTTGGCGGTCAAAGGCGCCGTTTTTTTGTAAGGGTGAATCTTCGCTTTATAGATCGTCTTAGGTACGGAGCGAGAAATAGCACCCCGTATCAACGCATGATGGCGATGATCCTGACCGCCTGGATTTTTGATGCTTTAACTGAGCAAGATCTTGCGGCGATCCAAAGATGTGCGCTTGAAGACGATATCGAATGGCCGGCATCCTTGTATGAACTTGGTGCCTGGATCGCGCCCACGGTCGGAAGAGGGGAGTATCAAAATCTTTTAAGTATCTTGTGTATGCCGATGCTAAGCGAATTTGTACGAGAAAGGCTGGATCCCCTGCTTTGCGGCATAAAGAATACTTTTACATAAGAACTCTCTAATAAAATCTTTATGGGGCTCACTGCTTCCCATTACTACTATATTTTTCTTTTACTTCTGCTAACAATCCTTCAGAAGTAATTAAGCCGTTCTCATATAGGGCAAGGAGGCGCATTACATGTTCACTTGGCTCGCGTGCCGATAGTCGATTTGTTGACAAAACGTACTCGACAATTTTCATCCGCTTTTCTCTTTCTATCATCATTTTCTCTAGGGGTAGCCATGAGCACGTTACACTACATCATGTCGTGCCTGGCCTGCGAGTCTTTCTGTTCAGTGTAACAGCTAGGGCTGCGTGGCCGTCGCAGCCTGATTGGTATGTCGATAACATGAATCCTTTCGCAGCATCGGCTTATGTCATAAGGGAGGGCTTGTGATCGGCCTGATGGGAGCTGGCAGCTCGCCATTTCTGCACCGAATTTCGGCTGCCAACTTTAGCAGGAAATCAACAGGATCCTGATCGGCTTGCCAGCAGGCGGCCCTAGCTAGCAGTTCGACCGGGTGCATGCCCAGCGCCCTGGCTAGGTTCTCAATGCTGCTGAGCGTTGCATCCTTCTTCCCTGCTTCCATCCGGCTTATATGGGCTTGAGGCCCCAACTCATCTTGCGCCATGCCGTTTCGCACTCGTAGATCTCGCAGGACGTTCCCGAAGGCAGTTCTCAACTCCATCGCATCTTCTCTTCACGCAAAGATAACGATAAATCCACTTTGCCCCAAAAAATGCTATGATCGATCGGTCATATACCCTGGGGCGCCTATTCTTCTGCCGCCCTCCGCAATCGAGGTGAAGCCGGCTATGACGCGCTCCTGCCCTACAGGACGAGTCCAAAAAAATCGAAGCGACCATCGCTACCTAGCCTTAGCCGGCCCCCAAATTGTCAATACATACCTAATTCCTTCATCGGTTACAGATGCTGCCTGGTGGGTCGTGCGCTCGTTTTTTTCTGATCGCCGCGACTCGCCAGGTCGAGCTGAGTGACCCCTTTGCGCTTGTCGCTTTTGCTTGTTCTTGAGGTTGCTCCGAATGTTCAAAACACCACTCACCGCCGAAGTTTTTTTCCCCGAGGTTGGCGCTGGGAACTTTCGCCGCTGGCACGTTGCATTCCACCTTGATGACCTTTGGTTCCAAATGACCTTGGTTACGAAGGAAGACGGAAGAATTCGCCGGAGAGGAATGATGGCGGGCGATGTGGCGATTTTTAAGCAACTGCTCGGCGAGCAGAGCTCCGGGATGCGTATCGAGAACGTTCAAGCCGTTACGCCGGGGTGGATGAACCAGCAAGGGCTGTGCGTCATGTCCCCGCTAGACACGCTCTGGGTAGGGCAAAGCAGACTGGGCCGTAACGCCTATGTTCTGCGCCTGAAAACAGGCAAAACCTATGTCTATCACGCTGACGAAGGAGAAGATGAGTCTGACCTTCAGAACCTCATACAGATCTATCCGGTTACAGCGGCCCGTAGCCTTAAGGTGCATTGAGCATGCATAGCATGAACGTGCCGCTGACTATCTCAACCATCGAGATCCGATTCCTGCAGCTCATGAAACTGAACGCTTGGGATATTGCGCAACTGCTGTCGACGGATCGCCGCATGGCCCTGATCTGTTCCACGCTGCTCAGTCGAATTGTGGATGAGATTCTTGCTCATGAGGGAGAGCGTAGGGCTGGCCCAATCGAGTGTGAAGAGCGTCTGACTGATGAGGTAGCTCGAGCGGCAATTCTGTTGGCCAATCCTAAGCAGCGTAAGGAGATCTACCTGTCTGCGATCCACCTAGTAGCTGAAGACCTAGAAGCTCAACAGCGACTGCAAGAGTTCTGCAAAGTAGAGCGTATGCATTGAGAGACGTGCGCGCTCTAGCTTGACGGGCGCCCGCTCGGAGCGCGCCCACGCTTAGCATCGAACTCAATGCGACCTATTTCTCAAGGCGCTGTAAAGCTCCTGCCACTAATGGATGCCCCTGATGCAGCTGACTGAAACGCTTAATGAATTCACCTCGATCATTTACGCAGAAGGCGAGCCGATGGCCGGTTGCTCACTGTCGGTTGAGGAAGCCAAAGCCTGGCTTAGCTTGATGGAACCGTACCGCCCATTCTGTCTGGTTGCCAGTTGGTGTTGGTTAGATATTCAAGCTCCTGTCGACTCTCAGCATCTATGTCTAGATTCTGATGGCCGTCCTGCGCTCCTCTATGCAGGCAATGTGCTGTTCGATAGTCGCCACCGATTTCCTCCGGGGAGCTGGGTGAGGAGTACCCTGCTTGTGAGGCTGGCGGAGGAGTTCATCTTCGAGACCCGCAACACTCGGTATGTGCTGATGGGGCGCGGAGCTAGGAGAACAACATCGATGGGCACTGTGAACAGCATCCGTTAATGAAGAAGATAGAGAGAATAACGATCTTGGCCGTTAGAGCATCGTTCGATGAGTAACGATGGATCTAAGCCTACGGCGGATCGTCTACGTAGACGCGAGACCGGCATCTGCGAACGCCTTGCAGTGCTACAGCAGATCCAGGGCGACATCGCTGAGAGATCTATCACCTTGGGCGAGGCAGTGCGGGTATTGCGGGTAGATGCGCTCGACGTCACCCAGCGCGAGTTCGCGAGGATCTGCAAGATTTCTCAACGAACCCTGGTACACATCGAATCAGGAACCGGAAATCCAACCGTGCGAACGCTGGAATCGATTTTCAAGAAATTTGGCTTGTATCTGACGCTTGGGCGGCGAAACCCCAGCGATCCCGAGCGATTAAAGACAAGGGATAATTTTCAGATGACTTTGCCGCGAACACGCACTGATGACCAATCTGACGCGCGGGGCAAAGACCCGTAGGTGTCGCCGGGGATGTCCGGAGGTCAGCTCCTTCACCGTGGGGCAGGGACTGCTGCATCCTATGAAAGTGAGTTCGGAGGGGCTCGGTTAGATAGCGTATTCATCTCGTCAGGCAAAGCTCGAGATGGAAAAGTGCGGCCGCATATCGACAGCTAGAGCCCCATGGTTATGGCACAAACAAGCTAATAATGGATCCAAGAGAGAGAAGGGTCAGCCCCGCGAATACTTGATAGAAGTTAGCGAAACTTATGCTTCGGATCTTTGCCTCAATCTGAGCTGATGATTGATCTACTCGGTCAGAGACCGTTGCTAGCTGAGTTTCGACAGAGGCTAATCTGCCATTTGTGGTGGTGACGGACTAAACTAACGCTTTGTGCAAGCCATTCACTACCTCACTCAGCCAAACAAATTTTTCCTCTGTCGTGGCTGATGGGGGCGGCGTAGTGGTTCCGCGAGCAAATAGGCTCACACCTGGCGCTACGATCCCCGCCGAACCTACGATTTGAATAGGTTTTCTTCTCCAGGCGGGGAATTTAGATAGCCATTACCAGAGTATTTTCCAAGGCGCTGCAACCGCGTTTTCGATGGCCGAAAAGCAGAGGGCTCCAGCACTTAGTGATAATCCAAGTACCTGCATGGACAAGCTAATCCACCAAGTGGCGTGCTTTTCATTAGGGTCGAAAACGAAAATAGCTAGCGTTGTTATTGCCAGCGAAAGAATGCCAAATAGCAATGGGGTGGCCGGTCTAATCCAGCTTAAGTATTCGTCGTGGGGGCGCCCCGTCACCGGTGACCTCCAAGCTAGTCAGCTTTGAAGATGATTTTTCACATTGCTCAAGGCCAGCGGGTGAGTCCAAGCTCTTTTATACGTATGGCCATAGCTGTGACGGATACGCCAAATTCACTGGCCAAGGAGTTGAAGCGCCGATCGGCATAACGCGAGCACCCTGCCACTGCCAGCTCGCGCTCGAGCGAGCTTTCCTCGGCGTAGAGAAGCGTATTGGGATCGCGGGGACTCAAATGGAAACAGGTCACGTCCGTAAAGTGCAAGGCACCGGGCACACGGAAAATTCGTTGAAAATGCGTGCGAACCGCTTTCGCCGGCATCAGGAAGAAGGTGGCGAAGCGATCAGCCTCAAGCTCCTCCTTGGGGCGAGAGGTATGGAGTGCTGCTCCATCCATAGGGCGGTCACGATGCATAACGTGATGATCATGAAGGAGCCAATGCCCCAGCTCATGTGCCGCTGTGAACCTTTGGATCTCTGGGGCGAACTCCTGAGAAATGGCGATCAGGCGTCGCTGCCGATCGAGAATCCCTGCAGTGCGGAACGGCACTGAGCTTCGATTGAAACGGGTCTGCCCAAGGTTCGGAACCGCTCGGAAGTCGATACCGAGCATCTCAGCAGCGATACCAGGATCCAGTAGCTCCTTTAAGGATGGCTGCCTGTTTGGCCAAATCACTTTGCGAGCGTCCCAAAGCTGGTGTTGGAGCCAATCCGCAGCCTCAAACTCATCAGAGTTACCCATATGTCCCCCTTTGGTTGAAGGGCACAACATGCAGTGCCGGCAATGTCATCATAGCACTACATGTAGTGATGGCAAGCGGCTTTGTAAGGGCAAAACCTCCTCGAGAGATGAGTTCATGGGACAGGAGCGGGCTGAACCTGGCTCGATGGATAGAGCTGCTCAGGATGGCCCTAGGCTTCCTCAGGAGCGCTTGTAAACTCACTTTTCGCCATGTAAAGGACATAGGTTTACATGGCGAAAAGTGAGTTTACGACGGCGTGCTGCTGCCATCCTGGCGCGTCTTGGCATCAGCTCATAACGCACGGCAATCCTAGCCTCGTGAGCGTTCCGAAATCCTTGGGCCTGCTATGGGGCAAGCACCCCAAGTACGAAGGGGGACTCTGGGCTGAGCAAGCGTATTGGAGCAGAGTGGCTGAAAGCCCCGCACTCCAGCTCGGGCTCGGATTGTATGGTGCAAAGGCGAGCACCATTATTTCGTTGGCGTGCCGGCAGAAACTTTACTTTTGTGGCAGCTCTTCCACTTTTGGGAGGGACATGTGATCGGCGATCGCCGAATGGGCCTTCGCGTCCGGGTGCACACTGCCTCTGAACCAGTCATCCATGAGGTCACCGTCCGAGTTGAATCGCGCCAGGGTCATGAAGGCGTCGTTTGCAGTGCGCAGCCCACGGGTGCGTTCGCTCGAATAGGGCTCCCAGCGAGCAAAACTGGTGATGGGATCCATGGAAGGGTGGTCATCCTTCTTCTCGCCGCCGCGCGTCCAAGCAAAGCGCTCTGCGTAAGGACAAACGCCACTCCCGGAACATTCCGGCGACACAGAGCAGATCGCTCGTCCGTCAAATGCAGGCTGCGAATCGACGGCCTGCCACTTCGTGCTCTTGATGGCCGCCAGCTGATCGGCCCGCAGTTTCTCAATGAAGTCGTTCTCGATCTTCAGGGCATTCTGCTCGTTGATGAGGAACATGAAAGCCTTGGCGTTCTTAGGGAACAGCCCGCCCATGTAGTAGACGACTTTCTCCGTCATCGCGATGTTGCCCATGTTGAGCCGGGCCTCACAATAGGGTTGAAAAGGGGTCTTCAACGGATTGGGGTAGAGGAGTATGCGTACCTTACGAGGATCAATGCTCAGGTTATCTACCAATGCCTCATTCATGTCGTCATAGATGCGGCCAAGGTAAGTTTTCGAGGCCTTCGCAGCGTCATCAGGATCGATGACACCCAGCACGACACGCATCTTGTTCATCCAGTATTGCTTGCCCATATTGGCGCCCTTGCCAACCGTCGCAAGTATTGGGTTCTTCGAGGTGGAGAGGCTTGTTGGATAGATGCCGGTGGGCACCAGCCCCCACTTCACAACGCCGCTAAAGCCCGTGTCATTTCCACCAAATGACATCAAAACCTCATCCACCGGCATCAGCTTCTTCGGGCAGCCGTCGAACTTAACGACCCCGAAGTACTTGCGGCCGATGAGGGTAGTTACCTCTCTGCCGTAGTCCTTTTGAGAATCGTGGTAAGGCGTCTCCGGACACAGCAAATTGATCGCAGCATTGAGCTGTGACTTGTTGAGCATCACGGTGTTGCTGCGCGCTTGCTGCGGTTTTTCGCCGGAATGAACTGGCGTCAGCTCCAGGTAGTTTCCTCCGTCACGCTCTGGCCATTTCGCAACGCGACTGGAAATGTTCTTCACTGGCGGCTGCATCTGGGCCCGGAAGAACCCGTCATAGGTTTCGGCGCCCGAGCAGCTGAAGGACGCGAAGCGCACAACCAAGTGCGGATCGGACACGGCTAGTTTCAGCGCGTACATTGACTGCCAGGACAAAAGAGAGCGGTGGCAGGTTGTATCCCACCAATCAGCGCCCTGGGTGAACAACTTGTCCGACATCCCACCCTCGCGGAGGATGTTTCGACCCTTTACCAGATCGTCGGTAGGCCGACTGGAGCCAACCGCAGCACGGTCAGGGTTTCCTTCACCGCTGGCGAAGGAGTCTCCCAGGGCGAGGATGGTATAGGTTTTCACGAAGACGTCTGTTTTGGCTGATTCACCACCGGAAACTTCTACGCGAAGCGGGATGCTCTGATTGTCGCGACTTATGGTGATGTCTGTCGTGGAGTCGCACGATACGGGCAAGCCCTGCAGGACGTTGTTCAGATACCAGCGGCATGTGGAGTTCTGTGGAGCACCGGTCGCCTGGACTGCTATGACATGCTGCCTACTGAAGAGCGCTTGCTTGTCGTACAAGCCACTGGAAGGGTTCCAGAGGGTTTCATGGGTCTTGGGGAGATGATCTCGGAACCACTTAGCATCTCGGCCGGCCAGAAATTCAGATGCTGGGGCGCTTGCCGGCCACAGTTTCTTGATGTCTTGGAAGGCATCTGCGTTTTTGAATACCGGGAAGCCGTTCTTCACCGACCAGCTGATCTCTGTTGCCCCGGCGGGAATGGCCACCAGCAGGCCCGCGCACAGAAGAAGTGCCCGCATCTCGAATCCCTTCGTTGTTGTTATTGCATTGGTTATAGCGCACCAGATGGCAAACGGAAGTCATTCGTGAATGAGGCAGAGCCGCCGCGTTTTGGGAGAGGAGAACACGACGACATCGATATGTTTACCCTTGCGGCACAGGGTCTACTCGTCGCTAGTTGAGGGAATAGACGCATCGATAACCGACAGTTTTGGCTTCCAGATTTGGCGTTTGGTCGCTACTTTGAGCTATCAGATAATGTGCCACTGTGCGGCGCGCAGGGCTAAAGACTTCGGGCTAGGGTGTCCGACTAAATGCCCATCTTATGCTCTGGCCGTTGAACGACTTCTTTCCACTGGTAAGGATGCCCCATGATCTACCAATGCAACGGATGCAGCAGGACAACCTTCGAGACGTCTTGCCCTTGGTGTAACGGCACTCAGGTTTCGCCATCATCGGAGGTGCAAAGCCAGCGACTTACTCCCCTTGATCCGTCGTTCTATCCAGACTTTCAGTACCAGTCCAAGGGACTTATCAAGGACTTTTTAGGCAAGAAGAAAGAGCAGGCACAGCTGAACGATCTGCTCAACAACGTGCTTAGAAAGTACGCGGAGCTGAAGCAGCCGTACTTCACCAACTTCATCCATACGACCCGTGAAACCTCGTCCGCTTCTGGCGACGTTGGGGTGCCTGGGCCGCGATTGGACGGTGTTTACACTGAGCGCGAGCTATTCAGAGAAGTGCTAATCCGCAAGGGCTTTGATGAGCTTGAGGGGCTGCCGGCATTGCTGGACAAGCTGCTCCTCACTACGGCCTTCAATTCCGTTTACCTAGGGTTCTCCCGGGAACTGAGCAGACACATCAAACCGGGTCTCAGTGAGACCCTGCGCTCCTGGATCGAGGAGGCGGGAACCACGTTCCGTTCTGACCTCGCTCTGTTCTATTTCTACCTGTGGGAGAACGACGTCTCGTTCCCAGGCATTCAGTTCAACCCGCAGGCCAATACCACCGCTGGTATCCCACTGCTGCCGCTACCGGCCTTCCGAGCCGGGCTCAACCTCTGCGAGACGATCTACTTCGACATCCTTGTGGAGCGGCTGGGGAACCAGCTCGAGCACTTCAATCCCAACCAATTCATCACGATGTACCTGGTCGACGCCATGGATGGTTTCCAGTTCGAAGCCTTCTTGGTGGAGATCTTCCAGACCATCGGGTTCGACGTGAAGGAGACCAAGAAAACTGCCGACCAAGGAGCGGATCTCTTCGTCTCGCGGTTCGGAAAGAACATGGTCATCCAAGCAAAAAACTACACGGGATCAGTAGGCAATGCGGCTGTCCAGCAGGCGATTTCAGCTAAAGCGTTTTACGGCTGTGACGAGGCGATGGTTGTGACCAACTCCTACTACACGAAAGCTGCCAAGGATCTAGCGACAACCGCAGGCGTGAGGCTGGTAGATCGAGAGGCGCTGCAAGGCTATTTAGATGATTACAACCAGAAGCTCATTGAGGTGTTTCAAGCCGAAGCTGATGAGCATGCTTAGGAAGGTTCTGAATCGCGGCTGGTTTTGTAGACGGAGGATGGCCGCTCTTGGCCAATTTCTGCCTGTGACGTGTGGCAGCTACCGCCCCAGCCGCCTGTTTCGGCAGCGGTTGTGTAAGCGTTCCGCAAAGGCACCTAACCCACTGTCCGGGATAGGTTGACCACTACAGTCAGCGAACATTCAGGCGTGCCTGCAAAAGGGTGGTAAGTCAAAGTGGGATGGCTAGCTGACTTAGAGCTGCGGCTTGCTACGATACCAAAGAGCGGATCCATCGACCTGTTGCTCTCGGCGCCGCTCAGTCTGGAAGAGCCTCGACTCATGCACTACCTGGCGCCACGTTGTGCAGCCGTACTTTCTCGGTGTGAGCCCCTGGTTCCGCTGCTCAATGTGACGGATCGCATCCGACAGCCGCGTCCATCCGTTGACGGCACAGGCCAGCTCGGCGTTCAGCAGCCACTGCACGACAGTCGTCGATGGCCAGTGCATGGGGCCGTCGCCCGGCATAATGCCGTAGACGATCATGTCGCTACCCGCCTCTGAGGCGAGAAAGGCCCCCATTTCTTGCCGGGCCTCATCCATTGATTTGGCCATGGCGCGAAGTGCGCGATCCTGCGTCTCGATTTCGGCGAAGGCAGCGTCCAGATGGGCGATGGCCGCCGCGCAACCATCGGGACTGAACACATTGAACCGCTCCATGAAGTGATGCACGAGGTCATTTCGAAGTGTGACCAGGCTCGTGAGCGCGTCTTTCAGACCGGTGTGGTCATCACTCTCCAGTTGAACGCGGCACGACATTCGGACATAGCATCGCGTGGCATCGCCGGGGAGATCCTCTGGGATGTCGTCTTTTTCCAGGGGACGTGCATAGGAAGCAACGAAATCGCTAACGAGTTGGCCCAATGTTTTGTTGGCTAAGGCCTTCTTGCGCTTCTCCAAGTTAGCCGACAGCTCCTCGGCCGGCCCCTCAATGCTGCTGTAGCTCAGCATCGCCTTAGTCAATAGCTCTACCTGCTGGAGACGGAGGATGCACCGCCCCATCTTTTGGCTGACCAAGCCCTGGAGGGCGGCGAGCCCCTCGTTCACCTGCTCGTCCAATGCTAGTTCCCCTCGTACCAAGCTTGAGTCAAAGCTACATGGCAAGTAGGGCACCCATGAGGTCACCCTATTTGCCCTAGCAGATTTTGGCAAATCAGCTAAGAAGGTACATATTCCTGTCTAGTTAGGAGCAGTTAAATTGCAAGCCCTTCTTCAAGCGCTTTTCCTCTCACTTCGTTAGGAATGGGGGAGTCATCGCCGTTCATACTAGCGAGCAAGTCTAGGCACTGCTCCTGAGTGAGAGGGGGATTACCAATCGCATCCAGGCTTTTCAAGGCTCGACGCACACGATCTAGATCATTGATTGACAGGTGCCGTGCGCAGGCTTCCTGTAATTGCTGACTTGGCTGATCCTCGGGACGACGTTTCGTAGTTTCCATGCTCAGCTCATTTGCGATAATTCGCCAGTCAGCTGTAGAGCTAGCCCAATCCTTTAGAATCCCTGCCATACTGTAACCCTGCGCTTTAATTTTGAACGCATAATATATTGCTAAGGAAGATAAATGTCCCGTCTTGCAGAGTTTCGTGCGGCCGAAAAGGCGCTTGCCGAGCAATTGGCCCATTTGGAGTCACTCAAAAATGACTCTGGCCTGAAAAAAGAAATCGAGTTCGAAGAGCAGCTAAGGAGCCTCATGCGTGAGTACGAAAAAAGCCTGAAAGACGTGCTCTCTATTCTTGATCCGGCTCAGGCAGGTATGGGCCGACCCAGCCGGCGGACGGATGCTCAACGTAAAGCGCGAGAGCTTAAGGTCTACCAAAACCCACACACTGGCGAGATTGTTGAGACCAAAGGTGGTAACCATCGAGTCTTACGCGGTTGGAAAAGTGAGTTTGGATCTGACGTCGTTGAATCATGGCGCCAGGCGTGAATTCACAAAGGCCGCTTCGGGGCGGCCTTATGGTTTCAGAAGGGCGGGGACTAAGACTCAAGGCACATCCGGCTCAGATTTTTGCAGACGCTCTTGGAGGCTAGCGATCAGAATCAGTTGGTCTCGCACCATTTGCTGCGTGGTGCGCAACTCGTCCGAGAGTTGCTGATTCTGCTCCTCAAGCTCCATGCGCTGCCCGTCGAGCCTGGCTTTATCTTGGCGCAATACCTCAGAAGCCAGCGCCTCGCGTACAATCTGCTACTTCGCCTCCTCATCATTCCGCAATAGACGGGCCTCTGTGAGCAGCCGCTCGTTATCTCGATTTAGTTGTGTCACTTCGCCCTAGCGAATAATCAGTGTCTGCTGCAACTGTCTCAGCTCAACTCCAGCTTGCTGCAGCCACCCTTCATGCTGTCGCAACTCTTGCTCACGCTCCTCCTTGGCAGCTTGGCGGAAGTGATCAAGCGTGAGGTGAGCGTGGTTGTGCTTCTCCTCTAGCGAGAGGATCTGTGCGTCTCGATCCCGCAGGCGTGTTTCCAGATCACTCCCCACCTGACGAAGTCGGGCATTTGCCAGCTCGGACTGGTGTTTCTGCTCTTGCGCTGTTCGGAGCTGGTCGCGTGACTCCAGCAACTGGCCTGCCAAGGCCTGAATGCTCCCTTTCAACTGATCAACCTACGCCTGTGTGTTGCGTAGCCCGCGTCATTTCAATGTCGTAGCAGTAGTCGGAAGCAAGGAAATCCGGGCTCACCTGGAGCAGGATGATCTCGTCGCTGTTGATGTGTTCGTCGATAACCTGGTCGATCTCCTGACCTGCACCGATCCTACGATCGTGCCATGTCTCGATCACCCCTTGGCGCTTCAGCATTGCAAGCTGCTTTTCCAATTGGTTTCGTAGCGCCTCTTCGGCGTGGCAGTAGGAGAAGAAGACGTTTGGTAAGATTAAAACTCCATGTCGATCAAGGCGTGATCGACGGAACATAAAGCGACCAGAAGTGAAAGGCTAGGGACATTGATTAGTGGCGATGCTTCGAATGGCAAGAGCAAAGTGCTATCGTCGGAGCGCTCAGCAAGGCAGCCACATTCACATTCAGGGGAGCACAGTACCGCTATGGGAGCTATAGAAGGGAAGCTACCGTCTAGAACGCCATTTCTTGCTAGGTCAGCGACGCCTCGAACAGGAGAGAATCGGCTGCCTGGGTATTACTCGGCCGAAAAGGATATGTGGGTGGTGGATACCGTTTCGGGCACCAAGCCTCTGATTGAGAACGGTGCTCTGTCTCAGCTACTGACTAAGACCAAAACGAACAATGAGCAGGACGACGATTCTTTTTTCCTGCTGGAGACCATCACAAAGACATTCCAGCGCACGGAAAGTGATGATGATGACTTCGCTAGAGGCAACCAGCTTCTGGAGCTGCTCTCCAAGACTGAGAGCAAGACCGAGCAGGATGATCCCGGTACTGCGAACCTGATTCTGGAGCTTATGACCAAGACTAACGTTGAGCTGGAGCGGGACGACAACGGCGATCCGTCATTCTCTCTTGAGACGCGCTACTACCAGGACTGAGTGGAGCGAAAGCCGTGCTTCTGCTTGTGACTAACCGACGCGACATCACGACTGACTATGTAGTGGCAGAACTGCAGCGTCGTGAGATTCCGTACTTCCGCCTCAACACTGAACAGCTTCCTGACTCTCTATGCACCATGGCCCCAGCACCTCGGCAGGCATGGTCGATAGCCTTCGGTGATCGGCAAATCTCGGGTGACGAGATCACAGCAGCGTACTTTCGACGCCCTGGTGCTCCATTGCTGTCAGACGCTGTTACTGAACCAGGGGAGCGCGCCTACGTTGAGGCAGAGTGGAGTAGCTTGCTTAAGAGCTTGTACGCACGATTGGAGGGGCAGTGGCTCAACGCACCTACTGACATCTTCCTGGCTGAGGACAAGCCCAGGCAGCTCCTGCTTGCTCATGAGATCGGCTTCAATGTGCCGACTGCCGCGATCACCAACGACCTCAGATCCGTGCGCCAAGTCGCCGACATCGGCCCTGCGATAGGAAAGCCGCTTCGCCAGGCGGTGCTCAACGGTGAGCAGGAGCGTGTGATTTTCACCACCCGGATTTCCGATTTCGATGATGCTGATGCCGATGCAATTAGCCTTGCCCCGTTCATCGTTCAGTGTGAGATCGCTAAGAAGTATGACGTTCGGGTCACTATGGTGGGGGAGCGGATTTTTGCGACCGCCATTTGGTCTCAAGAGCACGATGAAACCCAGGTCGATTGGCGACAAGGCAGCCGCCCAGATTTGAAGCACGAGCGAATTAATCTTCCCACTGAGGTCGAGCAGCAGTGTCATTGCCTGATGGCGCAGTTGAATTTGCGGTACGGCGCAATCGACTTCATCTGCGACTCGGATGGAGCGCTGTGGTTCCTAGAGATCAATCCCAATGGGCAGTGGGCTTGGATTGAAAATTTGACCGGGTACCCGATTGCCGGAGCGATAGTGGATGAGCTTCAAAGAATTTCACTGGCGTAGTCTGCCGCAGCTTATGTGGCCCTTCGTCAAAGAGGATAAGGAAAAGGACAGGCTAGACGATGAGCTCTACGGAGGTTTGAAGGACGCAATCGTTAGCGCAGGCTTGGAGAAGGATTCTGATGCAGCTCTCGAGGAGGCACGGAGGATCTACGATGCTGAGTTGGAGCGAAGTCGAGGAGCGGATACCAAGGCCGGAATTTATCTAGCAGCTATCACGGCATTAGTTCCTGTCCTCGCCTCTCTGCTGGGGAACCTTTGGGGCGAGAAAACGCCCGCACTACTCGGCTGCCTATCCCTTGTGGTTTTTGCTCTCTCGATGTTGTACCTGGTAAGGGCGGGCGGCTGGGCATTCAAGACGCTTAAGGTGTCCGTATCCAACCAGACTAGCCCTAAGGACATTTCTGTTAGCTGGGATAAGCCTAACCCTAAGCAGGAGCTAGCAAAGCGGCTGTGCCGGGCGGTCATTGCCAATTATAGAGGCGTGAACGCGAAAGTGCTCTGTATCAAGATGGCTCATCAATTCCTGCTGAGAGCTTTTTTGACATTTGCCCTGTTACTCGCCATCCAGGCAATCAGTCCAATCGGTCAGGCCGCTGTGAAGTCCCTGCTACCCGACGCTAAACTAAGCGTATCAAGGCGCGCATTTGCCTAACGTAGCGTTCTCAAGTGGTGACCGTAGTGAAGTGCGCCCTCATGCCAAGACTGCCTTTACGTGCTTCTGTCAGGCTTATACCGCCGATGCCCGCCATAACGCTTGAAAAGCTCATTCATCGCATCAGCATTGGCTTCGTCTATCCGTCGGATGTCGTCTTCCGACAGCGCTCGACGTTCTGCCTCTTTAGCGAGTGATCGGGCCTCCTTCTCATGGATGATCTGATCAAAATTGTCGGGCCCAACGCGGGAGTACGCGTCAGAGCTCTTCGGATTCTTACGCATATGACCTCTAGTTGATAGGGACGTGGCGCGATCTGGATCTGCTAGCCGGGGCGGCGAACTCACCGAGACAGATGCCGGCTCGGTGCGGTCTAGAAGGCTCTTGGGCCTAGGCGCTGCCATGCTAAGGGTGAGCGCTGGCGTAAACCCGAGCGTGAGAAATCACCTCTTCGGTTAGCGAAGGATAATCCACCAGTAACTGTTTGATTGGCACCCCGGCGTCGATCGATACCTGCACTACCTCAATTGGGGGGCGAGTGCCCTTCAAGACCGGAGTGCCATGATTTCGGGGTCTTTGACTACTGTCTCCCCGGCCAGTGTTGGCTGAAGAGTTCGGTCACTGATTCAAGACATCTCGGTCGCCACTAGGATTGGCTTTTTGAAGGTGAAGTACAGCCTACGGTGCTGCGTGAAAAATGCCAGCCCTTTGAGTAGGAGGCCGCAAACGTGAGCGGCGCATCGTAATCAAGAGAGGAACAAGCTGAGGATGGATCCTACGGAAAGCAAGGCTAGGCCGGCGAAAACCTGATAGAAGTTGGAGGCGCTTAAGCTCCGAATCTTTTCCTCAATCTGAATGGTTGAGCGATCCATATGGTCGGAGATCTTGCCAAGTTGGGACTCAACGTGGTCTAGCCTGACGTTGGTTGCGTTGACTGTCTCAACGAGTGCTGCATGCAAACCATCGACTACTTCCTTGAGCCACATTAGCTTTTGCTCTGTGGTAAACGACGTAGGTGGACTGGAGGAACCTCGTGCTAAACCGGTCATGCTGAGCGGGCCAATGCTCACTGTACCCACGGCTTGAGTTGGAGGCTTTCGCCATGCGGGGAACTGGCGCAGCCATGCCCAAAGGACTCGCCAGGGCGCGGCAACCGCATTTTCTCTAGCAGAGAAATAGAGCGCCCCTGCGCTAAGTGATAGCCCCAGCACCTGCATTGATAAGCTCATCCACCATATGAAGGGCTTATTATTAGCGCCGAAGAAGCTGATGCTGACGAACGCCGTAGCTATCAGCACCAGTGCGCCTAGCAGCAATGGCGCCGCTGGCCTTAGCCATTTTAGATATTCGCTTTTAGCCCCCGTCACCGATGATCTCCGTATTGGTGGAGCAGGATTCCATCGCTGAATCTTCTCGCGAGCTAGGGCCAAAGGCCAGCCCGATTGGTCGAAACAGCAGAATGAGGCCTTTTGCGATTAAAATAGCATCACGCTACAATCGACTAGCCATTAGTTAATTTTACTGTATATACACACAGTATTTGACGCCAAGTAACTAAGGTACACAGTTGCTGTGTCGGAATTGGTTTTCCAACTGTTGTAGCGGATTTGCCAGGACGGCTTACCCCTCTCTCCTAGCGAAAACTCCCTTGCCGCAACGGTGAAGCAATGAGCGGAGAATGTTGTGGGCAAGCTCACCAACGATGCAACTAAACTACTCGAAGCAATAAGCTATCAATTGATAGTGACATTGGAGTATTGCCATAACTTGATAGAAGGTCAGGCCCTTTGGTTAGAGGTCTATGGCGACGTTACTGTGGGTGGAAAAGCCCAGATCGAAGTAAAGAATTTCGTCGATGATCTTACCGATGGGCATATCAATTTTTGGAATACTCTAAAAAACTGGACATCCTCCAAATTCAAACAAGAGAAATATTGTGAACTAATACTGCTGACCACCCAGGCTTATGGGGCCACAGCGGAGCTTCGTCACTGGAACCAACTAACAGTGGGAGACAGGCTGGCTCTTCTTGACAATGTCCTGAAGCACAGTGAAGCGAGAACTGCAGCGTCCGGTAAGAAAGAATCGAAAGTTGTCCAAATTCAGCAGTTTGTAATGGCAGAGGAGAGACGTGAAATACTCCTGGATGTCATCGGGAAAGTCAGAATCGTTTCTGACGAGCCAAGCCTCGTAGTACGCGCCGAAGAGGCGAAGAGTCGCTACGGAAAGGGATTGGATCCATCAAAGCGAGGAGACTATTTCGAGGCTTTATTAGGCTATTTGATTGAGCCATGTATTTCGAAAGATGGCTGGAAGATCACCTACGACGATTTTGATATAAAAATTGCCACTTTGTTCGCAAGATATTGTAAGAATTCTCGAAAGTTTCCAGTTGTTGATTTAACCAGCCTAAAGGGACTGGTAGATGAATCAGCTTATGCTGATCGGCTGTTCGTAAAGAAACTGCACGAAATTAAATATGCCGAAAAGATTCCGGCAGCCATTTTGGAACACATGGTTGCTGTGCAGACGATAAGCAGTGAGTTCAAACGATTCACTGTGGAGAAATTGGATGTTGACAGCTACAAGAACGATCAACTTAAACGCCATATCAGCCTTAGGTCAGGGGCGATAAAACAATGCCGGCGCTTGTCTAAAGAGTACTGGTGCGAAGAGTCACAGATATTTTTCGATAACCGTTGCGGTGAGCCGGTCGATGGTATGCCTGCCTTCGATGGTACTACTGTGGATTTTCGAAATGGCATCTGGCATATGCTTGCTGATGACGAGGATGAAGAGGGTAATGAGAGGCTGCACTGGAGGCTCTGGTGATGAGGCTCACGACGACTGACCATATTCATACATTGCATCGCAGCCCCCTGATCATGGCTCCGATTCTCCATGCCTTTTACAGTGACTTGAAAGAAACCCAGAAGAACGTTTTACTCAGCTATCTTGTTCTTCCATTTGTGCTGTATGACTCAACGTCATCCTATTTGCATCGCGTAAGCGATCGTAGTACATGGCGAACCATGATATCAGACAAGACCAGAATTGCGGGTATTCACAAAAGAGTTAACTCTCTTCGGAACATTACCAATGTAACTTTGATGAGCCTTGTTAGTGCAGGCTACCTGATCATTGATGAGGATATGGTTGTTCGGGCTACCAGGAAGAGATTTCCAGTCATAAAAGGGATGGGGCAGAAAATAGCTTCGGCCCGTAATCTCGCGAAACTTCTTGAAGAAAGAGAAGCTCCGCGTGTGTACAAATCGCTAGGGATAGTTCAGCTATGAAGTGCTTCGTCAAATCAGTCGGTGTAATCGATCGTGAAAATGAAATTCACCAGGTTACATTCAAGCCTGGGTTGAACATCATTACCGGCAAGTCCTCGATGGGCAAAAGTGCCATTATCGAGATCTTTGATTTTTGCCTTGGCAATAGCGATGACACTATTCCTAAAGGTGTGATTACCACGCGTTCCAAGATCTATTTCACGATTCTAGAATTCGAAAATGAGCTTATTGTTTTGGCGCGTAGCCGAGATGCCAATAAGGTTTTCATCAGCGAGACTAGTGGCTCTCTTGATGAAATATTTCTCAGGATGAAGAGTGTTGATCAGTTCTTTGCGCCAAGTCTATTTTTACCGCTACGCGACTTCAATAAAGAACTTGGTCGATATTTTGCCATCACCATGACCGATATTGATGAGGATCTTGGGCCTAGAGAGTTTGGGAAATCAAAAAGCTCGACACCCTCAGTTCGCAGCTATGCTTCCTACATGCTTCAGCATCAAAATCTAGTGGCTAACAAGCATGCTCTTTTCTATCGCTTTGATGAGAAAGAAAAACGTGATCAGGTCATCGATCATCTGAAAATATTCATGAATTTCGTAGATCAAGAATATTTTTGGCTGTCTCAGGAAAACAATCAGCTCAAAGCGGAGCTGAAAAAGATTGAGGCTCAGATTCCCAAGGTAAAGGATGAAAAATCCCGATTCATTGCTAGGGTTGATGAGTTGCTTGCAGAATACAAAGTCATTAGTGGCACCGAGCTCACTGCATTGACGGGGGCTCAGATTGCAGGCAGCGTTAGCAATTCTTTCAGAAAAATCAGAGATGCAAACGTTCGGATCGACAGCATTGCAGACGCTTATACCGAGCGCAAAAATGGGCTGGAGAAAGAGCGATCTAAGCAGACGTTGGTTGTTCGTGAACTGCAAGATAAACTCCATGCGGTAAGATCTTCGATAAGCCTCACTGAAGATTTTGCTAAGACCATTAGCGAGATCCCAGTTCCAGAGTACGCCGAAGTAAATGAAGCCAACTGTCCGTTCTGCGACGCGCCCAGTCAGCATGTTGAAAATGAGGCGAACAAGCTCATTGCCGCTATCGGCTGGATGAACAAGGAACTAAATACGTCATCCTATGCACGAGAAAGCTTTCGTGAAGAAGAGGGCAAGCTTGTTAAGGCGCTTGTAAGAGAAAAAGAGACACTCTCTGGTATTCAGGCCAAGCTAAACGAGCTGGGCAAGCAGGTAGAAGACCTGAAGAAAAGCAAGACTGTTGACGAGATTGCATTGCGCGTCAAGCACCGCCTTGAGGGGGTTATTGAGGACTATGCGAACAAACCGAAATCGGAGTTTGATGCCACCCTGCAAGCCATCAAGACAAGGCTAGCCGATATCAAGCCGCTTCTGGACGCTTACAATGTACCTGGAAAAATGAGCGACTTGAGCGACCTGATCAACAGCGAAATGGCGCGCATTGGCTCAGGTTTCGATTTCGAAGATGCCTACCAGCCGATTAACCTAAAATTTGATCTTCATACCTTCGACCTGTGGCATGAGAGCCCCACAATGGGCGATGTCTATCTGCGATCGATGGGCAGCGGAGCGAACTGGCTTTATTCGCATCTGACCCTGTTCCTAGCGCTGCACTCTGTGTTTGCGCTGAAGCATGAGGAAGGATGCAAGATTCCCCCAATTCTGTTCTTTGATCAGCCGACGCAGGTTTATTTTCCCGCAAAGATTGATCATGCGCAGACCTTCGACGCAAAGGCTTTGGCCGAACTCACAGACAGCACGGCCAGGCTTGATGATGATCTGAAGTCGGTCACCAACATGTTCAACAAGCTCGTCGAGTTTTGTGAGCAGACAGAAAAGGCCACCGGGATGATGCCGCAAATTATCGTGACCGATCATGCCGATGATTTGGTACTGGAAGGGAAAGCCAATTTCCAGTCCTTTGTGCGAGCAACCTGGCGCAAGCGAGGCTTTATCGCCGAGAGTCCAGCAGACCCGATCTGATGATTAAGTTGAGCATGTTTCGATTTCGAAGCATGGCCGGCTCGAATAATTCGCCACCTTGATTTCCTGTGCACACTTGACTGTTCGCCTCTGGCCGTAAGTAGATACCTATGATTGGTAACTACCGCTCAAGAACGGACAGGCGGAGGCGTCTATAAATTCTCAGGTGCCATTTACGCCAAACTTTTCAGGATCCGCCGATGCCACTCACTGCCTCCCGCATCGGCACAGGTAGTTTTAAGGAAGTTATTATGGATAACCCGATAAAGCTCGGTGAAGGTGGTGCTTATACCCTTCACCCAAGAGCATTGCGCCACATTATAGAGGGGGACTACACCCAAAAGGTTGAGCGCCCATCATCTGGTGGGAAATCTGTTTTGATCACTGCCATTGCGGGTGGGTTGCACACTCACTCAGCTCTAATGGACTTCCTAAAACACCATCCGAAGATTTCATCTCTAGATTCATATGACCCAGAGCTCAATGAAGATTGGTTCTATATTAGAGAGCTTCAAAACAAAGTGCTCACTGTCAAGCTGCCAAAGGAGCTATTTGTAAGCAGGGCGGCAGACTTAACCTTAATGCCTGAGAATTACTATAAATCCGGATATCTATGGAAGACTCTCTTTCCCAAAGACTTTTCGGAGGAGGATATTCTTAGCGCTATTGATCAGGCACTTCGAAATTTAGACGTAACTAACTCAACCGCGCCTTCCGATCCCGACCAAGATTATCATATTATTGGTTACGCAAACGTCGACCAACCGATGACAGCCATGAGAATTCAAGTCCAGCTGCGGGGCAATGAAATACGGTCGGCATTCCCATCCTGGACACAGCCTTGGACTGGAAATAATGGCAAAGCATTTTCTCATGCTGACACTATTTCGTTTATAATGGCGGAGTCGGTTGAGAAAAGTAGTGATGATCACTATAGCCTTAGCAGGATTTTTTGCAAAAATCGACCTGATTATGAGCTTCTAAAAAAGCTGACGCCGGAATTTACAATTACAAGAACCATCCCTAAAAAAGGCCGACCCCATGATGAATGGCGAGCTGCGAGGCTCGAAACGCTAAGGGACTTTTCTCAGTCTCTGATCAAGGCTGATATTCAGAAAATTCTAAAATATCTTTGTGATCATGTCATAACCAAGGAGTCGTCATTTCAGCAGCAAGCACTATATATTTCCAAAGTTCCATACTCGGGCAGCCCCCTAGATTTCAATGCATGCCAGATCTCCCAGAATGTGTACGAATGCTTCTACGTGATTCTACATTATGATCTCTACCACGGGACAGATTATTTCTTAAGGTGCATGCAACGCTTTCTTAAAGCCTCGGTGATTCATACCGGGGGCATCCATTTGTTCGAGCTGAAGCGATTACATAAGCTTTTTATTGAAGGCGCTTCTATTCACCCCGACAAAAATTCTGTCGCATTGTTCCTGGAGCTACTAGCAAATTCACCATCTAGAGCGGCCACTTATCACGAGTTCAATGTTAATACGTACATCAAGGGGCGCGACGAAGACAGCATGATGCTGGTCGGTTCGAACGGCGTAATCTTACCAGTAACCAGCTCAATATTAATTGACTTTGTATCTCTCAATCTTGGCGAGAACTACCTTTTTTCATTTAAAGAAGAAGACCGCGCCGAGATATCCAAACGAATTATATTTAGCCAGATCCCTGCGAGCTACATAGATGACGCACTTAGCTACTTCACCGGGGCAGATTTCGACTTCTTCTCGTATAACCTCGCATCGCTCCTTGCGCTAGATAACAAAAACCCAGTTCCAGACAAAGCGCTGGAACGAATTATTAGGGACTATCACCGAATGCTGGTGATTTATAGGCAACGTTTGGTTATGGATAACCCAACAGCTTACTCATCTGATCCTTATGATCTTGAGTATATGTCCCCTGAATTTTGCGACCTGGTTATCAGTCAGCATAGAAGAAAGTTTGTCCTTGGCAATCACAGTGGTTTTCTTGGTGAGATAATCAAGAAAACCAGTTCGGCAAAAATTTCTAAAATATGCAACTTCCTTCTCAATGGATTGAGCAAAGAAGGGGTTCCAATGCCGCAATACATTCCCGACCACATCGAAAGCTGGATGAGGAATGACGCCTACGTTAGAAAAGAAAAGATTGATTTATCTATATTTGATAGGCGCGCAAGTTAGTTTATCGATGCAAAGCCTGAAGCAATGCTTCCGTGAGCGACTGCAGTTTGATTGTGCGATAAAGTTTCTCTTCATTTTTGTGCGGAGAACTCTCCCGCTTTTTTGGTTGTCGTAGCTGAGCAACACCAACCTCGTTACTATCGGGCAATTAATAAAAGGATCCATTCATTATGGAGTATGTCACACCACTTTGTTCGGTACTTGCACTTGTTCTCGCCTATTTCGCGATCAGCCGGGAAGGGCGAACTGACCTCAAAGATTCTTTGCGCAAGGTTCTGACGTTGGCGCGCAGAGGGCTTCGCCCAATCTTGATGGCTGTAATCATTGTGGGCCCGGCGCTGATTTCGTGGAGTTCGTATACCAACGTCGCTGAGTTCAGGGACTCAGTCGAGCCGGTCACTCGCAGAGAGATAGTTTCCATGCTGCTCCACGCCTTCAACTTCGGGATGTACCTCATCTTTTGCATGGCTGGCATTGGCATTGTCATCGGCATGCTTCTACAGGGAAGAAAGCGAAGAAAGAACAGCGCTAGTGAGTTGGAGGAGGATGTCCCCTCCGAGGAGGGGGTATCCGGATAAACTTGGCTGGAGTGGTGCACAGGATCCGCACAGCACGTGCATCTTGTTAGTTTAGGCCGCTCTCTAATCGACTCGTTGTGCTTCGATTTGAGCTCTGGTAGTCAATATCCGCTTCTGGCCGATAGCTGCCCTCCGCCAGCGGCAGCTTCCGACTCATAGCTGCCGGTGATCCTAGTAAATCAATCTGTTCCCTTTTTCTGCGTCGCGCTGCTTCACGATTGCGCTCCCCGAGATGATCAGTGCGGTTCGGAAAGGTTCCAATACATGCCAATCCTGAGCCTCACTGGATTGATTTACGCCTCGATCTGCGTTCCGGCGACCTTGGGCGTTAACTACCGAGAGCGGCATCTCGGGAAGTACGATTGAGCTTGGAAACAAGGGGGGCTATCAGCTGTCCAGTTGACACCAGCCCCTTTTTTTAGCGTACCGTAGTGGCCATCCACCATTACTCGGTTACACGGCTCTGGGATGACTGCGGGGCCGGCTAACAGGCCTTCTTCTAGGATGACCATCACTCATGGATGATCTCGGTTTCGACTTCGGTAACGCTGTTCAGTGGTTCCCGCACGAGCAGGAGCAGCCGTACGTGCTGGTCAGGATGACCGCCCAGCAGGTGGCGCTTTTGGAGGCGGCCATGGCCGAGCCATTGCGTCGCTGTTACATCACCGATGAGGTGCTTGAGGCTGCGGCGGATCGCCATGGGCTTACTCTTTCAGACGTTCTGGCGAGCAAGCTTCCGGATGCCGGCGCAACTATGGCGGGAGACTTCGGCGAGGTGCTCGGTTACTTCTACCAGTCCGCCATGGAGTATCCGGGGGCCGCGATAGGCCCCAAGAAATGGCGGCTCAAGCAGGACAGAACCAAACCGGCACCCAAGTCGGATGTCATTCACTTCATCATGCCCCAACGTCCATCCGCCAGTGCTGATGACCAGGTGCTTTGCGCTGAGGTGAAGGTCAAATCCACTTCCGCTTCCTCAGACCCAATCGGCTCTGCTATCACAGACTGCGCCAAAGATCGCACCAGCCGGCTCGCGAGCACACTGGTGTGGCTCCGTGAGCGCGCCATCACTGAGGATCTTGGTGACGTCGACATTCCGCTTCTCAACCGGTTTATCAACGCGGTTGATCATCCGCCTGCTGCCCTGCGATACAGGGCCGTCGCCGTTATCTGTGAGAGCTTTGTCACTGCTGAGCTCAGCAATGCACCCGCCACGGCCAGTGACAAGTACACACTCGTGGTGATCTCAGTGCCGAATCTACATGCCACCTACAACGCAGCTTTTGCAGCTGCGCGGGCGTCGGTGCTTTGATATGAGAGCCTCCCTCCAGAATTGGATCAACGACGCCGACATGGCCCGGCACCTAGGTCAGTTTTCTGTAGCCGCATTGCCCATTGAGCTTGCCCAGATCGGGAATCGCCTTGCCGACTACTACATCTCGCTCGTGGGAGAGCTGTTCGACGGAATCCACTCCACGAATACCCCAAGCGACGACTGGGCACAGCTGGGTAATGCCTTCCTCCAGTTTTCGAAAGAGACTCCGGCTGAGCAGGTTGAAGCGCTGGGTATCTCGAAGGATGAAGCAGCGCTGTTTGCCGCAGCAGCGTTTTACTTTGGCGACTTTCCAGCGTCGGCCTGCCTGGCCATGCGTCAGTCTACTCGGCCCACTGATCCACAAAGCCCATGGGCTGCGTGCTATGACTTCCTGGCCCGCCCGAGCAGCCTGGGATCTCAGACTGCTATCGAGGTGCGGGAGCAATTGCGCAGTGGCGACCTGTTTGGTCTTAGCGACAACGTAGAGGCGAGCGCCACCGAGGCACAAAGCGCGTTAGCGGATGGGCCGGATACGTGGGTGGCAGCGGCCTTGCTCAGTCGGCTGCTGGCTCGCTTCGAGGCATCGAATTTTCGGGCTGTGCTGCCAGAGGGGGCGAATGCTTTTTGGACGCCTCTGATCAATTCCTTCATCAATCGCAAACCATCGACCTGGGAGTTCTTCCCCTCCCAGATACAGGCTATCGAAAGGGGACTGCTAGGTAACGCCGAAAGCTATTCCTTGCAAATGCCAACGGGGGCCGGCAAAACCACGCTCTGCGAGACGTTGCTGTACTGGCACCTGAAGCGCAATCCGACCCACGTCGCGATCATGATCGTGCCGTACCGGTCGCTGGCTTCGGAGCTTCGCCATTCTCTGGTGCGTCAGCTAAACGGCCTGGGGATCGCGGCGCGCTGCGCATATGGCGGGACGATTCCATCGGGAGACGAGGTGCATGGGCTCGATCACATCAACGCGCTTATCGCGACCCCTGAGTCGCTGTCCGGAATTCTCAGTGCTGATCCAGCGTTTGCTCAGCGGATATCGCTGGTCATTTGCGATGAGGGGCATTTGCTCGACAGCTCCGGCAGGGGTATTGGTCTGGAGCTGTTACTGGCGCGGATGAAGGCCCGCCAGGTCAATCCGATCCGCTTCGTATTCATGTCGGCCATCATCCCTAATATCGAAGAAATCAACGCATGGCTTGGCGGCGGCGAGGACACCGTCATCAAAAGCACCTATCGACCGGCGATCGCCGAATTTTCCGTCCTTCGATCCGCTGGTAGTGGAGTGGGCAAGTCCGTTCGTCTTGACATGCACCCGCATGCTCAGCAACGGCAGTACTCAATCCATGGCTTCCTGGATCGGAACACCTTCCAGTACGTGAACGCCCGCACGGCGCGCACGAAGACCTATGGCTTCTCATCAACCAAGACCCTGGCTGTTGCCGCTGCCCGGAAGGTTTTGTCGATGGGAACCACGGCGATATTCGCCGCAAACAAGCGCGGCGATCAGGGTGCGATCGGTTTGGCGGAAGAGCTCATCAAGCAGTTGGAGTATCCATTACCGTTACCCAAGCCCATTGACCATGCGGATCTTGAAGCGCTGCGTACGCGAGTCGACTACCTCGAAACTGAATTTGGTGCAGCCTGGATAGGTACGAGGTCGCTGCACAATGGGGCTGTGCTGCATCACGGTGACATCCCCCAGGAGACACGAGAGGTTTTGGAGGAGCTTCTGCGGGATCGACGAGTCCAACTGGTCATCTGTACCAGCACGCTCGCAGAAGGGGTAAACCTGCCGATCCGCTCGCTTGTTCTGTATTCGGTGCAGCGTCGCATGGGCAGCGGACGGCCCGAGAACATGCTCGCCCGTGACATCAAGAACCTGGTTGGTCGAGCCGGTCGTGCCGGCGCCAATACCAGGGGGTTGGTGATCTGTGCGAATCCTGATCAGTGGTGGTTGGTTCTTCCCGTCGCTACTGCGGGGGCAGGAGAGCCCGTCAGAGGTTCACTGCGTACCTTGATTGGAGAGCTTGAGCACTTCCTGAGGACTCACAGTATCGCGCTCGACAATCAGTTCTTGGAGAGTCAGCCTGCCAGTCATCCACTCATTGATGGTGTGGATGCAACGCTCATCGAGCTGATCGCGGAAGAGATCGGGGACGCTGAGTTTCTAAGGTTGGCTACCGACCTGTCCGACCATACGTTTGCTGCCCACCAGCTTCCAGTTGGTTCTGCCGTCACGCTGCGGACGGTCTTTAAGTTGCGCGCCCAGCGTCTAATTGCGCTCAGGGCAGATGGCAAGATCGCATGGCTTCAAGCTACTGGAGCCAAGGTGCGCCTTCTGGAGTTCGTCGAACAGGTTCTGTTGCCGAGCAGGGCAGATTGGGCGAGCCCTGTCGATCCTGCTTCGGACGATATCCTTTCAGCGATTCTGGAGTGGGCCTGGCAGGATACAGAGCTCAAGTCAGATGTGCGCGTGGCATTCAGGCTCGAGAATGGTCAGGATCTTGAAACCGTCAAAGCCACGTTCTTCGGGATCATTCGGCAGTGGGTACGTGGTGCAACCTACGCCAAGATCGCCCAAGCAACACAGATGGAAGTTGACGAGATCCTGGGGATCCACACGCGCGCGATCACGTATTCGTTGCAAACACTGGTCGAGCAGGGCGTCTCGCTTCTTGCCCGACTGTTGCTCGAACGTGGGATTGCGGTGAACGACGGGGTAGCGGCATTCGCCGAGCATCTCAAGTTTGGTGCGCCCTCGCGTTTCGGAGTTCTACTGGCTAATGGTGGGGTACGGCATCGAAAGGCATACGTCGCATTGGGTAATGCAATCCAAGCCTTAACTCCTGCTGTCCAACACGCGAGTGCCAAGGCAGTGGCGCTGCAGTCACTTGAAAACTATCCGGATGAGTGGCGTGACGCGCTAGGCGAGTTTGTCTACTCCAACACCCTGAAGGATGTCGGCGGAGTGGGGTAGGTGGGCCAGGCCGATAGTGATGCGTATTGGTTAAGATTAAGCAAGGGATGAAAGTGGCCGTTCTAGGGCCCAAGCGAAGGCGATCTTGCTACGTTCCTGGGCCGAGCCGGCTGGGGCGCTATTAGGCCTCCTGGTACCGAGTGAGAAGCGGAGCGCTGCTTTTGGCCCAATTCCTAACACTGGCAAGAGGCAGCTAACACATAGCGGACATAGACGAATGGCGAGGCTGATCAAAGAACCTCAGTCGAGATTTCACTCTCTGAGCCATACGGCCATCCACTGGTTGTATCTATGCTCCAGCTGGGAAGCTGCCCAGCATTGCGAAGGACGTGCGCTCCATGAATATCTATTGCCTCACCTTCTGGCCTAACGGCCCTGAGGTTGACCACAGCATCAATTCTTAATTTTCATCTTTTTCACAGAGTGCGCACGCTGCTCATCCAGAGAGTTGTAATACGTGTTTTGCGTAGTGCTTAAGCTGTTATGGCGCAAGTCTGCCTGCAGATCCTTCATGTCACGATGTGGTGCGTCGAAGGTGGCGGATGTGTGGCGGAGCCAATGCAGTGAAGCCGAACGAAGTTGATCTACCTCGTCATCGCTCCAGCCTTCCTCTCGCATCCTCTGAAGGGCTTGATCAAATACCTTCTGAAGCAAAAGCCTGATGTGACGATCAGAAAGACCGCCTCGCCCCTTTAGCGTGCTGAGCAACGGCCGCTTTTCATGCGCAGAGGGAAGGGGAGGCAGCTGTAGATGCTTACGGTACCGGGTCAGGTAGGACTCTATGAACTCGTCGCGCACGCTAATTTTCGCCGCCTTGTTCCCTTTACCAACAACGTGGAACCACCAGTTCCCTGTCGTATCTCGACGGAAATCCCCCATGACGGGCTGCCAGTTATCACGCCCCACAAGGTCAGAGACACGCAGATACATAGAGAACAGAGTGGCGACTATAAACAGAGTGCGCTCATGAGCAGGGTCAGCTGCCGCCATGAACTCGGCAGTTTCAATGACAAAGCTCCACTGCAGCTGGGTCAGTGACCGAGAAGCCACATCCAGGGTGTTACGCTGCTTGTAGACCGACTTCTGTTTGACTGCCCGGAATGGATTCACCTCGGTGAACCCTTCGTCTATCGCGTGCTGAAAGAAGCTGCCGCACACGGCAAATACCTGAGCCACAGATCCCTGGGACATTTTGTAGACGCTCGAGGGGAGGGCGGTCAGCGTTTCCGAAGCGATTTTCCGATCTCGTTTCGGAGCAGTAGTAGCAAAAGGACGCCAATCCTCATTCACGCCATACGTGTCACTTTCAGACCGTTTCCTTCCGCCAACTCGCACGAAGCGAGACTTAACGATCGGGCCAATCCATTCAGCGGGCGGACGGAGGCAGAACTCCATGAAGGCCTCAGCATCCCGGCGTCGCAGCTCGATGAGCGGCTTTTCTGCGATCAGGACAGACCATAGGAGCAAGCGCTCCACATGGGTACGGTATGAGTTGTACGTGGCGTGGTTGCCGGCATACGACTTGAGAAATCCACGCACAGCCACATAGCTATCGATGGCCATGCATCCCTCTGGCAAGGCTCGCAGGTAGCCGAGCACCACTGGAAGCTCAGCGCTTAATCCCAGGAAATTGAGTTCGTGAAATCGTTCGAAGGTGTCGAACAAGGGCTGAGGTGTTTGAGGCATGGCATACGTTGCGACTGTGTTATGCCATCTAGGATGGTGGTTTTCAGCAGGTTACGCAATATCCGGGTCTGATGATTATCGGATATTACATTCCTGCACATGGTGTCCTCAGTAGAAGTGAGTACCCGGGACTTGCCGTAGCAGAGTGCAGTCCAATGGCATGCAGTGGTGAAAACGACTTCTCCGTTGTGCCTCGATACGATCTCCCACAGCTTGGCAGGACTCATTGCAAGTCAGATCGGTCTCGGGAAGGAACAGACAGTCCGCCGAGGATAGCTGATCGGAAGCAGCGTGAACGGTGAGCGGACGTCCAGTTAAATCGCGCCTCCAGGAGTGTCCTTCATGCCACGCGATACGCATCCAGAGATGCGTCATCCCAGTCCACTTTTTATTGCGCACAGGAAGTCTATTTTTTACTCGTTAACTGATTGGTTTATAGAAAGAAACGCAGCAGTAAGGCCACTAGATCTTAGAAAAATGGGCTCTAGGGGTAGGCTCAGTCTACTGATTACTGCGACCAATCCACTAATTAGTGCGACTGCGCACGCCTGGGCTTGAAAGGCATTAAGCCCATGATAAACCGAGATTTAAATCTCGACGGGCTAGGGTTATCGAAGCAAGCCAAACTGCTCGCCGAAACCAAGAATTGAGGTCTAATTTGATGATTTATAAGCAGAAAAATCGTGCCAGTGTGCGAGTCCACTTTTTAATGCTGGCCGACAGGTCAAGTTGGGCCGCACTTGGTAACCCTAGGCTTCGCATAATGTATATTATGTTAAATTAAATATTACGTGGTAGGTGCTCCTTTCCCTCTCTGCTCTCGAATCACTCAAAAAGATGCTGTGAATGCATGGCCACGGCCTTCGCTGAAATCAGCTCGTTACGCTCACTGGTCCAGGCCCTCTGATAAAGCTTGCGAACGACATCCAGCCAGTGCGCGCTACCATCGCCATCGGTTCCGACGAAGATAGCCCCACCATGAGCACGATATTCATCACGCGTGGTCGATGCGACTCGAGCGAATGGCATGGCACGGGTTACCAATGCTCCGTGATCCACGGATGGACAGGTTCCATTGACCGCTGCGGGAGCCTCGACAAACTGGGCGGAATGCACCGTCACACCATCCCTGAACAAGAGGCAAAGCATTTGATTGCTGTGCCGGCCTGCAGGTTTGGCGGGCTCCGGTATGAATCCCGAGACGGGAAAGACGCCGGTTGAGGCCGTGATGATGGTCTCGGCTACGACGCTGACACAGTCCCGCATGTTGAGCGCCCCGGCGTCCTTGCAGGCGGTCACAGTCCATCGGGAGAGCTGATAAATCGAAGGGTTGAGCATGTAGGTCTTAACGCGTACCCCCGTGTCATAGTAGTCGCAACGCTGTACGGGAAAACCCTCCCAGCGCGGGAAGTCAATGACTGCGGCATCACAGCGACGAGGCTTGCCGCCTATCCTTGCGCTGAAGATCCTGCGCGCCACCTCGATCCCCGCCACCATATTCCCAGCGCTATTGGTGATGGCGGTTGAGGCCGGCACAGTACTCGCTGACGCTGGATGAAGGCCGTTCGGTGGGGAGGCCTCGTACGCCGGTGCCGGACTCTCGACCGGACTGGGTTGGTCTGGTTTCGGATCGTCGCGATCCCATTCACTGGCCACGGCAGGTGCGATGAACAGGCTGGCGCTGAGCAACAGCAGTAGCGCTTTCATACTGACCTCCTTGCTGCAGCAAGCGCTCCATGCCAGTGCGTCGTCTGCGGAAATACCGCAAACTCTAGTTTCATCCACATCGATCTGTGGAATAACCGATCTGTGGTCGCGCGGATCGGAGGGCAGTCTCCCGGACTCCCCCACCCTACCCCTGCACCAGCGAACTGAGCACCGCCCTCGTACCGGCTTGTTCAGCTGTCGCTCGCGGAGGGTCGAGAGCAGCAGCCGCGCGGCGTTCAGCGGCTGCAGCAGATCATGACTGGCGCAGCGCGTCGCCACCCGCACCCGTGAGCTGGATACGCTCAACCACCAGTTGCGCGAAGCCCGCGACGCCGCCGAGGTACAAGGACAAGTACCTAGGGCAGCCAGTTCTTCGTTGAGGCTCTGTAGGCGTGGCTGGGCCTGGACGCGCTCGGAGATGTTGGCGGCTAAGCCCTCCACCAGCCCTTCTTCGTCCGGTTTGAGCAGCAGGTTATGGCTGCTGTCACGCCGGAGCACTGGTCATTACTGGCTCTGCCCCTTGTATATGGGGTGTGCCAACCAGTCCGGAGGAAAGCGCCGGGACCACAAGGTCCCGGAGTGTTGGCAGTCCTCAGACTGCCGCTTCGAGGCTCGGCACAGCTTCGAACAGGTCACCCACCAGGCCGTAGTCGGCGACCTGGAAGATCGGTGCCTCTTCGTCCTTGTTGATCGCCACGATGACCTTGGAGTCCTTCATGCCCGCCAGGTGCTGGATGGCGCCGGAGATGCCCACCGCGATGTACAGCTGCGGCGCGACGATCTTGCCGGTCTGGCCAACCTGCATGTCGTTCGGCACGAAGCCGGCATCGACCGCGGCACGGGAAGCGCCGACCGCGGCGCCCAGCTTGTCGGCCAGGGCATAAAGGATGCTGAAGTTGTCGCCGTTGCCCATGCCACGGCCGCCGGAAACGACGATCTTGGCAGCGGTCAGTTCCGGACGGTCGGACTTGGCCAGCTCTTCGCCGACGAAGGCGGACTTGCCGGCATCGGCCGGGCCGGAAACCGCTTCAACGGCGGCGGAGCCACCTTCGGCAGCCGCGGCGTCGAAGCCGGTGCCACGCACGGTGATGACCTTGACGGCGGCCGAGGACTGCACGGTCGCGATGGCGTTGCCGGCATAGATCGGGCGCTTGAAGGTGTCGGCGCTGACCACGTCGATGATCTCGGAGATCTGGTCGACGTCCAGCAGCGCGGCGACGCGCGGCAGGAAGTTCTTGCCGTTGGTGGTGGCCGGCGCCAGCACGTGGCTGTAGCCCTTGCCCCCATTCTCACCAACAAGAGCAGCGATCAGCGGAGCAACGTTCTCCGGCAGTTGATGAGCGTAGGCGGCGTTGTCGGCGACCAGCACCTTGGAAACACCGGCGATCTTGGCAGCGGCTTCAGCCACGCCACCGACGTTCTGGCCAGCGACCAGGACAGCGATGTCGCCACCGATCTTCTGTGCGGCAGCGACAGTGTTCAGAGTGGCAGCGCCCAGTGCGCCGTTGTTGTGCTCAGCGATTACCAGGATAGCCATCAGATTACTTTCGCCTCGTTCTTCAGTTTCTCGACCAGTTCGGCAACGGACTTGACCTTGACGCCAGCGCTGCGGGCAGCCGGCGCTTCGACTTTCACGGTCTTCACGGTGGAAGCGGTGGAAACGCCCAGGGCGTCCGGGGTCACCACGTCCAGCGGCTTCTTCTTCGCCTTCATGATGTTCGGCAGCGACGCGTAGCGCGGCTCGTTCAGGCGCAGGTCGGTGGTGACGATCGCCGGCAGGTTCAGCGCAACGGTCTGCAGGCCGCCGTCGATTTCACGGGTGACGTTGACCTTGTCGCCGGCAACCTCGACCTTGGAGGCGAAGGTGCCCTGGGCGTAGCCGGTCAGCGCAGCCAGCATCTGGCCGGTCTGGTTGTTGTCGCTGTCGATGGCCTGCTTGCCGAGGATGACCAGCTGCGGCTGCTCTTTGTCGACGATGGCCTTCAGGGCCTTGGCGATGGCCAGGGAGCTCAGTTCGTCGTTGGACTCGACGAGGATGGCGCGATCGGCGCCCAGCGCCAGCGCGGTGCGCAGTTGCTCCTGGGCGGCGTTCGGACCGACGGAGACCGCAACGATCTCGGTGGCGACGCCCTTCTCTTTCAGGCGCACGGCCTCTTCCACGGCGATTTCGCAGAAGGGGTTCATGGACATCTTGACGTTGGCGAGGTCGACGCCGGAGTTATCCGCCTTGACGCGGACCTTGACGTTGAAGTCGACCACGCGCTTGACGGCTACGAGGACTTTCATCGGGGACTCCTGAAAGAAAGCCGGGCCTCGCGGCCCGGAACAAGGGGTGACTCAGGGAATGGGGCGTCACCTGCGATACCGCCAGGGGACTGTAGGAGCGAGGGGGACGCCTGGTTCTTGCTCGCGAACAGCTCCGCAGCGAGGTTTGTTCGCGAGCAAGCTCGCTCCTACGAAAAGCAGGAAGCGCCCTGCGTTGCTGTTTTGACGTTACCAACAGACTATGCAACGTCCATCAATTGACTGAACGCCTGCAGGTGGTGATCGTCGTCGCCGAACTGGTGGCTGATCATCACCAGGTGCTTGGCATAGTGCGAGCCCAGGTATTCGTCGGTGAGGCCGATGCCGCCGTGCAGCTGGATGCACTGCTCGGAGATGAAACGGCCAGCACGGGTGACGATGTACTTGGCGGCGGCCAGGGCGCGGCTGCGCTCGGCGCTGTCCGGCTGGTCGGCGACGCAGGCGGCGAGGATCGCCATGCTGCTGGCCTGGTCCAGTTCGCCGCGCATGTCCACCATGCGGTGCTGCAGGACCTGGAAGGAGCCGATGGCGACGCCGAACTGCTTGCGGGTCTTCAGATAATCCAGGGTCAGCTCGCAGGTCGCTTCCATCGCCCCCACGGCTTCGGCACATTGCGCGGCGATGGCGCGGCCTTGCTGATAGCGCAGCGCCGCAAAGGCCGCGCCCGGTTCGCCCAGCACCCGTTCGGTAGCCACGAAGGCGCCATCGAGGTACAGCTCGCAAGCCTTGAAGCCATCGGCGGTCGGGTAGACGCGGCGCTTCACCCCGGCTTCAGTCGGGTCCAGCAGGAACAGAGCGATGCCCTGCTCGTCTCGCTCGGCACCGGAGACGCGCGCCGATACCAGGATCAGCCCGGCACTGTGCCCGCCAATCACCGCAACCTTGCGCCCGGACAGCCGCCAGCCACCGTTCACCGCTTCGGCACGGGTGCTGACCGCGTTGAGTTCGTAGTGGCTGTGCGGCTCTTCGAAGGCCACCGCGACCTGCAGCTCGGCGCTGGCCAGCGCACCGATCAGTTCGTCTTTCTGCGTCTCGCTACCCAGCTGCGCAATCAGGCCGCCGGCGTAGACCACCGATTGCAGGTACGGCTCCAGGCACAGGCCGCGGCCCAGCTCGGTGTGCACCAGCATGCTTTCCACGCCGCCACCGAAGCCGCCGTAGGCTTCCGGCAGGGACACCGAGGTCAGCCCCAGTTCGCCGAGCTGACGCCAGAAGTCCGCGCCGTAGCCCAGTTCGCTGCGGCGATAGGCTTCGCGTTGCTCGAATCCATAGGCATCACGTACCAGACGTGCCGCCGTGTCTTGCAGCATCTGCTGCTCTTCGTTGAGTTTGAAGTCCATAGTCGGCTGCCTCTCAGAGTCCGAGGTTCACTTTGGAAACGATGTTCTTCTGGATCTCGTTGGAGCCGCCGTAGATCGAGAGCTTGCGCATGATGAAGTACTGGCTGGCAGCGGTGGCGCTGTAGTCGGTGTGCAGCAGATCGCCGGTGCAGGCTTCCATTTCTTCTTCCAGGAACGGCAGCGCGTACGGGCCGACCGCCTTGCGCAGCAGGTGGGTGATGGCCTGGCGGATCTCAGTGCCGCGCACCTTGAGAATCGAACTCTCGGCGCCGCTGCCACCGCCTTCGCGGGCCGCGGCGAGGATGCGCAGGTTGCTCATCTCGGCCGCCATCAATTGCATTTCCAGCTCGGCGATCTGGGCGCGGAACAGCGGATCGTCGATCAGCGGCTTGCCGCCCTTGTGCTCACGCGCCGCGATGGCCTTGAGCTGGCGTAGCAACTGCTTGGAGAAGCCGATGCCAGCAAGCCCCGTGCGTTCGTGGGTCAGCAGGTACTTGGCGCAGGTCCAGCCCTCGTTTTCCTTGCCGACGAGGTTGGCCACCGGAACTTTCACGTCGTCGAAGAACACTTCGTTGACTTCGTGCTCGCCGTCCAGGGTGATGATCGGCCGCACGGTCACGCCCGGCGACTTCATGTCGATCAGCAGGAAGCTGATGCCGCGCTGGGCCTGGGCCTGGGGGTCGGTGCGCACCAGACAGAAGATCCAGTCGGCGTGCTGGCCCATCGTGGTCCAGGTCTTCTGGCCGTTGACGATGTAGTGATCGCCCTCGCGCACGGCGCGGGTCTTCAGGCTGGCGAGGTCGGAGCCGGAGCCAGGCTCGGAGTAGCCCTGCGCCCACCAGTCGGTCATGTCGAGGATGCGCGGCAGGTAATGGGCCTTCTGCTCCTCGGTGCCGAACTTGATGATCACCGGGCCGACCATCACGGCGCCGAACGGCAGCACGCGCGGCGCGCCGAAGATCGCGCACTCCTCTTCGAAGATGTACTTCTGCACCACGCTCCAGCCGGTGCCGCCGTGCTCCACCGGCCACAGCGAGGCATGCCAGCCGCGCTCGTTCAGGGTGCGCATCCAGAAGACGTTGTCTTCCTTGCTCAGGCGCTTGCCGAGCTTGACCTTGGCGGCCAGTTCGGCCGGCAGCTTGTCGCGCAGGAAGGCCCGCACTTCCTCACGGAAGGCCAGCTCTTCGGGCGTGTAGTGGATGTCCATCGAGGTGTTCCTCAGACCTGTTGTTCTTGTGGGCCGCGCAGGGGCGACCGGTTGGGTACCGTCGTTGAGTATCGGGATGTGCCGAGGGGCTGGCTGTAGTTCGTTCGGACCAATTTCGGGAGGGATTTTTTGTTGGCCCGGGAAGTAGAAAGCCCGCACGGCGTGGGCCGGGCGGGCTTTTTGTTCTTTGTAGGAGCGAGCTTGCTCGCGAACCAGATATCCCGGAAAGGATGGGGTAGCCGGTAACCTCTGTTCGCGAGCAAGAACTAGGCGTCCCCCTCGGTCCTACAGGTTTGCCCAACCTCGGCGCTGGATCAAAGCGCCGCCGCGCTCCCCAGGAAGGCCGTGACCTGGCTCGACAGCGTGCCGCCGTTGCCATGCAGCAAGGCGATATCCGCCTTCTTCAGCTGCCGCTCGCCCGCCTGGCCGCGAATCTGCGTCACCGCTTCGAGGATCAGGAACATCCCGTACATCCCCGGATGCACGCAGGACAGGCCGCCACCGTTGGTATTCACCGCCAGTTCGCCGCCGGGAGCGATGCGCCCGTCCTGGACGAAGCGCCCGCCCTCCCCCTTGGCGCAGAAGCCGAGGTCTTCGAGGAACAGGATGGTGTTGATGGTGAAGGCGTCGTAGAGCATCACCAGGTCGATGTCGGCGTGGCTCACACCGGCCATCTGCATGGCGCGCGGGCCGCTTTCCGAGGCGGCGGTGACGGTCAAGTCCGGCATGCACACCACCGAACGGTGCCACTGCGCGCCGCCTGCGCCGAGGAAGTACGCCGGCTTGTTCGGCAGGTCGCGGGCGCGATCGGCGCGGACCATGATGCAGGCGCCCGCGCCGTCGGTGACCAGGCAGCAGTCGGCAGCGCTCAGCGGGTCGCTGACCATCCGCGCGGCGAGCACGTCATCCATGCTCAGCGGGCCACGGGCAAAGGCCTCCGGGTTGAGGTTGGCCCAGCCGCGCGCGGCCAGCGCCACTTCCGCCAGTTGCTCGCGGGTGGTGCCGTACTGGTGCATGTGCCGGCTGGCCGCCAGCGCGTAGGAGGTGATCGGGTGGCGCGGCTTGTAGGCCGTCTCATGCCACTGCGGTTCGCTCATCGACACCAGTTTGCCGCCAGCGGTGCGCTGGTTGGAGCCATAGCAGATCAGCGCCACGTCGCACAGCCCGGCCTGCAGTGCCAGGGTCGCCTGCAGCAGGTGCCATTCGAAGCTGGAACCGCCGACGTTGGTACCATCGACGAACTTCGGCTTGATGCCCAGGTACTCGCACACCGAGAGCGTCGGGAAGGCGTGGGAGCTGGTGGCGGAGAACACCGCATCGACGTCGGAGAGTTTCAGCCCGGCATCGGCGATGGCTTTCAGCGACGCCTGGCCGAGCAATTCCATTGCACTGAAACCGTGGGCCTCGCCGATACCGGCGCTGCCGATGCCGACGATGGCGGTCTTGCCGCGAAGGGACGCATTCATGCCTGCACCTCATCGATCACGTCGAACACCACGAGCGCCTGCCCCTCTTCCTCGATCACCCGAGCCTTCACGCGGCTGCCGATGGACGCGGTTTCCCGGCCCTCGATGCGCGACATCATGCGCACGCCTTCGTCCAGGTCGATCAGCGCCACGTTGTGGCTGGCGTTGCGCGAGCGGTTCACGGTGATGGCGTAGATGCGTCCGGTGCCAGCCGCCTCTACCCATTCCAGGTCGGTTTCGCCGGTGCCGGGGATGGCAACGCGCGGGTAGAACACATGGCGGCCGCTGGACGCGCTGCGCTGGATCATGAAGCGGCCCTGCTGGAGGAATCGCTGGTACTGCGCCTCCGGCCCGACGGGCGCGGCGGCTTGGGGAGTCTCGGCCATGACAGGCTCCTGATTCACTTCTGATCGACGCGGCCGTGCAGGCTGCGCGTGTTATTGATGAAGGTGCCCTTGCCGCGCGCCACCAGCTTGTCGCCGTCGAGCAGGTCGCAGCTGGCCACGCTGATGCTGCGGCCGAGCTTGTGGATCTGCACCTGGACTTCGATCCAGCGTCCCGGCAGCGCCGGGCTCAGGTAGTCCATGTCCAGATTGATGGTGGCCGGCGGCAGCTCGCTGCCGGCGGTCAGCTTGATCGTCGTGCCGAAGCCGGTGTCGGCCAGGGTCGCGAGGAAGCCGCCGTGGGCGATGCCCAGCGGATTCAGGTGCTCGGGCAGGATACGTGCGGCCACCATGCGGCGCTCCAGATTGACGTAGACGCCACGGCAATTGTTGACGAAGCCGGGCCGCACCATCGGCTCGAAGCCCGCCGGTACCGCACCGCCCTCCTCCACGCAATCCATCGCGCTCATGCCTCGTCTCCCAGGTAGCCACGGGCACGGCCCAGGGCGGCGCGACAGTCGCGCACCATGCGTTCGAGCAGCTCGGCGCAGGTCGGGATGTCGTCGATCAGGCCCACGCACTGACCGGCGGTGACGATGCCGTCATCGGCTGCGCCGCTCTCCAGCGCCGCGCGGCCACGGGCTCCGGCCACCAGGTGGCGGATGTCCTCGAACTGTGCGTTGCCGCGCTGCTCGATGCTCACCACTTCCTCGGAGATCGGATTGCGCAGCACCCGCGCTGTGTTGTGCAGGGTGCGGAAGATCAGCCGGGTGTCACGCTCGGTGGCGCCGACCAGGGCGCGCTTGATGTTGTCGTGGATCGGCGCTTCGCGGGTGGCGCAGAAGCGCGTGCCCATGTTCACCCCTTCCGCGCCGAGCGCCAGTGCGGCGGCCATGCCACGCCCGTCGGCGATGCCGCCGGAGGCGACCACCGGCACCTGCAGGCGGCTGGCCGCCAGCGGAATCAGCACCAGGCCCGGCACGTCGTCCTCGCCGGGGTGGCCGGCGCACTCGAAGCCGTCGATGGACACCGCGTCCACGCCCAGGCTCTGCGCCTTGAGCGCGTGGCGCACGGCCACGCACTTGTGGATCACCGTCATGCCAGCCGCCTTGGCCTTGGCGATGAACTCGCCGGGGTTGTTGCCGGCGGTTTCCAGCACCTTCACGCCGCTGGCGATGATCACGTCCAGGTACTGCTCGTAGGGCGGCGGGTTGATCGACGGCAGCAACGTCAGATTGACACCGAAGGGCTTGTCGGTGAGCGTGCGGCAGCGCGCGATTTCCTCTCCCAGCGCCTCCGGGGTCGGCTGTGTCAGCGCGGTGAGGATGCCCAGGCCGCCGGCGTTGGAGACGGCGGCGGCCATCTCGGCGCGGCCGACCCACATCATGCCGCCCTGGATGATCGGGTAGCGGATGCCGAACAGCTCGGTAATGCGTGTTTTCATGCTGCTGTCTCGAAATTCGGTTGGATGGGAACGCTGCCGGGAGCGGCGCACGCTCCCGGCCAACGGACACTCACTGATCGAAGATGATCACCGAGCGGGCCAGCTCGCCGCGCTTGAGCTCGTCGAAGGCCTGGTTGATCTGCTCCAGCTTGATGCGCTGCGAGATCATCTCGTCGAGCTTCAAACGGCCCTGCATGTAGAAGTCCACCAGGCGCGGCAGGTCCACCGGGAAACGGTTGGAACCCATGAACGAGCCCTGGATTTTCTTCTCGCCGAGGAAGTCCAGGCCAGGCACTTCGATCTTCACACCCGGCTTGATCATGCCGATGATGGTCGCGCTGCCGCCACGACGGAGCATGCCGAAGGCCTGCTCGGCGGTCTGCTTAAGGCCGATGCATTCGAAGGCGTAGTGCACGCCGCCGCGAGTCATTTCCAGCACCTGCTGCACGGCATCGCCATCCTTGCCGTTGACCACATCGGTGGCACCGAAGGTCCTGGCCAGTTCCAGCTTGGAATCGAGCATGTCGATGGCGATGATCCGCGTGGCGCCGGCCAGGGCCGCGCCATTGATGGTTGCCAGGCCGATGCCGCCGCAACCGATCACCGCCACGGTTTCACCGGGACGCACGCTGGCGGTGTTGAACACCGCGCCGGTGCCGGTGATGACCGCGCAACCGAGCAGCGCCGCGCGGTCCAGCGGCATGTCCTTGCGGATCGCCACGCAGGCGTTCTCGTGGACCAGCATCTGCTCGGCGAAGCCGCCGAGGTTCATGAACTGCGGAATCGGCTTCTGCACGTAGCTCACGCGCGGCTCTTCCCCGGCACCGCGCTTGGTGCTGGGCGACTGGCAGCGGTTCATGTGGCCGGTCACGCAGTCGCTGCAGCAGCCGCAGAATGCCGACAGGCAGGTGACCACGTGATCGCCCGGCTTGACGCTGCGCACGTCGGCGCCGACCGCTTCGACGATGCCGGCCGACTCATGGCCGAGCAGCACCGGCAGCGGATAGGGGTACATGCCATCGACCACATGCAGGTCGGAGTGGCAGACGCCGCTGGCGACGGTGCGGATCAGTACTTCGCGCGGACCGGGCTTGCTGATGCTGACTTCCTCGATGGTCAGCGCAGCGCCCGGTTGATGGAAAACGGCAGCCTTCATAAGGGAAAACCTCTTGAGCAGTGGGCGCGGCCCATACCGCGCCCGGTGGGTCTTAACGGGTGATCAGGGAGGCGACTATCTGCTTGACCTGCTCGATGTACGGCGGGCGCATCAGGTCGGGACCTTCGGCCGGCTTGAACACGGCCTTGGCGTGGCTGAAGGCGCGGAAGCCGTCGCGGCCGTGGTAGGCACCCATGCCCGAGGGACCGACGCCGCCGAACGGCAGGCTCTCGATACCGACGTGCTTGATCACGTCGTTGAGGGTCACCCCGCCGGAGGTGGTACGGCGCAGCACCAGGGCCTGTTCGTCGGCGTCGTTGCCGAAGTAATACAGGCCCAGCGGGCGCGGATGGGCGTTGATGTAGGCGATCACCTCGCCGATGTCCTTGTACGGCTTGAGCGGCAGCAGCGGGCCGAAGATCTCGTCCTGCATCACCTTCAGCTCGTCGCCGGGGTTGCGCAGCAGGGTCGGCGCCAGCTTGTGCGCGCTTTGCACGGCGAAGTCCTCGCCGGCCGGGTTCAGCTCGACCAGCTCGACGCCAGCCTCGCGCGCTTCGTCCAGGTAGCCCTGCAGGCGCTGCCGGTGGCGGGCATTGATCACCGAGGTGTAGTCGGGGTTGTCGCGCAGGCTCGGGTAGAAGCGCGCCACCACCTCGCGGGCGCTGGCGATGAAGTCGTCCAGCGACTCCTCGGGGACGAACACGTAGTCCGGCGCCAGGCAGATCTGCCCGGCGTTGTGCAGCTTGCCGGCGACGATCTTCTGTACCGCGGCCTGGAAGTCGGCCGAACGGGAGATGATGGTCGGCGACTTGCCGCCCAGTTCCAGGGTCACCGGCACCAGGTTCTCGGCGGCGGCACGCATCACCTGCTTGCCGATGCTGGTAGCGCCGGTGAACAGCAGGTGGTCGAAGGGCTGGGCGCAGAACGCCTGGCCGACTTCCGCCCCGCCGGTGACCACGGCGACCTCGTCCTCGGCGAACACCGAGGCGATCATCCGCGCGATCAGCTCCGAGCTGTGCGGGGTGAACTCCGACGGCTTGATGATCGCCCGGTTACCGGCGGCCAGTACCCCGGCCAGGCCGGTGAAGACCATGTTCACCGGGAAGTTCCACGGCGTGACGATACCTACCACCCCCAGCGGCTGGTACTCCACCCAGGCCTCGCCACGCTCGCAGGGGCGCTGTTCGGGCTGCATCCAGCCGGCGAGCTGGGCCTTGGTCTGCTTCAGGCTCGCCAGCGGCGAAAGCACTTCCACCACGCGGGAGAAGTCATCGCTGCGCTGGCCGAAGTCGGCGCGCACGGCGGCGACGATCTCGTCCTGGTGATCGACCAACAGGCCGATGGCGCGGTCGATCAGCTCGATGCGTCGCTCGGCGCTCATCGGTTCGCTGGCCAGGTGCGCGGCGCGCTGACGGTCGAGGATGGCGCGAATGGCGGCGCCGGGAGTGGTCTGGGTCATGACGGGTCTCCTGATGGATTCTTCTGGTTATTCAGTCGTCGCGCAGGGTCGGCCACTGGTACTGCGGGGCCTCCTTGCGCATGAAGCGGGCCGAAGCTTCCTTCACGTAGCCGGAGGTGAGCGCCACAGCCTGGGCGGCGGCCTCGGCGTCGAGCTGGGTCGCCAGGTCGTTCTCTAGGCTGCGGGCCAGCAGGCGCTTGCTCATGGCGAAGGCCGGCGGCGACATCTGCGCAAGCGCCCGGGCCAGTTCCTCGGCGCGCGCGGCGGCGCGTTCACCCGCGTGGGTCTCCAGGGCGATGCCCAGTTGCACCGCTTCCGTCGCGCCGATTTCGCGGGCCGAGTAAATGATCTCGCGGGCCCGCTGCATGCCCACCAGGCGCGGCAGCAGCCAGGAGGCGGCAAGATCGGGGACCAGGCCGATGCGGGCGAAGGCCATGCAGAAGCGCGCCCGATCACTGGCGATGACGAAGTCGGCGGCCAGGGCGAGGCTGAAGCCAGCGCCGTAGGCCACGCCATCCACCAGCGCCACCACGGGCCGGTCGAAGTCGGCCAGCGCCGCCAGCACCCGGTTGGTCTCGGTCATGCGCATGCGCACCGCACCGGCTTCTGGCGTGCCGCCCATGCTGCTGACGTCACCGCCGGAGCAGAACGCCCCGCCGGCACCGCTCAACAGCAGTGCGCGCACATCCGGGTTGCGGCGCAGTGCAGTAAGCGCGTCGATCAGTTCGGCGACCATCGCCGTGGACAGCGCGTTCTTGCGTTCCGGACTGGCCAGCGTCAGGCGCGCCAACCCGTCTTCGATAGAAAGTTCGATGCTCGACATGCGTACCTCACGGCAGGCATCCCGGCGGGAATGGCCGGGCCGCCCGGTGAGGCGGCCTGACCCACCCGCATCACAGGGTGCGGGCGATGATTTCCTTCATGATTTCGTTGGAGCCGCCGAAGATGCGGCCCACCCGGGCGTTGGCGTACATCCGCGCGATGGGGTACTCGAGCATGTAGCCGTAGCCGCCGTGCAACTGCAGGCACTCGTCGATCACCTTGCAGTTCTGCTCGGTGCTCCACCACTTGGCCATCGCCGCGGTTTCGCCGGACAGCTCGCCCTTGAGCACCTTGACCATGCAGTCGTCGATGAAAGCGCGGGCGATGGTGGCGATGCTCTTGCACTCGGCGAGCTTGAAGCGGGTGTTCTGCAGATCCAGCAGGGTCTGGCCGAACACCTTGCGGCTGCGCACGTACTCGGCGGTTTCTTCCACCGCGCGTTCCATCGTGGCCAGCGCGCCGAGGGCGATGATCATGCGTTCCTGGGGCAGTTGCTGCATCAGCTGGATGAAGCCCTTGCCCTCCTCCGGGCCGAGCAGGTTGGCGGCCGGCACGCGCACGTCGTCGAAGAACAGCTCGGTGGTGTCCTGGCCCTTCTGGCCGATCTTCTCGAGGATGCGGCCACGGCGGAAGCCGGCCAGGTCCTTGGTTTCGACGACCACGATCGAGGTGCCCTTGGCGCCTTTCTCCGGGTCGGTCTTGGCCACCACCAGGATGATGTCGGCGTGGAAGCCGTTGGTGATGAAGGTCTTGGAGCCATTGATGACGTACTCGTCGCCATCGCGCACGGCGCGGGTCTTGATCGCCTGCAGGTCGGAACCGGCGCCCGGCTCGGACATGGCAATGGCGCCCACCAGCTCGCCGCGGGCCATCTTCGGCAGCCACTCGAGCTTCTGCTCCTCGCTGGCGTAGCGCAGGATGTAGTGCGCGACGATGCCGCTGTGCACGTTGGTACCCAGGCTGGTGCACATTGCCCGGCTCTGTTCCAGGGTGACGATGGCGTCGTGGGCGAAGGTGCCGCCGCCACCACCGTACTGCTCGGGGATGCTCGGCAGCAACATGCCGAACTCGCCGGCCTTGAGCCAGATGTCGCGGTCGATGTGCTGCTGCTTCCACCAGCGCTCCTCATGGGGCGCCAGCTCGTTGGCGATGAAGCGGCGGATGGAGTCCTGGAAGATCACCAGGTCGTCGGTGATCCACGGCGATTGAGTGGCGCTCATGGCGGCTCCTCGGGAGACGATTCGGGAGAAAAGAAATCCAGCCGCCTGGCGGCGGCTGGAAAGGACGGTCAGGGACGACCGCCGCCGACAATCAGCACCTGGCCGGAGACGTAGTTGGACTCCGGGATGCAGAACAGGTACACGCCACCGGCGGCCTCTTCCGGGGTACCGGCGCGGCCCATCGGGATCAGCGACGCGGCGTTCTTCGCCATCTGCTCGCTGATCCCGACCTTCAGCTCGCGGCCGCCGACGTTGATGGTGGCGCCCTCACCGGCCGCGGCGGAGGTCAGACGGGTTTCGATCAGGCCGAAGGCAACGCTGTTCACGCACACCTTGTAGCGGCCCCACTCCTTGGCCAGCGCCTTGGTCAGGCCGTTGATCGCGGACTTGGCGGCCGAGTAGTTGGCCTGACCAGGGTTGCCCATCACGCCGGAGACGGAGGAGATGTTGACCACCTTGCGGAACACCTCGCGGCCTTCCTCGGCTTCCTTCTTGGCGGCTTCGCGGAAGTGCCCGGAAGCGGCGCGCAGGATGCGGAACGGCGCGGAGACGTGGACTTCCATGATGTCGTCCCACTGCTGGTCGGTCATCTTCTGGATCACGTTGTCCCAGGTGTAGCCGGCGTTATTGACGATGATGTCGAGGCCGCCGAAAGATTCCAGGGCGGTCTTCACGAAACGCTCGCCGAAATCCTTGTCGGTGACGCTACCGACGCAGGCGACAGCCTTGCCGCCTTCGCTGACGATCTGCGCGACCACTTCCTCGGCCGGGGCCGCATCGAGGTCGTTGACCACCACGGCGGCGCCGTCGCGGTGCAGTTTCAGGGCGATTTCACGACCGATGCCACGACCGGAGCCGGAGACGATGGCGACCTGGCCTGCGAGTTTCTTGCTCATTGTTATTCTCCTGTTTCAGGCGTCCAGGGCCACGATGGCTTCGCCGGACAGTTTGATTTCACCCGCCTGGTTGCGGGTGGTGATTTCCAGGCGCAGGGTGCCGGCGGCCTCGTCCTTCTCCAGCACGCGGCCGGAGCAGGTGATGGCGTCACCCAGCTGGGTGATGGCGGCAAAGCGCACGGAGAAGCCGCGCAGGCGCTCCTGCGGTACCCAGTTGGTCAGCAGTCGGCCCAGGTAGGCCATCGACAGCATCCCGTGGGCGAACACGTCGGGCATGCCGGCCTTCTTCGCGAAGTCGATGTCGACGTGGATCGGGTTGTGGTCCCCCGAGGCGCCGCAGTACAGCGCCAGGGTGGTGCGGTTCACCGGATCGGTGGTGAAGCTCGGCAGTTCGTCGCCGACGGCGATAGCATTCAGGTTCACGCACGTCTCCTTTTAGTTGCGTACGACCAGGCTGTTGCGCAGTTCCGCCACCAGCTCGCCGTCACCGTTGGTGACGCGGGTTTCGCGTACCACGAACTCCAGGGCGCCGCCCTTCTTGTCGTAGATGTCGACGATCTTCGTCTCGAACGACAGGCGTTCGCCGGCAAAGGCCATGCGGTGATAGGTGAAGCCCTGCTCGGCGTGGAGGATGCGGCCCAGGTCGATGTTCAGGCGCTTGAGCACCGAACCCGAACCGCCGGCTTCCATGTCCAGGCAGAAGAGGAAGGTCGGCGGCACCGGCAGGCCGGGGTAGCCGGCGTCGCGGGCGGCGGTCTCGTCGCTGTAGCGCGGATCCGCCTGGCCGGTGGCCTTGGCGAAGAAGCGCAGGCGCCCCGCCTCGACCAGTTGCGTGTGGCTGGAAACCACGGCGCCGATATGGCTCTTGTCGATCATGCGTGCGGCTCCCTGATCACTGGCGTTGGTACAGGGTGACCACGCAGGCGCCGCCCAGGCCCAGGTTGTGCTGCAGGGCGAAGCGCGCGCCGTCCACCTGAGTGGCGTCGGCGGTGCCGCGCAGCTGACGGGTCAGCTCGAAGCACTGGGCAAGACCGGTGGCGCCCAGCGGATGGCCCTTGGACAGCAGGCCGCCGGACGGGTTGGTGACCACGCGGCCGCCGTAGGTGTTGTCGCCGTCGAGGATGAACTTCTCGGCGGTGCCTTCGGGGGTCAGCATCAGGCCTTCGTAGGTGATCAGTTCGTTGGCGGTGAAGCAGTCGTGCAGCTCCACGACCTGGATGTCCTGCGGGCCGACGCCGGCCTTCTCGTACACGATATTGGCGGCGTTGCGGGTCATGTCGTAGCCCACCACTTTGCGCATGTCGCCTTCGTCGAAGGTGCTGTTGCGGTCGGTGGTCATGGACTGGGCGGCAATCACCACGTCGGTGCGCAGGCCGTGCTTCTTGGCGAAGGCCTCGGAACAGACGATGGCGGCGGCGGCGCCGCAGGTCGGCGGGCAGCACTGCAGGCGGGTCAGCGGGTCGAAGATCATCGGCGAGGCCATGACTTCATCGACGCTCACCACATTGCGGAACACCGCCAGCGGGTTGCGCGCGGCGTGCTGGCTGGCCTTCACACGGATGCGGGCGAAGACTTCGCGGCTGATGCCATATTCCTTCATGTAGGCGCGGCCGGCACCACCGAAGAACTGCGCGGCGCGCGGGGCGGCCTCGTCGAAGCCCTGCACCTGGATCATGGTCTTGGCGAAGCGGTCCATCGGACCGGTGCGATCGGTGTAGGCGCCCTTCAGTGCGCCCGGCACCATCTGCTCGAAGCCCAGGGCGATGGCGCAATCCACCGCACCGCTTTCCACGGCCTGGCGCGCCAGGAACAGCGCGGTGGAGCCGGTGGCGCAATTGTTGTTGACGTTGACCACCGGGATACCGGTCAGGCCTACGCCGTACACCGCGGCCTGGCCGCAGGTGGAGTCACCGTAGACGTAACCCACGTAGGCCTGCTGCACCAGCGCATAGTCCACGCCGGCGTCGGCCAGGGCGGCCTTGGCCGCATTGGCGCCCATGATGTGGTACTCGTCGCTCTGGCCCGGCTTGGTGAAGGGGATCATGCCGACCCCTGCCACCACTACTTTATTGCTCATGTCGTTCTCCTTGGGGGGTGAGTCGTGCAGTGCGCCGTCAGTTGACGGCACGTTTCTGGTCTTTCCAGTAGGGGGCGCGCAGGTCGCGCTTGAGTACCTTGCCGGCCGCCGAAAGCGGCAGCGCGGCAACGAACTCCACGGATTTCGGGCACTTGTAGCCCGCAATGTGCTGGGCGCAATGGGCACGGATGTCGTCGGGGCAGACGTCGCTGCCGGCGTGCAGCACCACCACCGCGTGCACCGCCTCGCCCCAGCGTTCGTGGGGGATGCCGATCACCGCGCAGCTCTGCACGGCCGGGTGGCGGGCCACCACGTTCTCGACCTCGGCGGAGTACACGTTCTCGCCGCCGGTGACGATCATGTCCTTCAGGCGGTCGACGATGAACAGGAAGCCGCGCTCGTCCATGTAGGCACCGTCGCCGGTGTACAACCAGCCGTTGCGCAGGGCCTGGGCGGTCTCTTCCGGGCGGTTCCAGTAACCGAGCATGACGTTCGGGCCGCAGACGATGATCTCGCCCACGGTGCCGCGCGGCACTTCGTTGCCCTCTTCGTCGACGATCTTCACCAGACCGCCGTAGCCGCCACGACCGGCGCTGCGTACCAGGCCACTGGCGATGCCTGCGGCTTCGTGGGTCCATTCCGGGCTCACCGAGATCACCGGCGAGGACTCGGTCATGCCGTAGGCCTGCATGAAGGCGATGCCGGGGAGCTTGGCCAGCGCCTGCTCGAGCACCGGCAGGGAAATCGGCGAGGCGCCATAGGCCATGCGCTTCAGACAGGACAGGTCGTGACGCTCGAAGTCCGGGTGGCTGATCACCGCCTGCAGCATGGTCGGCACCAGCAGTATCTCGTTGATGCGTTCGCGCTCGATGGTCTGCAGCACTTCCAGCGCGTCGAACATCGGGATGAACACGTTGACGTCGCCGCTGATCACCTGGCTGAGGCAACGCGCCATCGCCGCGGTGTGGAACATCGGCGCGGCATGCAGGGTGCGCGACTGTTCCTCGGCCGGGTATTCGGCCATGCGTGCCACGGCGGAGGACCAGAGATTCATGTGCGACTGCATCACGCCCTTGGGCAGGCCGGTGGTGCCGCCGGTGTACATGATCGAGGCCAGGTCGTTGCCGCCGCGCAGGGCATCGGCAATGGGCTGGTGGCTGGCGATCAGGCCTTCGAAGGAATGCATGCCTTCGGGCGCCGCGCCGTCACCGACATGGACCAGCACCGGGGAGCGCTTGGCGCCGGCGCGAATGCCTTCGGCCAGGTGCAGGAAGTGGTCGTCGATCAGCAGGATTTCGGTCTGGCAGTCGTCCAGCGAGTAGACGATCTCCGGCACGCTCCAGCGGATGTTCACCGGGTTCAGCACGCCGCCGCCCCACCAGGTGGCCAGCATGTATTCCAGGTAGCGATCAGAGTTCAGGGCCAGCATGCCGACCCGGTCGCCGACGCGCATGCCCAGCGCCTGCAGGGCCGCTGCCAGCCGCGAGACGCGCTCGCCCTGCTCGCGGAAGGTCCGCGTGCGGCCGCGGAAGATGGTCGCGACGTGGTCCGGGTCCTGCTGCAGCATGCGCTGCAGGCCTTGGGTCAGGTACATGGAGGGTCTCCAATGGGTGTTGTTCTTGTGCGATCGATACTAGGGAGCGACGCCGGACGCGGCGTCGGTCGAAGGGATGAACCTGCAGGGGATTGATGGATGGTTCGAATGAACTAGAGGGGCGACGCGGCGGATGGCGGTTCGCGAGCTCGCCCCTGCAGGCGCGCGCCGGACAGCTCTTCTTAGGAGTGAGCTCGCTCGCGAAGCGGACGCTCCAGCAGCGAGGGACCAACCTGCACGCAATAAAAAGGGCCAGGCGCCCGAAGCCGCCCGGCCCTCCCCCGTACAACCCCGTTTCAGCCCGTCAGCGCTTCGCCACGGGCCTTTGTGCGGTCATCCTGGCCGGCGCGGTAGTCCGCCAGCAGCAGGTCCGCGCACCGCTCGCCCACCATGATGGCTGGCGCGTTGGTGTTGCCGCCGACCTGCGCCGGGAACACCGAGGCATCCGCCACCCGCAGCCCCTGCACGCCACGCACGCGCAGCTGCGGATCGACCACCGACTGCTCGTCGCCACCCATCCGGCAACTACCCACCGGGTGATAAACGTTGTCGCAATGCTCGCGGATCATCTGCTTCACGGCTTCGTCGTCGCTGCCGTCGAACTTCAGGTGTCCGTGGAACAGCGGTTTTCCGCCGAAGCGCGTGAGCACCGGCTGTTCGAGGATCTGGTGGACGATCTTCACGCCCTTGAGCATGGTCGCCATGTCACGCTCGTCCTTCAGCAGGTTCAGCTCGATCTGCGGAGCATCGCGCATATCCGCGCTGGTCAGGCGGATCTGTCCGCGGCTGTGCGGGCGCAGCACGCAGACATGGACGGAATAGCCGCTGCCGTAGTGGAAGGTGCGCCCGTGGTTGTCGCCCGAGGACATCACGAAGTGCAGCTGGATGTCCGGATCGGCCAGGCCGGGGTCGGTCTTGAGGAAGGCGCCGGCCTCGGTGAAGGTGCGGGTGAACAGGCCGCCGCGCTCGCGCTTGTACTTGCGCCATTGCCCCAGGTAGCTGAGCGCGCCGCGCACGGTCACGCCGAACAGGTCGGTGCTGAAGATGCGCTTGTGCAGGATCAGGTCCGGGTGTTCCTGGAGGTTCTGCCCCACCTGCGGCGCATCGTGCAGCGGGGTGATCCCCATCTGGCGCAGGTGCGCGGCCGGGCCGATGCCGGAAACCATCAGCAGTTGCGGCGATACCAGGCTGCCGGCACAGACGATCACTTCCCGTGCGGCATGCAGCTCAACTTCCCGGCCCTCGCGCTCCACCAGCACGCCGAGCGCACGCTTGTCCTGGAACAGGACGCGCAGCGCCCGGGTACCGGTGAGTACCTGCAGGTTGCTCCGGCCGCCGTTGTGCGCCGCATCCTCGGCCTTGCCACGGTGCAGGTAGGCTCGCGCCGAGTTCCAGCGCTCGCCGTTGAACTGGGTGACCTGGAAGTAACCCACGCCCTCCTGCTTCGGCCCATTGAAGTCGTGGTTGTACGGGTGGCCGACGCTGGCCGCCGCCTCGATAAAATGGCGCGCCCACGAGCAGGGCGAACGCGGATCGGTCACATGCAGCGGGCCACTGCCGCCGTGCAGTTCGTCGTCACGGCCGGCGACGCGCTCGTTGTTCTCGGCGCGCTTGAAGAACGGCAGAACTTCCTTCCAGCTCCAGCCTTCGCAGCCCTGACGGGCCCAGCCGTCATAATCCGACGGCGTGCCACGCAGGTACAGCATGCCGTTGATCGACGAGCTGCCGCCCAGCCCACGACCGCGCGGCAGGTAGCTGGCGCGCCCGGCCAGGCTCGGCTGCGCGGTACTTTCGTAGGCGTAGTTGTAATCGCCCTTGCGCGGAATGGTCAGCACCAGGCCGACCGGTACCGTCACCTTGCCGTTGTGGTCGTGGCCACCGGTTTCCAGCAGTGCGACCTTGCAGCCGGCATCGGCGAGGCGTCCCGCCACGGCGCAGCCGGCGGAACCTGCGCCGACCACGATGTAATCGAATATCCGTTCCATCTGTTCACCTTTCTTATTGTTGAGACGGGGCGCGGATCAGATGACTCCGGCGCCCTTCAATGCACTGATGCGGGCATCCGGGACGCCCCAGTCGCGCAGCACGGCATCGCTCTGCGGCTCGCCCTGGGTCTGCGTCGGAGTGGCCGCCGGAGTGCGGCTGAAACGTGGAGCCGGCGCCGGCTGGAGTACGCCGTCGAGTTCGAGGTAGGTGCCGCGCTCGCGGTTATGCGGGTGCTGCGCGGCCTCGGCCCAGTCCAGCACCGGGGCGAAGCAGGCGTCGCTGCCCTCCAGCAGTTCGCACCACGCATCGCGGCTGCGCTGGAGGAACAGCGCGGCCAGCTTGGCCTTGAGTTCGGGCCACTGGCTGGGGTCCATCTGCCGCTGGAACTGCGGATCGTCGATGCCGCAGCGTTGCAGCAATTCGGCGTAGAACTGCGGTTCGATGGCGCCCAGGGCGATGAACCGGCCATCGGCGCATGCGTAGGTGTCGTAGAAGTGCGCGCCGCCGTCGAGCAGGCTGACGCCGCGTTCGTCGCTGAGCCGGCCGGCGGCGCGGAAGCCGTACATCATGGCCGAGAGCAGCGCGGTGCCGTCGGTCATGGCCGCGTCCACCACCTGGCCGCGCCCGGACTGGCGCGCCTCCAGCAGCGCGCAGAGCACGCCGAAGCCCAGCAGCATGCCGCCGCCGCCGAAGTCGCCGATGTAGTTGTGCGGCACCACCGGCTTCTCGCCGGGACGACCGATGGCATGCAGCGCGCCGGCCAGGGCGATGTAGTTGATGTCGTGGCCGGCAGCCTGGGCCAGCGGGCCAGTCTGGCCCCAGCCGGTCATGCGCCCGTAGACCAGTTTCGGGTTGCGCTGCAGGCACTGCTCCGGCCCCAGGCCCAGGCGCTCCATCACGCCGGGACGGAAGCCCTCGATCAGTGCGTCGGCGCCCTCCACCAGTTGCAGCAGGGTTTCCACCCCTTCGGGCTTGCGCAGGTCCAGGGCGACCGCACGGCGACCCCGGCCGAGCACGTCGAAGCGAGCCCGCTCGCCCAGCGCCTGGCCGGGACGCTGCACGCGGATGACCTCGGCGCCCATGTCGGCCAGCAGCATGGCGCAGAAAGGCGCCGGCCCCAGGCCGACCATTTCGATTACCTTCAATCCCGTCAGCGGGCCCGCCATCGCATCGCTCCTGTAAACGCCGGACCATCCGGCGATCACCCAGCCTAGCGACGCCCACTGCACCAACAATGGTTCGAAGGAACGAAAGTCCCACTAGTCCTTCAGGGCACTGGCGTGCCTCAAACTTCGCTTAGTTCGAAAGGACGACTGCCCCGCTTCCACCGACCGTGGCAAGATGCTCCGATACAGAACAACAAATGAGCCGGAGGCAGCGCCCAGCGCAGCCAATCGACCGGCCAGCGGAGTCGCTATGTCCGTCCAAGTTCCGCCGCTGCGCATCCTGGCCAGCAAGTTCGCCGTTCCTTCGGCCGCCAGCACCCACCTGCCCCGCCAGCACCTGCTGGAGCAGATGGAGCAGGCCGATGCCGCGCGCCTGATCCTCATCCGTGCCGCCGCCGGTTTTGGCAAGACCACCCTGTTGCAGCAGTACCGCGAACGCAGCCTCGGCGCCGGCCGCCAGGTGCTCTGGCTCAACCTCGACGCCGCCGACAACGACCTGCTGCGCTTCGTCACGCACTTGTCCTCCGGCCTGCACCAACTGGACGGCAGCGCGCCCGCCGAAAATGCATGCCGACCCCAGTCGATGCAGGACCTTCTGGAAGAACTGTCCGACCGCACCCAGCCCTTTGCCCTGCTGTTCGACGAGTTCGAAGCCGTGAACAACCCGGCAGTGCTCAGTTTCGTCCAGCAACTGATCGACGCCCTGCCCTCCTGCGGCGTCCTGCTGATCGCCTCGCGGGCCACCCCGGACATCGGCCTGGGCCGCATCCGCGCGCGCGGCCAGTTGCTGGAGATCAACCCCGGCGCACTGCGCTTCTCCATCGACGAGGCAACCCGCTTCATCCGCGACAAGCGCCAGTTGCCGCTGCGCGACAACGAGATCGCCACCCTGCACCGCTGCACCGAGGGCTGGATCACCGCCATCTACCTGGCCAGCCTGTCGCTGCAGGACCGCACCGACCACGCCGCCTTCGTCGCCAGCTTCTCCGGCAGCAACCTGGAGCTGGCCGAGTACCTGGCCGAGGACATCCTCGCCCGGCAGAACGACGAATGCCGCGAGTTCCTGCTGCAAACCAGCGTGCTCGACCGGCTCACCGCGCCGCTGTGCGACGCCGTCACCGGCCAGGGTAACGGCCAGGCCATGCTCGAGTACCTGGAACGCGCCAACCTGTTCATCTTCCCGGTGGACAACGAGCACCAGTGGTTCCGCTACCACAGCCTGTTCGCCAGCTACCTGCGCGATGCCCTGGAGCGCCGCCATCCGGGCCGCTCCACCGAACTGCACCGCTCGGCGGCGCACTGGTACCTGGCGCAGGGGCGCCCGGTACCGGCCATCGACCACCTGCTGCACGCCCAGGAACGCGAGCTGGCGGCGCGCCACCTGGCCGAACACATCAAGGACCTGATCGATGCCGGCCGCTCGCGGCTGCTGCTGCGCTGGCTGGACCAGGTTCCGGCGACAGTGCTGCGCGAATACCCCGCGGTCTGCCTGGCGTACTCCTGGGCGCTGGCGGTGCACCGCCGCTACTCCGACGCGCACAAGGCCATCGGCCTGCTTGAGCGCTCCACCGACGAGCTCCCGCAGGCCCTGCAGGCCGAGACCATCCGCTGCATGCTGCTGGCGCTCACCGACCAGGTGGAGGAATGCTGCGTCGCCAGCCTGGCGCATATCCAGCGGCTGCCGGAGGAAGAGCAGTTCCAGTACGGCGTGACGGCCAACAGCCTGGCCTACAGCCTGATCGCCACCGGCCGTTATGAGGAAGCGCGCAGCCTGCTGTCCCGCGCCATCCTGCGCTGCTCGCAGAATCGGATGATGTCGATGGGCGGCGTGGCCAACAGCATCGAGGCAGTCCTGGAGCTGGTCCAGGGCCGCCTGGGCAACGCCCTGGCGCGCCTGCAGGCGGCCAGCCAGCAACATTGGGGCAAGGACAACGGCCAGGACCCGGGTGGGCGGCCGTCCCTGGAATGCACCCTCGGCACCGTGCTCTACGAAACCGACTCCCTGGACGAAGCGGCCCAGCTGTTAGACGACGTGCTGCCCAGCGCCAAGGAAAGCAGCCCGCCGGATTCACTGATCTCCAGCCATGTCCTGCTGGCGCGCATCACGCTGCTGCGCGGCGACCGCGACAGCTGGCTGCGCCATTTGGCGGACCTGGAACAGATCGGCCAGCAGGCCGGCTCGGCCCGGGCGATCTGCTCGGCCTGGCTGGAACGCGCCCGTGTCGCCACCCTGGAGAACCGCCTGGACGCGGCAGCGCAAGCACTGCGCTACGCCGAACTGCACGGCGACTGGGAACAGCCCGGCATCCTGCACTACGGCAATGACGTCGACATCCCTAGCATCGCCCGCCTGCGCCTGCGCATCGCCCGTGGCGACTACGCCGAGCCGGAACAGCAACTGCGCGAGGCCATGACCGCCGCCCGGCAACGCCAGCATCAACGCCGCGAACTCAAGTTGCGCCTGCTTCACGCACTGGCGCTGGACGGCCTTGGGCGCAGCGAAGAAGCCTTCGACGAACTGACCGAAGCCTTGTGTTTCGCCAGCCACGAAGGCTTCCTGCGGACCTTCCTCGACGAGGGCCCGCGTCTGGGCAGCCTGCTACAGCGCTGGGCGGTGACCTGTCAGGCGCAGAGCCGCGCCCTGGGCATCGAGCCCCGCTACCTCGCCACCCTGTTGCAGCGCTTCGCCGGCAATGGCGAGACACCCAGCCAGGGCGCCGCCGCCGGCAGCGGCGGCGAGGCCCTGACCAGCCGCGAGATCCAGGTGATCCGCCTGCTCGCCGCCGGCCACCGGAACAAGGTGATCGCCGAGAAGATGTTCCTCTCCGAGTTCACCGTGAAGTCGCACCTGCGCAACATCAACGCCAAGCTGGGCGCCCAGGGGCGGACCGAGGCAGTGGCCATTGCGCGGGCACGGGGGATGCTGGATTAGAACGCAAACGCGTTCGTAGCGGGACACCGCGGTGCCCCGGTATACGCCTGCCCCGCCACCAGAACTCGCCGACGTTCTTTTTTGTAGGAGCGAGCTTGCTCGCGAACGGATTCACCTGCAGCCCCAAAGCTGAACGACGCGGGGACGGCCCCGCTGGCGAACAGATGCCGTGTGAAGACAGTTGCTCCTACGAAAACACACCGGTAGGCGTGAACGTGCAGTCAGTTGCCCAACGCGGCCCCCACGAAGTCCTGCAACTGGCGGCGCACCAGCGCCAGGTCGATGCGCGCCGGCTTGAGCAGGTACTGCAGCATCACACCCCGCATCGCCCCCAGGACCAACGCGGCGCCGGCGGCCGGGTCGATCTGCGCGCGGATCTCGCCCTGCTCGATGCCATGACGGATATGCCCGGACAGGTAATCGACGACCTGCGCGTTGTATTCGCCCAGCACCTCGGCGGTGTCCGAGTCCTCGGTCACCGCCTCGGCCATCAACGCCAGCAGGCAACGGTTGTTCAGCCACTCGTCCTCGTCCGGCGAGAGGTAGACGCCCACGAAGCCGATCAGCGTCTGCAGGCCCCGGGCGAAACGCGGCGCGGCGCGTACCTGGTCCATGAAGCAGGCGTTGGCGTGGCCCGCCAGCGCGCGCAGCAGCTCGGCCTTGCTGCCGAAATGGTGGGTTGCCAGGCCACGGCTGTACCCGGCCTCGGTACCCACCTCGGCCAGGGTCATGCCCGCCCAGCCCTTGCGCGCCACGATGCGCCGCGCGGCTTCGAGCAGGCGCTGTTCGGCCTCGCTGCGCCGCTCCTGCTGGGTGCGCCGCTGCGGCGCCGGTTTGGCTGCGGGGGTTTGCATGGGGACTACCTCATCTGCCCTTGAATCGTGGTTCGCGCCGTTCGGTCATGGCCTGGGTGCCCTCGGCGAAGTCTTCGCTGCGGATCTGCCACGCCTGCTCGTCGGCCTCGCGCTCCACCGCACGCTCGACCTGCTCGGCCAGGCCCTGGCGCAGGGTTTCCCGGGTCGACAGCAGCGACAGCGGCGCGCACAGGGCGATCTCCCCGGCCAGGGCGAGCGCAGCTTGCCGTTCCTCGCCGGCCGGCGCAAGCACGTCGGCCAGGCCGATGCGCACGGCCTCGGCGCCGTCGATACGGCGTCCGGTGGCCAACAGCAGGGCCGCCTGCTGCTGACCGAGCAGGCGCGGCAGTGTCACGGAGAGGCCGAAGCCGGGATGAATGCCCAGGCGATTGAAATTCGCTGAGAAGCGCGCCCGTTCGCTGGTCACGCGGAAGTCGGCGAACAGCGCAAGGCCCAGGCCACCCCCGACGGCGGCGCCCTCCACCACGCAGATCACCGGTTTGCGCACGCGGAACAGGCGCACCGCGAAGCGGTACAGGCGTCGCGGGAACTCCGGGTCGCGCTGCTCGGCCCCGGAGAAGTCGGCGCCGGCGCAGAACACCTTGCCCTGCGCCTGCAGCACGGTCACCCGGCATTGTTCCAGGCTGTCGAGGTAGTCGAGGGCGGCAACCAGATCCTCGATCAGTTCCTTGTCGAAATAGTTGAAGGGCGGGCGGCTGAACTCCAGCACGGCGACATGCCCCTGCAGCTCCAGGGACAGGCCGCGTCCCGGGGTGAATCCTGGCGTCGCTGACATCGTGTTCTCCTCGGTGATAGGCAACCGGGCACCGCTTGCCCGGATGCGAAGATTGCTGATAGGTTATTTACTTGCTTGCTGACAAGCAAGTTTAAAACATGATCTCCCTGCCCTGGAGTACGACAACGATGCAGGCACTCGACATACGCCCCTGCCGCCTGGATGCTGGCTGCGAGGCGCTGCGCCAGCAGGTGCGCGACTTCCTCGCCGAGGCATTGCAGGACCTGCCGCCGGCGGAACGCGCCAAGAACTGGAATGGCGCCAGCCCCGCCTTCAGCCGCCGACTGGGCGAGCGCGGCTGGCTCGGCATGACCTGGCCCCGGCGCTACGGCGGTCATGAGCGCAGCGCCCTGGAGCGCTACGTGGTGCTGGAAGAACTGCTCGCCGCCGGCGCCCCGGTGAACGCCCACTGGATCGCCGAGCGGCAGAGCGGACCGCTGCTGATGCGCTTTTCCCCCGAGGTGCTGGCACCGCGTATCTGCCCCGGCATCGCGCGGGGCGAGATCTACATCGGCATTGGCATGAGCGAGCCGGACGTCGGCTCCGACCTGGCGGCGGTGCGCACCCGCGCGGTGAAGACCGCCGGCGGCTGGATCGTCAACGGCAGCAAGGTGTGGACCACCGGCGCGCAACGCTGCCAGTACATGGTCACCCTGCTGCGCACCGCGCCGCGCGACGAAGCGAACCGGCATGCCGGCCTGTCCCAGTTGCTGATCGACCTGGGCGCGCCGGGCGTGACGGTGCGGCCGATCCACAACCTGCTTGGCGAGCATGATTTCAACGAAGTCTTCCTCGAAGACGTCTTCGTACCCGACGATTTCGTCATTGGCCAGCCCGGCGACGGCTGGAAGCAGGTCGGCGCCGAACTGGCGCTGGAGCGCAGTGGCCCGGAACGCTACCTGAGCAGCACCCAGCTGTACCTGGAAATGCTCGATGCCGCCACCCCGGACGACAGCCACCAGGCTATCGGCCTGGGCCGCGTCGTCGCACGCTACGCGGCACTGCGGCAGATGTCCCTGGGCGTCGCCGGCATGCTCGCCCGTGGCGACAACCCGGCCACCCCGGCGGCGCTGGTCAAGGATCAGGGCGCGTTGCTGGAACAGTCGCTGCCGGACCTCGCCCACGACCTGTTCGGCGGCCGCTGCGAACCCGGTTCCGACCTGGAACAGGTGATGCGCTACGTCACCCAGGTGGCGCCCTCCTTCTCCCTGCGCGGCGGCACCCGTGAAATCCTCCGCGGCATCATTGCCAGAGGCCTTGGACTGCGATGAATCCGACTTCCGAACACCTGGCGGCCGCTGCTGGCGAGCCGTCCGAACTGCAACGCCTGATCGCCGACAGCGTCGAGCGTCTGTTCGCCGACCTGATCGACGCCGAGCGCCTGGCAGCCTTCGAGACCGGCACTCCCGACCCGCAACTCTGGCGCAGCGTGGCCGCGCAGGGCCTGCCCGCCGCGCTGGTCGGCGAGAGCGCCGGTGGCAGCGGCGCCCGCTGGAGCGAGGTTGGCCCGCTGCTGCGCGCCATCGGCTACTGGCAGGCGCCCTTGCCCCTGGCGGAAAGCATGCTGGCCGGTGCGCTGCTGGACCGCGCGGGTCTGGCGATACCCGAGGGGCCGCTGACGATCGTCCAGGCCGGCCGCCACGGCGATCTGCGGCTGTGCGCCGATGGCCGTCGCCTGGGCGGCAGCGTCTCGCGGGTACCCTGGGCTCGCGACTGCCACTGGCTGGTGGTCGTCGGAGTGGAACGGCAACTGGCACTGGTCGACCTGCGCCAGGCAGCCGTCCGCCTGGAGGCCGGCAGCAATTACGCCGCCGAACCCCTCGACCGTCTGCACCTGGAGGATGCCGGGATCGCAGCACTGGCGGCGCAGCCGCTGGACGAACTCGACGAGCCGGCCTGGACCCTCGGCGCCCTGGCGCGGGCCTGCATGCTCTGGGGAGCCCTCGAAGCGACCCTGGACAAGACCGTGGAGTACGCCAACCAGCGGGTCCAGTTCGGCAAGCCCATCGGCCGCCAGCAGGCGCTGCAGCAGTACCTGGCGCAACTGGCCGGCGCCATCGGCGCCGCGCGCATGGCCTGCCAGGTGGCCCTGGACAGCGCCGACGCGGCATTCGCCGGCGAGCCGGGCGGCACCCTCCGCCTGCGCTTCGACGTCGCGGTGGCCAAGGTCTGCGCCGGCGAGGCGGCGACCCTGGCCTGTTCGGTGGCGCACCAGGTATTCGGCGCCATCGGCTTCACCCGCGAGCACAGCCTGCACCAGGCGACCCGGCGGCTGTGGTCCTGGCGCGACGACTTCGGCAGCGACAGCCAGTGGGCGCGCCTGCTCGGCGAGGCGGCTATAGGCGCCGGTTCCGCCGGTTTCTGGAGCGGCCTCTGCGACCGCAGTCTCTGATGCGTTTTCCGGGGCGCCCAGCGCGCTCCGCCCTCCCAAACCCAGCGGGTATTCCGCACAGGAGCCTTTCCCCATGAGCGATAAAGTCATAGTGGCCGGCGTCGGCATGATCCCTTTCACCAAGCCGGGCGCGAGCCCGAGCTACACCCAGATGGGCGCCGAGGCGTTGCGCCTGGCGCTGAAGGACGCCGGCATCGGCTACGAGAAGGTGCAGATGGCCTTCGCCGGCTACGTCTACGGCGACTCCACTTGCGGCCAGACCGCCATTTATGAGGTGGGTCGCAGCGGTATTCCGATCATCAACGTCAACAACAACTGCTCCACTGGCTCGACCGCGCTGTACCTGGCGCGCGCCGCCGTGGAAAGCGGCCAGGCCGATTGCGTTCTGGCGCTGGGCTTCGAGCAGATGCGGCCGGGCGCGCTCAAGTCCAACTGGGATGACCGCCCGGTGACGCGTGCGCGCTTCCTGCCGATCGTCGAGACGCTGACCGCCGACGCCGGCGATCTCCCCGGTCCCCTGCGCACCTTTGGCGGCGCGGGTCGCGAGCACATGCTCAAGTACGGCACCCAGCTGTCGACCTTCGCCGCGATCCGCGCCAAGGCCAGCCGCCACGCGGCCAACAACCCGCTGGCGCTGTTCCGCAAGGTGGTGACTACCGAAGACGTCCTCAACGACCAGGTGATGTGGCCGGGCGTGATGACCCGCCTGATGGCCTGTCCGCCCACCTGCGGCGCCGCCGCGGCTATCGTCTGCAGCGAGCGCTTTGCCCGCCGCCACGGCCTGAGCACCGACGTCGCGATCCTCGCCCAGGCGCTGACCACCGATCCGCTGGAATCCTTCGATCCGCCCTCGATGATCAGCTATGTCGGCTTCCAGATGGCCCAGGCCGCCGCGCGGCAGGTCTACGAGAAGGCCGGCGTCGGCCCGCAGGATGTGCGCGCCGTGGAGCTGCATGACTGCTTCGCGCACAACGAACTGCTGACCTATGAAGCGCTCGGCCTGTGTCCGCTCGGTGGCGCGGAAAAATTCGTCCTGGACGGCGACAACACCTATGGCGGCCGGGTGGTCACCAATCCGTCCGGCGGCCTCCTGTCGAAGGGCCATCCGCTGGGCGCCACGGGGCTGGCGCAATGCTACGAGCTGACCCACCAGTTGCGCGGCAGCGCCGGTGCGCGCCAGGTGGAAGGACTGGACATCGCCCTGCAGCACAATCTGGGCCTGGGCGGCGCCTGCGTGGTCACGCTGTTCGGCCGGAACTGAAGTAGCGGCGCCGGGACGGCGCTCAAGCGTTTCAGGCGGCGTTTGCCCGTGTAAGCGAGCCTGCTCGCGAACCCGCTCCGCTGCGGAGCTGTTCGCGAGCAAGCTCGCTCCTACAGATCCGGGCATGCCCTCGGCGCTAGGCCTACCAAGTTTCTACGGACGAAACCCTGTCGCCCTGTAGGAGCGGACTTTGTCCGCGATTCGCCGGCAAGATCAGCGTCCGGCGGGCCTATGCCGATGCAGGACGCTTCGCGAGCAAGCTCCTAGGTCAGAGGCCGGCGTTGGCCAGCAGGCGCCGGGCACGGCCCAGCACAGGGGCGTCGACCATCTGTCCATCGACCTGGAACGCAGCCGCGCCACTCTGCGCGGCCTCCACCACGCGCCGGGCCCAGTCCAGTTCGTCGGCGTCGGGCGCCAGCGCCGCATGGACCACCGCAACCTGCTTCGGATGGATGCACAGCGCCCCCACCAGTCCCTGGTCGCGGCCGTGGCGAATGGTCGCCGCCAGCCCTTCGGCATCGTCGAACGCCGGGTAGACCGTATCCAGCGGCGGCTGCAGGCCGTTGACCCGCGAATGCAGCAGCAGGCTCAGGCGCACCTGGTCGTAGACAGTGGCGGCGGCCGGTGTGCCGTTGCTCATGCCGATGTCCAGGGCGAGGTCGAGTCCGCCGAAGGTCAGACGTTCCACGCCCTCGCAGGCGGCGATTTCGCCCAGCGCGAGCAGGCCTCGCGCGCTCTCGACCAGGGGCCAGACCGGCTTGCCGCAGGCCACCGCGACGCGAACCTGGGCGGCGCGCTCGGCCTTGGGCAGCAGGATGCCGACCACGCCCGGCAGGCGTCCGCACAGTTCCAGGTCGGCGGCCTGCTCCGGGTCGCCGGCGGCATTCACCCGCACCCGCACGCGCGCCGTCGGCTCGGCGCAGAGGAAGGCCGCCAGGTTGTCGCGCGCCTGGGCCTTGAGCGATGCCTCCACCGCATCCTCCAGGTCGATGATCACCGCGTCGGCGCCGCAGGCCAGGGCCTTGGCGAAACGCTCCGGGCGGCTGCCAGGAACGAACAGGGCGGTGCGGACAATGGGGGTCATGAGGTTCTCCTGGCTCATACCGCGCCCTGCTCGTGCAGGCGCTGGATGTCACGGGGGGTATAGCCCAGTTCCTGCAGCAGGCCGTCGGTGTGTTCGCCGAGCGCCGGCACCGCGTCCATGCGCGCGGCGAACGCGCTGTTGCGGGCCGGCGGCAGCAACGCCGGCAGCCGGCCGACCGGGCTGTCGATTTCGCGCCAGCCCTCACGGGCGGCGAGTTGCGGATGTTGCCACAGATCGCGCATGTCATTGACGTGGGCATTGGCGATCTGCGCCAACTCCAGGCGCTCGACCACCTGTTCCGCCGTCAGGCTGGCAAAGGCTTCGACGATCAGTGCCCGCAGCGCCTCGCGATTGGCCACGCGCAGGCTGGTGCTGGTGAAGCGCGGGTCGCCGGCCAGGGCCGGCTGTCGCAGTACCTGCTCGCAGAACGCCTGCCATTCGCGCTCGTTCTGCACGCCGAGCATCACGCTGCCGCCATCGCCCACCGGGAACGGGCCGTACGGATAGATGGTGGCATGGGCGGCGCCGGCGCGCGGCGGCGGGTTCTGGCCCTCGAAGGCGTAGTACATCGGGAAGCCCATCCACTCGGCCATGCTCTCCAGCATGGATACCTCGACCCGGCTGCCCTGCCCCGTGCGCCCGCGCAGCAGCAGCGCCGAGAGGATGCCGCTGTAGGCATACATGCCGGCGGAGATGTCGGCGATGGAGCAGCCGGCCTTGGCCATCCCATCGGCGCCGGGACCGCCGGTCACCGAGAGGAAGCCGCTTTCGCTCTGGATCAGCAGGTCGTAGGCCTTCTTCTGCTCGTAGGGCCCGCCTTCGCCGTAGCCGGAAATGTCGCAGACGATCAGCTTCGGGAAGCGCTCGTGCAGCGCCTCGAACGACAGCCCCATGCGCGCGGCGGCGCCTGGCGCCAGGTTCTGCACCAGCACATCGGCGCGCTCCAGCAGTTGCTCCAGCACGACTTGCGCCGGCGCCTGCTTGAGGTCCAGGGCCAGGCTCTCCTTGGAGCGATTGGTCCAGACGAAATGCGAGGCCATGCCACGCACGCGTTCGTCGTAGCCACGGGCGAAGTCGCCGACGCCGGGGCGTTCGACCTTGATCACCCGCGCGCCGAGGTCGGCCAGTTGGCGGGTGCAGAACGGCGCGGCAATGGCGTGTTCCAGGCTGATCACGGTAATGCCGTCGAGGGGACGCGAACTCATGGACAACTCCAGGCGCCGGCCAGCCGGCCGGCGCGACGATTCGGAAGATCCGGGCGGCATGGCCGCCCGGGACAGGCTCAGGCGAAGTCGCCGAGCTGCATCTGCGCATGCAGGCGCCAGGTGGCGTCGATCAGCCGCTCGGCCTCGGCATCGCCACGGGCACCGGCGAACGCCAGCAGGCGGCGGAACTTGTCCGCAAGCTCCTCGCGGCTCAGCGTGTTGCCCGGGTCGCCCTTGGGCTCGTCGATCGCACCCTGGAAGCAGCGACCATCGGTGGTCACCACCTCGACCCGGCCCAGCCAGCGCTGCGGGTAGGCGCCGTCGACCTCGGGGTCGAGCTGCATCTCGACCTTTTCGCGGAAGGCGGCGATGCGCGGGTCCTGCAGGGCGAACGTCTCGAACTCCACCAGCCCGGCCTTGCCGTGCACGGCGATCAGGCCCAGCACGGTGCCCATCGAGAACTTCGCCTGGTGCACGCTCTGCGGCACCACCACACGGCCGAGCACGTCGATGGCTGCCTGGTGCACGCGGGTGGTCACCTTGGCGATGTCGTCGTGCTCAAGCCCCTCGCGCTGCATCAACGCCAGCAGCGCATCGGCGGCCGGGTGGGTATGGCGGCAGGAGGCGTGGAACTTGAAGGAGGTCTCGGCCAGCGCCCAGCGGGTGCCCAGGCCGTCCACCAGCCAGCGTGGGTCGGCATCGCGGGACATCCCGGCGGCCATGCCCTGCTCGCCTTCGAGGATGTTCTGCGCGCCAGTCAGGCCGTCGGCGGTCAGGTAGGCGGCCAGCAGGCCATCGGCGGCGGCCTTGGCGGTGTGCAGTTGCTTGGAGTCGGCAGCGTCGCGCAGGAACTCCCAGAGCCCGGCGGCCTGGGTGCCGGCGCTGCCCAGGCAATGCACGAACTGATGGCTGTCGAAGCCCAGCAGCTTGCCCACCGCCACGGCGGCGGCCAGGGTGCCGACCGTGGCGGTGGTGTGGAAGATGCGGTAGTGCGTACGGCCAAGGAACTCGCCGATACGGATGCCGGCCTCATAGCCGGCGACGCTGGCAAGGATCAGCTCGCGGCCGGACTTGCCCAGGTCCTGGGCAGCGGCCAGGGCGGCCGGGAAGACTACGGTAGCCGGGTGCAGCACCGAGCTGTTGTGCAAGTCGTCCTGTTCCACCAGGTGCGAACTGGCACCATTCACCAGCGCGGCGAAGTAGGCGCTGCTGCCGCGACCGTCGACCAGGATGCGGCTGTTGCCGTCCGCCGGGCCCATCGTGCGGGCGTAGCGCTGGAACAGCGGGATCGGGTGGCGGTCCTGGCTGGCCAGGGCTGAGCCGAGCCAGTCGAGGAACAGGTCTTCGGTACGCTCGACCACCGCTTGCGGCAGGTCTTCGTAGCGCAGGCCGGCGAGAAATTCGGCAAGGGCGTGGGTGTTGTTCATTGTGTTGTTCTCGAGGCGCCGTGATCAGAAGGAGCGCGGCAGTTCGAGCAGGTGCTCGGCCACGTAGGACAGGATCAGGTTGGTGGAAATCGGCGCCACCTGGTACAGGCGCGTCTCGCGGAACTTGCGCTCGACGTCGTACTCGTTGGCGAAGCCGAAACCGCCGTGGGTCTGCAGGCAGGCATTGGCCGCTTCCCAGCTGGCCTTGGCCGCCAGGTACTTGGCCATGTTGGCGGCGGCGCCGGCGTTCTTGCCGCTGTCGTATTCCTGGCAGGCGCGCCAGCGCATCAGGTCGGCCGCTTCGATCTCGATGTGCGCCTCGGCGATAGGGAACTGCACGCCCTGGTTCTGCCCGATCGGGCGGCCGAACACCACGCGGTCGCGGGCGTACTGGGCGGACTTCTCGGTGAACCAGCGGCCGTCGCCGATGCACTCGGCGGCGATCAGGGTGCGCTCGGCATTGAGGCCGTCGAGGATGTACTTGAAGCCCTTGCCTTCCTCGCCGATCAGGCTGCTGGCCGGCAGTTCCAGGTTGTCGAAGAACAGCTCGTTGGTCTCGTGGTTGACCATGTTGGCAATCGGCTGCACGGTCAGGCCGTTGCCGATGGCCTCGCGCAGGTCGACGAGGAAGATCGACATGCCTTCGGATTTCTTCTTCACCTCGGCCAGCGGCGTGGTGCGGGCCAGCAGGATCATCAGGTCGGAATGCTGGATGCGCGAGATCCACACCTTCTGGCCGTTGATCACGTACTTGTCGCCCTGGCGCACGGCGGTGGTCTTGATCTTGGTGGTGTCGGTGCCGGTGGTCGGCTCGGTGACGCCCATCGATTGCAGGCGCAGCTCGCCGCTGGCCAGCTTGGGCAGGTAGTAGGCCTTCTGCTCGGCGCTGCCGTTACGCAGCAGGGTGAACATGTTGTACATCTGCCCGTGGATGGTCCCGGAGTTGCCGCCGCAGTGGTTCACTTCCTCGAGGATCACCGAGGCCTCGGCCAGGCCCAGGCCCGAGCCGCCGTATTCTTCCGGAATCATTGCCGAGAGCCAGCCGGCTTCGGTCATGGCGCGCACGAATGCCTCGGGGAAGCCCTTCTCTTCGTCGATCTTGCGCCAGTACTCGGCGGGGAACTCCGCGCACAGGGCGCGCACGCCGTCACGGATGGCCTGGAGTTCTTCGGGGGTGGACGTCATCGAAACACCTCATGTCTTTCTTGTTGGGGGCACCGGGAAAGGTGCGGTCAGTCGAATTCCACTTCGCCGCGCTGGGCGATGCCGGCGCCGTTGCCGGCCCAGACTTCGGCCTTGCCGGGGCCGCTCAGGCGGCCGCCGACTTCGAACGGCTCGGGGCTGATCAGCGGGCGCTGGCCACGGTAGGCGTAGCGGCGCAGGCGTGCGTTGGGGTTGGCTCGGCAGAACGCGCGCAGGTTCAGGGTGCCGATCAGCGGGCCGTGCACCACCAGTCCGGGGTAGCCCTCGGCCTCGGTGACGTAGGGCCAGTCGTAATGGATGCGGTGGCCGTTGAAGGTCAGCGCGGAGTAGCGGAACAGCAGGATCGGCGACGGCACCACGGCCTCGCGCCAGCCGCCGACGGGCATTGCGTCGCCGCTGGAAAGCTTGGGCGGGCTGGGCTCGCGGTAGACGATGTCCTGCTCTTCGCTGAACGCCAGGCGGCCGTCCTGGACGAATTCGTGGCGCAGGGTGACGAACAGCAACGAGCCGGTGCGGCCGTGCTTTTCCTCGACATTCAGGATAGTGGTGGTGCGCTTCGCCACGCCGCCGACGCGCAGCGGCTCATGGAACTCCAGGCGGCCGCCGGCCCACATGCGGTTGCGCCCATCGGCCGGGGGCAGGAAGCCGCCGCGCGCCGGGTGGCCGTCGGCGCCCAGGCCCGGCTCGATCACTTCATCCTGGAAGAACATCCAGTGCCACAGCGGCGGCAGCGCCTCGCCAGCAGCCGGAGCCTCTTCGGCCAGGGTCACGGCCAGGCGGCGGACCAGCAGCGTACTCAATTCTTCCTCGCGCTCCTGGGAGCGGCCGATCCAGTCGGCGTAGGGTGAATCGCTCATTTCGGACCTCTTGGCAGGTTTGATGAACGGAGCATGCAACAGGGCTTGCGTTCGCTGAATATACATTTTTATAATCCAGCGTTAGGGAAATCCTAACGCCACTTCGACACTGACAGCCTAGCGGGGCTGTCTGCCGTTTCGCGGAGAACCGCCCCATGCACTTCGACCTGGCCGACCTGCGGCTTTTTGCGCACATCGCCGAAGCCCCCAGCCTTACCCAGGGCGCGCGCCGCGCCCATCTCTCGGCCGCCGCCGCCAGCGCGCGGATCAAGGCGCTGGAGGGCCAGCTCGACTGCCGCCTGCTGTATCGCGACAACCGCGGCGTCGAGCTGACCCCGGCGGGCCACCGGCTGCTGCAGCACGCGCGGCTGATCCTGCGCCAGGTGGATCATCTGAAGGATGACTTCAGCGAACAGGGCGGCGACCAGGTCGGGCACATCCGCATCTTCGCCAACACCACGGCGGTCACCGAGTTCCTGCCCGAGCTGCTGGCCGGCTTCCTCGCGGTGCGCCCCGGTGTCAGCGTGGACCTGCAGGAACGCCTGAACCGCGACATCGTCCGCGCCATCCTCGACGGCTCCGCCGACCTGGGCATCGTTGCCGGTCCGGTGCGCGCCGAAGGCTTGCAGGTGGTGCACTTCAGCACCGACCGGCTGGTCCTGGTGGTACCGCCGGAGCATCCGCTAGGCCGTCTGCGGCACCTGACGCTGGCCGATACCCTGGGCTTCGCTCACATCGGCCTGCACGAGGGCAGCACCCTGCAGAGCTTCCTGCGCGAGCAGGTGAAGCGCGTCGGCGGCAGCCTCAACCTGCGTATCCAGGTGGCCAGCTTCGAGGCCATCTGCCGGATGGTCGAGGCCGGTGTCGGCATCGGGGTCATCCCGGAAACGGCGGCGTTGCGCCACAGCCGCACCATGAACCTGCAGATCCTCGCTCTGGACGAGCCCTGGGTCGTTCGCGAACGCAGCGTGCTGCTACGCGACCACGAGGCCCTGCCCGGCTGCGCGCGGGCGCTGGTGGATCTGCTGCGGCAGGCCGGCGGCGGCCGCTCACCCGAGTAGCCCCAGTGACTTGGCGCGGACGATGGCCTGGGTACGCCGGCGCACGCCGAGCTTCACGTTGATCTTCTTGGTGTGTGTCTTCACGGTGTTCAGCGAGATGAACAGGCTGTTACCGATCTCCTGGTTCGACAGGCCTTCGGCCAACAGCCGCAGCACCGTGACCTCGCGGGCGGTGAGGCCGTGCCCACAACCCTCGGCGGTGCCGGCGGGCCCTGCCGGCAGCAGGCCGGGCAGTTGCTCGGTCTGCACGCCGCCGGCCAGGCTTTCCAGCGCGTGCTGCGCCTCGCGGGCCAGGCCGTAGAGTTCCAGGCGCTGGCATTCGTCCTGCAGGCGGCGCAGACGTTCGCGCGCCGCCAGGGGGTCGCCGCAGCCGGCCTCGGCGAGCGCCAGCAGATAACGCAGGCGCTGCGGCAGCGAGGGGGTGTGCAGCGGCGGCGCCAGCGGCTCCGTCGCCAGCGCCTGGCCTTCCTGGTGCAGGCGCTGCCATTGGCCCTGGCGTGCCAGCAGGCGCAAACGCAGGCCCTGCAGTGGCAATGCATAGCAGGCTGGCTGTACCCGCCAGCGGTGCATGCAGCGTTCGGCTTCATCCACCATGCGTCCGGCTTCCAGATGCTCGCCACCACGCGAGGCGACTTCGGCGAGGCCGAGCAGACCGTGCAGGATATAGGGATCGGCGCAGGTGCGGGCCTGCGTCACGCCGCTTTCGAGGATGGCGCCAGCGCCTTCCAGGTCGCCCTGCAGCAGGAGCAGTTCACCGCGCAGGAAGGCCAGGCGGCCGAGCAGCAGCCCATGTTCCTGGCCGGTCGCCGCTACCCGTTCGCAGCAAGCGTCCAGCAGGGCCTGCGCCTGCCCCGCTTCGCCGCAGAGCAGCGCCAGGCGGATGCGGTCACAGTCGAGCAGCACTTCGCTGGCCAGGCAGCCCCGACGGCGCGCCAGTTCGACGGCCTCCCGCAGGGTGCGCCGCGCCGACTGCGGCTGGCCGCAGGCCATGTCCAGGCGCGCCAGGGTGGTCTGGCACAGCAGCGCCGAACGCCAGTCGCGCGGGTCCAGTTCCGCCAGGGCGGCGCTGCAGCGTTCACGCGCATCGTCCATGCGGCCGTGCATGCCGTCCAGCGCACCGCGCAGGGCCAGCCAGTTGGCCAGCAGGCGATGGTTGCGCGTGGCCTGGGCTTGCGGCAGGAAGTCGCCGAGGCGCGCGATGCAGGCTTCGGCCTCGTCCAGGCGCCAGCTGAACAGCAGCGCGCGGGTGTTCAGGCAGATCAGCCGGGGGGTGCTTTCCATCAGCGCCGCCGGGAGTTTTTCGCGCCAGTCCAGCAGCAGGCGCAGGTGGCGGCCGGCGAACAGCCAGTCCATGTCCAGGCGATCCATATAGCTGGCGGCGACTTCCGGCTGGCCGGCGCCCAGAGCCATTTCGATGGCTTCGTTCAGCCAGCCTGCCTGGCTCAGCACGCTGCAGGCACGCAGACGCAGGCGGGTCAGGGCAGGCCCCTGGAGGTGGTCCTGCAGGGCCTTGGCCACCAGCGGCGGCAGGCGGAAGCAGCGGCCTTCGGCGTCCATTGGAAGGAAGAAGCCCTGGCCCTGGTGCAGGCGGTCGAACAGTTCGCCGCCCTGCTCTTCCCAGAGGCCGGCGCAGATTTCGCGGTTGAAGCGCGGCAGGTAGGCCAGGCCGCAGAGCATGTCGCCCGCCTCGGCGTCGAGGCGGCCGAGAAGTTCCTGCTCCAGGTAGGAACGCAGCCAGGACGCCACTTCGCCCGGCGCATGGACGCCGTCGCGCGCGCTGAGCAGCAGCCGCACGCCGGCGCACCAGCCCTGCGTGGCCGCCCACAGGCGTTCGCGGCATTCGCTGTCATGGCCCAGGGCGAGCGCCAGCGCATCGCTTTCCGCGCGGCTGAAGGCCAGTTGCGCGGCGCCCAGTTCGCACAGGCGCTCGTCGAGCAACAGGCGCGAGAGGTTCCAGTCCGGGCGCTGGCGGCAACTGACCAGCAGGTACAGAGGCGTCTCGGCCAGGCCCAGCAGACGCTGAACCCAGGCATCGAGCTCGGCATCGGGGGCCTGCGGGTAGTCGTCCAGCACCAGCCAGAGCGGCTGCCGGCGCAGTTGCAGGGCCAGCAGCACGCTGGCCGGGTCGCTCTCCGGCAATCCCAGGCTACGGGCGATCTGCGAGCACACGGCCGTCACGCCCAGCGGCTGGTCGGCGCAATCCAGCCAGATGCGCGCGCAACTGGCCGGCAGGCGCTCCAGGGCGGCACGGGCCAGGGCGCTCTTGCCATACCCGGCCGGCGCGCAGAGCAGGCTCAGACGACGTGGAGACTCCAGCAGGACTTGCAGCAGCGGCTCGCGCGGCAACTGCGTAGCAGGCATGGACACCGGAGCACCGGCGGCAATGGCAGAGAAACTGGACATGGCGACACCCGTTTTCGTTGTAATTCGTGCTGCGTCGGGGTGTCAGCAGAGCATTCGGGGATGAGGGGAACAATCGGTCGTTCGGACTAGCCGGGAGACTAGTCCGAGGTATGGCGCCGCCCTACCCTCCCTGGGAGGCGGCGCCGTGGGGCTTAGCGGATACCTGCGTTGCGCAGGGCCGCAGGGGTGAAGTCGTTGGCCTTGGCCTCCAGCGTAAAGTCGATTCCACGCCTGGATTCGTTTTGCAGCGCCATGACCAGATAGCGGCCGGAGATCAGGTCGTTCAGAGTATTCGCCGCGTACAACGCGGTACCCTGCTCGTAGTTGTTCACCGCAAAACCTTCGCCGACACGCCAGAGCTGGCCGCGACCGTCATACAGCTGAGACTCGACCGCCATCCAGGTGTCCTCGTCGAAGTAGTAGTGACGCTTGGCGTAGATATGGCGCTGGCCGGGCTTGAGGGTAGCCTCCACTTCCCACACGCGGTGCAGCTCGTAACGGGTCAGATCCTGGTTGATATGGCCCGGCTGGATGATTTCGGAATATTTCAGCTTGGGCGACCACAGCTGGTAGTTGTTGTAGGGGATGTAGATTTCCTTCTTGCCAATCAGCTTCCAGTCGTAGCGGTCCGGGGCACCGTTGAACATGTCCGAGTCGTCCGAGGTACGCTGACCATCGGCGGCAGTGCCTGGGCCATCGTAGGCGACCTGCGGGGCACGGCGCACACGGCGCTGGCCGGCGTTGTAGACCCAGGCCAGGCGGCCTTCCGACACCTGGTCGATGGTTTCATGCACCAGCAGCACGTTGCCGGCCAGGCGTGCCGGGCTGGTCACGCTCTGCTTGTAGTAGAACAGCACGTTCGAATTCTTGCTGGGGTCGCCATCCTTGAGCAACTGCGGAAAGGCGATGTCCTCCTCGAAAGTCACCGGGGTAAAGGAACCGTCGACCTGCGGGACCGCCTGGGCGGTGAGTCGGCGCTGATTCGGCCCGCGGTAGCGAGTCGTATGGTTCCACACCACCTGCAAGCCGTTCTTGGGAATCGGGAATGCGTAGTTGCGGGAATCGCTGAAGTTGGCCAGGCTGTTCCCGTCATTCGCCTCCTCCGTGTGCAGCGCACTGCGCTTCGCGGCGTCATAGATGGCCTGCGGGCTGGCGGCGGTGCGACGAGTCACATACACCGGCATGCGGTAGCTGTCCGGATAGCGCTTGAACAGCGCCATCTGGCCGGCGGTGAGCTTGTCCTTGTACTGCTCGGCGTTCTGCGCGGTGATGACGAACAGAGGCTTGTCGTCGGGGAACGGGTTGCTGAGGAAGCCGTTCTCCACCTTGCCCGCGCCGGGCAGCAGCCCCCCGGTCCAGGCCGGGATGCTGCCGTCGGCATTGCCGGCCTTCTCGGCGCCCAGCGGCGTCAGGGTGGTGCCTAGCTTGGCCGCTTCCTCGGCCGAAACCGCGGCGTGTACCGAACTCGCCAGGAGGCTCAGGCCGAGGATCGTGCCCTTCATCAAATTCATCATGTACATGCTGTTCACCTGCTCAGAAATTCACGCCGACGCTGACTGACATGTAGTCGCGGTCGGTCATGGTGTTGTAATCCCCACCGAAGTAGTTGGTGTAACTCAGGCTCGCCGTGTAGGTGTTCTGGTAGTCCGCATCCAGACCCAGGCTGATGGCCTTGGCGCCTTCCTCGAAGCTCGGCCCGGTGCCGTTGACGTCGTGCGACCAGGCGATGTTCGGCTTGAAGTTGATGCCGGCGATCACGTTCGGGTAGTCGAGGATGCCGCGTACCCGGTAGCCCCACGAACTGCTGGTGTAGAAGCCGTCGCTGTTGCACTCCTGCTGCGGGTTGCTGGCCCCGGCCGTACCGGCGGCGGTACCGACGCACACCGACTGGTCGAGCAGCTCGCCGGCGCCGTAGGTCGGGCTGCGGCCGAAGCGCAGGCTGCCCAGGGAGTTGTCGATGCCGCTGATGTGGTCGTAGCCGACCTCGCCCACCAGGGTCAGGCGCTCGGCGCCCATCACCTGATCGAAGAACTGCGTGGCGGTGACCTGCATCTGGGTGAACGGCAGGCGCTTGTAGCCCTGGATCGCCGAGCCCGGCGCATTGACCGCCTGGCCGTCGACGAACACCGGGGACACGGCAGTGGGCACGCCGTTGACCAGGCCGAGCTGGTTCATCGCCGCGAGGTTGAGGTCGGCGGTGTTGATCTGCATCGGCATGTTCGGCCGGTAGCTGATCTCGCCGCCGAGCGCGACGCCGGCCAGGTTGGTCTGGAAGCTCAGGCCGTACAGACGGATATCTTCGGGGTAATCGACGAAGTAGCTGGCGCCACGCACGCGGCTGGCGGTGGTCAGCGCGTTGGAGGGCCCCGCGAAGGTGGTGCGGGTGAAGCTCAGGGAGGGGTTGCGACTATGATAGTTCATCATGTACGCACCCAGCTCGGTGTCGTTGAAGTCCGGAATGAACCAGCGCAGGGCCAGGCCGAACTGTCCCGAGTCGCCCGGCTCGTGGTCGTCGCCACGGGGGATGTAGGCGTTGGCGCGGCCCCCGGCCACATCCAGGATGCTGCCGCTGTTGGCCCGCGGGTCGCCCGGAGCGAAGTCGGGACCGGCGATCACCAGGCGGTCGTCGCACCCCTTGGCCACCGCGTCGACGGCAAAGAAGGTGCCGCAGTTCTCGGTGATCGTCTTGTCCCACTTGATCTGGTAGAAACCCTCGGCGGTGACGTTCTCGCTGAGCCCCTGGGAGAGGTAGAACAGCTGGACCGGCACCAGCGCTTCCTTGACCTCGGCGCCGGGGCGGCGCAGCGCGGAGACGTCCACCGGGTTGATCGAGTTGATCGAGTTGGGAATGAAGGTGCTCTCGCCCCAGCTCACCACCTGTTTGCCGAAACGCACGTTGCCCGGCAGGTCGGCCACCTGGTAGTTGTGGTAGACGAAGGCATCGAGGAACTCGGCGCCCGAGGCCTTGGCCGACTGGTCGCGACCACGGTCATCGATGTTGTAGTAGCGCAGGTCCTCGTCCTTGAGCTGGAAGTCGTACCAGTACTTGCCGCGCAGGAAGGCGCCGGAGTCGCCGTACTTGAGCTCGAGGTCGTGGATGCCCTTGAAGATTTTCGAAAAGGTGTCGCCCTTGCTGAAGTTCAGGCGGCCGTCGTCGGCGGTGCGCGAGGCGGCCTTGCCCTTGGCGCCGACCACGTTGTAGTTGGAGACGAAATCCGGATCGGGGTTGCGCAGGGCCCAACTGGTGCCCAGGGAAAGCGACGAGTCGAATTGCCCTTCGATCTCGCCAATGTTGAAGCTTACGGCTTGCGCCTGTGCAGTCCAGGCCAGCGCCACGGCGATAGCCAGGGCCTGCGGTCGGAAGCTTCCGCGCATTGTTATTGTTGGCATGCGGTACTCCAGTGATCCATGTGTTGGAGTGCGCATGCTGTCAGTCGCCGGTAGCGCGAAAAAGCGCCTGAACAGGTGATTTTTCGCATCACCCGAGAGGGTGGCGAAGTCCCTTTTTCTCGCGCTTGCGCCATTGTCGGCAGGCCCTGCCCCGGTACCGGGCGAAACGCGCGATACAGTGCGTAACACCCATCCCCAACCGCCCCCCACTCTGTTGGCAAACCACCCGATCGGGTGATTTGCACTCCATCCCATGCCGCGTTCAATGACAACCAGTGTCCGGCCGTCTGCGGCCAGGGCCTGTCATCCCCAACAACAAGCATCACGGAGAACCGTGTTATGACCCGCAACCGCAGCTGGCTGCCGCGGCTGGCTCTGGCCGTCGGCCTGCTGGCCGGAGTTGGCGCCCAGGCCGCCGACAAGCCGAACATCCTGGTGATCTTCGGCGACGACATCGGCCAGACCAACATCAGCGCCTACTCGCAGGGGGTGGTCGGCTACCGCACGCCGAACATCGATCGCATCGCCAGGGAAGGCATGCTGTTCACCGATTACTACGCGGAGAACAGCTGCACCGCCGGGCGCTCCACCTTCATCACCGGCCAGGCCTCGCTGCGCACCGGCCTGACCAAGGTCGGCATCCCCGGCTCGCCGGTGGGCCTGCAGGACCGCGACATCACCCTGGCCCAGGCCCTCAAGGGACAAGGCTACGCCACCGGCCAGTTCGGCAAGAACCACCTGGGCGACCGCGATGAGTTCCTGCCGACCAAGCACGGCTTCGACGAGTTCTTCGGCAACCTGTATCACCTCAACGCCGAAGAGGAACCCGAGCGCCCGTACTGGCCGAAGGACCCGAAGGATCCCTACGTCAAGCACTTCTCCCCGCGCGGGGTGATCCACTCCTATGCCGACGGCAAGATCGAGGACACCGGTGCGCTGACCAAGAAGCGCATGGAAACCATCGATGACGAGACCACCCAGGCCGCCATCAACTTCATCGACAAGCAGGCCAAGGCCGACAAGCCGTTCTTCGTCTGGATGAACACCACGCGCATGCACCTCTACACCCACGTGCGCGATTCGATGAAGGGCCAGAGCGGCATGCCCGGCAACGAGTACGCCGACGGCATGCTCGAGCACGACGGCGACGTCGGCAAGCTGCTCAAGACCCTCGACGACCTGAAGCTGTCCGACAACACCATCGTCATCTACACCACCGACAATGGCCCGAACCGCTTCACCTGGCCGGACGCCGCCACCTCGCCGTTCCGTAACGAGAAGAACTCCAACTACGAAGGCGCGTTCCGCGTACCGGCGATGATCCGCTGGCCGGGCCACATCAAGGCGGACCAGGTGTCCAATGATCTGGTCTCCGGCCTGGACTGGTTCCCGACCCTGCTCTCCGCCGCGGGTGTGCCTGACGCGAAGGAGAAGCTGCTCAAGGGCTGGGCGCCGACGGCGGGCGGGCCGACCTTCAAGGTCCACCTGGACGGCTACGACCAGCTCCCCTACCTTACCGGCAAGGCGAAGAAGAGCGCGCGCGACGAGTTCTACTACTTCAACGACGAGGGCCAACTGGTGGCCATGCGCTTCGGCAACTGGAAGGCGGTGTTCTGCGAACAGCGCAAGCCCGGCGGCTTCGAGGTGTGGAGCGAACCCTTCGTCTGCCTGCGCATTCCCAAGCTCTACAACCTGCGCATGGACCCGTACGAGACGGCCGACATCGTCTCCGACCAGTACAACGACTGGCTGGTGAAGAACGCCTACCTGATGGGCATCGCCACCATGAAGTCCACGCAGTTCCTGCAGACCTTCATCGAGTGGCCGCCGAGCCAGCGCCCGGCCAGCTTCACCATCGACCAGGTACAGCAGTCGGTGTACCAGAAGATCGCCGAGAAGATGAAACAGCAGGCCGCCGCACAGAAGCAGTGAGCCACCCGCCACGCCCCGGTCCCGGGGCGTGGCCTCCCCCGGTCAGGCGCTCGCGCCTTGCCGCACCGACTGCCAGTACGGCTCGCGCAGGTCGCGCTTGAGGATCTTGCCGGCGCCCGACAGCGGCAGACTCTCACGGAACTCGATGGACTTCGGGCACTTGTAGGCAGCCAGCGCCTCCCGGCAATGCCGGATGAGCCCCTCGGCATCCGTCTGCCGGCCCGGTTTGAGCGTCACCACGGCATGCACGGCCTCGCCCCAGGCATCATGGGGAACCCCGATCACGGCACACAGCGCAACGGCGGGATGGCGAGCTAGCACGTTCTCCACCTCCGCGGAATAGATGTTCTCGCCGCCGCTGATGACCATGTCCTTGATGCGATCGACGACGAACAGGTGACCACTGTCATCCATGTAGGCCGCATCTCCGGTGTACAACCAGCCGTCGCGTAGCGTCGCGGCCGTATCCTCCGGACGATTCCAGTACCCCTGCATGACCGACGGCCCCCTGGCGATGAGCTCGCCGACGGTATTGCGCGGCACCTCATGGCCCTGCTCGTCGACGATCCGCACCCACTGCCCCAGCGTGGGCCGGCCCACCGAGCGGCTGAGACCGCCGTCGGCCTTGTGGTTGCACGGTGGATTGGCGGAAATCTGCCCGCCATTCTCGGTCAGGCCGTAGAGATGGACGAAACCCGCCGAGGGCAGGCCGGCGACGGCCCTGTCCAGCAGAGCGGCGCTGATGGGTGATGCGCCATACAACACGCGCTCGAGCGACGACAGGTCGAACTCGGCGAAACTCGGGTGATCGAGCAGCGCCTGGAGCATGGTCGGCACCAGCAGTATTTCGTTGGCACGCTCGCGTTGCACGGTTTCCAGCACCTGGAGCGCGTCGAACAACGGCAGGTAGATGTTGCTCGCCCCCGTCAGGATCCGCGCATAGGCGGACGCCAGTCCGGCGATGTGGAACAGCGGCGCGACGGACAACCCTACCCGGCCCGCCACCGGCGGCAGGTCCGCAAGACGCATCAGCACGCCCGACAGCAGGTTGTCGTGGGAGAGCATCACGCCCTTGGGCCTGCCGGTGGTGCCGCCCGTATAGAGGATCACCGCCAGCGACTCGCCGCCGGCGCCGGCGTCAGCGATGGGTGCCGATTCGGCGATCAGCGCCTCGAAGCCGAGCATGCCGCTCGGCGTCGCGCCCTCGCCGGCGTAGACCAGCAGCGGCGGGTGGCGCAGGCTGGCAAGAATCTGGCTGAGCAATGGCAGGTGCTGGTCATCGACAATGAGCACGCGGGCGCCGCTGTCCTCCAGGGAGTAGGTGATCTCCCCGGCGCTCCAGCGGATGTTCACCGGGTTCACCACGCCGCCGGCCCACCAGCAGGCCAACAGGCCTTCTTGGTAACGGTCGGAGTTCAATGCCAGGATCGCGATCCGCCCACCCTCCTCCAGCCCATGATTGCGCAGGCCGGCAGCCAGGCGGGCGACTCGTTGCAGGGCCTGCCGGTAGGTACGCTCGCGACCGTGGCAGAGAGTGGCGGGATGCTCGGGATAGAGCTGCGCGGCGGTGTGCAGGGCTTGGGTGAGAAGCATGAATCGTCGACCTTGCTGATTGTTCTGGAGAATCGGCCAGGGGCCGGCGGTAATCGGCCTCTGGCGCGCTGGCGCGGAAAATGGAGACCTCAGGCGGCGTCGATGATCCACTCCGCCGCTCGCTCGGCGATCATGATGGTCGGCGCGTTGGTGTTGCCGCCGACCAGCGTGGGCATGATCGAGGCATCGACCACCCGCAGCGCCTCGATGCCACGGACACGCAGGCGGTCATCCACCACGGCCATTTCGTCGTTGCCCATCTTGCAGGTGCCGATCGGGTGGTAGACGGAGTCGGTGCGCTGGCGCAGCAACTCGATCAGTTGCTCATCGCTGTGCAGGTCCTTGCCGTAGATGGGCTTCAGCCCGTAATGGGCCAATGGGGCCTGCTCGATGATTTCCCGTGTCATGCGGTAGCCCTTCAGCAGGGTCTGCACGTCGTCCTCGTGGCCGAGGAAGTTCGGGTCGATGCGCGGCGGCGCGAACGGGTTGGCGGATTGCAGGCCCACGCTGCCGATGCTCTTGGGGCGAAGCACACAGACATGGCAGCTGAAACCGTGTCCCCAGTGCAGCTTGCGGCCGTGATCGTCGATCGTCCCGATGACCGCATGCAGCTGGATGTCCGGACGCGACAGGTCCGCCGAGGTCTTGAGGAAGCCGCCGCTTTCGGCGCAGTTGCTGGCGAAGGGGCCGTTCCGATGCCGCAGGTAATCGACGAAGGACTTGCCCATGCGCAGCGTGCCCCTGGCGGAAATGCCCAGCAGCGAGGTGTCGTGGCTCTTGTAGCAGAGCACGCTGTCCGGGTGGTCCTGGAGGTTCTGCCCGACCCCCGGCAGCTCATGCTGCATCGCGATGCCGTGGGGCTTGAGCTCGGAGGCCTCGCCGATGCCCGAGAGCATCAGCAACTGCGGACTGCCGAACGCGCCGGCGCAGAGCAGTACCTCCTTGCGCGCCGTGAGCTCCAGGCGCTCACCCTTGATCGACACCTGAACGCCGGACGCCCGCTTGCCCTGCAACAGGATGCGCTGCGCGTGGGCGCCGGTGAGTACGGTCAGGTTGCCGCGCAGTTCGCGGATCGGCTTGAGGAAGGCGCTGGCGGTACTCCAGCGACGACCTTCGCGGATGGTTACGTCGTAGTGCCCGACGCCTTCCTGCTCGGCGCCATTGAAGTCCGCGTTGCGACGGTGCCCCGCCTGCTGAGCGGCGCTGAGGAAGGCATCCGTGGCGCGGTGCGGCTGCACACGGCCGACATACAGCTCGCCATCGCCGCCGTGGAAGTCGCATTCGCCCCGGTGATGCTGCTCGCTCCTGCGGAAGTACGGCAGCACGTCTGTGTAGGACCAGCCGCTGTTGCCCAGCACGCTCCAGTCGTCGTAATCGCTCCGGTGGCCACGGATGTAGATCATGCCGTTGATCGAGCTGCTTCCGCCGAGGGTCTTGCCACGCGGCTGATAGCCCAGCCGGCCGTTCAGGCCGGGCTGGGGAACGGTGTTGAACGCCCAGTTCACATGCCGCGTCGGCAGGATCGCGGCGACCCCCAGCGGTGTATGGATCAGCGGCGAGCGATCTTCCGGACCCGACTCCAGCAGGCAGACCCGTACCGAAGGATCGGCGCTCAGGCGGTTCGCCAGGACGCAGCCGGCCGAACCCGCACCCACAATGATGTAATCGAATTCCATATTGTTGTTCTCGGTTTGCGGAAGAGGCGCACCGGGAACAGGCCTCGGTGCATTGGACTGGAATTTTTCGCCGGCGAAGCGCAGATTAATTGATCTTTGACGACTCACTTTTGATCTTTGGCGACTGTGACAGCTCTCATCCGTATCACCTCCTTCACCGGTTTCCCCGAGCTGGTGGGCCAACTGGGCGGCAATCCCACTCAACTGCTGAGGCGCTTCCGCATCGACCCGAGGCTGCTCGAGGACGATGAGGCCCGGGTACCGTTTCGCGCCCTGGTGGATGTCCTGGAGTACGCCGCAGGCGAGCTGAACTGCGCGGATTTCGGGCTGCGCCTGGCGGAGTACCAGGACCTGCATGTCCTTGGGCCGGTGGCCCTGATCGCACGCAACTCTGCCACCGTCGGCCAGGCGCTGGGGGAGGTCTCGCGGTTCATCGGCTACCACAGCCCCGGCATCGACGTTCAACTCGACCGCAACGACCCGGAGGCGCCGCGACTGGTGATCGATCTCCGCCTGCCGGGCCAGTTGCAGCAGCGGCAGATGCAGGAACTGGCGATGGGGGTGGCGCACAACACGATGAAGCTGCTTTGCGGCGCCCGGTTCAGTGCGAAATCCCTGTTGCTGGGCGGCCTCACGCCGCTCTCCGCGGCGCGTTACCGGCGCTACTTCAATACCGCGGTCTACACCGGGCAGGCCTGCAACGCGCTGGTGCTGCGCAAGGAACACCTCAGCCAGCGGGTGGAGCAGCAGGACCCGCAACTGCACCGCGTGCTGCTCGATTACCTCAGCCCCTTCGATGCCCAGGCCCCGGCGGGCCTGGTGCATCAGGTCGAGAGTCTGATCCTGCGGATGTTGCCGACCCAGCGCTGCCGCCTGGCGCTGATCGCCGAGCAGTTGGGGTTGCACGAGCGGGTCCTGCAGCGGCGCCTGGCCGAACAGGGCTGCGGATTCGAGGCGCTGCTGGAAAAGGCCCGGCGCTCACGCGCCGAGAGCTATCTCGCCGAGCGCCACATGCCCATGTCGCAGGTCGCCGGCCTTCTGGGCTACAGCGAACAGAGCGTATTCAACCGGGCCTGCCGGCGCTGGTTCGGCATGACGCCGCTGGCCATGCGGCGCCGGCTTCTCGAGGTTACCGTTGTGCCGGACACGGGGCCGGGCGAGTCCGCGTGAACGCCCCGTCCGCCCCCGTCCACCGAGCCCGACGCCTCAACCCGCGGATGCCGGGCAACGCCCCTGCCCGGAACGCGCGGCCCGGGCGACGGCGTCCGCCAGCTTGCGCAGGTTGGCCTGGTGCGCGCTCACCAGGCTCTCCACGCGGTTATCCGCCGGACTCTGCACGGTAGTGCGGCAGGTCAGGTCCTCCTGGACGCCGGGGCGTTTCAGGCGCCAGGTGGCGTCCAGCAGCGCATAGCGGCCGGGCACCGAGTCGAAGCGCTGTACCTCGACCTGCACCAGCGCAGGGGCGAGGCCACCGCTGGGGCTGCCAAGCTGGTCCTGCAGCGCGTTCTGGAACTCGTCCACCAGATTGGCACCCCACCATTCGGTTTCCAGGATGGCCAGGCCGCTGCCGCCCTGGCGCACGACGATCTGCGAGCGGTCCACCTGGGGCGGCAGGCTGACCCGCTCGACACGGATGTTGCTGCCCGTCCCCCGCTCCGGCTGCGACGGCACCAGGGTGTGGTAGTGGATCGGCGCGCTGCTGCATCCCCAGAACAACGGGAGCAGCCCGGCAATGAGCAGCGTCGGCAGCTTCGGCATCTGTATTCACTCCTTTGGCAATGCGCTATCAGGGCTGCAGGTTGTTCGCGTCCGAGGACTTCGGGCGGCCGCGAAGCAGCGATTCGGGGTGCCTGCCGAGGTAGTCGGAGAGGTCGCGCAGCGAGCGCGACATGCGATCCAGTTCGTTCAGCGTGTCGCTGAGCTTCTCGCGCTGCGGCGAATCTTCCGCCAGCGCCGAGTTGGCCGTCTGCAAGGTCTGCCGTACCTCGGCCAGGGTGCTGGTCACGCCCGGCAGCGTCTGGGTGTTGAACTGCTTCAGGCTGGCCTGCAGTTCGCGCAGGTTGCCGTCCAGGTTGTTGGCGATACGTTCCAGCGGCAGTTTGCTGATGCGTTCCACCACCTGCTGCAACTGCTCCTGCAGCTTGTCCAGGCTGCCGGGGACGGTGGGAATGGAGAATGGCTGGGCGCCGGCATCGAAGGCGACCGGTTTGGCGTCGGGGTAGAAGTCCAGGGAAACGTACATCTGCCCGGTGATCAGGTTGCCGCTGCGCGCCTGGGCCCGCAGGCCATGCTCGACGAACGCGCCGAGCAGCCTCCGGGTGCCGGCCTCGTCCTCCGGCGCGTGGTGGAAGACCTTGAGCATCTTCTGGTGCACGGGCCCCAGGCGTTCCGGGTAAACCACCGCATCGACCATGACCGGGAAGCTCTGCTTGGCCTGGTCGTAGTCCAGCTTCAACGAGGTGACCTTGCCGAACGGCACGCCCATGAACTCTACCGGCGCGCCCACGGACAGGCCGCGCATGGCCTGGTCGAAACGCAGGCGCAGGTAGAGCGGCTTGCCGCTGGGCGGCGCCAGTGCCGTGTCGCGGTCGGCGAACAGCTCGAAGGCCTGCTGGTCCGTCGCCGGCTTGGCATCGCCGGCATAGTCAGGGGTGCCGAAGGCCAGGCCGCCGACCAGGACCGAGGACAGCGATTCGGTGTTGACCTTCAGGCCGTTGGCATCCACCGCCACATCCACGCCGCTGGCGTTCCAGAAGCGCGAGTCCTGGGTGACGAAGGCGTCGTAGGGCGCCTCGACGAAGACGCCGATGTCCACGCCCTTGCCGTCCGCCTTCAAGGCATAGGACACCACCTGCCCCACCGGAATCTTCCGGTAGTAGATCGACGAGCCGATATCCAGCGAACCCAGGTCGCCAGCCGTCAGCATGAAGCGCTTGCCCTTCTCGCCATAGGTGATCGGCGGCGGCGACTCCAGGCCGGTGAAACTCTTCTCGGGGATGTTCGAATCGCCGGAGTCGGCGCCGATGAAGCTGCCCGACAGCAGTGTGTCCACGCCGGAAACACCTCCGGCGCCGATGCGCGGGCGCACCACCCAGAACCGCGCGCTGCGGCTGGCGAAGGACTCGGCCTCCTTGGACAACTGCACCTTGGCGATCACGCTCTTGCGGTCGGGCGCCAGTTCCACCGAACTCACCTCGCCGATCACCACGCTGCGGTACTTCACCTGGGTCTTGTGCGCCACCAGGCCCTCGCCCGTGCGGAAGGAAATCGAGATCGTCGGCCCCTCCTGCATCCAGTTGCGGACCACCAGGGAAGCGCCGATCAGCAGCGCGACGATCGGCACTATCCAGACCAGCGATACGTTCCAGCGCCGGGTCTGCACGTCCCCGTGTCCTGGCTGCGCCTGCTTATCGGTGTCCTGCACCATCGACTCGGTCTCCCTTCTGCGGATCGCTGTCCCAGATCAGACGTGGATCGAAACTCATGGCCGAGAGCATGGTGAGCACCACCACCAGGCCGAAGAACAGGATGCCGGGACGCGGCTCGATGGTACCCAGCCCGTGCATCTGCACCAGGGCGGCGACCAGCGCCACGACCATCACGTCGAGCATCGACCAGTAGCCGATCAGTTCCACGAAGCGAAACAGCTGCGAGCGCTGCCGGCGCGCCCAGGTGCTGTGGCGCTGGGCCGTGAACAGCAGCAGGCCCAGGGAGAAGAATTTGATCGCCGGCACACCGATGCTGGCGATGAAGATGATCAGTGCGATGTCCCAGGCGCCCGCTTCCCAGAACTCCAGCACGCCGCCACCGATGGTGCTGTCGACGCCCTGGCCAAGCATTTCCGTGCGCATCACCGGCAGCAGGTTCGCCGGCACATAGAACACCAGGGCGGCGATCAGGTAGGCCCAGCCGCGATGGATGGCATCGGCCTTGCGCGCATGCAACGGCGCGCCGCAGCGCTCGCACCGGTGCGCGCCAAGCCCCAGGTCGCAGGCATGGCCGCAGCCGTGACACAGGCAGAGGTTCAGTTCCGGGGCCAGTGGTGGCGAGCTCACACCTGCCCCCAGAGGTCGCGGATGTCGCGTCCGGCCACATAGATCAGCAGCATGCTCAAGGCGGCCAGGGCCATCAGGCCGATGCCCGGAATCACTTCCAGCAGCCCGGCCAGCTTGATCACCGCCACCAGGGCGCCGAGCAGGCAAACCTCCAGCATGCTCCAGGGGCGGACCCCTTCCAGGGCGCGCATGCACAGAGCGAAGCCCGGCGCGCGCTGCCCTCCCAGGGCGAACCCCAGCACCCAGATGAGCAGCGCCACCTGAAGCATGGGCGCGAGGATGATGGCCAGGGCCACCACCAGGGCGATGAAGGTGATGCTGCCGGTACTGAGGATCATCACCGAGTCCCAGAGGGTCGCCGAATTGCTCAGCCCCTGCATGTTGATGGTCATCACCGGGTAAAGGTTGGCGAAGGCCAGCAGCACCGCGCCGGTCAGGCTCAGGGCCAGGCGCTGCTGGATGGTCAGCGCGATATGCCGCTGCAGCACGCCGCCGCAACGCACGCACAGCGCGCGCTGGTGACGCTGCAACGAAGCGCGCTGGTAAACGGCGTCGCAGTATTCGCAGATGATCAGGTCATGGGCCTGGGGCATGCGGGCTTCCGAGCGGTGATTTCAACGTTCGACGCGAGTGTCAGCCCTCCGGCGAGGCGGATACGGGAATGCTCGAACGACTACGCAGCGCAAGCCTAGTCGAAGATTCCGGGCTTGCCGGTTTTATCGTTTTCATTTCGCGACAGTGCGCCGCCGGACGCTGGGCACAGCCATCAGCTTCACCGTGTGCTACGCGATTTCCAATGTGCCGCTGGCGGTCTGCGGGCCGATCATCATCGCGTTGACGGCGGCCTGAGCGATCGCTGTCGTTAAATGAGCACTTCCTCCCTCCGCTCACTTGAACGGCAGGTGCGCTCGTCTAGCCTGCTAGTAGCGAAATAGACGGCATGGACGGGCCGTGCGCCGTCGATCCATACCGGGCAGCCAAGGCAGAAGGAGCAACACACGATGACCAGTCGAAAATTCCTCGAGATCAGCGGTGCCCGCGAATACCTGGATGTCCTGATCCGGGCGGGCCTGATCGCCGGCCTGGTGATCTTCTGCTACGAGATCTTTCGTCCCTTCCTCGGCGTCATGCTCTGGGCGGTGATACTGGCCGTCACCCTGTACCCGCTCAATTCACGCATCGCCAACGGCATCGGTATCTCCCCCGGCAAGGCGGCCATCCTGCTGGTGCTGCTGGCTCTGGTCTGCCTGATCGCGCCGCTGGCGTTCCTCGGCGAATCCATCGCCAGCTCGGTGCAGGCGGCCCTGCACTCGGCCCAGGACTGGAAGCTGGAAATCCCGCCGCCCACCCCGGCGGTACAGGAGTGGCCGGTGATCGGCGAACCGCTCTTCCGCATCTGGAACCACGCCTCCGGGGACCTGAGCTGGGCCCTGCAGCAGGTAGTGCCGCACCTGAAGGACCTCAGCAAGACGCTGCTGGTGAAACTGGCCGGGGTCGGCACTGGCGTGCTGGTCTTCGTCGTCGCCCTGATCATCGCCGGCGTGATCATGGCCAACGGCCAACGCGGCGCACACCGCGCCACGGTCATCGCCCAGCGTATCTTCAGCCCGGAACGGGGGCAGGAACTGGCCACGCTGTGCGCCGCCACCATTCGCGCGGTGGCCCAGGGCGTGGTGGGCATCGCCTTCATCCAGATGCTGCTGATCGGCGTGGCGCTGGTGCTGATGGGCGTACCGGGCGCGGGCCTGATCGCCCTGCTGGTGCTGCTGCTGGGCATCATGCAGCTCCCGGTACTGCTGATCACCCTGCCGGTGGTGCTGTACGTCTTCAGCCAGGACGGCGTGGGTGCCACCACCATCCTGTTCGCCATCTGGACCATCGCCGCCGGGCTCTCGGACAACGTGCTCAAGCCGCTGATGCTGGGGCGCGGCGTCGCCGTGCCCATGCCGGTGGTCCTGATCGGCGCCCTGGGCGGGATGATCAGTAACGGCATCATCGGCCTGTTCATCGGTCCCGTGGTGCTGGCCGTGGGCTATGAGCTGTTCAATTCGTGGGTGGATCAGCTCGCCTCGCAACAGGCGGCGGCCGTGGAGGTCGATGACGGGCAAGCCGAGCGCAGCGACAGCTCCCGCTGATCCGTCGAGCAGCAGAGCGAGGCGCCGGTATCCCCGGCGCCTCGTCGTATCAGGGCCCTCCCAGGAACCAGCGGTAGTACGGGTTATCGCCCTCCTCCCGGGCGATCTGCCGTACATCCCGCGCCCAGGCGTCGCGCTCGCCACGGTAGGCGTGCAGGCCCAGGCCGTAGAAGCGGCGCAGGCTTTGCCACTGGTCGTCCACCGCACCCCGGAACGAGGGTTCGGCCGCTTCCAGCGGCGGCGCCGAGCGCAACGCCAGCAGGGTCGGCAACACCCGGGTGATTTCCCGGGAGCGTACCCAGGGTGCGTATTCGATGCGCGGCTGGTCGTCGGTCACCGCCGGGGCATCGCCTGCGTAGCGCTGCAGGCCATCGCGGTCGGTGATCCAGGTGGCGAGCAGCGCTTGCGGCGAATCGACCCCCACTTCGCGCAGGGCCGCGGCGACTTCCGGTTGCTCGAAGCGCTGGCGGATACGCGGGACATCCAACTGCTGGGGCTGCAACGAGCCGACCATCAGCATCTCGTGGAACTCGGTGGTCCACAGCGAGGCGTAGGGGAATACGTCGATGAAGCTGCGCACCAGCGAGCGGCTGTCTTCGTCATTCTGCGTCGGCAGCGGCAGCCATTGGGCGACGACGCCGTTTTCCTGCAGGCGCCGGGCGGCCAGGCGGTAGAAGTCCCGCGAGTACAGGTTGACCACCCCGGCGGCCGACGGTGGTGGTGGCTCCAGAGTGATCATGTCGTAGCGCTCGTCGCTGCGCAGCAGTTCGCGGCGCCCGTCGCGCAGGCGGATTTCCAGGCGCGGATCGCTGATGGCGCCGAACGTACCCTGGAAGTGGGGCGCGGCGGCCAGCACTTCGGGCAGTAGTTCGGCCACCACCGGATGCTGCAGGTCGCGGTAGCGCAGCATCGCGCCGGCGGTGATGCCGGTGCCGAAGCCGATGACCAGCGAGGAACGCGGCTCGCCACGATGGATCAGCAGCGGCAACAGCGCCTGCAGGCGCATGTAGCGCAGTGAAGGCATGGCATCGCCGGTATTGGAAACGCCCTGGATGTACAGACGGTTGAAGCGTCGATCGCCCTTGCCCTGCTCCACCACGGCGACGGTGCCGCCGCGCCCTTCCTGGTAGAAGGTGATCTGGCCGTGGCGTGCCGCCGGCATCAGCTCGGCGAGATGGCGCGGCGAGGTCAGCACGCTGGTCGCCAGGGTCGCGAGGGCGATCGCCACGACGGCGAGGCGCCCGCCCTTCCCGACGCCCACCCCGCGCCAGACCGCCAGCAGGCCGATGGCCGCGGCCAGGATGGCGAGTACCGCCAGGGTGCGCACCAGGCCCAGCGTCGGCACCAGCACGAAACCGGTCAGGATGACGCCGAGGATGCCGCCCAGGGTGTTCAACGCCACCACCAGACCGACATCGCGGCCAACGTGACCGCTGTCCACCGACAGGCGCAGCGCCAGGGGGAACGCCGCGCCGAGCAAGGTGGTCGGCAGGAACACCACGCACAGCGCGGCCACCGCGAAGCGCGCGGACATCCCCGCCAGCTCGCTGCCACCCAGGCTCAGCACCCAGTATTCAGCGCGACCCTGCGCCGCCACCAGCCACTGGCCGAGCCCGGCGATCTGCAGGATGGCCAGCAGGCCGGCGGCGGCGATCAGCATCGCGAACACGCCCCAGGGATCGCGGATCCGATCGGCTCGCCGCGCGTAGAGCGCACTGCCCAGCACCAGGCCGAGCAGGTAGGTGGCCAGCACCACCGCAAAGGCGAAGGCGCGGGTGCTCATGAACTGTACGATGGACTGCGTCCACACCACCTCGTAGCCCAGCGCCACGCCCCCGGCGAGGCAATACAGCGCAATCGCCAGGCGCGCCGCCGGGCTGCGTTTCCCGCTGGCGGCGACAGCCTGGGCTGCCGGTTCGACGGCGCCGCGCTGGGCGATCAGCGCGCCCACGGCGGCCAGCAGATTGAGCGCGGCAGCGGCATAGGCGCTGCCCATCACGCCCAGGGTTGGCAGCAACAGGAAGGCCGCCAGCAGGGTTCCGGCGATGGCGCCGGTGGTGTTGGCGGCATACAGCCCGCCGCCGGCGCGGCCCATGTGTTCGGTATCGGGTTGCACGGCGCGGATCAGCACCGGCAGTGTGCCGCCCATGAAGAACGCAGGCCCGCCGACCAGCAGGAACGGTAGCAGCCAGGCCAGCAGGCCGACACGCTCCTCCAGGCGGGCAAAGGGCTCCGCGGCGGCGGACAGTGCCAGCGTGGCGGCGACTCCGAGGACGGCGACCAGTAGCTCGAGGGCCGCATACAGGAGGATCGGACGCCGCAGGCGGTCGGCCCAGCGCCCGAAGGCCAGCCCACCCAGGGCCAGCCCGGCGAAAAAGGCACTGATCGCCGTGGTCACGGCGAAGACTTCGACGCCGACCACAAGCGACAGTTGCTTGACCCACAGCACCTGGTAGACCAGCGCCGCGCCCCCCGAGACGAACAGCAACAGCGCGGGAATCAGCAGTCGCGACTGTTTACCCGGACGGGTGGTTCGTTCTGCGCTGCGGGAGGAACTCATACGGGAGGAACCGGCGGCTGAGGACATCGACTACGCCTTGTCAGACAGAGGAAAGCCCGCGGCGGATGAACCGTCGCGGGCTGGGGGGGACGTCCGCGAAGGACGTCCGGGTGGCACCTTACGTTACTTGGCGCCCTGTTGCTTCATCTTCGCTTCGATCTGCTTGTCCACGTTCTCGCGGATCTGGTCGATGCTGAAGCTGGCCGGTTTCTGGCTCGGCGGGTAGTCGACGAAGGTCTGCAGGAAGCCCGCTGCCTTGCGAGTGCCCTGGAAGAGCAGGTAATCGTTCTTGGTCAGCCAGTCGTAGTACTGGTCGGAAACCACGTCCGCCCGCTCGTACGGGTCCATGCGCAGGTTGAACAGCTTGGGTACCCGCAGGCAGGTGAAGGGTTCGCTCCAGACCTTCAGGCCACCCGGCGCGCGCTGTTCGCACCAGACGATCTTCCAGTCGTTGAAGCGCATGCCCACCAGTTCGCCATCGTCGTTGAAGTAGTAGAACTCCTTGCGCGCACTCTTGTCGCTCTTGCCAGTCAGGTAATCCAACTGGTTGAAGCCGTCCAGGTGCACCTTGAAGTTCTTGCCACCGACGTCGGTGCCCTTGAGCAGACGGTCCTTGATGTCGGTGTCGCCCACGGCGGCCAGCAGGGTCGGGAACCAGTCCAGTCCGGAGAACATCTGGGTGGAGACGCGGCCCGGCTTGATGTGGTTCGGCCAGCGGATCATCGCCGGCACCCGATAGGCGCCTTCCCAGTTGGAGTTCTTCTCGTTGCGGAACGGCGTGGTCGCCGCATCCGGCCAGGACCACTGGTTCGGGCCGTTGTCGGTGGTGTAGATGACGATGGTGTTGTCGGCGATCTTCAGGTCATCCACCGCCTTGAGCAGCTTGCCGACGTCGCCGTCGTGCTCGAGCATGCCGTCGGCGTACTCGTTGCCGGGCATGCCGCTCTGGCCCTGCATCGAGTCACGCACGTGGGTGAAGGCGTGCATGCGGGTGGTGTTCATCCAGACGAAGAACGGCTTGTCGGCCTTCACCTGCTTGTCCATGAAGTTGATGGCGGCCTGGGTGGTGTCGTCATCGATGGTTTCCATCCGCTTCTTGTTCAGCGGACCGGTGTCCTCGATCTTGCCGTCGGCGAAGGAGTGGATCACCCCGCGCGGCGAAGCGGCCTTGACGAACTCGGGGTCGTCCTTCGGCCAGTACGGACGCTCGGGCTCCTCTTCGGCGTTGAGGTGGTACAGGTTGCCGAAGAACTCATCGAAGCCGTGGTTGGTCGGCAGGTACTCGTCGCGGTCGCCCAGGTGGTTCTTGCCGAACTGGCCGGTGGCATAACCGTGGGCCTTGAGGGCCTGGGCAATGGTCACGTCGCGTGCCTGCAGGCCGACCGGTACGCCCGGCATGCCGACCTTGGACAGCCCGGTACGCAGCGCCGCCTGGCCAGTGATGAAGGTCGAGCGGCCGGCGGTGCAGCTGTTCTCCGCGTAGTAGTCGGTGAACATCATGCCTTCCTTGGCGATGCGATCGATGTTCGGCGTTTCATAGCCCACCACGCCGAACGAGTAGGCACTGATGTTGGTCTGGCCGATGTCGTCGCCGAAGATCACCAGGATGTTCGGCTTGTCCGCAGCCTGGGCGACGGAGCACCCTACTATCGCCGTCGCCGCCAGGGCGAACCGCGATAACAATCTTCCCGTGCGATTCATTGTTGTCTCTCCATTTTCAGTCACTGTGTCATGCCCACGACTGCGCGCGAGAGATGCCGAATGCGCGGCTGGAATCCCCCGGACTGCTGCGGTTTTCTGCTGCTCGCCCTGATTACTGGTCGAACGGATAGATGCGCTTCCATTCCGTGGCCATGTCCACGACCACCCAGCCCTTGCTCTTCGCCGTATCGAGCGCCTTGTCCAGCCGACCGACCTTGCTCTCCCGGTCATAGGCCCATTCGCGCTTGCCATCGGTGTGGTGGACCAGTGCGGCCAGGCGCTTGCCCTGGCCCGCGGCGGTCCACTGCAGCATCTGCAGGTCGCCGTCGGAGTTGCCGAAGGCCAGGATCGGCCGGCGGCCGATGATGCTGTCGATGCTTTCCGGCTTGCCCGGGCCGTCATCGCTGTGGACCAGCTTGGGCAGGCGCTGGATCGACAGTTGCCCGTCGCGATCCTCGAAGCGGCTGCCCAGGGTGGTGCCGATCACCTGTTCCGGCGGAATGCCGTAGACCTCCTGGGCGAAGGCACGCATGAACGCCACTTCGCCGCCGGAGACGATGTAGGTCTTGAAGCCGTTGGCCCGCAGGTAGTCGAGCAGCTCCAGCATCGGCTGGAACACCATCTCGGTGTAGGGCTTCTGGCTGCGGGGGTGTTTCGCGCTGGCCAGCCAGCGGCGGGCATTGCCGATGAAGTCGTCGGTGCTCATGCCCGAATGGGTGGCGGCGACGATTTCCAGGATCCCCTTCATGCCGCTTTCGGCGAGAGTCTTGCGGTCGTTCTCCAGCACCGCCTTGAACGGCTGCTGGGTCTTCCACTCCGGATGCTGCGGCGCCTGGCGCTTCACTTCCTCCAGGGCGAACAGCACCTGGAAGTACATCGGCTGCTCGCTCCACAGCGTGCCGTCGTTATCGAACACCGCGATGCGTTCGGCCGGAGGGACGAAGTCCGGACCGCCTTCGCGGGTCACGGCCTCGACGAAGCCCTCGATGGCCTGGCGCGACGGGCCGTCGTTCCACGACGGCAACGGAGCGGCGGCCTGGCTCAGCAGCGGCAGGGCCAGCAACAGGGTGAACAGCCAGCGTGAAGCAACGTGTCGGTGCATGTGACGTCCTAGATGGGAAACGGCGCGGTTCAATGATTCAGGGGTTCAGCGGCTTCAGACCGTCCTTTCTGGAAGAGTCCTCGGCTCGCTCGAGGGTAGTCCGGTGCAGCGCCGGCAGCGCGTCGATCAGTTCGGTCGTTGCGCCCACGTTGCGCTCACGCCCGTAGCGAGCCCCCAAGAACCCTAGCAAAGCATTGCGTGGGGCGTTGGGAAACTCACTCGCGTGCCTACTCATTTCGCGACAACCACTCATCCGACGAATCCACAGATAGAGCGCGCCAAGCTCGGCTGGCGTGCTTTCGAGCTGGCTGCGGACCTGCCGCCAGGCGTATTCCGGAGACTCCAGCCAGGCCTGGCGACGTGCCTGGCGCCAGCGCTTCCAGGTGCCGAGCAGCGCGGCGCCCTGGCTGCGCCAGGCATAGCCCAGCACGCCCACGAGCAGCAGCGCGCCCAGCAGGAGCAGCCAATGACCAGCGATTCGGACCTGTGTCTTGCGGCCCAGCTCGCGCAGATCCTCGGTGATCGAGAACGGCGCCTGGTAGCCGGCGGCAGCGCTCGCCTCGATCTCCAGCGCCGGTACGGAGGCCGTGCGGGCCTCGCCGGTGGTGGCATCCCACCAGTGCAGTTCGATGGCCGGCAGCCGGTATTCGCCGGCCTCGGCGATCACATAGGTCACCCCATCGTCACGCACGCCGCCGTCGCTCCCACCACGACCGTCGCTCAGGGGACCGACGCTGGGTGACTGCAGGTAACGCTTCAAGCCACTGATCTCGGCGAAGCCGGGCGGTGGAATCAGCATCGCCTGGGCCCCTTCGGCCTCGATGTGCAGGCGGCGCTCCACGCTGTCGCCCACCCGCAGCGGCTCGTGGGAGCGCTTGAGTGTCTGGGTGACGCTGACCTGCCGCGCCACCAGGCGCTGCTCGCCCCCCTCGGCCCCCACTGGCCGCCGCGCGACGAAGCGTTGCGGCTGGCTGTGCACGGTGACCGGGCCGCTGCCCTGGCCGGGCGAAACCTGGATCGCCAGCGCCGGAATCTCGAAGGACCGGGCCTGCTGCGGGGTGATCTGGTAGGTGAAGCGCAGGCCGAAGAACGGCGTGCCTTCGATCTGCTCGTTCAGGTGGACGGCCTCTCCGCCGGGTTCGGAAACCACCGCGCCGTCCAGGTTCAGCTTGGGCAGGCGGGGCGCGTCGCTGAACCAGGTGTCCACCAGGAGATCGACCTGCAGGCTGAGGGTCCCGCCCACCAGGACCGAATCCGCCGGCAACAACTGGCTGCGGACCTTGACCTGGGGCTCGGCGGCCAGCGCCCAGAGTGGCATGAAAAGCATCAACAGGACGCTGAAGATTCTCACGGCGCGCGCTCCCTGGAGGCATCCTGCAACTGGAATTTGCGCCTGAGGAACTGCGCCGGCGAGGTGGTCAGGTTGTTCAGCCACATCTGGTCCGAACTGGCCTGCTGACTCTTCTGCTGCACCGTCTTGCCCTTGCCGGCGTCGTTGTCGTACTCGATCTTGTCGGCCTTCTCGTCCGGTGGACCGGCCTCCTGCTGGTCATCCCGGTCCTTCTGCAGCGCCAGGGCCAGGGCCAGGTTGGCCTGGGCTTCCGGGAAGTCCGGTTGGACACGCAACGCCTGGCGGTAGGCGGTGATGGCCTGTTCGAACTTCGACAGGCGCACGTAGGTATTGCCCAGGTAGAAATACCCCGGGGCGCTGTCCAGCCGGGCGAAATTGGCCAGCGCGACGTCGAACTCGGCGGCGCGGTAGGCCGCCAGCCCCTTCCAGTAGGTGTCCTCGAAATGCCCGGCCGCTTGCGGGTAGTGGCCGTGCTCGAACGCCCAGCGCCCCTGCTGGTCCGGGGTGAAAAAGGCATCCGCCAGGACACCGGCGTGGGCCGGCTGCGGCGGGAAGCCCAGGCTCAGCGCCAGCAGCACGCCGCTCAGCCAGTGCACTCGCCAGCCGCGGCGGACACTGAGCAGCGCCAGCAGCAACAGCGGCCAGCACAGCCAGTAGCCGGCGTCCTTCCAGTGCAGGGTCTGGTCGTCGCCGCGTACCGCCTGGAAGTGCTGCTGCGCGTGCAGTTCGATCCAGTCCAGGTCGTCGTCGTTCAGGGTCAGGCTGCCCAGCGGGGCGTCCGCCGCATCGGCCAGCCGCTTGAGCCCCTCCGAATCGAAGCGGCCGAGCTCTGGCCGGCCCTGTTCATCGAGCCGCGATTGGCCGTCGCGCCCTGGCAGCAGGCCGCTATCCCGGCTGCCCACGGCCAGTACCAGCACCTGCAGGTCGCTGCCCCGCAACTGCTGGCCGATGGCGTCGAACTGGCTGGCATCCGCGCCATCGGTGACCAGCACCAGCGTGCCCGGTGCCTGTTCGGCTGCCAGCAGGCGCTTGGCCAGGCGAATGGCGCCCAGCGCGTCCTTGCCGCTGCGCTCGATGAGCCGGGTCGACAGGGCTTGCAGGAAGCTGTCGAGCAGCGCCGGATCGTCGGTGGGCGGCAGCACCAGGTGGGCGCTGCCGGCGTAGGCGATCAGCCCGACGCGGCTGCCGGCGCGGCGTTGGATAAGGTCGCGCAACGTGTGCTGGGCGGCCGCCAGGCGCGACGGCGGCACGTCGTCGGCGTCCATCGAGGCGGACAGATCCAGCGCGAGGATCAGCGGCGCGCGGTTGTCGAGGAAGTCCGGGCGGTCCTGCTCCCAGGTGGGGCCGGCGGCGGCCACGCCGCCCAGCGCCAGCACCGCGCCGAGCAGATGCGCCGGGCGCAGCCGCTGGTTGTCGCGCGGAGTGATGACCAGATGCTGCAGCAGGTGCGGAGCGATGACGCCGCTGAGGCGGCGCGTCAGGTCATGGCGACGCTCCCACAACAGGGGCAGGAGCACGCCGGGAATCAGCATCAGCAGCCACAGCGGGCGCAGGAAGTGGAAGGCGCCCAGGTCGATGTCCATCTCAGCCCTCCTCCGCCAGGTTTCGCCGCCGACGCGGCGTGCCCAGGCGCGAGGCCAGGGCCGCCATGCCGTGGGCCACCAGCAGGGCGAGCAGCGCTGCGCCCAGCGGCAGCCAGAACAGATCGCGCTTGGGCTGGTGGCTAAGGGTTTTCACCCGGTGTGGCGTGATCTGGTCCAGGGTGGTGTAGACCGCTTGCAGCGCATCGCGGTCGTCGGCGCGGAAGAAGCGCCCACCGGTGGCGGAGGCGATGTCCTGCAGGGTCTTCAGGTCCACCTTGGCGTCACCGCTCGCCTCGGGATCGCCGATGCCGACGGTGTGCACCACGATACCCCGATCGCGGGCGATGCTCGCCGCGTGCTCCGGGGTGATGGCGCTACCGGTGTCGTTGCCGTCGGTGAGCAGCACCAGCACCTTCTCCTGCTCCCGGGCCTTGTCCAGCAGCTTCACGGTCAGGCCGATGGCGTCGCCCAGGGCGGTGTTCGGCCCGGCCATGCCGATGCCGACTTCGTCGAGCAGGATGCCGAGGCTGGCGTGGTCCAGGGTCAGCGGCGCCTGCGGATAGGCCCCGGTGCCGAAGACGATCAGGCCGATGCGATCATCCTTGCGCTTGGCGATGAAGTCGCGCACCACGCGTTTCACGGCGGTCAGGCGGTCGACCCTGTTACCGTCCGGGGCGCTGTAGTCGGTGGTCTGCATGGACTGCGAAATGTCGATGGCGAGCATCAGATCGCGGATCGGCTGCTCCCGCTCGATGGGTTTCTCCACCAGCACCGGCCGCGCGCAGGCGGCGAGGATGAGCGCCCACACCAGCAGGTTCAGCGGCAGTTGCCAGCGTCCGCCGGCGGCGCTGGCGCTGCCTGGCAACTGTCCGGTGGCCTGGCTCATGGCCGCGAAGAAGGGAACGCGCAGCGCGCTGCGCGCCTCGACATAGCGTCCCAGGTAGCGGTAGGCCAGCCAGGGAAATGGCAGCAACAGGAGCAGCCAGGGATAGTCAAACTGCCACACGATGAGCCTCGATCCATTGCCGGCTCGCGTTGAGCAGGACGTTCACGTCATGGGCCTCCAGTGCCTCGATACGGGCTGCCGGGGCGTAGGCCAGGAATGCCAGGCGCTGGGCGAAATCCGCCGGCAGCGGCGCCGTGCCGTGACGTTGGAGGAAGGCCTGCCACGCTGCCCCGTCCAGGCTCGCCGCCGCCTCCCCCGCCGGCATCGACAGGGCCACGCGCTTGAGCAACTGCGGCAGTTCACGCAGGGCGGCCAGGCGGCGTTGCGGGTCGTCCAGCGCCAGCACCAGTTGGTCGAGCCGGGCCAGCGCCTCGCGCCGGTAGCGATCGCGGCGCCAGCGCAGGTAGCGCCAGACGCCCCAGGCCAGCAGCATGGCCAACAGGATGAGCGCCAACACCAGCCAGGCCCAGGTCTGCGGCCAGTAGCTGGTCACCGGCGCCGGCAGGGCCAACTCGCGCAACTGGTCGATGCTGGGAACGGCGGCCGCACTCATCGCGGCACCACCGCCAGCCGGCCCAATTCGGCACGCAGCTGGTCGAGGCTGTCGCCTCCGGTGCTGAACATCATCAGCGGTACCTGGCTGCGGCGCAGCAAGGTGGCCACGTCCTTCAGGCGACCGGAGAGAAACTCCCCCAGGGGCCGATGCACCTGGCGCCGCTCCATTTCCAGCTCGACCTGCAGCTCGCCCTGGGTCACCGTCACCCGGCCCCTGTCGGGCAGCTTGAGCGCGATGGGGTCGAATACCTGCAGGGCCAGCACATCGTTGTGGGCACTGAGCTGGCGCAGCAACTGCAAGGTCTGCGCGGAGACGCCGGCGAAGTCGCTGACGATCACGATCAGGTGGTCGTGTCCGGCGATGCCCAGGCACTCCCTCAGCACGCGGTCCAGCTGGCCGGGCGCTTCGTCTTCGCTGCGCGTGGCGTGCAAGGCGTGGTTGTGGCGGACGATGGCCGAGCACAGCGCCTCCACCCGCGCCCGGCTGCGCAACGGCCGCACGTACTCGATGTGATGGTCACCGAACACGATGCCGCCCACCCGGTCGCCGGCATGGAAGGCCATCCAGGCGCCGATGGCGCCCAGTTCGGCGGCGGTCACCGATTTGAAGTTGCGCTGCGAACCGAAGTACATGCTCATGCGCTGGTCGACCAGCAACAGGGTCGGCCGGTCGCGTTCTTCGGTGTAGCTGCGCACGAAAGGTTTGCCGTAGCGCAGGGAGGCCCGCCAGTCCAGGTGGCGCAGGTCGTCGCCGGGGTTGTACTGGCGCAGCTCGTCGAAGCTCAGGCCACGACCGCGCAGACGCGCGGCATGGTTTCCGGAAAGCACGCTGGAAAGCGGCTGCCGCGAGAGGAAGCTCAGGCCGCGCACGCGATGCTCCAGCAGCATCAACTGCGGCAACGAGGCGTAGACGAAGCCGTCGGCGATGGGGCGTTGCTCCTGCATGGCCCCTCCTCTACGCCGGAACCGCCACTTTATCGAGCAGGCGGTCGAGCACCTGATCGGCGCCCACGCCGTCGGCCACCGCATCATAGGAAAGCAGCAACCGGTGGCGCAGCACCGGATGGAGCACCGCGCGGACGTCGTCGGGGGAGACGTAGTCGTTCCCGTCGAGCCAGGCATGGGCGCGCGCCACACGGTCGAGGCTGATGCCGCCGCGCGGGCTGGCGCCGACCCGGATCCAGCGCGCCAGGTCCGCATCGTAGTCGGCGGGCTGGCGCGTGGCGTGGATCAGGTCCATCAGGTAGCGGTCCAGCGGCTCGGAGACGTGCACGCGCCCCACCTCGCGGCGCGCGGCGAAGATCACCTCTTGGGGCAGCAGCTCGGGACGCTCCCGCGCCTCGCCCGTCTGCTGGCGCTGCTCTTCCTCGCGCACCAGGCGCAGGACCTGGGTTTCGTCCTCCACCTTCGGGTAGTCGATGAGCAGTTTCATCAGGAAGCGGTCCATCTGCGCCTCGGGCAACGGGTAGGTGCCTTCCTGCTCGATGGGGTTCTGCGTGGCCAGCACCATGAACAGCCCCGGCATGGCGTGGGCCTGCCCGGCCACGGTGATCTGCCGTTCCTCCATCGCCTCCAGCAGCGCGGCCTGGACCTTGGCCGGCGCGCGGTTGATCTCGTCGGCGAGGATGACGTTGCCGAACAGCGGGCCCGCCTGGAACTTGAGCTGGTTGCCGGATTCGGTCTGCTGGAGGATTTCCCCGCCGGTGATGTCGGAGGGCAGCAGGTCCGGTGTGAACTGGATGCGGCTCATGTGCGCATCCAGGTGAGTGGCAAGCGCCTTGACCGTTCGGGTTTTCGCCAGGCCCGGAAGGCTTTCCAGCAGGACGTGACCGTTGGCCAGCAGGCCCAGCAGGATATGGCGGATACCTTGCTGCTGGCCCAGTATCTGCGATCCGATGCTGGACTCCAGCTTGGCGATCTGCTCACGAGTGTCCACCGCGTTCTTCCTTGTTCGATTATTTTTATCGAGTCGATTCCGCGCGTGCCGGAATCCTGATCGCACACTCTGCCACGCACTGCGCCGCAGAACGAAGCCTTTCTACTGTAATCCCGATCAGATCACGCCGCCCGCACCGCGCAGAATCGAATTACTTCGAAATCGATGTCGCGAAATGCACACGCACCGAAGGTCGCGGACGCTGCAGAGTGGCGCAGCCCATTACGGGTCCGGCGATGGACTGGCCACGCATGCCGCCTACACTCTCGGGTGGCCGGGCGATCCGGACGCCGAGCAATCCAGACGGCGCACCGACGCCACGCCATTGGGGATCCACAAGGACTGCGCGCTGCATGCACTGGGCGGCGGGGTGAGCTGATGTTTTTGCGGCCACCTGCAACATTTCCATGACAACAAACTGCTATCACTGCCTGATCCCAAGACCTTTAAGGAGCCATACGATGAAGTCGAAGTTTCTGCTGGCCACACTGTGCGGCGCATCTCTCGCGTTGTCTGGTTGTGCGAGCAAATACGTGGAGCCCGAGAGTTACTCCGGGTTCCTGAAGAACTACAGCATTCTCAAGGAAGACAAGTCACCCACCGGCGCGCCGGTCATGCGCTGGATCGATCCGAGCGTGGACGTGAGCCGCTTCAGCAGCGTCTACGTCGAGCCCAGCCAGCTCTATCCGCAGCCGCAGCCCACCGAGAAGATTCCGCAGAGCACCCTCACGGGGATCACCAGCTACTACGACCAGGCCCTGAAAACCCAGTTCGCCAAGGCCCTGCCGCTGGCCAGCGCCCCCGCTCCGGGCGTGCTGGTGGTGCGCCCGGCGATTACCGCCGTCAGCGCCTCGACCCAGGGCCTGCAACCCTACGAGGTCATCCCGATCGCCCTGGTGGCCGCCGGCATCAGCACCGCCGCCGGCATCCGCGACCAGGACACCAGCGTCGCCACCGAAGCGGCCTTCCTCGACGGCGGCAGCGGCAAGGTCGTCGCCGAAGTGGTGCGCAAGGGCGCCGGCACGGAGCTGGAGAACTCTTCCCAGGTCATGCAGGCCACGGACGCACGCGCCGTGCTCGATGGCTGGGCTTCGGACATGCTCAAGACCTTCCAGTCGCTCAAGAACAAATGATCCGACAGGCCCGGAGCGCGCCGCGCGTCCGGGCTTTGTTTGCACTTTTGTGTCATCCCGCAATACTTGTTTCACCCTACACCCGAGCCCCTGGCAGGAACCAGGGCTTGCAGCGCCCCGTTAGCCCGCAATACCTATCAAGTGTGATCACATGGACAGCATCCGCGGTACCGCCTTCCTTCAGTTTGGCGAATTGCTCTCCGAGCAAGGCGCAACATTGCGCGAGCACCTGGCTCCCCATCACGTCGACCTGGACGTGGTCGGCAACTTCGAGAAGAAGTTTTCCTATAAGAGCCTTGCGCAGATTTTCGAGGGCAGCGCACGCGCCGTCCACATGCCGGAACTGGGCCTGGAGCTGGCGGCACGCCAGGGCTCCTCGCTGCTCGGTCCCCTGCAGCACCTGGCGCGATCGGCGCCGACCGTGGGCGATGGCCTGGTCGCGGTGTTGCGCTACATGCACCTGTACAGCCCCTCCATCCACTACCGCCTCGAACGCCGCCCCGGCAACGTGCTGCTGTATTTCGACAACTCCCTGCCCTGCCCCGAGGCAATCCCGCAGATCGTCGAGAAGTCGGTGCTGCAGGGCAAGCTGCTGGTCTCCGAGCTGATGGGCGCCGCGTTCCGACCCCGGTCGGTGCTGCTGCGCCATCAACCGCAAGCCGACATCGCCCTCTATCGCCGCTACTTCGGCTGCCCGGTGCTGTTCGGCCAGGAGCACAACGCCCTCGCCCTGTCGCCGATTTCCCTGCAGCATCCCTGCATCCAGCACGATCCGGTGCTGCACTCCATCGTGCGCTTTTACCTGGAAGCCCAGAGCTCGTCGGACGACGACCTGCGCAGCAAGGTGGAACGCCACATCCAGATGCTGCTGCCCAAGTGCCGCTGCAGCCTCCAGCAGGTCGCCCACAACCTGGGCCTGAACACGAGAACCCTGCAACGGCGACTGGCCAACGACGGCATCGACTTCGAGGGGCACGTCGAACAGATCCGCCGCCAGCAGGCCGAGCATTTGCTGTGCCGCACGACCCTGACCGTGGGCCAGATCGCCCGTGAACTGGGCTACAACCGCACGGCATCGTTCTGCCGTGCGCACCTGCGCTGGTTCGGCATGCCACCGCTGGAGCACCGCCGGCTGCATGGCAAGCACCCGTTCCACGCTGGCAGCTCGACGGACGACTGAGCGGAACGGAGCGCCGCCGTCGATCGCCGGGGGCGCTCTGCCATGATTCAAGGGATCGCCGCATCCAGCGTCTATCATCAAGGCCAATGGATCCCGGAGCCGCGGACGACAGCATGGCCAACATACTCCTCATCGATCAGCAACCGCTGAGCTCCCTGGGCGCGGAAACTGCCCTGCGCAATGCCGGGCACAGCGTGATCGGCCCCGAGCGGAACGGCCTGGACGGGCTCGCCGCGTTTCGTGCCCGGTCGCCGGACCTGGTCATCCTGGAGCTCGACATCCCCAAGCTGGGCGGCCTCGATGTGATCAAGCGGATCGTGTCCAGGAAGTCCGACACCAAGGTGCTGGTGCTGACCTCGCTGCCCGCCGACGTGTACGAACACCTTTGCCTGGCGACCGGCGCCGCTGGCTTCGTGTCCAAGGACGACGCCCTCGAAACCTTCCTCGACGCCGTGGCCAAGGTGCTGGCCGGACGCACCTATTTCCAGGCCAGGGCGCTGCATCTCGACGCTGGTGCGAACGCCACCGAGGCCGGAGCGGAGCAACTGACGGCGCGGGAGCTCACGGTGCTGCGCTACCTCGCCGACGGCTACCGGGTGAAGCAGATCGCCGACGAGCTGCTGCTCAGCGACCGCACCGTCAGTACCTACAAGACCCGCCTGCTGGAAAAGACCGGCACCCGCTCGCTGGTCGAGCTGCTCCAGGTCGCCGCACAGCGTGGGCTGCTCGATGACTGGCCGGGAATAACGGCGCATGACGTCGCCCCGAAAAAGGACACCTCCCGCTTCGCTGATCTCCTCGACCAGGTCCCCTACCCCATCTGCCTGCGCGCGCCGGACGGTCGGATACTCGCGACCAACCAGGCCTTCCTGAGTTATCTCGGTCTGACGCAGGATGAGGTGCTGAATACCTGGCAACGGGATCTTGGGATCATCGACGAGGAACACATCCTGCATGCGCGGGTCACCTTCGAGGACGCCGTCCAGAAGCGCATCCCCTACATGATGCTGGTCCCGATGTATCTCCGTGGCCAGCGACGGGTGATCCGGCACAGCGGTCACCCGGTGCTGGATGAGAACGGCGAGCTGCTGGGCATGCTCTGCACCTCGGTGGACCTGGACGAGGAAGCGCAGAAGATCCAGGCCCTGCACAACCAGGTCTCCTATTTCTCCTCGATCCAGAAGCGCCGCGGCATCTACCTGCTGCAGCATGGCGACGAGGTCGCCAACCTCATCGCCAACGCCCAGATGATTCTTCAGGGGCGCCAGAGCTCGGATTACCAAGGCGGACTCGCCGTTCTGCTGGAGCGCATCCAGGATAATGTGCAGATGGTTTCCGAACTGGTGCGCATGGAATTGGGCGAGATTCCGCTGACGCCTTTCCCCGAGAACCTGAACCATCTGACCCAGGAATCGCTCAAGGTCCTGCCCGGCGATAGCGTCCCGGCCTGGACACTCATCACCGCCCGCGCCCAACCGCACGGCTGGATCGATCCGGCGCGCTATGCCTGCCTGCTCAAGGCCCTGCTGCTGCACATGAAGCATGAAGGCGCCCTGGGTGCCACGATACAGCTCGAGTGGTTCGAGCGGGAGGCCGACCACCTGGACTGGACACTGAACGTCAAGGGCGCCACCGCGCCGAAGCACACGGACGCCACGCCCGTCCTCTACCTCGCCCTGGCCGGCAAGCTGTGCGACCTGTTGCACGGAAGCCTGGAGATCGTCCGCGACGACGGCCTGGTCTTCGAGGCGAGCGTCATCCTCTCGGTCCCCATCGCATCGATGCAACCTGCCCCCTAGGTTAGGAATCGCACTACAAGGCATTGCCTGAACGCACGCTTACCCGGTTTCGATCCGAGGCGAATCATTTCTCCTAGCTAAACCTAATCAGGAGAATGCGATGAGCATCCAATCGAAGGCGGAAAAGGGACACCCTTGTTCTCCGCTCACTACCCTCTGCATCGCCATCGCGCTGGCCTCCGCCGGAGCCACCTTCCCGGTGACCTACGCGCTCGCCGACAACCTGCCGCAGGGAGGCCAGGTCGTCGGCGGCCAGGCGACCATCAGCCAGCAGGGCAAAAACATGGACATCAACACGTCCAGCGCCCGCACCGCGATCAACTGGCAGCGCTTCAACGTCGGTCCCGACAACAAGATCACCTTCAACCAGCCTGACGGCAAATCCGTCACCCTCAACCGGGTGATCGGTGCCGATCCGTCGAAGATCTACGGGGCCATTACCTCCAACGGCCAACTGATCCTGGTGAACCCCAACGGCATCATGGTTGGACCCAAGGCTCACATCTCATCCAGCGCCCTGGTGGCGAGCGCCGGCTTCCTCACCGAGGAGCAGGCCAGGCAGTTTGCCGCGACCGGCAAGCTGGACATCCAGCTCACCGGCCCGGTGACCAACCAGGGGCGCATCACCGTCCAAGACAACGGCATGGTCGCGCTGCTCGGCGCCCAGGTGAACAACGCCGGAGTGATCCAGGCCCGCAAAGGCATGGTGCAGCTGGCCACCGGTCCCAGGGCGACCCTCGACTTCCACGGTGACGGCCTGCTCAACATCGCGGTGAACGGCGAACCCGGCGAGCGCGGCAGCGTCAACGGTGACGTCACCGGCGGCGTGCACAACAGCGGCGAGATCGATGTCGGCAACGGCACGGTCGCCATGAGCGCCCAGCGCGCGGCCAAGCACCTGGACTCGGTGATCAACGTCGGCGGCAACGTGGTGGCCGATTCGGTCAGCCACGACGGCGGCACCATCGTGCTCGGCAACTCGGCCCGGACCAACGTGACCGGCAACCTCAGCGCCAAGGGCGTCAACGGCGGCCAGGTCAAGGTGCTGGGCGACGAAGTGAGCGTCGCCGGCACTGCCAAGATCGACACCAGCGGCACCCAGGGCGCCGGCGGCAAGGTACTGGTGGGTGGCAGCTACCAGGGCAAAGGTGGCGAACAGCATGCCCAGAGCACCACTGTCGATAAAGGAGCGGAGCTGCGCGCGGACGGACATACGGCCGGCGGCCAGGTGGTGGTTTGGAGCGATGGCAAGACACACTTCTCCGGCCAGGCCAGCGCTAAAGGTCAGCACAAAGGTGGCACTGTAGAAACTTCCGGCAAGCAATTACGGGTAACCCGTGACGCGAGAGTCGATACGAGTGGCGCCATCAAGGGCACCTGGCTGCTCGATCCGGAGACGGTCAACATCGTCAGCGACACTCAGGCTGACGCCGGCACTGGTGTCGCCAACGGCTCCACGACAGGACCCAGTACTTCGGATCTGTGGAACGTATCGGTCAGCGCCATCGTCAACGGACTAGCCAGTGGAAACGTCGAGGTCTCGGCTAGCAACCGCATCAATGTCAACACCGCCATCGTGGCTACAAATATCGGGCAGGACGGTAATGGCCAGGCCGGCACGTTGTCGCTGATAGCCACTGGAAATCCCATACAAGGCAAATCCTACGAAGGCAACGACCTGAGCAGCGATAGTGGCTCGGTCTATATCAACGCTCCGATTCTGCTCAAGGACGGCAATCTGTTCATCGCAGCAACCGGCGATATCCGCTTGAACAACACGGGCCCGAACTACGGCCAGCGGGCAATCATCGACGTCGGCGACGGTATCGCCTGGCTTCGCACCTCCAATGTCGCGTCGATCACTCAGCAGGAAGGCACCGCCCTCATGGGCAAACAAGTCGCGCTGGAAGGTGCCAGCGTGCGTATGGAGAGTGATCTGAACTACGCCGGCACGCTGGCCGGCAAGGCCAGCAACGGTATCTTCCGCTTCAACCAGACCAATGCTGCCGGTACGACCACCACCGGTACCGTCACCGCTCCGTTCTCTGGAGAAAGCCTGACCGGCGTAACGGCCCAACAACTGGTTTATCGCGGCTACCAGGACGTCGTGGCCAATTCGGCCAACACCTATGGTACGAATCCCACTCCAGTGGTTCTCAAGACCCAGGATGGTTCGTCCTTTGATTACATGGTGTTCGAAGCCACCGGGTTCGTGACCCCAGACGGCAATGGCGGCTACCGGGATGTCGACTCGAATGTCCTGCTGAACTATCTCGATAGCTCGGATTACCTCGTCAGCGGGCTGACCTTCAAAGACTCGGCCGGCATCACCTGGAACATCAAACCAGATGCTAACGATCCCGCCCTGAGTATGGTCACCCGCACCGACGCAGCTGGGAACGCTACCCAATCAAGAGTTCCTGTGGGTTTCTCCTTCGATGCCAACGGCGGCCTTCAGGTGGTTTCCACCCTGCACGATGCCGGCTGGGGGGTTGAACCTTACTCTTACATCCATGGCGCCAGTGACCAGAAAGAAATCCAGCACAACGCTCAGGACGGCAGCAGCCAGCAGTTGATCGTTAACCTTGGCAGCAGAGTGGACTCCGTTGAGGCCATCATTTCGAACCTGATCAATGACACCTACTGGCTGACAAAAGCTGATAATTCAGGCCCCTCCCTGAATCCTGGCGAACAGGCCCTTGAACGCGCTCGCGTTCACTTCTATGAGACGGTCGACAAAACCAACGAACAGGGGGTAATCCTCAACAATGCCAAGCAGGCCACCGTCAGCGTCACTGCGGATGACAAGACGCGCGAGTATGGCGATTCCAACCCGTCACTGACCCAAACCACCACTTACGACACCAATGCCCAGGCGGTCAAAGGAGTCGACGACTACGTCAATCAGCAACTCGGACGAAGTGGAATCCAGGTCAACGATCCAACCACAACTGCAACCGCAACGAGTGACGTCAAGGCTGGCGGCTACGACATAACCAACAACATCACCTCGGATGAACGTTCCCAGGGTCGCTACAAGGTTGAAGACAACAAGGGCACTCTCTCCGTCGAGCAGGCCCAGCTGAGGGTCAAAGCCGACCAAAAGACCAAGGTCTACGGCGACGGCGATCCTTCTCTCACCTACCAGGTTACCGGGCAGAAATTAGGCGAAAACACCAGCACCCTGGTGGCCGGCGACGTTGCCCGAGACGCAGGTGAGAATGTTGGCTCTTACGGCATAACCCAGGGCAGCGTGAATAGCCTGTCCGGGAACTATCGGATCTCCTTTGAAGGCAATCTGCTGCACATCACACCTGCGGTGCTAGAGGTTACCGCTCATGACAAAACCAAGATCTACGGCGATGCCGACCCCCACCTGAGCTATACGGTCAACGGCTTGAAAAATACTGATCAGGCTAACGCTGTACTGAACTCAGGCCCGCTGACGCGGGAAGCTGGCGAGAACGTCCGTCCAGGAGGCTATGCCATAGGCCGAGGCAACCTGGCGCTCACCAGCGGCAACTACACCATGGTGTTCAAAGATGGGACGCTGCAGATCACCCCGGCGCAGTTGGTGGTGACAGCAGACAACAAGTCCAAGGTGAAAGGACAGGCAGACCCAGCACTCACCTATCAGGTGAGCGGCCTGAAGAACGGCGACGCCACCTCGGTAGCCCAAGGGACTCTCAGCCGGGCAGCAGGGGAGGAAGTAGGTAGCTATGCCATTGGCCAGAACGCCCCGTTCCATGCCGGCAGCAACTATACGGTGACCTTCCGCGACGGGGCCCTGATCATCACGGGCCCGCTGGCTCCGGTCGACCCTGTCACACCTGTCGATCCGGTTACCCCGGTAACTCCGGTCGAGCCAGTTGTCCCGGTTTTTCCCGTTTCTCCGAACCTGTCCGGCGCTGCTCTGCCAGTCACAGCGCAATCGCCGGGAAACACCCGTTGCGATGCTCTCGAGTCTCCAAGTGCTGTATCGGCCAACTACACGGTCTCGCCGGCGATAGTTCGCACCTACGCCGTGCAACTGATCTGCAAACCCCGCGCTTATGGCGACAAGACCAGCACCACGCCAGACATCCGCGACGTGCTCAGTTACGCCAACAGCCTCATCAAGGACGGCAAGTTCATCGTCCCGGACTGGAACCGCAGCGTGATCCCTCACGACCTGAAGGTTCCGAACAAGGGAGGTAAATAGTCATGAAAACCCATCCCTCTACCCTTACGCGTCTCGCCACGGCGGTCCTCTCCGGCCTGTTGCTGCTGGGCTCCCAGGCCCAGGCCGCCCCGCTGGGGCAGCTCGACCCCGGTCGCGTGGAAGTGCCGGACCGCACCGGCGTGCGCACCTCGCCCACCCAGATGCCCGGTACCCTGGAACTGCCGGAAACCGTGATCACCCCCGAGCTGCAACCCGAGCCTCGGGAACTGGAGGCGCTGCCGAGCACGCGCTTCCTAGTCAACAAGGTCACCCTCGAAGGCGCCACCAGCTATCCGCCCGGCACTTTCGACACGGTACTCAAGCGCCTGGAAGGCCACCGGGTGACCCTGGGCGAAATCCAGGCGGTGACCGACACCATCACCCAGCGCTACCGCAAGGCCGGCTTCCTGCTGGCCAGGACCTACGTCCCGCAGCAGCGGCTCGAAGGCGGCAAGCTGGTGCTGCGGGTGTTCGAAGGCAAGGTCAATGACGTGAGCTTCCAGGGCCCGACCAACAAGGCCCTGGAACGCTACGCCGACAACATCAGGAAAGAGACGCCGCCGACCAGCAAGACCATCGAGCGCAACCTCCTTTTGATGAACGATGTGTCGGGCAACGACAGCCGGGGGACGCTGCAGGCCTCCCCGGTCGAGAACGGCACCGACCTCGCCGTCGAGAACACCCTGCGCAAGTACGAAGGCTTCTTCGGCTTCGACAACCGCGACAGCCGCTATTTCGGCCCCTGGCAGGTCTATGGTGGTGTCGGCGTCAACGACCTCACCGGCCACGGCGACCATCTGGGCATCCGCGCCGGCCAGTCCATCGAAGGCGACAAGATGACCTTCTTCGAGGGCCAGTACGAGCTGCCGGTGGGCAGCAAAGGCGATGTGGTGAGCTTCCTCGCCCAACACAACGATGGCCATGCCGATACCTACTCGTTCCTCAACGCCAACAGCTCCGGCGACACCTTCGCGGTACGCATCACCCGACCGTGGATTCGCCAGCGCGACCAGACGTTCAAGACCTCGGCCGCCTTCACCTACTACAACGGCACCTCCGAGTACCTGGACGACAAGAACCTGCCGCCCTCCAGCGAAGACCGTATCCGCGCGATCCGCCTGGGCGCCAGCTATGACTGGTTCGACAGTTTCGGCGGCAAGAACCTGGTCAAGGCCGAACTGAGCAAGGGCCTGGCCATCATGGGCTCAAGCAGCGAGAGCCGCGCCAACCCGTCCCGCGAGGGCGGCGAGACCGACTTCAGCAAGCTCCAGGTCGACGCCCAGCGCCTGCAGGATCTGTCCAGGCTCATGGACGGCCTGAACCTCTACGTCGCCGGCACCGCGCAGACCGCCTTCGGCCAGCGGCTGCTCTCGCCCGAGCAGTTCGGCGTCGGCGGCAGTGAGTTCGGCCGTGGCTACGATCCGTCCGAGATCACCGGCGACAGCGGTTTCGCGGTCAAGACCGAGCTGCAGTACAACCGCATCCACACCTGGAGGGACTACGCGATTCCGACCCAGTACTACACCTACTGGGACTTCGGCAAAGTCTGGAGCAAGGATCCCTCCTGGGTCAGCTCGGAAAGCCTGTCCTCCACCGGGTTCGGCGCCCACTACAACGTCTACCAGGACACCTACGTCTCGCCGGAAGTCGCCTTCCCGCTGACGCGCTCGGTATCCGCCAAGGAGATCGACGACGACAACGGCAAGGCTCCGCGCTTCTACATCAACTTCCTGAAGCTGTTCTGAGGACCGGAGGGCAATGTCGTGAGACCGCCACTCGATCCTCTCCGTACGATCCGCAGCGCCTCCTTCAACAGCGATGTCGCGGCCGAACTGCTGCTGGAGTTGCAGCACCGCTACCTGCCGCCGCCCGATCTCGCCGCCCGCATCGCCGACGTAGTGCAGCACATGGATAACGATGCGCGGGCGCTGGAGGCACTCTTTCAGTCCATCGTCCGGCGGGAACTGCTGCTGATCCGCGAGCAATAGCGGCGCTAAGGGACGGTGACAGCGGCGGGCCCGTTCCTCCCGGCTCACCGTCCCGGCAGGGCGTCCTGGTTCAAGGGGCAGGACGCCGCCTGCCGCCGGCATCGGCGGCGAACTCCAGCTTACCCACCTGCCCGAACAGGGCTGCAGCGCTACCGTCCACCTGCTGCTGAACCTGGCCGGCCGCTAGCCTTGGCGGGCCCGTGGCGGTCTCCGAAGCACGGCGGCCTGCGTCCCCTGATAGCCACCTGGCTCGCGACACTGCAGTGGCAGAACTGTCGTACAGCGGCTATCGCTGCGCATGACTCGTCCCAGGACAAGTCTGAAGTCGTTTCTTTTCGCGACACCCGATTTTCGGCAATTGAAAAGAAAAGCCCCGGAATAACGGCATTTCGTCTGGAAATCGCGCGAAATCAGGAGTCGGAAAAAGTTCTCTTTGCAAACCAGGGGCTGTCGCCAAATGCGCATCCTCAGCCAATTCCACTTGTACATCTTCCCTTAACGCCTAGGCTCTCGCTCACCGTTGGCTAGCTGCGCCGGCTGGGCTTTCATTTCGCAAGCCCCGACGCAGGGCCTCCGAGCAGATAACAAGCAGCAGAGGATGCTCGATGAAGGGAAACAAGATTCACCCCACACGGATCGCTTGCGCGGCGTCCCTGACATCCCTGTGTGGACTGTTTGCCGGGAATGTCGTCGCTGGGGGCATCATGATCTACGAGGCCGGTCAGGAAGGCAGTGGCCTGGCCAACGCCGGCTCCGCCGCGCTGGCCACCGACCCGAGCGTGTTGATGAGCAACCCGGCGGGTATCGCTGAACTGACCGGAACGCAGGTCAGCGCCAACGCGCAGGTCATCCTTGGCGACATTCAGTTCTCTCGCGACGGCAACAACCAGTTCAGCGGCAACGAAGGCGGCAATGCCCTGCAATGGCTGCCCGGCGCCAGCCTGTTCATCAGCCACCGGATCGACGACCGCTCGGCGATCGGCTTTGGCATGTACGGCAACTTCGGCCTGGCGCTGAACTATGACGATGACTGGGCGGGCCGCTATTTCACCCAGGAAGCGGCGGTCATCGGGGTATCCCTTCAACCCACCTTCGCCCACAAGTTCACCGACGACCTGTCCATTGGCATCGGTCCGCGCATCGTCTACGGCTATTACCGCAACGAGATGGCCATCGACAACAACCTGCTCGGCCTGCGGGACCGTCCGGATGGCCAGCTCGAATACAAGGACACCGACACCGGCGTCGGCGTCAACCTCGGGCTCCTCTACCACCTCGACGAGCGCACCCGGATCGGCCTCGCCTACACCAGCAAGGTGAAGCTGGAGTTCGAGGACAGCCCCGACGTGCGCAACGTCAGCAACCCGATCATCAATGCCGCCCTGAACCGCCTCGATGTCGACTCCCTCGAACTGGACATGAACGTGCCGCAGACCGTGCTGTTGAGCGTGGCCCACCAGCTCGATCCGCGCTGGAAACTGCTCGGCAGCCTGGGTTGGCAGGACTGGAGCGACTTCGGCGAGTTCGGTGTGGAAGTGGACGCCAATGCCGGGGGTGTCGAGCGCACCGTCGACCGCCAGTACAAGGACACCTGGCACGCCTCCGTCGGCGCGCAGTACCAGGCCACGCCGCGACTGCGCTGGAACATGGGCCTGGGCTACGACAGCTCGGCGGTCGACGACAAGGACCGCACCGTCGACAACCCGATGGCCGAGAGCTGGCGCCTGGCGACCGGGGTGAACTACCAGCTCGACGAGGGCCTGGACCTCCACCTGGCCTATACGCTGGTCTGGCTCGGCGACATGGACGACGAACAGACCAAGGCGCGCTCGGGCACCACCCTGTCGGGCACTTACCACAACGCGGCCCTGCACATCATCGGCGGCGGCGCGACCTGGCGCTTCTAAGGCCCGGCCGATGACGACGCCTATTGCGACACCACCCCCATTGAACACGCACTCATCCAAAAGGAACCCTGTGATGAACTGGAAGCTGTTGGCGTTACCGCTGTGCCTGGCCACTCTGACCCTGGCCGGCTGTGCCAGCAAGTATGTCGAGCCCGAGAAATACTCCGGCTTCCTCAAGGACTACAGCGTCCTCAAGGAAGAAAAATCGCCGTCCGGCGCGCCGGTCATGCGCTGGATCGATCCGAGCGTGGACGTGAGCCGCTTCAGCAGCGTCTACGTCGAGCCCAGCCAGCTCTATCCGCAGCCGCAGCCCACCGAGAAGATTCCGCAGAGCACCCTCACGGGGATCACCAGCTACTACGACCAGGCCCTGAAAACCCAGTTCGCCAAGGCCCTGCCGCTGGCCAGCGCCCCCGGTCCGGGCGTGCTGGTGGTGCGCCCGGCGATTACCGCCGTCAGCGCCTCGACCCAGGGCCTGCAACCCTACGAGGTCATCCCGATCGCCCTGGTGGCCGCCGGCATCAGCACCGCCGCCGGCATCCGCGACCAGGACACCAGCGTCGCCACCGAAGCGGCCTTCCTCGACGGCGGCAGCGGCAAGGTCGTCGCCGAAGTGGTGCGCAAGGGCGCCGGCACGGAGCTGGAGAACTCTTCCCAGGTCATGCAGGCCACGGACGCCCGCGCCGTGCTCGATGGCTGGGCCTTGGACATGCTGAAGTCCTACCAGGGCCTGAAAGGCAAGTAATCCCCGCCGCGCACATCAGCGCTCCTGATAACGCAAAAGCCCGCGACATGCGGGCTTTCTGTATGGCACGAACGCGACGGGCGATCAGTCGCGGTGCTTGTGCTTATGCTTGTAACGGGACTTGTGGTTGTCGTGGTGGTCATCGTCGTCGGCCAGGTTGTTGCCGATGGCGCTGCCCGCCGCGCCGCCCAGGCCAGCGCCGATGGCGCCGCCGGTGGAGCCGCCCACCTTGTTGCCGACCACCTGGCCACCCGCCGCGCCGAGGCCGCCGCCGATGGCCGCTTCGGTCTTCTTGCCGTCCTTCGCGCTCATCGCGCCACCGGCCGCGCCGCCGACGCCGGCACCGATCGCCGCGCCCGTGCTGCCGCCGACGGCCTGTCCGACTACGCTGCCGAGGGCGCCGCCAACGCCACCGCCGACTGCCGTGTTGGTGGTTTCGTCAGCAATGGCGTACTGCGCCGCAAGAATGCTGAAAGCAAGTGCAGAGAGTGATTTACGCATCATTCGGACCTCAAAACGGAAGCAAGACCGCAAGTCTGTAGTATCCGCAGCCAGCGAACAACGCAAGTCCGGGGGTTCATGGACTTGAATCAAGGGTGCGCGGATTAGCCTGGCCGCCTATCGCTCAATCGCCCTGCGGGTGGTTACTTCACCAGCCCCAGTTCCTTGGCGCGCAGGATGGCCTGGGTACGACGCGCCACGCCCAACTTCGTGTTGATGCTCTGCGCATGGCTCTTGACGGTGTGCAGCGAGATGAACAACTGCTCGGCGATCTCATGGTTGGACAGCCCCTGGGCGATCATCTTCAGCACGGCCAGCTCCCGCCGGCTGAGCAGCACCGCGGCGGACTGCCGGGCGTCCGCGCTCAGGGTTTCCTGTCCCCAGCGGATCAGGCCGGGATTCCGAAGGCTGCAGCCGTGCTCCGCGCTGGCCATGCCGATCTGCCGCGAGAGCGTCATGGCATCGAGCAGCGCACGCTGCGCCGTGCTTTTCTGGCCCTTCGCGTAGCAGGCCTCGGCAAGGCCGAACCAGAGCTCCACGGCGAGCGCGCGCCGGCCCTCGTCCAGGGCTTCCTGCAGCATCTCCTCGAACGCCGGGATCATGTCCTCGCCCGCCGCCAGGCGAGCCAGCGCCAGCGCCAGTTGCAGGCGTTGCACCAGTTCGGGATTGCCATAGGGCGGCCGGCGCCGCTCGGGGCCGGTGTACTGCGTCAGGCAGCTCTCCAGCGAACTGCGCGCCCGCTCGAACTGCCCTTCCTGGATCCACATTGCGGCCGCTGTCGTCGATGTCCTTGAACAGCCGGCTTTCGTCCTTGAGCTCGAAGTCGTACCAGTACTTGCCGCGCAGAAACACGCCGGTGTCTTCGTACTTCAGTTCAAGGTCGTGAATGCCCTTGAAGATCTTCGAGAAGGTTTCACCCTTCTTGAAGTTCAGGTGGCCATCGTCGGTGGTCTGCGACAGCCCCTTGCCGCCATTGTTGACCCCGATCAGGTCCGGGTCGCCCCCGCGAAGCGCCCAACTGGCCCCCACCGATAGCGACGAGTCGAACGTCCCCTCGATCTCCCCGATCGTAAAGGTCACTGCCTGCGCCTGGGCGGCGCAGCTCATTGCAATGGCGAGTGCAAGGGCATTGGGGCTGAATGATCCAGCGCGCGCTGTTTTTGTTGTCATGCGGCTTTCCCGTGGTTGGTATTGGCCCGGGAAAGCTAATCAGTGCACGGAATCCACGTAAGCGACGAAGTAGGGATTCCAGAATTCATACTTTGGTATGAGTGCGGCGAGGGACCTCGAACGGGAGGACGGAAATCGGTACGGCAAGCCCGGCCAGGCGGCCGCGACGGCCTGGCCCTGCCCCTGGGCATGGCATCGCTCGCCGACAGCCGGCGACGAACGGCTTCACCGCTACCGCACCCGCCCGTCAGGCAGCCGAGGCGAGAAAGTCGCGCCAGATCTGGCGGCCTACGCCATCGTAGTGCTTGACCGCTTCCCGGAAGGTCTGGCGGCTCGCCACGCTGACCAGGGGGGCCGGCAACAGGGGGTCGAACACCAATTGGCGTATCGCCTGGTCACCCAGGAGGTAGGCTTCACGGGCCGCATCGTCCAGCGGCATGTCCCGCAGGCGCGCGAGGGAGTCCTCGATCCGCCGCTGACCGTCCCGATAGGTGTGCTCCAACTGCTGGGAATCCCAGAGCCCCCTGGCCTTCGCTTCGCGTTCGGCATCGAGGTGCGTGACGAGGAACACGGGAACCTGTGCCTCCAGGCCGAGGCTCAACAGGCGCGCGCGAACGAAGGGCACGCCATCGGCGAAATTGTCCGGGCGCACATGGAGGCCTTCTTCCAGTTCGCGCATCCCCAGGAACGCCAGTGCCCGTTGGCGCGCGCGCAGCTCCTTGCGGTCGCTGCGGCCCTGCGCGGAAGTCGAGACGGTCACCCAGCCGCCGTCCCAGTTGCGCAGGCTCTGCTCGGCGTTTCGCCATGCGCTGACTTCCTGGGCCAGCGCCTGGCCATCGGCCCCCAGGCGGTAGGCGCCCCGCGCCACCGTTTCGATCAGGCCCGCGGCCTGGAGTCTCGCCAGGGCAACGCGGGTGTTGTTCGCCGAGATGCCGAACAGCGCGCCAGCCCGCACGGCACTGGCGGCATCCAGTTCCTCGTCCTTCCCGCTGCCAAGAAGTTTGAGTAGCAGTTGCCGAGGCGTGGGCGCGGCCTGCTCGGCGGCGGAATCAGGAATCAGATCAAGCAAGAGAGAGCCTCGATAAGCGGAAAGCAACATCTGGCGGCCCAATGAATATTACATTCATTGACCAAATAATCACCTCATGTGTAATTTATCGCCACAACCCCAATGGAGATGCGCCATGTCTGCCGATGTCCAGTTTAAGACCCACGAGGTAGAGAACCAACCACTGCCGATGGCGCCGCTCAACGCCTGGCTGAGCGATAAACCACTACAGGAGGCCGTCGAGAAGAACGGCGGGATCTGGGCGGAAAAGCACCTCTCCGATTTTGGCCAGGTTGCCGGCCGCGAGCAGATGGAGGCCGGCGAGCAGGCCAACCGCAACAAGCCGGTGCTTCACCCCTTCGATCGCTATGGCCGCCGCATCGACCACGTGGAGTTTCACCCCGCTTACCATGAGCTGATGCGCCAGGCCATGCGCGGCCAGGTGCACAGCTTCTCCTGGCGCCACAAGGAGCAAGCAGGCGCCCACGTGGTCCGCGCTGCGCTGCTCTACATGTGTAGCCAGGCGGATGCCGGTACGTGCTGCCCGCTCACCATGACCCACGCCTGCATCCCGTCGCTGATGCACTCTCCTGAAATCGCGAAGGAGTGGATCCCGCGCATCCTGGCTACCGAATACGACCCGAGAACACTGCCGGCGAACCAGAAAACCGCGCTGACCATCGGCATGGGCATGACCGAGAAGCAGGGAGGCTCCGACGTGCGCCGGAACACCACCCGCGCCATTGCCCAGGCCGATGGCAGCTACAGGATCGTTGGTCACAAATTCTTCTTCTCCGCCCCGCTGTGCGACGCCCACCTGATCCTCGCCCAGGCGGAGGGTGGCCTGAGCTGCTTCCTGCTGCCGCGCGTGCTGCCCGATGGCTCGCTGAACGACGTCCGCATCCAGCGCCTGAAGGACAAGCTGGGTGACTGGAGCAACGCCTCGTCCGAGGTGGAGTTCCAGGGTGCCACCGCGCACCTGATCGGTGTGGAAGGCCGTGGCGTCCCGGCGATCATCGAGATGGTCTCGCTGACCCGTCTGGATTGCATGATCGGCTCCACCGCCCTGATGCGCCAGGCGCTCGTCCAGGCCCTTCACCACACCAGCAACCGCGAGGCGTTCGGCCGCGTGCTGATCGAGCAGCCGCTGATGCGTAACGTGCTGGCCGACCTCGCGCTCGAATGCGAAGCCAGCGTTGCGCTGACCCTGCGCGTTGCACGCGCGGTGGATGCCGCGGGGCGTGATAGCCATGAGGCAGCCTTCGCCCGCATCGCCACGGCCATCGGCAAGTACTGGATCTGCAAACGAACCCCGGCATACGTCAACGAGGCCCAGGAGTGCCTGGGTGGCATTGGCTTCGTGGAAGAGAACATCCTGCCCCGCCTGTACCGCCAGGCCCCGCTGAACTCCATCTGGGAGGGAAGCGGCAACGTGCAGTGCCTCGATGTCTTGCGCGCGCTGCAGAAAGAGCCAGAGGTACGCCACGCGCTGTTCGTCGAACTGCAAGGCGCGCTGGGCAAGAATGCTCTCTACGACCAGCATGTGGCCTGGCTCAAGCACGCGTTCGAAGACGTGGCCACCCTGGAGGTCCGCAGCCGCCTGGTGGTCGAACGCGCCGCCCTGGCAATCCAGGCCGTGCTTCTGCTCAACACCGGCGATCCGCAGATCGCGGAAACCTTCTGCCGCTCCCGTCTGGCGCGGGAGCAGGGTTTTGCCTACGGCACGCTCGACCCCAGCGCCCCGCTGGATCTGCTCATTGCCCGGGCAAAACCTGCCGTGTGATGGCCGAACCCGCCTGGCCGACAGGCTTCCAGGCGTAGCCAGGTCGATCCTGGGCAGTTCGAGCGGGTACACAGGGGGGGGGGAAATCTCCCCCCTGTGTACCCGCTACGTCCCGTCTATTGCGCCCTTAAAAAATTACAAAACAAATCAAATAAATACATAAAATGTAATTTACGAACGATGACTTCGTTCACGTCCCCATCCCCCCGGTGTCTCCGCGGCTCATCCGTTGCGTGCTGCAGTTCGAATGCATCCCGCCGGGCACCAGGTCTGAAGCAAAGCGAACAAGGAGAACAACCATGAGCGTGCATCTGGGTCAGCTGCTTTCGCAGCGAGCCGTACTGAGCCCTTCGCGAGAAGCGCTCGTCACACCCACCGGGCGATGGACGTACAAGCAACTCGATCAGCGAGTCGGCAGGCTGGCGAGTTACCTGGATAGCCGGGGCGTGACCCAGGGCGATCGCATCGCCGTGCTCGCCCGGAACAGTGAGATGCTGGGCAGCACGCTCTTCGCTGCCGGGCGCCTGGGCGCCACGCTGGTTGTCCTGAACTGGCGCCTCAAGGTCGAGGAGCTGGAGTACATACTGTCAGACTGCACCCCGACCGTCCTGGTCTATGAGGACGACTTTGCCCAGACCGTCGGGCAACTGGCGGTACCGCGACCTCGACTCCTCCTGATCGGCTCCGGGCCGCACGACTCGGTTGCGCCGTACGAAAGCATCGTCGGCATGCCCCGGGACGTCTCCCCCCTCCTCGGTAGCCACGGCGGCGAGCACCCGGCGGTGATCATGTACACCTCGGGAACCACCGGGCATCCGAAGGGCGCGATGATTTCGCACAAGGCGATGATGGCGAGTTCCCAGGCCAACGTCTGTACCCTGGACTGGAGGCGGGACCATCGCTTCCTGCTGATTGCGCCGATGTTCCACATTGGCGGCCTGTCGCCCCTGGTGACCAATGTGCTCAAGGGTTGCACGACGATCCTGCAGCCTGACTTCGAGCCTCTCCAGGTCTGGCGGACGATCGCGCAGGAGCGCGTCACCAGCCTGATGACCGTGCCGGTCATGCTTCAGGCCCTCCTTGGCGTGGCGCAAAAGACACAGGTGGACAGCAGCAGCCTGCAATGGGTGACCTGCGGCGCGTCCGCCGTACCCAGGCCGCTGATCGAAGCCGGCATGGCCGCCGGCATAGCGGTCCAGCAGGTCTACGGATCGACCGAGTTCGGCGGCGCCATCAGCTTCTGGACCGCAGAGATGGGCCTGGATAAGGCGGGCTCCCAGGGCAAGGCGCTGCTCGGCGGCGAGGTGAAGGTGGTCGATATCGAAACCTTCGACGCCCTGGCGCCCGGCCAGAAGGGTGAAATCTGCTGCCGTGGACCCATGATGTTCGATGGCTACTGGGGGAATCCCAGCGCTACCCGTAGCGCATTGCGTGACGGATGGTATCGCACCGGCGACGTCGGCTACCTGGACGACGACGGGTTCATCCACGTGGTGGATCGCTGCAAGGACATGATCATCAGTGGCGGGGAGAACATCTATCCAGCCGAGCTGGAAGCGGTGATCCTGGGCCTGCCCGGTATCGCGGAGGTGGCGGTGGTGGGCCGTCCCGACGAGCGCTGGGGCGAGGTTCCCGTGGCGTTCGTCGTCGCCGAGGCGGGCGCCGGACTGACTGCCGATGCGGTGATGCAGGTGTGTCGCGAAAAACTCGCCGGCTTCAAGTGCGTGAAAGAGGTTCGCTTCATCGAGGCGCTACCACGCAGCGCGGTTGGCAAAGTGCTCAAGCGCGCGTTGCTTGCGTAGTAGTCCGCCAGCGGGCTCGGACACGGCCTTCCCGCCGAGCCCGCACCCCACACCCGAGGGGGAGCAGCGACGATCGCTGCCCCGCCCCCTGTACGCCCGCTATCCCTCCACCAGCAGATCCAGGCGCCTCAGGATACGGTCGATGTCCCGCCTCTGGGAGGCCGTCAGGCGCTGCTCCGAACCGATGGCCACGCGCTTGGCCGTCGGGTCGTTGCAGGTCACCGACAGGGCGTCGAAAACCTCTCCCAGCAGATCCCTGACCTTGTATTCAACCGCCAGCTGGCGCAGGCGGAAGCGCGCGACCTTGCCGAACGGGGTCAGCGGGAGCTCATCGAGCACGAAGACGTGCTTGGGCCGTGCCGGCGGCTCGGCGATGTGCTGCGTCACGAAGTCGGAAAGCTCCTCGGGCCGGACGGTCGTACCGGTGCGGGCGGCCACGAAGAGCACGGGGACTTCGCCGGCATAGTCGTCGGGCATCGCCACCGCTGCCGCCTGGCCCACGGACAGGTACTGCAGCGCGACGTCTTCGATGACCTGGGGATCGATGTTGTGCCCGCTCCGGATGATCACGTCCTTGGAGCGGCCGACGATCCTCAGCTCGCCATTCACCGCGACCTCGCCCAGATCGCCGGAGGCGAACCAGCCTCCTTGCGGGTCGTCGGTGATGCCTTGATCGGTCAGGTAGCCGTGGAAGACGTTCGGCCCCCGAACCAGGACTTCACCCTTAGCGCCTGGCCGGTACGCCGCACCGGGTTCGCCCAGGCTGATCTCGACGCCCGGGACCGGAGCGCCCGCCGCGTGCGCGGCACGCCGGTCGCCGATCAGTTGCGCGGTCGCGATCCCGCTGGACTCGGTCATCCCGTAGAGCTGGAAGATGGGTTTGCCTAGCCAGGCCTGCATCGTCTGGGAGAGGTCTTCCGACAAGGGGGAGCCGCCGGTCATGATCGCCCGGAACCCGCTGAGGTCCGACACCCCGAGCGGACTGTCCCGGATGGCCGCAAGGGAGGTCGGAACGGCGCCCAGCAAGGTGATCCTGTAGCGGGCGATCACCTCCCAGATCCGCTGCACCACCTCGGGGTTCCGCATGCCCAGGGCCGTGGGGAAGACGACCGTCGCGCCCACCGCCAATGCCGCCATGAGGGCATCGATGGCGCCGCCCACATGGAACAGCGGCAGTCCGCTGAGCAAGCGTTCGGACGGCTGGATACCCAGGCCGGCGCTCGCCATCAGCGCCGCCGCGGCCATATTGCGCAGCGAGAGCCGGGCCAGCTTGGGATGCCCGGTGGTGCCGCCGGTATGCACCAGCGCGCCAATCCGGTCAGGCGAACCCACTGCTTCAAATTCCGCGACGGGATGGCCGACGAAGGCGTCCCAGGCCAGGGGCACCTCAATGATCGTGGGCGCGATCACCATCGACTCCACCGCGCGCAGGACACGCGCATGCACATCCAGGGCCGGGTGCGGCCCCAGGGTCACGACCACACGGCAACGCGCAAGGGTCAGTTGCGTGCGTATGGCCTCTGCCGACAGCAGCAGGTTGACGGGAAACGCCACGGCCACGGCGCTCGCGGCGATGAGCGCGGACACGGCCTGGGGGACGAAGGGCAGCAGAATGGCGACGGACTCGTCTTCGCCAATTCCCGTCGCCTTCAGCGCCGCCGCGACCGTCCGCACGTCCTGCAACAGTTGCTGGTAGCTGATCGTCAGCGGCGCACCGGCAAGGTCGCCGGGAAGGAACTCCAGCGCGGTCTGGGTGGGCATCTGCCGCGCCGTGCAGGCAAGCAGTTCGAAGGGGGTGGTCGTCGACTCCATGCGATGTTGTATGCAGGAGCTGTTGGAGGTGGCAGTCGACATCGAGTACTCCTTGGGCCAGCAGGGAATCCACCGCCGCGCGGCCGGAACAGGCGCCGCGCGGCGCGTATGGGTTGATCGCGTCAGCGCTGGAGCCGGGCTTCCAGCTCCTTGATCAACTCACGGGCCTCTTCCCGCTCCGGGATCGGTCGACCGCTGTCACGCCACTGCACCGCCGCCTTGAAGCCCTCGGCCTGGGCGTAGCGGCGGAACCAGACACCTTCCGGGTTGTGGCGAGTGATGCCGTCGAACACCGTGGCCATCATCTGGGTCTGCTCCAGTCCCATCGTCAGCATCACCTGGTTCACCACCATCTTGTGCATGGCCAGGTGCGACTTGGGCACGCCGGCAATCCGCTCGGCGAGCTTCATCGTGGCGGCTTCCAGGTCATCCTTCGGCACCACCTCGTTGGCCAGCCCCCAGGCGGCGGCCGTGACCCCATCGATGGGATCGCCGGTGAACATCAGCTGCTTGGCCCGCGCGAAGCCCAGACGGAACGTCCACATGGCGGTCGTCGGGCAGCCCCAGACGCGCGTCGGCATGTAGCCGATCCTGGCGTCCTCGGCCATCACCAGCAGGTCGCAACTCAGCGCGATGTCGCTGCCGCCCGCCGCGGCATAGCCATGCACCTTGGCGATGGTCGGCTTGCTGCAGCGCCAGAGGCTCATGAAGTCCTCCGTGTTGCGCTTCATGAAGGCGTAATCGACCATCGGGTCCCAGGGGGTGCTCTCCTGCTGGCAGGGGTGATCCTGCATCTGCTCGGCGGACTCCGCCAGGTCGTAACCACCGCAGAACCCCTTGCCGGCGCCTTCGACGATGATCACATGCACCTCATCGTTGCCTTCCGCCCACTCCACGGCGGCGCGGATGTCGCGGGGCGTCTGGTTGGTGATTGCGTTGAGCCGTTCCGGGCGGTTGAGCAGCAGACGCGCGATGCGAGGCGACTGGCGATCCTGTTCGATGGAAACGGTGGCGAAGGTGGGCATATCAAACTCCAGGCAGATGGTCTTGGTTGATCGGGAGAAAACAGTCAAAATTGACTGTATGAGCGCACAGCAAAACAGTCAACGCTGACTGTAGCCATCATTCATCGAGTAAATGTCCCTGCATGCAGACAGCCACCAGCCCCACCGCCCCCTCCAGAAAACTCGCCACCCGCCAGCGCCTGCTGGACGCGGCGGTGTCCTCACTGATCGAACTGGGTGTCGCCAGCACCACGACGCTGGAAGTGCAGCGCCGAGCGGGCGCCAGCCGGGGCGCGCTGCTGCACCACTTCCCCACGCATGCCGCCCTGCTCTCGGCCACCATCGAGGAACTGGTTCGCCGCAACGATGAAGCGGTGCGCCAGGCCGAGTTGACGATGGGGGATGTCTTGAATCCGCTGGAGCGGGCGATCCGCATCCTGTCGACGATGAGCCTGCAGCCGGCGTTCCTGGCGGAGCTGGAACTTTGGGGAGCGTCGCGGACGGACAGCGATCTGCAGGCGGCCATTCGAAGCGCGGAGAGAGCGGCGCGGGTGGAGCGCGAACGCGTCGTGGAGAGTCTCCTCGCGGCTGTGCAGGACAGCCCGAACTACGAGGTCGTCAAATCCCTGAGCATTGCGTTTCTGCGCGGGATGGCGCTCTCGAGCGTTCTGGCGAGCAATCGGGAATACCACGAAAAGCTCATCGCCCAATGGGTGTGGGCGGTGCGCGTGCTGCTCGACGCCCCGCCCTTCCGGGAGGACAACTGACGGGGCTTCGGCCTGCGGGCAGGAGAAGCGTCCGCGGGACGCACTGGGCATCCCCCTCGGATCCGGCGCTCAGCTGACCCGCTGGTAACCGCCGGCCACTCCACGGCGGGACAGCACCCACTGCCACAACTGGATGTCGCGGGCGCGGAAGGCTCCGGCGCAGGACAGCAGGTAATAGCGCCACATGCGCCGGAAGCGTTCGCCCAGTTCCTCGGCGAAGCGCGGCCAGCTCGCCTCGAAGTTGCGTGCCCAGGCCATCAGCGTGCGGTCGTAGTCGGCGCCGAAGTTGTGCAGGTCCTCCACCACCAGCAGGCCGTCGGCGGCGTCGCCGATCTGGCCGATGGAAGGCAGGTCGCCATTGGGGAAGATGTACTTGTCGATCCAGCGGTCAGGCACGCTGCGGCGCTGGTTCTTGCCGATGGTGTGCAGCAGGAACAGGCCGTCGTCGTCCAGGCAGCGCGACACGACTTCCATGAAAGTCCGGTGGTTCTTGCGCCCGACGTGCTCGAACATGCCGATGCTGACGATGCGTTCGAAACGCTCGTCGAGGTCCCGATAATCCTGCAGGCGGAACTCCAGGGGCAGCCCGGCATAGCGCTCGCGCGCCCACTCGCACTGCTCGCGGGAGATGGTCACGCCGACGCACTCCACGCCGTAGCGTTCGGCGGCGAAGGCCATGAAGCTGCCCCAGCCGCAACCGATGTCCAGCACGCGCATCCCCGGACGCAGGTCGAGCTTGCGGCAGACCAGGTCGAGCTTGGCCTCCTGGGCGGCGGACAGGTCATCGGCATCCTTCCAGTAGCCGCAGGTGTAGGTCATGCGCGGATCGAGCATGGCGGCGTAGAAGTCGTTGCCCAGGTCGTAATGACGCTCGCCCACCGCCCAGGCGCGCTGGGTGGTCTGCAGGTTGCACAGGCGCGCCTGCAAGGCGTGCAGGATCAGCGAGGTGGGGCTGACCTGGTCGACCACGCCGCTGCGCAGCAGGCGGGAGAAAAATTCGTCGAGCTGGTCGCTGTCCCAGTCGCCGGCCATGTAGGCCTCGCCGAGGCCGAGGTTGCCCTGGGCCAGGGCACGCTGCGGCACGTCGGGATGGTTCAGGCGCATGTCCCAGGGACGCTCGCCGTCGAGGCCGAGACCGGCCTGGGCGAGCAGCGAACGGGCGAAACGATGGGCGCGGCTGTCTGCAGCCGGATGGATCGGGCTGGTGGTGGAGAGCTCGGAAGGCATGGGTTTTCCTTTTTTTCTGAATTTCCGTCTGCGCTCAGGCGTCGTCGCGGTGCAGACGCAGGACCGCGCGCAGTTCCTCGCGCAGCCAGGCCTGGCGGATGTGTGGCAGGCGTTCGGCGAGGCGCCGCGCCACCCAGCGCTGGCCGCGGGCGATGAACCGCAAGCGCTCGGCCAGGTCGTCGATACTCATGGCCTTGGCGTGGAAGGCGCCCAGTTCGTGGCCGGGCTCGGCGCCCAGGCGCTCAAGGCTGCGCCGCAGGCGGCGGCAACTCTCCGCCTCGCCCAGGTGCAATTCGTGCAGACGCCGCAACAGCTGCGGGTCTTCGGTCTGCCGGGAACTGTCTTGCATCACCCGAGCCCCGGCGCGCTCGGCGCGCAGCAGCTCCTGCAGCCAGTCGATCAGGTCGGCGTCGCACGGGCCCTGCGCATGCAGGCGGGCCAGGCAGGCTTCGGCTTCGTCCACCAGTTGCGCGAGGCGCGCGGCGGCCGGGCGGATGTCGTGCAGTTGGCTGCAGGACTGCCCGGCGTAGATCGGCATATCCTCCAGGCGCCCCTTGGCATCGCGCAGCGGCGAATCGGTAGAGAACAGGTAGATGGCGCCGCCGTCCTGCTCGCCGATAACCGGCGTTTCACGGCGCGCATGGAGCTCGGCGTAGTCGCCGCGGGTGACGGCGTTGGACAGCACGCGCACCGGCGCCGGCATCGGCCAGTTGCGGAAGAAGGCTTCGGTAAGCAGGGTCTGCTCCGCCTCGGCCTCCACCAGGCAGCGCTTGTGGTATGTGTGGGCATAGGACTCGTCGGTGGCGAGAAACGCCGATCCGCAGGCCACGCCCTGGGCGCCCAGGGCCAGCGCGGCGACCACGGCGGCGCCGCTGGCGATTCCGCCGCAGGCCACCACCGGCGCTTCGCCCAGGGCCACCAGTTGCGGCACCAGTGCCAGGGTCGAGATCTCGGCGCGCACGTGGCCGCCGGCCTCCAAGCCCTGGGCGATCAGTACGTCGACCCCGGCGCGCAGCGCGGCCTCGGCGTCGGCGCGATTGCCCACCTGGTGCAGCACCAGCACGCCGGCCTCCTTTAGGCGGCGGATCACGTCCGCCTGTACATCCCAGAACAACGCCACCGCCGGGACCTGCAATTCCAGGCAGGTGCTCAGCTGTGCGTCGAACAGGTCCGCCGGGGTCGCGGCCGGGATCAGGTTCACGGCGAACGGCTGCTGGCTCAGCGCCCGGTAGGCGGCGACCTCGCGGCGAATCAGCGCAACCGGCTCACGAACCATGCCCAGGCAGCCGAAGCCACCCGCGTTGCCGACCGCGGCGGCCAGTTCATGACGGGCCACGCCGCCCATGCCGGCGCAGATGATCGGCACCTGGCATCCCAGGAGTTCGACCAGGGGAGTTTGCAGAGCGGCGTGCGGCATGGTGGTACTCCTGAAGCCGCATGGCAGAGCGGCGACAGGTCAATACTAGGCCGGGTGCTTAACTGAACTTAAATGAAATTTAATGGCGCATGAGTTCACTAAAATGAATGGATCAGCGCCTCAGTACTCACTACCCTCCCCGCTACAGCCCTTGCTCCTTCTGCCTGTGCAGGGATGCGGCAAAGGGTCACGCACGGCCCCCTGGTCGCGTTGATATAAAAATTAGTTCATTCAGCATTCATTATTATTAGTTTGTTGCAGGCCGGGCCGCTCAAATGGCCAGGCCCCAGAACGCATACCCCTTCGTGCCCCCGGTTGCCGATAGTTCTGGCGCACAGCCGATAGCCGTCGCTATGCGCTCGCGATTTGCCATAAACATATGGATATCCGTATATTTGATTATCCATATGTGAAGGCACCTGCCCGTGATCACCCCTCCCGAAGTCTTCAAGAGCCTGGCCGACGAGACCCGCGCCCGCGCCACCCTGCTGATCGCCAACCTGGGCGAACTCTGCGTCTGCGAGCTGGTGTGCGCCCTCGATGACAGCCAACCGAAGATCAGCCGCCACCTCGCCCAGCTGCGCAGCAGTGGACTGCTGATGGATCGCCGCCAGGGCCAGTGGGTCTACTACCGCCTCAATCCGCAATTGCCCGCCTGGGTGCACGAGATGCTGCAGGTCACCCTGCAGGCCAACGCGCAATGGCTGGCCGACAACACCCTCCGCCTGCAGAACATGGACGGCCGCCCCGTCCGTGACGCCGCCTGCTGCTGATTCCTCCCCCTCCCTTCGAGCAGGTCTCCCATGCTGATCGCTGTCGCCGTCTTCGTTTTCACCCTCGTCCTGGTCATCTGGCAACCCAGGGGCCTGGGTGTGGGCTGGAGCGCCGCTGCCGGCGCGATCATCGCCCTGGCGACCGGTGCGGTGTCGCTGCACGACATCCCCACGGTGTGGGCCATTGTCTGGAACGCCACCGCCACCTTCATCGCCGTCATCATCATCAGCCTGCTGCTGGACGAGGCAGGCTTCTTCGAATGGGCGGCCCTGCGCGTGGCGCGCTGGGCGAAGGGCAGCGGCTACCGCCTGTTCGCCTTCTGCGTACTGCTCGGCGCAGCCGTTTCCGCACTGTTCGCCAATGACGGCGCGGCGCTGATCCTCACGCCCATCGTCATGTCCATGCTGTTGGCCCTGCGTTTCTCGCCCGCCGCGACCCTGGCCTTCGTCATGGCCGCCGGCTTCATCGCCGACACGGCCAGCCTGCCGCTGGTGGTCTCCAACCTGGTGAACATCGTCTCGGCCGACTACTTCGGCCTGGGCTTCGCCGAATACGCCTCGGTGATGGTGCCGGTGAACCTCGCCAGTGTGGCGGCCACCCTGCTGGTGCTGTTCCTGTTCTTCCGCCGCGACATCCCGAGACAATACGCAGCCGATGCGCTGAAGGAGCCGAAGGCGGCGATCCACGACCGCGCCACCTTCATCGTCGGCTGGTGGACGCTGCTGGTATTGCTGGCCGGCCTGTTCGCCCTGGAGCCGCTGGGCATTCCAGTCAGTGCCGTGGCCGCCGCCTGCGCTGCGATCCTCTTCGCCGTCGCCGCTCGCGGTCACCGCATCTCCACCCGCCGCGTACTGCGCGAGGCGCCCTGGCAGGTGGTGATCTTCTCCCTTGGCATGTACCTGGTGGTGTACGGCCTGAAGAACGCCGGCCTCACGGACTTCCTCACTCACCTGCTCGACCGTCTTGCCGGGCAGGGACTGTGGAGCGCCGCCATCGGTACCGGCCTGCTCTCGGCGCTGCTGTCCTCGGTGATGAACAACATGCCCAGCGTGCTGATCGGCGCCCTATCGATTCAGGCGAGCGATGCCGAGGGCCTGATCCGCGAGGCGATGATCTACGCCAACGTCATCGGCTGCGACCTCGGCCCGAAGATCACCCCCATTGGCAGCCTCGCAACCCTGCTCTGGCTGCATGTGCTGGAGCGCAAGGGCATGCGGGTCACCTGGGGTTACTACTTCAAGGTTGGCATCCTGCTCACCCTTCCGGTTCTGCTGATCACCCTTTCGGCCCTGGCGTTGCGCCTGAGCCTCTGACGTCCGCCCCGAAGCGGCAGGAGCCCCCATGCGAGTCCTGTTCATGTGCACGGCCAACAGTTGTCGCAGCATCCTTTCCGAAGCGCTGTTCAATCACCTGGCGCCGGAAGGCTTCGAGGCGGTGAGCGCCGGCAGCTTCCCCAGGGGCCAGGTGCTGCCGCGCAGCCTCACCACCCTGCAGCAGGCCGGTATCTCCATCGCAGGCCTGAGCAGCAAAGGCAATGACGCGTTCGAAGGCAATCCGCCAGACATCGTCATCACCGTCTGCGACAAGGCCGCCGGCGAAACCTGCCCGGTGTACTTCGGCCCGGCGCTGAAGTCCCACTGGGGGCTGGAAGACCCATCCGAGGCGGTTGGCGACGAGGCCTCTATCGACGCCGCCTTCCGCGCCACGCTGGCTCGCATCGAGCAGCGCTGCCGGGCCTTCTTCGCCCTTCCTTTGGCCACCCTCGGCCGCGACGAACTCAAACGCGAGCTGGATCGCATCGGCGCTCTCTGAGCGGCCGATGGCTAGCGAGTTCCACGGGAAAGCCGGCGTCCGGCCATAACGGCCCAAAACCGCCTGAAACTTCACACAGCGCACGAAGCGAGCCGGGCTATCATGATGGCGGTGCCCATCGGCTTCCGGGCCAGGTGGCCCACAAGGAGACGCTTCGTGAATCGGACTCAGTTGCTCATTGCCTCCTGCCTGTCGGCAACCTCGCTCCTGGCCTTTGCAGACAATGGACGATTCCTGCAGAGCCGCGTCTACGAACTGCGCGAAGACACCTCCCCGCCGTCCTGCGTCGAGTGGCCGTCCGGCCTGCCGGACGGCGTCTGGGGTAGCGCCGGAGACTATGGGCAGAAGGCCGAGCGGCTCATGGGCAATGGCGACATCCTGGTCGCCTCGGCCATCTACACCGCCACCGGCGAGCGGGTTTCCCATGCGTTCTACAAGAACAGGGAGACCTGCCAGAAAGACCTTTCCCAAAGGCCGGACTTGCGTCCGGGCAGCACGGCAGCCACCACCCCGGTGAAAAGCCCCGTGGAAAGCTCGAGCTATGTCGAGCGGCTGCAGCGTGATTTCGGACAGAGAATCTATTTCAGCTCGTCCAAGGCCGAGGCGATGGTCAGGAAGATCAACATCGACTGCAACGCCCCGGATGGCCGCTACCTGCCCCTGTACAACGCGCTGCTGGCGCGGCTGGATGAAGCGAGCACAGCGGACGCCTGGATGGAAACCAGCGTGGTCAACCACGGGAGCGGCATCCAGGTTTTCGACAGCGTTCGCCTGAAGAGCGGGAAGGAACTCACGCCCCAACTGACCCTGGAAATCAACGAATGGGGTGCCGTTGAAACGCATGGGGTCCGGGCCGACGCGCTCTCCAATGCCTGCTTCGGCTCCTATGGCCCGATCTGGAAGCTCTAGGTCCCCGGCGCTCCCCCGGTCAGCGCCGGACGCGGCTGCCATTTTGCCTTGCCGAGTGCGCCTCCGGACGCCCGCAACAATCTCGTAATTCTTTGAATCTACTGGATTTTCCTTACCAGACAGGCCGTTCACCGCCTATGCTTGCCGGCCGGCAAGTTGCCAGGGATCACCCATACTCATTCTGCATCCGTGCCCTGCGGCATACGGGGCAGCGAGTGATGAACGAGCTACAAGGAGGCTGACGAATGCCACATGACGGAAGCCTGCTGCAGGCCACGGTGATTTTCCTGCTGGCGGTGGTCATTCTGGTGCCGCTGGCGCAACGCCTGAAGCTCGGCGCGGTACCGGGCTATCTGCTGGCCGGCATCCTGATCGGCCCTTCGCTGCTTGGCCTGGTCAGCAATCCGCAGAATGTCGGCCGGCTTTCGGAAATGGGCGTGGTGATGCTGCTCTTCATCATCGGCCTGGAGCTCTCGCCGCGTCGACTCTGGATGATGCGCCGCTCGCTGTTCGGCGTCGGTTCCCTCCAGGTAGGGCTGACCGCGGTCGTCCTCGGCCTGCTGGCGTACCTGCTGTTCGGCCAGTCACCGGCCGCCGCCCTGGTGCTGGGAGTGGGCCTGGCGTTGTCGTCCACCGCCTTCGGCCTGCAGGTTCTGGCTGAGCGCAAGGAGCTGGGTAAACCGCACGGTCGCCTGGCCGTGGGCATCCTGCTGTTCCAGGACATCGCCGCCATTCCGCTGATCGCCATCGTACCGCTGCTGGGCGGCGGTGGCAGCGCCACCAGCGAAGGCGTACGGCCCCTGCTGACGGTCGCGCTTGGCATCGGCGTGGTGATCGTCGGCGGTCGTTACTTGCTGCGCCCGGTCTTCACCTGGGCGGTTGGCTCCGGGCTGCGCGAGCTCTCCACCGCCACCGCCCTGCTGGTGGTCCTGGGCACGGCCTGGGTGATGGAGCACGTCGGCGTCTCTATGGCGCTGGGCGCCTTCCTGGCCGGCATGCTGATGGCCGAATCGCAGTTCCGCCACGAACTGGAATCGCAGATCGAACCGCTCAAGGGCCTGCTGCTGGGGCTGTTCTTCGTCGGCGTGGGCATGACCGCCGACCTGCGCCTGCTGTTCGGCGCACCGCTGCTGGTGCTGGGCCTCACTCTGTTGCTGGTGGGCATCAAACTGCCGCTGCTGTATGGCATCGGCCGTCTCTTCGGCGGCCTGAACCGGGCGGAGGCGACCTGCCTGGGCGTGGTGCTGGCGTCCGGCGGCGAGTTCGCCTTCGTGGTGTTCAAGCTGGCGCTGGAGCACCGCCTGCTGGAACAGCGGATGCACGACGTGCTGGTGCTCGCCATCACCCTGTCGATGGCCGTGGTGCCGCTGGTGATGATGGCGCTGGCGCGCCAGTTGCGTGGCGACACGGCGGCCGCCGCCGTACCGGATGGGCCACCGGAGGTGAGTGACGAGCCGAAGGTGGTGATCGCCGGCATGGGTCGCATGGGCCACGTCATCGCCAATCTGCTGCAGGCCCAGGGCGTGCCGGTGGTCGCCCTGGATACCTCGATGGACGCCCTGGGCCGCCAGGGCGAGGAAGGCCGCGTGCCGGTCTTCTATGGCGATCCGACGCGCCCGGAAATCCTCCACGCCGCCAAGGTCGGCCAGGCCGAACTGGTGATCGTCGCCACTGACGATCCGCAGATCAACCTGGGCACGGTGGACGCCCTCGCCCGCCTCTACCCGCAAACGCGGGTGATCGCCAGGGCGCACAACCGCAAGCAGGTGCTGCAGTTGCTCGACCGGGGCGCCAACCCGGTGCGCGAAACCTTCCATTCCAGCCTGGAGATGGGTCGTCGCGCCTTCATCGAACTGGGCGCGAGCGAAGAACAGGCCACGACCTGGGTACGCCGCTACCAGCAGCAGGAAGCGCAATCGCTGCTGGAGTTGCATCGCCAAGGCCGCGACGACGAAACGGGCGGCCGATTCGATGATGCCGGCGTTATCGTCGCCGGCGTCACCTCGCCCACCCCGGAGCAACCCTTGGAAAGCGCCGCGCGGCGCGACGATCGTCCGACCTGAAGTCGTCGATCCGGAGGAAACCATGCAACCAGGTTTCAAACTCGATAGCGTCCTGTCCCAGGGGCTGCTCGATGTTCTCATCAAGGCGGGACTGGTCGCCACGCTGGCGATCTTCGCCTTTCAGGTGTTCCAGCCGTTCATGGAACTGATGCTCTGGTCGGTGATCCTTGCGGTCACCCTCTACCCCGTGCTGCGCTGGGTCAAGGCGCGCACCGGGTTGAAGGACGGCCACGCGGCGACGCTGATCGTGCTCGTCGTCCTGCTGGTGCTGCTGGCGCCGATCTATCTGCTGGCGACCTCCATCGGCGAGTCCGTCGACAGTCTCGCCGCCGTACTCAAGAGCGGCACCTGGAGCGTGCCGGCGCCCTCGCGGTCGGTGGCCGAGTGGCCGCTGATCGGCCCGCGCCTGTATGACTTCTGGCTGGCGGCATCCACCAGCCTGAGCGACGTGCTGCGCGGCCTGCTGCCAAATCTCAAGGACACCGGGCGCATGCTGCTGGGCGCCGCCGCCAGTGCCGGTGGCGCCTTCGTACTGTTCATCGGCGCGATCATCATCTCCGGCATCATCATGGCCTTCGGTGAAACAGGCACCGTCGCCGCGCAACGCATCGCCATGCGGATTTCCGGCGAGGAGCGCGGCAAGCACATCTCGGCGCTGTGCACGGCCACCATCCGCGCGGTCGCCTTGGGGGGTGATCGGCATCGCCTTCATCCAGATGCTGCTGATCGGCCTCGGCTTCGTGGTCAAGGGTGTGCCTGGCGCGGGAATCCTGGCCCTGGTCGTGCTGGTGCTGGGCATCGCCCAGGCGCCGGCGAGCCTGGTCACCCTGCCGGTGATCATCTATGTGCTGAGCGCCGAGGGCTTCAGCGCTGCTACCATCGCGTTCGCCATCTACATATTCGTCGCCGGCCTGGCCGACAACGTGCTCAAGCCGCTGCTGCTGGGGCGTGGCGTCGACGTGCCAATGCCGGTGGTGCTGATCGGCGCCCTCGGCGGCATGGTGGTCAAGGGCATCATCGGCCTGTTCATCGGTCCGGTGATCCTCGCGGTGACCTACAAGCTGTTCTGGCAGTGGGTCGACCAGCAGGTGCCGAAGATGGACAGCCCTGCCAAGCCGTCCGAATAAGCCAAGGATTGCCATGCCCAAGCGCGTCAGACGCTGCACACTGATATTCACGACCCTGCTGGGCGGCTGCACCCAGGTCGGTCCGGACTTCCAGCCGCCGCAGGATCCGTGGCTGGCCGAATGGAACACGCCGCTGCTGGGCCAGGCGGGACGCAACGCCGCCACCCCGGACCTGCGCCAGTGGTGGACGGTGTTCGCCGACCCGACCCTGGATGCACTGATCGCCGAAGCCGACGCGCACAACACCGACCTGCGGGTGGCCGGCCTGCGCATCGCCGAGGCACGTGCGCAACTGGCCATCGCCGAGACCGGACGCTACCCGCAGTTGCAGCAGATCCGCGCGGAAAGCCTGTACCTCAAGCAGGACCAGTCCGGCGCGCCGAGCGCCCGCGACTCGGTGTTCTGGCAGTCCAGCGCCGGCTTCGACATCGGCTGGGAGATCGACTTCTGGGGCCGCTTCAGCCGCGCCATCGAGTCCGCCGACGCCGCCTACTTCGCCTCCCAGGCCAACTACGCCGATGCCCTGGTGCTGCTGCGCGCCCAGGTGGCGGACACCTACTTCGGCCTGCGCACCGCCGAGGCGCGCCTGGACATCGCCCGCGAGAACGCCCGGCGCCAGGAGCGCAGCCTGCAGATCACCGAGCGGCTGTTTCGTCACGGCGAGAACGACGAACTGGACTGGCAGCAGGCGCGCACCCAGTACCTGGCGACCCAGGCCACCATTCCCGAGTTCGAGAACCAGGTGAACGCCCTGCGCAACATCCTCTGCGCGCTGCTCGGACGACCACCGGGCGCGATGCCGGAGCTGGCGGCGCACCACGGCCAACTGCCGACGCCCAATGCCGCGATCCTCCAGGACGTACCGGCCAGCCTGTTGCAGCGCCGCCCGGACATCCGCGCCGCCGAGCAGGCGGTGGCAGCGCAATCGGCGCGGGTGGGCGTCGCCGAGGCCGACCTGTATCCGTCGATCAGCCTGCTCGGCAGCATCGGCTGGAGCTTCGTCTCGGCCAACAACCTGCCCGACAGCTTCAACCTCGCCGCCGGACCGAGCCTGATCTGGAACCCCTTCGACTACGGCCGGCGCAAGAACGCCGTACGCGTGGAAGACGCGCGCCTGCAACAGCTCATCGAGCTGTATCACCAGGACGTGCGCAACGCCGCGCGCGAGGCTGACGACGCCGCCAGCGGACTGCTGCGCTCGCTGCAGAGCGCCGGCATCCGCGAACAGGCCTCGCAGGCGGCACAGCGCTCGCTGAGCCTGGCCAGTTCGCAGTACCGCGAAGGCTTCGCCGACTTCCAGCGCGTGCTCGATGCCCAGCAACTGCTGCTGCAACAGCAGGACGGCTACCTGGTCAGCCGGGGCAACGCGGTCAGCAGCCTGGTGGCACTGTACAAGGCCCTCGGCGGCGGCTGGGACAGCCCGCGCGCACCGATCGACTCCAGCACCCGGCAACGGATGCAACAACGTACCGACTGGGGCGATCTGCTCGACGACCCCGCCCCGGCCTCCGGCACCTCAGGACAAGGAAAGCAGCAATGAGCGATACCCCCGCCACGCCGTCGGCACCGCCCTCGCCCCCCGCACCCGGCAAGTCTGCGCCGGATCGCGGCATGCGCGTGGTATTGCTGCTGATCGTCGTCAGCCTGGTCTGGTACCTGCTCGCCGACCGCTTCACACCCTATACCCAGCAGGCGCGCCTGCAGGCCTACGTGGTGCCGGTGAGCGCCGAGGTGGCCGGACAAGTGAAACGCGTGGCGGTGGGTAACAACCAGGAAGTGCGCAAGGGTGACGTGCTCTTCGAACTGGACCAGGAGCAGTACCGCATCGCCTTGCAGCGCGCCGAAGCGGACCTGGACACGGTGCACCGGCAGATCGGCGCCAGCACCGCCGGCATCGACTCCGCCCAGGCCTCGCTGGCCGCCGCCCAGGCCAGCGAGCGCAAGGCGCGGCAGGATGCCGAGCGCCTGCAACGGCTTTACCAGGAGGATCCCGGCACGGTTTCCGTGCGCCGCCTGGAAGGCGCCCAGGCCACCCGCGAACAGGCGGCCAGCCAGGTGGCGGCGGCTCGTGCCGAAGTCGAGCGGGCGCGCGAGCAGCAAGGCGGCCTCGATGAAGACAACGCCCAACTGCGCAGCGCCACGGCCAACGTCGCCAAGGCCCGCCTGGACCTCGCCCGCACCACGGTGCGCGCCGATTCGGACGGGCTGATCACCGACCTGCGCACCGACGTCGGCCACTACGTCGGTGCCGGCAGCCCGGTGATGACGCTGATCGCCATCCACGACCTGTGGATCAGCGCCGACATGACCGAGAACAACCTCGGCCACCTGAGCAACGGCACGCCGGTACTGGTGGTGCTCGACGCCCTGCCCGGCGAGCTGCTGCGTGGGCGGGTCCGCAGTATCGGTTATGGCGTGAGTGTCGGCCAGAGTACGCCGCCGGGCTCGCTGCCGACGGTGCAGAACAGCCGCGAGTGGCTGCGCTCGGCGCAGCGCTTCCCGGTGATCGTCGAGCTGGATCGCGACCAGCAGGTGAATCCGGCGGGCCTGCGCGTGGGCGGCCAGGCCGAGGTGATGGCGCTGCCCACCGAGGGCAACCCGCTGAACCTGCTGGGTCGCGTGTTCATGTGGCTGATGAGCTGGCTGAGCTATGCCTACTGAGCTCAGACCTATTGAACTGCGCCGCCGGCGCGCCCTGCGCCTGGCCTGGGGCACCGCGCTGTGCCTGCTGGCGAGCTTCGGCATCGGGCTGCCGATCCCCTTCCTCGCGCCGGTGCTCACCGTCCTCCTGCTGGCGATGCGCGCGCAGGCCCTGCCGCTCAAGGCGGCTCCGGCCCTGGCGGTGCTGGTGCTGCTCAGCTGCGGCAGCGGCCTGCTGCTGATCCCGTTGCTGCGCCATGCCCCGCTCAGCGGCGTGCTGCTGGTGGGCATCGGCCTGTACGGCGTGTTCCGCTATGCGCTGCGTGGCGGCAACGGCCTGCTGGCGAACCTGCTGGTGATCGGCCTGACCATGATCGCCGCCGCCGGCACCAGCGATTTCACCCTGGCGCTGTCGGTGGTCGAGGCGCTGGCCAAGGGCATGCTGCTGGCCGTTCTTAGCAGCGCCGTGGCCCATGCGCTGTTCCCCGAGCCGGCCAATACGCCCGCGCCTCCTGCGCCGCCCAGGCCCAGCGAGGGCGACGTCGGCTGGATCGCCCTGCGCGCCGCCCTGATCGTGATGCCGGCGTTCCTTCTCGCGCTGATCGCGCCGGACCGCTTCATGCCGCTGATCATGAAATCGGTGAGCCTTGGCCAGCAGGCCGAGGAAACCCGCGCGCGCCACGCCAGCCGCGAGCTGATCGGTTCCACCCTGCTGGCCGGACTGCTGGCGATCCTGGTCTGGAGTGCACTGAGCCTGTTCGTCCACCTCTGGATGTTCTTCCTCTGGGTGCTGCTGCTCACCCTCTGGCAAGGGCGCCGCCTGTACGCGGCGGTGGCGACCCGGCAGAGCCCGGCCTTCTGGGTCAGTTGCCTGACCACCATGCTCATCCTGCTCGGCCAGTCGGTACAGGACAGCGCAGCAGGCCAGGACGTCTACCGCGCCTTCGCCGTGCGCCTGGCGCTGTTCCTCGCGGTGTCGCTGTACGCCAGCGGCATGCTGGTCTGGATCGACAGCCGCCGCACGCGGACACGCACGGCCTAGGGCTTCCAGTCCACCCCGGAGTCGGCCAGGTAGGCATCCACGGCGGCGCCGAGCGTGGGGTGGAAGGCATTTGCCCCCAAGCCTTCGAACAGTTCGAACTGCTTCATCTTGTCCTTCACCGGGTCCTTCATCTCAGCGAACTGCAATTCGACGCCGCGCCGCTCCAGCACCCTGTCCAGCTCGGCGAGCATGTCGGCGGAGGTGACATCGATGCTGGTCACCGGGCTCGCCGCGATCACCAGGCGCTGCACCGGCGTGGGTGAGTCATCGAGCGCCGCCAGCACCTGGTTCTGGAACTGCTCGGCGTTGGCGAAGAACAGCGGCGCATCCCAGCGCAGCAGCACCAGGCCAGGGATGCGCCGGGCCTGCGGGTAGCGTGCCACGTCGTGGTAGCCACGGACGCCGTCGACCCGCCCGAGCACGGCGTGGTGCGGACGCCAGCCGTCCCAGAGGAACTCGATTACCGAGATCACCACGGCGATGCAGATGCCCGGAATCGCGCCAAACACCGCCACGCCGACGAAGCAACTGATGGACAGCCAGAACTCCCAATGCTGCAGGCGGTAGATGCGCTTGAGGTCGGCGAACTCGAACAGCCCCAGTGCCGCGGCGATCACCACGGCGGCCAGCGCGCTGTTGGGCAGGTGCTGCATCAGGCTGGGCGCTACCAGCAACAGCAGCGTCACCGCCAGCGCGCCGATGATACCGGTGAGCTGGGTCTTCGAGCCGGCCGCCTCGGCCACCGGCGTGCGCGACGAGCTGCTGCTGATGGGAATGCCCTGGAACAGCCCGGAAGCGACGTTCGCCACGCCCAGGCCGAACATCTCCTGGTTCGGGTTCACCGGCGTTTTCAGCCGCGCCGCGTAGGTGCGCGACAGCACGCTGGTGTCGGCGAACGACACCAGCGCCACCGCCACGCCGCCGAGCACCACTTCCACCAGGTCGATGTCCGTCACCCACGGGAAGGAAAAGGACGGCAACCCCTGGGGCAGCTCACCGAGCACCTTGACGCCCAGGCTGCCGAGATCGAACAGGCTCACCGAGAGCGTCGCCAGGATCACCGCGATGAGAATGCCCGGCAGGCGCTGGTAGGGCTTGAGCAGCAGGATCAGCGCCAGGCTGCCGGCCCCCACCGCGAAGCTCGGCCAGTTGGCGCGGCCATCGAGCAGCGCCTGGCCCAGCGACCCGAGATCGCGCAGCGGCCCCTGGCTGTCGACGGACAGGCCGAACAGCTTGGGCAACTGACTGATCAGCACCGTCAGCGCAATGCCGTTCATGTAGCCATAGCGGATCGGCTTGGACAGCAGTTCGGTGATGAAGCCCAGGCGCAGCAGCCCGGCGACCATGCAGACCACGCCCGATACCAGCGCCATCAGGCTGGCGATGGCAATGGCGCGCTGCGGATCGCTCGCCGCGTATTGCACGACCACCGCGAGAATCGGCGCGGCCAGCGCCGAGTCCGGGCCGAGCACCAGGATCCGGCTGGGGCCGAACAGCGCATAGGCCAGCAGCGGAATGATGGTCGCGTACAGGCCGTAGATCCCCGGCACGCCGGACGCCTCGGCGTAGGCAATGCCCACCGGCACCAGCATGGTGGTCAGCACCAGCCCGGCCGCAAGGTCCTTCGGCAGCCACGCCGCCTGGTAATGCCGCAGGGTGACGAGCCCTGGCAGCCAGCGCTGCCAGTCGAAACCCGGTCGTTGCTGCTGCGCGGAAGAGCCCGGCTGGGGCGTGTCGGACATATCGGAAGGGCTCCAGGGATCTTGGGAGGCAGTATCGCGAAAAACGCCGTGCAATGCGGGCTTTTTGCCATTCAGCGTAGATCGGCCCCTTCGCGCACGGCCGGCTCGTCGGGCTCATGTTTTTTCGAGAACGAGGGTACCGCCAGTTGCTCCATGCATGCGTTTCCGAGGCTTCAGGACTACCGCTGCCAGGTAGGCGTTGATCGCCCTGGCGCCCGCGTGACCGGGCGTGTAGGACGTCATATGGCGCATGCAGCGCGGTACGGCAAGGATGCCCGCCCCGTTGCGGCACGCCGCCAGGCAGGGATGGGCGTATAACCCCACCTCTTCGTTGGAGATGAGCTGGTTGGCGACATGCAGCTCAGTCAGGGCTTGCGGCCCCCTCGCTTCTTTCGACCGCGCTGCTGTTCGGAGGTCTGGCGGGTTGGTGGGTCGGACGGCTGGCCGGCCTGTACGGCGATCAGTGGTTGGCCGAGCCCGAGTACGCATTCGAAGACCTGGCAGCCTTCTGCGGCGCGCTATGCGGGGCGTTGTCCGCCTACACCCGGGACGATGGCGTGGTGCCGAGAATGGCCGGCCCTTTCGTGGGGACGGTTTTGTCCTGGCGATGATCGGCTATGCCCGGTACTCCACCGACATGCCGCCGTACGACCTTCAACCGACCACCTATCTGCAGGACTTCATCCGGCAGACCCTGGGGCTGTGGTTTTCCCCGATCACCGGTGCCGCGCGGGTGTCGCTGCTCCGGGCGATCCTTCACTAGCAACCGGTTCTTCACAGTCGGCGGTGTAGGTCGAGCACTCCCTCTCACCGGTGAAGCAGCATGCTCGCGCGACTCAAGCAGTGGGCCCGTTCGATCGAACGGCAAACCATGATCCTGTGGTTCTGCTGGAAGAATCCGGAAACGCCCTTGCCGGTCAAGCTGCTCCGCCTGCTGGTGGTTTCCTATGCGCTGAGCCCCATCGACCTGATACCCGACTTCATTCCGGTCCCGGGGTTGCTGGATGACCTGCTGATCCTGCCGGCATCCATCTGGCCGATCATCCGCCTCATGCCTGCGCAGGTGTACGCGGCGAGCAAAACTCAGGCGGATGATTTCGAGCGCACCCAGGCTCGACGCCCCGGCAGCCCGGTGGCCGTAATCGCCATCGTCGCCATCTGGCTACTGCTGGCCGTGCTCTGCTACCGGTGGCTGTGGCGTTAGGTCAAACCTTGCAACGGGGCTCCTGGGTAAAGGTGCGCCGCACATCGACCGACCCCAGGTGCTCCAGCGCCTTGCGGCCTATCAGCACCGGGTAGATCATCCTCTTGCGGTCGCGGAGCGAGAACTCTTCATCGAGCAACTGGTTGCCGATGCAGACCTTCATCGACACGACCGGTCGATGACCCAGGTGCCTTGGAAAGCCCCCATCGCCACGCCATGAGCCGCCATCGACGGTCAGACTCCGACCGGTCACGAAGCGAGAGGCGGGTGAGGCACAGCCACGCCACCCAGACCATCCGGGGCCCGCAGGCCCTCGTTCATTGCCTGCAAAAAGACCACGCATGAGTGGAATCTGCGGAAAGTGGATAGAACCCAGCCCCGGCTCTCCCCAACACTAGCCGGGCGTCGATCCAACAGGGGTCGACTTCCTTCCAGTGCCTTCCATCTACCCATCAGAGGCTTGCATGAGCACCCCCGCCGATCAGCTGAGTTCCTGGCTGAAGCAACACCAGATCACCGAAGTCGAGTGCGTCGTCAGTGACATGACCGGTATCGCCCGCGGCAAGATTTCCCCGACCAACAAGTTCCTCGGCGAGGGAGGCATGCGTCTCCCCGAGAGTGTGCTGCTGCAGACGGTCACCGGAGACTATGTCGACGACGATATCTACTACGACCTGCTGGACGAAGCGGACATCGACATGGTCTGCCGTCCCGATCCGGACGCGGTGTTCCTGGTGCCCTGGGCCATCGAACCAACCGCGATGGTGTTCCACGACACCTACGACAAGTACGGCAACCCCGTCGAGCTGTCGCCGCGCAACGTGCTCAAGCGCGTGCTGAAGCTGTACGCGGACAAGGGCTGGAACCCGATCGTCGCGCCGGAAATGGAGTTCTACCTGACCAAGCGCAGCAGCGACCCGGACTTCCCGCTGGAAGCACCCGTGGGCCGCTCGGGCCGTCCGGAAAGCGGCCGGCAGAGCTTCTCCATCGACGCGGCCAACGAGTTCGACCCGCTGTTCGAGGACGTCTACGACTGGTGCGAGGCGCAAGGCCTGGATCTGGACACCCTGATCCACGAGGACGGCCCGGCGCAGATGGAGATCAACTTCCGCCACGGCAATGCCCTGGACCTGGCGGACCAGATCACCGTATTCAAGCGCAGCATGCGCGAGGCGGCGCTGAAGCACGACGTGGCGGCGACCTTCATGGCCAAGCCGATCACCGACGAGCCCGGCAGCGCCATGCACATCCACCAGAGCGTGCTGGACGTGGCGACGGGCAAGAACATCTTCGCCAATGCCGATGGTTCGATGAGCGAACTGTTCCTGCACTACATCGGCGGTCTGCAGAAATACATCCCGAAAGTGCTGCCGATGTTCGCGCCGAACGTGAACTCCTTCCGCCGCTTCCTCCCGGACACCTCCGCGCCGGTGAACGTCGAATGGGGCGTGGAAAACCGCACCGTCGGCCTGCGCGTGCCCGCGGCCTCCCCCGAAGCGATGCGCGTGGAAAACCGCCTGCCCGGCGCCGACGCCAACCCCTACCTGGCGCTGGCCGCCAGCCTGCTGTGCGGTTACCTGGGGATGCTGGAGCAGATCGCCCCCAGCGTCCCGGTCGAGGGCCGCGCCTACGAGCGCCGCAACCTGCGCCTGCCGATCACCATCGAAGACGCGCTGGCCCACATGGAAGAGTGCCAGGCGCTGGAACAGCACCTGGGGCGCAAGTTCGTGCAGGGCTATGTCGCGGTGAAACGCGCCGAGCACGAGAACTTCAAGCGTGTGATCAGTTCCTGGGAAAGAGAGTTCCTGCTGCTGAGCGTCTGACGTCCTCGCCCCACTTCATTACAACAAGACCGATAGGAGTCGACATGAGACTGCTGAAGCCCCTTGCGGCCTTCGCTTTTGCGGCGATGACCCAGAGCGCCCTCGCGGAACAGACTGTCAGTATCTACAACTGGACGGACTACATCGCCCCCAACACGCTCGCCGAGTTCCAGAAGACCACCGGGATCAAACCGATCTACGACGTCTTCGATTCCAACGAAACCCTGGAAGGCAAGCTGCTGGCGGGCCGCTCGGGCTACGACGTGGTGGTGCCTTCCAACCACTTCCTCACCCGCCAGGTGCAAGCCGGGGTCTTCCTGGAGCTCGACCGCAGCAAGCTGCCGAACTGGAAGCACCTGGACCCGGCACTGCTCAAGCTGCTCGAACAGAACGATCCGGGCAACCGCCATTCGGTGCCCTACCTGTGGGGCACCAACGGCATCGGCTACAACGTCGAGAAGGTCAAGCAGGTACTGGGCGTCGACAAGATCGACTCCTGGTCGGCGCTGTTCGAGCCGGAAAACCTGAAGAAGCTCAATGCGTGCGGCGTCGCCTTCATGGACTCCGCCGACGAGTTGATTCCCTCGGTGCTCAACTACATGGGCCTGGATCCCAACAGCACCAACCCGGCGGACTACGCGAAAGCCGAGGCCAAGCTGATCGAGCTGCGCCCCTACGTCACCTACTTCCATTCCTCGAAATACATCTCCGACCTCGCCAACGGCAACATCTGCGTGGCTTTCGGCTATTCCGGCGACGTCTTCCAGGCGGCCGCGCGGGCCAAGGAAGCCAATAACGGCATCCAGATCGCCTACAGCATCCCCAAGGAAGGCGCCAACCTCTGGTTCGACCTGATGGCTATTCCTTCGGATGCGAAGAACCCGGACCAGGCCCTGGCGTTCATCAACTACGTGCTGGAGCCCAAGGTGATCGCCGGCGTCAGCGAGTACGTCGGCTACCCCAACGCCAACGCCGACTCCAAGGCCTTCCTCGATGCCCAAACGCTGAATAACCCCGAGGTCTATCCGAGCCAGGCCGTGCTCGACAAGCTGTACATCTCCAATGCTCCGCCGCCGAAGATCATGCGCCTGATGACCCGCAGCTGGAGCAAGATCAAGTTCAACCAATGACTCGAGAGCGTCCCATGATTCATGCCGGCGAACATGCCGCGTCCTATTACGCGGCCACTGCACGCGACAAGCAGCCGTACCCTTCCCTCGAAGGCGAGGTTCACGCAGAGGTCTGCGTTATCGGCGGCGGCCTGACCGGCGTCAACACAGCCCTGGAGCTGGCCCTGCGGGGCCACTCCGTGGTGCTTCTGGAGGGCCGTCGCATCGGCTGGGGAGCCAGCGGCCGCAACGGCGGCCAGTTGATCCGTGGTATCGGCCACGACGTCAGCGGCTTCGCCAGATACGTCGGCGAGGACGGCGTTCGCTATCTGAACCAGGCGGGTTTCGACTCGGTGACGCTGGTGGCGGAGCGCATCCGCAGGTTCGACATCGCCTGCGACCTGCGCTGGGGCTTCTGCGAACTGGCCAATACTCCTGCGCAGTTCGCCGCCATGACGGAGGAACAGCACGAGCTGCAATCGATGGGCTATCCGCATCAGACCAGGCTCGTCGGGGCGGACCGGATTCATGATGTGGTGGCCAGTGACTGCTATGCCGGTGGGCTGATCGACATGGGCTCCGGCCACCTCCATCCACTGGATCTGGTGATGGGGGAAGCGCGGGCCGCCAGCCAGCTCGGTGTGCGGATCTTCGAGCAAAGCCCGGTCCAGCGCATCACCCACGGCAGTTCGGTCACGCTCCACTGCGCCAACGGTCGCGTCCGCGCGGACAAGCTGGTGCTTGGATGCAATGCCCACCTGGACGACCTGGAGCCTCGCCTGACAGGCAAGGTCCTGCCGGCGGGCAGCTATGTGATCGTCACCGAACCGCTCCCCGAGCAGGTTGCCGCGAAGCTGATTCCGCAGAACCTGGCCCTGTGCGATCAGAAAGTGGGGTTGGACTACTACCGGCTGACCGCCGACCGCCGCCTGCTGTTCGGCGGCGCCTGCCATTACTCCGGGTTCGATCCGAAGGACATCGGCGCGTACATGCGGCCGAAGATGCTGAAGGTCTTCCCGCAGTTGGCCGATGTGTGCATCGACTACCAGTGGGGCGGCATGATCGGAATCACGGCCAACCGCTTTCCGCAGGTGGGTCGCCTGGCCCAACACCCTAATGTGTACTTTGCACAGGGTTACTCGGGGCATGGGCTCAACGTGACCCACTGGAGCGCCAAGCTCCTGGCAGAAGCGATCTCCGTCGGCCAGAGCCAGGGGCTGGATGTCTTCAGCGCGGTTCCGCACCTGACCTTCCCGGGCGGCAAGCTGCTGCGCTCGCCCCTGCTGGCGCTGGGGATGCTCTGGTACCGGATTCGCGAAGCGATCGGCTGAACGAGCCACGCGGAGCATCTCGATGCTCCGCTTGTTTTCTAGCTGGGCAGCATGCTCACTACGCAACGCTCGGCGCCGCGCTTGAGCGTCGCTTTCGGGTACTCGCCGAAGAGCGTCTGGTAGGCCTGCGAGAAGCGGCCCAGATGCCAGAACGACCAACGCATCGCAACCTCGGCCACGTTGACTCCCGCGGCACCGGCGGCGAGCAGATCGCGCCGCGCGGCATTCAGCCGACGATTACGCAGCCAGACCGTGGGAGGCATGCCGGCATACTGGACGAACGACTGCTGCAACTGCCGCACCGAGACACCGGCGATCTCCGCAAGCTCCAGGACGCCAAAGCTATCCTGCGGGCAGTCGTTGACCACCTCTTTCACCCGCTCGACGACCCGCTTGGCGTGACGCTCGGAGCGACGGCGCTGCCCGACCTCAACGGCCTCTTCCAACAGCGAAAAGCAGCCATCGGCAACCTGCTGGGCGAACCCTGGGGCATCCACGTTGACATGCCCCTCTACAGCCCCGGCCAACAGGCTGCTCAAGGACGTTGCAAAAGCACTGCAGCTGGCCGACCGCAGCGGCTGGAGCAGCAACCCTTCGAAGTCCGCAGCGGACCGTCCCCAGGCGGATGCATCCTTCAGGACCACCGCGACTTCACGGTAATTCTCAGGAGTGACCCAGGCGTTGTGCGTGTGCCCATCCAGCAGGTAGAGGACGCCTTCACTCATGTCGAAGCTGAAAACCAGGGTATCGGCCGGGGCATGAAACTCCTGCTCGACCCGCAGGTTCATACGCTCTTCATAGAGTTGAACAGCCCCTGTTTCCGCGTGTACGACTCGACCACAAAAGCGACCGGCTGACATCTGCGTGTACTGCTCCTCCCACCCCGGCAGCACCGCACGCGGCTCATCAACCTCGCGAGCCTCCATCACCTTGATCGCCATCTTCGTACCCGGATATTTATTAAAATTATTGATTATTAGACTAACAACCGGGGCTATCTTCCCGCAAGGCAGATAGTATCCCGCACCACTTAATCCCGACCGTGTTAATGCCCAAACAGAAAGAACAAAACAGCCGTAACTCTTCTGTAGGAGCGAGCTTGCTCGCGAACCCGGCGAGAGCACACCGTCATATTCGATGAAATGACGCCCGCGAAGCGCATACCCGAACGCGGTTATTCGCGCCCCCAACCCGGGCCTTGCACCCCGTCGGAGCGGACTCCGTCCGCGATTGCCATTGTTCAGTCCGCCCCGCCACTCCAAGTGGGCTTTGACAGGCCGGCAACACAACCAACTTTCCCGCGCGCAAAAGCAAAGCCCCCGACCAGCGAGGCTGATCAGGGGCTTTGGGATAGGAGCTTGACGATGACCTACTCTCACATGGGGAAACCCCACACTACCATCGGCGATGCATCGTTTCACTACTGAGTTCGGGATGGGATCAGGTGGTTCCAACGCTCTATGGTCGTCAAGCAATTCTTTCGGATGCTCGTGGCTTGCGCACACGCTCATCCCGATTCGGGTATGTGACAGGTAATTTGCGGTTCTCACGAACTTTCGGTTCGTTACGTCTTCACCGTACAACACGCAAATTGTTTGGGTGTTATATGGTCAAGCCTCACGGGCAATTAGTATCGGTTAGCTCAACGCCTCACAGCGCTTACACACCCGACCTATCAACGTCGTAGTCTTCGACGGCCCTTCAGGGGACTCAAGGTCCCAGTGAGATCTCATCTTGAGGCTAGTTTCCCGCTTAGATGCTTTCAGCGGTTATCTATTCCGAACATAGCTACCCGGCAATGCCACTGGCGTGACAACCGGAACACCAGAGGTTCGTCCACTCCGGTCCTCTCGTACTAGGAGCAGCCCCTCTCAAATCTCAAACGTCCACGGCAGATAGGGACCGAACTGTCTCACGACGTTCTAAACCCAGCTCGCGTACCACTTTAAATGGCGAACAGCCATACCCTTGGGACCGGCTTCAGCCCCAGGATGTGATGAGCCGACATCGAGGTGCCAAACACCGCCGTCGATATGAACTCTTGGGCGGTATCAGCCTGTTATCCCCGGAGTACCTTTTATCCGTTGAGCGATGGCCCTTCCATACAGAACCACCGGATCACTAAGACCTACTTTCGTACCTGCTCGACGTGTCTGTCTCGCAGTCAAGCGCGCTTTTGCCTTTATACTCTGCGACCGATTTCCGACCGGTCTGAGCGCACCTTCGTACTCCTCCGTTACTCTTTAGGAGGAGACCGCCCCAGTCAAACTGCCCACCATACACTGTCCTCGATCCGGATGACGGACCAGAGTTAGAACCTCAAGCATGCCAGGGTGGTATTTCAAGGATGGCTCCACGCAGACTGGCGTCCACGCTTCAAAGCCTCCCACCTATCCTACACAAGCAGGCTCAAAGTCCAGTGCAAAGCTACAGTAAAGGTTCACGGGGTCTTTCCGTCTAGCCGCGGATACACTGCATCTTCACAGCGATTTCAATTTCACTGAGTCTCGGGTGGAGACAGCGCCGCCATCGTTACGCCATTCGTGCAGGTCGGAACTTACCCGACAAGGAATTTCGCTACCTTAGGACCGTTATAGTTACGGCCGCCGTTTACCGGGGCTTCGATCAAGAGCTTCGCTTTCGCTAACCCCATCAATTAACCTTCCGGCACCGGGCAGGCGTCACACCCTATACGTCCACTTTCGTGTTTGCAGAGTGCTGTGTTTTTAATAAACAGTCGCAGCGGCCTGGTATCTTCGACCGACATGGGCTTACGCAGTAAATGCTTCACCCTCATCGGCGCACCTTCTCCCGAAGTTACGGTGCCATTTTGCCTAGTTCCTTCACCCGAGTTCTCTCAAGCGCCTTGGTATTCTCTACCCAACCACCTGTGTCGGTTTGGGGTACGGTTCCTAGTTACCTGAAGCTTAGAAGCTTTTCCTGGAAGCATGGCATCAACCACTTCGCTCTCTAAAAGAAAGCTCGTCATCAGCTCTCGGCCTTGAACACCCGGATTTGCCTAAGTGTTCGGCCTACCACCTTAAACTTGGACAACCAACGCCAAGCTGGCCTAGCCTTCTCCGTCCCTCCATCGCAGTAACTAGAAGTACAGGAATATTAACCTGTTTCCCATCGACTACGCTCTTCAGCCTCGCCTTAGGGACCGACTAACCCTGCGTCGATTAACGTTGCGCAGGAACCCTTGGTCTTTCGGCGTGGGAGTTTTTCACTCCCATTGTCGTTACTCATGTCAGCATTCGCACTTCTGATACCTCCAGCAAGCTTCTCAACTCACCTTCACAGGCTTACAGAACGCTCCTCTACCGCGCATCTTGCGATGCACCCGTAGCTTCGGTGTATGGTTTGAGCCCCGTTACATCTTCCGCGCAGGCCGACTCGACTAGTGAGCTATTACGCTTTCTTTAAAGGGTGGCTGCTTCTAAGCCAACCTCCTAGCTGTCTAAGCCTTCCCACATCGTTTACCACTTAACCATAACTTTGGGACCTTAGCTGACGGTCTGGGTTGTTTCCCTTTTCACGACGGACGTTAGCACCCGCCGTGTGTCTCCCACGCTGACACTTCCAGGTATTCGGAGTTTGCATCGGTTTGGTAAGTCGGGATGACCCCCTAGCCGAAACAGTGCTCTACCCCCTGGAGTGATACGTGAGGCGCTACCTAAATAGCTTTCGAGGAGAACCAGCTATCTCCGAGCTTGATTAGCCTTTCACTCCGATCCACAAGTCATCCCCTGCCTTTTCAACGGAAGTGGGTTCGGTCCTCCAGTCAGTGTTACCTAACCTTCAACCTGCTCATGGATAGATCGCCCGGTTTCGGGTCTATACCCAGCGACTAATTCGCCCTATTAAGACTCGCTTTCGCTACGCCTTCCCTATTCGGTTAAGCTCGCCACTGAATATAAGTCGCTGACCCATTATACAAAAGGTACGCAGTCACCTAACAAGTAGGCTCCCACTGCTTGTACGCATACGGTTTCAGGTTCTATTTCACTCCCCTCTCCGGGGTTCTTTTCGCCTTTCCCTCACGGTACTGGTTCACTATCGGTCAGTCAGTAGTATTTAGCCTTGGAGGATGGTCCCCCCATATTCAGACAAAGTTTCTCGTGCTCCGTCCTACTCGATTTCACTTCAAAGAACCTTTCACATACGGGGCTATCACCCACTATGGCCGCACTTTCCAGAGCGTTCTGTTAGATTCAAAGAAGCTTAAGGGCTAGTCCCCGTTCGCTCGCCACTACTAAGGGAATCTCGGTTGATTTCTTTTCCTCAGGGTACTTAGATGTTTCAGTTCCCCTGGTTCGCCTCTTGCACCTATGGATTCAGTACAAGATACCTAGGTTATCCTAGGTGGGTTTCCCCATTCAGAGATCTCCGGATCAAAGTCTGTTTGCCGACTCCCCGAAGCTTATCGCAGGCTACCACGTCTTTCATCGCCTCTGACTGCCAAGGCATCCACCGTATGCGCTTCTTCACTTGACCATATAACCCCAAGCAATCTGGTTATTGTCTCGAACGTGAAGACGACATTCGCCGAAAATTCGCGCTTGAACTCGCAAATTTTACCTTGACTTGAATAATCACCAGTGAAAGAGATTATTCAGTCTACTTCTATCACATACCCAAATTTTTAAAGAACGGTTCTGGCACAAAGACCAGACAGCAAGGTTCGTTCACCGAACATTCCTGTCTGAGCTTTCGACGATTAATGGTGGAGCCAAGGAGGATCGAACTCCTGACCTCCTGCGTGCAAAGCAGGCGCTCTCCCAGCTGAGCTATGGCCCCATCGGATCAGCAGCACACCACAACAATTGGTGGGTCTGGGCAGATTCGAACTGCCGACCTCACCCTTATCAGGGGTGCGCTCTAACCAACTGAGCTACAGACCCAATCGTTCGGGCTTTGGCAGCTTGTCGACCTCACCCGCTCTCTATCCAAGAGCCGGGGGCGCGCTCAAACCAACCGAGCAGCAAACCTATCGTCTAACCAGTGAATCAAGCAATTCGTGTGGGAGCTTATGAAGAAGCTGAGATCTTCGATTAAGGAGGTGATCCAGCCGCAGGTTCCCCTACGGCTACCTTGTTACGACTTCACCCCAGTCATGAATCACTCCGTGGTAACCGTCCCCCTTGCGGTTAGACTAGCTACTTCTGGAGCAACCCACTCCCATGGTGTGACGGGCGGTGTGTACAAGGCCCGGGAACGTATTCACCGTGACATTCTGATTCACGATTACTAGCGATTCCGACTTCACGCAGTCGAGTTGCAGACTGCGATCCGGACTACGATCGGTTTTATGGGATTAGCTCCACCTCGCGGCTTGGCAACCCTCTGTACCGACCATTGTAGCACGTGTGTAGCCCTGGCCGTAAGGGCCATGATGACTTGACGTCATCCCCACCTTCCTCCGGTTTGTCACCGGCAGTCTCCTTAGAGTGCCCACCATAACGTGCTGGTAACTAAGGACAAGGGTTGCGCTCGTTACGGGACTTAACCCAACATCTCACGACACGAGCTGACGACAGCCATGCAGCACCTGTGTTCCGATTCCCGAAGGCACTCCCGCATCTCTGCAGGATTCCGGACATGTCAAGGCCAGGTAAGGTTCTTCGCGTTGCTTCGAATTAAACCACATGCTCCACCGCTTGTGCGGGCCCCCGTCAATTCATTTGAGTTTTAACCTTGCGGCCGTACTCCCCAGGCGGTCGACTTATCGCGTTAGCTGCGCCACTAAGATCTCAAGGATCCCAACGGCTAGTCGACATCGTTTACGGCGTGGACTACCAGGGTATCTAATCCTGTTTGCTCCCCACGCTTTCGCACCTCAGTGTCAGTATCAGTCCAGGTGGTCGCCTTCGCCACTGGTGTTCCTTCCTATATCTACGCATTTCACCGCTACACAGGAAATTCCACCACCCTCTACCGTACTCTAGTCAGGCAGTTATGGATGCAGTTCCCAGGTTGAGCCCGGGGATTTCACATCCATCTTACCAAACCACCTACGCGCGCTTTACGCCCAGTAATTCCGATTAACGCTTGCACCCTTCGTATTACCGCGGCTGCTGGCACGAAGTTAGCCGGTGCTTATTCTGTTGGTAACGTCAAAACAGCAAGGTATTAACTTACTGCCCTTCCTCCCAACTTAAAGTGCTTTACAATCCGAAGACCTTCTTCACACACGCGGCATGGCTGGATCAGGCTTTCGCCCATTGTCCAATATTCCCCACTGCTGCCTCCCGTAGGAGTCTGGACCGTGTCTCAGTTCCAGTGTGACTGATCATCCTCTCAGACCAGTTACGGATCGTCGCCTTGGTAGGCCTTTACCCCACCAACTAGCTAATCCGACCTAGGCTCATCTGATAGCGCAAGGCCCGAAGGTCCCCTGCTTTCTCCCGTAGGACGTATGCGGTATTAGCGTTCCTTTCGAAACGTTGTCCCCCACTACCAGGCAGATTCCTAGGCATTACTCACCCGTCCGCCGCTGAATCCGGGAGCAAGCTCCCTTCATCCGCTCGACTTGCATGTGTTAGGCCTGCCGCCAGCGTTCAATCTGAGCCATGATCAAACTCTTCAGTTCAATACTGCTTGGGTTTTGCGAAAACCCTAAACTTGGCTCAGCAATCGCATGCTCAATTTAATGAGCTAAAACTCTCGAATTCACGAGTGTTACTTGCGCTGCTGATAATCAGTCGATCATCAGTCTTACATCACAAGCACCCACACGAATTGCTTGATTCGACTTGTTAAAGAGCAGTTGGTCAAGGCTTTCGTCTCAACCGAGGCGCGCATTCTACGCTAACCTCTCTTTCCGTCAAGCTTTATTTTTCGAAAATTTCTTTTCTACTCAATCGCTTGTACTTCTGCGAAGGAAACCTTCGCATCAGCGGGAGGCGCATTCTACAGCGATCAAACTCGCTGTCAAGCACCTCGATGATCTTCTTTCAACCGCTGCCGGAGCGACAAGCTGAAAGCGGCAAGTGACTCACTTGCCTGACCACCACCCTCAACTAGAGCAATTGTAAGTGCTTGATTTTCAAGCTCTTTCAGCGCTTCGTCGCTGGGAGTGGTGCGCATTATAGGGACTTGAAACGACCCGTCAACGACTTTTTGCAGAAAGATGACAAAACCGCTTTGCCCCCTTCCCCTCTTTATATACGGAGGCGAACAGGTTCGGCGTGACGACGAGCTTCTTCTGTCGCGTCTGGCCCGTTCGGCATCGTCGTTGCTCGGTGACGTTCACCCGGGGACTACCGGGTCTCCTGGGGAATCTGTCCGAGCCGCTGCAATGCCAGGTCGTAGTCGAACTCTTTGATCGCCGAGGCCAGCTCCCGCAGGATGGATACCTCCTCGCGGTCCAGGTAGAGGCTACAGAGTTGGCCGATGACCTCCTCGGCGCGGGTATCACTGCGCAGCAGCAGTTCCCGCAACTGGCGCATCAGCGCTGGCGCCTGGCCTGGCTCGGCGTCGCCCTCCGCTGACTCGCCCCCCGGTATCGGCGAGGAAGCTCGGTCGACTGGTAGTCGCGCATCGGCGCCGGTCCCAGGAGGATGGTGTAGCTGCAGCCGGCTTCGTTGAAGTCGAGCAGGCGCTCGATGATGGTGTCGCCATCGACGCTCTTCAGGGTACGGCCCCGGCCACCTTCGCTGAGGGTGCTCTGCGGGATGAACGGCAGCCAGTCGGGCAGCGCGTCGAAACCGCCGATCAGTTGCCAGACCTTGTCGGCGTCGGTGTGAAGGTCGATGAATGCAGTGGCCTTGGCCATGATGAGTGCTCCTGGGGCATTCGCCCCGGCCCGACCTTCACCGAAGGCGTGGCGAACCTGGTGGCCAACGCCATACGCCAGTCCGGCCGCCCCCGCGCGAGGAAGCGGATGCCATCGTGCGCCGCGAACGCCCCAGCTCGATCATCCAGCGCCTGGCCGAAGTCGACGAAGTGGCGGCCCTGGTGACCTACGTCGCTTCGCCCTACTCCTCCGCTACCACTGGCGCCGCGCTGCGAGTGGATGGGGGCGTGGTAGATAGCCTGGCGATCTGAATCGCTGCCACGATGAACCAAGCCCCTGCCTTCTGGCCGGGGCTTTGGCGTTATAAGGCATCAACAAATTGTGGGGTGTGAAGCGCACTGAGGTTATCGGCGATCAGCCGAATGGCGTCTCGGCCGTCTTGGCCTGGTTGAACTCGGTGTTGAAGTGATCCGTGAAGTTCTTGCCCTGGGCATAACTCTTTGCCAGCGCGGCGTTCTGCTTGAGCAATTCGGCGCTGGGTTTGGCCCATTGTGCGGCAGGTAACGGGCGGGACCATTCCTCCACGCTGGTGGGCATGGATTTCATGCTGTAGCGGTGATCCCACTCAGCCACCCAGTAGGGGAACTTCCACCAGGTCACCACATTGGCCAGGTAGAACCAGAACACCTTGAGCGCCGAGACATAGCCATCGCGATAGTCCTGATGCAGATCGGCGCGCAACTGGTCGAAGGTGGCGCGGCTTTCATAGGGCGCCACGCCGGGGCAATGCTCCGGGCCCTTTTCCATGAAGCAGCGGATGGCCTCCCACTTGCCCAACGCGTGGGCAGGCGTGAGCACGCCGTGGGTGAGGAAGTGCACGCGATCGGTGACGGGATTGTCCACCGCCAGGCCGAAGGTGTAGGTCGACATCACCGCCGCGCCGGTATAGCCGGTGCTGACCGACATCCAGGCCACCAGGTCTTCCCAGGGCTGGATGATCGGTGTGTCGGAGCCTTCGGGCAGGTAGCAGACTTCGCGCCGCTGGCGGTTGAAGCGCAGGGGGCGGACGCGGGCTTTTTGGCGGGTGCTACTGATAACTGCGTAAGTCATCAAGGCGCCAAGGGCTCCTCCCCCCCACAAACCAACTAGGCCATAAACGGGCAGACCTAGCAAAATATTGCCCCAGAAAGTCGTAAATTCATTACCAAGAGTGGCTAACCCGAGAATCAGCGGGAACACTATCCAGCAGCTTATCCATATAAACATCACAGTCCAGACAGCCATCTGAGCCTGGAAAGCCTTGTTGTAATTGCTGGTCCCCACATCCAGAAAGACCTCGTTGACCGCCAGAAAATTGCCGCCCAGGTCCATCGGCGTGGCGCCGGTCGGCGCCGGCAGCGGCGAGAAGAACAGCGCCTCGCCGGTGGGAAAGCGGCGCAGCTCGCCCGCGCGGGGGCGCTGGTTCTTCAGGTCCAGTTCGTCTTCCTGCTGAGGAGACGGTTTCTTCTTGAACATGGCTTATTCGGATAGCGCCTCGGCCGTGCTGGCCTTTCCGAACTCGGCATTGAAGTGATCCGTGAAACTCTTGCCCTGGGCATAACTCTTTGCCAGCGCGGCGTTCTGCTTGAGCAGTTCGGCGCTGGGTTTGGCCCATTGTGCGGCAGGTAACGGGCGGGACCATTCCTCCACGCTGGTGGGCATGGATTTCATGCTGTAGCGGTGATCCCACTCAGCCACCCAGTAGGGGAACTTCCACCAGGTCACCACATTGGCCAGGTAGAACCAGAACACCTTGAGCGCCGAGACATAGCCATCGCGATAGTCCTGATGCAGATCGGCGCGCAACTGGTCGAAGGTGGCGCGGCTTTCATAGGGCGCCACGCCGGGGCAATGCTCCGGGCCCTTCTCCATGAAGCAGCGGATGGCCTCCCACTTGCCCAACGCGTGGGCAGGCGTGAGCACGCCGTGGGTGAGGAAGTGCACGCGATCGGTAACGGGATTGTCCACCGCCAGGCCGAAGGTGTAGGTCGACATCACCGCCGCGCCGGTATAGCCGGTACTGACCGACATCCAGGCCACCAGGTCTTCCCAAGGCTGGATGATCGGTGTGTCGGAGCCTTCGGGCAGGTAGCAGACTTCGCGCCGCTGGCGGTTGAAGCGCAGGGGGCGGACGCGGGCCTTTTGGCGGGTGCTACCAATAACGGAATAGAGCCCGAGCAGAGCAGCAGCACCTCCCGAGCACAATCCAATAACACCAAATACAGGTAGCCCCTCCAATACATTGCCCCAAAATGTTCTGCCATAAGGATCGTTAATTGCCATTGAGCCCATAATCAATGGAAGCATCACCCAGAACCCAATCCACAAGCACATCACCCCCCAAACCGCCAACTGAGCCTGGAAAGCCTTGTTGTAATTGCTGGTCCCCACATCCAGAAAGACCTCGTTGACCGCCAGAAAATTGCCGCCCAGGTCCATCGGCGTGGCGCCGGTCGGCGCCGGCAGCGGCGAGAAGAACAGCGCCTCGCCGGTGGGAAAGCGGCGCAGCTCGCCCGCGCGGGGGCGCTGGTTCTTCAGGTCCAGTTCGTCTTCCTGTTGGGGGGACGGTTTCTTCTTGAACATAGCTTATCCGGGCAAGGGGGTGTCGTCGGGCAGGTGTAGGCGGTCGAGGGTAACAGGCAGCGGCGTGACGGTGGGACTACGCACACGCAGCAGCCTGACCTTGTCGATGGCTTTGCCGTCCTGCACGTTGAGGGTTAGGGTCTCGAAATGCATTTCCTGCATGGTGGTTTCCCCTGGCACCAGCGGTGCGTGGAGGGTCAGGGCCAGACCACGCTGGGCATTGGTTTCCAGGGCGAACAGCTCCAGGCCAAGGCTGAGCGATTCATCGGGGGCGCTGAGCAGGCGCAATTGGTACAGCAGCGGGTCGGTCCAGGCCTCCCAGTCATTGCGCACGGCATCGGTGCGCCAGTAGGCCGCCAGGCCCAGGCCGCTGTCATCCAGTTCACGGGCGGTGATGCCGGGGATGAGCAGTTGCACATGGGGCCTGCCGTCCAGGTTGGCCAGGCGCGCCTGGGGCGAGCCGGTGATCAGCGCCAGGCGCAGGCGCTCGATGCGCAGGCTGTTCCCGGCATCTTCCCGCCCCCAGGGCCCATGCAGCAGCCACTGGTCCAGTTGCGAGAGGGTGTTGCGGTTGTACAGCCACTCGCCACCCAGTTGCAGCGCGGTCAGGCCTAGGCCGATCAGATTGGCGCGGGCGGCGATGCTCAGTAGTCGAGCCGAACTGGCGGCCCAAGCCATCGCACGAGCCTGAGTGGTGTCGGTAAGGACCTTGAAGATGGTCCCGCCGGTTCGGACAGTAGCCCAACCATTGAGCCCAACCTGTCCCGCATCGCCGGCCAGTTGCAGGCTGGCACCGGTCAGTTGCCCAGTATTGCCAGTCCGCAGGGCCTCTATCCATTTGTTGGAAGTGCAATTCAGACTGATACCATTGTTAGCGAAGCTAAATAGGTATGCCGCAGCTCCCAAACTGCCAGTCAGCTTCCCCAAAGACGCAGCGATCCTGACTTTCCCCGCCACACTCCCGTAGTTACTCAAAGCCGCGCTTAAGGTGGTAATGGCAATACCCTGTAAGGCAGCCGCCACAGCGCCCACCATACCTGAGAAAGCATTAGCTACGGCTAACCGATCTTGCATATCTCGATTAGCCTTCCGGCTAACTTCTACATACACTGTCGCAAAGTTCCACACCTGCATCATCGCCACCGCCGAGGCGAACAAATCGCCCCCAACCGACTTGAACACCTCACCACCCAGTCCCTTGAAGGGCCGCTTGAGGCGGAAGTCCTCGCTCATGCGCTGGAATTCGGCGACCTGAGCGCTGTTCAGGCCCTTTACCCGCATGCCCACCTTCCCCGGCCCCTCACCGACCGGGCTGTAATGCAGCGCTACGCGAGCTTCCAAGGCGGCCAAGGGTTGTTGCAGAGCGGTACGCTGGGCCACCAACGTGCGGTGACTGCCCTTGGGTGCCCGGCCAGTCCGTTCACGTCCCAGTGCCTGGCGTATTTGCTTCTTCAGCTCACGGCGTTGCCGCTTCAGCTCCAGCAGGGCATCGAGGTCCGCACTGAAGGTGCGCACCTGATTCGGCGAGGCGAACTCCAATGTCACGCCACCCTGCCCCGCAACCCGTAGCAGTCCGAGCCAGCTGCTACGCGGCAAATGCCGAAGCACCTGAGCCGGGTCCAGCGGCTTGCCCGCCTGCAGGGCGCGCATGGCTTCGTCCATCGCGTTGGCCAGACGCAATTGGCGAGCGGGCTCGTAGGCAGTACCGCGGACCTGGTCGAGGGTGATGCGATCCGGGCTCATCTCGAATGCGTGCGGAAGCTGCGTACTCAGGAGGCTGTTGCACTTCACAGCAGTCTCGTTCAGCCCCTGGTAGTCCTTATTGCGCATCAGGGTATCGCGGGCGGCTTTCACCATGCCCGCCAGTTTGCCCTGGACATCCACCTGGTCCGCATGGCTGAGGGTAAAGAAGGTCGGCACGCTGAAGCCTGGTTGCTCATCCAACAGCTTGGCAATGGCTTCACTGGCCTTGTCGGTACGGCAGATATCGCGAAGACAGGCGTACTCGGTCGCCAGCGCCGCCTCCATCTGATTGCCGTAGCTGGGGTCGAAATACCAGGCAGCGCGGTGGAAACGTTCGGCGCTCACCAAGGCAACACGATCGTCGGTGATGAGGTCCAGGCTTGCGTTCCAGCGCTGCAGGTTGGCGGCTTGCCGTTTGACGTAGGCTTCCATCGCCGGACGGTCGACCAGGTCATCGATGCCCCGCTGCCCCAGCTTGGCGCCATCCAGCGCATCGTCGGTGTTGTCGTCGAGGCTTTCGATCAGGTCCGCGTATTTCTTGTAGAGACTTTCGCCCAGGCTCTGGCGCATACGCATTCTGGCGGCGGCAATGGCGCCACTGTGAGTACCAGTCCCCTTCCAGTCGGTTTGATACTTGGTGTTGATGTAGTCGCCGATGCTTTGCCGCTGCACCTCGTCGGTATCGCGCTCGAGTGCGGCAAAGCGGGGGTCCTGCCGCGCAGCCTGAAGGATGCCGTCGCCAGTCACGGTGTAGAGCGACTGGATATAGCTGCCGATGATGTAGCGTTTCTGCGCCTCTTCATCGTTGCTCCAGTTGTGAATCCAGCCGGTGATCAGCTCCTGGTGCTGGGCCAGGTCGCGCAGTACGCCGAGGTCGTCACGCACCACCAGATAAAGGTGATCATGCTGGTATTGCGGCTTCAGTTGCTTCTCCAGTTCGCCAAACTGCGTCCTGCGAAACAAGGCTTCCTGCTCCCAGAGGTAATCCTTGCTTTCCTCCGGCAGCGCGCCCACTGGCGGCTTTATCTTGCTGGGCTGCTCCGCAACCTCTGCCAGCCAAGCTGCTGCTTGCTGGTTCGTGAGCAGGCTGGCGCCACCTTTCTCGCAGTCAACGCCCAGTAAATCCACCGCTTGCATGAAGTGCTGTCGCTCTTTCGAGCTTTGCAGCACCTGCCGGCATTTGGCAGCGGTCCACTGCACCTCCGAATACCCTACGTACAGCTTGTCAGCCCGGGAAAATACCAGGCTTGCCTCTCCAACGCTGCTTTCACGCTTATTCGCCGCGAGCTCGGACTTGTTCCACAGCAGTTGAGTGATCACGCCCTTCGACACGCGGTACTCGTGCAGTATCGGCTTCGGCTTCTTGTCGGCGACGACGTAGAGCCAACCGTCGCGCATCAGTCGAATGCCGAGAGGACGCGACTTCAACTGGAAAGGCATGGCCATCTGAGCAGAGGGATCGAGGCGCTCCACGACGCCGTAGCGCAACGGCAGCAGTTGCACCTTGAGATTCATCAGCGGGCAGACACCCACTACCGATTTGGCATCCACCCGGCTCTTGCTGACCTGGTTGGGGTTCTGGCTGGACAGAGTCATCCTTGCCTCCCGGATAAGCTGGCAGCACGCTCCATCGCTCGATGAGCCGCCGTTTCGAGCCGCTGGCTCGGATTCTGGTTGGCGGTTTCTGCCAGAAGCTCTCGGATGTCGGGGTGATCATCCAGAGCCTGGGGTCCCAGGAAACCGTGAATGTTGGCGTACAGGGTGATGTCATGAGGCGAGCAGAAACCCGACTCGTAGGCCGCCGATGTCAATGAGTTCAGATGAAGCCAACGCTCGGATCGGGGCAGGCCGGCCGCATAGCCGGGAAAGAACTGTCGCATGTGCTCATCGAGTTCCTTGACCGTTGCGCGAAAGCTAACCTCTTCCAGGCTGGCGATCTGGGCGTCGCCAAGCTGATAGGGGACTCGGGGTGGGGGCACCGAGGTCCAGGGGCCTGGTCGGCGATGCAGGTGCCAGCAATCGCTTCGTTCGTCAGGTATGACCAGAGTGCTGCACGGACCGAACCAGTCTGGATCGCGATTGCGCTCAGCGACACCGGCCAATGCGTGGGCCACGGCCGGATCGGCCAATCGCAGTAGCGCTTCTTCCCCGGTTGGATGACGAACACTGGCAAGCCAGCTCATCCGGGCGGTTAGCGAGGGCCAATCGAGGTCGCTAAAAATGAGATATCCCCACTCCTGCGGGGCGTTATTCAGGAAGCGAAGCAGAATGGGGTCGTCAGGGCCCCTCAAGCGAATGAGACACGGAGACAGATCGATAAGATCTTTCCAGCGAGTGTGCATATATAACGGCCACACCGTGGGCGAACTCGACCACTCATATAGCTTTGGCAACAACGACTCGACAGTTACCCCGTCGAGCAACAGTGCCGCCACCTGCCCCCAGGGCAGATTCGCAGGTAACGACGGGAACATCGCAGTGTCATGCGGACTCACTCGCAGCCTCCTGCTTTGCCGCCTCACAGATCGCGCAGAGCGGTTTCTTCTGCATCAGGGCCTGGCGCTGCGCCGGCAACAGGATCTCGCCCGGTTTATCCGCATCAGCTTGCCGTAACGGCCCCGGTAACAAAGGCTCCGCCGGCGTTCCCGTCCCAGGGCTTCCGCCACTGTTCACCTTCACCGTGGCACCGCTGAGCGTGATGCCGCCGGCATCCAGCTTGACGAAGCTGCCACCGGCCTTGAGCGTCAGTTCGCTGCCCGCTTCCATCACCACTTTCAGGCCGCCGGACAGATGAATCTCCTGGCCGGCCTCGACGAACTGGCCGGTGCCGATCTTGAGGTGCTGGTTGTTACCGACGGTGAGGTGGTCGTCGCTGCGCAGTTCGACCTTGCGGTCGCCGTGGGTGGTGTGGTGCTCCTCGGCCCTGAACTCGCTGTAGGTGTTCGCCTCGACGGTGTCGTGGCGTTCGTGGCCGATGCGGATGCGCTGGTCGTACTCGATGTTCTCGTCCCAGTCGCGCTGGGCGTGGACGAATATCTGCTCCTGGCCCTTGCGGTCCTCGATACGCAGTTCGTTGAAACCATCGCCGCCAGGGTAGCTGTTGGTCTTGAACAGGCTGCGGGTCTTGTTCGCCGGCAGCTCGTACGGCACCTGATTCTCGGCATGGTAGAGGCAGCCGGATACCAGCGGCTGGTCCGGGTCACCCTCGAGGAAACTGACCAGCACCTCCATGCCCACGCGCGGAATGGCGATGGCGCCGAACTGCTTGCCGGCCCAACTGGAGGCGACACGCAGCCAGCAACTGGTCTTGTCGTCGGCCTGGCCCTCGCGGTCCCAGAAGAACTGCACCTTGACCCGGCCGTACGGGTCGCAATGAATTTCCTCCCCGGCGGGACCGGTCACTACGGCGCTCTGGCTGCCGAGGATGCGCGGCTTCGGATGCTCCAGCGGCGGGCGATAGGGCACGTTCCAAGGCGTGGCGGCGAAACGGTTGCGATAGCCCTGATGGAAGTCGTCCTTGAGCTCGGTGGTGTCACTGCTGATGGATTCTTCCAGCACCTGGGGCTGCTTGCCTTCGTGGTGGATTTCGGTGAGCAGCCAGAGGTCGTTCCAGTCGGCGCGCGGGTGCCCGGTCAACGAGAGGAAATGCCCGCTGCGCAGGCTGGGCTGGTCACTGCGCCCTTCGCAGAGGACGAAGTCGCTGCGGTGGCGCTCCAGCGCGCGCTGGCTGAGGTGCTTGCCGCGCTCGCGGTCGGTGAAGCGGCCGGGGTAGTCGTAGTCTTCGAGGTCCGGCTTGACGTCGCTGCGGGCGGCGCTTTCGAGGTCGAGCCGAGGCTTCTCGAAATGGTAGTCGCGGCGGGTCGTGCGGCTGGTGCGGGTTTCCAGGCGTTGGCCGAAGCGGCGGACCACCGGTACGTCGGCCACCAGGCCGGAATCCTGCTGGTAGGCCAGTGACGCCAGTTTCGGGAAGCAGGTCTGGTCGTCGCCGAAGACCAGCAAGTGCTGCTGGGCGCTGTGCTCGAAGTGGTAGTGAATGCCCTCCTCTTCGCACAGGCGCTGAATGAAGTGCAGGTCGGACTCGTCGTACTGCGTGCAATAGTCACGCTTGGGATAGACGGTCGGGCCGAGCTGGAAGCGATAGGCGTCGGCGAGGATGCCATGCTCTTCCAGTACCTTGCCGATGATCTGCGGCACGCTCAGTTGCTGGAATATCCGCTGGTTGAAGCGATGGGCCAGGTAGGCCAGGCGCGGCACCAGGCTGACCTGGTAGCGGGTCAGGCGCTTGCCGGACTCGCCCTGGGCGACCCGGTAGACCTGGCCATGAATGCCGGCTCCATCCTGCCCGATGGCCAGGTAGGCGGCCTTGTGCAGCAGGCTTTCCAGCTCCAGCGCGGGGTTGTCGCTGACCAGTTCGAGTTCGAAGTGAAAGGGCTGGTTCAGGGTCTCTCGCCCGGTGAACTCGAGCACCTGCAGATCGCTGCTGGCGTCTTCGATGCTCAGGCTGAAATGAGTCTGGTTGGCCGGGGCGAACATCCGCTGTTCCTCTGCGCAGGTGGCCGGTCATCCGAGCAGCCATCCTGGCGGGGGCATGCCGGTAACGCGGGCCGGTAAAGAGCACCGGCCAGGAAAGCCTGGCCGATGCATGGGACGTCGATTACTGCGGATCAGGCAGAGATCGGGGTGCGCCAGTCGTCGGAGCCGGAGGTGCCGGAGACTTCGTGGGTCCAGACGATCTTGCGGTAGGTGAAGTAGACGTCTTCCAGGTGAGTGAAGTGCGCCATGTTCGGGTCCTGGCAGTTCGGCATGCGCGACTGCACGTCGACGATCACCGCGTCTTCCAGCTCGATGGTGAAGTAGTGCTCCTGGGTACCGGTGGAGGAAGTGCGGTACCACTCCAGGCGGCACTTGTTCAGACGCTCGCCGGAGGTCAGGGCGTTGAAGATCAGCGGCGAGGACTTGTCGAAGACCTTGGTGATCATCAGCGGCTTGTGCACGCGCTGACCGGTCGGCTGGCCGGACTGCGGATCACGCGGGATGATGACCTGGTGGTTGAAGGCCTGAACCAGAATCTGGTCTTCGTGACCTTCCTGGAAGATGTTGCCGACCGAGTCCTCGGTGAAGGTGCCGGCGGTGATCAGGCCTTGCTTGGTGCCTTCGAGGGACAGATACGCGGGTGTTGGCATGAAGGTGCTCCTTGCACGATAGTTGGGGTTGCCCCAAGGCTCATATCCCTCCGGGCGGAAGACCCTTAACAAGTCGCGTGCCAGAAACCTTCAACCCGTTGCAGGACTAGGGCTCCGCTATTCCCGCGGCGTTCTTCGCTGGTAGTTTCCGAACGAAAACCCGGAAATCCATGCAGGAACTTGCACACCAATGTCCAAATCTTGCACATGTTCCCGAACACCGCATTACCCCTGGCCTCCAGCGATTTCCCCGATGTTTTTTTTCAATTTCAGGTGGCAAGAACTTGCACGCCAGCCCGTCGACTTCCACGGCGACAGATCTGCGCGGTGTCGAGGGTGCGGTAGCCCAGCTTGAGCGCGGTGCGTACCGAATCGATGACGGCCTGGCCGGTCAGACGGAAAGTGCCGAGGCCGAAGGAAGGAATGCTCATGTTTGGGGCTCCAGGAAGGTTGATCGGTTCCAATGGAGCCCAGTGTGCCGGCTTCGCTTTCCACGATTAAGGCGCCGGCACGGCAATGCCTTTTGACTTCAAATCATGAATGGACTGCCCGCATGTGAGCCGAGCGCAATGCCGCTCACCCCAGCGTGGTGGCAAAGGCTTCGAGCTGGGTGATGACGGTATTCCAGCCGTCGAAGAAGCCGAGCTCTTCGTGCTGTGCCCGAGCGGCGTCGTCGGGGTGCATCACCTGGGCGGTATAGCGGCAGCCGGTGCCTTCGTCGGTCATCGTGATGATCGCGGTGAAGCCTATCCAGGGCGTGTTCGGCCGCCAGCCGCCGGTGAGCATCGAGGTGAACACCAGGCGCTCGCCGGGCACCACGTCGAGGAAGCTGCCAGGGTTGTCGCTGACGCCGCCGTCCGGCCCTTTCATCAGGGTGTGGAAGGCACCGCCGGGCTTGAGCTCGAACGCCAGCACTTCGGTGGTCCAGGGCTTGGGGCACCACCATTGTCGGAGCAGTTCGGGCTCCGACCAGGCGCGCCACAGGGCACTGCGCGGGGCATCGAGCACGCGGGTGATGATCAGGTCGCGCGAGTCGGCGCGGTCAGCATTCGGGGTCATGGTCCTGCTCCTGTTGGTGGAGTTGTTCGACGAATCCGGCCATGCGGTCCGAGCGGGCCTCCCACAGGGCGCGCTGCTCGGCGATCCACTGCTCGGCCTGCGCCAGGCGCTGCGGCACCAGTTCGCAGGTACGGGTCCGGCCGCTCTTGTGGCTGCGGATGAGTCCGCTGCGTTCGAGCACCGTCAGGTGCTTCATGAAGGATGGCAGCGCCATGTCGAACGGCGCCGCCAGCATCGACACCGACTGCGCGCCGAAACCGAGCGCGCCGATGATGGCGCAGCGGGTGGGGTCCGCCAGCGCCTGGAACACGTCGCTGATTGCCGCTTCATTGTTAGCCATGTGGCTAACAATAGACCCATGATGGACGTTGCCAAGCACTTTCTGCGGGCAACGGGACAATCAGGACCTCCGCCCCACGCCTGGTGCTCGCTCCCAGGCGCAGGGTGCGATCTCCGCTTTTCTCATATGGGCCACGCCTTTTGTCGGATATATCAATTACGGCATTTTTATATGCCTAAATTGATATAGCAGTGTCACCGACCACCAGAGGCTACCGCCATGAAAATCGGATCATCGATACTCCTCGTGCTCGTCACCATGCTCTGCACCCCGGCATTCGCCGTCATCGCGCCCTCCACCCACAACGGCATGTCGGCGACGTCCGCCGCGGCCCTGGACAACCGCCTGGCCCTGCGCGGCCTGTGGCAGGAACACATCTTCTGGATTCGCGACTACGTCCAGGCCAACCAGAACGGCGACAAGGCCCAGGCCAAGGTAGCCGCCGACCAGGTGGTGGCCAACGCCACGACCATCGCCAACGCCATCGCCCCGCTCTATGGCCAGCCCGCCGCCGATCAGTTGCTCAAGCTGCTGGCCGGACACTGGATCGCCGTGAAGCACTACAGCGACGCCAGCGTCGCGAAGGACGCCGCGGGCCGCAAGGCCGCCGTCGGCGACCTGACCGGCAATGCCGGCGCCATCGCCAAGTTCCTCGCCTCGGCCAACCCCAATCTGCCCGAGAAGGACCTGGTGGCCATGCTCAGCACCCACGGTGCCCAGCACATTGCGCAGATCGACCAACTCGGCGCCCATGACTACGCTGGCGAAGCCAAGACCTGGCAGGCCATGCGGCAGCATATCCTGATGCTCGCCGACGCCTTGAGCGCCGCCCTGGTCAAGCAGTTCCCGGACAAGTTCTGAACGCGAGGTCAACGAATGCTTCAAGGAATGGGTCGCACCCAGCAAGACCTGCTCGCCGCCCTGCTTTACCGGGCGGGCGGCATGAGCATCGACGAGTTGGCCGAGCAACTGGCGGTCACCCGTACGGCCGTGCGCCAGCACCTGGCGGCGCTGGAGCGCGACGCCCTGGTCGTGCGCGGCCCCACTCGCCCGACCGGGCGCCGGCCGGAACAGCTGTACCTGCTGAGCGCCCAGGGCCGGGAGCTGTTTCCCCGCCAATACCAGTTGCTCGCCGACCTGCTGATCGGCGAGATCGCGGAGCTCCTCGGGCACGACACCCTGATGCGGATGATGCGCAAGCTCGGCAACCGCCTGGCCACCGAACTGGAAGCCTCGCCGGTGGCGGAGCCGCGCATCGCCGAACACCTCAACGAGACGGGCTACGAAGCGCAGATCATCGCCCGCAGCTCCGGCGAGCTGGAGATCGTCGCGCACAACTGCGTGTTCCACCACCTGGCCGACCTCTATCCCGAAGTCTGCGAACTCGACCTGGCGCTGATCGGCACCCTCGGCGGCCACCCCGTCGAACACCTCGAATGCATGCACCGTGGCGGACAGGTCTGCCGCTTCCACCTGCGACGGACGGCGGACGACGACTCCGCCTGAAGTCCGACAGCGCCTTACAGGGTTCCAGGTGGGCAGGAACGGCCCCGCGCCCACCTACTCCTCGGCACGCCCCGTGCCTTCACGATCGCGCGCGTATCGCCGCGCGAGCGGAAACGGCGGCAGCCAGGACTCGCGGCGGAGAGTCCAGAGCTCGTAGGTGGGTTTCAACTGGTCCGGCGCATCCAGGGAGCCGAGGTTCACCTCAATCTCATCCGCGCTGCGCGAGAAGACCGACGAACCACAGCGCGGACAGAAATACCGCCCGGCGTACTCGTGTGTTTCACCGTCGACCGTCACCGCCTCCTGGGGGAACACCGCGGAAGCGTGAAACAGCGCTCCGTGGTGCTTGCGGCAATCCAGGCAGTGGCACAGGCCGACCCGGAACGGACGGCCCGACGCCACAATGCGGACGCTGCCGCACAGGCAACCCCCGGTGAATCGTTCCATGCGGCACCTCCTCTGATCGCCGGCGCCTGGTCACGCCACGTTCACGGGCATCGACGCCCCTCGCGCCGGCGCCTTGCCAGTGCTGCTGAACATAGCAGTTCGGCGAGTGCCCGGATGGCCGGGCTCCGCCGTCCGGGCCGGCGGCGTGTGGATCAGCGCTGGCTGGCAATCGCCTGGGCCAGCTCCCCATCGTCCAGCGTGGAGCGCGGATATTCCTGCCGGTATTCACGCAGCGCCTGCTCCAGTTGCGCACCGTGGATGGCACCGTCGGAGGCGACGAATGCCAGGGCGTCGTTGTGGGCGGCCTTGTAGGTTCGTACGGAATGGCTGGTGGACTCGCTGGCGGCGGCGGTGCCAAGGCTGGTGGCGATGGTGAAGTGATCGCTGGAATTGCCCCGTCCGTCCATGCCGCTCGCCGGGCCGATGACGGCCAGCAGGAAGATGGTGCCCAACAGGATGCTTGCTCGATTCAAGGCAGGGGTTCCGGCGAAAACGATGTCGTCCCTTTTACCTCAGGACGGCCCCGTAAAGAATGCCGGCGGCCCGCCAATCGCAATCCGCGAGGCCGATCACCCGCCTGAAACCACGACGCCCTCACCGAACCGCGCAGGTATCGAGATGCGCCCCGCATGCGAGTTGCGTTGGCCAGGCACGCGTTGCCAGCCGCTACGGCATCAGCCTGCCAATGGCGGGGACCGGCACGTAGCAGCTCGGGTGGTTGACATTGCAATGGACGGTACTGGCCAGCGTCGCCGGTACTGGATGGACCCACAGCAGGACGTAGGCTGCGCAGAATGCACATTCGAGACTAAGGAAAAGGCGCGGGGCCGCGCCTCGTCCAGATGGACTAGGTTCCTCGTTCGGCGCTGCCCGTCACTCGTCTCTGCGGCCGGTTTCGCGTCTGCGCCGCGGCATTGGGGGTTCGCGCCCCCCTGAGTCGACGGGCGGCCGTCCACCGCAGCGTTCCTGGCGGCAGCCGGACCTCACCTCAGCCTGACGATATCCACCGAGATCTCCACCGCCGCAACCGTCCCCCGGTTTTCGAGCCAGTGCGTGGTGTTCCTGTCCTCCGGCCAGCCCACGCCCGGCCCGTAGTCCGTGGCAACGCCGTTGCGGTGATCGGTGATGCGGCCCTGCAGGATGAAGACGGTGCCGGGCCTGTCCTTGTGGTCATGCAGCGGCCCGAAGACGCCGCCCGGTTCGAAGGTCACCTTGCGCATCCTGAGCTGCCGCCCGGCCATGCCCTCGATCTCCGGGCCAAGGTCGACCGTTGTCAGCAACTCCACCGTTACACCGCGCGTTTCGGGCGCCACCTGTTCGTTGCTCATCGCGATGTCCTCACCGTAGCGACAAAACCCTGGGGGCTGTCCTTTCAGTGAAGCCCCGCTTTGCGCTTCAAGGCGGCGACGGGTCGCCCGCGACGACGAAGGGTCGGCGTTACCGGGCGGGAGCGCTCAGCCCAGGATCAGATAGGCCTTGCGCACCAGGGAGCCGCCGATGAAGCGCAGGAGCTCGGACGGGAACGTTTTGCAGCGGCGGACAACCGGGGTGCAACCACTCCATTGGTCCTGGCGTCCCAGCGCCAGGCTGAGGCGGCTCGGGCCGACGCCCACGCCTTCCGCGCCCGCAAGGAGGGCCGCCCGCCCCTACCTGACAGATTTGTCACCTTCGCCTCATCCAGCCGTTATCCGTGCTCCTTCACGATTTTCGTGGCCCTCGCCACGCCTGGGCGAAAACAACAACAGCAGGCGGTAACCGACCATCCTGCCCTTAGGAGCACACCATGTATCGACGCAAACTCCCCCTGGCGGCCTCGCTGCTGGCCTTGGGCGTCGCCTCGCCGGCCGCACTGGCCGAGGAGAAGCCCGAAGGCTTCCTCGAAGGCGCCAGCCTGGAAATCCTCAACCGTAACTTCTACTTCAACCGCGACGCCCGCCACGGCCAGTCCGTGTCGCCGCGCGGCAACGGTTACTCGGAAGTCTGGGCACACGGGATCATCGGCAAGTTCGAATCCGGCTTCACCCAGGGTACGGTGGGCGTGGGCGTGGACGCCTTCGCCATGCTCGGCTTCCAGCTGGATACCGGCGACGGCCGCAACGGTGCCGGCGGCTCGGTGGACATGCTGCCCACCGACAACGACGACCGCACCGAGAGCGATTACGCCAAGGCCGGCGGCGCCGCCAAGGTGCGCTTGTGGGATACGGTCCTGAAGATCGGCGACGTATTCCCCGAGACTCCCGTGGTGCACTACGGCGACTCGCGCTTGCTGCCGGAGAGTTTCCGTGGCCTCACCCTGCAGAACACCAGCCTGGAGGGCCTGACCCTGCAAGGCGGCCGCCTGCACTCGATGAGCCAGCCGCAGTCGCGGCAGATGGACGACGGCTTCGAAACCTTCTACGCCGGCCCCGTGGACTCGCCGTGGATCGCCTACGGCGGCGGCGACTACAGCATCAACGACAACGCCAGTGTCAGCCTCTACAGCAGCCGCCTGAAGGACGCCTGGAACCAGTACTACTTCGGTACCGCGCTGAACTTCCCGCTGAGCGAGGCGGTGGAACTGTTCGGCGGTTTCAACTACTACAAGTCGGTGGACGAAGGCCGTGAACTGCTCGGCGAATTCGACACCAACATCTGGAGCGCCAGCGCCGGCGTACATATCGGCGCGCACCGCGTCGCCCTGAGCTACCAGCGCAACAACGGCGACAACGACTTCGACTACCTGCGCCAGGCCGACTCGATCTACCTGGACAACTCCATCCAGTACAGCGACTTCAACTCGCCGAAGGAACAATCCTGGATGGTCCGCTACGATCTCGACATGGCCACCTACGGCGTACCCGGCCTGAGCTTCATGACCCGCTACGCGCGTGGCAGCGACGCCGATTACTCCAACGCCAACAGCGTGTACATGCGCCGCGACGGCAACGGCGACCCACTCACCGAGCAGAAGCGCTGGGAGCGCGACATCGAAGCCAAGTACGTGTTCCAGGAAGGCCGTCTGAAAGACCTCTCGCTGCGCGTACGCCAGGCCACCACCCGGGCCACGGCGTTCGAATCGGACCTGGATGAGGTGCGGCTGATCGTCGAGTACCCGCTGTACGTGTTGTAAGGCGATACGCCGTGGCGCTCGGCGGGCGGATGTCGGAATTGTCAGCTCCGGCTCAGCGTCCCGTTAGGTACCACGGCGTATAACGGAAGTCGTCACCGCCCCCAAGGCACTGGTGATGTTTTTCCCCGCAATACCGCTCCTCTCCCTGGCGCTCCACGTGCCCCTTTGGGGGGAGAGGAACACTTGGCGCCCGTCCGGGCGCTTTTTTTTGCGCCGGGATCGTGCGGCACCGTGGGTGTTGGAAGCGGAACGTCGAAGGCACCAGGCTCAGCCATGAAGGGATGTAGCGGCACTGTCACCGCATTCGCCCCTGTAGGAGCGGGTTCCGCCCGCGATGCTCCTGGCGCGGAAGCTGATCGCGGACAGCGCCAGGCTCGGATCAGTCCTCACCCTAACCCTCTAGAGGGGACCGTTCGGCGCAGGAAGCAATCAAGGCGTCAGCCGATGCGGACGGCTCCCTCTCCCTGAGGGAGACGACTGGGGTGAGGGGAAAGCACGGGCAGGGGTTACCCCGCAAGAAAACAGTTGCTCCTACGGGATCAATGGCGTTTGCCGGAGAGATTTCGCCCAATTCACGATGTCAGGAGGCTTCGCCACGCCCTCGTAAGCGGACTCCGTCCGCGATCTGGCCGACAGGTCAGCCCGACGGCGCCTGGGGTGGAGCAGGCGTCGGGAGCGTGGCAAACCACTGCGATGCCGTGCCCATCCGGGGGCACGGCATCGCAGTTCGTGCGGTAACGCGGGCGCAGGCCTGCTCAGCGCTCAACGCCACACACCCTGTAGGAGCGAGCTTGCTCGCGAACAAAACCCGCTGCGAGGTTGTTCGCGAGCAAGCTCGCTCCTACGCAAAGCCGCCAGCGGCGCAGGACCGCGGGACGAATGACGCGCAGCGTTATCCCCCTGCGACGAAACGCTCTACGCATCCTCATCCTTGCGGTGCATCCAGCGATACAGCGCGGGCAGCACCAGCAGCGTCAGGGTGGTGGACGAGAGGATGCCGCCGATCACCACGGTGGCCAGCGGACGCTGCACTTCCGCGCCGGTGCCGGTGGCGAGCGCCATCGGTACGAAGCCCAGCGAGGCCACCAGCGCCGTCATCAGCACCGGGCGCAGCCGGGTCAGCGCGCCCTCGCGGATCGCCACGTCGAGGCTGCGGCCCTCCTCCCGCAGGCTGCGGATGAAGGCGATCATCACCAGGCCGTTGAGCACCGCCACACCGGACAGCGCGATGAAGCCCACGCCCGCGGAGATCGACAGTGGAATGTCCCGCAGCCACAGCGCCACCACGCCTCCGGTGAGGGCGAAGGGAATCCCGGTGAACACCAGCAGGCCGTCACGCACGTTGTTGAACATCATCATCAACAGGGTGAACACCAGCAGCAACGCCACCGGCACCACGACCTGCAGGCGCTCGGCGGCCGATTGCAGCTGTTCGAACTGGCCACCCCAGGTGGTCCAGTAGCCCGCCTGCAACTTCACCCGTTCGCCAATGCGCTGGCCGGCTTCCGCCACGAAGGAGCCGATATCCCGCCCGCGCACGTTGGCGCTCACCACCACCAGGCGCTTGCCGTTCTCGCGGCTGACCTGGTTCGGCCCCTGGAGCAGCTCCAGGCGCGCCACCTCGCCCAGGGTGATGAAGCCGATGCGCGAATCGGCGGCGCCGGCCGGGGCCGGCACCGGGATCAGCATGCGCGACAGCGCGTCGATGTCGCTGCGCAGGTTCTCCGGCAGGCGCACGATCAGGTCGAAGCGCCGGTCGCCCTCGAACAGCGTGCCGGCCTGGCGACCGCCCACGGCCACCGCCACGGTGTCCTGGATGTCGCCCACGTTGAGGCCGTAGCGGGCGGCGCGCTGGCGGTCGATGTTGACGGTGAGCACCGGCAGGCCGCTGGTCTGCTCGACCTTCACCTCGGAGGAACCCTGCACCTGGCGCAGCACCCCGGCGATCTGCTCGGCGGTCTGGTTGAGCACCGCCATGTCGTCGCCGAAGACCTTCACCGCCACGTCGCTGCGCACCCCGGAAATCAGCTCGTTAAAGCGCAGCTGGATCGGTTGCGACAGTTCGTAGGCGCTGCCCGGCACGCCGTTGGCGGCCTCCTGGATTTCCGCCTCCAGCTGCGCGCGGCTCTTGTTCGGATCGGGCCACTGGTCCTTGGGCTTGAGCATCACGTAGGCGTCGGAAATGTTCGGCGGCATCGGGTCGGAGGCGATCTCCGCGGTGCCGGTTCGGCTGAACATGCGCTCGGCCTCCGGCACCTTGGCCAGCACCTGCTGCTCCAGGCGCTCCTGCATGGCCACCGATTGCGACAGGCTGGTGCCCGGCGTGCGCAGCGACTGCAAGGCGAAGTCGCCCTCGCCCAGACTGGGTACGAACTCACTGCCCATGCGACTGCCCAGCAGCCCGGACAACAGCACCAGCAGCGCGGCCCCGGCGAACACCCAGGCGCGCCGCGCCATCACCCAGTCCAGCACCGGCTCGTAGACGCGCCGCGCGCCGCGCATCAGCAGGTTGTCCTCTTCCTTCACCTTGCCGGTGATGAACAGCGCGATGGCCGCCGGCACGAAGGTCACCGAGAGGATCATCGCGCCCAGCAGCGCCAGCACCACGGTGAAGGCCATCGGGTGGAACATTTTCCCCTCGACGCCGGTGAGGGCGAAGATCGGCAGGTACACCACCATGATGATCAGTTGCCCGTAGATCAGCGCGCGGCGCGCTTCCTTCGAGGCGGCGAAGACTTCATGCAGGCGCTCGCCACGGGTCAGCAAGCGGCCATGATGCCGTTGCGCATGGGCCAGGCGGCGAATGGCGTTCTCCACGATCACCACGGCGCCATCGACGATGATGCCGAAGTCCAGCGCCCCCAGGCTCATCAGGTTGGCGCTGATGCGGTTGCTGAACATGCCGGTGAAGGTGAAGAGCATCGCCAGCGGAATCACCATCGCGGTGATCAGCGCCGCACGGATGTTGCCCAGGAACAGGAAGAGGATCGCGACCACCAGGATCGCGCCTTCGGTAAGGTTGCGCTTGACGGTGGCGATGGCCTTGTCCACCAGTTGGGTACGGTCGTAGACGGTCACCGCCTTCACCCCCGCCGGCAGGGTGCGGTTGATCTCTTCCAGTTTGGCGGCGGCGGCGCGGGCCACGGTGCGGCTGTTCTCGCCGATCAGCATGAACACGGTGCCGAGTACCACCTCGCGGCCGTTCTCGGTGGCCGCGCCGGTGCGCAGCTCGCGGCCCAGCTCCACCTCGGCGACATTGCGCAGGCGGATCGGCGTGCCGTCGACGTTGGCGACCACGATGTTGGCGATGTCCTCCAGGTTCTCCACCTGGCCCGGCGCGCGGACCAGCAGTTGCTCGCCGTTGCGCTCGATGTAGCCGGCGCCGACGTTGGCGTTGTTGCGCTCCAGCGCCGCCAGCACGTCCGCCAGGGTCAGGCGGTAGGCGGCCAGCCGGCGGGGGTCAGGGGCCACCTGGAACTGCTTGGCGAAGCCGCCGATGGTGTTCACCTCGGCCACGCCGGGTACGTTGCGCAGTTGCGGCTTGACCACCCAGTCCTGGATCACCCGCAGGTCGGTCGGCGTGTAGGGCGTGCCATCCTCCTTGCGCGCGCCCTCCTCGGCCTCGATGGTCCAGAGGAAGATTTCCCCCAGGCCGGTGGATATCGGCCCCAGTGCGGACTCCACGCCTTCGGGCAGCTGCTCGCGGGCCTGTTGCAGGCGCTCGTTGACCAGTTGGCGGGCGAAGAACAGGTCGGTGCCGTCCTTGAAGATCACCGTTACCTGGGACAGCCCGGAACGCGAGATCGAGCGGCTCTGTTGCAGGCCGGGCAACCCGGCCATCGCGGTTTCCACCGGGTAGGTGATGCGCTGTTCGGTTTCCAGCGGGGTGAAGCCCGGCGCCGAGGTGTTGACCTGCACCTGCACGTTGGTGATGTCGGGCACCGCGTCGATGGGCAACTTCTGGTAGCTGGCGATGCCCAGGCCGGCCATGCCCAGTACGGCGAGCAGCACCAGGTAGCGCTGCTCGATGGCGAAACGAATGATGCGTTCGAACATGTCTGCGTCCCGTCAGTGAGCGTGGGCCGCCGAGCTTTTGCCCAGCTCCGACTTGAGGACGAAGCTGCCCTCGCCCGCCACCTGCTCGCCCGCCGCGAGACCGGCGACGACTTCGATCCGGCCGGCGCTGCGCATGCCCAGATCGACCGGGCGCACGGCGAAGCCTTCGGCGTTGCGCACGAAGACGCTGGGTTTGCCTTCCACGTCCTGGATCGCCTGTTCCGGCACCACCACCGGCACCGGGCGCGCCCGGTCGCTGACCCGCACGTTGACGAACAGGCCGGGGCGCCAGGCGCCGTCGGGGTTGGCCAGGGTGACGCGAGCCACGGCGCTGCGGGTCTGCTCGCCGAGCAGGTTGCCGACGTAGGCCACGCGGCCGTCGACCTGCATGCCCAGGTCCGGCGCTTGTACCCGCGCCGGCTTGCCCACCCGTACCCGCGCCAGGTCCTGCGGGGCGACGCTGAAGGTGGCCCAGACCCGCGACAGGTCGGACAGCGTAAAGGCGGCGGTGGCCTCGCTGACCACCTCGCCGGGGACCAGGTGCTTCTCCACCACCACGCCGTCGAAGGGCGCGCGCAGCTCGTAGCGGTTGCCGCCGGCGCTGGCCGATACGCCGCTCAGGGCGTTGGTCTTCTGCCTGGCGTTGGCCAGGGCGATCCGCGCTTCTTCCAGGTCCTGGCGCGCCTGCAGGTAGTCCTGCTCGGCGGAAATCCTCTCGCGCCACAGTTCGCGCTCCCGCTCGAAGGTGGTGCTGGCCAGCGTCGCCCGGCGCTGGGCGGCGGCCAGTTCGCTGCGCAGCTCGGACACCTGCTGGCTGGCAATCACCGCCAGCAGCTCGCCCTTCTTCACACTCTGCCCGAGCTCCACCGCCACCGACTCCACCACGCCCGGCGTGCGCGGCACGACATGGGCGGTGCGGTCTTCGTCGAAACCGATTTCCCCCGGCAGGCTGAAGGCTTCGTCGAGCTCGCCGGGGCCGGCGGTCACCAGTTGGATGCCGGCGGCGCCGATCTGCTCGGCGCTCAGGTGCAGGCCCTCGTCCTCGGGTTCGGCCGATTCGGGGTGGGCGTGCTCGCTGTCGCCGTGGTCGGCGGATTCGCTGTGGCTGGCGGCGGCGGAACCGCCGTGGTGCTCGTCATCGGCATGCGCCGCAGCGTCCTGATGCGCGGCGGCCGGGCGTTCGCCGACCTGCCAGGTGAAGGCGCTGACGCCCAGTACCGACGCCAGTACCACGGCGCCGGCAAGGTGGGTTCTCTTGATCATGGGAACTCCGCAGAAGGTCCGGCGGCGACGCGCGGGCGTCAGGCGCCGGGACTGATGAATAGGTGATTCAGGTGCTGGAACAGGTCATGCACGCACCAATGGCCAGCGCTCCAGTGGCGGGTCGGCGCGACGGCGGACGTCGCCAGCAGGGCGAGCGCGAGCCCCACGCCGGTGCGCCAGCCACTAGCGCGCCGCAGCGCCGACATCGCCGTAGACCCGCTCGATCCGCCCCCAGGCATCGCTGACCTGGGCCAGGGCCTGGAGGTACTGGTCGCGGGCGGTGATCAGGGTGCGTTGGGCATCGAGCACGTCGAGGAAGCTGAACTTGCCCATCTCGAAGCCCCGGGTAGCGCTTTCCACGGCGGTCTGCGCGCTGGGCAGGATGGTGCTGCGGAAGGCATTCACTTCCACCTGCGCCGTGCTCCATTGCTGCAGGGCCTGCTGGGTTTCCTGGCGCAGGCGCAGCTCGGTGGCGTTGCGCAGGTCGCGCGCCTGGTCGGCGCGGCGGGCCTCGGCGAGGATGTTGCCCTGGTTGCGGTCGAACAGCGGCAGCGGCAGGCTCAGGCCGATCACCGCGATGCGGTCGCTGTTGCCGTCCTCGATGGCCTCCTGGCTGCCGAGGCTGACATCGAGGTCTGGGATGCGCTGGGTCCTCGCCAGGTCCAGGGCGGCCTCGCCTTCCTCGATGCGCGTCTGCGCCAGGCGCATTGGCGCACTGTCGCCCAGGCGGCGCAACAGTTGGTCGCTGCTGGGCAGCCGTGGCAAGCGGTCGGCGACGGCGCTGCGCACGGCAGTGAAGTCCGCCTGCGCCAGGCCCATCAGGGCGGCCAGGGTCTGGTAGGCATCGGCCCGCTCGCGCCGTGCCCGCTCCTGCTCCAGGCGTACCTCGGCCAGTTGGACCTGTGCGCGGTTGGCTTCCAGCGGCGCCGCCTTGCCGGCGCGCACCCGCCCTTGCGCCGCAGTGAGCCCGCGTTGCGCCAGCGCCACCGACTGCTGCGCCAGGCGCTCGCGCTCCTGGGCGCGCAGGGCGCCGTAGAAACCGGAAATCACCGCGCCACGCAGCTCGTTGCGGCGTGCCTGCAGGCTCAGCGCGGCGGCATCCTGGCCGCGCTCGGCCAACGCCACCCGCGCGCCGCGCTTGCCGCCCAGCTCCAGCGGCTGACTGATGCCGATGGTGGTGGTGCGGTTGTCGGACTCGGTGCCCTCCTGCTCCCAGGACAGCGTGGGGTTGGGCAGCAGCCCGGCCTGCTCGCGCAGGCCCTGGGCGATACCGATGTCACGGCCGCTGGCGGCCAGTTCGGGGTTATGGGCGAAGGCCGCCTGCAAGGCCTCGTCAATGCCGATCTCGCGGCCCTGGGCCCAGCCGCAGAACAACAGCAGACCCAGCATCCAGCCGCCGCCTCTCGGCCAGCGGAAAACACCTCCAGAACGACTCGAACGCACAGTGAACCTCGCGCAGTGGATTTAACTTCGACGGCACACCGTCATTTCCACCGGCGAATCTAGAGGCACCTCTCTAGCGACAAGGTGACTGAATAATTACAAACATGTAATTGGCCAGGCGACTCACTCTCGTTGTATCTATTAAAAAAGGACTCTGCGCTCCGCCATGTAATTTCAGGAAACAATTGGCGAGTTTCAAGCGCCCCTCATGGAGCCCTTGAAACCCTTATAAATCACGAACTTACAGAATTAATTCGTGCCACTTCGCGCACCGTCCGCCCGGTTGACCCTGAAGTCGCTACAGCTTTTAGACTGCGCGCCCTCTACCAGCCGCGGCGAACTTTCCTGTCTGCCTGAAATAGCGCGGCGCCATTATTCGAGCCATTACCGGGTAACTAAGCAATGAAGATCCTACTCATCGAGGACGACCACAAGACGGCCGACTATCTGCAACAGGGGCTAACTGAAAGCGGCTATGTGGTCGACCGCGCCGACAACGGTGTCGACGGCCTGCACCTTGCCCGGCAGTGCGCCTACGATCTGTTGATCCTCGACGTGAACCTGCCGCAGATGGACGGCTGGGAGGTGCTGGCCAGCCTGCGCCAGCAGAGCGACATGCGGGTGATGATGCTGACCGCGCGCGGCCGCCTCACCGAGCGCGTCAAGGGCTTCGACCTGGGCGCCGACGACTACCTGCTCAAGCCCTTCGAGTTTCCCGAGCTGCTGGCTCGCGTCCGCTCGCTGCTGCGTCGCAGCGAGCGCATCGAGCAACCCCAGGTGCTGCAGATCGGCGGACTGGAACTCGACCCCGGCCGCCACCGGGCCTACCGCGACAGCCAGCGCATCGACCTGACCAGCAAGGAGTTCGCCCTGCTCCACCTGCTGATGAGCCGCAGCGGTGAAGTGCTCTCGCGCACCCAGATCATCTCGCTGGTGTGGGACATGAACTTCGACTGCGACACCAACGTGGTGGAAGTCACCATCCGCCGCCTGCGGGCAAAGATCGACGATCCCTTCGCCGACAAGCTGATCCATACCCTGCGCGGCGTCGGCTACGTGCTCGAAACACGCCCATGAAACCGGCCAGCCTGTCGCGGCGCATCGGCCTGTGGGTCGGCCTGCTCGGCTCGGTGCTGATGTTCCTGCTGGTCACGCTGGCCTACCTGGCCCTCGACCATCAACTGGACATCCGCGCCCGCCGAGCGCTGGAAGACAAACTGGGGCAACTGCGGCACAGCCTGGACGTCGACCCCGGCCTCGCCGGACTGCCGCTGCGCGGGTATGCGCTGAAGGACCAGTTGATGGGGCACGACACCCTCAGCGCCGCGCTGTTCGACGAGCGACACGGCCAGCCGGTGCGTTTCAACAACGGACCCGTCGGCGACCTGGCCACCCTGGATGATTTCGCCGGCAGTGGCCGGCCCTTCGACTGGAGCGCCCCGGATGGCCGCCGCCTGCTGACCGGACGGGCCCTGGTACGGTTGCGCGATGGCCATCGCATGCGGGTATTCCTGACCCTCGATCGCCGCGACGACGACGCCCTGCTCGGCGCCTTCCTGCGTTCCGCGCTGCTGGCGATGCCGCCGTTGCTGCTGCTGATCGCTTTCGGCGCGCGCCTGGTGGCCAAGCGCGGTCTGCAGCCGTTGCGGCACTTCGGCAAGGTCGCATCGCTGGTGTCCACCGAAGACCTCAGCCACCGCATTCCGGTGCAGCACCTGCCCCGCGAACTGGGCGAGGCCGCGCGGGCGCTGAACCTGATGCTGCACCGGTTGGACAATGGCGTGCAGCAACTGACCCAGTTCTCCGACGACCTGGCCCACGAACTGCGCTCGCCGATCAGCAACCTGCTGGGCAAGGCCCAGGTCACGCTGTCGCGCCCCCGGGAGAAGGAGGAGTACGAAGCGGTACTGGCCTCGGGCATCGAGGAGCTGGAACGGGTCACCCGCATCGTCAGCGACATGCTGTTCCTCGCCCAGGTCAGCCATCCCAAGGCGCTGCTGCCCAGGGAGCCGGTACGGCTGGACGAGGAAGCGCGGAAAGTCGCCGAGCTGTTCGCCTTCAGCGCGGAAGAGAAAGCCCTGACGATCGACATCGATGGCCACGGCCGGGTGCAGGGCGACCGCCTGATGATCCAGCGCGCCATTTCCAACCTGCTGTCCAACGCCATCCGCCACACCCCCGACGGTGGTCGCATCCGGGTACGGGTGCAGGACGGCGAGGAAAGGGTGGCGCTGCAGGTGGAGAATCCCGGCGCCGGTATCGCGCCACAACACCTGGAGCACCTGTTCGAGCGCTTCTACCGAGTGGACAAGACCCGCTCGCGCGCCGACGGTGGTACCGGACTGGGGCTGGCCATCGTGCGTTCGATCATGGAACTGCACCAGGGCACGGCCAGCGCCGACAGCACGGAAGAAGGCCCGACACGTTTCCGCCTGGCGTTTCCGCCCCTGCCGGAATGAGCCGTCCCGGCGTGCGCTCTGACGGAAGGCATCAACGGGTAGTGCGGCAGGCCACCCGCTCGGCGCGGTATTCGATGGTCTGCAGATCGCCAACCGAATCCTTGTAGCTCATCTGCATCGGCACCACGCCGCAGTCGCCGCTCATGGGCGTCACCGCCACCACTTCGGCGATGTCCAGGTTCATGCCATAGGTGTACTGCTTCACCTCGGCCACCTGCTCCTGCTCTGCCTGGCGGGCCTGCATGGCCTGCAGCCGGGCCTGCTCCATGCGGGCGAAGGTGATGTCGCCGCCGCCGTCGGCCAGCGCCAGGGAGGACGTGCCCAACAGGGCGGTGAGCAGGAAGATGCGTTGGAGTTTCATGGCAGTCACCTCATCGGTGTGTTCGGAATGACTCCACCTTAAGGCGCCCTCCCTAACGACAGGCTGAGGCGAGCATGACGATTTGGTTATCCGGCCAACGGCACCCGGCTGCGGCCTTCGACCGGCGAGCGGTGTTCGCTCATCCCCCGGGCCCGTACTCGCGAGCAGCACGAAGCAGATGTTGTCGCAGGGAGCGGCGTATAACATCGAACGTCATACGCCCTGCACACCCGTCGCCGCCAAAACGCTCGTGTGACGGAACGACCCCATACGGAGACACAGCATGGACTGGCTCGAACACCGGATTCCTCCGCCCCTGGTGGCGATCATCCTCGGCGCGCTGATGTGGCTGCTGGCCCGCCCGCTGCCGCCGCTCGGGAGCCGGCTCTGGCTGGCGCTGCCGGTACTGCTGGCCGGTATCGCGGTGTGCCTGGCCGGCGTGCTGTCGTTCCGCCGTGCCCGCACGACGGTCAATCCGCTGAAGCCGGAAACCGCCTCATCGCTGGTGGTCGCCGGCATCTACCGCCACACGCGCAACCCGATGTACCTCGGCTTCGCCATCGTGCTGCTGGCCTGGAGCATCGCCCTCGCCTCCCTGTCCGCCGTGCTGGGTGTCGCAGCCTTCGTGCTGTACATGAACCGTTTCCAGATCACCCCGGAGGAGCAGGCGCTGCGGCACTTGTTCGGGGCGGAGTTCGAGGCCTATTGCGGCCGGGTGCGACGTTGGGTCTGACCGCCTCCCCGCAGATGGCCATTGCCTTTCACGGGGAAGGGATGAGATATTTGCAAATGCTAAGTATTCTCATCAAGGTTAATCGTGTATCCCTCGCTCCTGCTGGTGGAAGACGACTCCCGTCTGCGCCTCGACCTGGAACGGCATTTCTGCCAGCGCGGCTTTGCCGTCACCACTTGCGTCAACGGTGAACAGGGCCTGGTCGCCGTCCACCAGAACGACTTCGACCTGGTCCTGCTCGACATCCTGCTGCCCGGTATGGATGGCCTGTCGCTGCTGGATTCGCTGCGTAGCGAACGCGCCACGCCAGTGATGCTGATGTCGGCCCTGGGCGCCGAACAGGACCGCATCAGCGGCTTCACCCGGGGCGCCGACGACTATCTGCCCAAGCCCTTCAGCCTCGCCGAACTGGACGCGCGCATCGACGCCCTGCTCCGCCGTGTGGCGCTGGAACGCGTGCGGACGGCACCACGGCCGGACGGCGTGCTGGCGTTCGACGACGAGCTGCAGGACGTTGCCCACCTGGGCGAGTACGCCGGTTTGACCGCTTCCGAATACCGCCTGCTGGCCACGCTGCATGCCCATGCCGGCGAGCCGCAATCCAAGAGTTTCCTCTACCAGAGCGTGTTGCACCGCGCCTACACCCGTCTTGATCGTGGCCTGGATGTGCACGTCTGCAACCTGCGCCGCAAGCTGGCGGCCATCGGCGTGCCGCGATTGCAGATCCAGGCGGTGCGCGGCCAGGGCTACGTGCTGGTGGACACGGAACGCCACTGATGCGCCGCCACCCGCTGCTGTGGAAGCTGGCCCTGCTGCAGGTGGGGTTCTGCCTGCTGCTCACCTGGCTGATCTGGACCTGGGGGCTGTCGCTGGAGCGCAGCACCTACTTCCTCGGCGCGGAAGACCGCGACTACCTGGCACGCTATGCCCAGCAGGCCGAGGCGGTCTGGCAGCGGCAAGGCGCCGAGGGTGTCGAACGCTTCCGCCGGGAACTCTCCGCCGCCGAAGACACCTGGGTCGCGGTGATCGGCGAACACCTGCAGAGCCTGGGCAGCACGCCGCTGACGGCGGAGGAGGCCAGCCACCTGACCTTCATGCGCAAGCTCGACTGGCCAATGAGCCGGCGCCTGCAGGACCAGTTGCCCTACGTCAGCATCGAGTTTCCCGAGCACCCCGAACGCGGCCGCCTGGTGATGCAATTGCCGGAACGCCTGCTGCCCGGCGGCCTGACACCCTGGACCCACCTGTTCAGCCACGGCGTGGTACCGGCCCTGCTGGCCGCCCTGCTCGGCCTGCTGATCTACCGTCACCTGGTGGCACCGCTGAACCGCCTGCGCGACCGCGCCGATGCCCTGCGCGCCGACGATCTGGACCGCGAGGGGCCGGGCACGCCGCTGGCCGCCCGGCGCGACGAACTGGGCGAGCTGGCCCTGGCCTTCGAGCACATGGCCGACCGCCTGCGTGCCAGCCTCGGCCAGCAGCGCCTGCTGCTGCGCACCCTGTCCCATGAGCTGCGCACGCCGCTGGCGCGCCTGCGCATCGCCCACGACAGCGAGCTGCCACCGGAGCAGATGCGCCTGCGCCTGGACCGGGAAATCCACGACATGCAGCGCCTGCTGGAGGACACCCTCGACCTGGCCTGGCTGGACACCGAGCGCCCGCAACTGGCCCGCGAACCGGTGCTGATGCTGTCGGTGTGGGAAGCGCTGCGCGAGGACGCCTGCTTCGAGAGCGACTGGGACAGCACCCGCCTGCCCTGCACCCTGGGCACCGAATGCGTCGTCCAGGTACACCTGGACAGCCTCGCCCAGGCCCTGGAGAACATCGTGCGCAACGCCATCCGCCATTCCCCGTGCAATGGCCAGGTGCGCCTGGACGGCTGGCGCGAGGGTGGATTCTGGCACCTGCGGGTCAGCGACGACGGGCCGGGCGTCGCCGAGGAAGACCTGGAACGCATCTTCCAACCCTACCAGCGGCTGCAACCGGCGGAGTCATCCGGCTTCGGCCTCGGCCTGGCCATCGCCCGGCGTGCCGTCGAGCTGCAAGGCGGCCGGCTGTGGGCGGCGAATGGCGAGGCCGGATTGTGCCTGCACCTGTTGTTGCCGGCCGCCGATTCGCCAAGTGTTTAGAAAGTTAATGCGCTTTACTCGCAATTGGCATTAATTATCATTTGAGATCTCCCTGTAATCATCCTCCCCCGGAGATCGAAGATGTCCTCCCGTCCGTTGTCCTTCGTTGCGCCCTTCCTGCTGTTGTCCAGTTGCCTGCTGTCCTCCGCCGTACACGCCGCCAACGCCGATTCCGACGTGGTCGAGTTCGACAGCGAGACCGTCGTCGCCACCGCCGCGGAAGAAGCCAAGCAGATGCCGGGCGTATCGATCATCACCGCCGAGGACATCCAGAAGCGCCCGCCGTCCAACGACCTGTCGCAGATCATCCGCACCATGCCCGGCGTCAACCTGACCGGTAACTCCAGCAGCGGCCAGCGCGGCAACAACCGGCAGATCGACATTCGCGGCATGGGCCCGGAGAACACCCTGATCCTGGTGGACGGCAAGCCGGTCGCCAGCCGCAATGCGGTGCGCTACGGCTGGCGCGGCGAGCGCGACACCCGCGGCGACAGCAACTGGGTGCCGGCCGACCAGGTGGAACGCATCGAAGTCCTGCGCGGCCCGGCGGCGGCGCGCTACGGCAACGGCGCGGCGGGCGGCGTGGTGAACATCATCACCAAGCAGGCCGGCAGCCAGACCCACGGCGACGTGACCCTCTACAGCAACTTCCCGCAGCACGGCGACGAAGGCGCCACCCAGCGCATGACCTTCGGCCTCAACGGCCCGCTGACCGACACCCTGAGCTATCGCGTATACGGCAACGTGGCCAAGACCGATTCGGACGACTGGGACATCAACGCCGGCCATGAGTCCGAGCGCACCGGCAACCAGGCCGGCACCCTGCCCGCCGGCCGCGAAGGCGTGCGCAACAAGGACATCAACGGTCTGCTCAGCTGGCGCTTGACGCCCGAACAGACCCTCGACGTCGAGGCCGGCTTCAGCCGCCAGGGCAATATCTATACCGGCGACACCCAGAACACCAACAGCAACGCCAACGTGAAATCCATGCTCGGTCACGAGACCAACCGCATGTACCGCGAGAACTACTCGGTCACCCATCGCGGCGAGTGGGATTTCGGCAGCTCGATGGCCTACCTGCAATACGAGAAGACCCGCAACAGTCGCATCAACGAAGGCCTCGCCGGCGGCACCGAAGGCATCTTCAACAACACCGATTTCTACACCGCCACCCTGCGCGACCTCACCGCCCACGGCGAAGTGAACCTGCCGCTGCACGCCTGGCGCGACCAGACCCTGACCCTGGGCAGCGAATGGGTCCGCCAGGAGCTCGACGACCCCAGCGCCAATACCCAGTCCACCAGCGAAGGCGGCGCGGTGCCGGGCCTGGACAGCAGCGGACGCAGCACCACCTCGTCGGCGCGCATCTTCTCGCTGTTCGCCGAGGACAACATCGAGCTGATGCCCGGCACCATGCTCACCCCTGGCCTGCGCTGGGACCACCACGACATCGTCGGCGACAACTGGAGCCCGTCGCTGAACCTGTCCCACGCGCTGACCGATACCCTCACCCTGAAGGCCGGCATCGCCCGTGCCTACAAGGCGCCGAACCTGTACCAGCTCAACCCCGACTACCTGCTCTACAGCCGTGGCCAGGGCTGCTACGGCCAGACCACCAGCTGCTACCTGCAGGGCAACGAGGACCTCGAGGCCGAGACCAGCGTCAACAAGGAACTGGGCATCGAGTACCAGCGTGACGGCTGGGTCGCCGGCCTGACCTACTTCCGCAACGACTACAAGAACAAGATCGACTCAGGCCTCTCGCCGGTCGGCGAGGCCAGCGGCGGCAGCGGCAACTACGCCAACGCGGCGATCTACCAGTGGGAAAACGTGCCCAAGGCGCTGGTCGAAGGCCTGGAAGGCACCCTGACCATTCCCCTGGCCGCGCAACTGAAGTGGAGCAACAACTTCACCTACATGCTCCAGTCGAAGAACAAGGAAACCGGCGACGTGCTCTCGGTGACCCCGGAGTACACCCTCAACTCCATGCTCGACTGGCAGGCTCGCGACGACCTGTCCTTCCAGGCCACCGTGGCCTGGTACGGCAAGCAGAAGCCGAAGAAGTACGACTACCAGGGCAACCGCGTGACCGGCAGCGCCAACGACGAACTCTCGCCCTACGCCATCGCCGGCCTGAGCGGCACCTATGCCTTCACCCGGAATCTCAGCCTCACCGCCGGCGTCGACAACCTCTTCGACAAGCGCCTGTTCCGCGCCGGCAACGCCCAGAGCGTGAACAACATCGCCGGCGCCGGCGCGGCGACCTACAACGAGCCGGGGCGCACCCTCTACACCAGCCTGACCGCGTCCTTCTGAAACGTCTGCGAGATCGCCCGATGAAACGTCACCTCCTGGCACTGGCTTTCGCCGTGCCGGGGCTGGCCGCGCACGCCGCGCCCGCCCCCGAGCAGAAAATGGACACGGCCCTGCTGCAACGCACCGACCTGGCCTACCGCTTCAGCGAGCTCAAGCTGGACTCCGCCGATGGCCAGCGTCACTACCAGTTGTGGATCGCCCGCCCGAACCACCCCGCCCCCGCCGCCGGTTACCCGGTGGTGTGGATGCTCGACGGCAACGCCGCCATCGGCGCGCTGGACGAGACGCTGCTGGCTGACCTGGACAACGGCAAGGCACCGCTGCTGGTCGCCGTGGGCTACCAGACGCCACTGCGCATCGAGCGCGTCGGTCGCACCCTGGACTACACCCCGCCGCGCCCCGGTCTGACCGAACAGAAAGACCCGCTCACCGGCGACCCCAGCGGCGGCGCCGACGCCTTCCTCGACCTGATGCGCGAGCGGATGCTGCCAGCAGTATCCGCCCGGGCCCCCATCGACCGCTCGCAACAGACGCTCTGGGGCCACTCCTACGGCGGCCTGCTGACGCTGCATGCGCTGCTGAGCCGTCCGTGGCAGTTCAACGTCTACGCCCCGGCCAGCCCGTCCCTGTGGTGGGGCGACGGCGCCATTCTCAAGGAACGGGACGGCTTCGCCCAGCGCCTGGGCGAGCACTCCGCGCAACTGCTGCTGATGCGCGGCGGCGAGGAACCCTTCAAGCCGCGCGAAGCCATCACCCCCAGCGCCCCCCGAGCCGCCCGACAACTGGTGGAAGAGCTGGGCAAGGTGCCGGGCATGCAGGCGCAATTCCACGCCTTCGACGGCATGAGCCACGGGCAGACGCTGACGGCTTCGCTGCGCTATCTACTGCAGAAGCGGTTCGTGGAGTGACGACTGTGCCCCTGCTTCGTAGCCCCCTGTAGGCGCGAGTTTGCTCGCGAACCGCCCAACCCAGCACAGCCCACCTGACGCCCGCCTCGCCGGTGGATCGCGGACAAAGTCCGCCACTACGAGATATATCTGCGCTCGGGGCGGCCCCAGCCCTCGGCTTTGGCATCCCGCGTCGCTCTACCTCCTGCATCCATGCGTCTCCCAGGGGGAGAGGGAACCGTTCGGTGCGGGAGGAAATCCCGGTCTCAGCCGGCACGGTCTGCCCCCTCTCCCTCAGGGAGAGGGTTGGGGTGAGGGGGAAGCGCAGGCACAGGCCGTCCAGAAGTAGACAGTTGCGCCTACGAAAGCCCCACCCACCACACCACATCCTCGACGTCATTTACAAACAGTCGCTCAACCGGGTCGCACCCGTACGGCCCAGCAACCTCGACCTTCCCGTCCTAGCGCAACCGATGCTGGTGCAGCAACCGGTAGAACGTCGGCCGGTTTCGACGCTGTACAGGTGGGCGAAGTGGTTGGCCAGCAGTGCCGGGGCGCCGGGGCGCTCGCACAGCGGCGAGGACGGGACCTGCAGCAGGTTGAGGCGGGAACAGAGATCCTCGCGGATCGCCGCATCCAGAATGATGTACTCCGACGAGGCCGGGACACAGGGCCCGGAACTCCGACAAGGCGTTGGCAAGCTAATGCATTGGTCGTGGCTTCCACCGGATTTAACGAAAATTCCTCGACTGACCGCCTGGTATCACCCACGCGGCGGAAGCTGTGGCCGGAACAATCGCCAGGCCCGAACCTGCACCGCAGACTGTTCGGGCGCCGCCCGGATGTCCAGCCAGCCCACGTGCTGCAGCGCGTCACGCATCCGGCATCCTGTGGCCGCCAATCCTGGCGCACTATCGCTCGCGTGAAGCAGACAATCACGACAGGCATGCATTCGCCAACCCGCGAGAATTGGCTAATTCATTGATCTCCAAATGGCGCACATACGTACCAGAAAATCGACAAACAGCGGCCTCCTGTTGCGTCGGTGAAACACCCCCGATACGCCGCAAGGCCCGATGCGCCTGGAAACGGAACCCCATCACAAAATTGTGTTTCAGCAGCGATACAGATGATGGCTTACCCATGATTCAGGCCCCGCTGCAGGGCCCGCGACGGCATTCCCGCAGTCTGCGCTGTAACGCCCAGGCGACACTGCACGGCGACGGTTCCCCCGGCATTTTCGTAAATCGTTGATTTGCCTTGGCAAGCCGATTCCGGCACGGCAATTGCCCCAAGCTGGTACCGCTGGTTAGGGCTCAGCGCACCAAGAAGGAACCGCCATCATGTCGGGGAGCATCACAAGGAGAGTTGCATCCTGCTCGTTGCTGGCCGCAGGCTTCGTTGCTGCGGTCGCGATGCAGCCATTCGCCGCGGCGCAGGCCGACGACGGCGTCATCGTACTGCAACGCACGGTACAACCCCGGGTCGCCACGCGACCGACCATGACGCCTGATCCGAATCCGATCACCGTCAACACCAACATCTCACCCCAGGTCAACGCCACCATCGGCGGCACGCTCGGCTCGTCCGAAGTGGGCGACGCGGAATTCGCCTCGGTCACCAGCGGTTCAGGCATCAACGCGATGATCCTGCCGGGCGGCAACCTGCCGGCCATGACCACCACCCAGGCCAACATCAACAACACCGTCGGCAACGTCAACGCCGGCCATTCGCCGGGCGGCGGCGGTGCGGGTGCCGGGTTGTCCAACCAGATCAACGGCGCCATCGGGCGCGGCCTGGCTCCGCTGCAGATGCTCGGTGGAGGACGCTGACATGCGCACCACCATAGTCTTCTGCGCCGGCGTCCTGCTGCTACCGCTGCTGGCCCACGCCGCCAGCCAGACCGAGCAGGACAACGCCATGATCGACGGCACCGGTCGCGCCTACGTGGGCAACGTCTCGGTCAACCAGGCTGCGGGCAACCAGCAACAACAGAGCAACGCTCGCGCACTCGCCAACGGCACCAACTCTCACGCCTCCACCTATCAGAACCAGCAGCTGCGACTGATCAACCCCGATGCCTCGCTGGATGCCAGCACCAGCATCAAGGGCAATTCGTTCCAGGGCAGCGGCGTGGTCGGCGTCAACCAGGGCGCAGGCCTTGGCAACCAACAGATCAATGCCTTGCGGATCAGCGCGTCGAACAGCACGAGCCATCCAGAAAGCCTCGATGACAGCACCCTCGCCCAAAACGTAGCGGTGACCAGAAACTCAGGTTCCCCTGTAGCCATGCCCGGCCAGCGGATAGTCAACACCGACGATCAGGCCTTCGCCGGCAGCGTGGGTGTGGTGCAGGTGAACCAGAGCGCTGGGGTTGGCAACCAGTCGTACAACAACCTCAGCATCAGAGTCGCGGGAGGACTCTGAACAACCAACCTAGCCCAACACTAGATGCACAATAAGCAAGGAGTAAGGCCATGAAAGCGAAACTGCTACTCACTCCGTTAGCAATGGCAATGGCAGCAGTACTTTCCGTCGCGGCTTATGCCGATCAAGGCGGTGAAGGCAAAGGAAAGGATGATCACCACCATCAACACCACCAGCCCAGCATTCCTGATTGGGCCAAAGGTGGCGCCACCGCTACCGTGACCGATGCCCAGTACAACTACGGCAACCAGGTCACCAACAAAGGCACCCAGAACAATGCCAGCGCCAACGGTTCCATCGGCGGCGTATCCGGCAACGTGGGCGCCAACGTCGCAGCGGGCGACAATAACCAGCAGGCCAACGCCGTAGCACTGGCAACCGCCGACGAGAACTTCGTCTTCGGCTATGCCAACGCCTCGACGTCCGTAACTCAACAGGCCTATGCCAACAAGCTGGACAATTACTCGACCGCCAACAACGCGAGCCTCAACAACTCGCTGCAGGGCGTCTCGGGTAACTTCGGCGTCAACGTGACCGCGGGTAACTACAACCAACAGAAAAACGACATGGCGGCTGCCGTATCCAACGGCCAGTACACCAGTGCCAACGGCAGCGCAACGCAGCTGAGCACCGGCAACGTCACCAACAACAACTCCACCGTCAAGACCGAGTACGTACAGGTTGGCATGGGCTTCGTCGCAGGTGGCGGCTACAAGGGGATCTCCGACCAGCACGGCGATACCTACCTGGATACCTGGCAAGGCGAAACCCACCCGGGCGGCGCCAACACCGGCCACGTCGACGTGGACCGCTATGCTCAGGGAGCCCAGGACCGCATGCACAACGGCGGCGCCCTATCCTTCGACGAAGTGGGCACCATCGGCCTGGCTGGCTTCGCTACCGGCTATATTCCGGTGGTATCCGGCTTCAACAAGGCAGTCGTGAACAACGCCTCGTTGAACGGCTCGATCATTGGCGTCTCCGGCAACGTCGGCGTCAACGTGGCTGCCGGTGGCGGCAACCAGCAGACCAACTCGCTGTCCATCGGCGCCGGTTGCTCTGCTTGCGTCGGCAAGTCGACCTTCTGAGTGGCTGTATCGGGCCCTGGCCCAGGCCAGGGCCCCTTTCAATGACGGGACCTGCCGCCATGCGCTCTCTCTTTGCCCTGACATTGCTGTTGCTGACCGGAATCGCCGACGCGGCCTACCTGCCGTTCGCCGCGCTGCCCGGCGGCAACCTCGCGTACAAGGAAGTCCAGAGCATCCGTGAGCGCCGCTTCGCCGACCTGGTGGAACAGAAAACCGACTTCAGCTGCGGCGCCGCCGCCCTGGCAACCATCCTCGAGAAGGCCTACAACGCCCCGCTGGATGAGCAGACAGTGATCCAGGGCATGCTGACCTACGCCGACGCCGAACAGGTGCGCAAACAGGGCTTCTCGATGCTGGACATGAAGCGCTACGTCGAGAGCATGGGTATGCGCGCCCGCGGTTATCGCATCCAGGCCGAGCAGCTCGAGCAACTGAAGATTCCGGTGATCGTCCTGATGGAAATCCGTGGCTACAAGCACTTCGTGGTGCTGCAGCGCACGCAGGGCAACTGGGTCTACATCGGCGACCCCGCATTGGGCCACAAGCGGTACACCCGCGACGACTTCAACAAAGGCTGGAACGGCATCGTGTTCGCGGTCATCGGTCATGGCTATGACCGCAACAATCCGTTGCTGAGCCCGCCGGAACCCCTGACAGCTCGAGACCGGCTGGACCGTTTCCGCCCCGTCAGGGATGCCGATCTGATGGACTTTGGCTTCATTCACAGCGACTTCTTCTGAGAATGAGCGGAGCAGGAAGCTCTTGGAGAATGCCATGAAACGACAACTCCTGCTTGCCGCGAGCTGCCTCGCCGCAAGTTTCCAGGTACCCGCGGCCCCCCTGCTGCAGCCGACGGAACTGAGCGATCTCGAACTGTCCCAACTGCGCGGCCGTTTCGTCCTTCCCGACCGCATCATCAGCTTCGGGGTGACCATGTCCAGCATCTGGCAGAACGCCAACGGACAGACCCTCGGGGCACAGGTCAACATGCAGGTGCGGAACACGATGGACCTGCAGAAGAAAATGCCGGTGGCGACGCCGGTGTTCAACGTCACCATGCTCAACGGTCCGCAGAACAACCAGATACCGACGCCCAACGCCGGTACAGGGCAGGTCAACGGCGGCGCCGGCCTCGGCCAGGTCCAGGGCATTTCCCAGAGCGTGCGCACCGCCGGCGACTACAACCAGGCCGGCAACAACATGACCATCGACGTCAAGCAGGGCAACTCCGCGTCTCCCCTGCCCAGCGGCACCACCAACCTGAACCAGAGCCTCACCACCGACGCCGGTACCGTCGCGGTGGCCGCCGCCAACAACGGCCTGCAACTGTCGGTTCAGGCCAACGGCCAGGGCACCGCCCTGCAGACCATCGGTGCCAACGGCGTAGCCCAGGCGATCGCGTTGAGCGGCAATACCAACCTGGTGCAGAACCTGGCCAACCTGAACGTGGTGATGAGGAACAATCCCACCGCGATGAACAACATCAACTGTGCCCTCGACCAACTGCGCGCCATGCGCCCTACAGGTTATTGAAAGTTGAACTAGGCTGAGACCACACGCGTATTTCTCAACCAAGACCAACCACTAAATAGGGACACCGGAAATGCATAAGACCACCTGTTTGCAGGCAGTCGTGTGCGCAACATCCGTTGTGGCTTCGCTGAACGCCCATGCGGCCAGCGAAGCCGAGGTGGAGGCACTGAAGAAGGAGCTTCAGGAACTACGTCAACGCTATGTGGAGCAACAGAACGCGCTGTCGGTACTCGAACAGCGCGTGCGCCAGGTGGAGAGCCAGCCCGCCCAGGCGCAACAGGGGATCGTCAAACCCATCCAGGCGCCCTACCAGGCCAAGGCCGCTGCGCAGCAACAGCAGCAGATGGCCGCCGCCCAGGGCACTACGCGCAACAGTTCCGGCAGCACCTACGGCGAATCGCTGAAGGAGAACTCACAGCCGGCGCAGAGCGTGGAGAACATCTACCAGGACGCCAGCGGCTTCTTCGGCGCCGGCACCTTCAGCGTCGAAACCGGCCTCACCTACAGCCGCTACGACACCCGGCAACTGTTCCTCAATGGCTTCCTGGCGCTGGACTCGATCTTCCTCGGCAACATCGGCGTGGACGAGATCGAGGCGGATATCTGGACGCTGGACCTCACCGCCCGCTACAACTGGAGAAACCGCTGGCAGTTCGACGTCAACGTGCCGGTGCTCTATCGCGAATCCACCTACGAGTCGGCGGGGGCTGGCGGCAGCACCAACCAGATATCCTCGGAAACGGTCACGGGCGACCCGCGCATCGGCGACGTCAACGTCGGCATCTCCTACAAGTTCATGGATGAAAGCGACACCCGCCCGGACATGGTCGCCAGCCTGCGGGTCAAGGCGCCCACCGGCAAGGACCCGTACGGCATCAAGATCCACCAGGTGCCGGGCAACAACAACCTCAATGTCCCCGACGACCTGCCCACCGGCAACGGTGTCTGGTCGGTCACTCCGGGCATCTCCATCGTCAAGACGGTCGACCCCGCCGTACTGTTCGGCAGTCTGTCCTATACCTACAACTTCGAGGAGTCGTTCGACGACATCGACCCCTCCGAAGGCGTGAAGACCGGCGGCAAGGTGGACCTCGGCAACTGGTTCCAGATCGGCGCAGGCGTGGCCTTCGCGCTCAACGAGAAGATGAGTATGTCGTTCTCCTTCTCCGACCTGGTCAGCCAGAAGAGCAAGATCAAGCCCGACGGCGACAGTTGGCAGACCATCCAGGGCAGCGACGCCCACGCCGCCTACTTCAACTGGGGCCTGACCTACGCCGTGAGTCCGAAACTGACCATCGTGCCGAACCTCTCCATGGGCATCACCCCCGATGCTCCCGACTACACCTTCAGCGTGAAATTCCCCTACTACTTCTGATCTCGCCGGAAACGAAAAGGCCCCGCAAGAGGCCTTTTCGTTGTTCCTGGAGCAAGGCTCAACGCAACTGGTGCTTGTGCAGCAACCGGTAGAAGGTCGGCCGGGAAATCCCCAGCATCCGCGCCGCCACGCTGAGGTTGTCGCCATGCCGCGCCAGCGCATCGCACATGGCCTGGCGTTCGGCGCCGAGCTTGTACTCCTCCAGCGTCACCAACGGCTGGTACGTCGGCTTGCCCCTCTGTCGCTCCAGGCCCAGGTCGCGGGCCTCGATCTGCCGCCCCTCGGCCAGCACCAGGCCACGGCGCACCCGGTTGGCCAGCTCGCGCACGTTGCCCGGCCAGTTGTGTTCCGCCATCGCCGCCAGCGCATCGTCGGAAAAGCGCCGAGGACGGCGGCCGGTTTCGACGCTGTACAGGTGGGCGAAGTGGTTGGCCAGCAGTGCCAGGTCGCCGTTGCGCTCGCGCAGCGGCGAGGTCGAGACCTGCAGCACGTTGAGGCGGTAGTAGAGATCCTCGCGAAAGGTCCCCGCGCGGATCGCCGCTTCCAGGTCGATATGGGTCGCCGCCAGCACCCGCACATCGACATCGATCGGCTGGCTGCCGCCGACCCGCTCGAACTGTTTCTCCTGCAACACCCGCAGCAGGTTGGCCTGCAACTCCAGCGGCAGGTCGCCCACTTCATCGAGGAACAGGGTGCCGCCATTGGCTTGCTCGAAGCGGCCGGTCTTGCGCTGGTGCGCGCCGGTGAACGCGCCCTTCTCGTGGCCGAACAGCTCGGACTGGATCAGGTTCTCCGGGATCGAGCCGCAATTGATCGCCACGAACGGCCGCACCGCGCGCCGTGACAGACGGTGCAGGGTACACGCCACCAATTCCTTGCCGGTGCCGCTTTCGCCACGGATCAGCACCGGCGACTCGGTCGGCGCGAATTTCGCCAGCAGCTTGCGCAGCTCGCGCACCTCGCGGCTTTCGCCCAAAAGTTCATGCTGGCGCTCGTCGCTGTGCAGGCTGCCGCGCACGCGCAGGCGCGCCATGCCGAAAGCGCGACCCAGGGTGACCTGCACCCGCGCCACGTCGAACGGCAAGGTATGGAAATCGAAGAACCATTCGCTGACGAAGTCGCCGACCTCGTGGATCGGCAGGATGTCGGGGCTGAGCACCGCGATCCATTCGGTGCCGCTGCGACTGATGAGCTCCTTGACCGTTTCCGTACGAGCCAGGTGCTCGGGCTGCAGGCGCAGCAAGCCGACGTCGCAGCTGCGCTCGCCGGCCATATCCAGCTCGCAACTGTCCACGTCCCATCCTGCCGCCCGGAGCCCGGGCAATAGCCGCCGGCAGTCGTCGCAAGGATCGACCACCAGCAGGCGTCGAAGATTCGAGGCTGCCTCGAGCATGCTCCCTTCCTTGGCGCCATTTTTTTGAAAAACTTTTAAAAACAGTTGCTTGGCGCTCCAATTTGTAAAGCTAGCAATATCTTGACGCCAGCTATCGACCGTTTTCCTATAAGGTCAATGCCGAATCGTTCTCACCACCCACGCCCGCGCCTCTTGAGCTCCAGCCGCCGCACGAACTCCTCGAGCACTAGCTTGTAGAGGTCGTCGCCCAGGTACACGTCCTCCACGCCGCAGTCGATATTCGGGTTGTCGTTCACTTCGATCACCACCACGCGATCGCCGGACTGCTTGAGGTCCACCCCGTACAACCCGTCGCCGATCAGGTTGGCGGTCTTCACCGCCAGTTCCACCACCTTGCGCGGCGCCTCGTGGACCGCCATCGTGCGGAAATCGCCGCTCACTTCCTGGGCGTCCGGGCTGTGATCATAGATCTGCCAGTGGCCCTTGGACATGAAGTACTGGCAGGCGAAGATCGGTTTCTGGTTCAGTACACCGATGCGCCAGTCGTATTCGGTATAGAAGAACTCCTGGGCCAGCAGCAAAACCGAGCGCTCGAACAGTTCGGCGCTGGCCTTGAGCAGCTCCTGCTGGTCGCTCACTTTGATCACCCCACGGGAGAAGCTGCCATCGGGAATCTTCAGCACCAGCGGGAAGCCCAGGCGTAAACCGACTTTCTCCAGTTCCTGCGGGTTGTCCTTGTAGAGGATCTCGGTGGCCGGCATGCCCAGCTTGTGGCTGCGCAGCAGGTCGGCCAGGTAGACCTTGTTGGTGCAGCGCAGGATCGACACCGGGTCGTCCATCACCACCATGCCCTCGCTCTCGGCCTTCTTGGCGAAGCGGTAGGTGTGGTCGCTGACGCTGGTGGTTTCGCGGATCAGCAGCGCGTCGTACTCGGCCAGGCGCGCGTAGTCCTTCTTTTCCATGAGCTCGACGTCGATGCCGAGGCTGCGGCCGACGCGGATGAAGTTCTTCAGCGCCTTGCGGTCCGACGGCGGGAAGGCTTCTTCCGGGTCGTGGAGGATCGCCAGGTCGTAGCGGTACTGCCTGCGCGAGCGCGGTTTGCGCCAGATCTGCCGGCTGAAGCTGTCCAGCGCGTTGGCGAACAGATCTTCCTGATCCTCGCGCAGCTTGTGGATGTTGCCCGGCTTCACCCCTTCGATGTGCCAGCCGCGGGTCTTGCGGAACTCCACCAGCAGCAGCGGACAGGGCAAGGCCTCGAACAGTTGGCGCGCCAGGTCCTGCAGCGGCTCCAGGTCGGTACGGCCGAAGTACAGGGTCAGGGTGAAGCCATCGGTATTGCCGTAGGGGTGGTCGGCCAGTGCCTTGTCGAGGGTTTTCTCCAGGTCTTCCAGGGCCAGGCTGTAGAGGGATTTCTTCGCCAGTTCGCTGATGCTGCGCACCGACGGGATGACCTTGTGCCCGCGCGCCTCGGCCAGCAGCGAGCAGTAGTAGCCGTGGCCCAGGTACTTGTAGTTGCGGCACAGGTTGATCACCTGCACGCGCTTGCCATTGTCGTCATCGATGGGCATCTCCAGGTACTCCTGGGCGCTGACCACATCTTCACTGGGGTAGTAGGACGCCCAGTCTTCCTTGCGTTCGACGATGATGAACAGCTTGCTCACGACACCTCCAGGACGCTCGGGATAGCGCTTGCCGCGCTTCGAGCCAGGGACAATACTCCGCTGAATGCTGCTTCGACCGCGTGGCTGGATGCCCGTTCGCGCCCGTCACGCAACCAACGTGCCCCTTTCAGGTTAACGAATCCTTACCGGTATGAACCTGCACCTTCGCGCCGCCACCAGCGACGACCTGAACGCCCTGGTCGAGCTGGAGAACCGCTGCTTCGACTACGACCGGCTGTCGCGGCGCAACTTCCAGTGGATGATCACCCGCGCCCATGCCTCACTGATCGTCGCCGAGGCCGACCGCATCCTGCTGGGCTACGTCCTGGTGCTGTTCCACCAGGGCACCTCCCTGGCACGCCTGTACTCCATCGCCCTGGAAGAGCGCGCCCGTGGCATCGGCCTGGGACAGAAACTGCTGGACCGCGCCGAGGCGGAGGCGATCGACAACGACTGTGCCTACATGCGCCTGGAGGTTCGCCCGGACAATCGCGGCGCCATCATCCTCTACCAGCGCAACGGCTACCGTCCCTTCGCCACGCTGCGCGACTACTACGAAGACCATAGCGAAGCGCTGCGCTTCGAGAAGCGCATCCGCCAGATCGGCGACCGCGCGCCACGGCACGTCCCCTTCTACCGCCAGACCACCGAATTTACCTGCGGCCCGTCCTGCCTGCTGATGGCAATGGGGGCGCTGGAGCCCGAACGAGCCCTGGAGCGCCGTGAAGAGCTGCGCCTGTGGCGCGAAGCCACCACCATCTACATGACCGCCGGCCACGGCGGCTGCAGCCCGCAGGGGCTGGCCCTGGCCGGCTGGCGCCGGGGCTTTCGCGTACAGCTGCAACTGTCGGAGGACGGCCCGCTGTTCCTTGACGGCGTACGCAGCGAAGAAAAGCGCGAGGTGATGCGTCTGGTGCACGACGACTTCGCCCGCGAACTGGCGCATAGCGACGTGGAGCAGTTGCTGGTCAACCAACTGGACATCGACAGCGCACTGGAAGCCGGCGGGCAGCCCCTGGTGCTGATCAGCAGCTACCGCCTAACCCGCTCCAAGGCGCCGCACTGGGTGGTGGTCACCGACTGCGACGAAGACTTCGTCTACCTGCACGATCCCGACGTCGACCACAGCCAGCACCGCGAGCCGCTGGACTGCCAGCACATCCCGGTGAACCACGGGGAATTCGAGCAGATGAGCCGCTTTGGCCGCAGCAAGCTGCGGGCGGCGGTGGTGCTCTACAGGCGCTGAGACGCTCGCGCTCTGCGGGAGCGGACTCCGCCCGCGATCAGCCCCGCAGCAAGGTTCGTTCGCGAGCAAGCTCGCTCCTACGAAGAGCGCGCCGCAGTCTCCCTTGTAGGAGCGAGCTTGCTCGCGAACCGCACTGCACTGCACTGCACTGCACTGCACTGCACTGCACAGAGTTTGATCGCGGACAGAGCCCACTCCTACGACAGAAAAAAGGCGCCCGCAGGCGCCCTCTTCCATCAGCCCCGGCTCAGGGCACCAACGCCATCCCCACGCCAAAGCGGTTCCACGCATTGATGGTGGCAATCGCCAGGGTCAGACTGACGATCTCGACATCGCTGAAATGCTCGCGCAGAGCGTCGAACTGGTCCTGCGGGGCATGCTTCTCGGCCAGCAGGGTCAGGCTTTCCACCCAGGCCAGCGCGGCACGCTCGCGGTCGGTGAAGAAACGGGTTTCGCGCCAGGCGCCCAGGGTCTGCAGGCGGGCTTCGGTTTCGCCGGCCTTGCGCGCATCGTTGGCGTGCATGTTCATGCAATAGGCGCAGCCGTTGATCTGCGAAGCGCGCAGGCGTACCAGTTCCAGCAGCGAGTGTTCCAGGCCCGATTTCTCCAGCGCCTGCTCCAGGCCAAGCATGGCTTTGTAAGCGTCGGGGGACTGCTTGGCCCATTCGATACGTGCATTCATGGTCTTCTCCAGTGGGGCCGCGGGATTGCGGGAATGGCGATACGTTAGCGCCATCACCCGCAGGTTCGAATAGCCAATTTCCGGCAATAGCGGCAGACCAATGGAGCCAATCCTGCGAAATGCAGTCCTCAGCGATCGATCCGCGTCGACAGGATGATCGACGACATCGTCCGCTCCACCCCGTCCAGTGCGCCGATGCGGTCCAGCACCGCGTCCAGGTCGCGGATCGACAGCGCCTCAACGATCACGATCATGTCGAAGTTGCCGCTCACCGAATGCAGCGTCTTCACCTCGGCGATCTTCTCCAGCGCCTGCACCACCTGGTGCGACAGCTTGGGCAGCGCCGTCACCAGCACGTGGGCGCGCACCAGCGACTGCGCGTAGCTGTCCGACACCTTGATCGAGTAGCCGGTGATGACACCCTGCTGCTCCAGCCTTTCGATACGGCTCTGCACCGTGGAACGCGACACCCCGAGCTTGCGCGCCAGCTCGGAGATCGACTCGCGGGCATTGGCGCGCAGCAGGTTCAGCAAGGCCGCGTCGGCGTTTTTCGTCATATTGCTCATCGTATTGATCAATCTGCCTGAAAGCTCTCGCCAATCTTGCAGATTGTCAGGTTCATTTCAACGACGGCCTTTGCAATAGTGGACGCCACGGCGAGCCCTCAAAGCTCGCCATTTCTTTGCCCGCGCGCCATCCATCGACTGGCCCCTGCGGGCCGCGAAAAGCCTTGCCAAGCTGGTGCTGCACGCCGGCACGTCGAACAAGAAGGAAACCTCCAATGCTCAAGAACCGCCATCCCCATACCCCCGGCAAGAAACCGGTGACCATCTTCGGCCCGGACTTCCCCTTCGCCTTCGACGACTGGATCGAGCACCCCGCCGGCCTGGGCAGCATCCCCGCCGAGAAGCACGGCCAGGAAGTGGCCATCGTCGGCGCCGGCATCTCCGGCCTGGTGGCGGCCTACGAGCTGATGAAGATGGGCTTGAAGCCGGTGGTCTACGAGGCCTCGAAAATGGGCGGCCGGCTGCGCTCGGAGACCTTCGAAGGCGCCGACGGCATCATCGCCGAGCTGGGCGGCATGCGCTTCCCGGTCTCCAGCACCGCCTTCTACCACTACGTCGACAAGCTCGGCCTGGAAACCCGGCCCTTCCCCAACCCGCTGACCCCGGCCTCGGGCAGCACCGTGGTCGACCTGGAAGGCACCAGCCACTACGCCGAGAAGATGGCCGACCTGCCGGAAATCTTCCGCGAAGTCGCCCAGGCCTGGGCCGAAGCGCTGGAAGACGGCGCACGCTTCTCCGAGATCCAGGACGCCATCCGCGAGCGCGACACGGTCAAGCTCAAGGCCCTGTGGGACGAGCTGGTGCCCAAGTGGGACGACCGCACCTTCTATGACTTCGTCGCCACCTCCAAGGCCTTCTCCCGCCTGTCCTACCGCCACCGCGAAATCTTCGGCCAGGTTGGCTTCGGCACCGGCGGCTGGGACTCCGACTTCCCCAACTCCATGCTGGAAATCTTCCGCGTGGTGATGACCAACTGCGACGACCACCAGCACTTGGTCGTGGGCGGCGTCGAGCAGGTACCGCGCGGCATCTGGAGCCATGTGCCGGAGCAATGCGCGCACTGGCCGGCCGGCACATCCCTGGCCACCCTGCACAACGGCGCGCCGCGTCCGGGCGTGAAGAAGATCGCCCGCGCCGCCGACGGCACCTTCGCCGTCACCGACTACTGGGGTGACACCCGCCACTACGCGGCCGTCCTGGCGACCTGCCAGACCTGGCTGCTGACCACCCAGATCGAGTGCGAGGAAGCGCTGTTCTCGCAGAAGATGTGGATGGCCCTGGACCGCACCCGCTACATGCAGTCCTCGAAGACCTTCGTGATGGTCGACCGGCCGTTCTGGAAGGACAAGGACCCGCAGACCGGCCGCGATGTGATGAGCATGACCCTCACCGACCGCCTCACCCGCGGCACCTACCTGTTCGACAACGGCGACGACAAGCCGGGCGTGATCTGCCTGTCCTACTCCTGGATGAGCGACGCCATGAAGATGCTGCCGCACCCGGTGGAGAAGCGCGTGCAGCTGGCCCTGGACGCGCTGAAGAAGGTCTATCCGGAGGTCGATATCGCCGGCCACATCATCGGCAACCCGATCACCGTGTCCTGGGAGGCCGACCCGCACTTCCTCGGCGCCTTCAAGGGCGCGTTGCCGGGCCACTACCGCTATAACCAGCGCATGTACGCGCACTTCATGCAGGACGGCATGCCCGCCGAGCAGCGCGGCATCTTCATCGCCGGCGACGACGTGTCCTGGACCCCGGCCTGGGTGGAGGGCGCGGTGCAGACCTCGCTGAACGCCGTGTGGGGCATCATGAAGCACTTCGGCGGCGCCACCCATCCGGAGAACCCCGGCCCGGGCGACTGCTTCGCCGAACTGGGCCCGATGGTCCTGCCGGACTGATACGCTCCACTCGTTGAACAGCGGCTCGCGCGGGGCCGGGATCGGGTGCACACTGCCTGATCCCGGCCTTGCGCGTTTCGAAGGAGAACCCCATGTACCTCGCCCTCTACCAGTGCCCACCCGGCCCCGACGACGTCGCCGGCAACCTGCGTCGCCTGGAGCAGGCCGCGCAGCAGGCGGTGCAGAACGGTGCGGATCTGCTGGTGCTGCCGGAGATGTACCTGTCCGGCTACAACATCGGCGCGAAGCGTGTCGCGGAGCTTGCGGAAAGCTGCGACGGCCCCTCCGCCCAGTGCATCGCCGAGATCGCCCGCGAGCACAAGCTCGGCATCCTCTACGGCTATCCCGAACGTGACGGCGACGCCATCTTCAACAGCGTGCAGCTGATCGACCGGCAAGGCGAACGCCGCGCCAACTACCGCAAGACCCACCTCTACGGCGACCTCGACCGCAGCCAGTTCAGCGCCTCCGACACGCCGCCGGCGATATTCGAACTGGACGGCTGGAAGGTCGGCCTGCTGATCTGCTTCGACGTGGAATTCCCCGAGGCCGTGCGCACCCTGGCCCTGGCCGGCGCCGACCTGGTGCTGGTGCCCACCGCCAACATGCGTCCCTACGAGTTCGTCGCCCAGGTGCTGGTACCCACCCGCGCCTACGAGAACCAGGTATTCCTCGCCTACGCCAACTACGCAGGACACGAAGGCGAGCTGGAATACTGCGGCCTGAGCTGCATCGTCGCGCCGGACGGCCAGGTGATGGCCCAGGCCAGGCACGACGATGAACTGCTGGTGGCCGAACTGGACCCGCAACGCATCGCCCTGGCGCGCGAGGGGTACAGCTACGTGCACCTGCGGCGGCCGGTGCTGTATCGCAGTTGAAGAAAAGCCCGGCGCAATGCCGGGCTTTTTTGTGCGTAATCCGCGCGGACTATGCGTGCTCGCGTAGGAGAGACGGGGAATGCCGTGCCGTGCGGTTCGCGAGCAAGCTCGCTCCTACGAAGAGCCTATATCTACGGCTTTGGCTTTTGCTCTGAAGACTTCCAGAGAAATCTCCGCGCGCACCGGAGCGTCCCTTCAGGAGGCCGAGTGGAATCGGAGTTTCAGGGGTTGAGCGGCATGGATGCCGCGAGAGCGTCGTCGGGCCAGGGATGGCCCGTCGACGCGTGCCCCTGAAAGTCCGATGGAGCGAGGGAACCCCGGCGAAGCCGGGGCCGGATGATGGGGCAGAGACTTTTGCCTACTTTGCGTGGGGCGGCCATCCGTCGTTTGGCAAAGTAGGTCGCCCGAGGGGGCGAAACAAAATCTCTCAGCACACGCCGAAGCGGCGCAGAAACACCCAACCCAAAAGCCCAAAAGCCCAAAAGCCCAAAGCATCGCGGACAAAGTCCGCTCCTACGACAGCCGCCCCTACAATGATCAACGGCGCCCGCAGGCGCCGTTGTCAGTTCAGGGAAACATCACCCATTAGCCTTCTTGATGATCGCCTCGGCGATATTCGCCGGCGCCTCGGCATACTTGGTGAACTCCATCGAGTAACTCGCCCGCCCCTGGGACATGGAGCGCACGTCCGTGGCATAGCCGAACATCTCGCCCAGCGGCACCTCGGCCCGGATCACCTTGCCCGCCGGCGTGTCCTCCATGCCCTGGATCAGGCCACGCCGGCGGTTGAGGTCGCCCATCACGTCGCCCATGTAGTCCTCCGGCGTCACCACCTCGACCTTCATCACCGGCTCCAGCAGCACCGCGCCGCCCTTCTGCGAGAGCTGCTTGGTGGCCATCGACGCGGCGATCTTGAACGCCATCTCGCTGGAGTCGACGTCGTGGTAGGAGCCGTCGAACACCGAGGCTTTCAGGCCGATCAGCGGGTAGCCGGCAAGCACGCCGTTCTGCATCTGTTCCTCGATGCCCTTCTGGATCGCCGGGATGAACTCGCGCGGAATCACCCCGCCGACCACCTCGTTGACGAACTCCAGACCGTCCTTGCCTTCCTCGCCCGGCTCGAAGCGAATCCAGCAATGGCCGAACTGGCCGCGACCGCCGGACTGGCGGACGAACTTGCCCTCGATCTCGCACTTCTTGCGGATTGCCTCGCGGTAGGCCACCTGCGGCTTGCCGATGTTGGCCTCGACGTTGAACTCGCGGCGCATGCGGTCGACGATGATGTCCAGGTGCAGCTCGCCCATGCCGGAAATGATCGTCTGCCCGGTTTCCTCGTCGGTCTTGACGCGGAACGAGGGGTCCTCCTGGGCCAGCTTGGACAGGGCGATGCCCATTTTCTCCTGGTCGGCCTTGGTCTTGGGTTCCACGGCCACGGAGATCACCGGATCGGGGAAGTCCATGCGCTCGAGGATGATCGGCTTGTCGATGGCGCACAGGGTGTCGCCGGTGGTGACGTCCTTCATGCCGATCAGCGCGGCGATGTCGCCGGCGCGCACTTCCTTGATCTCCTCGCGCTGGTTGGCGTGCATCTGCACCATCCGCCCGACGCGTTCCTTCCTGGTCTTCACCGAGTTGAGCACGGCGTCGCCGCTGCTCAGTACGCCGGAATAGACGCGGGCGAAGGTCAGGGTGCCGACGAAGGGGTCGGTGGCGATCTTGAACGCCAGCGCGGAGAACGGCTCGCTGTCGTCGGCGTGGCGCTCCAGGTGCTTCTCCTCGTCGTCCGGGTCGGTGCCGTTGATCGCGGGAATTTCCGTGGGCGCCGGCAGGTAATCGATCACCGCGTCGAGCACCAGCGGCACGCCCTTGTTCTTGAACGAGGAACCCAGCACCGCCGGGACGATCTCGTTGGCCAGGGTGCGCTGGCGCAGGCCGGCCTTGATCTCCTCGATGGAGAGTTCCTCGCCTTCGAGGTATTTGTTCATCAGATCTTCATTGGCTTCGGCGGCGGCCTCGATCATGTGCGCGCGCCACTCGTCCGCCAGCGCCTGCAGCTCGGCGGGAATCGGCTCCTCGGTGTAGCTGGTGCCCTGGTCGGCGTCGTTCCAGACGATGGCCTTCATCTTCACCAGGTCGATCTGCCCGGCGAAGTTTTCCTCCGCGCCGATGGCCAGCTGGATCGGCACCGGATTGTGCCCCAGGCGCTGCTTGATCTGCTTGACCACGCGGAGGAAGTCGGCGCCCTGGCGGTCCATCTTGTTGACGTAGGCCAGGCGCGGCACGTGGTACTTGTTGGCCTGGCGCCAGACCGTCTCGGACTGCGGCTCGACGCCGTCGGCGCCGCTGAATACCACCACCGCGCCATCGAGCACGCGCAGCGAGCGCTCCACCTCGATGGTGAAGTCCACGTGGCCGGGGGTGTCGATGATGTTGAAGCGGTACTTGTGGTCGTACTGCTTGGTGGAGCCCTGCCAGAACGCCGTGGTGGCCGCCGAGGTGATGGTGATGCCGCGCTCCTGCTCCTGCACCATCCAGTCCATGGTCGCCGCGCCATCGTGTACCTCGCCCATCTTGTGGTTCACCCCGGTGTAGAAAAGGATGCGCTCGGTGGTGGTGGTCTTGCCGGCGTCGACGTGGGCAACGATGCCGATGTTGCGGTAAAGCTCGATGGGCGTGGTGCGAGCCATGACGTGCTCCGTATCTGCTGGTTGACTGCCGGGCCTGCTGCTGCGAGTCCGTGTGCCTGCGCGGGGACGGCGGGAAGCGCTGTGCCTCGAAAACGTTGCGCACAACAGGCTCAAGGTAGCGCGTCTTCGTGGCAATTCCAGTAGCGCGACGCTGCGCTCCTGACCGTCCGACAGGCTGCGTCGGCGCCACACTCTACGACCGATGGCGTCTGCGGCTGCCGGCATGTCACCACACACGACATCCATAAAATTAAAACCTTATTATTCATATAGATATATTATCTATATGATAAATTACATTATATAATGGCTATCTTCTTCGGTCGTCCCTGCGGCGCTGGAAGGCCCGAATTTGGAGGGCTCCTCCTACAGCCGAGGGCTGCCCAACGACCACTCGCGTTAAAGTCATTTCTCAAGAAAATAAAAATATTTATATTCATATAGTTACAAGATATTTAGAGAAACAACATAAGAAAATGCCACTCCCCGGTGACGCCGCCACTGGATTGAACCACGCTTCCGGGTCCATCCTTGAGTCATGCCCATTTGCCGGAGATCGCCAGCATGAGCGATAGCATCACCATCGATTTCGTCTCCGACGTGGTCTGCCCCTGGTGCGCCATCGGCCTGAACGGTCTGCTGGAAGCCATGCGCCGCGTAGACGACGAACTGACCGTGGAGCTGCGCATCAAACCCTTCGAGCTCAATGCGGACATGCCCGCCGAGGGCGAGGACCTGGTGGAGCATCTGCAGCGCAAGTACGGCAGCAGCGCCGAGGAGATCGCCCGCAACCAGGAGCACCTGCGCACCCTGGGCGAGGAGGTCGGCGTACACTTCGATCTGAAGAAGCGCGACCGCATCTACAACACCTTCGACGCCCACCGCCTGCTGCACTGGGCGGCGGAGTCGCACCGCGACATCGCCCTCAAGCAGTCCCTGTTGCACGCCTACTTCGGCGAAGGGCGCGACCCGAGCGATGCGGAAGTGTTGCTCGACGTGGCCGTCAGCGTCGGCCTGGACGCGGTGCGGGCGCGGGAAATCCTCGATGGCGACGCCTACGCCGACGCAGTGGTGGCCGACGAGAATTTCTACACCAACCGCGGTATCCACGCCGTTCCGGCGGTGATCCTCAATGGCCGCCAGCTGATTTCCGGCGCGCAGAGCGTGGATTACTACGAGCAGGCCTTGCGCCAGGTGGCGCGCAACGCGCCGCTGCCGGAGTGATAGAGGTTTACGCCCAGTCCTGTCCTTGCTCGCGAACCACCCAGGCCGTCCCCGGAACAAAAACGGCGCCCGAAGGCGCCGTTTTTCATGAAGCAGCAGCCGCTCAGAGCGCCGACCAGCCGTCCATCTGGCCGCCCAGGTCGGCGGAGTGCTCGGACAGCAGCGCGGCATAGCCACTGATGTGCTCGTGACTGAGCTCCATCACCGGATAGGCCAGGACCTGCCACGGCAGTTGGTCGTTGCCGTCGTACTCCGAGTAGGCCACCTTCTGCCCGTTCTGCAGCAGCATGATGGCGAAGTCCAGGGCGGACTGTTCGTCCGGGAAGATCACCGCGAACTCTACCTCGTGCTCAATGGAGAGGTCTTCACCGTCCTCCTGCAGGGCCCACAGGGCGTCGCCGATTTCGTCGTCCGGGAAAAGCTGCTTGTCGCGGCTCATGTCACTGCTCCAGTTGTAAGTCAGCGTGGCCGTCTGGACACGCCCGTGCAGGATACCCGTCCTGCGTGGCCGGTGCCGGAAAATCTCGCCGGCACCATCGTCGGCCGTGATGTCCACCATCACGGCGATTCACTTCCACCCTAGCCCACCCGGCGCGAACATGCCGTCATCGGGCCTGCGCCCCTCCCACATCGAGTTGCCGACCATGAGCCGCGTCGACGAGGCCTACCGCATCACCTACATCACCCTCGACGAGCTGCAATTGCAGTTCGAGACCGAAATCGCCGTTACCGACGAAGAGGGCAGCCTGGTCCTGCATCGCGCGGCGACTCTCCCAGCCGAACGCCGTGCGCTGCGCGAGCTGATCCGCCAGGAGCCGCCGGCTTCCGCCGCCTGAGCCCCCTCGCCAACGGGAGGGGCAGTCCCGCCTCACGCCTGCAACTGATTGCCGATCGGCAAGGTGCGGATGCGTTTGCCGCTGGCGGCGAACAGGGCGTTGGCCAGTGCCGGCGCCAACGGCGGCACGCCGGGTTCGCCGACCCCGCTCGGCGGTACCGCGGAGGGCGCGATATGCACGTCCACCACGGGCATTTCGTTGATGCGCAGCACCTGGTAATCGTGGAAGTTGGACTGGTCCACCTTCCCGTCCGTCAGGGTGATGGTGCTGTGCAGGGCCGCCGACAGGGCGAAGCCGATGCCGCCCTCCATCTGCGCCTTGATCACGTCCGGGTTGATTGCCAGTCCGCAATCCACGGCGCAGACCACCCGATCCACCTTGAAGCTGTGGTCCGCCTTGACCGTCACCTCCACCACCTGGGCCACGACGCTGCCGAACGACTCGTGCACCGCGATCCCCCGGCCGCGCTGCTCGCCCTGGGCGCCCTTCGCCAGCGGCGCCTGCCAGTTGGCCCGCTGCGCCGCCAGTTCCAGCACGCCGAGATGCCGGGGATGGTCCTTGAGCAGGGCGCGGCGGAACGCGTACGGATCCTTGCCGGCGGCAATGGCCGCCTCATCGACCAGCGTCTCGGTGGAAAACGCCGTATGGGTGTGGCCCACCGAGCGCCACCACTGGGTCGGCACGGTGACGTTCTCGGCCAGGGCCTGCTCGATGCGCAGGTTGGGCACCGCATAGGGCAGATCGTCCGCACCCTCCACGGCAATCTTGTCGATGCCGTCCTTGACCATGATCTTCTCGAAGGGCGTGCCGAGGATGAAGGACTGGCCGACCAGCCGCTGCTCCCAGGCCACCAGGTTGCCCGAGGCGTCCAGCGCCAGCCGCGCGCGGTGCAGGAACGCCGGGCGGTAGTAGCCCGCGCGGGTGTCGTCCTCGCGGGTCCAGACCATTTTCACCGGCGTCTTGATGCCCTGCTCGCGCGCGGCCTTGGCGATTGCCGTGGCCTCCAGCACATAGTCCGAGTGCGGGTTGGCGCGGCGGCCGAAGCTGCCGCCGGCGTAGAGCTGGGTGATCGACACCTGCTCCGGCGTGATGCCCAGCAGCTGCGCCACCGCCATCTGGTCGCCGGTCTGCCACTGCTCGCCGTTCCAGATCTGGCAGCCGCCATCGTCCTTGAGCTGGACCACGCAGTTCAACGGCTCCATCGCCGCATGGGCGAGGAACGGGAACTCATACTCCGCCTCGATGAGCTTGGCCGGCTGCTTCAGCGCCGTGTCGACATCGCCCACGTTGCGCGCCACCAGGCCAGGCTTGCCGGCCATCTCGCGGTACTGGGCGAAGATTTCCTTGCTGCCCATTTTGAAGGCCTTGCTCTCGTCCCATTCGACCTGCAAGGCGTCACGGCCCTGGCGCGCGGCCCAGGTGTTCTTCGCCAGCACGGCGACCCCGGCGAAGCGTCGCTCGCTGCCGGGGAACTGCACCACGGCGACCACCCCCGGCACCGCCTTGGCCCTGCTCGCGTCGACCTTGGCCGGCACCCCGCCGAACCGCGGCGGGTGGGCAACGACGGCCACCAGCATGTCCGGCAGGTGGATGTCCTGGGTGAAGATCGCCGAACCATCGGTCTTGCCGCTACTGTCGATGCGCGGCAGCTTCGCCTGGCCGATCAGTTTGAAGTCCTTCGGGTCCTTCAGTTTCACCTCGGCGGGCAGCGGTTGTTTCGCCGCGGCTTCCGCCAGTTCGCCGAAGCCGGCCTTGCGCCCGGAGGCGGCGTGGCTCACCACGCCGTCATGCACGTCGATCTGTGCGGCAGGCACCTTCCACTGCTCGGCGGCAGCGCCCACCAGCATGGCGCGGGCGCTGGCGCCGGCCTTGCGCATCTGTTCGAAGGAGTTGGAGGTGGCGGTGCTGCCACCGGTACCCTGCAGGTTGCCGAAGGCCAGGTTGGCGTAGCGCCTGGCGTCCGCCGGGGCGCCCTCCACGCGCACGTGGGCCCAGTCGGCATCCAGTTCCTCGGCCACCAGCGTGGCGAGGCCGGTGTAGCTGCCCTGCCCCATTTCCACGTGCTTGGCGATCACCGTCAGCGTGCCGTCCGGGGCGATGCGCACGAAGGCGTTGGGTTCGAAATCGCCGGCCGCCTGCGCCTCCCCCATGCGCCCGAGCAACGGCGCGAAGTAGATGCCCAGGGCCAGGCCACCGGCGCCCCGGAGGAAATGCCGGCGGCTCAGATTGCAGATGCCGCGCGCCGGCGCCGCTTCCTGGTCGATGCGGGTATCGAGCATGTCAGTCCTCCTCACGCCAGGGTCTTGGCGGCGTCGTGGATGGCCGCGCGGATCCGCGCGTAGGTGGCGCAGCGGCAGATGTTGCCGCTCATGGCGGTATCGATGTCGGCATCGCTGGGCGCCTTGTTGCCGGCCAGCAGCGCAGCGGCGGACATGATCTGCCCGGACTGGCAGTAACCGCACTGCACCACGTCCAGCCGCCGCCAGGCTTCCTGGACGGCCTTGCCGGCGGGCTGCTCGCTCACCGCCTCGATGGTGGTGACCTTCTTGCCCGCCACCGCCGAAAGCGGCGTGACGCAGGAGCGCGTCGGCTGGCCGTCGAGGTGCACCGTGCAGGCGCCGCACAGCGCCATGCCACAGCCGTACTTGGTGCCGGTCAGCCCGGCGACGTCGCGCAGGGCCCAGAGCAATGGCATCTCGCCGGGAGCATCGAATTCATGGTCCTTGCCGTTCAGGTTCACGGTAATCATCTGCGGGGCCACCTCTTGCGCGGGTGATGAAGTGGCCGGAACCCGCAGGTTCCGGCACGAATGGATTCAGCCTAGGCGCTATGCCGGGCACGCGCCGCGACGATACGCGAAGAAGGCGCCGAGCGGTTTGCCTGGTCCTGCGCAGACTTGCCTGAAACTGCCCGGCGATGCGCCGCGCGCGCATCAGCCCGCGCGGGAATCCGCGTGCCCTCCCACTGCCAGCGGCGCCCGCGGACTCGGATGCTCGCTGCGGTCCCAGCCGTAGCGCCGCGCGAACCAGCCCTTCACCGCCTGGGTCAGCACCATGTAGCCCAGCAGGATGCCGGCCAGCCACGGCCAGTACGCCAACGGCAGGGCCTGCATGCGGAACGAATGAGCCAGCGTCCCCATCGGCAGGAAGATCGCCACGGCGACGATCGCCAGGGTCATGCCCAGCAGCGGCCAGGCCGCGCGGCTCTGCAGGAAGGGGATGCGCCGGGTGCGGATCATGTGCACCACCAGCAGTTGCGAGATCAGCCCTTCGACGAACCAGCCGGACTGGAACAGCGCCTGGTGCTCCGGCGCATTGGCGCCCAGGACGAACCACAGGACCAGGAAGGTGGCGATGTCGAACAGCGAACTGACCGGCCCGAAGAACACCATGAAACGCCCCAGCCCGTCCGGGTTCCACTGCTGCGGCCGGCGCAGTTGCTCGTCGTCGACGTGGTCGAAGGGAATGGCGATCTGCGACAGGTCGTACAGCAGGTTCTGCACCAGCAGTTGCAGCGGCAGCATCGGCAGGAAGGGAATGAAGGCGCTGGCCACCAGCACGCTGAACACGTTGCCGAAGTTGGAACTGGCCGTCATGCGGATGTACTTGAGCATGTTGGCGAAGGTCCGGCGCCCCTCGATCACCCCCTCCTCCAGCACCATCAGGCTCTTTTCCAGCAGGATCAGGTCGGCGGCTTCCTTGGCGATGTCCACGGCCGAATCCACCGAGATGCCGATGTCCGCGCTGCGCAGCGCCGGAGCGTCGTTGATGCCGTCGCCAAGGAAGCCCACCACGTGCCCGCGCTCGCGCAGCACGCGCACCAGGCGCTCCTTGTGGCCGGGGGTGAGCTTGGCGAACAGCGTGGTGTGCTCGGCCAGTTCGCCCAGCGCCGCGTCGTCGAGGCCGTCCAGCTGCGGGCCGAGGAGCACGCCCCGGACCGGCAGGCCGACGTCCCGGCAGACCTTCAAGGTGACCCGCTCGTTGTCGCCGGTGAGCACCTTCACCGCCACGCCGTTGTCCGCCAGCGCACGCAGCGCCGGGGCGGTGGTTTCCTTCGGCGGATCGAGGAAGGCGATGTAGCCGGCCAGGCACAGCCCCGCCTCGTCGGCCACGCCATAGCCCTCGCGCTCCGGCGGCAGCTCGCGGGTCGCCACCGCGACCACCCGCAGGCCCTCCTGGTTGAGCGCCTCGGCCACCGCGCGGATGCTCGCCAGGCGCTCGTCGTCCAGCGGCGCCACGGCGTCGCCGGCCTCCACCGAGACGCAGACATCCAGCACCTCTTCCAGCGCGCCCTTGCAGATCAGCAGGTGATAGCCGTCGGACTCGCTGACCACCACCGACATGCGCCGACGGGCGAAGTCGAAGGGAATCTCGTCGACCTTGCGGTAGCGGCTGTCCACCCGCAGCGCGTGGCGCAGCTCGACATGTTCGAGCACGGCCACGTCCAGCAGGTTCTTCAGCCCGGTCTGGTGGTGGCTGTTGAGGAAGGCCAGTTGCAGCACGCGGTCCTGGGCCTGGCCGAACGCGTCGGTGTGACGCTCCAGCACGATGCGGTCCTGGGTCAGGGTGCCGGTCTTGTCGGTGCAGAGGATGTCCATCGCGCCGAAGTTCTGGATGGCGTCCAGGCGCTTGACGATGACCTTGCGCCGGCTCAGCGCCACCGCGCCCTTGGCCAGGGTCGAGGTGACGATCATCGGGAGCATTTCCGGGGTCAGGCCGACCGCGATGGACAGCGCGAACAGCGCCGCCTCCAGCCAGTCGCCCTTGGTGAAGCCGTTGAGCAGCAGCACCAGCGGCGCCATCACCAGCATGAAGCGGATCAGCAGCCAGCTGATCTTGTTCACCCCGGCCTGGAAGGCGGTGGGCGCCGGGTCCGCCGCGATCACCCGCTCGGCCAGCGAGCCAAAGTAGGTCCGCGCCCCGGTGCCGACCACCACGGCCTGCGCCGAACCGCTGATGACGTTGGTCCCCATGAAGCAGAGGTTGTCGCGCTCCAGCGGGTTGCACTGGCGGGCGTCGTGCAGCTGGGCGAACTTTTCCACCGGCAGCGATTCGCCGGTCAGCGCCGCCTGGCCGACGAACAGGTCCTTGGCGCTGAGCAGGCGGACATCCGCCGGCACCATGTCGCCAGCGGACAGCCACAGCACGTCGCCGGGCACCAGTTGGTGGATCGGCACTTCCAGCCGGCGCGGCGGACCTTCGTCATCCGGGCAGCGGAACACCGTGGCGGTGTTGCTGACCATCGCCTTGAGCCGTTCGGCGGCGCGGTTGGAGCGTTTCTCCTGGACGAAGCGCAGCAGCGTGGAAATCGCCACCATGCTGCCGATCACTACGGCGGCCTGGGCATCCTCGGTCAGCCAGGAGATCGCCGCCAGCACGCTCAGCAGCAGGTTGAAGGGATTGCAGTAGCAGTACCAGAGGTGCAGCCAGGCGCCGATGGGATGTTCCTGCTCCACTTCGTTCGGGCCCTCGCGCAGGCGCCGTTCTTCGGCTTCCGCCTCGCTGAGCCCTTCACGGCGGCTGTCCAGACGCTCCAGCACGGCCTGCGGCTCCAGCACCGACCACTCCAGCAAGGCCTCGGCCAGGGGGGGAGGCGCACGCCGTCCCGCCGCGGACCCACGCAACAGGTCGCGCGCAGCCAGACGGCGCAGCTGGCGAGCCGGGAAGCCCTTGTTGATGAATTCGAGCAGGTGGGTCCTGATGAGGTCCAGGCGCATGGCGATTCTCCTTTCCGCCACATTTCCAGGCGGCAGGAGCAGTTTGTGTGCGCATTCTTAAGACGCCATGAAGACCAGGCGATGACCATGTCCCGTGGGGTATCCCCACCCTCGGAAACTGCCGCCGACCGACGACGGCAGTACGCGCCTCAGGCATCCGGCCTCTTCAGCAGCCGGTCCGGATATCGGGGTATCAGCTCCTGCGACACGTTCTGATCGACGGAAGCGTTGATACGGATTTTTCCGCGCGACCGTTATGGAAACCCTGTAAACACTCCATTCGCTTCATCAGAAATCACGCTTGTAGAAGATATCCAGCGAGCTGGCCAAGCCACTGGCCGCCTCCAGATAGACCTTCTTGCTCAGCAGGTAACGCAGGGCGATGGTGTTCGCCGGCTCGAACACGCCCACGCCATAGCGCAGGCTGAGCCGGTCGGAAAGCTGGCCGCTGGCGACCACACTGGTGCTGTTGCCGGTGCCTTCGGTATCCAGCTGGAAGTCCTGGATACCCAGCTTCTGCGCGACCTCGCCGGTGAGCGGGGCACTGCCGGCCAGGCCCAGGGCCAGCGCCGCCTCGCCCATCATGTTGCTGTCCTCACCAGTGCTCATCGGCCGACCCAGCACCAGGTAGGACAGCGCCTGCTGCTGGCTCATCGCCGGTTCGGAGAACACCTCGCTGCGCGGCTGATCGGCGCTGCCGCTCAGGCGCAGGCCGGCGGTCACGTCGTCGACCTTGCGGATCGCCTCGATGTCCAGGTACGGCTGGTCGATGGGACCGGCGAACAGCAGGCGGGCGCGGCGGATGGTCAGCTTCTGCCCGTAGGCCCGGTAGCGGCCCTTGTTCAGGCGCAGCTCGCCGCGGGTGTCGAGGTTGTCGCCCACGTGCACCTGGCCGGCCAGCTCGGCATTCAGGCCAAAACCGGCGAAGGTCAGCTTGTCCTCGCCGACGATCACATCGACGTCCATGTGCAGCGTGGTAGCGGCCTTCTGCTCCTGTTTCTGGCCGACGATCACGGTGTCGTCCGATACCTTGACCGTCGACGGCGGCAGCTGGCGGATGGTGATGGCGCCGCGGGGCACCTGCACCTTGCCGGAAACGGCCACGCCCTCGCCCGCCATGCGGATCGCCAGGTCCGGCTCGACCTCCAGCTCGGCGTACGGGTCGATCGTCACCGGCAGGCGGTTACCGCGCACGTTCAGGTCGACATTCAGCGCCTCGTTCCAGGCGATCCGCCCGGACAGGTTGCCGTTGCCATGCTCCCCGGCCGTCCAGTGGCCGCTCAGGTCCACCTGTTCGCCGGCGATGCGCGCCTCCACCTGCAACTGCTCCAGGCGGGTCGGCAGATCGCCGCCGGACACCTCGCCATCGACCAGCCGCAGGTTGCCGTCCACCCGGGGAGCCAACAGAGCGCCGGATATCCGCCCATTGCCGTGCAGCCGTCCCTTGAGGGTTTCCACGGCCGGTACGAAGGGCCGCGCGATGGAGAGGTCCAGGCCGTCGAGGCTGAAGCTGCCATTCAGCGGCTTGGACTTCGGCCGGGGATCGAGCTGTACCTGGGCGTCCAATGTGCCCAGCTTTTCGCCGTGGAACTGCAGGCGGGTGTCGATGCGCCGGGGTGTCAGGCGGCTGTCCAGTTGCAGGCTCTGGTAGGGGAAGTCGACCCAGTCGTCCTGCTCCTTCAGGCGTAGCGTGCCGCTGCCGGCATTGAGCAGGATCGAGCCGTTCGGGCCGCTGGCCGGCAGGTCCAGCTGCACGTCGCCGTCCAGTTGGCCGCGCCAGGCGAAGTCCTCGGGCAGCCAGCGCGCCAGGCTGTCCAGCGGGAACTGGCGCAAATGCAGGCGCAGGCGCGGGTCGGGCATCAGGCGCTGGTCCTCCGCGCACAGGCTGGCCGGCCCCGAGGCCCAGCAATGCGCGCCCAGGGTCAGGCGGCCGTCGGCCAGGCGCTCCAGCTTCGCCGGCTGCTGCAGGCGCCAGTCCTGCCCGCCGCTCTGGATGTCGCCTTGCGCCAGGCGGCCACGCCAGTCGCGGCCATTCCAGGTGCCGTCCAGGCCCAGCGCAAGGATCACCGGTTTGCCTTGCAGGTTCAGCGAGAGCTGCTGGCGCTGCTTGTCGCCGCTGCCCTCCAGCTTGAGCGTGCCCAGGCGCGTGTCGCCGCTGCGCAGGCCCTGCACCTGCAGGTCCAGGCGGCCACGCTGGGCCGCATCCAGCTTCGCCTCCAGCGCCAGGGTGCGCAGGCTCTGGCCGGCGTAGGCAACGCGCTGGCCCTTGAGCGCCAACTGGCCTTGCGGCGCTTGCAGGGTGCCGGCCAGGTCGAGCCGACCGCCCAGCTGGCCGGACAGTTGCGGCCACAGCTGGCCCAGTTGATTCAAGGCGAGGTCCAGCCGCCCGGAGAGGTGCTGCTCCAGCGCCGCCTGGCCGCTGATGCGGTTGTCGCCCAGTTGCAGGATCAGCTCGTCGGCTTTCCAGGCCTGTCCGGCACCCTCTGCGCGGGCCTTGAACAGTGCCGGCTGGCCACGCAGGCGCCCTTGCAGGTCGAGGCTCGCCGACAGGTTCAGGCTGCCCTGCTTGAGCGAACCCTGGCTGCGCAACGGCCCGCCCAGGCGGCCCGGCATCTGCTCCAGCCAGTAGGCGGGATCGAGGTCGCGCAGGTCGAGGGCGGCGTCCCAGCTGACAGTATCGGCAAATCCAACCTTCACATGCCCTTCGGCCTTGCCCTGCCCCGCCACCAGTTGCAGCGACGGCAGGAAGACTTCCGCGAGGTTGCCGGAGACCGGGCTGGCGAGGCTGAACGCACCGGCCGGGCCGTTCAGCGCGGCGTCGAAGTTGCCCAGGTAGGCGCCGTCGCGGTACTGCACCTCGGCCTTGAGGCTGTGCACGCTCACCGGCGGCTCGTCGAGAGCCGGGTACAGGCGCCGCCAGGGGAAGTCCAGCCAGTCCAGCGTGGCGTCGGCGGCAAAGCCGTCCTGCCAGTCGAGCCGACCCTGTACGCCCAGCCGTTGCGCCTGGGCGGCGCTCAGGTCGAAGGCGGCGATGTCCGCACCCTGGGCGTCGACGCGGCCGCGCAGGGTCAGCACCACAGGGCTGTCTTCGGCCGGCAGCATGGCCGCACCGGCGATCTGGTAGCCGTTCTTCAGGTCGCCCTTGGCATTCAGGCGGACCCGGTTCAGCGTCAGCGTGTCGGGCAGCGAGGCGTCCGCCTTGAAGCCATCGGCCAGCACCAGGGCCTGGGCCGGCAGGTTTTCCGCCAGCGGCTGCAGGTCGCCTTCCAGCGTGCCATCAAGGTAGCCCGTACTCTGCGCCTGCAATTTCAGATGACCTTGCAGCTCGCCATCGACCTGCAACTTCAGCGACCAGGGCTTCCCGCCCACCACTGGCAGGTCGAGGCTGCCCTGTGCCTGCAGCGGCCAGCCGCCGGTGGGCTTGAGCAGGCCGGACAGCGACAGGCGCAGGTCGTCGCGGGCCAGAGTCGCCGACTCTATGTGCAGCCCTTCGCGGTCCCAGTGCGCCACCAGGTTGGCGTCGCGCAGTTGCTCCTGGTCATCGAGCAGGAAACGGCCAATGCGCACGTCACCCAGTTCCAGGGACAGCGGCAGGTCGAGGCTCGGCAGTTGCACGGGGCCGGACGACTCGCTCGCCTCGCTCGGCGGCAGGGTCAGGCGCACGTCCTTGGCCGCCACGCGGTTCAGGCACAGCGCCATGCGCAGCAGGCAGCCCGGCGACCAGTCGATATCCGGCTCGTCCAGCACCAGGCGGGTTGCACCGTCGCTCCACGCCAGGCGCTTCGCGGTGAAGGCGCCGGCCAGCCGGCCATTGAAGCTGTCCACTGTCAGCCCCGGCACCCACTGCAGCGCCATCCGGCTGCCCGCTTCGGTGCCCAGCAGGGCCGCCAGGCCCGCCACCAATAGCAGGATCAGGCCGAGCAGTCCGCCCAGCAGCCAGCGCAGCACACGCATCCAGCCCGCACGGCTCACAGTTCAGGCCCCATCGAGAAGTGAATACGGATGCCGCCGTCCTCGTCCAGGCCGTCGGCGAGGTCCAGGCGCAGCGGCCCGACCGGGGAAATCCAGCGAACGCCAAAGCCCACGCCGGTCTTGATCGACGGGAAATCCAGCGAATTGAAGGCGTTGCCCTGGTCGACGAAAGCCGCCAGTCGCCAGCGTTCGGCAATCGGGTACTGGTACTCGACGCTGCCGGCGACCATGTAGCGCCCGCCAATGCGGTCGCCGTCGGAGTTCTTCGGCGACAGCGTCTGGTAGTCGTAGCCGCGCACGCTCTGGTCGCCACCGGCGAAGAAGCGCAGCGACGGCGGGATCGAGGAATAGTCGTTGGTGGCGATGCCGCCGACCTGGATGCGGCCGAGCAAACGCTGGCCACCCCAGAAGCTGGTCAGGCCCTTGGCCATTGCATTGATATGCGCGACGTCGGCGTCGGCCAGCAGTCCTTCCTTGGCCCCTTTCACATCGAACTGCAGGCGATAACCGCGGCTGGGGTCGATCTTGTTGTCCGCCTCGAGAATCGAGTAGCCGATGCCCGGCATGAGGAAACTGCTCAGGCCCGAGTCGTCGCCCAGCTTGTACTCTTCGCGCTGCCAGTTCAGCGACACCACCCGCTGCCAGCCGCTGTCGAGCTTGTGGTGCCACTCGCCGCCGAGGGTGAGCAGCTTGCTCCGGGTGTCCACCAGGTCTTCATTCTGATAGCCGCTGGTGAGGCGCAGCTTGTCGGTCAGCGGCGGGTCGAGCGGAACTTCGTACCAGGCGCCGACGTTCTGCCGAGGCTCCGAGACTTCCGCCTCCCAGCCCAGGCTATGGCCCTGGGGGTTGACCCAGTGGCGCGTCCAGTTGGCCTTGGCGCGCGGCCCGACGTCGGTGGAGAAACCCAGGCCCAGGCCCATCGTCCGTGGCTTGCGCACCTGCAGGTGGACGTTGACCGGGATCACCTCGGACGCGGACCTGGCCGGCGGCGCCGCATCCACGCGCACACCGTCGAAGTAGCCGGAGGACTGCAGCGCCTGGTTGAGCTCGGCGATCAGTTCGGAGTCGTAGGGCGTGCCATCCTTGAACGGCACCATGCGCTGCAGCAGTTCATCGTCGAACGGATAGTCGCCGCTGAACTCGACCTTGCCGAGGGTGGAACGCGGGCCGCTGATATAAACCAGCTCGACGTCCGCGACGCCGGCCACCGGGTCGACCTGCAACCGCTGCCGGCTGAACTGCCCGCGGAAGAAGCCAAAGCGCGACGCCTGGTTCTGGATCAGCCGCTTGGCGTCCTCGTAGGCGCCGTGATTGAGTTGCGCGCCGGGCTTGAGGGCGTCGCCGCCGGGCACGCGGAAGCTCTTGAGGTCGGCCGCCGGTCCCTCCACCCGAATCGTGACGTTGCGCAGATGCACCGGCTCGCCCGGCGCGACGTTCAGGCGCAGGGTCGGCGGCTGAACGTCGCGCACCCGGCTGCGAATGCGCGCCTGGTAGTAGCCCAGCGCCTGCGCGGCTTTCCGCGCCTGCTCTTCGGTGGTGCGCCGCATGCGCCGCAATGCCGCCTGGTCACGCTCGCCGAGGCTGCCCACATAGGCCTCGATATTGGCCTTGAGCGCAGGGATGGCGGGAGTGATGCGAACGTCGAGATGGGCTTCGGCCGCCAGCGCCCTGTGCATGCAAAGCGCCATCAACAGCAGCAGCCCAAGCAATCCTTGGACAAATCTCATGGCGCGGAATGCTAGCACGGGACTTTTGCGTTATGCCCTTTTCCAACGCGAACGCGCGACCTGGCGGCCCGAATCAGACGCTACCCCGAATGCACCAACTGGCTTTCCGGCCTCGGATTGGGATGGAACAGCACATGCTCCCGGATCGGCCCCAGGGCCACCTCCCCCAGCTCCTCGTAGCCGTGGCGCCGGTAGAACTCCAGGTACCGCGCGTTCCCCGTGTCGAGCACCAACCCCTGGGAACCACCCGCCTCCGCACACCAGGCGTGCAGCGCATCGAGCAGTTGCTCGCCCAGGTGCTTGCCCTGGAACTCCGGGTGGATGCCGATCAGCGGCAGGATATGGTACGGCCCCGGCGGCAGGCAGCCGAGCACGGCGGCGTGGTAGTCCAGGTAGCGCCGCGTGCAGCGAAAACCGGTGGTGAGCAACATGCGCATGCGCCAGGCCCAGCTCTCGGTGATATCCAGCCGTTGCTGGGGTGGCGCGATCAATGCCACGCCCACCAGGCGGTCCTCGCGCAGCAAGCCGATGGCCGGCAGCTCCTCGAGGAAATGCTGGTTGACCAGTTCGCGCACCGTGGCGCGTACGCGCTGGTCGAAACCGGGGCGGTCGGCCTCGAACAGATAGGCGAAGGTGGGTTCGTGGCGGTAAGCGTGATAAAGCAGCGAACGGACTTCGCGGCTGTAGCCGCTGTCGAGCAGATGCACTTCGGCAATCGAATCGGGCATGCGGACGCCTCTTCTGGTGGTGTCTTCTTATGGGTAGCGCTGCAGCCACGAAACACTAGCAGCGGCGCGCCAGGGTCGCCAGAATCGGCCACCTTGGGCTAGCATCCTTCTTTTGCCAGGACGTCCAGGATGAAAATCGTCTCCTTCAATATCAACGGCTTGCGCGCACGTCCCCATCAACTGCAAGCCATCATCGAGCGCCATCAGCCGGACGTGATCGGCCTGCAGGAAACCAAGGTCGCGGACGACCAGTTCCCCCGCGCGGAGGTCGAAGCCCTCGGCTATCACGTGCACTACCACGGGCAGAAGGGCCACTACGGCGTCGCCCTGCTCTCCCGCCAGGAGCCGCTGGAGCTGCAACGCGGCTTCCCCAACGATGGCGAAGACGCGCAGCGCCGCTTCATCTGGGGCACCTTCAAGGACGCCCAGGGCCAGCCGGTTACCGTAATGAACGGCTACTTCCCGCAGGGCGAGAACCGCGAGCATCCGGTGAAATTCCCCGCCAAGCAGCGCTTCTACGCCGACCTGCAGGACCTGCTGGAAACCCGTTTCCAGCCCAGCCAGCCGCTGGTGGTGATGGGCGACATCAATATCTCGCCGGAAGACTGCGACATCGGCATCGGCGAGGAGAACCGCAAGCGCTGGCTGAAGACCGGCAAATGCAGCTTCCTGCCGGAAGAACGCGAGTGGCTGGCGCGCCTGAAGAACTGGGGCCTGGTGGACAGCTTCCGCCTGCAGAACCCGGAAGTGAGCGACCGCTTCAGTTGGTTCGACTACCGCAGCCGTGGTTTCGAGGACGAGCCCAAGCGTGGCCTGCGCATCGACGTCATCCTCGCCTCCGAGGCCCTGCGCGGGCGCATCGCCAGCACCGGCGTGGACTACGACATCCGCGGCATGGAAAAGCCCTCGGATCACGCACCGATCTGGCTACAACTGTCCTGATCCCCTGTAGGAGCGAGCTTGCTCGCGAACAGCCTCGCAGCGGGGCCAGGTTCGCGAGCAAGCTCGCTCCTACAAAAAACAGGTCAGGCGCATCGCTGAACCCTGAGCATCCCGCGACGCCAAGAAAGCCCGGCCAATACCTGGCTTTCTTGCATTTCCACTTGGCGTCCAGAGCAAAGCAGCCCGCCAGGCATCAGCCCCTGAATGGCGATGGAGGCGATACCGAGGCACTCATTCAATCCGGGTCGCTACGGAACAGATGCGGATCTCACGCCTAGATCAAACCAATTTCCTGGCTGATGCCGATCAGGTCGTCCAGCGAGGCCGCTTTCAGCTTCCGCATCATCTGCCTTTTGCAATAGCTGACGCTCGCGGTGGGGATATTCAGGAAGTCCGCCAGGGATGCGGAAGAACGCCCATGCCGCAGACCGTGCAATATCGCGACCTGCTGGGTGGAGAAACGCAGCGCGTGGTGCAAGCGGGCATCTTCATCCACCGGCAACCGGGCGTGCTCGGGAAAGATCGAGCCGCCCTGAAGAACGGCATCGATGATGTGCTCCAGCAAGGCCGGGCAGTCATTCAGGAACAGGAAGCCGGATGCACCAAAATGCATGGCGCGCCGGATGTTCATTGCCGAATGGAGGTTGGAGCAGGCAAGTACCGGGATGGAAGGCGGCAGTTGGCCGTTACGCCTGAGCATCTCCAGGAGTTCCAGCCCATGAATGTCGGACAGCTCCAGCATCACCACCAGAAGATCGAACTGATCAGCCCGCAACTCAGCCAGCGCTTGCCGCGCCAGGGTGGGCTGCGCAACCAACTGATGACCGTTCAGACGCTTCAGGGACGCACCGAGCTTACTTCGAACAGAACCAACGAGTGCAATACGGGCCATGAAATACCCCAATACATACGGCCCCCCAAGGCATCGCCGGATCCCCTGGCGATGCTTCAGCGGCCAAGCCTTTTGCTCTTCTAATCCTTGTCGCAATCACTCGCGACAAGGCGTGCATCCAGCACATGCCTTGCGCCAGCGAAGCCAGGGGGCGCGACCATCCGCTCCGCCAACGGACACGCGGAGCCTCTCAGCGACGCCGCAGCAACTGCGCGACATCCAGCAACGTCGTCAACACGAACAATGGAACGAGCAGCATGAGCATCGATGGTGCGGGGGACAGCATCCTGTCCGGCGCCACTATCAACGAGCAGGTGATCAGCACCACGGACGAGATGATGACCAGCTTGGCAAGCACCGATGCGAAACCGACAATTTCGCCCACGACAACCCCCGGATGACTTTACGAAAGCCGCTTATGTAGCAACCCGTGCAAATAATCGGCATCGGAATCCTCCGGTAGTCCATCGTCCTTTTCTGATCCGCCCTGCACCGCTCTACACCGTCGCCAAGCGTCATATCGATGCAATGATTCCGTCTTAATCTTCCGCGCCATCCATGCCTTACAGGGAATCTGCTTCATGCTGCACAAAGCGCGCACTGGCGACTCGGACGCCTGGCCCACGACGGTCGCCTGGCTGGTCATCGGTTTCATCTGCTACGCCTTCCCGTGGCAGGCCTTCGCCGCCCTGCCCTCATCCCAGGCGGGCGAGCCCGTACTGCGCGTCCAGGGTTCGAACACCATCGGTGCCCACCTGCTGCCGGCGCTGGTCAAGGGCCTGCTGGCGAGCGAGGGCTACCAGAACGTCAGCAGCCAGCCAGGCAAGACGGAGAACGAACAGCGCATCATCGGGCGCTCGAGTGATGGCCGTGAGGCCATCATCGACCTGGCCGCTCACGGTTCCAGCACCGGCTTCGTGGCGCTGAAAGAGGGCATCGCCGAGCTGGCGGCGGCGTCCCGCCCGATCAAGGATGCCGAAGCCTCGGCGCTGTCCGCGTCGGGCAATCTGCGTAGCGCCAAGGCCGAGCAGGTGATAGGCATCGACGGCCTGGCGATCATCGTCAACTCCGCCAATCCGCTGAGCGAGCTGGACACGGACACCCTGGCACGCATCTTTTCCGGCGACGTGAAGAGCTGGGAGGAGATCGGCGGCCGCGGCGGCGCAATCCACCTCTATGCACGCGATGACAACTCGGGGACCTTCGATACCTTCAGGGAGCTGGTACTGGCCAGCCACGGAAAAGCGCTGGGTAACGGCGCGCAACGCTTCGAGTCCAGCGATCAGTTGTCCGCGCAGGTCAGCGGCGACCCGCAGGGCATTGGCTTCGTCGGTCTGTCGTCGATCAAGAAGGCCAAGGCGCTGCTGATTGCCGATGGCGACTCCCAAGCCATGCCACCGTCGACCACGCTGGTCGCCACCGAGGACTATCCGCTGTCGCGCCGCCTGTTCCTGTACATGAAGCCGGAAGAAAGCAATCGCTGGGCACGCGCATTGCTGCAATTCGCCCAGGGGGACCAGGGCCAGGCGCTGGTCAGCTCCAGCGGCTTCGTGGGGCAGCGGGTGCAGGCCACGAAGATGTCGCCTCGGACCAGCATGCCCGAGTCGTATCAAGCCCTGGCACGCGATGCCCAGCGGCTGTCGGTGAACTTCCGCTTCCGCGAAGGCAGCGCCACGCTGGACAACAAGGCTCAGCGCGATATCGAACGCCTGCTCGCCTATCTGCAACAGAACGGCAAGATGAATAAACAGACTGTACTGGTCGGCTTTGGCGATCCGAAGCAGGACCCGGCTCGCGCGGAGCTGCTGTCCAAGTTGCGCGCAATGGCGGTTCGCCGCGAACTGGCCAAGGAGGGGGTGATGTTCCGAGCGATCAGCGGCCTGGGCGATGCCTTGCCGGTCGCGGCCAACAGCGATGACGACGGACGGGTGAAGAACCGTCGCGTCGAGGTGTGGGTCTATTGAGCCCAGCAGCGCGGCGGTGGCTTGGCCGCACGCTTGTCGCCCCCTGAGAGAGGCGCAGGAAAACTCGCAACACACCTTCGTCCAGCGAGCAATGTCTGAATGGTCATCAACTAAACTTCTGCTGGACAGACATGCACCTTTCGCCATGAATGTAGGAACTTGTTACGTTACCCCGTTTGCCTGGATGGCCTGCTCTGCTATGTTCCCGCCTGTGACGCCGGGCCCCTCTGACGGTTGCCAACCGCCATGTCGGAGTCACTTTCGACAACGACACTAAGGGAGGGGCCACATGACAGCTCTGCACGCCTTCTTGACCGAACCATTCCTCGGAACCGCCATCTGGTTCTGGCTGGCCTTCCTGGCCATCGTGATTCTCCTGCTGGTACTCGACCTGGGCGTTCTGCAACGCGATCACCATGAGATCGGCGTGCGCGAGAGCCTGATGCTGTCCGCCGGCTACTTCGCCTGCGGCCTGGCCTTCGGCGGCTGGGTCTGGTACGAGTTCGGCGCCACCAGCGCGGTGGAGTACTACACCGGTTTCCTCGTCGAACAGTCGCTGTCCATGGACAACGTGTTCGTCATGGCAATGATTTTCGGCTTCTTCGGCATCCCCCGCCGCTACCAGCACCAGGTGCTGTTCTGGGGCATCCTCGGCGCCATCGTCATGCGCGCGCTGATGATCGGCCTGGGCGCCGCGCTGGTGAAGGAGTTCGAGTGGATCATGTACGTGTTCGGCGCCTTCCTGCTGTTCAGCGGCGTGAAGATGCTGTTCAGCAAGCATGACGACGAGCCGGACCTGGCGAACAACCCGGTGCTCAAGTTCCTGCGCAAGCGCATCCGCATGACCGACACCATCCACGAGCACCACTTCTTCGTGAAGATGCCGGATGCCTCGGGCAAGCTGGTGCGCTACGCCACCCCGCTGTTCCTGGCGCTGGTCCTGATCGAGCTGGCCGACCTGGTGTTCGCCGTGGACAGCGTGCCGGCGATCTTCGCCATCACCCAGGATCCGTTCATCGTCTACACCTCGAACATCTTCGCCATCCTCGGCCTGCGCGCCCTGTACTTCTCGCTGGCGGCGATGATCCACCGCTTCGTCTACCTGAAGTACGCCCTGGCGCTGGTGCTGGTGTTCATCGGCACGAAGATTTTCCTGCACGGCTTCATCGGCAAGGTTCCCGCCGCCCTGTCGCTTGGCGTAACCTTCGGCCTGCTCGCCGGTGGCATCCTGCTGTCGTTGATCAAGACCCGCCGCACCCGCGAGGAGCCGCTGGAAATCGTGAGTCAGGAGACCGTGCATGCAAGCACTGGAGGTGAGGATCGAAACCGTTGAGTTTCGCGGCCGGGCCTATTGGCAGGTCCGCCTCGGCCGCCGCGCGCTACGCTTTCCTCACGAGGCCGCGGCGCGCGCCTTTGCTGCGCAACTGCACACACGGCGGGCATGGTGGTTGGCGCAGATGGAGGTGAATGGGCCCGAGCGTACTCCAGAGCAGTGAATGTACTTGTAGGAGCGAGCTTGCTCGCGAACCCGCCCAACCTCGACCTCATCGGTGAGCATTGTTCGCGAGCAAGCTCGCTCCTGCGTAAAGCGCTATGGGACACAGGTATGAGAAAGGCCCGCATGGCGGGCCTTTTTCGTTTCGGCGTGGGGATCAGCGGCTGCTGCGCAGCATGTCCTTGGGCACGTACTTGCCGATCTCGTACTTGCCGATGGCCGCGCGATGCACTTCGTCCGGGCCGTCGGCCAGGCGCAGGGTGCGCTGCATGGCGTAGAAGTACGCCAGCGGGGTGTCGTTGGAGACACCGGCGCCGCCGTGCATCTGGATGGCGCGGTCGATCACCTGCAGGGCGACATTGGGCGCCACGACCTTGATCTGGGCGATCTCGCTCTGGGCGATCTTGTTGCCGGCGGTGTCCATCATGTACGCGGCATTGAGGGTCAGCAGGCGCGCCTGGTTGATCTCGATGCGTGAGTTGGCGATGAGGTCGATGTTGCCGCCCAGGCGCGCCAGCGGCTTGCCGAAGGCGGTGCGGCTGACGGAGCGCTTGCACATCAGTTCCAGCGCGCGCTCGGCCATGCCGATGGAGCGCATGCAGTGGTGGATACGGCCTGGGCCGAGGCGGCCCTGGGCGATCTCGAAGCCGCGGCCTTCGCCAAGCAGCACGTTCTCGTAGGGCACGCGGACGTTCTCGAAGAGCACTTCGGCGTGGCCGTGCGGGGCGTCGTCGTAGCCGAACACCGGCAGCGGACGGAGGATCTTCACGCCGGGGGCGTCGGTGGGCACCAGGATCATCGAGTGCTGCTGGTGACGCGGCGCGTCGGGGTTGGTCAGGCCCATGAAGATCATGATCTTGCAGCGCGGGTCGCAGGCGCCGGAAGTCCACCACTTGCGGCCGTTGATGACCCACTCGTCACCGTCGCGTACCGCGTTGGCTTCCATGTTGGTGGCGTCGGACGAGGCCACGCCCGGCTCGGTCATGGCGAACGCAGAGCGGATCTCGCCACGCAGCAGCGGCTCCAGCCAGGTGCGCTTGTGCTCTTCGCTACCGTAGCGCACCAGTACTTCCATGTTGCCGGTGTCCGGCGCGGAGCAGTTGAACGGCTCGGAGCCGATCAGCGAACGGCCCATGATCTCGGCCAGCGGCGCGTACTCCATGTTGGTCAGGCCGGCGCCCAGTTCGGATTCGGGCAGGAACAGGTTCCACAGGCCCTCGGCCTTGGCCCGGGCCTTGAGCTCTTCCATGATCGCCGTGGGTTGCCAGCGATCGCCCTGGGCCACTTGCTCGTCGAACACCTTCTCGGCGGGATAGACATAGGCTTCCATGAACGCGGTGACGCGCTCACGCAGGTCCTGAACCTTGGCGGAATAAGCGAAATCCATAGGTGGCTACCTTCTGGCGGCGGGTTGTTTGTCGTGGTGATGATGCTAGAACAGCGAGGAGGATTTACCCAGCCTATTATCCTAATCAATGAACATTCATAACCCATATGGACCTGTGCGCCGGTTCGGGTATGATCGAGCGCAGAACAACTACAAGCGGAGCCCTGGAATGAACCTCAGCAAGGTCGATCTGAACCTGTTCATCGTCTTCGATGCGATCTATACCGAAGCCAACCTGACGCGTGCCGGACAGATCGTCGGCATCACCCAGCCCGCCGTCTCCAATGCCCTGGCCCGTCTGCGTGAAACCTTCAACGACCCGCTGTTCGTGCGCACCGCCCAGGGCATGGTGCCCACGCCGATGGCGCAGAACATCATCGGGCCGGTACGCAATGCGCTACAGCTGCTGCGCGTCTCGGTGCAGGAGAGCCGCACCTTCACGCCCACCCAGGCGAACAAGACCTACCGCATCAGCATGACCGACCTCACCGAGGCCATCGTCCTGCCGCCGCTGTTCCAGCGCCTGCGCCGCCAGGCGCCGAACGTGCACATCGAGAGTTTCCTCTCCAAGCGTCGCGAAACCACCAAGGAACTGGCCGCCGGCCGCCTGGACTTCGCCGTGGACGCGCCGCTGAACACCGACCCGCAGGTACGCCACGTCAAGCTGATGGAGGACCGCTATGTCTGTGCCATGCGCCAGGGCCACCCGCTGGCCAAGGACAAGGTGACGCTGGAGGAATACCTGTCGGTGGCGCATATCCAGATTTCCAGCCGCCGCAGCGGCCTGGGCTATGTGGACCTGTCGCTGGGCAAGATGGGCCTGCAGCGCAAGATCGCCCTGCGCTCGCAGCACTACCTGATGGCTTCGACCGTGGTGCAGCAGACCGACATGGTGGTCACCGTGCCCGAGCGCTTCGCCCGCCACCACGGCCTGCATTTCGTCGACCTGCCGGTGAACGACGTGCCCAGGCTGGAAACCCACCTGTACTGGCACGAAAGCACCGACCAGGACCCGGCCAACCGCTGGATGCGCGAGCAGATCATCGAGTTGTGCCAGCAGGTGACGGCGCGGGAAGCGCGTGAGGCGGCGGAGCGCGCGTGAGGCGGCGGGCGATGTCCGTCGATGGGTACCGCTTCGCTCCACGCCATCCTACGTTTGCCACACGTGCAACGGCCAACCCTGTAGGAACGAGCTTGCTCGCGAACCGTCCAGCCGAGAAATCCCCGGTGAAATCTGTTCGCGAGCAAGAACTAGGCGTCCCCCTCGCTCCTACAAAAAGCCTCTCGAGAGGCCACCCGCAGACCCCGTCCTGCCGAAGTGCCTGTCCAACGAACGGGCCGGGGTCTGCCGGCGAACCCTTTACAGACTCCGCGCGATCACCAGTCGCTGCACGTCGCTGGTGCCCTCGTAGATCTGGCACACGCGCACGTCGCGGTAGATGCGCTCCACCGGGTAGTCCTGCAGATAGCCATAACCGCCGAGGGTCTGGATCGCCGCGGAGCACACGCGCTCGGCCATTTCCGAGGCGAACAGCTTGGCCATCGAGGCTTCGGTCAGGCACGGCAGGCCGGCTTCGCGCAGGCTGGCGGCGTGGTGGACCATCTGCCGGGCCACGGCGATCTCGGTCGCCATGTCGCTCAAGCGGAAGGCCACTGCCTGGTGCTGGATGATCGGCTTGCCGAAGGTCTCGCGCTCATGGGCATAGTCGCGTGCGTACTCGAACGCCGCGCGGGCCATGCCGACGGCCTGGGAGGCGATGCCGATGCGCCCGCCCTCCAGATTCGCCAGGGCGATGGCGTAACCCTGCCCCTCCTCGCCCAGTCGGTAACTGACGGGGATGCGCACGTCGTCGAAGGCGATCTGGCAGGTATCGGACGCATGCTGGCCAAGCTTGTCCTCGACGCGCACCACGCGGTAGCCGGGCGTGTCGGTGGGCACGATGAAGGCGCTGATGCCCTTCTTGCCCGCCGCCGCATCGGTCACCGCGAAGACGATCACCACGCCGGCGTGGCTGCCCGAGGTGATGAACTGCTTGCTGCCGTTCAGCACGTAGTGATCGCCGTCGCGACGCGCGCGGGTCTTCAGGAAGCTGGCGTCGGAGCCGGCCTGCGGTTCGGTCAGGGCGAAGGCGCCGATCATCTCGCCGCGTGCCAGGGGCATCAGGAACCGGCGCCTCTGCTCATCGTTGCCGAACTTGGCGATGGGCATGCAGCCCACCGAGTTGTGCACGCTCATGATGGTAGAGCAGGCGCCGTCGCCGGCGGCGATCTCTTCCAGGGCCATCGCGTAGGCCAGGTGGCCGGTCTGCGCGCCGCCCCACTCTTCCGCCACCAGCATGCCGAGGAAGCCGAGGTCGGCCATTTCCTTCAGTGCTTGCGCGGGGAAGCGGTGCTCGCGGTCCCACTCGGCGGCGAAGGGCTTCAGCCGTTCCTGGGCGAACTGGCGGGCAACGTCGCGGATCTGGATGTCTTCTTCAGTGGGAATCATGTCTCGCTCCTTACGCCAGGCGTTCGACCGCGATGGCCGTGGCTTCGCCGCCGCCGATGCACACCGAGGCTATGCCGCGCTTGAGGTCGTACTGCTTGAGCGCCGACAGCAGGGTCACGATGATCCGCGCACCGGAGGCGCCAATCGGGTGGCCGAGGGCGCAGGCGCCGCCGTGGACGTTGATCTTGTCGTGAGGGATGTCCAGCTCGCGCATGGCGGCCATGGCGACCACGGCGAAGGCTTCGTTGACCTCGAACAGATCGACCTCGCCCAGTGCCCAGCCCGTGCGTTGCAGCAGGCGGTTCACCGCGCCCACCGGGGCAGTCGGGAACAGGTTCGGTGCATCGGCGAAGGAGGCGTGGCCACGGATGGCGGCCAGTGGCGTCAACCCTCGCTTCTCGGCCTCGGACAGGCGCATCAGCACCAGCGCGGCGGCGCCGTCGGAGATGGAGCTGGCATTGGCCGCCGTCACCGTGCCGCCTTCGCGGAACGCCGGCTTCAGGGTGGGGATCTTGTCCGGCCTGGCTTTCGGCGGCTGCTCGTCCTGGCTGACTTCGCGGGTTTCCTTGCCAGCCTTGACCGACAGGGCAACGATCTCGTCGGCGAAGCGGCCTTCGTTCATGGCCTTCTGCGCGCGGGTCAGCGAGGCGATCGCGTAGTCGTCCTGCTGCTGGCGGGTGAAGCCGTAGTTCTCCGCGCAATCCTCGGCGAAGGTGCCCATCAGGCGGCCCTTGTCGTAGGCGTCCTCGAGGCCGTCGAGGAACATGTGGTCGAACACCTTGCCGTGGCCCATGCGGTAGCCGCTGCGGGCGCGCTCCAGCAGGTACGGCGCGTTGGACATGCTCTCCATCCCGCCGGCCAGGGCCACGCGGGCGCTGCCGGCGAGCAGAGCGTCGTGGACCATCATCGCGGCCTTCATGCCCGAGCCGCACATCTTGTTCACCGTGGAGCACGGCGTGCCGCGCGCCAGCCCCGCACCCAGTACTGCCTGGCGCGCCGGAGCCTGGCCCTGGCCGGCGGAGAGCACGCAGCCGAGCACGGCTTCGTCCACCTCTTCCGTGCCCAGGCGGGCGCGTTCGACGGCGGCGCGGATGGCGGCCGCGCCGAGGGTGGCGGCATTGACGTCTTTGAAGTCGCCGAGGAAGCCGCCCATCGGGGTGCGGACGGCGCTGACGATGACGATGGGATCGTTCATAACCCGGTTCTCCTGTTTATTTCGCGGCCATGCGGATGGCGCCGTCGAGGCGGATCACCTCGCCGTTGAGCATGCTGTTCTCGACGATGTGGCGGACCAGCGAGGCGTATTCGTCCGGGCGGCCCAGGCGCGGCGGGAACGGCACGCTGGCGCCGAGGGAGTCGCGGACTTCCTGGGGCATGCCGGCCATCATCGGCGTCTCGAAGATGCCGGGGGCGATGGTCATCACGCGGATGCCCGAGCGCGCCAGTTCGCGGGCGATGGGCAGGGTCATGCCGACCACGCCGCTCTTGGAGGCGGAGTACGCGGCCTGGCCGATCTGCCCGTCGAAGGCGGCCACCGAAGCGGTGTTGATGATGATGCCGCGCTCGCCGCCGGCGTCCGGCTCGTTCCGCGCCATCGCTTCGGCAGCCAGGCGCAGCATGTTGAAGGTGCCGATCAGGTTGATGCCGATGGCGCGGGTGAAGCTCTCCAGGCCATGCACACCATTGCGGCCGATGACCTTCTCCGCCGGCGCCACGCCCGCGCAATTGGCCAGGCCGTGCAGCGCGCCGAAGGCGTCCAGCGCGAGTTGCACGGCGGCCTTGCCGTCGGCCTCGCTGCACACGTCGGTACGGATGAAGCGCGCATTCGCCCCGCCCAGCTCGGCGGCCTGGGCCGCGCCGGCTTCGGCATTGACGTCGGCCAGCACCACCTTGGCGCCAGCGCTCACCAGCAGCTTCGCGGTGGCCGCGCCGAGGCCGGAACCGCCGCCGGTGATGAGGAATACCTTGTTCTGGATCTGCATGAAGTCTCTCCGCTGTACTTAGTGAGCCGCCGCTTTCTCGGCCGCTTCGCGTTGCTTGGCGATCTCCTGGTTGCGCAGGAGGAAGCGCTGGATCTTGCCGCTGGGGGTCTTGGGCAGCTCGTCGACGAACTCCACCTCCCGCGGGTAGCTGTGCGCCGACAGTCGCTTGCGCACGTACTGTTGTAGTTCCTCGGCCAGCTCCGTGCTGGGCCGGAAGGACGAACAGAGCACCACGAAGGCCTTGACCAGCTCGGTGCGCTCCGGGTCCGGCTTGCCGATCACCGCCGCCTCGATCACCGCCGGATGCTCGATCAGCGCGCTTTCCACGTCGAACGGACCGACGCGGTAGCCGGAGGTGGTGATCAGGTCATCGGCGCGGCCGACGAAGCTGATGCTGCCGTCCGGGTTCAGTTCCACGGTGTCGCCGCTCAGGTAGTAGTCACCGACGAAGGCCTTGGTTTCCATGCCCTGGTAGCCGGCGAACCACATCAGCGGCGACTGGCGGCGGTCCATCGCCAGCACGCCGGGTTGGCCGGCGGGCAGCTCGTTGCCCTGCTCGTCCAGTACCACCACGCGGTGGCCGGGAATGGAGAAACCGGCGGCGCCCACATGCACCGGGTGTTCCAGCGCATGGTGATTCGCCAGGACCATGCCCAGTTCGGTCTGGCCGTAGTGGTCGTGGATGGTCACGCCCAGCTCGCCGGCGAACCAGCGGATCACCTCCGGAGTCAGCGGCTCACCGGCGCTGCTCACGGCGCGCAGGCGGCCCTTGAGCGGTCTGGACACCGCATCGCCAGCCGCGATCAGCAACCGGTAGGCGGTCGGCGAGCCGGCCAGGTTGGTGATGCCGTACTTGCGCACGATGCGGCAGGTGCTCTCCACCGTGAACGCGCCTTCGTAGAAAGTGATCGGGTGTCCCATCGCCAGCGGCCCGGTAACACCGTAGTAGAGACCATAGGCCCAGCCCGGATCGGCGAGGTTCCAGAACGAGTCCTCCTCGCGCAGCCCCACCGCATCGCGCATGTAGCCGACGAAGGCGACGATGGCCTTCAACGGCACGGCGAGCGGCTTGGCCAGCCCGGTGGTGCCGGAGGTGAACATCAGCAGGAAGGGATCTTCGCCGCTGCGCAGCACCGGTTCGAAGTCCGGCGAGTGGCGCTCCAGTTCGGCCCAGAAGCTGTAGTCGCCGTGGCGGATGCCCTGCCCCTTCGGTCCGCCGACCGTCACTTGCGTGGGAGCGTCCGGCACTTCATCGAGCTTGCCGCGATTGGCGCCGTCGGTCACCACCACCTTGCTGCCGGCCAGCTTGACCCGGTGCTCGATGGCTTTCGGCCCGAAGGCGGTGAACAGCGGCTGGTAGACCGCGCCCAGGCGCCAGGCGCCGAGCACGGTGATCAGCAGTTCCGGGGTGCGCGGCAGCATACCGGAGATGCAATCGCCAGGGCGCACGCCGAGGCTGTGCAGGAAGCTGGCGAAACGGCCGGAAAGCTCCTTGAGCTGGGTGAAGGTATAGGAGGCGCTGTCGCCGTCCTTGCCCTCCCAGAACAGCGCGACACGACCGGGGATGGCGTGGCGGTCGCAGCATTCGACGCAGGCGTTGAGGGCGTCGAGGTTGCCGGCCAGGGTGGCATCGGCGGTGGCGCGGTGGTCGAACTCGACCGTGGCGGCGGTATGGGAACGCATCGCAGGACTCCTGGGTTGTTCTTGTGTGGAGTCCCTTGATGTTCCTGCCGCAGAGCAGCGCGGGCAATGTCGAAAGGCATCAATCTGGATGAGCGGATTGGACAGCTCTCGTTGCCTGGCGGATGGCCTTTCGCAGGAGCGGGCTCCGCCCGCGATGAGCCTCGCAGCCGGAGGATCGTGGACGGAGTCCGCTCCTATGGATACATCCGGCGCCTGGACGCCGAACCGATCCATCACCCCCTGCTGATGATTGACCAACGGGTTCAACGATTGGCTCACCTGCGCCGACTTCGGCGCGTGGCCTCACTCCGGCTCCGAACGCATCAGCGCGCGGTACTGCCCCGGCGTCGAGCCGGTCCACTTGCGGAAGGCCTTGTAGAAGGCGCTGGTATCGGCGAAGCCCAGTTCCTCGGCGAGGTCGGCGAAGTTGCCATCGCCGCTGTCCAGCCGGGCGATGGCGAGGTCGCGGCGCAACTGGTCCTTGAGCGCCTGGTAGGACTGCCCCTCGGCGGCGAGCTTGCGGCGCAGGGTCGAAGGCGCCATGTAGAAGTGCCCGGCCAGCGCGTCGAGGTCCGGCCAGCGTTCGAACTTCAGGCTGCGCAGGTAGGCCTTGGTGCGCGCGGCGAGGCTCTGCGGGTCGCGGTAGCGCACCAGGATGTTGGCCGGCGCGCCACTGAGGAAACGCCGCAGCTCGCGCTCGTCGCGGCGCACCGGCAGGTCCAGGACCTCGGCATTGAACAGCAGGCGCGACTGGCGGCGGGCGAAGTTGAGGTTTTCGCTGAACATCACCCGGTAGTCGGCGATGAAATCCGGCGGCGGACAGCGCAACTCGATGGCGAGGATCGGGATGCGCCGGCCCACCAGCCAGCAGGCCAGGCCGTGCAGCATCAGCCACAGGGTGAAGTAGCAGAACGCGCGCGGCGCCGGGCCAAAGGGCTCATCGAGGCTGATCGCGGCCAGGCCGTCCTGGCGGGTCAGGCGCGGGCTGAAGTCGTCGAAGACCAGCCCGATGAAGCGCAGCGCGGCGTTCAGCGCCGCCTCCAGGGTCGGCTCGCGGATCGCCGCGGCGGCCATGAAGTTGAAGCTGCCCGACTTCATGCGCCGGGCGTTCATGCCGAAGAACTCGTCGTCCATCTCCCGCGCCAGGCGCCGCCAGAGCCGCGCGTAGAGCTGGCTGGAAACCCGCGCATAGGGCTTGCCGAACAGTTCGGCGGAAACGCCGGCGGCGACCAGCAGGGGACCCTCGTCGCCACCGCGACGACGAAACTCGGCCAGCGCCTCGCTGACCAGGCGAATGGAGATGGTGCCCTTCTCTACGCCCATGCCGCCTCGCGGTCATGGGCGCAAGAGCCGGCGGAACGCTCAGCCACGCTTGCCGCACACCTCTTCGATGCTGATCTCGCGCATGCGGAACTTCTGGATCTTGCCGGTCACCGTCATCGGGAACTCGTCGCAGAAGCGGAAATGGCGCGGCACCTTGAAGTGGGCGATGGCGTTCTTGCAGAAGGCGCGCAGTTCCTCCTCCTCGACGCTATGGCCGGGGTGGAACTTGACCCAGGCCACCAGTTCCTCGCCGTACTTGTCGTCGGGGATGCCGATCACCTGGGCATCGGCCACCGCGTGGTGGGTGTAGAGGAATTCCTCGATCTCGCGCGGATAGATGTTCTCGCCGCCGCGAATGATCATGTCCTTGCTGCGCCCGACGATGCGCACGTTGCCGGATTCGTCCATCTCGGCGAGGTCGCCGGTGAGCATCCAGCGCGCCGGGCTGATCGCTTCGGCGGTCGCCTGCGGGTTGTTCCAGTAGCCGAGCATCACGCTGTAGCCGCGGGTGCACAGCTCGCCGATGGTGCCGCGCGGGACGACGCGGCCGTCGGCGTCGATGATCTTGCTTTCCAGGTGCGGCTGGGTGCGGCCGACGGTGGTGACGCGGGTTTCCAGGTCGTCTTCCGGGCCGGTCTGCAGCGACACCGGGCTGGTCTCGGTCATGCCGTAGGCGATCTGCACCTCGGCCATGTTCATCTCGTCGATGACCCGGCGCATCACTTCGATCGGGCAGGTGGCGCCGGCCATGATGCCGGTGCGCAGGCTCGACAGGTCGAAGTCGCGGCGGTTGGGGTGGTCCAGCTCGGCGATGAACATGGTGGGCACGCCGTACAGCGTGGTGGCCTTCTCTTCCGCCACCGCCGCCAGGGTCGCCTCGGGTTCGAAGCTGGGCGCGGGGTAGATCATGGTGGAGCCGTGGGTCAGGCAGCCGAGGTTGCCCATCACCATGCCGAAGCAGTGGTACAGCGGTACCGGGATCACCAGGCGGTCGTGCTCGGTGAGGCCGAGGCTGTCGCCGACCATCAGGCCGTTGTTGAGGATGTTGTAGTGGCTGAGCGTGGCGCCCTTGGGGAAGCCGGTGGTGCCGGAGGTGTACTGGATATTGATCGGCTCGTCGAACTGCAGCAGCGCCTGGCGCTCGGCGAGCTCGGTAGCGGAGATCGCGGCGCCCAGCGGCGCCAATTGGCTCCAGCGCAGGAAACCGGCGGGAGCCTGCTCGGACAGGCTGATCACCCCGCGCAGCTCCGGCAGGCGCTCGCTGGAGAGTTCGCCCGGACGGCCCTGCCCCAGCTCGGGCAGCAGGTCGGCGAGCATGCCGTGGTAATCGGAGGTCTTGAACGCATCGGCGCACACCAGCCAACGGCAGCCGGACTGTTTGAGCGCGTATTCCAGTTCGTTCACCCGGTAGGCCGGGTTGATGTTGACCAGCACGGCGCCGACCTTGGCGCTGGCGAACTGGGTGACGCACCACTGCGCGCAGTTGGGCGCCCAGATGCCCAGGCGGTCGCCGGGGCGCAGGCCCAGGGCGAGGAAGGCACGGGCGATGCCATCGACCACCTCGGCCAGCTCGGCCCAGGTGTAGCGCAGGTTCTGGTGACGCACGACCAGGGCCTCGCGCTGCGGGAAGCGTTCGACCGTGGCATCGAAGGCGTCGCCCACGGTCATGGCCAGCAGGGGTTTGTCCTGGTGGCCGCGGGTGTAACTCAGGTGGTTCATGGCTTTCCCTTGTTGTGCTTGTTCTGGGATCAACGCCGAACGTTCGACTACGGCAGCGACGTCAGGCGCCCGTGGCCGGGCCGACTGACAGGCACCGACCGCTCTGACTGGCCGGTCGTGGGCTGCGCACCATGTTTACGTTAACGTAAAGGTAAACGCAACCCCAAGGCGTCGCCTCGATGCCAGGCAGGCGATCCATAGATGGGAGAATAGCCAGTCACAAAGCATGCCATCAGATGAAAAACCCATAGCTGGCAAGGGTTTGACACGTTTTTCAACTACCGGGGCGTATCCTGCGCCGGTTGCATTTCGCAACAGCAGGAGCACCGCCCGCCCCTGCGCGGACACGCCCCACCCGTGGACCTGCCCGACTGTCGAGAGCGCTGTCTCAAGGCGTCGCAAAGTGATACAGCCCATGCGCGCACCGCCGCGTGCGCTGGATCGGGGCATGAATTAGAATCCTGCGAAATTACCTACACGGACGTAGAACTTTTCCACTCACGCCTGCGAATCACATTCATGACTAGTCGTCGTTCGATACTGAGCCTGCTGTTTGCCTGCGCCGCTGTTGTCTGTACATCGAACTCCCTCGCCGCCACGCCCGCCAAGGCGACGCAGCCCAATCAACTGGTCCTGGCTTCCGGCAGCGCGCTGGTGGTCGACCTGCAGACCAACAAGGTCATCTACTCCAGCAACCCCGGCCTGGTCGTGCCCATCGCGTCGGTGACCAAGCTGATGACCGCGATGGTGACGCTGGACGCCAAGCTGCCGATGAACGAGATGATCACCGTCGACATCTCCGAAACCGCCGAAATGAAGGGCGTGTTCTCTCGCGTGCACCTGGGCAGCCAGATCAGCCGCGAGAAGATGCTGCTGCTGGCGCTGATGTCCTCCGAGAACCGCGCCGCCGCCAGCCTCGCCCACCACTATCCGGGCGGCTCCAAGGCCTTCGTCGCGGCGATGAACGCCAAGGCCAGGTCCCTGGGCATGAACCACACCCACTACGTGGAACCCACCGGCCTGTCGATCCACAACACCTCCAACGCCCAGGACCTGATCCGCCTGGCCAAGGCCGCCTACACCTACCCGCAGATCCGCCGGATGAGCACCACGGCGACCAGCGACGCGCGCTTCAGCAAGCCCGGCTACTCGCTGAGCTTCTTCAACACCAACCCGCTGGTGCGCAATGGCAAGTGGGATATCCGCCTGACCAAGACCGGCTTCACCAACGACGCCGGCCACTGCCTGGTGATGGTCACCATGATGAACGGCCGCCCGGTCGCCCTGGCCCTGCTGGACGCCTTCGGCAAGCGCACCCACGTGGCCGACGCCAGCCGCATCCGCCGCTGGGTGGAAACCGGCAAGGCCTCGCCGGTGCCCGCCGTCGCCCTGCAATACAAGGCCCAGCGCAGCCAGGCCCGCGCGGCCAACGTCGCCGCCACCACCGAGTAGCGCCCTTCGGCTGGCGGAGCCTGCTCCGCCAGCCGCCGTTCGCTAACCACCAGCAAACCCCGGGGGATTCCGGCGCCCGCCTGACCTGTAGGAACGAGCTTGCTCGCGAACCTGCAAGGCACGAAGTCAAGCGGTTCGCGAGCAAGCCCGCGCCTTACGAAGAGCCACGCAGCGCGCATAAAAAGCCCCGGCGCAAGGCCAGGGCAAGCTTTTCGCCACTCACGCATCCGGTTATTCCACCGGCAGCGCGGGCGGCGTCCGGCAGGCATTACTCCTGAACGGCCCAGCGGTCGAGCCAGCTCCAGCGATGCGGGAAGCGCGCCTTCAGGCCCAGGCGGTCGACGCGCCAGAACGCCGGCCACTCCTCGCCCTTGACCCGTGCCAGCAGGCGCAGGTTGCGATTCGGCGCGCTGAAGGCCTCGCGCAGTTCCACCGGCACCGGGGCCGCGTCCTCCACCATGCGCACCACCTCCGCCTGCAACCATTTGCCGTCCGGCAGGCGCACGCGGAATGGCTGGCCGGGCGATGCGTATTCGGCAAAGCGCGGATCGAGGTAAATCCAGATTTCGGCATCGCCCAGGCGCTGCAGGCGCATCAGCAGGGTGCCGGGACCGACGTTCTCGCCCTCGCCCACCATCACTTCGCTGATGACCCCGGAGTCGCTGGCCTTGAGCTCCAGCCCTTGCAGGCGCGACTGCAGCCAGTCGCTTTCCAGCCGGCGCTGGCGGTCCAGGGTGTCGTCCCCCGGCTGCGACTCGCGCCGGTCGAACTCCACCAGGTCGCGCTGGCGACGGTCACGCTCGTCCTGGGCCTGTTGCACTTCGCCACGGGTCGCCGCGCCGGCGGCGAGCAAGCCGCGCAGTTGCTGCAGGCGGCTGTCCGCACTGTTGAGCAGGCGCACCAGCGGCTCGCGCTCACGTTCGCTGAGGGTCCGCCGACCCTGCGCCGCGGGCGTTGCCTTCGAGGGATCGGCCAGCAGGGCCAGGCGGGCACGCCATTCGGGGTTATCCATCTGCATCAGCAACTGGCCGGCCGAAACCTTGTCGCCGGGTCGAACCAGTATCTTCGCCACCTGCCCGGCCTCCCGTGCGCGCAGCTCGCTGGACGGCAGATGCAGCTGCGCGGGGGCTTCGATCAGCCAGAGGCCGAGCATTTCGCGCCCCACCAGGAACAGCAGCGGGCTGGTCACCACGAAAAGGATCAGATACCAGCGCAGCTTGAACGCCATGCGCTTGCCCGGCGCGTAAAGCACCTTGAGGCCCTGGTCCTGGGTGGGCTGTTGTTCCTTGGGGCTGGAGAATCGAATCTTCATGGGATGCTCAATGCGGGTAATGGGACCAGTCCTGCCAGTCGATGCCGGACACGCCGGCCGACTGCAGAGGCTTACGCCAGCGCTCGGCCTGCTGCTGCAGCTGGGTGCTCGACGCTCCGGCCCAGGATTCCTCGGCCGGCAATTGCGGCTCGACGCTCTGCGCCAGTCGGAAACGCAGCGCCGGCCAACGACGGGCAATGGATTGCGCAAGTTCCGCGCTGCGTTCGGGGTTGCGGGTGTAGATCATCAGGCTGACCTGCCGCACGCCGCGCTGCGGCAAGGCGCAGGGCACGCAGGTGCCACTGGCGGGCTCGGCGAACCAGCGCGGATGGCTGGACAGCTCCAGCGGCCAGTAATCGAGCCGGGCGACCGCGCCGAGGGTATCCAGCCAGTCCCGCAGGCGGCTGTCGGGCACCGGCCAGCCGAGCTGCTCGACCTCGAGGTCCAGGTGCACGGCGTCGAAGCGCACCTCGCGAAGCTGACCGAGCAGCGCCAGCAGGCCCTTGCGCCCATCGGCCGACAGCCACGCCGGGTCGCCCAGCAGCAGCACGACCTGCATGCCCTGGGCGCGGGCATCGGCCAGGGTGCCCTGGAGCTGCTTGCGCAGGGTCGGCATGTCCGCCACCTGGTTGGTATCGAGCCCCACATACAGGCGCTGCATGCCGGCGCTACGCAGGGCCTTCAGTTCGGCGCGGCGGGTCCCGGGCTGCAGCAGGGCCCGGCTCTTCCACAGGTAGACGCCCTGGTTCCACGCCGACTCGCGGGCCGGGCCGGCCTTGGCCGGGGCGTTGCCCTGGGCGCCTGCCGGCGACTGCCAGCTCAGGTTCTGTACGCCGAGCAACGGGCTCAGCGCCTGGTCATCGTCGACGAACATGCGCAAGGACGCTTCGCGCAACCAGGCGGCATGCCACGCGGCGATCAGGCGCATACCGTTGTCGTAGCGCTCCAGCTCCACCGCCTGCTCCTCGCCCAGCGAACCCTCGACCGAACGCGCAGAGCGCAGGCGCTGCTCGCGCTGGGCCACCGACGACACGGCGAGTTGCTCGCGCTCGCGCTCCAGGTCCTCCACGGCCTGCCGCTGGCCCTGCAGGGTCTTGCCCAGGTCCTGCAGCAACTGCTGGCGCTCGGCATTCAGCCTGGCCAGGGCCGCCTCGTGGCGCGCCTCCCCTTCCCGCCCGCGGGCCTGGCCGTAGGACATCAGATCGAACGGCGTGGAGAAGTTGAGGCTGGCAACCAGGCCATTGCCGGTACTGGTCGCTCCGCTGCGATCCTCGAAACTTTGTCCAACGCTGAAGCTGGAATCGATGCTGTCGTACCAGGGCGACTTGCGGTTCTGCTCGGCCTGGCGCAGTTCATCCCGGCGCTCCTGCAGGCGCGGATGGCCTTCCAGCGCCTGGCGCCAGCGGGCCAGGGGCTGCACCTGCGCCGCCAGCGCTTCCGCCCGAGCCTCCTGAGCGGGGGTGATTTCCAGGCCGGAGAGTGACGCCAGGCTTTCACGGGTGTCGTCCATCAACCGCGCACTCGACTCACAACGCCGCTGCAAGGTCTGCCAGCGGCCGTCCAGCAGGCGCGCCTGGGACGGCAGCAGCCAACCCTGGCGCTCGCGCAGGGCCAGGCGCTCGCGGGCGCTGGCCGCATCGGGCAACAGTGTCCGGCACCAGCGATTTTCCTCTTCCGCACGCCACCAGTCGGCGTAGGCGCTGCGCAGCGCCAGTCGCTGCTCGGCCTTCTGCAGCAGGCGGCGGGACTGCTGCCTCTGCTGCTCCAGTTCGACGGCGGAAACCGCCTGCACCTGGCGCCGCAGGCTGCCCAGCAAGGGGTGGCGCAAGCCCAGTGCGAGGCTGCGCCCGTAGTAGGTATCGATCAGGTCTTCGGTCACCAGCTCGCGGTAGTGCCCGGCACTGCCCGAGCCGAACCACTGCCAGCCCGCCTCGGCCTCGCGCTGCTCCTTGAGCGCGTCCAGGGCCCGCAGGTCGGCGGCATTGGCTTGCAGCACGGCGCTGTCGTCGGCGCTGTCGAGCACCCGCGACAACGGCAGCACATCGGCCTGGGACAGGCCGGCAGCCAGCAGCAGGGAGCCCAGAAGCAGGGAACGCATCATCGAATCAGAACCTCTTTGCCTTACGCAGCACCCACCAGGGCGCCATGCTGGTTTCTTCATGGCCGCGGCGCAGGGCCTCGTTGAGCATGGCCACCGCGCTCCACAGGCGCATGACCAGCATGAACAGGGGGAAGACGAAGACCACCGGGAACAGCTTCAGGTCCTGGCGTGGACGTTCGGAAACCAGCACCAGCATGGTCAGGTACAAGAGCAGGGTCATGCCCAGGTAGACCAGGTAGATGAGCAGCGCCAGGGCGAGGACGCGCGGCAGCGGCACGATCAGTGGGCCGATCACGCAGTAGCCGAAGATGATGAACGGCAGCACCAGTTGGAAGAAGAAGCCGGTGACCAGCGTCATCAGGAAATTGGGCCAGCCCAGCAGGCGCGGGTTGAAGCTGTGGCGATGCTTGCGGATGTACAGGAAGTACAAGTCGCCATCCCAGCGCAGCCGCTGCTGGAGGAACTGCAGGAACTTCACCGGTGCATCGGTGTGGCCGATGGCGCCGGGCTCGAAAGGGATGCGCAGGGGCTGGCGGCCGAAGTAGTTCTTGATCCGCAGGGTGATGTCCAGGTCTTCGGCCGTATGGGTGTCCCAGCCGCCGATCTTGTCGAGGAAGCTGCGGCGGAACGCGCCGAAGGCCCCGGACACGTTGTTCACCAGGTTCCATTCGCTGAGGCCGATCTTGGCCATGTGGATCGACAGCTGGTACTCCAGCGCCTGCATCGCCGTGGTCAGCGAAGCCCAGGCATTGCGCACGCGCAGGCTGCCCGCCACCGCCGGCACGTCCGGGTCGGCGAAATGACGAACCATGCGGCTGACCATGTCGTTGTCGAAGGAGGTGTCGCCGTCCAGCGCCATGATCACCTCGCCGGTGCAATGCGCGAGACCGGCGTTGAGCGACGACACCCGGCCGCCGCGCTGCCATTTGGCGATGGGCCGCAGCAGACGACGGGGGTGCAGCACCGGATCGACGCGGAAGTCCCGCACCGCCTGCATGGTGGGCTGGTTGACCGCCGCGCCATCGACCACCGGGATCATCTCGATGTAGCCCGGATAGGTCTGCTCGCACAGGCTCAGCAGGGTCTTCTGCACATCCAGGCCTTCGCTGTAGCAGGTGATGATGCACGACACCCGCGGGCGGTAGCCGTTGTCCCTGGGCAGCTCGAACGGCTTGCGCATGAACCAGCGCAACACGCCGACCAGCACCATCAGGTTGAGCGGCACTTCCAGCAGCAGGAAGGCCGGCAGCAGCATGAAGACGGCACGGAAGAACCCGTCAGTCCGGGCAAACTCTCCGATCAGCAGCAGCCATTGTTCGACGAATCCTTCCATGCTTCACCCAAGTTGTCCGCCCAGCCGGGCCAGCAGCAAGGCGGCATCTTCCTGCTCCAGCTGGTCGTCCGGCGCGGTGAAGCCCGCCAGGCGGATCTCGATGCGCGTCGCCTTCTCCAGGGTCAGGTGCTCGGCGCCCGTGGCCAGGCGCTGGCGCACCACTTCCAGGCCGGCGGCATCGGTGTGAGGCATGAGCACCCAGAGCACTTCCTCGCTCATGCGCGAGCAGCGGTCCGTCTCGCGCACGGCTTCCTGCAGGCGCTCCACCAGGCCGTCCACCAGGGCATGGCCACGCATCTCGCCCAGCTCGGCGAGGGTTTCCAGCAGGTTGACGAAGCGCAGCCCGAGCAGGGAGAACGGCGGATTGCGGTGGCGCGTGGTCAGTTGCAACTGCCAGGTGAGCAGGTCGAGGAAGGCCTGGCGCGGCAACAGGCTGAGGCTGCCGAAGCGTTCCATGTTCGCCGAGGTGGCGGCGAAGCCCTCGCGGCAGCGCAGGCGCCCGGCCTCGGCAATGCGGAAGTGGCGTACCTCGCGCACCCGCAACTTGTCGGGCTCATGGTTCTGCCCGCAGTCCAGGCAACGCGCCTGCACGGCGGCGTCGACGAAGAATGCCTGGCAACTGCGGCAGCGGTAGTTCTCCAGCGGACGGTCGTAGTCGCTGCCGATGTGGCGCAGTCGGGTCAGGCAGTTCGGGCACATCAGCAAGCCGTCCTTGAGGAAGTGCTCCTGGGGCCCGACGTGGCCGCAGGTGAAGCAGTGCAACGACGGCTGGCGGCCGATGTCCAGGGCCTGGCATTCCGGGCAGACATCCACGTAGTTCAGGCGCCCCGAGCCGCAGCCGGTACACAGGCGCAGACGATCCAGCAGCTCGCCCTCCTCCAGCCAGCCGTGCTGCCCCATCAGTTGCAGCCAGGAAAACGGATTGATCTCCTCGCTGTCGCTCAGGGCCTCGAGAATCGGGTAGCGGTAATGCTGGGGCACGGCGGTATCGCGCACGGCATGCACGTCGCCGCGCGAGCGCAGCCAGAGCCAGGCCAGCACGCGCTCTTCGAAGCGTGCCGGCGCCTGCCCCTGGTTGAACAGGCTGAAGCGTTCACGCCACAGGCGCCAGAGCGGCGTGATGATGCCCAGATCGGCCGGCGGTGGACCATCGCCCAATGCCACGCACCAGGAGTCAAGATCCTGACAGCAATAGATCAGGGAGAAACGATAGCGCGGGTCCTGGCGCAGGTGACGGAGCATCTGCCCGGCCTGGATGCCGGGTAGATCGAGGAGCAGCACATCGTAGGTCGCTGCCGACTGCAGACCGGCCAGATCAGCGAAATGCTCCAGTTCAGTGCTGCGGTAGCGGGAGGAAGCGGTGCCGACAACGGCGGCCAGGGGTGACGCGGTATTCATAAAGATCTCTGCGAGTGGCCCTTAACCTGAGAGTCAATCATAGCAACAGCGCATCAGAAACCCGTCGTTAATTTGTCACCTCAATTGTATTTCGATGACCTATGTCATTTTATTGACTTCCATTGGTCGGTTACACCCAGCGCTCCCTGCACGCTGCCGACCAATACGGCAGGCCTTTCGAGGCATCACGCTGGCGCTGTCCGGCACCGGCGATGTGCCGCAAACGGTGGCGGACAGGAGCCATCCAGCACTTTAGATTGTCCATTCTAGACGACCGGCGCGAGGCTGCTACCTGTCTCCGCACAAGAACAAGCCAGGAGCGTCACCTGCACTTTCTGTCTGCCTGGAGCGATCCGGAGGAGGACACATGCGATTGCGCTGCTTTTTCCTGGGATGTGTTTGGGATGAAGGGATTCTGACCGAAGTCGGCCGCGTGCCGATGCTCTGCCAGCGCTGTGCGCGCTGCGGAGCACAGCGGTACCTGGCAATCAAGAACGAGAGTCCAGAGCCGGAAATCTGAGGCGGAAACGAAACTGCCCCGGAGCACGCCAATGCTCCGGGGCAGTCCGGTCAATCAAACAGCTTTCAGTTGGCCACGAACGCCTGGCTGGTGGTGATCGCCATGTCGCCGCCGGGCAGCTTCAGATCGCCGATGCGCTCGAGGCTGTCGGCGTCGAAGATCGCCACGTCGTTCAGGGTGCCGGTCAGGTACAGCTTGTTGCCGGCCTTGTTGGTCGACAGGCAGTAGTAGGAGTGGTCCAGGTTCGCCGCCTTGACCAGCTTCTGCTCCTTGATGTCGTACTTGGCCAGGCGGTTCAGCACGCCGTAGACGATGTTGCGGTCCTTGGCCGAGCGGATGCCGCTGAAGTACACCTCGGTGACCGGGCCGAAGTCGACGGTCTCGGTCTTGCCGGTGGCCAGGTCGATGTTGAAGAAACCATACAGGTAGTCGGCGGTGGCCGGGTCCTGCTTGGCATCCTTGAACTTCGCCGTGGTGTAGAGCAGCGAGAAGTCGCGCGGGTAGGTCTGCTGGTTCCACACGTAGAGCACGTCCGGCGGCGCGTAGTTGGGGCGCTGCCAGTGACGGCTGGGGATCACCACGTCGAACTTGCCGGTCTTCACGTCCACCTTGTAGATGTCCGGGCCAGCCACGTAGAGGGTGCCGTCGTCGCCGCTCTGCATGATGGTCAGCTGGCGCGGCGCCGGGAAGGTGCGCACCGGCTTGGCATTCATGCCGTCGGCCACCGAGTAGACCTGCAGGCGCGGCTGCTGCACCTCGTAGTGCTCGGCGAGGATCAGCGTCGGGTTGGCGACGGCGTAGATCTCCTTGCCGTCATGGCTGACGGTCATGGAGAACATCGAGCGCGCGTTCTCGCCCGGCTTCTGCGCGATGGTGGCGTGGAACACCGGTTTGCAGTCATCGAGCTGGATGCCGTAGATGTCCGCGTAGTGGTTGCTGAGGATGTAGGCGACCTTGCGGTCCGGCGACAGCTGGGTCATGCCCGGGCCGTACGCGCCGGGGATGGTGCAGGTCTTGAACAGCTTGTCGGTCTGCATGTCGATGACGTGCAGGTTGTTCGGGTAGTTGGTGCTGATCAGGTACTCGTGGCCACTTTCCAGCGCCTTGCTCTCGTCTGCGGCGACGGCTTGCAGCGCGCAGGCCAGCGAGAGGCCACCGAGCGCGGCGGCGAATGCTTTTCTGGACATGCAGGTTTTCCTCTTGTTCTTCTGTCCCATATGTTTCAGGGCGATCATTTGTCGTCCGGGAAGACGGTGCCGAGGTTGCGCCAGTTCTCGGCCGAGGCCTGCGCATCCTTGTTCCAGTCGGGGTAGGTGCTCATCATGTCCGGCACCTGGGCCGGCCACCAGCAAGGGTCGGAGCAGCCGTAGAGGTCCGCTTCCATCGGCTGGCAGAGCGAGGACACGCCGCCGAACACGTCGACTTCCCAGCCCGGGTCGGTGGTCGCCGCGCAGCCGGCCACGGAGTTCATCGCCACCACGTCCTCGATGCGATCCTCGGCGGCGGCCTGTTCGAGCTTCTGTGCTTTGGTGTTGATCGCTTTCAGATGTTTCATGTCAGTGCGCCTTCCGCGGAGTGATGTGGCGGTCGATGAAGCTGGGGTTGGAAGCCATGATCCGGCTGTAGACCTCGATGCCGAAGTCGACCCAGTCCCTCATCAGTTCGCAGTAGTGGTAGGTGGGGTGCGCCGGGTCGCCGTAGCGCGCGTAGCTCTCGTGGTAGCAGCCGCCGGAGCAGAGGTTGCGGATGTGGCAGCTGGCGCAGCCGGTGTCGGTGCGGTCCAGGCGCTGCGACAGGAACTCGTTCAGCTCGGCCTGCTTCACCCCTTCATGCACATTGCCGAAGGTCGGCAGCGAAGAACCGGTGAAGCGGTGGCACAGGTTCAGCTCGCCCTTGTGGTCCACCGCCAGCATCTTCAGGCCGGCGCCGCACGGCAGGGCCTTCTTCTGCCCTTCGTGGATGTCGGTGATCAGCTGGTGCAGGTTGGAGAAGCCGATGTTGCGCCCCTGCAGCGCCTCGGCTAGGTAACGGCGACCGAGGGTCTTCATGCCGGCGAAGACAGCCTTGAGCTCATCGGTGGTGAGGTTGTAGCTGCTGATGTCGCCCGAGGTGACCGGGGCGAAACCGACTTCGGCGAAGCCCATCTCGTTGAACAGGTGATTCCAGATGGTCTCGACGTCGGTGACGCCGGTGGTCAGGGTCACCCGTGCGCCCACCGGCCGCGCGGTGTAGCGCGACAGCAGCATGTCGGCCTTGCGCCGCACCACGTCATAGGTGCCCTGCCCGCCCACGGTGATGCGGTTGCGGTCGTGCACCGTCTTCGGCCCGTCGATGCTGATGGACAGCCCGAAGCGATGGGCGTTGAGCCAGTCGACGATTTCCTCGGTGAGCAGCGTGGCGTTGGTGGTCATGACGAAGTCCACGGTCTTGCCCAGCTCGCCGAAACGACGCTCGCAGTACGCGACCATGTGCTCGATCAGCGGGCGGTTGGACAGCGGTTCGCCGCCGAAGAACACCACGGTGTAGCGCTGCTCGTCGGGGGATTCCTGGATCAGCATTTCCACCGAGGCCTCGGCGGTTTCCGCGCCCATCTTCTTACCGGCGGAGGGCTTGTCCAGGTCTTCCTTGTAGCAGTAGGTGCAGCTGAGGTTGCAGCCGGTATTGACGTTCAGCACCACGGTATTGAGCGCGGTGCGATCGACTTTCTTGATGCCGATTTCAGGGGGCAGCGGCGAGCCGTCGCTGACCAGCTCCAGCGCGATCAGCTCGCGCAGGGTCTCGTCGATCTCCTCGGCGGCGAAGCGCCCGGCCAGGCGCTGGGTCAGTTCGTCCGGCGAGCAGGCCTGCCCGCGCAGCGCGTCGATGATCCCGCCGGTCAGCTCGTCGCTGGCGAACAGCGAGGAGCTGGGGATGTGGAACAACAGGCGGTCGGCGTCGACCTGCACTTCATGCAGGTTGCGTTCGACCAGATTCAAGATGGCGCCCATGGCGACCTCCCGGAACTTTCTTGTTATGCCCACCCGCAGGTGGGCCTCACGCATTCAGTTCATCCGATCCCGACGGTTACGGGATCGGCGGGTTGTTCCAACGCTGCACGGTGACGATCATGTGCCCTTCGCCCTTGTGCGACTGGCCGGCGTCGTCCACCGCGGCGATCACCTTCAGGTTGCCGGCGTTGTTGGTCATCATCTTGCGGGCCGGGTTGGGGCCGGCGTCACCCGGGGTGAAGATACCGGTGGAAGCATCCATCTCTCCGGCGAACTTCACGTCCTGGTCTTCCTTGGCGCGGTCGTCGAAGGGTTCCACCGACCACTGCGCGGGGAACACGCCGATACGGAACGGCTTGCCATCGGCGCCCTTGCCCCAGGCCTCGGCATCGAAGCTGCCCTGGACCTTGGGCGTGGAGCCGCCATTGCCGCCGATGCGGGCGATGGAGAACTCCGGCACCACCTTCACTTCGGCAATGTCCTTGTACACCGCGAGGCTGCCGCCCTTGGCGGTGCCCACGGTAACGTCGCGCTCGCCGGCGGCGGCCGCATCGCTGGCCTTGACCTTGACGGTCACGCGCTCGGGCGTCTCGGACACCACCGACACCACCTCCACGCCGGCGCCGAACGATGGCTTGCCCTTCAGGCCGGTGCCGACCACGCTGACCTCGGTCTCCACACCCGCCTTGATGTAGGCCGGCTGCACGCCCAGCACGTGGCTGCTGCCGTCCTTCGCCGCAACGAAGTCCAGGCCGCGCTCATCGTGGGCCTTGTCGAACATGCGGCCCTGCATCTGGCCATCGAGGGCGGCGAACACCTGGCGCATGCTCAGGTCGCCCACGGTGACGTTGCCGCGCCACTCGTAGCCGTTGTACAGCACCGCGCTGCCCTCGCCGCTGAACGGCTCGCCATCGGCGTATTGGCCCTTCACGCGGACCTTGAACGCATCGTCGCCGCTCTTGGCCACGCTCATGGTGCCGGCCAGGTCGCCCTTGCCCGGCATGTGCCCGGCGAAGCTCCACTCGCCCGCCAGCGACTCGGCCTGCGGACGACTCTTCTGCCAGTCGCTCCAGGCCTTGCTGTCCAATGGGTAACGCTTGGCCAGCTCCGGGACCATCTCTTTCTTCGCCAGGTCGAACCAGTCGCGGTCGCGGGACAGCGCCTGGTATTCCAGCGACGGCCAGCGGCCGAGGTGGAAGTTCACCAGCTTCTCCCACTCCGCCGCCGGGCGACGCTGCAGGGCGATGCGCGCGCCCGAGTGGCAGCGGGCGCACATCTGTTCGAAGTTGGTATCGAATTTCTCCACGGTGTTCAGCCGGCGCTCGAGGGCGTAGCGCACGCCTTCGGTTTCGCTGGGCGCCAGGCCCTGCTTGTCGGCGAGGAACTTGACCACCGAGCGGCGTTCGTCGTCGGTGATCTTCAGGCCGTACATCACCTGCATGCGCGCAATGCTCATCAGCCAACCCTCGGGGGTCTTGCGCTGGTGGCTGATGCGGCTCAGGGAATTGTTGCCTTCGGGCGTGTGGCACGCCTGGCACTTGGCGTTGATGATCGCCTGGCCATCGGCGGCGTTGGCCGGCTGGTGCAGCGCTAGGGCCAGAGCGGCCAGGGTTCCGGCACCCAGACAGTGCCGAAGTCGTGTCATCTTCAAGGTCAGGCCTCCTCGGTATTCTTGTTGGTTATTCCTGCCCACCGATGGGCTAAGCGCGATTGCGTCGAACGCTTGGTAGCGATTTAGCAGTTTGTGTGCCACTCCTTTGCAGGGCCCGCCGCACCAGGCTTGCGGCGGGTTTTCCCGGAGCTCTCGGCCGTCACGCCGAGGTTCGATGCGTCTAATTTCGCGATTGCTGTCTAACTCTGAGACACGGCCTGTGCGACGCCGTCCGAAGCAGTATGGCCGCGCCGGCGCAAAACACCGCCCGCCGGCAGCAACAAGGCGCCGAACAGCATGGTCAAGAGGCCGACCCAGACCAGCGAGAGGAACGGGAAGCGGCGCACCACCACCACGCTTTCGATCTCGTCCCCCGGCTGTTTCAGCAGGCGTGCCGAGGCCGGCACCCAGACCTGCAGGTCGCCGCTCCAGCCGCGCACGATGAACGGATGCAGCACGTAGCCACGGTCCGAGGCGAAGCGCGCGTAGTGGTAGTCGAGAATCTCGCAGAGCTGGCGCACCGGGCCTTGGTAGGCCGGCGGATTGCCACGGCTGTCCTGGAACAGCGCGTGGCCGGCGAGCGTCCGCTCGCCGTCGCGCAGTTCGACCTTGGCCACCGCGTGGTAGCCGGAGAAATCCGGGCGGCTGGAATCAGGCAGCACGCGCAGTTCCATACCGCCGATTACCGAGTGCCACTGTTCGAAGGAGGTGCCCGGCGGGATGCTGATCTGCTGGTAGCTGTTGAGTGCCGTGGCCGCCAGTCCGCCCACCAGCGCGATCACCGCGCCACCGTGCACCAGCGCCAGCCCGCCGCTGTAGCGCAGGTTGCCCAGGCGCCGGCTGCGCCACAGGCTCAGCGCGCCCCAGAACAGGCAGCAGCCCATCAGGAAGACGCCACCGAGCAGCGCCGCGTCCAGCCACGGCAGCACCCGCACGATGCTCTGCGAGAGCATCCCGTCGCCGTTGTAGCCGCCGCTCAGCCAGCCACCGCGCCAGCCGGTCCAGAGCATCACGGCGGCCATCGCCAGGGTCGCCAGCAACGCCAGGCGGGACCGGCCGCAGCGGCGCAGGAAGCTGTAGCCGCCGATCAGGCCGAGCACCGCCAGCAAAGGCACCACCCAGAGTGCCAGGCCGTAGCCGTCGACGTCCCACTGGTCGAAGGCGCGGCGCAGGCTGTCCATCTCCGCCGTGGTGGCCCAGGCGGTCAGGGTCTCGAAGAAGGGTTTCAGCTCGCTTGGCCGCTCCAGGCCCAGCCATTCGTAGAGATGCGCCTGGACCAGCGCGCCAAGGGCCAGCAGCCCGGTGCCGGCGAACAGGTAGATGGCCACGTCCAGCGTCCAGTCCGACGCCCCGCGCCGACGCCCCGCCGTAACCTCGGCGCGACGCCCGGCGAGCAGGTAGAACGCCGCCAGCACCAGCAGGATCAGCGCCAGCACCAGGTGGCTGAGCCAGGAGGTGGTGCCAATGTAGCGGTGCGAGCTGGCCAGCACCGTGCTGCGGGTCACCGCCATCGCCACGCAGGCCATCGCCGCCGCCAGCAGGCTGAGCAGCGGCAGCAGGCGGCGATTGGCGCCGTTGGTACGCCAGCGGCGGGCGCCGTGCAGTACCGCGCCGAGCAGCGCCCAGATGACGAAGGCCGAGGTTTGTACCGGGTCCCAGTGCCAGAGCTGGCCGAAGGTGAAATCCTCCATCGCCCAGGCCATCCCCGCGCCGATGCCGGCGGTAAGCACCAGCCAGGCACGCCGGCTGTAGCGCGGCATCACCCAGGCGTAGGCGCTGTCGCCCTGCCCCAGCGCGCCAAGCGCGGCGCCGGCGGGCGCCAGGGCCCAGGCATAGGCACCGAGAATCAGCGGCGCGTGGAAGGACATCCAGAAGGTCTGCAGGTGCGCATTCATGCCCTGGCTCGGCAGGCTCGCCAGCCAGTCCGCCGGCGTCGCACTGAACGGCCCGAGCCAGGCGGCGGTGGCCGTGTACCAGGCGGCGATCAGCGCCATCCCGCGCCCGGCCCAGCCCTCCAGTTGGCGACCGCTCAGGGCGGCGGCCATGCAGAAGGTGGCCAGCAGCAGTACCGTGCCTTCGTCGCCGCCCCAGAGGTTGGAGAACTTCAGGTAGGCCGGCAGCGCCGCGCTGCTGTACAGCCAGACGTAACGCAGCTGGAAGTGATCGGCCAGCAGGTGCAGCGCCACCGCCAGACAGGCACCGCACAACACGCCCATTGCCACCGGCCAGGTCGGCGGACGCAGGTGCGGACGCAGCGCCCCCAGGGCGATCAGCGCGGCGCCCCCCCAGAGCACGCCATTGCCGATCGGCGGCAGCAGCCAGAGCAGCGCGCACGTCGCCAGCGCGGCGCACAGCCCTGCAATCCATGACGACATCCTCTTCAAGCGAGCCTCCCTGTTTGACGGCGCCTGAGGCGACAGGCGGACGGAGTCTTGCCTCTCACATTCCGTGCCAGCGGCAAAAACCCTTGGGAAACAAACCATTGGTCAACGCACAGGGGCACGGCGCAGTGGCAATTCGCGACGGCTGTATCAGCCTGAGACATCCCGGACAGTTTTAGACGATGGTCGAACGACCCGGGCGCGAACGCCGCAATGCAGGCCGTGAAAGCCCCCTGGCAGCGGCCTTATCCGACTCCGTGCGTCGGAAATAACGCTCTCATCCGCGCCAGCCGTGGGTTTGCAGGTCATATGAGTGGATATCCGAGTCATGCCGGTTATCCTCTTTCGTGACCTTGCCCCACGGCAGGGCCGCCTGTTTTCACGCTTCGCGCAATCCGTATGACGATGACATCAGCCCCTGGGCCTGAGTGCGGCAACGGTATGGAAGGACTCCGGCCTTCAACAAGAACAAGACGGAGAAGAACATGGCGCAGACATACAGCCCGGCCGCGGGCAACGCACCCCACAGCGGCATCACCAAGGAGGAGCGCAAGGTCATTTTCGCCTCCTCCCTCGGCACCGTATTCGAGTGGTACGACTTCTACCTCTACGGTTCACTGGCGGCGATCATCGCCAAACACTTCTTCGCCGGGGTCAACGAGACCACCGCCTTCATCTTCGCCCTGCTGGCCTTCGCCGCCGGCTTCGCGGTGCGCCCCTTCGGCGCCATCGTGTTCGGCCGCCTGGGCGACATGATCGGACGCAAGCACACCTTCCTCATCACCATCGTGATCATGGGCACGTCCACCGCCGTGGTCGGCCTGCTGCCGGCCCATTCCACCATCGGCGTGGCCGCGCCGATCATCCTGATCACCCTGCGGCTACTCCAGGGCCTCGCCCTGGGCGGCGAATACGGCGGCGCGGCGACCTACGTGGCGGAGCACGCGCCACAGGGCAAGCGCGGTTTCTTCACCTCGTGGATCCAGACCACCGCCACCCTCGGCCTGTTCCTCTCGCTGCTGGTGATCATGGCCTGCCGCACCGTGCTGGGCACCGAGGCCTTCGAGGCCTGGGGCTGGCGCGTGCCCTTCTTGCTGTCGATCCTGCTGCTGATCGTCTCGGTGTACATCCGCCTGCAACTCTCCGAGTCGCCGGTGTTCAAGCGCATCAAGGAAGAAGGCAAGGCGTCCAAGGCGCCGCTGACCGAATCCTTCGGCCGCTGGGACAACCTCAAGGTGGTGATCATGTCGCTGCTCGGCGGTACCGCCGGGCAGGCCGTAGTCTGGTACACGGGGCAGTTCTACGCGCTGTTCTTCCTCCTGCAGACCCTCAAGATCGACGCGCAGACCGCCAACTACCTGATCGCCGGCTCGCTGCTGCTGGGCACGCCGTTCTTCGTGTTCTTCGGCAGCCTCTCCGACCGCATCGGCCGCAAGCCGATCATCATGGCCGGCTGCATCCTCGCCGCGCTGACCTACTTCCCGATCTTCCACGGCCTGACCCAGTTCGGTAACCCGGACGTGTTCGCCGCCCAGGAGAAGAACCCGGTGACCGTGGTCGCCGATCCGGCCCAGTGCTCGTTCCAGTTCGACCCGGTGGGCAAGGCCAGATTCGTCAGCTCCTGCGACCTGGCCAAGAGCCTGCTGGCGAAGAAGGCCATCCCCTACGAGAACATCAAGGCCGAGACCGGCACCGTGGCCCAGGTGCACATCGGCGACAAGGCCATCGAAAGCTTCGAGGGCAAAGGCATGGCCGCCGCGGACTTCAAGACCCAGTCCGATGCCCTCACCGCGCAGTTGAGCACCGCCCTCAAGGACGCCGGCTACCCCGAGAAGGCGGATCCGGCGAAGATCAACCACCTGGCCATGCTGCTGCTCCTGACCGTGCTGGTGATCTACGTGACGATGGTCTACGGACCGATCGCCGCCTGGCTGGTGGAGCTGTTCCCGGCGCGCATCCGCTACACCTCGATGTCGCTGCCCTACCACATCGGCAACGGCTGGTTCGGCGGCTTCCTGCCGACCGTGGCCTTCGCGATGGTGGCGGCCACCGGGGACATCTACTACGGGCTCTGGTACCCCATCGTCATCGCGGTGATGACGGCGATCCTGGGGACCTTCTTCCTTCCGGAAACCAAGGACCGGGAGATCCACCACGGCTGAGCGGTACAGCCATGCGGCGTACGACCGTTCGCGGTTGTACGCCCGCAGGGAGGATCGGTTCTCGTGGGAGCGGAGCTTCTCCGCGCCACACCGGCAAGACCGGTGCCGGGTCGGTTCGCGAGCAAGCTCGCTCCTACGAAGAGCTGGCCCGTCGGGCCCTGTAGGAGCGGGCTTGCTCGCGAACCACACCACACGAAACCAATCGCGGACAGAGTCCGCTACGACCAATCAGGGCGCCCGGCCGTCTCAGCCGCTGTCGCAATGTGCGACAACGGCCCTCTCCCCGCCAATCGAAAAAATCAATAAATCATTTTAATTTCAAATACTTAATCAACGATTTAAGCATTGGCACAGCCGTTGCGATGTCCGCTCCCAACCTGCTCCCGATCCGAGCAGAACGAACAGACCGACAAGAGGCAATCGCAATGCTCGCTTCCCTGCCCATCAAGCCCGAATCCCGCGCCTTCCTGCAGCGCGCACCGAAGATGCTGATCGGTGCCGACTGGACCTCCGCCAGCGACAGCGCCCTGATGGACCTGCGCAACCCGGCCACCGGCGAGGTGCTGTGCCAGGTCCCGGCCGCCACCGTCGCCGACGTCGATCGCGCCGTGCGCGCCGCGCGCCAGGCCTTCGACGATTCGCCCTGGAGCCGCATGCGTCCGCGCGAGCGGCAGAATCTGCTGTGGAAGCTCGCCGAGCTGATGGAGCGCGACGCCGACCTGCTGGCCGAGCTGGAGTGCCTGAACAACGGCAAGAGCGCCGCCGTCGCCCGCGTGATGGATGTGCAGTTGGCCATCGACTTCCTGCGCTACATGGCCGGCTACGCCACCAAGATCGAAGGCACCACCGTCGATGTGTCGATGCCGCTGATGCCCGACGGCGACTTCCACGGCTACATCCGCCGCGAAGCCGTCGGCGTGGTTGGCGCCATCGTCGCCTGGAACTTCCCGCTGCTGCTGGCCTGCTGGAAACTCGGCCCGGCGCTGGCCACCGGGTGCAGCGTGGTGCTCAAGCCCGCCGACGAAACCCCGCTGTCCGCGCTGAAACTCGCCGAGCTTGTCCTGGAGGCGGGCTACCCGGCAGGCGTGTTCAACGTCGTCACCGGCACCGGCATCACCGCCGGCGCCGCCCTCTCCCACCACCCGCTGGTGGACAAGCTGACCTTCACCGGCTCGACCCCGGTGGGCAAGGAAATCGGCAAGGCGGCGATGGACAATATGACCCGCGTGACCCTGGAGCTGGGCGGTAAGTCGCCGACCATCGTCATGGCCGACGCCGACCTCGCCACCGCCGCCGCTGGCGCGGCGCAAGCGATCTTCTTCAACCAGGGCCAGGTCTGCTGCGCCGGCTCGCGCCTGTACGTGCAGCGCAAGCACTTCGACAACGTGATCGCCGACATCGCCGGCATCGCCAACGGCATGAAGCTGGGCAACGGCCTGGACCCGAGCATCGACATGGGCCCGCTGATCTCCGCCAAGCAGCAGAAGCGCGTGTTCGACTACATCGAACTGGGCCGCGACAAGGGCGCCACCATCGCCTGCGGCGGCGAACAGTTCGGCCCCGGCTACTTCGTCAAACCCACGGTGATCGTCGACGTCGACCAGAAGAACCCGCTGGTGCAGGAGGAAATCTTCGGCCCGGTGCTGGTCGCCATGCCCTTCGACGACATCGACGACGCCCTGCGCCTGGCCAACGACAGCCCCTACGGCCTGGGCGCGAGCATCTGGTCCAACGACCTGTCGGCGGTGCACCGCATGGTGCCGCGCATCAAGTCCGGCTCGGTGTGGGTCAACTGCCACAGCGCGCTGGACCCGGCGCTGCCCTTCGGCGGCTTCAAGATGTCGGGCGTGGGCCGCGAGATGGGCGCCGCCGCCATCGAGCACTACACCGAGCTGAAATCGGTGCTGATTCGTCTGTAACCCCCTGCGGGTCTACCTCGACCGGGCATCCCCTGCCCGGTCCTTGCATCCCTCGGTCGCGGCAGCGGCCGGGGGATTTTTTTTGACTCGATCCCACGTCTGCCGCATGCGGTCGAGCCCCATTGCAGAGTGGCTCATGGCTACCGTCGCGCGGCGCGCCATGTCGCTTTTGGCCATGCCCGTGGCGATCCTGAACAACTGGCGGGGCGCCCGCATGGCATAGCTTGGGCCCCGCGTGATGCTGGCTGTCCGGCGTGGCATTTCCGAGCCCCCATCGACCCGAGAGGAGCGGGATCGCGGCTTGGTGGAAACCCACCCTGGCCCGTGGCTGCGCGCCCTCCATGACAACTTCAATAAGAACAATTGCAACAGGAAGGCCGACAGATGAGTGCACCTAGTGCGAAAGGCGCCAATGGCGATCTGGTGCAGGGCTTCAAGCCCCGCCACGTAACCATGCTTTCCATCGCGGGAATCATCGGCGCGGGGTTGTTCGTCGGCTCCGGCCACGCTATCGCCGCCGCCGGCCCCGCCGCCATCGTGGCCTACGCCCTCTCCGGGCTGCTGGTGGTGCTGGTGATGCGCATGCTCGGCGAGATGGCCGTGGCCAGCCCTGACACCGGCTCCTTCTCCGCGTACGCCGACCAGGCCATCGGCCGCTGGGCCGGCTTCACCATCGGCTGGCTGTACTGGTGGTTCTGGGTGCTGGTCATCCCCATCGAAGCCATCGCCGCCGGGGTCATCCTCAACAACTGGTTGCCGCAGGTCGAGACCTGGATCTTCGCCCTGTCGATGACGCTCCTGCTGACCATCACCAACCTGTTCAGCGTCGCCAAGTACGGCGAGTTCGAGTTCTGGTTCGCCATGCTCAAGGTGGCCGCCATCGTACTGTTCATCGGCCTCGGCGCGGCGGCGCTGCTGGGCCTGCTGCCCGGCCGCGAGGTCAGCGGCCTGACCCGGCTGATGGGCGAGCACGGCGGCTTCATGCCCAACGGCTGGACGGCGATCTTCAGTGCGCTGATCACCACCCTGTTCAGCTTCATCGGTACCGAGGCGGTGACCATCGCCGCCGCCGAATCCAGCGACCCCAGCCGCAACATCGCCAAGGCTACCCGTTCGGTGATCTGGCGCATCAGCGTGTTCTACCTGCTGTCGATCCTGGTGATCATCTCGGTGGTGCCGTGGAACGACCCGCGCCTGGTGGAAATCGGCTCCTACCAGCGCACCCTGGAGCTGCTGAACATCCCCAACGCGCAACTGCTGATGGACCTGGTGGTGCTGGTCGCCGTCGCCAGCTGCCTGAACTCCTCGGTGTACATCGCCTCGCGGATGATCTATTCGCTGAGCCGCCGCAACGACGCGCCGGCCTTCATCCAGCGCACCTCGGCAGCCGGCGTGCCGCGCGCGGCGGTGATCGCCAGCACGCTGATCGGCATGGCCACCACCCTGCTGAACTTCTTCGCCCCGGCGCGCCTGTTCGACTTCCTGCTCGCCAGCTCCGGCTCCATCGCTCTGCTCGTCTACCTCGCCATCGCCATCTCGCAATTGCGCATGCGCGCGATCCTGCGCCGGCGCAACCACGAGCTGGTGTTCCGCATGTGGCTGTTCCCCTGGCTGACCTGGCTGGTGATCGGCATCATCGGCTTCATCCTGACCGTCATGTTCATCATGCCCACGCACCGGGTGGAGGTAAGCTCGACGCTGGCGCTGACAGTGATCATCATCCTGCTCAGCCAGACCGGCCGGCGCACGCTAGAACACAGGCCGGATACGGTGCTGCGCCGCCGCGGCGCCAGCGGCGCGGGCGGGTGATCCGGGCGATACTCGCCGCCTCGGCGGCATCTGCAACATGAGGTGGTGATTGGTCGAACGACGGCAATTCAGTGGCGCCATGCAGGGACGCAACCTGCGCTTCATCGCCGAGCAGCAGAGGGAGCCCACCCGCCAGGCGCGGGTGGGCTTCCTGCTGCTCGAGCATTTCTCCCTGCCGGCCTTCACCCAGGCGCTGGACACCCTGGTCACCGCCAACCTGATCCGTGCCCAGACCTTCACCACCCAGACCTTCAGTCTCGACGGCGAATCGGTCACCAGCGACCTCGGCCTGGTGATCTGCCCCGGCGCGGTGCTGACCGCCTCGCAGTTGGCCGAGCTGGATCTGCTGGTGGTCTGCGGCGGCCTGCGTACCCAACTGCGGGCCACACCCGAGCTGACCCGCCTGCTGCAGGCTGCCGCCGACAAGGGCATTACCCTCGCCGGCCTGTGGAACGGCGCCTGGTTCCTCGGCCAGGCCGGCTTGCTGGACGGCTACCGCTGCGCCATCCACCCCGAACACCGCGCGGCCCTGGCGGAAATCGCCCGGCACAGCGAAGTCACCAGCGAAAGCTACCAGCTCGACCGCGACCGTCTGACCGCCGCCAGCCCCACCGGCGCCTTCAACCTGGTGCTGGAGTGGATCAACGCGCGCCACGGCCGCGAGCTGGTGGATGCCATCGTCGACATCCTCGCCTTCGAGGAGTCGCGCTTCCGCCGCACCCGCCCGGCGCTGCACGAGAAACTCAGCGAGCCGCTGCGCGAAGCGATCAACCTGATGAGCGCGAACATCGAGGAGCCGCTGAGCCAGGACCAGTTGTCGCTCTACGTGGGGCGCTCCAAGCGGCAGATCGAGCGGCTGTTCCAGGAACAACTGGGGACCACGCCGGTGCGCTATTACCTGGAGCTGCGCATCACCGAAAGCCGGCGCCTGCTGCAGCATTCCAGCCTGCCGATGTACGAGGTGGCGCTGGCCTGCGGCTTCGTCTCGCCCAGTCATTTCAGCAAGTGCTACACCTCGTTCTACGGTTACTCGCCGTCCAAGGAAGTGCGCTACGGCAACGTGAAGTCGGCCAAGTGAGCGCAGATCCTCGCTGGAGCGAACTGCTTGTCATGCGCGTCGCAGGGAAACGCGTTCGCGAGCAAGCTCGCTCCTACAAAGAACACCCCGGCGTTTCCCTGTAGGAGCGAGCTTGCTCGCGAACTGCTCTGCACGATGCCAATCGCGGACGGCTCCCTCTCCCCCTGGGAGAGGGTTGATCCGAGCCTGGAGCTGTCCGGTAGGAAGCGGACTGCGTCCGCGATCCGCCAGCCAGGCCGGCCGGCGTCATAGACCAAAAAACCGCGCCCCCATTGGGAGCGCGGTTTTTCTCTTGCTTGCAGCGACGAACCGATCAGCCCAGCGGCGGCGTGCTCGGCGGCACCAGGCGCTTGGAGCCGGTGGCCTCGAAGGCCGCTGCGAAGCGCAGCAGCGCGGAGTCGTCATAGGCGCGGCCGGCGAAGGTCAGCCCCACCGGCATGCCGATATCGGCCATCACGCCCATCGGCACGGTGACGGTCGGCACGCCCAGGTGACGGATCGCCAGGTTGCCGTTGGCGACCCAGATGCCGTTGCTCCAGGCGATGTCGGCCGATTCCGGGTTGACGTCGGCATCCGCCGGACCGACGTCGGCCACGGTGGGGAACAGCACGGCGTCGAGCTTCAGCTCGTCCATCCAGTCTTCCAGGTCGAGCTTGCGGGTCTTCTCCAGACCGCGCAGGCCGTCGGGCAGGGTCTCGATCTGGTCCCAGGTTTTCAGGCCGCGCTTGGCCATGTTCACGTACTCGTCCATGCCGGCGCAGAGGTCGCCCTCGCGGTTCGGCAAGGTGCCCGGATCGTGGGGGAAGATCTGCGGGCCGTCGACGTCGGCCAGCCTGTTCAGCTTCGGATCGCCGTTGGCGCGCAGGAAGTCGTCGAAGCCCCAGCCGGACAACTCCCACAGCTCGTCATGCAGGAACTGCTCGGAAACGATGCCGCGGTTGAACACGGTCGGCGCCCCCGGACGGTCGCCCTCGCAGTTGGAGACCAGCGGGAAGTCCACTTCGATGACTTCGGCGCCGGCCGCTTCCAGGGCCTTGCGGGCCTGTTCCCAGAGATCGATGACCGAAGCGCGGGTATTGATGCGCTGGCCGGTCGGGCCGCCGATGCCCGGCTTCTCGCTGGTACCGGCCAGCTCGTCCTTGTTGATGAACATGCGCGGCACGCCCAGGCGCTTGCCCTTGAAGGCTTCAGGGCCGGAGGCGAGGTCCAGGTAGGACGCCGGACGCACCTCGGCGACGGCGGGGATCGGCACCCACGGTTGCAGGCGCCACAGGTCGCCACGCGTGTCGGTATCTTCGGCCACCACCACGTCGAGCACTTCCAGCAGGTCGGCCATCGTGCGCGCGTAGGGCACCACCACGTCCATCGTCGGAGTCAGCGGCCAGTTGCCGCGCACCGAGATCACGCCACGGGAGGGGGTGTAGGCGCACAGGCCGTTGTTCGAGGCCGGGCCACGACCGCTGGACCAGGTCTCTTCCGCCAGGCCGAAGGCCGAGAAGCTCGCGGCGGTCGCGGTGCCGGCGCCATTGGACGACCCCGAGGCGAAGGGCGCGGTGAGGAACTTGCGGTTGTACGGGCTTTCCGCACGGCCGTAGACGCCGCGCTGCATGCCACCGTTGGCCATGGGCGGCATGTTGGTCTTGCCCAGGCAGATGGCGCCGCCGGCGCGCAGGCGCTCGACGGTGAAGGCATCGCGGTAGGCGACCAGGTCCTTGAAGGCCGGGCTGCCGGAGGCGGCAGTCAGGCCCTTGACCAGGTAGCTGTCCTTGGCGGTGTAGGGAATGCCATCCAGCGGGCCGAGGGTCTCGCCGCGGGCGCGGCGCTCGTCGGAGGCTTGGGCTTCCTTCAGGGCCTCGGTGTTGCGCACGACCACGGCATTGAGCCGGGTCGGGCCATCGTAGGCATCGATGCGCGCGAGGTAGGCCTTGACCAGTTCGACCGCGGTGGTGCGGCCCGACTCCAGGGCTTCACGCAGCTGCGCAATGGAAACTTCGGTTACCTCGATCATGCTTTCACCGTCGGCTGAAGGTTGGTGGGAAGGTGGAGGTCTGCGTCGCGGCGGACGAAGACGGCGCAAGTCAGAAAGTGCGTGTTCATCTCGATTCTCTTGTACTTCTGTTACGCGACGGGAGTGAGTGTACCGTCGGCCGGCGGCGCCCATCAGCGCCCGGAGAACGGACCGGGAACTGAAGTATGGCAACTGTGGCGAATAGGGCCGCCAGGGCGCACACACTGGCACGTACGATCAGAATACACAACACGCGTAAATTAAAAAAAACGCCCGCCGAGGTGCCCCCTGGCGGGCGGAAGTGGGCGCGAGGGAATGTGCGCCCAGTGGCAGAGGCCCAGCGCAATGCCGATGGCAGACGCTGGCGACGGTGTTTCGCGACCTGCGGGTCAGGCCACCGGGAACGCGGGATCGGCAGCGGCCAGGGCGCTCCAGACACCGCCAAAACCCGCGCCGACGATCAGAATGTGCTGTTTCATTGCAGTCTCTCCCTGGATTGAGGGCGAACGAAGCCCCCGAAGCGCGGCGTGCAACACGCTTCGCGATGGAATGAAAGGAATGGCGGCTGACTGCGCGAGGCGCTCGCTCAGCTCAGGGAACACAGGTAGGCGGCGTCGAGCAGCTCACCCTTGTCCTGCCAGGCCGTACTCTGATAGGCGTTGAAGTGGCTGCCGCCGTCGATGGCGGTGACGTCCACGATGCCGCTGGCCTGGCGCGGATCGTCGCTGCCGACGAGGAGCCGGCCCGTGCCGTCGCCGGTGCTGATGAAGGTCTGGGCGCCAGGGGCGACCTTGCTTCCGACGCAGTCGAGATAGGCGACGTTGTCCCGGCGGGTGGTTCCGCCAAAGTTGTCCCAGCTGAGCTGGAGCTCGGAGGTCTGCGCGCAGCCCGCGAGGCTGCCGAGTGCGAGGAGGGAAATGCCGAAGGCGCTGCCAAGGGCATGGCGTTTCATCCCGGAGATTGAAGTGTTCATGCGATCGCTCCCGTGCTGTTGTTGGTCTTGCGGGTCACACGGGCTGATCTTCAGGCGCGATCCACGGCCGGACCACTCGATTCCATCGATAGTCACTCTGCCGGAAATCGATGGTTCGCACGCAGGCCGATGCAAGGGGAAGGAAGCGGCCTCTCCGCTCCCTTCCCGGCGGATCAGAACCGCCAGTAGGCCGACAGGGTGGTCTGGTCGAGATCGATGTCGCCGACCTTCAGGGTTTCCTGCTCCAGGCGCATCCCCAGGCCGCCCAGCACATCCATCTCCGCACCGTAGCCGTAGAGGGCATCCACATCCTCGGACTTGCCCGCCACATCGTCGTCGGCGTGCCAGGCGTGCACGCCCGCCGTGCCGAACAGGCGGATGCGCTGGCCGATCGGGAAGCCCAGACGCAGGCTGGCCTGCGCCGACTGGCCGTCGAAATGCTTGTCGCGATCGCTCATGTCACCGAAATCGACGACCGCCCCTTCGAACGCCAGGTAGTTGTTCAGGCGATACCCCGCATAGAGCTTGTAGCTGTCGTCCTTGTCGTCGAACCGGGACTCGTCGATTTCGGCACGAGTGACACCACCACCGACATAAAGACCGCTGTCATCCGCGAACGCCAGCGCCGGGGTCGACAACAGGAACAGGGCGGAAATCACTTTTGCAGCACGCATGAAAACTCCTTACCAGCGGCAACCACTGCCACTGGCACAAACTTGAAATGAATTGGATTCGGACAGGCGCCCATTGCCCCGGACGGGAATGGCGCACTTATCGCCGGATGGCGGAACGAATGAATAAGCGGAAGAACGTCGAGCCCGTTTGAGTCACCCTCTTTATCCAGAACAAGGCCGGATAATTAGACCCAACGGGATATTCGGCTGGCCATCGTAGGTTCTCGATAGTCGGGAAAGCGCCGGCTGGACGCGTCATCCGGCGCCGCCAACGTTCGGACGTGCCGGCCAGCTCCGGCGCCGCCGTTTCATCCCGTGGCGCTGCCCGAGCGAACCCACGGCAGCGGTTCAATACAGCCGCGCCTTGATCAGCGGACGCAGCAGATAGTTGAGCACGCTGCGCTTGCCGCTGAGGATGTCCACTTCCGCCACCATGCCGGGGATGATCGGCAGCACCTCGCTCCCCCGCTTCAACTGGCTGCCGTCGGTCCTGATCAGCACCTGGTAGTAGGACTCCTTGCCGTGCACGGTGTCCTCCTCGATGGTGTCGGCGCTGATCTGCTCCAGGGTACCCTTGAGGTCGCCGTAGAGGGTGTAGTCGTAGGCGGTGATCTTCACCTTGGCGGGCATGCCGGGCACCAGGAAGGCCACGTCGCGCGGCTTGATCTTCGCCTCCACCAGCAACTGCTCCTCCACCGGGATCACCTCCATGATCGCCTCTCCCGGCTGGATCACCCCGCCGCGCGTGTTGATCAGTACGGTGTTCACCCGCCCGCGTACCGGCGACAGGATCTCCGTGCGGCGCAACTGGTCCCGGCGCTGCTGCACGATGGGCTCCAGCTGGGTGAGCTGGGCCTTCTTCTCCGCGCGCTCGGTGTAGGCATCCTGGAAGTAGGTGTTCTTCAGTTCGGTGAGCTTGCCGTTGAGCGTGGCGATGTCCTGGCTGAGCTTCAGCGCCTCCATCTGGCTGACGGCGCGCTTCTCCACCAGCGGCCGGACCAGGTCGAGCTGGCTCTGCGCCAGGCGGACCTGCTTCTGCACGGCCTGGCTGCCTTCCACCAGCTTGGCCCGCCGGGAGTTGAAGAGCTCGCGCTCGGAGCGGGCCAACGGGCCAGCGGCGTCGATTCCCTCGGGGAACTCGATGCGTTCCTTGCCCAGCACCTCGGCATCCAGCCGCGCGATGGCCGCGCGCAGGACGGCGGCCTGGTTGGCCGACTCCTGGTAATTGGTGAGGAAATGGGTGTCGTCCAGCCGTACCAGGGGCTGCCCCACCTCGACGCGGTCGCCCTCCTTCACCAGCAGGCGGTCGAGGATGCCGCCCTCCAGGCTCTGGATCTTCTGGATGCGGCTGTAGGGCACCACGCGCCCGTCACCGCGCGTCACCTCGTCCAGCTCCGCCCAGGCCGCCCAGAGGATGGACAGCAGGACCACCCCGAGCAGGGTCCAGAGCAGCGGTCGGTAGACCGGGTGGGTCGCCGCCAGCAGCGGGTCGCCCAGTTGCCGGCGCAATTGATCGGAACCCGGCTCAGCCACGGACACCTCCTTCGGTGTGCAGCGGCGCCTGCACCTGGTTGCCCTGCACCACCTGGTGCAGCGGTCCGTCCATGATCACCTGGCCGTTGCGCAGGACCACCGCGCGGTCCACCAGGGCCAGCATGCTTTTCTTGTGCGTGGTCAACACCAGGGTGCGGCTGCCCAGCCACTGCTGCAGGTATTCGATGACGCGGTTTTCGCTGGTCTGGTCGAAGGCCGCGGTCGGCTCGTCGAGCAGCAGGATCGGCGGGTCCTGCAGCAGCACGCGCGTCAGGCCCACCGCCTGGCGCTGGCCGCCGGACAGGCTGGCGTTGCCCTGGATCGGCATGTCCAGGCCCAGCGGATGGGCGCGCACGAAACCGCCCAGGCCGACGCCATCGAGCGCCTCCAGCAGTTCCTCGTCGCTCAGCGCCGCATTCTCCAGATTGAGGTTGTCGCGCAGGGTGCCGTGGAACAGCGCCACGTCCTGCGGCAGGTAGCCGATGCCGCGCTGGCGGTCGGCGGGGTCGATCTGGCCGAGGCTGACGTCGTCCAGCAGCAGCCGTCCCGCCTGCGGGTCCAGCAGACCGCTGAGCAGGCGCAACAGGGTCGACTTGCCGGCGCCATTGCCGCCCAGCAGCGCAACGCGTTCGCCGGCCTGGAGGTTCAGCGCCTGCACGTCCACCACCGGCGCCCCCTCGCCGTGGGCCAGGCGCACGCCTTCGAGCCGGTAGCTGCCGCGCAGGCGCTCCCGGTGCACGAAACGCTTGCCCTCGGGGCGCTCCTGCTGCGCTCCCATCAACTGGTCCAGCCCTTCCATCGCCACCCGCGTGTGCTGCCAGCGGCCGAGGATACCGGCCGCCTGGGACAAGGGCGCGATGGCGCGCGAGGACAGAATCGAGCAGGCCACCAGCGCACCGACGGTCATGGCGCCGTCGCTGATCCGGTAGACCCCGGCGACCACCACGCCGACATAGCACAACTGCTGGATGATGCCCGAACCGTAGCTGAGCGTGGAAACCAGCGCCTGGGTCCTCAACGCCGTGCTGGAAAGCTGGCCGGTGAGCGTTTCCCACTGGTGCAGGCAGCGACCTTCGGCGCGGGTGGCCTTTACCGTCTCCAGGTGTTCGAAGGCTTCGAGCAGGACACTGTTCTTCATCGCCCCTTCGCGCAGGTTCTGCCGCGACAGGCGACCCAGCAGGCGCTGGGTCAGCAACCCCGGCAGCACCATCAGCACGCAGGCGGCCAGCACCACCCAGGCCAGCGGACCGCCGATCAGCGCGATGATCAGCAGGAAGATCGCCACGAACGGCAGGTCGCTGATCAGCGCGGCGCTGGACGAGGTGAAGAACTCGCGCACCGACTCGAACTCGCGCACCTGGGTGCTGAACGCGCCCATCGACGCCGGCCTGGCCGCCAGGCGGGTGCCCAGCACGCGGGAGAATAGCAGCGTCGAGAGTTGCAGGTCGAGCCGCTTGCCCAGCACCGTGAGCAGGTGCCCGCGCAGGATCCTCAGCACACCGTCGAGGCAGATCGCCAGGACCACGCCGCTGGCGAGGATCCACAGGGTGTCGAAGGCGCCGTTGGGTACGACACGGTCATACACCTGCATGGCGAACAGCGACGAGGCGACCGCCAGCAGGTTCGCCACCAGGGCCGCCAGGGCGACCTCCGCGTAGGAGCGCCGCAGCCGCCGCAGCGGACCGAAGAACCAGTGCTCCGGCTCCGCGCTGGCGTAGTCGCCGACACGCCCATCGGGACGGTAGCGGCATTTGGCGAACACCGCCGTGCCGGCGTAGAGCGCTTCCAGCTCGGCCAGCGCCAGGCGTTCGCTGCCGCCGTCGCTCTGCGGCACCAGCACGTCGGCCATGCCGCCGTCGAGTCCGGCCAGCACCAGCGTGCCGCCATCCTTGAGCAACAACAGTGCCGGCAGCAGGTAGGCGTCCATCCGCTGCAGCGGATATTCCGCCACCTGGGCGGTGATCTCCGCGCGGCGCAAGGCACGAGCCACCCGGTGCAGCGGCAGCCTCCCCTGCTCCAGGGCGATGCCGTCGGCCAGCTCGCCCGGACTGACCGGCCGGCCCAGTTGCCGGCACAGCAGCGACAATCCCTCGCGCAGCGGATCGACCGGCGCCTGGGACAGGTTCATTTCAGCTTCCATGATTCAACCGGTTCTCCAGCAGCGACCCCAGCAACCCGACCTGGGCCGCCGCCCGATATTCGATGCGCTTGCGTTCGATGTGCAGGTTGACCAGTTGGCGCTCCGCCTCGAAGCGTTCGCGCTGGACGTTGAGCAGGTCGATCACGTCGCGCCGCCCGACCTCGAACTGTTCACGGTACAACTCGCCCACCTGCTCCGACTCGCTGACCTGCTGGCTCAGCGACTGCTCGCGCCAACGCAGGGTCTCGCCGTTGTCGAACAGCGTCTGCAGTTGCCGGCGGATGTCGCGCTGCATCGCATCGGCGCTCCAGCGCGCCGACTCCAGGCGCTGCTGCGCGGCGGTCGGCCGGCGGAAGTTGGAAAGTCCCTGGAAGGTGTCCATGCGCAGCCGCAGGGCCAGCACCGAATCGCTTTCCGGGCGCCCGCCGACCTCGCGGCGCAGCGCCGTCGCCTCCAGGTTCAGTTGCGGCAGCAGCGCGCTCTTCGCCTCGCGCACGCCCGCTTCCGCGGCGTTGGCCTCTTCCACCGCCTTGCGCTGCAAGGGCGCGTCCTGGATCACCCGACTCAGGTCGCTGCCCGCCAGGTAACGCTGCAGCGAGGCCGGCTCCGGCTCCACCAGGTCGCCGGGGGCCTGGCCGACCAGCAGGGCGTACTGGTTGCGCGCATCCTGCAGGCTGCCTTTTTCCAGCGACAGCTGTTCCCCGGCCCGCGACAGTTCGAGGTTGGCGCGATCCAGCTCGCTGCGGTCGGCATAGCCGTCGCCGCCGCGCGCCTGGGTCATCTCGCGAATGCCGTCCAGGCGCTGGATATGCCGGCGCACCGTGTCCACCCGGCGCTCGGCGGCCAGCACGTCGAGGTAGGTCTCGACGATGTCCAGCGCCGCGTCGTCCCGCGCCACCAGCGCCGCCTCGGTCAGCCGGCGGCGGTCGGCGCTGGCGCTGTCCACCTTGCTCGACACCCGTCCCCAGTCGTACAGCATCTGCGAAACGGTGGCATCGTAGACGACTTCGCCGAAGTCGAACTCCTGCGGCCCGCCGGACAGGCTGACGGCTGGGTAGTAGCCGCCCTTGGCGATATCCACCTCGGTGCCGGCGCGCTCCGCCTCCGCCAGCGCGGAGCGCAACTGCGGATGGATCGCCAGCCCCGCGCGCACCGCTTCGTCGAGGGGAATGGCCGGCGCACACAGCGGCAGGCCAAGCAACAGCAGGCCGATGATGCTCTTCCCGCGGGACAGGGCCGGCGGGAAGTACTGCTTGCCAGCCATCAGACGGTCACCTGTACCGTATTGTCCTCGACCAGCAGGGTGGTACTGCCGAAGGTGTAGACATCGTAGGTAATGCCGTCGATCAGTTGCGTGGTACCGGTATTCACCGCGCCCACCACGTTCAGGGTGTCGTTGTTCTCGCCGGTGATCTGCAAGGTGTTGTTGGCATCGGTGACGGCATCCACCTCCGCCGCGGTCAGGGTCAGCACGCTACCCGAATCGCCCTTGCCGAGGTCGATGCGCTCGAGGTTGCTGAGCGTGCCGACGCCGACGGCGTTGTAGTCGAGGTCGATGCCGTTGGCCAGGACCAGGGTATCGAACCCGGCGCCGCCATCGATGCTGACGAAATCGGTCGCGGTGATCTGGAGGGTGTCGTTGCCGTTGCCGGCCACCACATGGTCGCCGGTGCCCACGTTGAAGACCAGGTCGCTGCCGTCGCCGCCGTTGATGTGCTCCGAACTGCCGTTGGCGCCGGACAGCACGTCGTCGCCGGACGTGCCGTTGACATCGATCTGGCCGATGTTCAGCGACAGTCCGTTGGGGGTCAGGGTGATCCCGTAGGCGGCGCTATCGCTGCCGTTGGAATCGGTGGACACCAGGTTGAACGAGATCCTCGAGCCGAGATCGAGGATGTCGGAGACGTTCAACCCCAACTGGGTGAGGATGGTCGGGCTCAGCAGGTTCAGCGAGAAGTTTCCGGACGAGTCCGCCTGGATCGGCAGCAACTCGACGTTCAGCGCCGGGGTGATGACCCGGATCACCACGCTGGAGTCCGGCTCGCTGGTACCGCTGAAACCGAATCGCGGGTTCAGCGGGTTGAGGCTGACGTCGAGGCCGAAATTGCCGATGGTCACCGGCTGCTCGATGCTGGTGCCGACGCCGATGCTCGCCACGTTGCTCGGGTTGCCGGCCGGGTCGCGGCCGACCACCGAGACCTGGGCGTCGAGCAACTGGTCCCAACTGAAGTCGATGTCCAGGTCGGTAAGCAGGTTCAGCGACGCCAGCCCGCTGTTGTCGGCGGTCACCGTGGCGGTGGCGGTCACCCCGCCGACGCCGGCGGTGACCGTCAGCTCGGTGCCCGGCTCCGCCGAGATGGTCAGGATGTTGCCGACCAGGGACAGCACCGGGGTCGCCGGTGGAATGGTGTCGATGGTGAACGGCACCGGGGTCGACGCGGTGCCGCCGTTGATGTCGGCGGTAATGGTCGAGGCGCCCTCCGGGAACGGTCCGCTGGAAGGCGTCAGGGTCAGGGTCACGTTGCCGGCGGCGATGTCGCCGGCGTTGAGGGTATGGCTGACCTCCGCCTCGTAGCCACCCTGCCCGGCGAACTTGAGCATGACCACCTGGCCGACCTGCATGGTCGGGCGGACCGTCACCTCGACCTGGATGCCGTCGCCGATCTCCGCGGCGTTGACCCAGGTATCGGCGGCTTCCGCCACACTGATGGTTGGCGGCGCCAGGTCAGGGCCGTTGATGGTGCCCGGTCCGCTGACGTTGCCGGCGGCGTCCACGACGACCCCGGCGATCAGCTCGCCGGTGATCAGCGGCGGCGCGAACGGCAGGCTGAAGTTGCCGCTACCGTCGACGTTGACCGTGATCGGGTTGGCGCTGTCGCCATTGACCACGATGCGCACCTGGCTGTTCGGCTCGGCGATGCCGGTCAGCAGCGCGCCGTCGGCGCTGATGCTCAGCAGCGGAGCGGATGGCACCACCGAGTCCACCGTGGTGCTGGCCGGACCGCTGGCGTTGTCGGCGGCGTCCTCGGCGACGGCGTTGATCAGCGTACCGTTGGGCAGCGGCGTGCCGGGGGTGAAGGTCCAGTTGCCGCTGCCGTCGGCGGTGGTCTCGCCGATCGGGTTGCCGTTGCCGTCGGTGAGGATCACCTTGGCGCCGACCTCGGCGGTCCCGGTGATCACGCTGCCGTTGCTGGCATTGATCACCGGCGTGGCCGGAGCCACCGTGTCCACCGTGGCGCTGGCCGGGCCGCTGGTATTGCCGGCCGGGTCCTGGGCCACGACGTTGACCACGGTGCCGTTGGCCAGCGGTGTGCTCGGAGTGAAGCTCCAGTTGCCGCTGCCGTCGACGAGGGTCTGGCCGATCGGGTTGCCATTGCCATCGGTGAGGATCAGCCGGACGCCGGGTTCGGCGGTGCCGCTGAGTTCGACACCGTTGCTCGGGTCGATCACCGGGGTGGCCGGGGCCACCGCGTCCACCATGCTGCTGACCGGACCGCTGGTGTTGCCGGCGGCGTCCTGGGCCACGGCGTTGACCAGCGTGCCATTGGCCAGCGGCGTGGCCGGGATGAAGCTCCAGTTGCCGCTGCCGTCGGCGCTGGCCTGGCCGATCGGGTTGCCGCCGCCGTCGGTGAGTATCACCGTCGCACCGGCTTCGGCGGTACCGCTGATCACTGTACCGTTGCTCGGATCGAGCACCGGGGTGGCCGGGGCTACCGCGTCCACCGTGGCGCTGGCCGTGCCGCTGGTGTTGCCGGCCGGGTCCTGGGCCACCGCATTGACCACGGTGCCGTTGGCCAGCGGGGTAGCCGGGGTGAACGTCCAGTTGCCGCTACCGTCGGCGGTGGTTTCACCGATCGGGTTGCCGCTGCCGTCGATGAGGATCACCTTGGCCCCGGCTTCCACGGTACCGCTGATGACCACGCCATTGCTCGGGTCGAGCACCGGCGCCGGCGGGGCGACGGCGTCGACGGTGACGCTGCTCGGCCCACTGGTATTGCCGGCCGGGTCCTGGGCCACCGCATTGATCACCGTGCCGTTGGCCAGCGGCGTGCCCGGCGTGAAGCTCCAGTTACCGCTGCCGTCGGCGGTGGTCTGGCCGATCGGGTTGCCGCCGCCATCGGTGAGGATCACCGTCGCGCCGGCCTCGGCGGTGCCACTGATGTCGCTGCCGTTGCTCGGATCGATCAGCGGCGCCGGCGGGGCCACGCCATCCACCGTGATCATCGCCGGCGAGCTGTCGGCGTTGCCGGGACTGCGCGCCACCACGTTGACCACGGTGCCATCCGGCAGCGGGATGCCCGGGGTGAACGACCAGTTGCCGCTGCCGTCGGCGGTGACCTGGCCGATCGGGTTGCCGTTGCCGTCGGTGATGATGACAGTGTTACCGGCGTCGGCGGTGCCGCTGATCACCGAGCCGTTGCTCGGGTCGACCTGCGGAGTCGACGGCAGCGAGGAATCTACCGTCGTGGTGCCGGGCGGGCTGGTGTTGCCGGAGGCGTCGGTCGCGGTCACGTTGACCACAGTGCCGTTGGGCAGTTGCGAGCCGGGCGTGAAGGTCCAGTTGCCGCTGCCGTCGGCGGTGGTCTGGCCGATCGGGTTGCCGTTGCCGTCGGTCAGGGTGACGGTGCTGCCCGGCTCGGCAGTACCGTTGAGCAGGTTGCCGTTGCTCGGATCGACCACTGGCGTGTTCGGCGCCACAGCGTCCACGGCAGTGCTGCCCTGCGGGCCGGTATTGCCCGCTGGGTCCTGGGCCAAGGCGTTGACCACCGTGCCGTTGGCCAACGGGGTGCTCGGCGTGAAGGCCCAGTTGCCGCTGCCGTCGGCGGTGGTTTCGCCGATCGGGTTGCCGCTGCCATCGGTGAGGATCACCTTGGCCCCGGCCTCCGCGGTGCCGCTGATGTTCGTGCCGTTGCTCGGGTTGACCACCGGCGCGGCCGGCGCCACCGAGTCCACCGTGGTGGCGGCCTGCGGGCCGGTATTGCCGGTCGGATCGGTGGCCGTGGCGACGATCACCGTGCCATTGGCCAGCGGTGTGCCCGGCGTGAAGCTCCAGTTGCCGCTGCCGTCGGCGGTGACCTGCCCTATGGGGTTGCCGCCGGCATCGGTGAGGGTCACGGTGGCACCGGCCTCGGCGGTGCCGCTGATGACGACGCCGTTGCTCGGGTTGATCACCGGCGCCGGCGGCGCGCTGGAATCGACGGTCACCGTCGCCGGCGGGCTGCTGTTACCGGCGGCGTCCTGGGCCACCACGTTGACCACGGTGCCGTTGGCGATCGGCGTGGACGGGGTGTAGGTCCAGTTGCCACTGCCGTCGGCAGTGACTTCGGCGATCGGGTTGCCGTTGCCGTCGGTCAGGGTCACGCTGCTGCCCGGTTCGGCGGTGCCGCTGAGGCTGCTGCCGTTGCTCAGGTTGACGGTCGGCGTGGCCGGCGCGATGGCGTCCACGGTAGTGCTGCCCTGGCCGCCGGTGTTGCCCGCCGGGTCGGTAGCCGTGGCGTTGACCACGGTTCCATCCGCCAGCGGCGTGGACGGGGTGAAGCTCCAGTTGCCGCTGCCATCGGCGGTGACCTGCCCGATGGGGTTGCCGTTGCCGTCGATCAGGGTCACGGTGGCGCCCGGTTCGGCGGTGCCGCTGATCTCCGCGCCGTTGCTCGGATTGACCACCGGCGCGGCCGGCGCCACCGAGTCCACGGTGGTGCTGGCCGGAGCGCTGGTATTGCCGGTCGGGTCGCTGGCCGTGGCGTTGACCACCGTGCCGTTGGCCAGCGGCGTGCCCGGCGTGAAGCTCCAGTTGCCGCTGCCATCGGCGCTGACCTGGCCGATCGGGTTGCCGTTGCCGTCGGTGAGGATCACGCTGCTGCCCGGTTCGGCGGCACCGCTGAGCGTGGTGCCGTTGCTCGGGTTGACCACCGGAGCCGCCGGGGCCTGCGAGTCCACGGTGACGCTGGCGCCCGGGCTGCTGTTGCCGGCGGCGTCCTGGGCCACCACGTTGACCACGGTGCCGTTGGCGATCGGCGTGGACGGGGTATAGGTCCAGTTGCCGCCGCCATCAGCGCTGACTTCGGCGATCGGGTTGCCATTGCCGTCGGTGAGGATCACGGTGCTGCCCGGCTCGGCGGCGCCGGTGAGGCTGCTGCCGTTGCTCAGGTTGACGGTCGGCGTGGCCGGCGCCACGCCATCGACGGTGGTGCTGCCCTGCCCGCTGGTGTTGCCCGCCGGATCGGTGGCCGTGGCGTTGACCACGGTTCCATCCGCCAGCGGCGTGGACGGGGTGAAGCTCCAGTTGCCGCTGCCGTCGGCGGTGACCTGTCCGATCGGGTTGCCGCTGCCATCGGTCAGGGTCACGGTAGCGCCCGGCTCGGCGGTGCCACTGAGGCTGCTGCCGTTGCTCGGGTCGAGCACCGGCGCGCCCGGCGCCGTCGAATCGATCGTTACCCAGGCCGGCGCGCTGGCGTTGCCAACGGTATCCGTGGCCACCGCCGCGATCACCGTGCCATCGGGCAGCGGGCTGTCCGGGGTGTAGCTCCAGCGGCCATTTCCATCGGCGGTGACCTGGCCAACGGGGTTACCGTTGCCGTCGGTCAGCGTGACGGTCGCACCGGCTTCGGCGGTACCGCTGACATGCGTACCATTGCTCAGTCCGATGACGGACAGGGTCGGCGCCACGGCATCGACGGTGAGGCTGCTCGCCGGGCTGTCATTGCCAAAGGCATCCCTGGCCACCGCGTAGACCCGCATGCCATCGGGGAGCGGCTGGGACAGCGTGAGCGACCACTTGCCATCGGCATCGGCCGTGGCCTGGCCAAGCGGATGCCCGTTGCCGTCGGTCAGCACCACCGTCATGCCCGCGGCCGCGGTGCCGGCAATGACACGGCCGTTGCTGGCCTCGACCTGCGGCGCATCCGGGAAGTCCGGCGCCTGCACGCTGGCCACCGGACTGCGGTTACCCGCCGGGTCGGTCACCACCACGCTGATCGCCTGGCCACCGGTCAATGGCGGATTCAGGCCCACCTCGAAGCGACCGTTGGCGTCCGCCACCACGCTCAGCTCCGCCACGCCGTCGCCATTGGTGTCCACGCCAACGCTGGCCCCGGCTTCCGCATGCCCGGACAGGCGCGTGCCATCGGTGGAAATCTGCAGGTCGGTCGCCGCGTGCGGGGCGCTGGTGTCCGGCGCGGGCGCCGAGTCGCCCCCGCCGCCACCACCGCCGCCGCCGCTGGCCAGCGCTACGCCGCCGCCCACCACCGCCAAGGCGGCCAGCGCCGTGGTGGTCGCGCTCATGCCGGCAAGGCCGGACGAGTCGCTGGTCAGCGAGTCGAACCCGGCTGCCACCGGCTCGGGAGCATAGGTCGCCGCCATCGTCCCTTCTCCGGCTACGGGCAACTGCACAGCCACCAGTTGCCCCTCTTCGACGAGGAACAGTTCGCTGGGAGGCTGCCCGGCCGCATAGAAATTGGCGATACGCAGGGACTCGCCATTCTTGAGATGAACGACGAGGTCTGAACCTTCACGGGAGTATTCGGCAACCGCGTCCCTGGGAACCTGCAGCGCAACCTTGCTGCGCTGGTCGAGGACCAGCCGGCCATCGAGCTGGACGGTGGGAGACGTACTGACGGATTGAGCAGACGGAACGACTTTCGCTGGAATCGACATCCACGGTTCTCTCTTGTACGCGATGGACGCAGCCAGTCACGCAGGAGGAACCCCGGAAGCTCATGCACGGATGGGCGTTACAATCCCTGAGCTCGTATGCGGAAATTCCCTGACGTGTCGTTCTGCCTGCCCCTGCCGAAGCCCCTAACAGCCTGCAGTCCAACCACATCCCGCGTTGAAGCGACTAGTGCTATCGCTTTTGTTGTAAAGCACTCATTACACAGGATCACCGCCGACGCTGTCCATAGCTCTCTTGGACGGACGTACCACGGCGCCGGGGGCGGGCCGTGGCTTCGGGCCCTCCACTGAAGACCGCCGCGCAGGCGGTCCCAGCCGCAACATGCTTTAGCTGCCCTGAAGTCCGAGCCTTTAAAAAACGTGCATTGAAGTGCGCTCGCCCGGACGGTGAGATGGGCCCGGCAGAACACGCTCTGCCAACAACCGATCCGGAACAACAAAAAAGAGGTTCACCCCCCATGCGAACATTCTTCAAGGTGCTTGCCCTGGCCTCCACCGCGCTGCTGAGCGCGCCACTCCCGGCCCTGGCGGGCGACGGCGCCAAGGCGAATGCGGAAGCCTTCGTGGTACACAAGCTCAGCGACTTTCTCTATGCGATCGGCGAGCCGAACTACTACCAGAAGAACTACTCGTACCTGCTGGTGGGGACGGACCAGGCGCTGATGTTCGACTCGGGCGCCAACCAGAAGGAAGACATCACCCAGGTGGCCCGACGCATCACCGACAAGCCGCTGTCGGTGCTGCCCTCGCACCTGCACTTCGACCACCTGGGCGGGCTGCACAACTTCCAGAGCATCTACCTGCCGGATACGCCCTTCACCGCGAAATTCCGCCGCGCCGACGGTCTCTACCAGATACCGGAGCCGGTCTACCTGGGCAACATCGACCACATGACCCTGGCGCCCTTCAAGGTGTCGCGGCTGGTGAAACCCGGTGAGGTGATCGACCTGGGCGGTCTCAAGGTGCGCCTGCTGAGCATGCCCGGCCACACGCCGGACGAAGTCGTGCTGTATGACGAGGCGCACAACATCCTGCTCTCCGGCGACCACCTCTATCCGTCCTGGCTGCTGGCGGGGAACCTGAAGGATTACGTCGCCTCGCTGGACGCCACGCTGAAGGTGATCAACCCACAGACCACCCTCTACGGGGCCCACGCCGACGAGGATCCGAGCAAGGTGCCGGCCATGACCTACGCCGACGTCGTGGCGATTCGCGACAAGATGCAGCAGATCCAGGCTGGCCGCGCCAAGGGCGAAGCCTTCAGCGACCAGGAGCTGATCAAGAGCTCGGAGCTGTACAAGGTGGAGAAGGACATCAGCATCCTCACCGACATCCAGTTCATCGATGGCCGCGGCTACGGCTACTGAACGCAGCTCTTTGTAGGACCGAGGGGAGGCCCAGACAGCCTTTTTACAGGTTCGCCCAACCCGCAGTAGAAAACCGGACTCCCCGGCCGAGCCCTACTCGCCTATCGACAGCAACCAGTCGATGAACGCCCGGACCTCCGGGCGTTGGCGTTTTGCCTCGGAGCAGACGACGTAGTAGTTGTGCACCGCCGCCACCGAGATCGGCAGCGGGCGTACCAGCCGGCCTTCGTCGAGGTCGCGCTGCGAAACCGTCTCATCGCTGAGCGCCACGCCGAAACCATCCCGCGCGGCCTGCAGCACCATGCCGAAGTCCTCGAAATGGATGTCCTCGGCGCCGCCACGGCTGAACCCGGCCTCGGCCAGCCAGTGCTGCCACTGGCTGCCGTCGTCTTCGTGCAGCAACCGGTGCCGCACCAGGTCCGCCGCCTCGCGGATGGCCTGCGGCCCACGCAGGAACTGCGGACTGCACACTGGCGTCAGGCGGATGCCATGCAGCAGCCGCCACCAGAAGCCCGGCCAGGGCGGCGTGCCATAGACCACCGCGACATCGGCGCGGCGCCAGTCCACCTGGTGAAATCCGGTGGCGGCAATCACCCTCAGGCTGATCGCCCGCGAATCCTCCATGAAACGAAACAGCGACGTGGCCAGCCAGGTAACGCCGTCCGCCGGAGGAATGGAGAGCGTGATCCCGACCCGCTCCGGTTCCCGCTGGCCACCGGCGCGCAATGCCTGGACAGCCTCGGTGATCTCTCCCATCGCGCTGGCGACGCGCTTCTGCAATTCCCGCCCGCTGGCGGTCAGCACCAGTTGCCGACCGCTCTTCTCGAACAGTTCGACGCCCAGGCTGCCCTGCAGCGACTTGATCTGCTGGCTGACCGCGCCGGTAGTGACGTGCAGCTCCACGGCGGCCGCCGCCAGGTTGCCCAGCCGGGCAACGCTCTCGAACACCCTGAAGCTGTGAAGTGGAGGAAGCGCCATCGTTGCTCCGTTGTTGCGACCCGCTCGACCGTGGCGAAGGGTTATATCAGGAGCGGTCGCCGTGAGGGAACGGGCCAGGCAACGATCGGGGCCATGAGCACGACGGATGCGGGTCTGGATAGCTGTATTGGCAGGTGCCCATATCTTTTTGTACCCACATCTAATCCTTTTTGAGCGCAATGTATATACCATATCGTGTACATCAATATCGACATCGTTAGCTCTACAAGATTCCCATCCCAGAGGCATTCGCGATCCGCCAGCGTGTAACCGATCGGTCAGATTTCGGACCATCGGACAAAAACATGTATACAAATCAGTAGATATTTCATACGGATTTTGTCTACAGTGCCCACACAACAAAAACAAGCGAGTCCTCAGTCATGAATGATCGTTCAGCTGTAGCGTCCGTCGGAACACGTCCGGAAGATGAGAACCTCGGTATCGGCGCCAATCTGGCGTACGGCCTGCAACACGTTCTGACCATGTATGGCGGCATCGTCGCCGTGCCCCTGATCCTCGGCCAGGCGGCCGGGCTCTCACCCAGCGAGATCGGCATGCTGATCGCCGCCTCGCTCTTCGCCGGTGGCCTGGCCACCCTGCTGCAAACCCTGGGCATCCCCTTCTTCGGTTGTCAGTTGCCGCTGGTGCAAGGCGTGTCCTTCGCCGGTGTGGCCACCATGATCGCCATCCTCGGCGGTGGCTATGAAGGCGGCGGCCTGCCGGCCGTGCTCGGCGCGGTGATAGCGGCATCGTTCATCGGCTTCCTGATCACACCGGTGTTCTCACGCATCACCAAGTTCTTCCCGCCGCTGGTCACCGGCATCGTGATCACCACCATCGGCCTGACGCTGATGCCGGTCGCCGCGCGCTGGGCGATGGGCGGCAACTCCAAGGCCCCGGAATTTGGCAGCATGGACAATATCGGCCTGGCCGCCATGACCCTGGTGATCGTCCTGCTGCTGAGCAAGCTGGGCAGCGCCACCATCTCGCGCCTGTCGATCCTGCTGGCGATGGTGATCGGCACCCTGATCGCCGCCGCCCTGGGCATGACCGACTTCTCCCGCGTGGCCGAAGGCCCGATGGTGGCGATGCCGTCGCTGTTCCATTTCGGCATGCCGACCTTCCACATCGCGGCCATCATCTCGATGCTGATCGTGATCATGGTGACCCTGGTGGAAACCTCGGCGGACATCCTCGCCGTCGGTGAAATCATCGGCACCAAGGTCGACTCCAAGCGCCTGGGCAACGGCCTACGCGCCGACATGGCCTCCAGCATCATCGCGCCGATCTTCGGTTCCTTCACCCAGAGCGCCTTCGCCCAGAACGTCGGCCTGGTCGCCGTGACCGGCGTGAAGAGCCGCTACGTGGTGGCCACCGGCGGCCTGATCCTGGTCACCCTCGGCCTGCTGCCGGTGATGGGCCGCGTGATCGCCGCCGTGCCCACCTCCGTCCTCGGCGGCGCCGGCATCGTGCTGTTCGGCACCGTGGCGGCCAGTGGTATCCGCACCCTGGCGACCGTGGACTACCGCAACAACATGAACCTGATCATCGTCGCCACCTCCATCGGCTTCGGCATGATCCCGATCGCCGCGCCCAGCTTCTACGAGCACTTCCCGAGCTGGTTCGCCACCATTTTCCACTCGGGCATCAGTTCCGCGGCCATCATGGCCATCGGTCTGAACCTGCTGTTCAACCACTTCAAGACCGGCAACTCGGATCAGCAGTCGGTGTTCGTCGCCGCCGAGGAGCGCACCCTGCGCTACCGCGACATCGCCGCGCTGAACGAAGGCGACTACTTCCAGAACGGCAAGCTGTACGACTGCGATGGCAAGGAAGTCCCGCTGGTTCACGATGATCATGACGATCGCGACGACCACCACGCCTCCGCTCACAAACGCCCCTTGCGCGAGGCGGAAAACAGCCACGTCTGACCCGGCACCGCGCACAAGAAGCCCCGCACCCGCGGGGCTTTTTCCGTTCTGTAGGAGCGAGCTCGCTCGCGAACGGAGTCCTGCCGGACACCGGTGCCAGGCGGTTCGCGAGCAGGTTCGCTCCTACAGACCCCGGCAGGCCCTACCGGTGATCGTATATCGCCATTTCCTCCTCGATGGGCGCCCTCAGCGCCGCCACGGGAGCGACATCGACCGCCGCCACCGGCCCGCCGACAGCCAGCATCAGCGGCGCCGACGATCCGCCGCCGGGCGGCGGATTGACCACCGCCACCACCAGGGCGCCAGCCTGCGCCACATCCTCGGGCAGCAACTGGAAGGCCAGCCGGGTGCTGTCGGCCAGCGTCGTCTCGCGCCCCTCCCCGTTCACCTGCACCCGCGCACCGCGGGCGAACCCCGTACCGCGCAGATTGATGTAGGTCGCCTGCGGGCCGGCAATCGGTGGTTGCGCATCGATGATGCAGGCGACGGGGTTCTCCAGGACATCCTTGCGCTTGGCGTCGCTCGCCGCCCTGCGGGTGCGGAACAGGCTGTCGAAGAGTTCGCTGAGCTTGTCGGTGGCCTGCTTGGCGAACATGCCGGCCAGGCAGGCCATGCCGATCAGCCCGTGGAGGTTGACGTTGCTCGCCTCGCCGGACGCGCTGACAGTGAGGAAGCCGCCACGGACAATCAGGTAGAGGATCACCGCGAGAATCATGCCGATGAAGGGCTTGAGCACGTACCACCAGATCCAGCTGGCCATGAAGCGCTCATTGCCGACGAAGTCGCCGAAGGACTTGGCCACATGCACGAAGCTGCCCAACCCGCCGGCGACCATGACCATCGCCAGCAGCCGCGCGTCCGGCCCCGGACACCAGCCGGCCAGGCATTGCACGCCGGAGTCGCCGACCGCGCCCGGCGGCGGAAACCTGGGATACAGCTGCGGCCACAGGGCCACCAGCAGGCCGGCGAGCACCAGCGCAAGGCAGACCAGCCCTGTGCCCATGACACCGATCTGGAATGAGTTGGCGCGGCGGCTCTTGCTGCGTGTGTCCATCATGCGCTCCGGGCGAAGGGCCAACGGGAAGAAAGCGCCCTGCCGCGAAGAGCATTTGCCGCCTTCGCACGACGGACAGAGAAGCACACGTTAGCGCAGCATGATGGCTCTGCAAGGGGCAATTGCGAGTATTTCGCGACTGTCTCCGCCGCGATACGTAGCACCGTTGAAACAGTGCCCGGAAGGCCCCGTCCCAGGCCGCTGTCGGCCCCGGCGGGCGACTCGTCCGGTAGTCCGATAACGGACAGAAGACACCGCGCCCTAGCAGAGTTTTCTGAATGCAGTCTGAAGCGCCACTCCGGGAAGGTTCAGCTTTATTTAAGCGCCCGCGCCCAGAGTAGAGCCTCCCCCCGCAGGAGACTCCATCATGAAGACTGCCGTAGCCACCCTGGCCGTCGCTGGCGCTCTCGCCGGCCCGGCGCTGGCTGAAGCCCGCGAGCTCACGCTGAGCACCACCCTCGACGAATACCGTGGCGACAAGGCCTACCTGGCCATCTACCTGACCGATGCCGACGGCCAGTACCAGCGCACGCTGTGGGTCGCCGGGCGCAAGGCCAAGTACTACAAGCACCTGGCCGACTGGGCCCGCGGCAGCGGCCTGCGCACCGCCGAGCTCGACGGCCTGAGCGGCGCCAGCGTCGGCAGCGGCGACACCCTGGAAGTCTCGGTGGAGGTGGCCGACAGCCTGATCGACGCCGGCTACCAGATCCGCATCGACAGCGCCGTGGAAGACAAGCGCTCCAACCGCGCCGAGGTGCAGGTGCCGCTGACCCGCGACGGCGCCGGCAAGGACAACGCCGGCAGCGGCTATGTCTCGGCCTTCCGCTACCAGCTTTGAGGACGGAGGCCGCCATGCTTCGTCGACTGCACGCCTGGCCCGGCATCCTGCTGGCCGCCCTGCTGCTCCTGCTGGCCGGTAGCGGCGCCCTGCTCGCCACCCAGCCCCTGGCCGAGCGCCTGGCGGCCGGCGGGGAGCCGTCCCGCAGCGTGGCGCAGATCGCCGCGCAAGTGAGCCAGCAGGTGCCCGGCATCGAGCGCCTGGAGCGCCATGCCTCCGGCCTGCTGATCGCCTACGACGAGCAGGGTGCGCTGCGCATCTCCGCGCGTGACGGCTCGGTGCTGGACGCCTATGAACCCTCGCCGCTGTACCGCGTCGCCCACGACCTGCACCGTGCGTTGCTGCTGGGCGAGCCGGGGCACGCCCTGGCCGGCGCCGGCGCGCTCGGCATGCTCCTGCTGGGCGTCTCCGGCCTGATACTGCTGGCCCGTCGCCAGGGCGGCTGGCGCAAGCTGGCCGGCCCGGTTCGCGGCGACGCGGCTTCGCGCTGGCACAATCAGGTCGGCCGAGCCCTGCTGCCCGTGGCCCTGCTGTTCGGCCTGAGCGGCATCTACCTGTCGGCGGTGCACTTCGAGCTGATCCCCGATGGCTCGGACCAGGAACCGGCCTTCCCCACGCACCTGGCCCAGGGTACGCCGCAGGCTCCCGGCGAGCTCAAGGCGCTGCTCGATGTGCCGCTCCGGCAACTGCGCGAACTGGAATTCCCAGTCGCCGGGGCCTCCCAGTCCGCCTACACGCTGCGCACCGCCAAGGGCGACGGCTATGTCGACCCGGTCAGCGGTGAGCTGCTGGGCTACCTGCCCCACGCTCCGGCGCGTCGCCTGAACGAATTCATCTACGACCTGCACAGCGGCGAGCTGTTCGGCGCCGCCAGTCCCGTACTCGGCCTGGCGGCCCTGGGCGTGCCCCTGCTGGGCATCACCGGCCTGCTGCTGCTCCTGCGCCGTCGCCGCGCTCCCGTGCGCGACGCCGGGCAGGCGAGCGCCGACAGCGCCGAATGCGTGTTGCTGGTGGGCAGCGAGACGAACGGCACCTGGGCCTTCGCCCAGGCGCTGCAGGCCGCACTGGCGGCCGCCGGCCGGCGCGTGCACAGCGCCCCGCTGAAGCAGGGCGCGCGGGCATTTCCCGCCGCGCGCGAACTGCTGGTGCTGACTGCCACCTATGGCGATGGCGACGCGCCGCAGTCGGCCGTGGGCTTCCTCGACCACCTCGGTCATCTGCGCCTGCCGGCAGACGCGCGCTTCGCCGTACTCGGTTTCGGCGACCGGCGCTTCCCGCGCTTCTGCCAGTACGCGGCGGAGGTGGACGCCGCACTCGCCGGCCGGGGCCTGCAACGCCTGCTGCCGCGCCGGGACATGGAAGCCGCGCAGCCGCAAGACTTCTCCACCTGGACCGGCGAACTCGGCAACGCACTGGGCCTGCCCCTGCGCATCGGCGAGGTCGGCATGGCGCGCCCCGAGTCCCGTTTCAGGCTGATCGAGCGGCACCTGCACGATGCACCTGGCGACACCCCCCTGGTGGTGCTGCGCTTCGCCGCGCTCGGCAGCATCGCGGCCTACCAGGCGGGCGACCTGCTGGCGGTCCACACGCCCGGTGCTGCCGCGCCGCGCCGCTACTCGCTCGCCAGCGACAGCAGCGACGGCCTGCTGGATATCTGCGTGCGCCTGCGTCCCGGCGGCCTTTGCTCCGGCTACCTGCACGGCCTGCGGCCCGGCGATGAGATCGCCGCCACGCTGCAGCCGCACCGCGAATTCCGACCGCAGCCGGGCGAGACGCCGCTGATCCTGATCGGCGCGGGCAGCGGCATCGGCCCGCTGGTCGGCTTCGTCCGGCAGAACCGCTGCGAGCGCCCGCTCTACCTCTACTGGGGCGGACGGGTGCCGGAAGCCGGCGTGCCCTTCGCCCCCGACCTCGACCGCGCCCGCGCCGACGGCCGCCTGCGCGAACTGCGCATGGCGTTTTCCGCCGGCCCGCAGCGGGCCTACGTGCAGGACCACCTGCGCCGCGACGCAGCCGAGCTGCGCCAGCTGCTGGCCGCCGGAGCCCAGGTACTGGTCTGCGGCGGACGCGGGATGGCCGAGGGCGTGCGCAAGGCGATCGACGAACTGCTCGGCCCGCTGGCGCTGAGCGTGGAGCATCTCAGAGCCGGAGGCCGCTACCGTGAAGACCTTTTCTGAACCCGCAAGCACCGGGCGCTACGACTTCAACGGCGCCGTCATGGGGACGCGCTACCGCGCGCTGTTCTACAGCCCCGCCACGCTGGACCGGGAAGCGCTGGCGCAACAGCTGGAGCTCGCCGTCACCCAGGTGGACCGGCAGATGTCGAACTGGCGGCCCGACTCCGAACTGATGCGCTTCAATGCCTTGGAGGCGGGCACCTGGATGACCCTGCCGGCGGAACTGCTCTGGGTGCTGCACACCGCCATCCAGGTCGGCGCCGAGTCCGCCGGCGCCTTCGACATCGCGGTGGGCGATCTGGTCGACGCCTGGGGCTTCGGCCCGCCGGGCGGGTTCACCGACGATGCCCGGCGCGACGCGCTCCGCAGCCAGCCGAGGTCCAGCGCCGCAGCAGCGCTGGAGTTCGACTTCGAGGGCGGCCGCGTGCGCAAGCGCCATCCGGTGCAACTGGACCTTTCCGGCATCGCCAAGGGTTTCGGCGTCGACCAGTTGGCCCGCTGCCTGGAGGATCACGGCATCCACGATTATCTGGTGAGCATCGACGGCGAGTTCCGCGCGCGCGGCTCCAAGCCAGGCGGCCAGCTCTGGACAGTGGCCATCGAGCGCCCCCAGGCAGGCGTCCGCACGGCCCTCGGCGTGCTGCAGATGGGCGATGGCGCGCTGGCCACCTCGGGCGACTACCGGCATTTCCACGAGCGAGACGGAAAACGCTACGCCCACACGATGGATCCGCTGCGCGGCGCGCCGCTGGACAACGCCGTCGCCTCGGTCTCGGTGCTGGCGCCGACCTGCATGCTCGCCGACGCCTGGGCCACCGCGCTGATGGTGCTGGGTCCCGAGCGCGGCCCGCAGGTGGCGCGCGAGCATGGCCTGGGCGCGCTCTTCCTGCTGCGAGAAGGTCGCGGCCTGCGCCAGTTGTGGGTCGAGGACGAGCGCGCGACGGGCTGAGTTCAGGCGACCTCGGCGGCCGTCGATTCGGGCTCCAGCAGTCCGATGAACGCGCGAAGCGCCGGAGTATCGGTGCCGCGCCGCCAGAACAGCCAGGTGGTGGCGTCGGCATGATGCGGCGCCAGGCGGTGAATGGTCACGTTGCGACCGCCGGCGAGGCTGTCGAACATCGCCCGCGGGATGATCGCCACCCCACCGCCCGCCGCGATGCAGGCGAGCATGCCGTGGTAGGACTCCATCTCGACGATCTTGCCCGGCACCACCCGGTGCTCGGCGAACCAGCCCTCCAGGCGCTTGCGGTAGGAGCAGGTGTCGCGGAAGGCGAACACCGTCTCCCCCGCCACGTCCCGCGCGTCGTGCACCGGTGGGTGCGACCTGGCGCTCATCAGCACCAGTTCCTCGCGGTACACCGGCTGGCCGTCCAGTTGCGGGTGGTTGGCCGGGCCGTCGGCGAAGGCGGCGATGAAGCGGCCGGAGAGCACGCCGTCGATCATCTCGCCGGAGGGGCCGGTGGACAGGTCCAGTTGCACCTTCGGGCACTGTTGGTGGTAGCGCGCCAGCATCTCCGGGATGCGCACCGCCGCCGTGCTCTCCATCGAGCCCAGGGAGAAGCCGCCGTGGGGCTCGGCGCCCACCGCCACCTGCCGGGCCTCTTCCACCAGATCGAGGATGCGCTCGGCGTAATCGAGGAAGCTGCGCCCGGTCGGTGACAGGCGCAGACGCAGCTTCTCGCGGATGAACAGCTCGGTGCCCAGTTCCGCTTCCAGCTGCTTGATCCGCGTGGTCAGGTTCGACGGCACGCGATGTAGACGGGCCGCGGCGGCAGTGATGCTGCCTTCGGCGGCGACGGCGCGGACGATTTCCAGCTGGGTAAGGTCCATGATTCTCTCCGAGAGAAAGAGTCTTTCTTGATTATTCATTTTACATGAATGGTTGCGCATCTTAATTTCTGCGCCATCCCGGAGCCACCCGCCCGGACGAACGACCGGCCTTGCGCCTTAAACAGAACAAGCAGGACTCACCATGAACCAGATCGCCGCCATCCCCGCTGCCATCTCCCGCAGCCCCGCCACCGGCCAGGAACTGGCCCGCTACACCTTCGAGGACGCCGCCCAGCTGGAAACCGCGCTGGCTCGCAGCGATGCCGCGTTCCGCCAATGGCGCGACACCGGCATCGCCGAACGTGTCGCCGTGCTGCGCAAGATGGCCGAAGTCCTGCGCGCCAACGTCGAGCCGATGGCCCGCATGGAAGCCCGGGAAATGGGCATGCCGGTCACCCAGGCCCGTGGCGAGATCAACAAGTGCGCCAACCTCTGCGAGTGGTACGCCGACAACGGCCCGGCCATGCTCGAAGACGAGAAGACCCCGATCGAGGGCGCGTACATCTCCTACCTGCCGCTGGGCCCGGTACTGGCCGTGATGCCGTGGAACTTCCCCACCTGGCAGGTCATGCGTGGCGCGGTGAGCATCATCCTGGGCGGCAACACCTACGTGCTCAAGCACGCGCCGAACGTCATGGGCTGCGCCTATCAGTTGCAAAAAGCCTGGCGGGATGCTGGCCTGCCCGAAGGCGTGTTCGAAGTGCTGAACGTCGAGCCGCCGCTGGTCTCCAAGGCCATCGCCGATGACCGCATCGCCTCCATCGCCGTGACCGGCAGTGTCGGCGCCGGCGCCGCCATCGCTTCCCAGGCCGGTGCCGCGCTGAAGAAGTGCGTGCTGGAGCTGGGCGGTTCGGACGCCTTCATCGTGCTCGCCGACGCCGACCTCGACGCCGCGGTGAAAGCCGCCGTCGCCAGCCGCTTCGGCAACTGCGGCCAGGTGTGCATCGCAGCCAAGCGCATGATCCTGGAAGAATCCATCGCCCCGGCCTTCACCGAGAAGCTGCTGGCCGCCGTCAAGGCCCTGAAGATCGGCGACCCGCTGGCGGACGACACCTTCGTCGGCCCGATGGCCCGCTTCGACCTGCGCGAGGAACTGGACAGCCAGGTACAGCAGGCCATCGCCGATGGCGCCACCCTGCTGCTGGGCGGCCACAAGCTCGATGGCGAAGGCAACTACTACGCACCGACCGTGCTGGCCGACGTCAAGCCGGGCAATACCGCGTTCAAGAAGGAAATCTTCGGCCCCGTGGCCTCGCTGATCGTCGCCCGCGACGCCGAGCATGCCCTGGAGCTGGCCAACGACAGCGAGTTCGGCCTCTCCGGCGCCATCTGGAGCGCCGACAAGGCCCGCGCCCAGCAGATGGCCCGTCGCCTGGTCAGCGGTGGCGTGTTCATCAACGGCTTCTCGGCTTCCGATCCCCGTGTACCGATTGGCGGTGTGAAGAAGAGCGGCTTCGGTCGCGAGCTGTCGCACTTCGGCCTGCGCGAGTTCCTCAACCCGCAGACCGTTTGGATCGACCGCCAGTAAGGCTTATCCTCAGCGCCTCGCCCTACGCCGTTCTCCTCGGCGCGGGCGCTGTACGCCCCGGCGCCGTGCCGGGGCGTCCCACCCAAGGAGGTTCCATGATCGAGTTGTATTACTGGCCCACCCCCAACGGCCACAAGATCACCCTGTTCCTGGAAGAAACCGGCCTCGACTACCGTATCCACCCGGTGGATATCAGCGCCGGCGACCAGTTCAAGCCTGACTTCCTCGCCTTCTCGCCGAACAACCGCATGCCGGCGATCATCGACACCGCGCCCACCGACGGCGGCGAGCCGATCACGGTGTTCGAGTCCGGCGCCATCCTCGTCTACCTCGCGGAAAAGACCGGGCAGTTCCTGCCCAGCGACGTGCGCGGACGCAAGACGGTGCTGGAATGGCTGTTCTGGCAGGTCGGCGGCCTCGGCCCGATGGCCGGGCAGAACCACCACTTCGTGCAGTACGCGCCGGAGAAGCTGCCCTACGCCATGCAGCGCTACGTCAACGAGACCAACCGCCTGTACGGCGTGCTGGACCGGCGCCTGAAGAAGGTGCCCTTCCTCGGCGGCGAGCACTACAGCATCGCCGACATGGCCAGCTACCCGTGGGTCGTACCGTGGGAGCGCCAGCAGCAGGACCTCGACGACTTCCCGCACCTCAAGCGCTGGTTCGAAACCATCGCCACCCGCCCCGCCACCGTGCGCGCCTACGAGAAGGGCAAGCCCTTCCAGTCGCGGCCCTCGGTCACCGAGGAAGGCAAGAAGATCCTGTTCGGGCAGACGGCGGCCAGTCTGGGCAAGGACGACTGATCCGCTTCCTACGAGATCAGGAGCCCCTCACCCTAACCCTGGCTGCGCGCCCCGCTCCTCAAGCGGGAGAGGGAACCGTTCGGTGCAGGAGGAAGCCTAGGTGTCAGCCGGTACGGACTGCCCCCTCTCCCTGAGGGAGAGGGCTGGGGTGAGGGGGGAAAGTCCAGCGAGGAACTCCCTGAAAAAGACAGTTGCTCCTACAAAAGCCCCGCAGTCACTGTAGGAGCGAGCTTGCTCGCGAACCTGCCCGGCACCAGCGTCGCCGGGAACCTTGCTTCGCGAGCAAGCTCGCTCCTACGAAAAGCCAGTCCTAGGGCTTGTGCCTACGACTGCGGCCGATAGCCCTGCGCCAATAGCCAGCCCTGGAACGCCCGGCGGCGTTCCGGTGGCAGATCGGCCAGCACCTGGGCCTCGGGCTCCTCGCGAATCCGTCGCAGCCACGGCGCCAGCTCCAGCCCATCGAGGTGCCAGATGCCCAGCGGCTGGTCGACGCTGACCACCACTTCCGCCTCATCGACGAACTCGCCCTTGAGCACGGGGGCGCGCTCGATGCGCAGGCTGGCGAAGTCCGCCGGCGCGTGGCTCGGCTGCTTGTCAGGCCAGGCGCGGCGGGCCTGCCAGAACGGCTGGTCGAGCCACCGCTCTTCGCTGGCATAGAAATCCCGTCCGACGCGGGCGAAACGCAGGAACAACTGCTCGACCCGCCGCTGATGGAAGCGCTTGGCCAACTCCGCCCGCTCCGGCGCCCGCAGCAAGGTGTTGATCACCAGCGGCGCCTGCAACGCCGAAGACAGCGACTGGAAGATACCGTTGCCGGACAGCGGGTCCACCGCCATCGCCGCATCGCCCACGCGAATCCAGGTGTCGCCGCAGGCTTCCAGGCAGAGGATCGCCGTGCTGCTGCGGGCGTGCAGGTCCAGCTCGCGCTCTTCGATCTCACCGAAGAACTGGCGGACCAACTTCGATGCGGCGCGGCGCTCGCGGCAGTAATCCAGCAGTTGTTCGCGTGGCGGCAGCCGGCTGCTGGCGACATCCAGGGTCCACTGCCAGTAGCAGCGGCCATCTTCCAGCCGCGCCATCCATGCCCAGCCATCGGCCAGGCTTTCCACCGCCGTCGCCAGCGGGCCGGACGCGCCCTGCCAGCGATTGAGCAGGCTGAGGGTTTCCGGGCCGCGCCGGGCCTTGCTGCCCTTCTGGTTCAGTGGCGCCTGCCGGCCTCGGGCCTCGACCAGAAAGGCACCCTGCACTTCCCGCCCGCCCTCGAGCTTCGCACGCCAGCCGGTACCCTCATCCACCACCGCCAGCACCCGGGCTTCGATCAGCTCGACACCTGCCGCTTTCAGGTCCTCGCGCAGCCCCGCATCGAAGCGCGGGCGGTCGAGGATGCATTCGATGTTCTGCGCGCTTTCCACGCCGTTCCAGTGCACGCGCCGTTGCGAGGGTGGCGCGGCGCACTCCAGCGCGTGGTTCAGGCCGGAATTGCGCAGACCTTCCAGCACGCGCTGGGACACACCTTCCACGGCGGCGAAGCGGCGCCACTCGCTGATGACGATGACGGGATGACCGAGGCGGCGCAGGCCGAGGGCGACGGCGGCTCCTGCGGGGCCGGCGCCGAGGATCAGGATGGGGAGCTCGCTCATGCCCCGGCAGCCCTCACTCACAACCCCACCCTCCGCTCGATCCCACAAAAAGCCGCCCGCTCACGCATGACATCGATGAGCTGCACATTCGACAACTCCGGCCGTTCGCGCAGCAAGTCCACCAGATGCCCGCTGAAAGCCGCGCATCCCAGGCTCGCACCGGAACGCCCGCCCACCTTCACCGCCGCACCGAAATCGGCCTGCGGGCTGTCCAGCCAGGACCACTCGCCCTCGCCGCAACGGGCATCGCCGGTCACCCGGATCACCCCCGCGTAGCTCGCCGGGAACACCGGCTCGCCCCGCGCCGGGCTGGACGCGCAAACCAGTACGCCGGCCTCGATCAGCTCCGTCACGGCTTCGCGCAGGATCGGCCGGTCCTGGCGCACGCCCAGGCTCAGGTTGATCAGCCGCACGCCCTGCTCGCCGAGCCAGTGCAGCGCGGCGGCGATCTGCAGCGGGCTGGTCACGCCACGTTCATCGAAGACCTGGGCGACACACAGGCGAGCTTCGGGAGCATGGGAAAGAATCGCTTCGCAGACGACGCTGCCGTGGCCCAGGGCATCCGCCACAGGCTCGCCGTCAGAGTGACCGTCGTTAGTCAGGAAGAACCGCCGCGCAGCGTTGACGCTCGCGGATTGAGCATCGGCGAAACCACTATCGACCACCCCAACCCGCAACTCAGGCCTCATGGTGCTGCACCGGCTGCGTCTCACGCACACGCATCTGTCCATCCTGCAACTCCAGGTGCAGATCGGCGGCGGCCAGGGTCGAGGTGCGGTGGCTGATCAGCAGCCGCGTGCGCCCGGCGAACAGCCGGTCGATGGCCGCGATCACCTCGCGCTCGGTGCTTTCGTCCACCTGCGAGGTGGCTTCGTCGAGCACCAGGATCAGCGGGTCCTGCAGCAGCGCGCGAGCGATGGCGATGCGCTGTTTCTGCCCGCCGGAAAGCTGCTGGCCGCGCTCGCCCAGCGGGCTGTCGAGGCCCTCGGGCAGGCTGGCGATCAGGCTGTCCAGCTGTGCCGCGCGGGCGGCCCTGTCGATGGCCTCGCGACTCGACTCGGGCGCGCTGTAGGCCAGGTTGTCGGCGAGGCTGCCGCGGAACAGCACGATGTCCTGACTGACCACCGCCACGCGCCGGCGCAGGGCGTGCAGGTCGAGTTCGCGCAGGTCGATACCGTCCAGCAGGATGCGCCCCTGATCGGGGTCGTAGAAGCGTTGCAGCAGGTCGATCAGGGTGCTCTTGCCGACCCCGGACGGGCCGCTCAGGGCGACCTTGAGGCCCGCCGGAATCACCGCCTGCACGTCCTGCAGGACCGCTTGAGCGCGCCCCGGCCAGGCGTAGTGCAGGTTCTCCAGGCGCAGCTCGCCCACCGCCGGCATCGGCCGTGGCGCGGCGGGCGAAACGATGGTCGCTTCCTCGCCGCGCAGCTCCATCACCCGGCCGAGGCTGACGGTCATGCGCTGCAGCGCGACATAGAGGCCGAGCAGGCTCTGCACCGGGCCGATGGCCATGCCCAGATAGGTGGAAAAGGCGATCAGCGACCCCAGCTGCCAGGTGCCCTGCACCACCCAGTAACCGCCAACCAGGAAGGCGCAGGCGCGGGACAGCGACATCAGCGTGCCGGGCACGGCCTGGGTGAAGAACTCGGTGAGTTGCAGGCGCAGCAGTTGACCGAGATAGCCCTGCCCCAGGCCTTCCAGGCGCCCGGATTCGCGGGATTGCTGGCCGGCGGACTGGATGAATTTCATCGCCGGCAGCGTCTCGACGAAGAACGACGACAGGTCCGCCGAACGCTCGCGCAGGCCGCGCGCCTCGCGCTCCACCTTGCGCCGCATCCAGCGCAGCCAGAGCACGTCCAGCGGGATCAGCAGCGCGACCAGCAGCGAGAGTTTCCAGGACAGGGTGAGCAGCAGCACCAGCGCGCCGACCAGGCCGATCACGCTGGAGACGGCTGAGAACAGCGAGTCCACGGCGAAGCGCTGGATCTCGGCGACGTCGCCGTCCAACCGGGACATCAGGTCACCGATGCGGCGGCGGCCGAAGAAGCTCGGCGAGAGCGTCTGCAGGTGGCGGTACAGCGCGTCGCGCAGGGAGAACAGGATGCGCCCGGACAGGCGCGTGTGCAGGTAGCGGTTCAGGCCGGACAACACAGTCCCGACCAGGCCGACGACTATCATCGCGCTGGCGACCATCACCAGCACCGGAAAGTCCTTCGCCAGCAGGCCGTCGTCGATCAGCATCTTGGTCAACCAGGGCTGCGCCAGCACCAGGATCGAGGCACAGAACGACAACCCGAGCAGGCCGGCAATGGCCATCTTGTGCGGCCGTACGAAACCGTACAGCCAGCGCAGCGAAGCCTTGAGCGCCTGCGGGTCGTCGCTCTCGATCAGGCGGGTGAAGAACATCAGCCCACCTTGAGTTGCTTGAGCTTGCGGTACAGCGTGGCACGGCTGATGCCCAACGCGTCGGCGGCGGCGGAGACGTTGCCTTGGTGGCGCTCCAGCGCCTGGCGGATCAGCTCCAGTTCGTTCGCGCGGATGCTGCCGCTCTGCGGGCGCTCGCCGGCGGCGAGTTCGTCCAGGGTGCTGTCGGGCAAATGGTCGAGGCTCAGTTCCGTCTCGCCCTCCTCGCGCATGGCCAGCGCGGTGCGCAGGACCATCTCCAGTTGGCGGATGTTGCCCGGCCAGTGGTACTCGCGCAGCAGGCCGAGGAGCTCGGCGGAGAGCTTCACCTTCGGCGCGGCCATGCGCGCCAGCAGGCCGCTGGCGAGCTCGGCGAGGTCGTCGCGCTCGCGCAGTGCCGGCAACTTCACGCTGATGCCGTTGACGCGGTAGTAGAGGTCCTCGCGGAAGTGCTTTTCCTCCACCAGGCGCTTGAGATCGCGGTGGGTGGCGCAGATCAGCGCGACATCGATGTCCTGCTCCTCGCCGGCGCCCAGCGGCGCCACCTTGCGCTCCTGCAGCACGCGCAGCAGGCGCGCCTGCAGGGCCAGGGGCATGTCGCCGATCTCGTCGAGGAACAGCGTGCCGCCGTGGGCCTGCTGCAGCCGGCCGACCATGCCGCCGCGCCGCGAGCCGGTGAAGGCGCCGTCGCGGTAGCCGAACAGTTCGGACTCGATCAGGCCCTCGGGGATCGCCGCGCAGTTCACCGCGACGAAGGGTTTGTCGCTGCGGGCGCTGGCCTGGTGCAGGGCGCGGGCAACCACTTCCTTGCCGCTGCCGGTTTCGCCCAGCAGCAATACCGGGAGTTCGTTCACCAGCCCCTGGCGCGCCATGCGCAGGGCGCGGGCGTAGCGCGGGTGGCTGCCGGCGAGGGCTTCGAGGTCGGGGCCAGTGGCCTGGCGTGGCGCGCGGTTGCTGACCGGCACCCCGTGGCTGCGCAGCGGCGCTTGCAGCGTCTTGTAGAACAGCTCGCCCTTGGGCGTCTGCAGGCTGCCGACGCCGCCCTGGTAGAGCCGGCCGAGCAGTTGGTCGCCACGCAGGCCGAGGAAGTCTTCGCTGCGCCGGCCCACCAGGCTTTCGCGATTCGCGCCGAGCAACTGGCAGGCCTGGCCGCTGACGGCCAGCACCTTGCCGTCCAGCCCCAGCGCCAGCAGGCCCTGCCAGGCGGAATCCAGGTACTGGCGGCGGTAATGGAAGGCGATCACCACCTGCCCCGGATGGCTGACGGCGAACAGCCGCGCCTCGATCTGGAACACCGCGAGGCTGAGCAGCGAGAGGCTTTCGCGCGGGCCGGAGAGCGGGCCTTCGCGGGTCATGTCGAGTACGCCGAGGAAGGTGCCCTGCGGCCCTTCGATGGGCACCGAGGTGCAGGAGAAACGGCTGAGGCGGTCGAGGAAGTGTTCGCCGCAGTCGATCTGCGTGGCGCGTTTTTCCACCAGCGCGGTGCCCAGGGCGTTGGTGCCGCGCGAGGCTTCGCTCCAGCAGGCGCCCTGGACGATGTCGGCCAGGCCCTTGCTCTGCATGCGCTCGCGGGCGCCTTCGACGGACAGAATGGTGGCGTCGGCGTTGGCCAGGATGATCACGCCGTCGTGGCCCTGGCGCTGCTGCAGGTAGTCGAGTTCAGGCGTGGCGGCGTCGAGCAGTTGGCGGTTGCCGGCCAGCAGCACGTCCGGCTTGACCCGAGTGTCGAGGCCCTGCTCGGTGCCGCTGGCGCAGTCCAGGCCGTGGTCGAGACTACGCCGCCAGGAAGCGTCGATCTCCTCGCGGAGCACGCCGCTGGGGACTTCGCCCTCCTGTTGCAGGCGCTCACGGGCCAGGTGGGCTTCGCGCATCAGGTCGCTGCTTATTGTTCTTGTGGTCATGCATCGCTCCGGTAGGTTCCGTGCCCCTTTTCTAGATGTCGGGGGCATGGAACTCGCAGGCTGGTCAGGGCTGTGTACACCCCCCGGCAGCGTCAGTAAAGGGGAAGCCCCTGGTAGGAAAGGTTAGCTCCAGGCGAGAGGCAATTCTCGCGCCACTCCGCTACTCCACCACCCCATGCCACTCCCTTTCGCGCCGCCTTCGAGTTGTATTGACAGTGACCCAAGGCAGGTTTACGTTAACGTAAAGGTAAACGACCGAGCAAGAACATTCCCATGCCCACGACCTACACCATCTCCGAGCTGGCCCGCGAACTGGACGTCACCACCCGCGCCATCCGCTTCTACGAGGAACAGGGCATGCTCAGCCCCGAGCGCCGTGGCCAGGAGCGCATCTACAGCCCGAAGGACCTGGTGGCCCTGAAGCTGATCCTGCGCGGCAAGCGCATCGGCTTCTCGCTGGCCGAGTGCAAGGAGCTGATCGACCTCTACGACCCCAGCAGCGGCAACACCAAGCAGTTGCAGACCTTCCTCGGCAAGATCACCGCGCGCCGCGCGCAGCTGGAACAGCAGTTGCTCGACATCGAGCAGATGAAACTGGAACTGGACACGGCCGAGGAGCGCTGCCTGGCGGCCATGGCCGAGACCGACAAACCCCGCAAGCAGCGCGTGCCGAGCTGATCGCCGCCCTGCCCGCTCCCCTTCATCTCCATTACAAGTACAACAGGTGACCCCATGAGCTACCCCTCCCTCAATTTCGGCCTCGGCGAAACCATCGACATGCTGCGCGAGCAGGTGCAGGGCTTCGTCGCCAGCGAACTCGCCCCGCGCGCCGCGCAGATCGACGCCGACAACCTGTTCCCCATGGACATGTGGAAGAAGTTCGGCGACATGGGCCTGCTCGGCATCACCGTCGCGGAGGAATATGGCGGCGCCAACATGGGCTACCTGGCCCACGTCATCGCCATCGAGGAGATCAGCCGGGGTTCGGCTTCGGTCGGCCTGTCCTACGGCGCGCACTCCAACCTGTGCGTCAACCAGATCAAGCGCAACGGCTCGGCCTCCCAGAAGGCCAAGTACCTGCCCAAGCTGATCAGCGGCGAGCACATCGGCGCCCTGGCCATGAGCGAACCCAACGCCGGCTCCGACGTGGTGTCGATGAAGCTGCGCGCCGAGAAGCGCGGCGACCGCTTCGTCCTCAACGGCAGCAAGACCTGGATCACCAACGGCCCCGACGCCAACACCTACGTGATCTACGCCAAGACCGAGCCGGAGAAAGGCGCCCACGGCATCACCGCGTTCATCGTCGAGCGCGACTGGAAAGGCTTCAGCCGTGGCAGCAAGTTCGACAAGCTGGGCATGCGCGGCTCGAACACCTGCGAGCTGTTCTTCGATGACGTGGAAGTGCCGGAAGAGAACGTGCTGGGCGCGGTCAACGGCGGCGTGAAGGTGCTGATGAGCGGCCTGGACTACGAGCGCGTGGTGCTCGCCGGCGGCCCGATCGGCATCATGCAGGCCTGCATGGACGTGATCGTCCCCTACATCCACGACCGCAAGCAGTTCGGCCAGAGCATCGGCGAGTTCCAGCTGATCCAGGGCAAGGTCGCCGACATGTACACCCAGCTCAACGCCAGCCGCGCCTACCTCTATGCCGTCGCCCAGGCCTGCGACCGTGGCGAGACCACTCGCAAGGACGCCGCCGGGGTGATCCTCTACACCGCCGAGCGCGCCACCCAGATGGCCCTGGACGCCATCCAGATCCTCGGCGGCAACGGCTACATCAACGAGTTCCCCACCGGCCGCCTGCTGCGCGACGCCAAGCTCTACGAGATCGGCGCCGGCACCAGCGAAATCCGCCGCATGCTGATCGGCCGCGAGCTGTTCAACGAGACCCGCTGAACACTGACGCCCTTGCCCTTGTAGGAGCGAGCTTGCTCGCGAACCGCATCACGCAGAGCTTCGCGAGCAAGCTCGCTCCTACAAAAAGAATCCCGCTCGTGGAGACGCCATGACCATCCTCGGCACCCAACTCAACACCCGTTCCCCGGAATACGCCGCCAACGCCGCGACCATGCTGGAGAACGTCCAGGACCTGCGCGCCGTCCTCGGCCGCGTTCACGAAGGCGGCGGCGCCGCCGCCCAGGCCAAGCACACCGCGCGCGGCAAGCTGCTGGTGCGCGAGCGCATCAACCGCCTGCTCGACGCCGGCTCGCCCTTCCTCGAAGTCTCCGCCCTCGCCGCCCACGGCGTGTACGGCGAAGACGTCGCCGCCGCCGGCGTGGTCGCCGGCATCGGCCGCGTGGAAGGCGTGGAATGCATGATCGTCGGCAACGACGCCACGGTGAAAGGCGGCAGCTACTACCCGCTGACCGTGAAGAAGCACCTGCGCGCCCAGACCATCGCCCAGCAGAACCGCCTGCCGTGCATCTACCTGGTGGACTCGGGCGGCGCCAACCTGCCGCGCCAGGACGAGGTGTTCCCCGACCGCGAGCACTTCGGCCGGATCTTCTTCAACCAGGCCAACATGAGCGCCCAGGGCATCCCGCAGATCGCCGTGGTGATGGGCTCCTGCACCGCTGGCGGCGCCTACGTGCCGGCGATGAGCGACGAGACCATCATGGTGCGCAACCAGGCCACCATCTTCCTCGCCGGCCCGCCGCTGGTGAAGGCCGCTACCGGTGAGGTGGTGAGCGCCGAGGACCTGGGCGGCGCCGACGTGCACTGCAAGACCTCCGGCGTGGCCGACCATTACGCCGAGGACGACGAGCACGCGCTGGCCATCGCCCGCCGCTGCATCGCCAACCTCAACTGGACCAAGCAGGGCCAGCTCAACACCCGCGTCCCTCGCGCCCCGTTGTACGCCAGCGACGAGCTGTACGGGGTGATCCCGGTGGACAGCAAGCAGCCGTTCGACGTGCGCGAGATCATCGCGCGGCTGGTCGACGGCAGCGAATTCGACGAGTTCAAGGCGCTGTTCGGCACCACCCTGGTGTGCGGCTTCGCCCACCTGCACGGCTACCCGGTGGCGATCCTCGCCAACAACGGCATTCTCTTCGCCGAAGCCGCGCAGAAAGGCGCGCACTTCATCGAACTGGCCTGCCAGCGCGGCATCCCGCTGGTGTTCCTGCAGAACATCACCGGCTTCATGGTCGGCCAGAAGTACGAGGCCGGCGGTATCGCCAAGCACGGCGCCAAGCTGGTCACCGCCGTGGCCTGCGCCCAGGTGCCGAAGTTCACCGTGATCATCGGTGGCAGCTTCGGCGCCGGTAACTACGGCATGTGCGGCCGCGCCTACGACCCGCGCTTCCTGTGGATGTGGCCCAACGCGCGGATCGGCGTGATGGGTGGCGAACAGGCCGCCGGCGTGCTGGCCCAGGTCAAGCGCGAGCAGGCCGAACGCGCAGGCTCTGCGCTGTCCGCCGAGGACGAGGCGAAGATCAAGGCGCCGATCCTCGAACAGTACGAGCGCCAGGGTCACCCCTACTACTCCAGCGCGCGCCTGTGGGACGACGGTGTCATCGACCCGGCACAGACCCGCGACGTGCTCGGCCTGGCCCTCTCCGCCTCGCTCAACGCGCCTGTCGAAGCCACGCGCTTCGGCGTCTTCCGCATGTAAGGCCGCTGCCATGACCGACTTCCAGAACATCGAGCTAGACATTGACCCTCGCGGCGTCGCCAGCCTGTGGCTGAACCGCCCGGAAAAGAACAACGCATTCAACGCCCGGACCATTGCCGAGCTGATCCAGGCGCTGGACGCCGTGGCCAGCGACGAGCGCGTGCGCCTCGTGGTGCTGCGCGGCCGTGGCCGGCACTTCTGCGGCGGCGCGGACCTGGCGTGGATGCAGGATTCCGTGCAACTGGACTACCAGGGCAACCTGGCCGACGCCCAGCAGCTCGCCGAACTGCTCTACAACCTGCACCAGTTGAAGAAACCGACCCTCGCTATCGTCCAGGGCGCGGCCTTCGGCGGCGGCGTCGGGCTGGTGGCCTGCTGCGACATGGCGCTGGCCGCCGAGGACGCGCAGTTCTGCCTGTCCGAAGTGCGCATCGGCCTGATCCCCGCCACCATCGGCCCGTTCGTCACCAAGGCCATCGGCCAGCGCGCCGCCACCCGCTACGCCATGACCGCCGAGCGTTTCAGCGGCATTCGCGCCCGCGAGCTGGGCCTGGTGGACGAGCACTACCCGGCCGCCGAGCTGGATGCGAAGGCCGACGCCTGGATCGCCAACCTGCTGAACAACAGTCCGGCGGCGCTGGTGGCCTGCAAGGCGCTGTTCCATGAAATCGGCGCCGGCGAGCTCAAGCCCGAGCTGCGTCGCTACACCGAAGCGGCCATCGCCCGCATCCGCATCAGCCCCGAGGGGCAGGAAGGCCTGCGCGCCTTCCTGGAAAAACGCAAACCGGCCTGGCAGGAGCAAGTCTGATGAAGAAGATCGATACCCTGCTGGTGGCCAACCGCGGCGAGATCGCCTGCCGCGTGATGCGCACCGCCAAGGCCCTGGGCCTGACCACCGTGGCCGTGCACAGCGCCACCGACCGCAACGCCCGCCACGTCGAGGAAGCGGACATCGCCATCGACCTGGGCGGCGCCAAGCCGGCTGAAAGCTACCTGCGCGCGGACGCCGTGCTGGCCGCTGCGAAAGCTGCCGGCGCCCAGGCCATCCACCCCGGCTATGGTTTCCTCTCGGAGAACGCCGGCTTCGCCCGCGCCTGCGAAGAGGCCGGGCTGGTCTTCCTCGGCCCGCCCGCCAGCGCCATCGACGCCATGGGCAGCAAGTCTGCCGCCAAGGCCCTGATGGAAACCGCCGGCGTGCCACTGGTGCCCGGCTACCACGGCGAGGCGCAGGACTATGCGACCTTCCAGCGCGAGGCGCAGCGAATCGGCTACCCGGTGCTGCTCAAGGCCGCCGCCGGCGGTGGCGGCAAGGGCATGAAGGTGGTCGAGCGCGAGGCCGAACTGGCCGAGGCGCTGGAGTCCGCCCAGCGTGAAGCGCAGTCCGGTTTCGGCGACTCGCGCATGCTGGTGGAGAAATACCTGACCAAGCCGCGCCATGTGGAAATCCAGGTGTTCGCCGACCAGCACGGCAACTGCCTGTACCTAAACGAACGCGACTGCTCGATCCAGCGTCGTCACCAGAAAGTGGTCGAAGAAGCGCCGGCTCCGGGCCTCTCCCTGGAACTGCGCCAGGGCATGGGCGAGGCCGCCGTGCGCGCCGCACAGGCCATCGGCTACGTCGGCGCCGGCACCGTGGAGTTCCTCTACGACGAAGGCAGCGGCCAGTTCTTCTTCATGGAAATGAACACCCGCCTGCAGGTGGAGCACCCGGTCACCGAAGCCATCACCGGCCTCGACCTGGTCGCCTGGCAGATCCGCATCGCCCGTGGCGAGCCGCTGCCGCTGACTCAGCAGCAGGTGCCGCTGATCGGCCACGCCATCGAAGTGCGCCTCTACGCCGAAGACCCCGAAGGCGGCTTCCTCCCCGCCAGCGGCCACCTCGCGCTGTACCGCGAACCCGCCGCCGGCCCCGGCCGCCGGGTGGACAGCGGCATCCGCGAGGGCGACGACATCTCGCCGTTCTACGACCCGATGCTGGCCAAGCTGATCGCCTGGGGCGAGAACCGCGAGGAAGCGCGCCAGCGCCTGCTGTCGATGCTCGGCGAAACCGCCGTCGGCGGCTTCAAGACCAACCTCGCCTTCCTGCGCCGCGTGCTGGCCCACCCGGCCTTCGCCGAGGGCGAGCTGGATACCGGCTTCATCGGCCGCTACCAGGATGCCCTGCTGCCCGCCGCCACCGCCCTTCCGGAGCGCTTCTGGCAGCTCGCCGCCGAAGCCTGGGTGCAGAGCGAAGCCGCCCGCGTGCGTGGCGACGACGCCCATTCGCCCTGGTCCGCCCAGAGCGGCTGGCGCAGTGGCCTGCCGGGGGAAACCGACCTCCACCTGCTGGCCAAGGGCGAGTCCCACGTGGTGCGCCTGCGCCATGCCGATGGCCAGCGTATCGCCAAGCTCGACGGTCATTGGCTGGACGTGAAGGACGGCGACATCCGCCGCCGTCATCAGGTGATCCGCCGTGGCGACAGCCTCTACCTGGAATGGAACGGCGAGCTGGTCAGCGTGCAGCGCTTCGACCCCATCGCCGAGGCGGAAGCCGCGCACTCGCACCAGGGTGGCCTGGGCGCACCGATGAACGGCAGCATCGTGCGCATCCTGGTCGAACCCGGCCAGAACGTCGAAGCCGGCGCCGCGCTGGTAGTGCTCGAAGCGATGAAGATGGAACACAGCATTCGCGCGCCGCACGCTGGCGTGGTGAAATCGCTGTATTGCAGCGAAGGCGAACTGGTGTCGGAAGGTACGGCGCTGGTGGAGCTGGAAGAGGCGTCGGCCTGACGCTGATGCCCTGCTCTTCGTAGGAGCGAGCTTGCTCGCGAACCCGCTTCACTCCGGTTACTTCGGGTGTAATGCGTTCGCGAGCAAGCTCGCTCCTACACAAAGCAAACGCGCCTTCGCCCCCATTCAACGAGGACATTCCATGACCCTGCCCCCATCCGTCCGCCTGGTCGAAGTCGGCCCGCGCGACGGCCTGCAGAACGAGAAACAGCCCATCGCCGTCGCCGACAAGGTGCGCCTGGTGGATGACCTCAGCGCCGCCGGCCTGAGCTACATCGAAGTCGGCAGCTTCGTCTCGCCCAAGTGGGTGCCGCAGATGGCCGGCTCGGCTGAAGTCTTCGCCGGCATCGCGCAGAAAGCCGGCGTGACCTATGCCGCCCTGGCGCCGAACCTGAAGGGCTTCGAGGCGGCATTGGAGTCGAAAGTCGAGGAAGTCGCGGTCTTCGCCGCCGCCTCCGAGGCCTTTTCGCAAAAGAACATCAACTGCTCGATCAAGGAGAGCCTGGAACGCTTCGTTCCGGTGATGGAAGCGGCCCGCCAGCACGGCGTGCGCGTGCGCGGCTACGTCTCCTGCGTGCTCGGCTGCCCCTACCAGGGCGAGGTGGACGTGGCGCAGGTCGCCGCCGTCGCCGAGGAACTGCACGCGATGGGCTGCTACGAAGTCTCCCTGGGCGACACCATCGGCGTCGGCACCGCCGGGGCCACCCGCCGGATGTTCGAAGTCGTCGGCCAACGCGTGCCGCGCGCGCAACTGGCCGGGCACTTCCACGATACCTACGGCCAGGCCCTGGCGAACATCTATGCCGGCCTGCTGGAAGGCATCGCCGTGTTCGACAGCTCGGTCGCCGGGCTTGGCGGCTGTCCCTACGCCAAGGGCGCCACCGGCAACGTCGCCACCGAGGACGTGCTCTACCTGATGAACGGCCTGGGCATCCACACCGGCATCGACCTGGACAAGCTGATCGACGCAGGCCAGCGTATCTGCGCGGTGCTCGACAAGCCCAACGGCTCGCGCGTGGCCAAGGCACGGCTGGCCAGGCGCTGAGTGCTCTTTGTAGGAGCGAGCTTGCTCGCGAACCCGCCCCGCAGCGGGGTTTGTTTGTTCGCGAGCAAACTCGCTCCTACAAGGACTCGCTCACCATCCCTACAAAAGATTTCCGCTCCTCCTACATCCCCGCGGCCGTGCCACACTGGTTAGATAAGAAAAACCGGACGGACGCCCAAGATGAACCCGCTGTGGACCCCCTCCCCCGAACGCGTCGCCGCCACCCGGATGCATGCCTTCCGCCGCAAGGTGGCACAGGAGCATGGGCTCGACCTGCCCGACTATGCCGCCCTGCACGCCTGGAGCATCGCCGAGCGCGAGGCTTTCTGGCTGGCCATCGTCGACGCCTTCGGCGTGCAGTTCCATGAAGCCCCCGGCGCCGTGCTCGAAGAAGGCCCGGAAATGCCCGATGCCCACTGGTTCCCCGGCGCCACACTGAATTTCGCCGAACATCTGCTGCGCCGCCGCGACCATCATCCGGCGCTGATCGCCGTCAGCGAGGACGAACGGCGCGAAGTGCTCAGCCATGCCGAACTGGCTGCCCAGGTCGCCGGCCTGCAACTGGCCCTGCGCGACGCCGGGGTGGGCGTCGGCGATCGCGTCGCGGCCTGCATGCCCAACACCTGGCAGACGGTGGTCGGCATGCTCGCCACCACCAGCCTGGGCGCGACCTGGTCGAGCTGTTCGCCGGACTTCGGCACCCAGGGCGTGATCGACCGCTTCGGCCAGATCGAACCCAAGGTGCTGATCGCCTGCGCCGGCTACCGCTACGCCGGCAAGACCCTGGACCTGACCGCCAAGCTCAATGAAATCCTCGCCCAGTTGCCCAGCCTGGAACAACTGGTGATCGTCCCCTATGCCCACCCCGAGGCGCGGCCGGGCGATTACCTGACGCTGGCCAGGGTCGATCTCTGGCGAGACTTCTACCAACCCGGCGGCGACCCGGTATTCACCCCGGTACCCTTCGACCATCCGCTGTACATCCTCTATTCCTCCGGCACCACCGGCGTGCCCAAGTGCATCGTCCACGGCACCGGCGGCGTGTTGCTGCAACACCTGAAAGAGCACGGCCTGCACACCGACCTGGGCAGCGACGACACCCTGTTCTACTACACCACCTGCGGCTGGATGATGTGGAACTGGCTGGTCTCCGGCCTGGCCCTGGGCGCCAGCCTGGTGCTCTACGATGGCTCGCCCTTCCACCCCGGCCCGGAGCGGCTGATCGACCTGGTCGATGCCGAGGGCATCAGCATCTTCGGCACCAGCGCCAAGTACATCGCCGCCCTGGAAAAGGCCAACGTGCGGCCACGCCAGAGCCACGAACTGGGGCGCCTGAAGACGCTCCTCTCCACCGGCTCGCCGCTGGCCCACGAGAGCTTCGACTACGTCTACCGCGACCTCAAACCCGACCTCTGCCTGTCGTCGATCTCCGGCGGCACCGACATCGTCTCCTGCTTCGCCCTGGGCAATCCCACCGCGCCGGTGTGGCGCGGCGAGCTGCAGTGCAAGGGCCTGGGCATGGCGGTGGAAGTCTGGGACGCCGCCGGCAAGCCGGTGCGCGGCGAGAAAGGCGAGCTGGTCTGCGTACGGCACTTCCCGTCGATCCCGGTGGGCTTCTGGAACGACGAGAACGACGAGAAGTTCCTCGACGCCTACTTCGCCACCTTCCCCGGCGTCTGGGCCCACGGTGACTACGCCGAGGAAACCGAACACGGCGGCCTGGTGATCCACGGCCGCTCGGATGCCGTGCTCAACCCCGGCGGCGTACGTATCGGCACGGCGGAAATCTACCGCCAGGTGGAAAAGATCGAGCAGGTACTGGAATCCATCGCCATCGGCCAGGAATGGCAAGGCGATGTGCGGGTGGTGCTGTTCGTGCGCCTGCGTGAGGGCGTGGAGCTGGACGAAGCCCTGCAGGAACGCATCCGCCAGACCATTCGCGCCAACACCACCCGGCGCCACGTACCGGCGAAGATTCTCGCGGTGGCGGACATTCCCCGCACCTTGAGCGGCAAGATCGTCGAACTGGCGGTGCGCAACGTGGTGCACGGGAGGCCGGTGAAGAACACCGATGCGCTGGCCAACCCGCAGGCGCTGGAGTTGTTCAGGGATCGGAAGGAGTTGGAGAGCTGAGGTTCTCAGGTAACGCCGTGCCGACGCTTTCCCCAGCCCTCTCCCTCAGGAGAGGGGGCAGATTGTGCCGGCTGACGCCACGGCCGCTCACTGCACCGAACGGTCCCCTCTCCCGGGTGCGAGAGAGGGTTAGGAGCTCCTGCTCTCGTACAAGCGGACTCCGGCTGCGATCGTTTCCGGGCCGCACCAACGTGCCGGCCCTGCTTCGCGAGCAAGCTCGCTCCTACGAAGAGCGCATTGGCGCAGGCCTGTAGGAGCGAGGGGAACGCCTAGTTCTTGCTCGCGAACCCTACACCGACAGATCAGACGTCTCCCGGATGCATGGTCCGGGCGGCGCTGATCAGGCATCGCCCAGCGACTCGGTGCCCAGTTCGTCCCATACCGCCTCGGCGAGGTGGAAGGTGGCGTTGGCGGCCGGGATGCCGCAGTAGATCGCGCTCTGCAGGAGGACTTCCTTGATCTCCTCGCGGGTCACGCCGTTGTTGCGCGCGGCGCGCAGGTGCAGCGTCAGTTCGCCCTCGCGGTTCATGCCGATCAGCATGGCGATGGTGATCAGGCTGCGGGTGTGGCGCGGCAGGCCGGGGCGAGTCCAGATGTCACCCCAGGCATGGCGGGTGATCATTTCCTGGAACTCTTCGTTGAAGTCCGTACGGTTCTGCAGGCTGCGGTCGACGTGGGCGTCGCCCAGCACCGCGCGGCGCACCTGCATGCCGGCTTCGTAGCGTTCTTTCTCGTCCATCTCAAACTCCAATCAGAACCTGTAGGAGCGAGCTTGCTCGCGAACCCGAGCCCGCAGCGGGTTTTGTTCGCGAGCAAGGGCTAGGCGCCCCCCTCGATCCTACGAAAAGCAGTTAGGCGCGTAGGAAGTCCAGCACGCGCTGGCTGAAGGCATCGCCGGCCTGCACGTTGGACAGGTGCGCGGCACGCAACTCCACCAGCTCGGCGCCGGGGATGTGCGCCTGCAGGAAGCGGCCGTCCGAGGGGGTGGTCACCGGATCGGCGGCGCCGCAGACCACCAGGGTCGGTGCGCTGATCGCACCGATCTCGCCACGAAAATCGGCATCACGCACAGCCGCGCAGTTGGCTGCATAACCTTCCGGCGAGGTCTGCGCCAGCATGCCGACGATGGGCTCGACCTTGCCCGGCTCGGCCTCGGCGAAATCGGCGGTGAACCAGCGCGAGATCGAAGCATCGCGCAGGTTGCACATGGCCTCGGCGCCGCCGCTGAGCACGGTCTCGATGCGCAGATTCCAGATGTCCGGGGTACCGATCTTGGCGGCGGTGTTGCACAGCACCAGGCGCGAGAGGCGCTCCGGCGCATGGATGGCCAGCCACTGGCCGATCAGGCCGCCCATGGACAGGCCGCAGAAGTGCGCGCGCGGGACATCCAGCGCATCCAGCAGGGCCAGCACGTCGCGGCCATTCTGCTCGATGCTGTAAGGGCCGGGAGTGACCAGCGAAGCGCCGTGGCCACGGGTGTCATAACGCAGCACGCGGAAGTGTTCGGCGAAGGTCGGAATCTGCGCGTCCCACATGTGCAGGTCGGTGCCCAGGGAGTTGGACAGCACCAGCACCGGCGCGCCGACCGGGCCTTCCAATTGATAGTTCAGGTCGCCATCGGCGAGATGTACGGCAGGCATGCAGGGCTCCTATCGCGAAACTTGTAGATGTTCGGCCAGCGCGCGCTCGACCCAGCGGCGCGCCTGGCCCAGGTAATGGGCGGGATCGAGCAGGCGATCCAGTTCTTCGGCATTCAGTTGTGCGGCGACCTCGGCATTGGCGCCAAGCACCGCGCGCAGGTGTGCGCCCTCCCTCACCGCCTGCTTGCAGCATTGCTCCACCAGGTGGTGCGCGGCGTCGCGGCCGATGCGCTGGGCCAGGGCGATGCTTACGGCTTCGGCAAGCACCAGGCCACGGGTCAGGTCGAGGTTGGCCAGCATTCGCCCGGCATCGACCTCCAGGCCCGGCACCAGGCTCAGTGCCTGTTGCAGTGCACCGGAGACGAGGCAGCACAGCTCCGGCAGGCTTTCCCATTCGGCGTGCCACAGGCCGAGGCTGCGCTCGTGTTCCTGGGGCATGGCGGCGAACAGGGTCGAGACCAGGCCCGGCGCACGGGTCGCCGCGCCGATCAGCACAGCGGCGCCCACCGGGTTGCGCTTGTGCGGCATGGTGGAGGAACCACCCTTGCCTGGCGCGGAAGGCTCGAAGACCTCGCCGACCTCGGTCTGCATCAGCAGGCTGAGGTCGCGGCCCAGCTTGCCTAGGCTGCCGGCGATCAGGCCGAGCAGGCTGGCGAACTCCACCAGGCGGTCGCGCTGGGTGTGCCAGGGTTGTTCGGGCAGTTGCAGATTGAGCTCTTCAGCCAGCGCCTCGGCCACGGCAAAGCCCTGCTCGCCGAGGGCGGCAAGGCTGCCGGAGGCGCCGCCGAATTGCAGGCACAGCAGGCGCGGCTTGAGTTCATTCAGACGCTGGCGGTGGCGGGTGATCGCGCCCAGCCAGCCGGCAATCTTCATGCCGAGGGTGACCGGCGTGGCGTGCTGCAGCCAGGTGCGGCCAACCATCGGCGTACCGGCGTGGGCCTTGGCCTGGATGGCGAGGACATCGGCCAACCGGGCAAGGTCGCTTTCCAGCAACTCGATGGCGGCGCGCAGTTGCAGGACCAGCCCGGAGTCCATGACATCCTGGCTGGTGGCACCGAGATGGACATAGCGCTCGGCATCGGCATCCTCGGCGGCGATGCGCTTGCCCAGCGCCTTCACCAGCGGGATCGCGGAATTGCCGGCGCTGCAGATAGCCTGCGCCAAAGCATCGAAGTCATAGAGCTCGGCGCGGCAGGCGGCGGCGATGGGCGCCACGGCGCTCGCCGGGATCACGCCGACACGGGCTTCGGCACGGGCCAATGCGGCCTCGAAGTCGAGCATGCCCTGCACCCGTCCGTGGTCGCTGAAGATCGCGCGCATGGCGGGCTGGGTGAAGTAGGCGTCGAACAGAAGGTTGGTGCTCACGGGGGTAGCTCCGGAGATCGGCGGGCGTAGTCGGACAGTATGACCGGAGAGGAAGACTCTGTAGGAGCGAGCTTGCTCGCGAACCTGGCCCCGCAGCGGGGTTTGTTCGCGAGCAAGCTCGCTCCTACGAAGAGCCAGAGCTAATCACACGCGCTCGACCACCAAAGCGACGCCCTGCCCTACGCCCACGCACATGGTGCACAGGCCGAGCTTGCCGCCGGACTTCTGCAACTGGTGCACAGCGGTCAGCACCAGGCGCGCACCGCTGGCGCCCAGCGGGTGGCCGAGGGCGATGGCGCCGCCGTTGGGGTTCACCCGCGCGTCGTCATCGGCGATGCCGAGTTCACGGGTCACCGCCAGGCCCTGCGCAGCGAAGGCTTCGTTCAGCTCGATGACATCGAACTGGTCGACCGACAGGTTCAGGCGTTCCAGCAGCTTGCGCACCGCCGGCACCGGGCCGATGCCCATCACGCGCGGCGCGACGCCGGCGCTGGCCATGCCGAGCACCTTCGCGCGGGGCGTCAGGCCATGTTTCTTAACGGCTTCGGCGCTGGCGAGGATCAGCGCCACGGCGCCGTCGTTCACCCCGGAAGCGTTGCCGGCGGTGACTGTCTTGCCTTCGCCGTTGACAGGCTTGAGCTTGGCCAGCGCTTCGGCGGTGGTGTCCGGGCGCGGGTGTTCGTCGGTGTCGACGACGGTCTCGCCCTTGCGACCCTTGATCACCACCGGGACGATTTCCTCGGCGAAGTAGCCGTTGGCCTGGGCGACGCCGGCACGCTGCTGGCTGCGCAGGGAAAAGGCGTCCTGGTCGGCGCGGTTGACGTGGTAATCGTCGGCCACGTTGTCGGCAGTCTGCGGCATGGCATCCACACCGTACTGCGCCTTCATCAGCGGGTTGATGAAGCGCCAGCCGATGGTGGTGTCCTCGATCTTCTGCCCACGGCCAAACGCGCTGTCGGCCTTGCCCATCACGTAGGGCGCGCGGGACATGGACTCGACGCCGCCGGCGATGACCAGCTCGGCCTCGCCGCTGGCGATGGCGCGGAAGGCGGTGCCCACCGCGTCCAGGCCCGAGGCGCAGAGACGGTTGAGGGTCACGCCCGGCACGCTTTCCGGCAGGCCGGCCAGCAGCAGCGCCATGCGCGCCACGTTGCGGTTGTCTTCGCCGGCCTGGTTGGCGCAGCCGAGGTACACCTCGTCCAGCGCGGCCCAGTCGACTTGCGGATTACGCTCCAGCAGCGCCCTCACCGGCACGGCGGCGAGGTCGTCGGCGCGCACGCCGGAGAGCGAGCCGCCGAAGCGCCCGATGGGCGTGCGCACGGCGTCGCAGATGAAGACGTCGCGGCTCATTCATCACCTCCCAGTTGGCCGTGGGCGGCAGCAGTGCGGGCTTCGAGGGCACGCAGGGCTTCGAGTTCGATTTCGGTCGGTGCAACGGTCTCGGTGACCTGCTCGGCGAAGCGGATCGCCCAGCCGGTGTTCTCCACCACCTGCTCGCGGGTCACGCCCGGGTGCAGTGAGGTGACGATGAATTCGTTGCTGCCGGCTTCCGGCTCCATGATGCACAGGTCGGTGATGATCGCCACCGGACCCTTGCCGGGAAGGCCGAGTTGCTGGCGATGGTCGCCGCCCTCGCCGAAGCCGACCGAGGTGATGAAGGCCAGCTTGTCGACGAAGGTGCGGTGGGACTGCTTGAGGATGATCAGCACTTCCTTGGCGGAACCGGCGATCTCCGGCGCGCCGCCGGCGCCGGGCAGGCGCACTTTCGGCGAGTGGTAATCGCCGATGACGGTGGTGTTGATGTTGCCGAAGCGGTCGACCTGGGCCGCGCCGAGGAAGCCGACGTCGATGCGCCCGCCCTGCAGCCAGTAGCGGAAGATCTCGCCGGTGGGCACCACGGTGTCGGCGGTTTCGGCCAGCTCGCCGTCACCGATGGACAGCGGCAGCACGCTGGGCTTGGCGCCGATGGGGCCGGATTCGTAGATCAGGACCACGTCGGGCGATGCAGTCAGGCGCGCCAGGTTGGCGGCCTTGGACGGCAGGCCGATGCCGACGAAGCAGACGGCGCCGTTCTTCAGGCGGCGGGCGGCGGCCACCGTCATCATTTCATTGGTGCTGTAGGCGCTCATTACTTGGCCTCCGCGAGTTTGGCTTTGAACTCGTTGAAATCTTTCGTGCCGCAGATGTAGGTATCGATCCAGGCGTTGAAGGTATCGCGGTCGCGGGCGATCGGGTCCCAGGCCTGGTAGAAGCGGTTGTCGCGCTCGGAGTAGCCGTGGGCATAAGACGGGTGCGAACCGCCGGGCACCAGGCAGACGGCGGACAGCGCCCAGGTCGGCAGCACGCAGGCGTTCATCGGCGCGTTGAGGTCGTCGACGATTTCCTCGACGGTGACGATGCAGCGCTTGGCGGCCAGGGCGGCTTCCTTCTGCACGCCGAGGATGCCCCACAGCAGCACGTTGCCCTTGCGGTCGGCCTTCTGCGCGTGGATCACGGTGACGTCCGGGCGCACCGACGGCACGGCAGCCAGTTGCTCGCCGGTGAACGGGCACTCGATGAACTTGATGTTCGGGTTGACCTTTGGCAGGTCGGAACCGGCGTAGGCGCGCAGCACGGCGAACGGCAGGCCCGAGGCGCCGGCAACGTAGGAGTTGGCGAGGTCGGCGTGACTGTGCTCGTCGATCTCAAGCGGACGCGGCCAGCCTTTCTCTACCGCGTCACGCAGGCGATGCAGCGAACCGACACCGGGATTGCCGCCCCAGGAGAAGGTCAGCTTGCGCACGCAGCCGGCACCGATCAGCAGGTCGTAGACCAGGTCCGGCGTCATGCGCACCAGGTGCAGGTCTTTCTTGCCCTGGCGGATCAGCTCGTGGGAAGCAGCGGTCGGGATCAGGTGGGTGAAGCCTTCGAGCGCGACGGTATCGCCGTCGTTGACGAAGCGCTCGACCGCTTCGCGGAGGGTGAGGAGTTCAGCCATGGTCGGTCTCGTTGTGTAGGGGGTGCCGATGGGAAAACAGTACCGTCGGGGGGATGGGCGAACAATGCGATAATCGACTATTGGTGCGAATATCGAACACTTCTCTTAGGGGGCTAACGGCTGTCTTGCGGGGGTGCAGATGGTCGTTCACGCGGGCGCGGACCCTGTCCGCGGATCGCGAGCATGGCTCGCTCCTACAAGTGAGCGTGGGATTACCCCTGTAGGAGCTGGCCATGCCTACGACAGCCCGAGCGCAGGAACGTCGCGGCTGCAGTCAGTTGCAGGCTTTTCGTAGGAGCGAGCTTGCTCGCGAACCCGCCCAGCACCGGAGCGGCCGGATAGCTTGGTTCGCGAGCAAGCTCGCTCCTACAGGGTCAGCATCACGCGGGAATCAGGCTTCCTGCAGCGCGCGGGGACGGTTGCTGCGGTCCTCGGCATCAGCGGAAACCGCCTGCTGCAACTGGAAGTCGAACTCGATCTCGGCGAAACGCCCTTCCACACCGCGCACCTTCGCGGCCTCTGCGTCTTCGACGAAACGCACCTCGCCGATCAGCCCGTCGCGGGTGGCGTAGGCGAAGTCGTCCCACAGGTACTGGTCGCCGGCGAGGTTGATCTGCGTGGTCAGGTGGCGATGCCCCGGCGCGGAGATGAAGAAGTGGATGTGCGCCGGGCGCTGGCCGTGGCGGCCGAGCTGATCGAGCAACTCCTGGGTCGGGCCATCCGGCGGACAGCCGTAGCCACTGGGCACGATGCTGCGCGCCTGGTAGCGCCCTTCGGCGTCGGTGACGATGCGCCGGCGCAGGTTGAACTCGGACTGGGTGCTGTCGAAGTACGAGTAGGTGCCCTGGGTGTTGGCGTGCCAGAGATCGACCACCGCGCCGGCCAGCGGCTTGCCCTGCGGGTCGAACACGCGGCCGGAAAGAAACATCACGGTGCCCGCATCCTTGCCGTCGTCCATCCGCGCTTCGCCTTCGGACAGCGGCGCGCCGGCCACGTACAGCGGGCCTTCGATGGTGCGCGGGGTACCGCCGCCGAGGCCGGCAGCCGCGTCCTGGGCGTCCAGCAGCAGGTCGAGGTAGTGCTCGACGCCGAGGCCGGCGACGACCAGGCCGGCCTCCTGACGGGAGCCAAGGCGGTTGAGGTAGTCCACCGCCTTCCAGAATTCGTCGGGCGTAACATTCATGTCTTCGATCAGTTTCGCGGTGTCCTGCAGGATTCGCAGGACGAGGTTCTTCACGCGCGGGTTGCCCTGGTCATTCAGGGCGCCACTGGCTTCTTCGAAGAACTTCTGGATGTCGGCAGTCTGGGAAATCTTCACGGTCATGATGCGATCCTCAAGTCTTGTTCTTGTCGAGTCGTACGGAACGAAAATCAGCGGTCGTCAGCGTGGATCGAGGACGGATGGCGGCAGAGCCCGTCGACCTCGATGTCCATGTAGGGGAACAGCGGCAGTTGCATCAGGGTGTCGTGCAGTTCCTCGACGCTGGCGAGGTCGAACACGCTGTAGTTGGCGTAGTGCCCGGCGATGCGCCACAGGTGGCGCCACTTGCCCTCGCGCTGCAGGCGCTGGGCCAGTTCCTTCTCGTCGGCCTTGAGCTGGGCGGCTTTCGCCGGGTCCATGTCGACGGGCAATTTCACGGTCATCTTCACGTGGAACAGCATCGGATTTTCCTCCGTTAGTGGCGGGCGAAACGCTTCAGGCGCTCTTCGTCGAGGGTCAGGCCGAGACCGGGGGTGCGCGGCACCATCAGCTGGAAGTCGCGGTAGACCGGCGCCTCGGTGACGATTTCTTCGGTGAGCAGCAGCGGGCCGAACAGCTCGGTGGCCCAGGTCAGCTTCTCCAGGGTGATGAAGGCGTGGGCCGAGGCCAGGGTGCCGACCGCGCCTTCGAGCATGGTCCCGCCGTAGAGCGCGATGCCGGCGGCTTCGGCGATCTGCGCGGTGCGAAGCACGGCGCGCGGGCCGCCGTTCTTGGCGATCTTCAGGGCGAAGATGCTGGCGGCGCCGTCGGCGGCGAGGCTGAAGGCATCGGCCACGCTCTCGATGGATTCGTCGGCCATGATCGGCGCCGGGCTGCGCTGGTTCAGGCGCACCTGGCCGCTGCGGTTGATGCGCGAGATGGGCTGCTCGATCAGGTCGATGCCGTTCTCGCCCAGTACCTGGCAGCCACGGATGGCCTGGGACTCGTCCCAGCCCTGGTTGACGTCCACGCGCACGCTGGCGCGCTCGCCCAGGGCCTGCTTGATCGCCACCACGTGCCGGAGGTCCTGCTCCAGCGGGTTGGCGCCGATCTTCAGCTTGAAGATGCGGTGACGGCGGATATCCAGCATCTGCTCGGCTTCGGCGATATCGCGAGCGGTGTCGCCGGAGGCCAGGGTCCAGGCCACTTCGAGACTGTCGCGCACGCGGCCGCCGAGCAGTTCGCTGACCGGCAGGCCGAGGCGCTTGCCCTGGGCGTCCAGCAGCGCGGTTTCCACCGCCGAGCGGGCGAAGGTGTTGCCCTTGATCGCCTTGTCCAGGCGCTGCATGCAGGCATTGATGTTGCTGGCGTCCTGGCCGGCCAGCAGCGGCGCGAAGTGCGCGTCGAGGTTGGCCTTGATGCTTTCCGGGCTCTCGTTGCCGTAGGCCAGGCCGCCGATGGTGGTGGCTTCGCCGAGGCCTTCGACGCCATCGGAGCAGCGCAGGCGGATGATCACCAGCGTCTGCTGCTGCATGGTGTGCATGGCCAGCTTGTGCGGGCGGATGGTCGGCAGGTCGACGATGATCGACTCGATGCGTTCGATGACGGGACTGCTCATGGCGGTATTTCCGTTCGGGTTTCTGGAGGACGGGCGTGGCCCGCGCGATCGTTCAGGCGACAGCTTTCAACCGAGGTCGCCGCCGCCCACCGGCAGGGTCACGCCGGTGATGTAGCTGGCTTCGTCGGAGGCGAGGAAAAGGATTGCGCCGACCTGTTCGTCGATGCTGCCGTAGCGCTTCATCAGGCTGCTGTCGACGGTCTGCTCGACGATCTGCCGGTACCAGAGCTTCTCCTGCTCGCTCTGCTGTGCTGCGTTGCGCGGGATGCGCCGGGGCGGCGCCTGAGTGCCGCCGGGGGCGGTGGCGTTGACCCGCACGCCGCGCTCGGCGGTCTCGAAGGCGAGGCAGGCGGTCAGCGCGTTCACCCCGCCCTTCGCCGCGCCGTAGGGCACGCGGTTCACGCCACGGGTGGCGACGGAGGAGACATTGACGATGGCGCCCGCGCCCTGCTTCAGCATCGGCACCAGGGCCGCGCGGCAGCACCAAAGGGTGGGGAACAGCGAGCGGCGCACCTCGGCTTCGATTTCGTCCTCGGCGTAGTGCTCGAAGGGTTTGGCCCAGATGGTGCCGCCGACGTTGTTGATGAGGATGTCGAGGCGGTCGAAGCGCGTCAGCGCCTGGTCGACCACAGCCTGGCAGTCGGCGAAACGCTCCAGGTCGGCGGTCAGGGTAAGCACTTCGCCATGCTGGCCGAGGGCGTCCTGCAGTTCGTGGACGATTTCGGAGCGGTCCACGACGATGACCCTGGCGCCCTCTTCCACCAGCCGCTCGGCGACACGCCGGCCGATGCCCTGGGCGGCGCCGGTGACCAGGGCGATCTTGTTGTTGAATCTTTTCATGGTGACCTCATGACGTCGGCGGGCAGAGCTCCTGTAGGAGCGAGCTTGCTCGCGAACCGCTTCGTAGCGGGGCTTGGTTCGCGAGCAAGGACTAGGCGTCCCCCTCGGTCCTACGTAGAGCCGCCCGGTATCGGATGTCGGGTATCAGGCAGCACTGGCCGCGAACTTCTCGTAGTAGAAATTCGCCGGCGTGATGCCCTGCTCGCGGATGTACTGGCTGACCGCCTCGACCATCGGCGGCGGGCCGCAGAGGTAGACGTCCACCTCACCGTCGTTCAGGTGCGCCGGCGCGATATGCTGGGTGACGTAGCCCTTGTGCGGGTAGCTGCTTTCCGCGCTGGCGACACAGGCGCTGAAGGTGAAGTTGGGGATGCGCGCGGCGAAGGTTTCCAGGCGGTCCATCTCCACCAGGTCGAAGTCGTGGGTGACACCGTAGATCAGGTGCAGCGGATGCTCGCTGCCGCGCTCGGCGATCTGTTCGAGCATCGCGGTGAAGGGCGCCAGCCCCGTGCCGCCAGCCAGCAGCAACAGCGGCCGCTTGATCTCGCGCAGGTAGAAGCTGCCCAGCGGGCCGGCCAGGATCATCGTGTCGCCGGCTTTCGCCAGGCCGGTGAGGAAGCTGCTCATCAGGCCGCCCGGCACGTTGCGGATCAGGAAGCTGACCTCGCCGTCCTTCTGCAGCGAGCTGAAGGAGTAGGCGCGGCTCTGTTCGCTGCCCGGCACCCGCAGGTTGACGTACTGCCCCGGCAGGAAGGCCAGCCTGCTCAGCGACTCGCCCTTGATCGACAGCGCGATGGTGCTTGCGGAGAGCTGGCGCACCGCGCTGATGCTGGCCTCGAAACTGGCCTGGGCGGTCTTGCAGACTTGCGAGGAGGCCGGCACGCGCACCACGCAATCGCTCTGCGCGCGCATCTGGCAGGTGAGCACGTAGCCCTGCTCGGCTTCGTCCTCGGTGAGCGCGTCCTCGATGTAGTCCTGGCCCAGGTCGTAGCGGCCGGCTTCGGCGAAGCACTTGCAGGTGCCGCAGGCGCCGTCGCGGCAATCCAGCGGGATGTTGATGCCCTGGCGGTAGGCCGCGTCGGCCACGGTCTCGCTGGGGCTGGCGTCGATGAAGCGGGTAACGCCGTCTTCGAAGTTGAGCGCGATCTTGTTCATGTCATTCGCCTCAAAAAAGCGGCTTGAAGCGTCGCGAGCGCAGGCCGGGCAAGGCGGAGGACGGTTCGGAAGCGCAGTTCACTCTAGTGAATGAGCATTACGGACCGTTCTCCAACGCAGCACGGGCAAGCGCAGCAGCTTCACGCCGTGTTTTTCAGATGTGGTAGATGTCGATGACTTGCCTGACGTAGTCGTTCTTCAGTACGACCTTCTTCGCCTTTACCAGCGGCTGCTCGCCACGCACGTCGAGCGTGTAGAAGCTGGTGCCGAAGTAGCTGTCGACGGTCTTGTAGCGGAAGCTCAGGGTGTGCCAGTTGAAGCGCACCTGGCACTGCCCGTCGGCCTCGCCGAGCACCTCGATATTGCTCAGGTTGTGCGAGGTGCGCGTGTCCGGCAGGGTCGCGCTGGAGCGCTCGGTCTTGATGCGGAACACGCGGTCTTCCAGGCCGCCACGGCTGCCGTACCAGATCAGCGAGATTTCCCGCTGCGGGTCTTCGGTGAGCCGGTCGCGGTCGTCCCAGGAGGGCATCCAGAAGGTGGCGTCGGCGGCGTACAGCTCCAGCCACGCATCCCAGTCCTTGTCATCGAGGTAGCGCGCTTCGCGGTAGAGGAAGTCGCGCACGGTCTCGTAGCGGCTCATCACACGCCCTCCTCTGTCATGGCGATGCGCTTGGCCTGCTCGGCGGCCAGCGCATCGATCATGGTCTGCTGCCAGTACTGGTGCTGCAGCACGAACAGGCCCTCATCTTCGGTGCGCACGCCGGACAGCGCCGGCGCCAGGTCGATCTCCCGCGCCGCGTCGTCGGCACCGTCGATCCAGTGCTGCGCCCCGCGCGACATGTCGTTCCAGCCGCCGGCGCTGCCCTGGTAGGCCTGCTGGCAGGAACGGAATTCCTCCAGGTCGTCCGGCGTGGCCATGCCGCTGACGTTGAAGAAATCCTCGTACTGGCGAATGCGCTGGGCGCGCGCCTCGCTGCTCTCGCCCTTCGGCGCGATGCAGTAGATGGTTATTTCGGTGCGGTTGACGTCGATGGGCCGGGCGATGCGGATCTGCGAGCTGAACTGGTCCATCAGGTAGACGTTCGGGTACAGGCAGAGGTTGCGCGAGTTCTCGATCATCCAGTCGGCGCGGGCCTGGCCGTGGTCGCGGGCCAGTTCGTCGCGGCGCTCGAAGGCCGGGCGCGCCTCGGGGTTGGCCCAGCGGCTCCAGAGCAGCAGATGGCCGTGGTCGAAGGAGTAGAAGCCACCGCCTTGCCTGGCCCAGCCGCCGGCACTCATGGTCTTCACCTCGCTGCCAGCCTCGCGCGCCTGGCGCTGGTTCTGGGTCGCGGCGTAGTTCCAGTGCACGGAACTGACGTGGTAGCCGTCGGCGCCGTTCTCGGCGGTGAGCTTCCAGTTGCCTTCGTAGATGTAGCTGGAGGAACCGCGTAGCACTTCCAGGCCTTCAGGGGACTGGTCGACGATCATGTCGATGATCTTCGCCGACTCGCCCAGGTGCTCCACCAGCGGCTTGACGTCGGCCTTCAGGCTGCCGAAGAGGAAGCCGCGATAGGACTCGAAGCGCGCGATTTTCGTCAGGTCGTGGGAGCCTTCGCAGTTGAAGCCTTCCGGATAGCCGGCCTCGGCCGGGTCCTTGACCTTGAGCAGCTTGCCGGAGTTGTTGAAGGTCCAGCCGTGGAACGGGCAGGTGTAGCTGGAACGGTTGCCGGACTTGTGCCGGCAGAGCATGGCGCCCTTGTGGCTGCAGGCGTTGAGGAAGGCGTTGAGCACGCCGTCCTTGTTGCGCGCGATGAAGATCGACTGGCGACCGATCATGGTCGTCAGGAAGTCGTTCTTCTCGGGGATCTGGCTTTCATGGGCGAGGTAGACCCAGTTGCCCTCGAAGATGTGCTTCATCTCCAGGTCGAACAGGCGCGGGTCGGTGAACATCTCCCGCCGGCAGCGGTAGACGCCCTTCTCGGGGTCTTCCTCGAGCAGTGAACGCAAGTAGTCGATACCCAGGGACATGGCCGGGGCCTCCGTTGTTATTGTTCAGGCAGGCTCAGGTTAGGGCTGGGTTCGAAGCGGCAATATCCGCTTTGTGCAGAGTGCTATCCGTTTTCTGCAGGGCCGTCCGCAGGCGGCGCTCCTACATGGGAAATTCGGTACTGAGCGGTTCGCGAGCAAGCTCGCTCCTACGAAGAGCCAATACTCACTCGATTCCAGCTCTGGCCTTTGCTCTGAAGGCTTCCAGAGAAACATCCGCTCACTCCGAACGGCGCCGTTCAGGAGGCCTCGTTGAAGCGGAGTTTCAGGGGTTGAGCGGCAGGGATGCCGCGAGAGCGCTGTCGGGCCAGGGATGGCCCGTCAGCGCGGGCCCCTGGAACTTCGCTTCAACGAGGGAATTTTTCGCCTAAGCGAAAAACCGGATGTCCGGGGCAAGACCTTTGCCTACTTTGGGTGGGGCGGCCATCCGTCGTTTGCCAAAGTAGGTCGCCCGAGGGGGCGAAACACAGAATCCGCGCGCACGCCGAAGCGGCGCTGGAACACCCAAGCCAAAGCAGCGGACCTGAAACACGAGGAGCAAAAGAAAGCGCCGGCCCTGCCGGCGGATCGCGGGCATGGCCCGCTCCTACAGGGGAGTGCGGAGGTCAGCTGCGGCGCTTGAGGGTTTCTGACGGCAGTTCGCCGAACTGCTGGCGGTAGCCTTCGGCGAAGCGCCCCAGGTGCAGGAAGCCATAATCCAGCGCCAGCTCGGTGACGCTGCGCACCGGGCAGGCCGGATCGCCCAGACAGGCACGGATGCGTTCCAGCTTGAGGCGGCGGATGTACTGGCGCGGCGTGGTGCCGGCCTGGCGCTCGAACAGCGCGTAGAGCGAGCGCAGGCTCATCGACGCCTGGTGGGCCAGGGCTTCGACGTCGATGTCCTCGCGCAGGTGGCCCTCGATGTACGCCTCGATGCGCTCGAAAGACACGCTGGCGCCAGCGATGGGCTCGCGGCTGACGTTGGTCTTGAGCAGGGTCAGCAACTTGCTGGCGACGATCTGCTGGTAGTGCTCGTCGATCCGGGCCAGGCGCTCGCCGGCCTCGGACTCCTGGCAGACCATCGACAGCAGGTTGACGAAACCTTCCAGCTCGCCGAGCTGGTAACGGTTCTCGATGAAGCGCACGCCGGTGCGCGGATGGTTCCAGCGCTGCTCGGCACAGATGGCTTCGAGCAGGGTTACCGGAATCTTCAGGATGAATTTCTCGCAGTCGTCCGAGTAGGTCAGGTCGACCGGATCGTCCGGGTTGATCAGCAGCAGCTCGCCCGGCGCCAGGTAGTGCTCCTGGCGCTGGCCACGCCACAGGCAGTGGCCGCTGAGCAGGATCTGCAGGTGGAAGATGCTCTCCAGCGCCGGCGAGGTGACGCGCACCGCGCCGCCATAGCTGATGCGGCACAGGTCGAGGCTGGCGAAACGCCGGTGGTTGAGGCTGGCCTGCGGATGGCCGTGGGCCGGCAGGCGCAGATCATGGGTGCCCACGTGCTGGTTGACGTAGCCCGACACCGCGTAGGGATCGGCGCGTTCGAACACTCGGCTACGTTCGCTCAGCAGGCTTTGCATACAAGGCACTCAGGGTTGTTGTCGGCAGCCGCGATCTGCGCCGCGGTCGCTCCAGTCTATGCGAGCGGCGCGGGGATGGAACGGGGCGGAGATGAATGGCAACACACTCGCCCCGCCCGTGCCCGTCAGGTGGCATCGGCGTGGCTGACCAGGCCCTTGATCACCACGGCGGCGGTGGCGATGGCAGCCGGGACGATCAACGCGGTCAGCACCTGCTCGAAACTCCAGCCCAGGCCCAGCAGGGTCGCGCCGATCCAGGCGCCGAGAATGGCGCCGAAACGGCCGATGCCGAGCATCCAGGACACGCCGGTGGCGCGTCCTTGGGTCGGGTAGAAGCGCGCCGCCAGGGACGGCATGGCCGACTGGGCGCCGTTTACGCACATGCCGGCAGCCAGCACCAGGGTCGCCAGCAGCGTGACGGTGCCCAGGCTCTGCCCTACGCAGTAGGCGAATAGGCCGGCCAGGCAATAGAAGAGGCCGATCACCTTGTGTGGGTTGAAACGGTCCATCGCCCAGCCCACCGCCACCGAGCTGAGTACGCCGCCGAGCTGGAACAGCGCGCCGATGAAGGCGGCCTGCTCCAGGCTCGCGCCGGCATCGCGCATCAGGGTCGGCAGCCAGCTGGTGAGCAGGTAGACGATCACCAGCCCCATGAAATAGGTCAGCCACAGCAACAGGGTGCCGGCGCTGTAGGTGCCGGAAAAGATCACCTTGAACAGGTTGCGGTTCTGCACCGTCTTCTGTTCCGGCACGCTGAAGTCCCGCGCGGTGAGCACCTCGGCCGGCGCAATCGGCGCCAGCACGCGCTTGACCCTGTCCGCGCCGCGATTGCGCACGACCAGGAAGCGCGCCGACTCCGGCAACCACAGCAGCAACACCAGCCCCAGCACCAGCGGCAGCACGCCGCCGAGCAGTAGCAGGCTGTGCCAGCCGTACGCCGGAATCAGCTTGGCGGAGACGAAACCGCCCGACGCCATGCCCAGGTTGAAGCCGCAGAACATACTGGTCACCAGCAGCGACTTGAGGCGCTCGGGGGTGTACTCCGACAGCAGCGTGGTGGCGTTGGGCATCGCCGCGCCCAGCCCCAGGCCGGTAAGGAAACGTAGCGCCAGCAGTTGGTCGAGGTTGGCGCTATAGGCCGAGATCAGGCTGAAAAAGCCGAAGAGGAACACCGCCACCACCAGCACGCCCTTGCGCCCGAAACGGTCGGCCAGCGGGCCGGACCCCAGGGCGCCGAACACCATGCCGATCAGCGCGGCGCTCATCACCGGACCGAGGCTGGCGCGGTCGATGCCCCATTCCTGGGTCAGCGCCGGGGCGATGAAGCCCATCGCCGCCGTATCGAGGCCATCGAGGAAGACGATAAGGAAGCACAGCAACACGATACGCCACTGGTACAGGGACAGCGGCTGGGCGTTGATGAAGGACTGGACATCGAGCGTACCGGCAGCAGGCACGTGGGCGGAACTGGTCATGCGAAGGCTTCCTGCGAGGGGGGCGTCGCGGCAGCGCCGGCGATACGGGCATTGCTTGGACGGGACAGGAATGAGGCGCAAGCGGACCGGCAGAAGAGCAGGCGCCGAAGGCCCAGACTGACGCTCATTGTTGTTATTGCCCGCCTGGCCGGGCGGGGTTGGGCAAACAGTACGGAGAGTCGCCGGGCGGTTCAATTCGATGATCGCCTATGCGTTCGATCAGCGAACGATTTCGGCGAGCGCGCGGCGCCTCGCGCCTTCCCGGCGGGAGGTGCGTGGGCCCGGTGACAGCGCAACTGCCGGGGCGACGCCCGGCCCCTCTATCTAGTGGGCGGCGATTTCACGAACGCCGTGGGATATCTTCATCCCGTCGAGCTCGGCCAGGTAATCCTCGACGCTGATCAGCCCGACGCAGGGCATCGCGCCCCGCTGCCCGAAGCGCCCCGATGCCAGCTTGCGCGCCAGGGCCACAGCCGCCATGCACGGAATGTTCGGTCCGTGGTCGTCCTGGGCGATCAGCTCCCAGCACAGCGCCAACGCCTTGCCCGACTTATCCACGCCGCGCAGTTGCACGAACATGCCGCTGCGGCCGTCGCCCAACGGCTGCATCGCCACCGCCAGCCGATGCAGGCCGCCGCTCAGGGCCGCGGCGTTCTCCAGCAGGCGCCCGCGCACCAGCCAGGACAGCCCCCAGGTGCCGAACTGGGTGAGGCTCAGGCCGAGGCCGGCGGAAAAACGCACCTCGCGCACGCCGGGGTAGCGCTGCGGGAACAGTTCCAGGTCCGGCACGTCGCAATGGGCGACCCAGCGCCGCCCCAGCGGCTTGGGGAAGCGGTGCACGCTCAGACCCTGCCAGCCGTGCACCGCCTGCCAGCGGCCTTCGCGCCACTGGCGCAGGGGTTTGCCGCAATAGCCCAGCACCGCCGCCAGGGTGGCGATGCCGGGAATCTTCGCCGAGGAGCTGATGCCGTGGTGGATGCTGTCCAGCCGCTGGAAGCGCGCGCGCAACTGATCGACCACCGCCGCGCTGAGCGCCGGCACCGAGCTGGCGCCGCTGCATACCAGCACGCCGGCGCTGCGGGCGGCGCGGTCGAGCTCGCCAATGCCGCAGACGAAGCGGCGCGCGTCGGCCAGGTCGATATAGTGCGCCTGCGCGTCAATCGCGGCGCGGGCAACTCGATAGTCCTGGTCCTGGAAGGGCCCGGCGGTGGAGATGAGCAGGTTGACCCTGAGCTCACTGAGGCGGTCGGAGAGCGTCGGCTGGTTCATGTCCAGGCACACCGCCTCCCCACCCACCTCGCTTGCCAGCGCGCTGGCGCGTCGCTGGTCGCGTCCGCCGACCAGGACGCGAATCCCGTCGATCCCGCTCAGGCGGCGAACGATCAGGCTGCCGAAATTCCCATAGCCGCCCAGTACCAGAACGCGAAAGGACGGTTTGACCGCTGACACAGACATCGACACTCCCCTACAACCGCCGGCATCGTGCCGGCGCCCTCACCCCGATTTCGCGCCGACGTGCCTCGGCAAGGCGTCGTCCAGAGGCCACCACGCGGCCCTGGACTCGATGTAGTAATGCCCCTCGGGCGCAGTCCGCAGCGGCTCGTCCAGGCTTCCCGCTCGCACGCGCAGCACCTCCGGGCGCGAGTCGCGGGCGCTGTAGATCGGCGAGCCGCAATGGCCGCAGAACACCCGGCGCTTGTCCTCCGAGGAACGGAAATGCACCAGCGCCTCAGCGCCGGCGAGCAGCCTGAACGCGTCGTCGGCGACGGGGATATTGGTGGCGAACGGACCACCCTGGGCCTTGCGGCACTGTCCGCAATGGCAGACCTGGATCGGCGCCAGCTCGCCGCTGATCGTGTAACGCACCGCGCCGCACAGACAACCACCGGTATGCATCGCTCCGTCCTCCGTCGAAAGCGCAAAGTGCTGGAGTCTAGAACAAAACCGCGAACCATCACCATTCAGGTGACGGCAAGCGCGAAACCAATTTCAGACCTCGGAGCCCCAGCCCAGCGGGTAGAGCAGTTCTTCCTTGTAGCCGGCCCAGACCCGCACCGCCGCCGGGAAGCTCGCGTCCAGCGCCGCGTCGCCGCTGTCCACCAGCAACGGCCGGCCTTCCAGGGTACCGAGCTTGCGCTTGGTGGCGACCACCCGCAGGCGCTCGATGCCGATGGCGCGCAGCACGCGCGGGCTGATCTGCTGGTTGCCACGGCCGAGGATGTGGCCCTGCCCACCGATGGCGGTGACCAGCAGGAAGGCCGGGTGGCCGTCCACCAGTTCGAACAGCTGCGACTCGGTCACGTCGCGGGCGATCACCTCGCCGTTCTCGATCACGTCCACGCCCAGCAAGGTGGTTTCCAGGCGCAGGTCGGCGGCCAGCCCGTGCAGGGTCGAGCCCGGCCCGAAGACATAGCGCACGCCGTCCTCCCAGGTATCTTCCAGCCAGGCGGCGAGATCGGCCAGCACCAGCTCCTCGGTCTCAATGCCGGCCTGCTTGACGTGCTGCATGAAGTGCCCTTCCTCGGGCACCGTCAGCTCGGCGTACCAGCGCGCGGCGACGCGGCCATCGCGCAGGGCGGCTTCGTCGAGGTCGCGCACCTCGCCCTGGGTCAGGCGCACCAGCCCGCCCTCGACCAGTCGCAGAGCCAGCGCACCGGCGGCGCGCGGGCTGATCGCATAGACCCCGGAGTGGATCTTCACCCCGGCGGGAATCCCCAGCACCGGCTGGTCTTCGCGCGCCACCTCGGCGACGTCGCGAGCGGTGCCGTCGCCGCCGGCGAAGAGGATCAGCGCAACACCGGCCTCCTGCAACGCCTGCACGGCGTGCCGGGTATCCGCCGCCGAACTGCGCTCGCCCTCGAGCGCGCCGACCAGCCGATGGGAAAAGCCCATGTCCGCCAGCAGATCGGCACCCATCGGCCCCGGGAAGGTCAGGAATTCCAGGCGCTCACGCACCGCCAGCAACTGCTCCAGCGCCACCCGCGTGCGCTCCGCCGCGCGGGGCTGCGCGCCGCGCGCCAGGGCCAGTTCGGCGACACCGTCGCTGCCCTTGAGCGCGGTCGGCCCGCCGATACCGGCCAGCGGATTGATGATCAGGCCTACGCGAAAGCCATCCATACTCACCTCGAAGGACATCCAGATCGAACAGCCGGTGCAATGCCGGGCCGACCTTCACTATAACGACAAGCAGTAGACCGGGGCCTTGCGGTTGGCACGCAACCTGCCAACCCTGCGAGGGTACAGTCGTCTGCCACGTAGGTGACATCTGCGCCGCGCTCCGCGACTGCTTTGTCACCGAGCTTTCATGTGATCTGCCTAGACTGCATTCAAACGTTGTAGAGGAGACCGGCCATGAGCTTGCAACACCATCAGACCCCCCCCCCCGACCGGCGCCCCGTGACCCGCAGCAGCCGGTGGGCGGCTCGATCATCGACGCCCAGGGCCGCGAGATCCCGATTACCGAAGACATGATCCAGCGCGCCTGCCGCGAACTGGACAAGAGCAGCGAGCCACCGCGCCGATGAGTGCGCGGACTTCCCTGCCCTACTCCCCGACCCGGTTGGCGCCCAGCGCCGTCAGCAGGTTTTCCAGACGCGGCGCATCGCCCTGGATGTCCACCCACAGCCCGGTGATTTCCCGCCGCGGCGGGTAGTGCTTGCGCAGGGCGTCGAACGTCTTGCGCCGCGCTTCCGCATCCCCCGCCAGGCTGCGCCGGAAGGCCGCGTCGTCGCTGCGCGGGTCATACACCGCGCGGCACAGCATGGCCAGCGCCCAGTCCGGCTCGCACTCCTCCTTCAAACTCAGCTCGGCCAGCCATTGCGCCGGCAGCAGATCGTCCAGGCTGACCTCCGGCGCCCGCCCGAGCCAGGTGCAGAAGGCGTCGTAGATCTGCGCCGTGCCGCGCAGCTTGCCATCCAGGCTATAGCCGGCGATGTGCGGCGTGGCGATGCGGCAGCGCGCGGCCAGCTCGACATCCACCTGCGGCTCGCCTTCCCACACGTCCAGCGCGACGTCGAGATCGGCGCCGGCCTCCAGGTGCGCGCGCAGCGCGGCGTTGTCGACCACCCCGCCCCGGCTGGCGTTGAGCAGCCAGGCGCCGGGGCGCAGCGCCGCGAGGCGTTCGGCATTCAGCAGGTGGCGCGTCGGATGTTCGCCGTCGCGGGTCATGGGCGTGTGCAGGCTGATCACGTCGCACTCGCGCAGTACCTCGTCGAGGCTGCGGAAGTCACCGCCCTCGGCGGCGGCACGCGGCGGATCGCAGACGCGCACGTCCCAGCCCAGCCCGCGCAGCACGTCCACCAGGCGGCCACCCACCTGGCCGGCGCCAACCACGCCATAGCGGCGCTCGGCCAGTTTTGCCCCGTGCACCTCGGCCAGCGCCAGCAGGCTGCCCAGCACCCAGTCCACCACGCCACGGGCGTTGCAGCCCGGTGCGCTGGACCAGGCGATGTCGGCCTGCGCGAAATAATCGAGATCCAGGTGATCGGTGCCGATGGTGCAGGTGCCGACGAACCTGACCTGGCTGCCTTCGAGCAACGCGCGGCTGACGTCGGTCACCGAACGCACCAGCAGCACGTCGGCGTCGCCCAGGGCGGCACGATCGATGCCGCGTCCGGGCAAGCGACGGATTTCACCGTGACCGCCGAAGAAGGCTTCGACCAGGGGAATGTTTTCATCGGCAAGGATACGCATGGACTGACTCCAGAAATCGGCACCGGCTACTTTACCAGCGCGGCTGCGTGCGGTCCCGCAACTCGCGCCGATGCTTTCCTGACCAAGCCGACAAGCCGTAAACTGGCCGGCTTCTTTCCGCTGCCTGCCGCCAGAAAAGGATCGCCGTGACCAGCATCGCCCAGCCCGTCTCCCGTGGACGGCGCACCACCGCCGAACTCAAGGAACTGCTCACCCTCGCCGCGCCCATCATGATCGCCCAGCTGGCGACCACCGCGATGGGCTTCGTCGATGCGGTGATGGCCGGGCGCGTCGGTCCGCGCGACCTCGCCGCGGTGGCGCTGGGCAACTCGATCTGGATTCCGGTGTTCCTGCTGATGACCGGCACCCTGCTGGCGACCACCGCCAAGGTGGCGCAGCGCTACGGCGCCGGCGACCAGCCCGGCACCGGTCCGCTGGTGCGCCAGGCACTGTGGCTGGCGCTGCTGGTCGGCCCGCTGGCGGCGGCGACCCTGTGGTTCCTCTCCGAACCGGTGCTGCGTGCGATGAAGGTCGAAGAAGCGCTGATCGAACCCAGTCGATTCTACCTGCGCGGTATCGCCTGCGGCCTGCCGGCGGTGGCGCTGTATCACGTGCTGCGCTGCTTCAGCGACGGCCTGGGGCGCACCCGGCCGAGCATGGTGCTGGGTATCTGCGGGCTGATGCTGAACATCCCGATCAACTATGTGCTGATCTACGGGCACCTCGGTTTCCCCGCGCTGGGCGGCCCCGGCTGCGGCTGGGCGACGGCGTCGGTGATGTGGTTCATGCTGCTGGGCATGCTGGTCTGGGTGAAAGGGGCCAAGGTCTACAAGCCGAGCCAGCTGTTCAGCCACTGGGAACTGCCGAACCTCAAGGTGATCGGCAGCCTGGTCGCGGTCGGCCTGCCGATCGGCATCGCGGTATTCGCCGAGTCGAGCATTTTCTCGGTGATCGCCCTGCTGATCGGCGAACTGGGCGAGAAGGTCGTGGCCGGGCACCAGGTGGCGCTGAACTTCAGCGCGCTGGTGTTCATGATCCCCTACTCGCTGGCAATGGCCGTGACCGTGCGCGTCGGCCAGGCCCTCGGCGCCGGCGCGCCGCGCGATGCGCGCTTCGCCGCGGGCGTCGGCATGGGTGCGGCATTGGCTTATGCGTGCATTTCCGCCAGCGGCATGTTGCTGATGCGTGACTCCATCGCCGCGCTCTACACCCAGGACCCGGACGTGCTGGCACTGGCCGCCTCGCTGCTGGTGTTCTCCGCGCTGTTCCAGTTCTCCGACGCCGTGCAGGTCACCGCCGCCGGCGCCCTGCGCGGTTACCAGGACACCCGCGCGACCATGATCATGACCCTGTTCGCCTACTGGGGCATCGGCCTGCCGGTGGGCTACAGCCTCGGCCTCGCCCACTGGCTGCAGGAGCCCACCGGCCCGCGCGGCCTGTGGGAGGGCCTGATCGTCGGCCTGACCTGCGCGGCGGTGATGCTGTGCATCCGCCTGGCGCGCAGCGCCAAGCGGCAGATCGTGCTGAACGAGAAACGCATGGCAGGCTGAATATCCATGACGCAATAAGCCGCCCGAGGGCGGCTGGCTTCAGTCAGTGACCAGCGCCGGCTTTGGCCGGCTGCTCAGCGTGGTGCCCACCGAAGCGACGATGATGGCGCCAATGGCGAGCCACTGGAGCGAGGTGAGCTGTTCGCCGAGGAACACCAGGCCGGACAATGCTCCGAATGCCGGCTCGATGCTCATCAGGGTGCCGAAGGTGCGCGCCGGCAGGCGCGTCAGGGCGATCATTTCCAGGGTGTAGGGCAAGGCGCTGGAGAGGATCGCCACGCCCAGCAGCGCCGGGAACAGGCCGATATCCAGCAGCGCCGTACCGGCGGAGGCGATACCGATCGGCGCCACGCACACGGCGGCGATGCTGATGCCCAGTGCCGCCCCCTGGGCCCCCAGGTCATTGCCGGCGCGCTGGCCGAAGATGATGTACAGCCCCCAGCAGACGCCCGCCCCCAGTGCCAGCGCGGCGCCCTTGGGGTCGATGCCCTGGCCGAAATCGGCGATCGGCAGCAGCAGGCCCAGGCCGACCACCGCGATGGCGATCCAGATGAAGTCGATCGGCTTGCGCGAATAGAACAGCGCCACCGCCAGCGGCCCGGTGAACTCCAGCGCCACGGCGATGCCCAGCGGGATGGTCTGCAGTGCCATATAGAAGGTCAGGTTCATCAGGCCCAGGGTCACGCCGTAGATGAACAGCGGCTTGAGCGGCTTGCCGCGCAGCGACATGCGCCACGGGCGGAGTATCGCCAGCAGGATGATCGCGGCGAAGATCAGGCGCATGGCGGTGACGCCGGCGGCGCCGAGCACCGGGAACAGGCTCTTGGCAACAGACGCGCCGGTCTGGATCGAGGCCATCGATACGATCAGGACGGCGATGGGGAAAAACGTAGCGATAAGGCGCGAGCGGGGCATGGTGCGGACCTGAACAGGCGTTGCAACGATGGAAAAATCTTGGTTGACTGTTATGCGCAACATAATGCGCAAAAAGGCCCAGATGAGCAATATACTGCCCACTTCTTCCGAACGCCCCAGCGTGCTGGTGCACGTCGCCGACAACGTGAAGACCCTGCGCCGCAATGGTGGCTTCAGCCAGGACGCACTGGCCAAGACCTCCGGCGTCAGCCGCCGGATGCTGGTCGGTATCGAGGGCGGTGACACCAATGTCAGCCTCGCCACCCTGGACCGCATCGCCGCCGCCCTCGGCGTGACCTTTGCCGACCTGGTACGACCGCCGTCCACCCGCAACCTGTCCCGCGTCGATGCCGTGGCCTGGGGTGGCGCGCAACCCGACAGTCGCGGCACCCTCCTCGCCAGCACGCCGGCCGCGCGCCAGGCCGAGCTCTGGCACTGGTCCCTGGCCCCCGGCGACCGCTACAACGCCGAACCGGACGCCGAAGGCTGGTACGACATGGTCTATGTCATCGAAGGTCGGCTGACCATCGTGCTGGCCGAAGAGACCGTGGAGGTCGAGGCCGGCGGGTTCCATGTGTTCAAGAGCAACCAGCCGTTTTCCTACCGGAACCACGGAGAGGTGCTGGTGCGGTTCGTGCGGAACGTTGTGAACTGATTACCGCTGGCGGGCCGCTCCGGCAGAACGGCGACCCAATCGCAGACGAAGTCCGCTTACGAAACCATACCTATGCGGTCCTGGCTCCGGCTCTGGAGACTTCCAGAGAAATGTCCGCGCACGCCGAACGGCCCCGTTCAGGAGGCCTCGTTGAAGCGGAGTTTCAGGGGTTGAGCGACATGGATGTCGCGAGAGCGCTGTCGGGCCAGGGATGGCCCGTCAGCGCGTGCCCCTGAAACTTCGCTTCAACGAGGGAATTTTTCGCCCCAAGCGAAAAACCGGATGTCCGGGGCAAGACCTTTGCCTACTTTGGGTGGGGCGGCCATCCGTCGTTTGCCAAAGTAGGTCGCCCGAGGGGGCGAAACATGGCGCATGCGCGCACGCCGAAGCGGCGCAGTACCCCCATAAAAAAAGCCCGCACATAGCGGTAATGCTGTTCACTTAAGCATTTAGTGGACAATCGCGAGCTCCGATAAACCGATACCAGGTGCTCTGGTATCGGTTTTTTGTTCCTTTTTCAGAGCCACAGAGGGAACAACCCATTCAAAATCTCCGCTTGAGGCGACCTGCGGAGCAAAGAAACGCCGCGATCCTGGCAAAGGAGTCGCGGCGTTTTTCTTAAGTGAACAGCATTACGCACATAGCGGGCCTTGAAACTCACGCCGAAGCTCAACTGCCCTGCGGCATCTCCCCCCGCGCCAGACGCGCATTGATATCGGCAATCACCCCCGGCAGCTCCGCGATGGTATCGATCAGGTAGTGCGGGCGCGAGCCCTCGAACATCTGGCCGATACGGCGGCGTTCCTGCTCCAGCTTCTCCGCTGGCAGCGCCTTGTACTGCTCATAGGTCAGCCCCAGGGCGTTGCCCGAGCAGGTCAGCGCCACGGTCCACATGCCGGCGCTGCGGCCTTCGAGGATGCCCGGCCAGGTGTCGTCGACCTTCACGCAGGCCGCCACGTCGTTGATGCCCAGGGCGATCACGTTGGCCAGCGCCTGGGCCGGGTGCGGGCGGCCGTTGGGGACTTCGTCGGTGGCCACCACGTGGTCGGCGACGTAGCCGTTGGTCTTGGCCAGGACAACGACCTTCTCCATCACCACCGCCGGGTAGCCGGAGCAGGAACCGACCTTCAGACCCTGCTTGCGCACGGCGGCGATGGCGTCCAGCGCGCCGGGGATCAGCGCGGAGTGCTCGGCGATCTTCTCGATCTGCAGCGGCATGAAGCGCTCGTAGATGGCGGTGACGTCGTCGTCGCTCGGCACGCGGCCGAACTTGGCCTTGTAGCGCTCGGCGATGGCGGGAATGTCGCACAGGGTGCGGATGTGGTCCCACTTGCCCATGCCCATCGGGCCGCGGGCCTCTTCCAGGCTGACCTGCACGCCGAACTCGGCGAAGGCCTCGACGAAGATCTGGGTCGGCGCGAAGGAGCCGAAATCGACCACGGTGCCCGCCCAGTCGAGGATGACGGCTTGCAGTTGCTTGGGTTGTTCGTAGTTCATGAGATTCAATCCTGTGGCAATCGGCCGGGGTCAGATTTCGAAGACTTCCATCTCTTTCAGGGTCTCGGCGATGGCCGCGACCGCTGCACGCATGCCGCTGCCATCGACCTGGCCGATGCAGCCGACACGGAAGGTTTCCACCTGGGTCAGCTTGCCCGGATAGAGGATGTAGCCCTTCTCGCGCACCCGGCCGTAGAACTCGGTGAAGTTGTAGCGGGGATCGCGCGGGGCATGGAAGGTGACGATGATCGGCGCCTGGATCTGCGCCGGCAGGAAGCTGCGCAAGCCCAGCTTGCCCATCTCCGCCAGCAGAGTCTGGCAGTTGTTTGCGTAACGCTGATGACGGGCCGCGAGGCCCCCCTCCTCCTCGTACTGGCTCAGCGCTTCGTGCAGCGCGGCCACCACGTGGGTCGGCGGGGTGAAGCGCCACTGGCCGGTCTTGGCCATGTAGGCCTGCTGGTCCTGCAGGTCCATCGACAGCGAATGGCAGTTGCCGGCGCTGGCGTTCAGCGTGGACGTACGGGCAAACACGAAGCCCATCCCCGGCACGCCTTCCAGGCACTTGCCGGACGCGGCGATCAGCGCGTCGAAGGGGATGCTGCGGGCATCGATGTCCAGCGCGCCGAAGGAGCTCATGGCATCGATGATCAGGCGCTTGCCGTGGTCCTCGATGACCTTGGCGATCTCCTGCAGCGGATTGAGGATGCCGGTGCTGGTCTCGCAGTGGATCAGCGCGACGTGGGTGACGCTGGGGTCGGCGCTGAGCAGGCGGTCGACGTCGGCGGCGGTGGTCGGCACGTCCTCTTCGGTTTCGAAGGTGCTGAATTCGCGGCCGATCACCTGGCAGATCTTCGCCAGGCGCTTGCCGTAGGCGCCGTTGATCAGCACCAGCACCTTGCCGTCGCGCGGTACCAGGGTGCCGATGGCGGCTTCCACGGAGAAGGTGCCGCTGCCCTGCAGGGGCACGCAGGTGTGGGTCGCCTCACCGTGGATGATCGCCAGCAGGCGCTTGCAGACGTCGGCAGTCAGGGCGTTGAAGTCGCTGTCCCAGGAGCCCCAGTCGACCATCATGGCGCGACGGGTGCGGGGGGAGGTGGTCAGCGGACCGGGAGTCAGCAGGATGGGGGCTCGCTCGGCAGTGCTCATGCTCGATTCCTCTTTCTTGGGAACGTCGTCAGGGCGAAGTTGGGTTGGGCCCGGCGTCATCGCCGTGGCCTGGACATAACTTGCCGGGGAGCCTGATATCGTTCAAATTGTTTATCACGATGCACCGCATAAGCCGGACATATACCTTATGAACCTCTTCCAACTCCGCGCCTTCGACGCCGTTGCCCGCGAACGCAGCTTCACCCGCGCAGCCGAGCGCCTGTTCATCAGCCAGCCGGCCGTGACCGGGCACGTCAAGGCGCTGGAGGAGCACTACCAGGTCAACCTGTTCCGCCGCACCGCGCGCGGCGTGGAGCTCACCGAGGACGGCGTGCGCCTGTCGGCCATCAGCCGCACCCTGTTCGCCCTGGAGGAAGAAGCCGAGGCCATGCTCGACGCCAGCCGCGAGCTGGTGACCGGGCGCATCGAAGTGGCCGCCGACGGCCCGCACCTGGTGATGCCGATGCTCGCCCGGCTGCGCGCGCGCTACCCCGGCATCACCGTCAACCTGCGCCTGGGCAATGCCCAGGAAACCCTCGCCGCGCTGCTCGACGAGCACGTCGACATCGCCGTGCTGACGGAAGTGGAACCGCGCGCCGGGCTGTTCCTGCGCGAGCTGGTGGAGTCGCACATCTGCGCGCTGGTGCCGGCCAGCCATCCCTGGCACGACTACATCGGCAAGTTGCCACTGAATGAGCTGCACCAGCAGATCATGGTGCTGCGCGAACCCGATTCCATCACCCGCCGCACCTTCGATGCGGCCTGCTCGGCGGCCTCGGTGGCCCCCCGCGTGCTGCTGGAGCTGGACAGCCGCGAGGCGGTGACCGAGGCGGTGGCGGCCGAGCTGGGGATTGGCATCGTGTCATCGATGGAAGTGAGCCCGGATCCGCGGGTGAAGGCGATCCCCCTGAGCGGCGATGGCCTGCTCAACCGCCACGCCATCGGCTGCCTGGAACGACGCCGGGGATTGCGGGTGGTGAGTGCGTTCCTGGAGTTGGCGGAGGACTGACAGGTACTTCGTGGGATGCGGGTTCGCGAGCAAGCTCGCTCCTACAGGGTTCGTGCCGATTGGGATTCCGCGTGGGCCTCGTCGCTCTTCGTAGGACCGAGGGGGACGCCTGGTCCTTGCTCGCGAACAATCGCCCCTTCACCCGCTCGAGAACGGTCGCCACGCACCCTGCTCACGCATCTCCGGCCAAATCTACGGTTGAGGCGCCGGCAAGTCTTCCTTCACCAGATCGAGGAAGGTCGCCACGATCCGCCGCGTGCTCTGCTCGCGCAGGCACACCAGCGTCTCGCTCATGTGTCGTTCGCAATCGACGATGGGCAAGGCATGTACACGGTTGTCCGAGCCGAACTCGGCGGCTGACACCACCCCCACGCCGATCCCCGCGACCACCGCCTCGCGGGCGGCTTCGCGGCCTTCCACCTCGATGGCCGCGCGTATCCGCAGGCCGGCGCTGCGCATCTCCTCCTCCAGGGTCTGCCGCGTGACGGAGCCATGCTCGCGCAGCACCAGCGGCGCGTCGTCCAGGTCGGCCAGGCGGATCGAGTCGCGCGTCGCCCAGGGATGGCTGTTGGCGACGAAGGCGACTATGGGGTCGCTGCGCAGGGTGAAGGACAACAGGCGTTCATCCTCCACCGTCCGCCCCAGCAAGGCCAGGTCGGCGCGGTAGGCGAACAGGGCCTGCAGGGACTCGTCCGTGTTGCCACTCTCGATGCGCACGCGGATGCCGGGATAGCGCTGGCAGAACGACGCCACCTGGGGCAGCAGGTGCACCGCCGCATCCACCGCCAGCAGCAGGCTGCCGGTCTGTAACGCGCGGGATTCCAGCAACAGCTCCTGGGCCTCGGCCTCGATCACGAACAGCCTTTGGGTCACCGCCAGCAGGCGTTCGCCCAGTTCGGTCAGGCGCACCGAGCGCTTGTTGCGGTGGAACAGCAACACGCCGTAGCGCTCCTCCAGCTTGCGCACCTGGTCGGACACCGCCGGCTGGGTGAGGAACAGGCGTTCGGCGGCACGGGTGAAGCTGCCATGCAGGGCGACTGCGTGAAACGCCTTGAGTTGGGCATGGGAAACGGACATGGCGGCGACCCTCGGCAGACGGACGGCTATTCGCCATCCAGACAGGAAGTGACCATATGGTCACTGTAAACAAACGCGAATGTCTTACACGAACATCCTACAAGGAAAACTTATTTTTAAAATTTGATAAATCGATTTCAGTTATTTGTTCGGAATTGTTTCCATCCCTCCATCGCCCTTTCCGGCGACGGTGTCCAACGACTCCAGCGCCCCTGACCCGCACTGGAGCGAAGTGCTCGACACAACAAGAACAAGAAAGGCGTTACCTCACTGACTGCCGGCACAGCACAACTACAACAACGAGGTCGGAACATGCTTACCCCACAAGGCAACGCAACACCCCGCTCGCCTCTGGCGTCGATCCAGCGCTGGCGCTGGCAGATCTTCGCCATCACCTGGCTGGCCTATGCGGCCTTCTATTTCACCCGCAAGGCATTCTCGGTGGCCAAGCTGGGTATCACCGAAGACCCCACGTTCCACCTCGACAAGGCCATGATGGCCAACCTCGACGCAACCTACCTCGCCGCCTACGCCGTCGGCCAGTTCACCTGGGGAGTGCTCGCCGACCGCTTCGGCCCGCGCGTCGTGGTGCTGGGCGGGCTGCTGATCTCGGCGGGCGCGGCGATGGTCATGGGCACCTGGGCGACACTGCCGGTCTTCGCCACCTGCATGGTCGTCCAGGGGCTGGCGCAGTCCACTGGCTGGTCGGGCCTGTGCAAGAACATCGGCAGCTTCTTCGCCACCCACGAGCGCGGCCGCATCCTCGGCCTGTGGAGCACCTGCTATGCCTTCGGCGGCCTGGTGGCCTCGCCATTCGCCGGCTGGTGGGCGTATTCGGTCTTCGGCACCTGGCACGCGGCCTTTTACTCCAGCGCCGCCGTGGTGGGTGGCGTCGCCCTGCTGTTCATCTTCCTGCAGCGCAACCGCCCCCAGGACGTCGGCCTGCCACCGGTGGAAGCCGAGCCCGAAGCGGTGCGCTATGCCGGCTTCAAGCCCGAAGGCGAGAATGCCGGTATCCGCGAGACGCTGGCACTGGTGGTGCGCAACCGCACCGTGCTGACCCTCGGCGTGGCCTATTTCCTGCTCAAGCCGGCGCGCTACGCGATCCTGCTGTGGGGGCCGGTGATCGTCTATGAACGCATGCCGGGCCTGGGCAAGGTCGGCGCCGCGGTGCTGCCCACCGCCTTCGAGGTCGCCGGGCTGCTCGGCCCGATCCTCATCGGCCTGGCCTCCGACCGGATCTTCGGCGCACGGCGCATGCCCGCCTGCGTGATCAGCCTGATCGGCCTGACCGCCTGCCTGGCGCTGTTCGTCCCCGCGATGCAGACCGGCAGCAGCGCACTGGTCTTCGCCCTGCTGTTCATGATGGGCCTGACCCTCTACGGACCGGACTCGATGATCAGCGGCTCGGCCGCCATCGACTTCGGCACCGGCAAGGCCGCCGCCACCGCCGCCGGCTTCGTCAACGGCTGCGGCTCGGTCGGCGCGATCCTCGGCGGCCTGCTGCCCGGCTACTTCGATACCTACACCGTCTTCATCGGCTTCACCGTCACCGCCCTGATCGCGGCCGTCATTCTCCTGCCGCACTGGAACAGCCTGCCGGAGGGTGCCAAGCCCGCCGCCAGCCAGGTTCCCAACCGTTCGGTCAAGGTGCGCATGGCGCGCTCCTGATCTTCCGGCACAGGGATGTGCCAGCCGCCCTACAGGTCATCAGTCCATGAACATCGAACGCTTTGGAGTGGTCCGGCGCCGCTCCGAAATGGTCCTGCACGCGCAGACGATCGCCACCGCCGCCCTGCCCCCACACTGAATACGGAGATTCCCATGCGTCCTTTCTGGCTTGAACAGGCCCTGCAGCAGGACAACGAGCGCGCCGCGGCGCTGGAGGGCAACACCCGCGCCGACGTCTGCATCGTCGGCGGCGGCTACACCGGTCTGTGGACCGCCATCATGCTCAAGGAGCAGAACCCGGAACTCGATGTGGTGATCATCGAGGCCGATATCTGCGGCGCCGGGGCCAGCGGCCGCAATGGCGGCTGCGCATTGTCCTGGTCGGCCAAGTTCTTCACCCTGGAGCGGCTGTTCGGCCTGCCGGAGGCGATCCGCCTGGTGACCGAATCGGAACGGAGCATCCACGCCATCGGCGCATTCTGCGAGCGCTACGGCGTGGATGCCGACTACCGCCTCGACGGCACGCTCTACACCGCCACCAACGCCGCCCAGGTCGGCGCCACCGACGGCGTCATCGCCGCACTGGAACGCCACGGCATCAACTCCTTCAGCAAGCGCCCAGTGGAAGACGTGCAGCGTTTGGCCGGCTCGCGCAAGCATCTGGAGGGCTGGTTCTCCCCCGCCGCCGCCAGCGTGCAGCCGGGCAAGCTGGTGCGGGGCCTGCGCCACGTGGCGCTGCAACTGGGGGTGCGCCTGTACGAAGGCACCCCGATGAACGGGCTGGACCAGGGTCGGCCAGCCATCGTGCACAGCCCCGGAGGATCGGTCAGCGCCGACCGCGTGGTGCTGGCGATGAACGCCTGGATGGCGCGCGCCTTCCCGCAGTTCGAGCGCAGCGTGGCCATCGTCTCCAGCGACATGGTGATCACCGAGCCCAGGCCGGACCTGTTGCAGGAGATCGGCCTGACCTCCGGCGTCACCGTGCTCGATTCGCGCATTTTCGTGCACTACTACCACAACACTCCGGACGGCCGGATCATGCTCGGCAAGGGCGGCAACACCTTCGCCTACGGTGGGCGCATGCTGCCGGTGTTCGACCGCCCCTCGCCCTATCTCGGCCTGCTCCGGGAGAGCCTGGGCGAGTTCTTCCCGGCCTTCGCCGACGTTCCCATCGCCGCCAGCTGGAACGGGCCGTCCGATCGCTCGGTGACCGGCCTGCCGTTCTTCGGCCGCCTGGGCGAAGCAGACAACGTGTTCTACGGCTTCGGCTACTCCGGCAGTGGCGTCGGTCCCTGCCACATGGGCGGGCAGATCCTCAGCTCGCTGGTGCTCGGCCTGGACAACCCGTGGACACGCTCGCCGCTGACCCAGGGGCCGCTGGGCCACTTCCCGCCGGAGCCGATCCGCTACGTCGGCTCGCTGATGGTGCGCAATGCCATCCGCCGCAAGGAGCGGGCCGAAGATCGCGGCCACCGTCCGCGCCACCTCGACGTTCGCCTGGCGCGCTTCGCCGCGGCGGCGGGCAAGGCCGACAAGGCCTGACGTTTTGCCCTCACCTGCCGGCTGAGGGAAAGGGCGAGGCGCCCCGCGCGCCTCGTCCTTTTTTCATTGGCCGGTACACATTCGGAACCACTGATGGGCTTGTGCCATGAACCGCAGCTTAATAACATCAATTATCATTTGATAATTATTCTTGTTGGACACTTTTGTGAGCACTTCCAACCTCGACGCGGTCTTCCTGGCCCAGCGCCTGCCCTTGCTGCGCACGCTCGTACGGATGGTGAAGAACCCGAGCATCGCCGAAGACCTGGTACAGGAAACCTATCTGCGCGTCGCCCGTACCCTGCTCGAACGCCGCATCGACCACCTGGAACCCTTCCTCTTCCAGACCGGCCGCAACCTCGCCCTGGACCACCTGCGCCACCTGCGCATGCAATCGCGAACGCTGCTCGACGACGTGCCTGTCGACGTCGTGCAGGCCGTACCGGCGCCGGGTTCCAGCGCCGAGGACCAACTGCACGCGGAAAAACTGCTGGAGCGCCTGGGCGCCACCCTCGGCCAACTCAGCCAGCGCCAGCAGCGCATCTTCATCCTCAGCCGCCTGCATGGCTGCGGCTACGCGGAGATCGCCGAACAGCTCGGCGTGTCCCCCAGCACGGTGCAAAAGGAGCTGAAGTTGATCATGGCGATCTGCGTCGGCCTGGTCAGTCGCCTGGAGCAGACGGTATGACGGACTACCGTTCGCTTGCCGATTCGACAAGAATACGCGGCCTCCAACCCCGGAACCGCCCCGAGGAACGCCCCGTGCCCCACGCCACGCAGCCCAACGACCAGCAGATGGCCGAAGCCCTCGACTGGCTGATACTCGAGGAGGACATGGACGCCCGCACGCGCGAGCGCTTCGACGCCTGGCTCGCCGCCAGCGAAGGCAACGCGCGGGCCTACCAGCGGGTGCGCGATGCCTGGCAATCGCCGCTGCTGAGCACGGCGGCAGCGCGCCTGGAACAACGGCTCGCGGCGGCGCCTCGCCGTCGGCGAGGGTGGAAACCGCTGGCCGTCGCCGCGGCGCTGGTCCTGGCGGTGGGAGTCGCACTCCAGAGCGACCTGCCGCTACGCCTGCGCGCCGACCACCTGACCGCCGTGGGCGAACGGCAGAACCTCAACCTGGCGGACGGCTCGCGGGTCCTGCTCAATACCGACACCGCCTTCTCCAGCCGCATCGACGGACAGCAGCGCATTGCCCACCTGTATCGCGGCGAGGCGTACTTCGACGTCGCCCACGACCGCAGCCGGCTCTTCGAAGTGCAGGCCGGCCCGGTACAGGTGACGGTACGCGGCACGGCCTTCGCCGTGCGCTACCTGGGCAACGAGGCGGAAGTCAGCGTGCAGCGCGGCGAAGTGGACCTGCGCACGCCGCTGGACGACGCCCGCGTCAGCTTAGGCGCCGGCGACAGCATCCGCGTCGGCCCGCAGGGCTTCGGCGAGCGCCGGCACGGCACCGAGGCCGAATCGCAGTTGGCCTGGGTGAAGGGACGCATGGTCTTCGAGAATTGCCCGCTCAGCCAGGTAATCGCCGAGCTGCGCCGTTATTACCCCGGCTGGATCGTCACCACCAACGAGCGCCTGGACAACCTCAGCGTCACCGGCAACTGGCGCCTCGACGACCCGCTGGGCGTGGCTCGCTCGCTGGCACGGATCACCTCCGCGCAATTGCACGAGTACCCGAAACTGCTGGTCTTCAACTGATCCCCCTCCCGAACAGAAAGTATTTTTACGCGATCGCGCCGGCTCGTTCGTTTAGTCAGAAGCCAATGCAATAGATTCGCATTTACGAATGCGAACAATGACTGACTAAGAGAGCCCTTCGATGACCTTTGCTTCTTCGCGTGCCCCCTTGCGCCGCCTGTCCGCACCGGCCGGCATCTCGCTGCTGGCCCTGTCCATCGGACTGGCCAGCCTGCCGGCAACCGCCGCCCTCGCGGCGGAGGCGGCGGGCAGCCAGGCCCAGGCCGGCTACCGCTTCGACATCCCCCGCCAACCGCTGGCCCAGGCGCTGAACGCCTTCAGCGCGGTGACCGGCTGGCAGGTCGGCGTCGCCGGTGAGCTGGCCGAGGGCATCGAGTCGCCCGGCATCAACGGTCGCCTGCCGGCAGACCAGGCGCTGAAGGGCCTGCTCGCCGGCACCGGCCTGAACGCCCGCACCCTCGGCCCGCGCAACGTGGTACTGGAACGCAGCCTGTCGAGCGTGGCGGAAATGCAGCCGCTGACCATCACCGCCACCCGCCAGGCGCAGAGCGCCACCCTGGTGCCGAGCACGGTGAACGTGGTCGAGCGCAGCGAGCTGGACCGCAAGAACGTCAACACCATCAAGGAGCTGGTGCGCGACATGCCCGGCGTCTCCGTCGGCGGCACCGGCAACCGTGCCGGCATCACCGGCTACAACATCCGTGGCATCGACGGCGACCGCGTGCTGACGCAGATCGACGGCGTCGAGATCCCCAGCAGCTTCTTCAACGGCCCCTACGCGCAGACCGAGCGCAACTATGTCGACCCGGAAATCGTCAAGCGCGTGGAAGTGCTGCGCGGCCCGGCCTCGGCCCTCTACGGCAGCAACGCCATCGGCGGCGCGGTGAGCTACTTCACCCTCGACCCGGACGACATCATCAAGGACGGCCAGGACGTCGGCGCGCGCCTGAAGACCGGCTACAGCTCCGCCGACGACAGCTGGCTGACCTCCGCCACCGTCGCCGGCCGCCACGACGACTTCGACGGCCTGCTGCACCTGAGCCAGCGCAACGGGCACGAGACCGAATCCTACGGCAGCCACGGCGGCACCGGCCTGTCGCGCACCGAAGCCAACCCCGAAGACGTGCGCACCACCAACGTGCTGGCGAAACTGGGCTGGAACTACGCCGAAGGCAGCCGCTTCGGCCTGGTCTACGAGAAGTACAAGGACGACGTCGACACCGACCAGAAGAGCGCCTACGGCGGCCCGTACTACAACGGCGCGCCGACCATCCCCGACAGCGTGCTGCCCGGCGGCATGTACCAGTGGCGCACCGGCAACGACACCATCACCCGCGAACGCTTCGGCCTGGAGCACCAGTTGCTGCTCGACAGCACGGTGGCCGACCACGCCAGGTGGACCTTCAACTACCAGGTCGCCAAGACCCACCAGAGCACCGACGAGTTCTACTACCCGATGACCCGCCAGGTGCTGCGCACCCGCGACACGCTGTACAAGGACCGCCAGTGGGTGCTCGACCTGCAGCTGGACAAGGCCTTCGTCCTCGGCGAGACCGACCACCTGCTGACCTACGGCAGCACCCTCAAGCGGCAGAAGGTCACCGGCTACCGCGAAGGCGCCGCCACCTGCCTGGCGCTCGGCCGGGGTTGCAGCGCCGTCGGCGCGCCCAGCTCCGTCGCCAGCGACAGCCTGGCGCGCAGCAGCGACTTCCCCGACCCGACCCTCGACACCTACGGCCTGTTCGCCCAGGACGAGATCCGCTGGAACGCCTGGACCTTCCTGCCCGGCCTGCGCTACGACTACACCCGCCTGAAGCCACACGTCACCGAGGAATTTCTCAACACCGTGGACCAGAGCGGCGAAGGCGAGGTCAGCAGAGAAGACAAGACCTGGCACCAACTCTCGCCCAAGCTCGGCGTCACCTATGCCTTCAACGACAACTACCTGTGGTACGGCCAGTACGCCCAGGGCTTCCGCACCCCGACCGCGAAAGCACTGTATGGCCGCTTCGACAACCCCGGCGCCGGCTACCGCGTCGAGCCCAACCCCGACCTGGACCCGGAACGCAGCCAGAGCTACGAGACCGGCCTGCGCGGCAACTTCGAGGAAGGCTCGTTCGACGTGGCGGTCTTCTACAACAAGTACCGCGACTTCATCAACGAGGACGCCATCACCCCCGGTTACAGCGAGCCGACCTTCACCAGCAACAACATCAAGCACGCCATCATCAAGGGCGTGGAACTGAAGGGTCGCCTGGAGCTGGGCGCCTTCGGCGCGCCGCAGGGCCTCTACGCCAAGGGCGCGGTGGCCTATGCCTACGGCCGCAACAAGGACACCGGCGAGCCGATCAACAGCGTCAACCCGCTCACCGGCGTGTTCGGCCTGGGCTACGACGAACAGGCCGGCCGCTACGGCGCCCTGCTCGACTGGACCCTGGTCAAGCGCAAGACCCGCGTGGACGACAGCCAGTTCAATGCCCCGGATGGCACCAGCAGCCAATTCAAGACCCCGGGCTTCGGCATCCTCGACCTGACCGGCTACTACAAGCTGACCGACGACCTGACCCTCAACGCCGGCCTGTACAACCTCACCGACAAGAAGTACTGGCTGTGGGATGACGTGCGCGGCTACGACGGCGTCGGCGAAGCCTCGGTGCTGGCCCCGGCCAACCTCGACCGGCTGACCCAGCCGGGCCGCAACTTCGCAATCAACCTGGTGTGGGATATCTGATGCGCAAGCGCCCTCGCTGAGCGTAGGGCTGCCACGGGACACCTTGTGAATCCTCTGCCGGCTCTGTTCGCGAGCAAGCTCGCTCCTACAAGGAGACCGTTCTTTTGTAGGAGCGAGCTTGCTCGCGAACCCGCTTCACTCCGACATCACCCATTGAACACCCGACAATCTTTACGCTTTCCCCGAACTCGTTCGTCTCGTCAATAAAGCCCAGAAATTTCAAGGAATTGGACATGAAAACCGTGGAACTCCCCACCCTGCGCTCGCAGCGCCTGAACGCGCTGACCCATGCCCCGCACGAGCGCCTCGACCACGCCGTGAAAGCCCGCGAGCCGTTCTCCAGCCGCGAGCGCTTCGCCCGCTTCGTGGTCGCCCAGTACCTGTTCCAGTCCGAGCTCCAGGCGCTCTACCAGGACGCCGAACTCGGCAGGATCTTTCCCGACCTGGCGCAGCGCTGCCGCGCCGAACAGGCGCGCCTGGACCTGGCCGACCTGGGCACCGAAGTCCCCTCGCCGGTGGCCGGCGCCATCGACAAGCCAAGTCGCGCCCACGCCCTGGGCTGGTTGTTCGTCTCCGAAGGCTCCAAGCTCGGCGCCGCCTTCCTGATCAAGCGTGTCGCCGCGCTGGGCCTGGACGAGAACACCGGCGCCCGCCACCTGGGCGAGCCCGAAGGCGGCCGCGCCGAAGGCTGGAAGCGCTTCACCCGCGCCCTCGATGAGCTGGAACTCAGCGAGGCCGAGGAACGCGAAGCCGAGGCCGGCGCCATCGCCGCCTTCGAACGTTTCGCCCACCTGCTGCAGCACAGCTACGACAGTGCTCCCGCCACCGCCTGACGCCACCGAGCGCGCGCCTGCCGACGCGGCGCGCGCCAACCCCTTCGGCCCCGCGCGCTCGCGACTGGTCCGGCTGGCGTTTGCATTGCTCGCGTACACCAGCCTCGGCGTGGGCATGGTGGGCTTGGTGGTGCCCGGCCTGCCGACCACCGAGTTCGTCCTGCTCGCTGCCTGGGCCGCGTCCAGGAGCTCGCCGCGCCTGTCCGCCTGGCTGGAGAACCACCGGCTGTTCGGCCCCATCCTGCACAACTGGCGCAACGGCCGGGCCGTCGCCCGCCGCGCCAAGGTCAGCGCCAGCCTGGCGATGCTCCTGGCGCTGGCGATCATGCTGATCACCCTGCCCCACGGCCTCTGGCTGTATGCGGTGATCCTCGGCATGGCGGTTGGCAATCTGTGGATCTGGTCGCGCCCGGATACACCCAGGCCGTAGTCAGCGCGCGGGCCCGGACTTATGCTGGAGGTCCGATCCCGCACTCTGTCTACGAGCCATGAACCAGCCTACCAGCAAAGTCGACGCCGTCCTCGCCGAAGCCCAACGCCGCCGCGAAAGCAGCTACCGCGAAAAGGCCCTGAAGATGTACCCCTGGATCTGCGGCCGCTGCGGTCGCGAATTCAGCGGCAAGCGCCTGAGCGAACTGACCGTCCACCACCGCGACCACAACCACGACAACAACCCGGAAGACGGCTCCAACTGGGAGCTGCTGTGCCTCTACTGCCACGACAACGAACACCAGCGGCAGGTGGACCTGCACTACCAGAACGGCAACGACGCCGGCGCCAAGGGCCCGAAGGTCACCCACAAGGGCCTGGCCGGGTTGGCCGACCTGCTGAAGAAGAAGGAAGACGGGCAGGCCTGACGACCCCGTAGGAGCCCGGCCGCAGGCCGGCCAGGTCAATCGCGGACGGAGTCCGCTCCTGCGGGTGCCCATTCATTACGCCGAAGGTCGGTTTGCCTGTAGGAGCGAGCTTGCTCGCGAACGAGCCCCGCTGCGGAGTCATTCGCGAGCAAGCTCGCTCCTACAAAAGGCCGATCAGGCGCTTCGAACTCAACCGCGGACGGCTGTACGCCCTACCCAAGCCCTCAGCGCAACCCGGCGACGATCTCCAGCGAACGCAAGCGCAGTTCATGATCGTAGATGTCGCTGGTGAAGATGATCTCATCCACCCCGGTCTGCTCCAGCAGGACCTCCAGGCGGCTGCGCACCTTCGCCGGTCCGCCGATCACCGCCAGGCCGAAGAAGTTGCCCACCGCGTCCTGCTCATGGGGCAGCCACAGGCCGGCCATGCTCTTCACCGGCGGCTTCTGCTTCAGGCTGTCGCCGCGGATCAGCGCCAGCACGCGCTGGAACGCGGTGGTCGCCAGGTATTCGGCTTCCTCGTCGGTCGGCGCGGCCACCAGCGGCACGCCGATCATGGCGTAGGGCTTGTCGAGCACCGCCGAGGGCTGGAAGTTCTCGCGGTAGATGCGCAACGCGTCATGCAGGTAGCGCGGCGCGAAGTGCGAGGCGAAGGCATAGGGCAGGCCCTTCTGCGCCGCCAGGTGAGCGCTGAACAGACTCGAGCCCAGCAGCCAGATCGGTACGTTGGTGCCCTCCCCCGGAATCGCCAGCAGCGACTGCTGCGAACGGCGCGGGCCGAGGAGCATTTCCAGCTCGGCGACCTGCTCGGGGAAGTCCGCACCATCGCCCAGGCGATCGCGGCGCAACGCGCGCATGGTCGCCTGGTCGGCGCCGGGCGCGCGGCCCAGGCCGAGGTCGATGCGGCCGGGATACAGGGTTTCCAGGGTGCCGAAGTTCTCCGCCACCACCAGCGGCGGATGGTTGGGCAGCATCACCCCGCCGGAGCCGACACGGATGCGCTCGGTCTTGCCGGCGATGTGGCCGATCAGCACGGCGGTGGCCGAGCTGGCGATGCCGTCCATGTTGTGGTGCTCCGCCAGCCAGTAGCGGGTAAAGCCCAGGCGCTCGACGTGCCGGGCGACCTCGACGGCGTTGTTCAGCGCCTCGGCGGCGCTGCCCTGGTCGCGCACGGGCACCAGGTCGAGCATGGAGAAAGCGATATCGGACAGGGACTTCTTCATGGACACTCCAATTCGGGTCGCGCAGACGCCACATGGATCGGGCGTCACGGACAGGACTTTGAGCGTGACTCTATCGGCCCCCTCCCCGGCTGACCACTCGTCGGGATCGATAATGCTCATGAAGATCAGTGATACAGAAATGGCTCGCCGCCATCATCGCTTCATGTAACCGTCACCGCGCCGTCATGCGCCGCCCGGAGAATGCTCCCAGCTGAAGGACCAGCCCCATCAAGCAGAAAGCCCGCGATCAGCGGGCTTTCTGCTGTGTGGCGACAACCTCAGGGACGGTTCTTCACCATCTCGAACAGTTTCAGGCGATCGCTCAGCTCCTGCAGGGTATGGCGGAACGGATCGTGCTGCTCGCTGGTGGTCGGGTCGGCGAAACTCCAGACGATCACTTCGCTCGAGCCGGGCAACTCATCGCCTTCGCCTTTGGACTTGTCGCACAGGTCGATCAGGTAATCGAAGTGCTGGCCGCGAAATTCGTCGATGGACTTGCTGCGCAGTCCCTCGGTGGATATGCCGGCGTGCTCCAGGACATCGCGGGCGCGCGGGTCGATGGCGCTGGGGTGGATTCCGGCGCTGCAGGCGTCGAAATGCTCGGCATCGGTATGCCGCAGCAGCGCTTCGGCCATCGGGGAGCGGGCATCGTTGGCGATGCAGACGAACAGGACTCGGCGTTTCTCGGTCATCACTACCTCGGCACGGGACGCGGATTCGGCCCTTATACGCCAGGTTTGTGACAGTGCCGTGTCGGAACGATGAAGGTGCCCCGGCACGGCCCGTTGGTGAGAGCCCGAACCTATGAAAAAGTACCCATTCGCTATATAGCTTTGTATATTTTGAATCCCCGTATCCGGCTGCCCCGATCCATGAACCCAACCTCGACCACCACCAACAAGCGTTCCCGCTACACAGGTCCGACCCTCAGCATCCGCGACCGCAACCGCCAGCGCATCCTTCTCGCCGCCGGCGAAGAGTTCGCCGACAAGGGCTTCAGCGCCGCCAGGACGCAAGACATCGCCAGCCGCGCCGAGGTGCCCAAGTCCAACGTCTACTACTACTTCCAGAGCAAGGAGAACCTCTACCTGCGCCTGCTGGAGAACGTGGTGGGCGCGGTATTGGAAGCCTCCGCCCTGCTGCGCGAGTGCGACGACCCGGCCTGGGCGCTGCCCGCGCACATCCGCGCGCGCCTGCACATCGCCCGCCAGTGGCCGCAGGCCTACAAGGTCTTCGCCAGCGAAATGCTCCACGGCGCCCCGCACTTGCCACGGGAGTGGCTGCAACGCCTGCGCGCGGAATCCCTCCGCAGCCTGGAATGCCTCGCCGCCTGGATCGACCGTGGCCTGCTCGCCCCGGTGGATCCGCAGCACCTGCTGCTGAGCATTTCCGCGGCCACCCGTACCTACGTGGATTTCGACTGGCAGATCGCGATGATCACCGGCAAGGCGCAACCGGACGCCAGCGACTTCGAAGCGGTGGCGGCGACCATCACCCGCCTGGTCCTGCGCGGCACCGAGCCGGAGCCGGCAACGCGGCTGCGCCCCTTGCCGCTGTAGCACGCGGCGGAGGCTGCACTAAGCTGAGGTTGTCCGCATGGCCCTGAGCCATGTCCACATTCGTCCGGGAGACGTCATGAAATCGCTACTGATCGCCACGTTGTCGCTGATCGCCGTGCAGCCCGCTGTCGCCGCCATCCCCATGCTCAACTACGACTGCCCGAACGACATCCAGATCCACACCGACGAGGGCGGGCCGGTCTACATCAACGGCAAGGAAGCCAGGATCAAGCAGAGCAACGACAAATACATCGAGGCCAAGGGCGAAGGCGTGACCGTCTCCATCAGCCTCAACGACGACGGCACCGCCAGCGTGTCCTACACCGGGCCCAAAGGCGCCAACGGCATCTGCCAGCCCGCCGAGGGCGACTGATTCCGGCTCAGGGCTTTTTCGGCGCCCGCGCCAGGCAGCGCTTGTAGCGCTCATCCACGCGCTGGGCGAACCAGGCAGTGGTCAGTTGGCGGGTGATCTTCGGGCTGTGCAGCGTGATGCCTGGCAGGATCGCCCGAGGCAACGGCTTGCCGGCGGCGCGCTCGCCCAGTGCGAAGACCTTGGCGTACAGCCTGGATTCGGCGAATGCCTGGGTGTCGCCCTGCTCCAGTGCGCGACGAATCTCCCCCTCGCTCATCGCCAGGCGCGGCGCCAGGGTGCGCACCGCCTTTTCCGTGCTGCCGGCGTCGTAGCTGCCGTAGAGGATCAGGTCGCCGTCCAGCGCCAGGGTGATGCCGCTGGCCTCGCTCACCGCACGCTGGAAGGCGGCGTTGCGGCTGGCGTACCAACCGGCGTTGAAATCGGCGAAACGGTACAGCGGCTTCGGGTAGTCCACCGGGTAGCCGAGCAGGTGGGCGATGCCGAAATACATGCCGCCACGCCGGCTGAAGACTTCACGGCGAATGCTGCCGTCCACCGGGTAGGGATAGTCCTCGGCGTGGGCCTGGGCGAAGGCGATGCTGACCTGCATCGGCCCGCCGGTATGCACCGGGTTGAAGCGGCCGAACAACTGCTGGCCCAGCGGCACGCTGCCGATGAAATCATCGAAGATCGCGCTCAGCTCCTTCTCCGTGCGCACCGCCGCCAGGCGCTGGCTGTAGCTGCGTCCGTTCGGCGACTTCAGGCTCAGCGCGGCGTCGATCAGGATGCCCGGCACATGCAGCTTGCCGGCGCGCCGGTCGATCTCGCCACGGGCGATCTTGCCCAGCCCGGGCACCGCGGGATCGGCCTTGTAGTTGGACTCCTGCTCGGTCACCGCCAGCACCGAGCAGAGGTTCTCGGCGGTTGCCGGAATGCGCTGGGCGCTGAACGCTACCTGGATGTCCCGCGCCCAGCCGGGACGGTCGGCGACGCTCGCCGGCATCAACTTCGCCACCGTCGCGCGCACTTCCTCCGGGGTCGCTTCGGGCGCCCCCTGGCGGGTGCCGCAACCGGCCAGCGCCAGCAGTGCGGCCAGGCCCAGCAGGCGGAAAACCTTGATTCGAGGGAGAGGCCTGTCCAGGCCGGAGAAATCTGCCGTCAGGGCAGCCGCATTCATAGTCCGTTCCTTGTTTCGAGACCGCCTACCATTTTCCGCCTACAGAGACGGCGCCCGACGGCGCAGGTTCCCCGGCATTGTCAGCCAAGCAGGGATTTCAGCGCCAGGCCAGCCGCCGCAGGTCGAAGCGCCAGCCGCGCTGCATGCCGGCGGCGGCGAGCAGGATGGCGACCACGCCCAGCCATTGCAGCGGTGTCAGGCGGTGCCCGAAGGCGAACCAGTCGACGAAGATCGCCGCGATCGGATAGATGAACGACAGCGCGCCGGTCAAGGTCGTCGGCAGCTTCTGGATCGCGCCGTAGAGCAGCACGTACATGATCCCGGTGTGCACGATGCCCAGGGTCGCGAGGCTGGCCCAGGCCGAGGTCGCCTGCGGCAACGGCGAGAGATTGGCCCAGGGAGCCAGCAGGGCCACGCCGGTCAGCGCCTGGATCAGTGCGATCAGGTGCGGCGGAATGCCATCCAGGCGCTTGATGATCAGCGCCGCCAGCGCATACAGCGCCGCCGCGCCGAGCGCCAGGGCGATGCCGCCGAGGTAGTCGCTGCCCACCTGTCCGTCGGCCCCGTGGGCGCTAACGATGGCCAGCATGCCGAGGAAGGAGACCCCGAGCCAGGCCATCTTCTGCGCGCTCAGGCGCTCACCGAGGAACAGCGCGCCCAGCAGCACCAGCAGGAATGGCTGCACGTTGTACACCGCCGTGCCGATGGCGATGGAAGCCCGCGAGTAGGAACCGAACAACAGCACCCAGTTGCCGACGATGGCCACGCCGCTGAGCAACGCCAGGCCGAAGGTGGCGCGGGTGAGGATGCCTGGCCGCAGGAAACCCATCAGGCCGCAGATCGGCAGCAGGGTCGCGGCGCCGAACAAGCAACGCCAGAACACCACGTCCAGCACCGGTTGCCCGGAGACCACCACCAGCCAGCCGATGGTGCCGCAGATCAGCATGGCGCTGACCATTTCCAGGGTGCCGCGTCGAATCCGCTCATGCATGGTTCACCTCCTTTCGTTGGCGACCAGTATGAATGGGTGATTCGACGCGCTCCATCGCCTGACAGAGGCAAAAACCAAGGTTCACCTTTACTATCAAGGTAACTTTCGCCATTTACCTTTCGAGGTCGCCATGACCGATGAAATCGACCAGTTGCTGATCGCCGCACTGATGAAAGATTCCCGCCTCTCCCTCAAGGCCCTGGCCCAGGCCAGCGGCCTGAGCGCTCCCAGCGTGGCCGAGCGCCTGCGCAAGCTGGAGGAGCGCCAGGTCATCACCGGCTACACGGTGAACGTCGACCCGCGCGCCTTCGGCTACCAGTTGCAGGCCATCGTCCGTGTGCGACCGCTGCCGGGACGGCTGCAGGAGGTGGAGAGGCAGATCATGGCGATCCCCGAGTTCACCGAGTGCGACAAGGTCACCGGCGAGGATTGCTTCTACGCGCGGATGTGCGTGAGGTCGATGGAGCAGTTGGATGAGTTGCTGGACCACCTGAACGGTTTTGCCGAGACCAATACCGCCATCGTGAAGAAGACCCCGGTGAAGCGGCGATTGCCGCCGATGGCGTAAGGCACACCGTACGTGCCTCGGGTAAACCGCAGGATGGCGTCGAGTGAAGCGATACCCATCCTGCGGTCTGCCCCCTCACCACAACTCGCCAATATTCCTTTTGTAGGAGCGAGCTTGCTCGCGAACCCGGCGGCAAGCCTGGCGTAAGGTGGTCGGCGCGGGTGTTGGGCGATTCGCGAGCAAGCTCGCTCCTACGACAAGCGCGAGGCTAACCCGCACGCCCCAGCCCTTGCTCGCGGACAGTTCTTCCGGCCCCACTCAGAACAACCCCATCTGCCGATCGATCAACGCACTGAAATCATCCTCCACGAACGGCAGGATGGCGTCGGCCACCGGCTGCAGTTGCCGGCTGACGTAGTGGTCGTAGTCGATGGGCGAGTGCCGCGTCTCCAGCGGTTCGGGGCCGTTGACCGTCATCACGTAGCTGATCCAGCCGCCGTTCTGGTACTGCCGGGGCCGTCCCTGGCGCTCGTTGTAGTCATCGGCCATGCGCGCCGCGCGCACGTGGGGCGGGACGTTGCGTTCGTAGTCGCCGAGCCGGCGGCGCAGGCGCTTGCGGAAGATCAGCAGCTCATCCTGCTCGCCGGCCAGGGTGCGACTCACGTAATCGCGGACGAACTCGCGGTAAGGCTGGCGCTGGAAGATGCGCAGGTACAGCTCCTGCTGGAACTGCTGGGCCAGCGGCGACCAATCGGTACGCACGGTTTCCAGGCCCTTGAAGACCATCTCATCGCTGCCGTCGGCGCGCCGCACCAGGCCGGCGTAGCGCTTCTTGCTGCCCTCCTCCGCACCCCGCACCGTGGGCATGAGGAAGCGCCGGAAGTGCCGCTCGAACTGGATTTCCAGCGCGCTTTCCAGGCCATACGTCTCGCGCAGGTGCTCGCCCCACCACCGGTTGACGTGACGCACCAGGGAGCGGCCGATCTCGGCGGCCTCGTCCTCGCCGTGCGCACGGCCAAGCCAGACGAAGGTGGAGTCGGTGTCACCGTAGATCACCCGATGCCCCTGCCCTTCGATCAGCTCGCGGGTGCGCCGCATGATCTCGTGGCCGCGCAGGGTGATGGACGACGCCAGGCGCGGGTCGAAGAAGCGGCAGCCACTGGAGCCGAGCACGCCGTAGAAGGCGTTCATGATGATCTTCAGCGCCTGGGACAGCGGCGCATTGCCCTCGCGCTTGGCGGCGTCGCGACCCTGCCATACACGCTCGACGATGGCCGGCAGGCAATGTTGCGTGCGGGAGAATCGTCCACCACGGAAGCCGGGGATCGAGACCGCGTCCGACGGGTCGCTCAAGCCTTCCACCAGCCCCACCGGGTCGATCAGGAAGGTGCGGATGATCGACGGGTACAGGCTCTTGTAGTCCAGCACCAGCACCGACTCGTAGAGTCCCGGCCGCGAATCCATGACGAAGCCGCCGGGGCTGGCCTCCGGCACCTTGCCGCCGAGGTTCGGCGCGACGTAGCCCAGGCGGTGCATCGGTGGCAGGTACAGGTGGGTGAAGGCCGCCACCGAGCCACCGCTGCGGTCCGCCGGCAGGCCGGTGACGCTGGCGCGTTCGAGCAGGAAGTCGAGGATGCGGGTCTTCTCGAAGATCCGCGTGACCAGTTCGCAGTCCTTGAGGTTGTATTTCGCCAGCGCCGGCTTGTCCTCGGCGAAGCGGCGGTCGATCTCGGCCATGCGGTCGTAGGGGTTGTCGATCGACTTGCCTTCGCCCAGCAGGCTCTGCGAGACGCTTTCCAGGCTGAACGAAGGGAAGCTCCAGAACGCCGAGCGCAGCGCCTCAATGCCGTCGATGATCAGCCGTCCCGCCGCCGCCGCGAAGTAGTGGTTGCTCGAGGCGTGCTGGCGCCAGCCCATCTCGTCGCCGCCACGGCCCAGGCGCAACGGGACGTCCAGGCGCTTGGCGTGTTCCTGCAGCACGCGCAGGTCGAACTGCACCAGGTTCCAGCCGATGATGGCGTCCGGGTCGTGCTCGGCCAGCCACTGGTTCAGACGCTCCAGCAGTTCGGCGCGGCTGTCGCAATACTCCAGCTCGAAGTCGCGCTCGCCATCGACGCCGTTGGCCGGGCCGAGCATGTAAACCTGACGCTGGCCGCAGCCTTCCAGGGCGATGGAATAGAGGTCGCCACGGATATTGGTTTCGATGTCCAGCGAGACCAGTTTCAGTTTCGGCCGGTAGCCCGGCGTCGGGCGCAGCTGTGCCTCGATGACGCTGCCGGCGTCTCCCGGCTTGCCGCTGAAGGTCACGGGCGCGGTGATGAAGCGCTCCATCAGGTAGCGCTCGGGCGGGCGGATGTCCGCCTCGAACACCTCGACGCCGGCCTCGCGCAGGCGCATCTCCAGGTTCATCAATTGGCGATGCTGCTGGCAATAAAGGCCCAGCACCGGGCGTTGCTGGAAATCGCGCAGGCCCAGCGGGCGCAGCTCCGCGCCGCGCTCGCCGGCCAGCAGCTTCTCGGCGCGGGCACGCTGCTCGGCCGGCACGAAGGCCACCGAGGTCTGTGGCGGCAACAACACATGCCGGGGCCCCTCGTCGGTGGCCAGCCAGAAGCCCACCTCGGTGCCTTCGGGCGTATCCCGCCAATGTCGGGTCAGGACGAAACCCTGCCTTGCCTCCACGCTCTAACCATCCGTCTGTCGAATCAGAACGCCATTCTACCGGTCCGTCCGCGGATTCGTTGCAAGGCGTGTAAATCCGACCGATGCGTTTGACGCACGCCCCGCGTCTGCCCAAGCTAGCGGGCTTTCGTTTGCCTGCCAGGACTCGCCCGTGACCGACTCGTCCCGCCACTGGACCCGCCCTCTCCTCGCCACCCTCTGCATCGCCACCCTGCTTTCGGGCTGCGGCCTGTTCGGCAAAAAGCCCGAAGAAGCCAAGGCGCCGACCTATTCCAAGGCCGACTGGTCGGACCTGCCGAAAACCGCCGACAGCGACGTGGTGCAAGGCTTCAACGCCTGGCGCTCGGCCTGCGCGGTGCGCCTGAAGAAAGATCAAATCTGGGCCGCCACCTGCACCCAGGCACTGGGCGTCCCCGCCTCGCCGGCGGCGATCCGCCAGTTCATGCGGGAGCACCTGCAACCCTACCAGCTGCGTGCAGGCAGTGGCCGCGAAACCGGCCTGATCACCGGCTATTACGAGCCGGTCTATCGCGGCAGCCTGGAGCGCAACACACAGCACGGCGTGCCGGTGTATGGCGTGCCGTCCGACCTGGTGGTGGTGGCGCTGGATAGCGTCTACCCCGAACTCAAGGGCAAGCGCCTGCGCGGCAAGCTCGACGGCAACACCGTCAAGCCCTACGCCGATGCCGCCGGCATCCGCCGCGATGGCGTCGATGCGCAGGTTCTGGCCTGGCTGGGCGACCCGATGGACCTGCAATTCCTGCAGATCCAGGGCTCGGGCCGCGTGCAGCTGGACTCCGGGCGTCAACTGCGCCTGGGCTATGCCGAGCAGAACGGCCGCCCCTACAAGCCGGTGGGCCGCTGGCTGGTGGAACAGGGCGAGCTGAGCAAGGACGAAGTCAGCATGACGCGCATCCGCGACTGGGCCCGCGCCCATCCGCAGCGGGTCGACGAACTGCTGGCGAGCAACCCCAGCTACGTGTTCTTCAGCCAGCGCCCGGACAGCAACGAAGGCCCACGCGGCTCGCTGAACGTGCCGCTGACGCCGGGCTACAGCGTGGCCATCGACCGCAAGGTGATCCCCCTGGGCAGCCTGATGTGGCTCTCCACCACCCGCCCCGACGGCGCGCCGGTGGTGCGCCCGGTGGCGGCCCAGGACACCGGCGGCGCCATCGTCGGCGAGGTGCGCGCGGACCTGTTCTGGGGCACCGGCGATGCCGCCGGCGAGCTGGCCGGGCACATGAAGCAGGAAGGCCGGCTGTGGCTGCTGTGGCCGAAGGGCGCGGAGCTGCCGAGCGCATCCTGACCGCCGGATTCACCTTCTGCAGGAGCGAGCTTGCTCGCGAACCGCCTGACACCGCTGCATCCGGCGAATCCGTTCGCGAGCAAGCTCGCTCCTACGAAGAGCAGTTCGGCGCAGATCGCCAATCAGCGCGCGAGCCGGGGTTGATCGCGGACAAAGTCCGCGATGCTTTTGCTTCTGGCTGGGTATTTCTGCGCCGCTCCTACGAAGAGCCATCCGCCCCCTGGCGGAACTGGCCCGGCGTCATCCCGCTCCAGCGGCGGAACGCCTTGGCGAAAGCGCTCTCGTCGGAGAAGCCAAGCCGCTCGGCGACCTCGGCCAGGCGTGGCGATTCGCGCAACAATTGCTCGGCCATGCCATGCAATACCTGCTCGCGTAGCAGCTTGAAGCTGGTGCCCTCGTCGGCCAGCTTGCGGTTGAGGTGACGGCCGCTGAGTGCCAGTTGCTCGGCGACCCGCTCCTTGCCCCAGCTCGGCTGCTGACGCAGCAACTGCTGCACCTGCGCCGCCAGGCTTTGCGCGCCCAGGCGCTGCAACTGCGCATCGGCCAGCGCCCGCAGGTGCTCGCGCATCAGCGCGTTGGCCTGGATCAGCGGCACGTCGAGGTCCGCCAGGGCGAAGCACAGGGCGTTGTCCGCTGCGGCAAAGTCGATGGGGCATCCCAGCACCTGGTCATAACGGGCGTACTCGGCGCGGGGCCGATGGCTCAGGGTCAAGCGCCTCGGCGTCACCCGCTCGCCGGTGATCCAGCGGGTCATGTGCACCAGGCTCGCCAGCGCCGCCTCCACCCGTTCCTCGCGCCGTGCCACGTAGCTGGGCCGGTAGATCAGGCGCACCTGGGCGGCATCGCGCTCGAGCTGGAACTCGCTGCCCTCGGCGATGATCGGGTAATACTCCAGCAACGCCTCCAGCGCCTCGCCGAAGTGCTCGCAGCTCATCAGCAGCGCGCCGACCATGTCCAGGTGGCCGACCTGCAGGGCACTGCCCAGGCGCAGCCCCACCAGCGGGTCGGCGGAGGCGGCGCACAGCCCCTCCCAGATGCGGTCCTGCACGGCCAGCGGGATACGCGCCTCGACCGGCAGTTCGGCCGGCACCGGCAGACCCAGGCGCTGCGCAGCCTGGAGAATGCCCTGGGCATAGTGAACGGTGATCGATGGGCTGTGGGGCATGGTCCCGAATTAACCGCGCGAAGTCTCGATTGAGCCGTTACCGGACGGTAACGATTCCGTATGCTTGCCAATTACAACGATAAATACAAATACGAGTCACCTTGCATGCACGATAACCACGGAGCCGCGCCCCGAGCGCCGGCCATCGCGTTGCCCGTCCCTTTTCGACAGGAGACCGGCGATGCCTGACGTCAACCTCGAATTTTCCGGCGGTTCGATGATCGCGCTGAACGTCATCATCGCCCTGATGATGTTCGGCGTATCGCTGGAACTGCGCCGCGACGACTTCACCCGCATCCTCCGCCAGCCCAAGGCACCGGCCATCGGCATGCTAGTGCAGTTCCTGCTGCTGCCCGCCGTCACCTGCCTGCTGACGCTCTTCCTGCCGATCGACCCGGAACTGGCGCTGGGGATGATCCTGGTCGCCACCTGCCCCAGCGGCACCTTCTCCAACATCATGACCTGGATGGCGCGCGGCAACGTCGCGGTGTCGGCCAGCGTCACCGCCGTGTCCGGGCTCAGCGCGGGTATCTTCACGCCGCTGAACTTCGCCCTTTATGCCGGCCTCAATCCGGCCACCCGCGACCGCCTCACGCAGATCCACATCGACCCGCTGGAACTGGCCGGCGTGGTGCTGCTGGTACTGATCCTGCCGATGCTCGCCGGCATGGCCCTGGGCCGGCAGAAACCGCAACTGGCGCGGCTCCTGGAAAAACCGCTGCGGCAGTTGTCGCTGCTGGTGATGCTGGGCTTCGTCGGCGTGGCCTTCGCGAAGAACTTCCAGCAGTTCATCGCCTACTTCCACCTGTTCTTCTGGCTGGTGCTGCTGCTCAACGGCACCGCGCTGCTGCTGGGCTATGTCTGCGCGCGCCTGTGGCGGCTGCCGGACGCCGACGTGCGCGCCGTTACCCTGGAAAGCGGCATCCACAACTCGGCGCTGGGCATGGCGCTGATCCTCACCTTCTTCCCGCAGGCCGGCGGCATGCTGCTGATCGCCGCCTTCTGGGGCTGCTGGCAGCTGTTCTCCGGGCTGCTGCTGGCGCAATGGTGGGCGCGCCGCGAGCCACGCGGTGCGGCCTTCAGGGCTGCCGCCGAGGGCCATCGATGAACGCGCCCGCCATCGCTCTCGGTGGCTTCATCCTGCTGGCCTACACCCTGGAAGCCATCACCGGCTTCGGCAGCGTGGTGATCGCCCTGTCCCTCGGCGCGCTGCTGATGCCCATCGAGACGCTGCTGCCGATCCTCGTGCCGCTGAACATCGGCATGACCGGCTACCTGTGCTGGCGGCATCGGCGGCTGATCGACATGGGCCTGCTGCTGCACACCGTGCTGCCGGGGATGCTGGTCGGCATGCTGATCGGCTACCTGATGCTGCCGCATCTGGACCCGCAGCCACTCAAGCGCGGCCTCGGCGCGCTGATCCTCTGGTTCGCCGTCCGCGAACTGTGGCGCCTGCGCGCCAGCGCTCCGGAGCGCGGGCATGCACCCAACTGGGTAGTGCGCCTGGCCACCGGCGCGGCAGGCCTCTGTCATGGTCTGTTCGCCTCGGGCGGCCCGCTGCTGGTCTACGCCCTGGCCACCCGCCCGCTGGACAAGACGCGGCTGCGCGCCACCCTGGTGTGCGTCTGGTTCACCCTCAACGGCCTGCTGACCCTGGCCTTCCTCCTCGACGGCCGCCTGCGCCCGGCGCTGCCCCAGATACTGGCCTACGCGCCCCTGCTGCTGCTCGGCGTGTGGCTGGGCGAGCGCCTGCACCACCGTTTCGAGGAGCGCCACTTCCGTCTCGCCATCCACTGCCTGCTGCTGGTCAGCGGCGTCCTGCTGCTGTCGCCCTGGAGCCTCCTGTGAGCTACGACATCATCATCAAGAACGGCCTGTACTTCGACGGCAGCGATGCCCCCGGCAGCCTGCGCCATGTCGGCGTCAAGGACGGTCGCATCGACACCCTGAGCGTCAGCCCGCTGGACGAAGACGGCTGCGCGGAAGTGATCGACGCCACCGGCAAGTGGGTCACCCCCGGCTTCCTGGAAATCCACTCGCACTACGACGCCGAGGCCATCGCCGCGCCGGCGCTGAAGGAATCGGTACGCCACGGGGTGACCACGGTGTCGGTCGGTTCCTGCTCGATCAGCATGGTGCTGGGCGAGGCCGAGGACTGCTCCGACCTGTTCACCCGCGTCGAGGCCGTGCCGCGCGAGCAGGTGCTGCCGATCCTGCGCGACAAGCGCACCTGGAAGGACGCCAAGGGCTACCGCGCCTTCTACGACCGGCAGCCGCTGGGACCGAACCTGTGCTCCTTCCTCGGGCACTCCGAGCTGCGCGTCACGGTGATGGGCCTGGAGCGCGCCATCAGCGGCGCCAAGCCCACCGAGGCCGAGCTTTCGCGCATGGAGGAACTGCTGGAGCAGGCGCTGGACGCCGGCTGCTTCGGCCTCTCGGTGATGACCACGCGCCTGGACAAGATGGACGGCGACCGCGCCTGGTCCAGCCCGCTGCCGTCCACCTTTGCCAGCTGGAAGGAGTTCTCCCGCCTGTTCGCCGTGCTGCGCCGGCGCAACGCGCTGATGCAGGGCGCGCCCAACGCGGTCACCAAGATCAACGTGTTCGCCTTCCTCTACCAGGCCCACGGCTGGTTCCGCCGCCCGTTGAAGTGCTCGATGCTCACCGCGTTGGACCTCAAGTCCCAGCCCTTCATGCACCGCGTCACCCGCGCCTCCGGCTGGGTCGCCAACCGCCTGCTGCGCGGCCGCTACCGCTGGCAGACCCTGCCCGCGCCCTTCGTGGTGCGCATCGAGGGGCTGAACATGAACGGCTTCGAGGAGTTCGGCGCCGGTGAGGTGCTGCGCGACATCAAGGACCCGGACGAGCTCTACACGCGCATCCAGGACCCGGCCTTCCGCGAGCGCTTCAAGAAGGACATCAAGGCCACCCTCAGTATCGGCCTGTGGCATCGCAAGCTGTCCGACTGCTGGGTGCGCGAGTGCCCGGACGCAAGCCTCATCGGGCGCAATTTCGAGGACATCGGCCGCGAGCGCGGGCTGGACCCGGTGGACGCCTTCTTCGAGCTGGCCGGCCAGTATCGCAATGCGCTGAAATGGACCACCTGCTACGGCAACCACCGTCCGGAGATCATGGCCAAGCTGCTGGCCAGCCCCTGGACCCAGCCAGGCTTCGCCGACTCCGGCGCGCACCTGGCGTCCCATGCGCAGTACAACTTCCCGCTGCGCTTCCTGAAGTACGTGCGCGATGCCGAGCTGGCCGGCGCCGGCTTCATGGACACCGGCCGCGCCGTGCACCGGCTGACCGGCGAGCTGGCGGACTTCACCGGGATCGATGCCGGTTACATCCGCGTGGGCGACCGCGCCGACCTGGCGGTGATCAACCCGCAAGGCCTGACCGCCGCACTGGATGAGGTCAGCGAGGCGCCGATGGAAGTGCTCGGCCTGACGCGCCTGGTGAAGCGCAACGACGACGCGGTGGAGGCCACGTTGATCAATGGGCGCGTGGCGTATCGGCGCGGGAGCGGCTTCCCGGAGGCGCTGGGCAAGGAGCGCGGTTTCGGGCGATTCCTGCCGGGGCGCGACGTACTGAGCCGGCCGCAGGAGGTTTCGGCGGGAGCGCCAGCATTCAACCGGTAGTTTCGGCGTGTTCGATGGTTCGCGAGCAAGCTCGCTCCTACAGGTAGAGCACGCGCACTCTGCGTAGGAGCGAGCGTGCTCGCGAACCCGATCGACGCCAGCCATGCCGGCGTTCAACGCGATACCGCGCGGCCGGCCGAGATTGACGCCCCGCAGCGCACTCACTAGAGTGCGCGGTTTCCGACATTCCGCTGTACCCGCACCATGACCCCGTTCTACCGCTTCGCCGACCCGAGCTTCGCCCTGCTGCGAGAGCCCCCGCGCGTGCGCAAAATCGATACCGCGCTGCGCCGTCGTCGCAGCGTGCTGTTCGCCTTCACCTTCTCCCCGCCCACCGGCTGCTGAGCCGGATGCCGGCCGCACGCGCGCCGGTCATTCCGCATTCCGATTCCGCCCACCGGTAAATGCCGGCGGGTTCGCTCGCATGTGCTGTCCCCAACGCTCAAGCGCCGGGGCAGGAGAAGGTTTCCATGAACAATCCGTCTTCCCTCCATCCGTCTTCCTTGAACAGGCCGCTGCTGGCGGTGCTGCTGTTCGCCGTGTCCATCGTCGGCCTGAGCCTGGGCGCCACCCTGCCGCTGGTGGCGCTGCGCCTGCTGGACAACGGCGCCAGCGCGTTGCAGATCGGCATCCTCTCGGCGGTGCCGGCGGCCGGCATGATCCTCGCAGCCGCCCTGATCGACCGCCTCTGCCAACTGATGAGCCGGCGCCGCCTGTACCTGCTGTGCTTCGTGCTGTGCGCCGCGAGCACCGCGGCCATCGAGTTCAGCAGCCACTCCCTCTGGCTGCTGGCCACTGCGCGCCTGGCGCTGGGCGTCGGCATGGGCATCGCGATCATCCTCGGCGAGGCCTGGGTCAACGAGCTGTGCGGCGAGAACAATCGCGGCACCATCGTCGCTTTGTACGCCACCAGCTTCACCGCTTTCCAGCTACTCGGCCCGACGCTGGTGGCGCTGCTCGGCGCGCAGACGCCCTGGGTGGTGCTGCTGGTCAGCGCCGGCCACCTGGTCGCGCTGGCCACCGTAGCCTTCGCCATGCCCGAGGAAGGCATCCACGAGCATGTGGAAGGGCCGCGCAGCTTCTCCCTCGCCGGCTTCCTGCGGGTGGCGCCGGCCTTGTGCATGGGCGTGCTGTTCTTCTCCTTCTTCGACAGCGTGGTGCTGTCGCTCTTCCCGGTCTACGCCTCCAGCCACGGCTACGCGGTGGGCATCGCCGCGTTCATGGCGACGGTGATCCTGCTGGGAGACATGATCTGCCAGTTGCCGCTGGGCTGGCTCTCCGACCGCCTCGACCGTCCCAGCCTGCACCTGGCCTGCGGCGTCGCGGCAATGCTGATCGGCCTCGGCCTGCCCTGGCTGATCGGCCAGACCTCGCTGCTGTGGCCGGCGCTGATGCTGCTCGGCGCGGTAGCCGGTGGGGTCTACACCCTGGCCCTGGTGCTGATCGGCCAGCGCTTCCGGGGCCGCGACCTGGTCACCGCCAACGCCGCCGCCGGGATGCTCTGGGGCGTCGGCAGCCTGCTCGGCCCGCTGCTCAGCGGCAGCCTGATGGACCTCGGTCCGCAAGGAGTGCCGGTGGCGCTGGCGCTGGCGGCGGGGTTGTTCGTGGCGACGGCGGCGGCCTCGGTGCGGCGTACGGGGGTTCGCCACGCCTGACGGCGGGGGTTCGCGAGCACGCTCGCTCCTACAGGGTGCCGGTCCCGCAGCCGAGGGTGTTCCTGCTTTTCGTAGGAGCGAGCTTGCTCGCGAACCAGGACCGGCACCCATCGTACGGATATGGAATCCCATCGCGGACAGAGTCCGCTCCTGCACGCCGTTCTGGCCGCATGCGTCAAGCAGATACCTGGGACGAGAAAGGAAATCGGCGGAGCGGGTAGCTCCGCCGTCGTGCCGGGCCTGGCGCCCGAAACGGAATGCGCGGGAAGCGCGAGGGAAACGGCCCGCCCGGAGCGGATAGCCCCACCCGAAGGCTGGCAGGCCGGAGCCGCCGGACGGCGGCCGAAAGGCTCGCCGGGAACGCCCCGAACAGGCGCGCTCCCGGCATGGACGTCAGCCGATGGTCATCAGGCTGGCGTTGCCGCCGGCGGCGGCGGTGTTGACGCTCAGGGCGCGCTCGATCAGCAGGCGCTCCAGGGGGATGTCGGTTTCCCCGCGGTTCAACCCGGTGACTCCGACGATGGCGCCCTTGCGCTGGGATGCCTGCTCGCACACCGCACGCAACTGGTCGGAATCGCCGTGATGCAGGATGGCGTCGAAGGCGCTGTCGGTGGCGGCCCAGTCGGCGATCAGGTCGATGCGCTTCTGCACCTCCTTCGGCAGGCTGGTAACCAGTTCGCTCTGCGCCTGCAGGACCAGCGCGCGGCTGCCCACGGACAGTACGGCGGCCAACTGCGCCAGCAGGTCGGCGCGTTCCTCGGCCAGGCACAGCACGTGTTCGCGCGGCAGCAGGCTGTAGGTGTTGCGCTCGCCGGTCGGGCCGGTCAGCACCTGCACGGTGTAGCTCTGCGACAGCTCGGCGTACCCGGCGATCAGCGCGGCCAGCGCCGGCTCGTTCTGGCCGGCCCACTGGGTCAGCGCATCCACCGCCTTGCTCGCCTCGGCCGGACGGGTCACCGCTTGCGCGCCGTCCCCCTGCAGTTGCCTGGCCACCGCGTCCTGCGGGCGGGTCGAGAGCAGTCGGTACAGGTACAGCGGACCGCCGGCCTTCGGACCGGTGCCGGACAGGCCCTCGCCACCGAAGGGCTGCACGCCGACCACGGCGCCGACCACGTTGCGGTTCACATAGAGGTTGCCGACGTGGGCGCTCTCCACTACCTGGGCGATGGTCTCGTCGATGCGGGTGTGCACGCCCAGGGTCAGGCCATAGCCGGAAGCGTTGATCTGCTCCAGCAACTGGCCCAGCTCGGCGCGCTGGTAACGCACCACGTGCAGCACCGGGCCGAAGATTTCGCGCTTGAGTTCGCTGAAGCTGTCCAGCTCGATCAGGGTCGGCACGACGAAGGTGCCGCGCTTGATTTCCTCGGCGTCCACGCGGGCGCTCTGGAACACCTTGCGGCCTTTGTCGCGCAGGGTCTGGATGTGCTTGTCGATGTTGCCCTTGGCTTCCTCGTCGATCACCGGACCGATGTCGGTGTGCAGGCGCTCCGGCGCACCGACGCGGTACTCGGCCATCGCGCCCTTGAGCATGGCGATCACGCGGTCGGCCACGTCGTCCTGCACGCACAGCACGCGCAACGCGGAGCAGCGCTGGCCGGCGCTGTCGAAGGCGGAGTTGACCACGTCCACCACCACCTGCTCGGCCAGTGCCGAGGAGTCGACGATCATCGCGTTGAGACCGCCGGTTTCGGCGATCAGCGGGATGGTACGGCCCTGGGCGTCGAGGCGACCGGCGATGTTGCGCTGGAGGATGCCGGCCACTTCGGTGGAGCCGGTGAACATCACACCACGCACGCGCTCGTCACCAACCAGGCGGGCACCGACGGTTTCGCCACGGCCCGGCAGCAGCTGCACGGCGCCAGCGGGCACACCGGCTTCCAGCAGGATGCGCACGGCTTGCGCGGCGATCAGCGGAGTCTGCTCGGCGGGCTTGGCCAGCACGGTGTTACCGGCGGCCAGGGCGGCGGCCACCTGGCCGCTGAAGATCGCCAGCGGGAAGTTCCACGGGCTGATGCAGACCACCGGGCCCAGCGGGCGGTGGCTATCGTTCGCGAAGTGGGTACTGGCCTGGGCGCCGTAGTAGCGCAGGAAGTCCACGGCCTCGCGCACTTCGGCGATGGCGTTGGCGAAGGTCTTGCCCGATTCGCGCACCAGTACGCCCATCAGCGACTGGATTTCGGCTTCCATCAGGTCGGCGGCGCGCTGCAGGATGGCGCCGCGCTCGGCCGGCTGGGTGGACTGCCAGATCTGCGCGCTGGACAGCGCGCCGAGGATGGCATTGTTCACGTCGGCTTCGCTGGCTTCACGCACGTGACCGACCACGTCACGCAGGTCGGCCGGGTTGCGTACCGGCTGCGGCTCGCCCGGAGCGGCATCGGCCAGGCCCAGCATCGGCTCAGCGATGTAGACGGTGTTGGTGCTCGACAGCAGCGCCGAGGACAGCGAACCCAGGCGGTGTTCGTTGGCCAGGTCGATGCCGGCGGAGTTCAGCCGCGACTCGCCATACAGCCCGCGCGGCAGCGCGATGCGCGGGTGCGGCAGGCCCAGGGTGCCTTCCTGCGCGGCCATCTGCTCGACCTGCAGCACCGGGTCCAGCACCAGGTCCTTGAGCGAGATGCTGTGGTCGGCGATACGGTTGACGAAGGAGGTGTTGGCGCCGTTTTCCAGCAGGCGGCGCACCAGGTACGCCAGCAGGGTTTCATGGCTGCCCACCGGGGCGTAGATGCGGCACGGACGGTTGAACTTGCCGTCGGCGACCTTGCCCACCACCTGCTCGTAGAGCGGCTCGCCCATGCCGTGCAGGCACTGGAACTCATACTGGCCGGGATAGTAGTTCTGCCCGGCCAGCTGGTAGATGGCCGACAGCGAGTGCGCGTTGTGGGTGGCGAACTGCGGGTAGATGGCTTCCGGCACGGACAGCAGCTTGCGCGCACAGGCCAGATAGGACACGTCGGTGTAAGGCTTGCGGGTGTAGACCGGGTAGCCTTCCAGGCCGTTGACCTGGGCCAGCTTGATTTCGCTGTCCCAGTAGGCGCCCTTCACCAGGCGGATCATCAGGCGGTGGCGGCTGCGCTTGGCCAGGTCGATGACGTAGTCGATCACGTACGGGCAGCGCTTCTGGTAGGCCTGGATGACGAAGCCGATGCCATTCCAGCCGGCGAGGCTCGGCTCGAAGCACAGGCGCTCCAGCAGGTCGAGGGAGATTTCCAGGCGGTCGGCTTCCTCGGCGTCGATGTTGATGCCGATGTCGTAGTCGCGGGCCATCTTCACCAGGCCGAGCACGGTCGGGTACAGCTCGTCCATCACGCGGTCGTACTGCGCGCGGCTGTAGCGCGGGTGCAGCGCGGAGAGCTTGATCGAGATGCCCGGGCCTTCGTAGATGCCACGGCCGTGGGATGCCTTGCCGATGGCATGAATGGCCTGTTCGTAGGACGCCAGGTAGTGACGGGCGTCGTCTTCGGTCAGCGCGGCTTCGCCGAGCATGTCGTAGGAGTAGCGGAAGCCGCGGGATTCCATGTTGGCCGCATTGGCCAGGGCCTCGGCGATGGTCTCGCCGGTGACGAACTGCTCGCCCATCAGGCGCATGGCCATGTCCACGCCCTTGCGGATCAGCGGCTCGCCGGACTTGCCGATGATGCGGTTGAGCGACGAGGACATGCCGGCCTCGGTGTGGGTCGAAACCAGCTTGCCGGTGATCAGCAGGCCCCAGGAGGCCGCGTTGACGAACATCGACGGGCTCTGGCCCAGGTGCTGGCTCCAGTTGCCGTTGCTGATCTTGTCGCGGATCAGCGCGTCACGGGTGGCCTTGTCCGGGATGCGCAGCAGCGCTTCGGCCAGGCACATCAGCGCCACGCCTTCCTGGGACGACAGGGAGAACTCCTGCAGCAGGCCCTGCACCAGGCCCTGGCGGCCGCCGGCGTTCTTCTGGTTGCGCAGTTTCTCGGCAATGCCCAGGGCCATCTTGTTGGCGGCGTCGGCCTGTTCCTTGGGCAGACGCGCCAGGTCCAGCAGCATCGGCAACGCCTCGGTTTCCGGGCGGCGATAGGCGGCGGTAATGGCGGCACGCAGCACGGACTGCGGCAGGATGCTTTCGGCGAAATCGAGGAAGACCTGCAGGCCCTGCTCGCTCAGCGAGTCCAGGGACTCTTCGCCAGCGGCGGCGGCCAGACCGGAATGCTCGGCGGGAGTCAGCCCACCCTCGACCTGTTCCAGGTACGTGAAGATCGCTTGCTTGATCAGCCAGTGTGGAGTGCGGTCGAGTTGCTGGGCTGCGTGCTTCAGACGTTCGCGGGTAGCGTCGTCGAGCTTCACGCCGAGGGTCGTGGTGGCCATGAGTCGTCCTATTGTTAAAAAAGTGGAGCGTGGCAAAACGGCGCAAGGTTAAACCGCCGCCCACAAAGGTGCAACCAGGTGCAACCACTCTTTCGCAAGCACCCGAATACGCTTGGTCCCAAGCATTCACGGGGCATTTCGGGACCAGGGCGAAGCGCTCCGCCGAGTATGCCGACGGACGGATGAGACCAAGGTATAACCCGACGCGCGAACAGGTTGCACCTTAATGCAAGGCGAACCTGAACAGCATAGGCCAGGCGCAGCCGGTTGCGCTCGCCGAGACGACCGCAGGCACAGCCTGGAGAACGGGACCGGGGGGCGCCAGCGCCCCGCCCTTGCAGGCCCGGCCAGGCTCTCGGTCAGCCGAAGGCCGAACGCGGCGGAGCAGCGCCGGAGAGATGCGAGGCCGACCGGCGCAACCGGCCACCCCGCCGCCGGGACTTACTTCAGGCGCCGTTCCGCTACGATTTCCGGCAGGTCGGTGCGGCGCAGGTAGGTGAGCAGCGCATCGCCGAAGTTGAGGCGGTCATTGATGTTCTGCGCGACGAGAATCTCCAGGCATTCACGGCTCAGGGTCATGAGCGTACCCGTCCCTAACGTCCAGACGAACTCGCACGCTGGCCGGATGCTGTCCTCGACCACGTCCATGCCGAAGGAGTCCTCGCTGAAACGCACGATGTACTTGCCCGTCTTGCGGTTGAAACCGACGAAGCCGCACAGGCCGTCGGCGGCCGCACAGATGTCGCTGGAAGAGATGGCCATGATGCCCCCTGGATCGGATTGTTATGGTTTTCGCACGCAGGAGGAGCCGCTCTGACGGCGGCTGGATCGTTCATTTTGCCCCACACCGGCGCGAGGCCGACTGTCGCAGCGAACGGCTTTCGTGGGAGCGAGCATGCTCGCGAACCGCCCAAGGCCGAAGTCACCGGCAATAACCGCTCGCGGTTGTACGCCCTGCGTTTTCGACGAATTACCGTGTAAAGCTCGCTGGGATGGCGTGGAGCGATGGTCGATGACAGAGCACGCTCCCGTAGGAGCGGACTCCGTCCGCGATGCTTTGCTCGGGCCTTTATGCCCCCTGCGCCAGATGCCGCGCGATGACCTGCCGCAGCGGCGGCAGGCCCTGTGCCAGGCGCAGGCCGGCGTTGCGCAGCAGGCGCGCCGGCGGACGCGGGTCGGTGTACATGCCGACGATCAGGCGCGTGGCCTGGTACAGCGGCCAGGTCGCCAGGCGGTGGGCCGTGGCGTAACGGCGCAGCGGCCAGGCGCCGCCGATGTCGCCGCCGCGCCGATGGGTGGCCAGCACTTCCGCGGCGAGCCGGCGCTGGCTCTGCAGGCCGAAGTTGAAACCGTGTGCCGTGACCGGATGCATGCCGACGGCGGCGTCGCCGATCAGGGCGCTGCGCGGGCCGGCGAAGCGGTCGGCGAAGACCCCCACCAGCGGATAGCTATGGCGCGCGCCGAGCAGTTGCATCGCACCCAGGCGGCGGTCGAAGCGCCGCTCCATCTCGTGGGCGAACGCCGCCTCGCCCAGTTCCAGCAGCGGCGCCATCTCGCGCTGCGGCAAGGTCAGCACCACCGAAGAGCGGTCGCCGTTGATCGGCAGCAGCGCCAGCGTCTGGCCGTAGCCGAACCATTCCCAGGCCACGTTGTGGTGCGGCCGTTCGTGGGCCATGCGGCAGACCATCATGGTCTTGCCGAAATCCTCCATGCTCGCGCCGATGCCGAGCATCCGCCGCGTCTCGGAGAAGCGGCTGTCGGCGGCGACCAGCAGGCGCGCATGCACCTGGCTGTCGTCGTCCAGCGTCAGTTGCGCGCCGTCGCGCTCCATCCGCAGCGAGCGCAGCGCCCGGCCGCAGAGCAGCGAGACATCCGGGCATTCCTGCACCGCGTCGAATGCCGCGCGACGGATCACCTGGTTGGAAACGAAGTAGCCCAGCTGCTCGGCACCCGCCTGCCCTGCCTCGATACGCAGCGCGAACAGCGACGGCCCGTTGAGCACCTGGGCATCGCGCAGCGGCGAGACGTCCTGCGGATCGATGCGCGACCACATCCCCAGCCGCTGCAACTCGGCGCGGGAGGCATGGGTCAGGGCGATCTCGCGGCCGTCCTCGGCCGGCTCGGCCAGGCAGGCCTGCGGCTGGCGCTCGATCAACAGGATCGACAGGCCGTTGCCGGACAGCGAGCGGGCCAGACAGAGCCCGGCGGGGCCGGCGCCGACGATGGCGATGTCCACGTGCATGGGTGACTCCTTTCGCGGGGATGGGCGGTCCCGGAGTCTAGGTTGGCCGCCCGTCGGTTTCGTTGCCGTGGATCAGTCCGGCGTGGCACCGCGCCTGCGACTGCACGGCGCACACCTCCGAAGAGGCACGCCGTCGCTCAGTGGAACAGCCGGGTGCTCAGCTCGCGGCTGGCTTCCAGCAGCACCGGCAGGAAGCGGGTTTCCAGCTCCTGGCGCGACACTCGTCCGGCATGGGTGCCAACGTTCAGCGCGGCCAGCACCTGGCCGGCGGAGTCCTTCAGCGGCACGGCGATGGAGCGCAGGCCGACTTCCAGTTCCTGGTCGATGATCACCCAGCCCTGCCGGCGGATCTCGGCGATGCTCGAACGCAGCATCTCCGGGGTGTGCACGGTGCGACTGGTCTTCACCTGCAGGTCGGCGTGGGACAGGTAGTCCTCCAATGCCTCGTCGTCCAGCCCGGCGAGCAGGATGCGGCCCATCGAGGTGCAATAGGCCGGCAGCCGGCTGCCGACGCTGAGGTCCACGGAGATCAGGCGCTGCGGCGTCGCGGAGCGGGCGATGTAGAGGATTTCGTCACCCTCCAGGGTGGCCATCGAACAGGCCTCGTGCAGCTGCTCGCTCAGGCGGTCGAGGATCGGCTGGGCGGTGACCGCCAACGGCGTGGACGACAGGTAGGCGTGGCCGAGGGTCAGCACCTTGGGCAGCAGCGAATAGGTGCGTCCGTCGGAGGTGACGTAGCCCAGTTTCATGAGCGTGTGCAGGCAGCGGCGCACGGCGGCGCGGGGAATCTCGGTGCGGTGGCTGATCTGCGCGATGGTCAGGTGGCGCTTACGCTCCTGGAAGGCATGGATCACTGCCAGGCCACGGGCCAGCGAGGTCATGAAATTCGGATCGCCGGTAAAGGCCTCGATACGCCTGGCCGGCGAGGCGACGATCGGCGGCGCGAGGGGCGGCAGGCTGGCGCGGGGGGAGTCGGTCATTCCTTGTTATTCCTGACGGGCGGGCTCTGGCCGATTATCGATACGACTGAGCGATTATCGCAACCGGAATGACCGATTACCGCACAAGGTATGACCGCGAAGCGTCTGTTCCGTGCGCTTCGCGCTCGCCAGGATAGCCGCTTCGCAACGACGCTGCCGGCAGGTCCATGAAGCGAGCCTCAGAGTCCTATTCCGGGAACACCGTATTCGGGCCTTTCGGTGGTAAAAAAGGCCCAAGGGTCTGTCGCCCTCCGACCCGGGCATCACCCCGGGCAAGCCTTTTCCGCATGGCGCGGAAGGCAGTGGACGGGACGCTCTTCTCACATGGCCGACGAGGACAACTGGAACGACATCGAATAGCTGAAGCGGCTGGCCGGATGCATCCCGGTGGTCACTTCGATGACCCGGTCGCGAACGAAATAGGTCCGGATGATGCGCAACCCCGGCGATCCCCTGGGCACTTGCAGCAAGTCGGCCGCCGCGCCCTCGATCAGCACGCCCTGGATCTCCTGCTCGACGCGGGTGACCTTGATGCCATAGCGCTCCTCGATGAGTGTGTAGACCGGCACATCCATGCTCGGGCTGATCCCCGGCAGGTCGCCGTAGGCCGCGTCGACGTAGATGTCGACCAGGGCGATCGGCTCGCCGTCGTCGTCGGCGCTCAACCGCGTGCCGTTCAGGTGCAGCCACCGCCCCCCGGCCGCACCGCGCAGGAGTTGGGCGTGCTCGGCCCCGGCCTTGAGGTCCTGGCGGCCGGTCATGCGGAAGCGGGTGCCCTGGGCATAGCGGACCAGGTCGGACAGGTTGTCCATCGACTGGGTGTAGCGGGACTGCGGCCGGCTCGCCACCACCGTGGTACCCACCCCGGCCTGCCGCGTCACCAGCCCCAGCGCGCAGAGTTTCTGGATCGCCTGGCGCACCGTGTAGCGGCTCAGGCCCCATTTGGCGCACAGCTCGGCCTCGGTCGGCAGCAGTTCGCCGATCGCCGGCTGGCCGTTGCGGATGTCCTGCATCAGGCTGCGGGCAAGGTCGAGGTGGCGTGGCGCGGGCGCGCTCAGCACGTCGTCGTCGAGGTCGTGCGAGGTTTTCATGGCGTGGTCAGGGCCTTTCGGAGGGCAATGGAATGCCACCGATGATAACGCGGCAAAAGGGCATTGACATAAATATTCGAATGTTCGAACATTTGAATCAACGAAGCCCATCCGGCTTTTGTCCTGGGATCACCAGCCGCCACCCGCAGGAGCCCGCATGTACCCGATCCACTTTCTCTGGCGCTCGGCCGAGCGTTTCCCCCACCGCACCGCGCTGATCGGCACGAGCGGATCGCTGACCTTCCGCGAACTGGCCGATACCGTGCTGGCCCGCGCCTCGGTACTGACCGCACTCGATCCGCTGCCCGGCAGCCGGGTCGGCATAGCCGCGGCGAACAGCGTGGACCACCTGCTCGCCCTGCTCGCCGTGCTGGCCGCCGGCAAGGTCTGGGTGCCGCTCAACCCGCGCAATGGCGACCCGGAACTGCGCCGCATCGTCGAGTTCGCCGAGCCTGGCCTGGTGCTCGCCGACGAGTCGATGGCCGCGCGCCTGGCGGGCATCCCGGCGCGTCTGGAGCTGCTCGACGTGCTGCAGCGCAACGCCGCCGTGGCCGTCGAAGCGGCGATGGGGCCTCGCTCGCGGGGCGGCGTGTCGCTGGAATACGCCCAGGCTATCAAGTTCACCGGCGGCACCACCGGCACGCCCAAGGGCGTCATCCAGCCGCTGCGTGCCTGGAACACCAATATCGTCACGCAGATCCACGAACTGGGCCTGACGCCGGACGACCGCTACCTGGTCGCCGCGCCGATCACCCACGGCACCGGCACCTACATGCTGCCGCTGCTCGGCGCCGGCGGCGCGCTGGTCTTCCCCGACGGCAGCGGCCCCGCCGCCCTGCTGGATGCGGCGGCGCGGCACCGGGTGACGATCTTCTTCGCCCCGCCGACGCTGATCCAGTCCCTGGCCGAGGAGCAACGCCACGCACCGCGCGACCTCTCCAGCCTGCGCTACCTGGTCTACGGCGGCGCTCCCATGCGGCCGGAACAGATCTGCGCCGCGCAGGCGGTCTTCGGCCCGGTGCTGTGCACCTCGTACGGGCAAACCGAAGCGCCGCAGATCATCACCTTCATGCCGCCGCAGGAGATGCACGGCGACAACCTCAGTTCCATCGGCCGGCCCTCGCTGCTGACCCAGGTGGCCATCGTCGATGCCGAGGGCCATCCGCTGCCGGTGGGCGAGGAAGGCGAAATTGCGGTGCGCGGCGACCTGGTGATGGGCGGCTACCTCAATGCCGAGGAGGAAACCCGCAAGACCCTGGTCAACGGCTGGCTGCGCACCGGCGATGCGGGCGTGTTCGACGAGCGCGGCTTCCTGTTCCTGCGCGACCGGCTGCGCGACGTGATCATCACCGGCGGTTTCAACGTGTACCCCAGCGATGTCGAGGTAGTGCTCTCCTCGCACCCGGCGGTAGCCGACTGCGCGGTGGTGGGCATCGCCGATCCCAAGTGGGGCGAGGCGGTGCATGCGGCGGTACGCCTGCGCAACGGCATGCAGGTCAGCGCCGACGAACTGATCGGCCTGGTCAAGCGTGAACTGGGCTCGGTGAAAACGCCCAAGCACATCCACTTCTTCGACGTACTGCCGCAGAGCGCCGTGGCCAAGATCCTCAAGCCGGCGGTGCGCGAAGCCATCCTGAAAGCGAGCCAGGCATCATGAGCACTCAAGCCCCGCGCACCCAGCTGTGCAGCCACGGCCCGGACGCCATCCACTACCGCGACGCCAACCTGGTCGACGACCTGATCGGCAAGGCCGGCTTCGTCGAGGTGTTCCTCCGCCAGACCTTCGGCCGGCAGCCCAGCGCCGCCGAACTGACCATCGTCGATGCGGTGCTGGTGACCCTGATGGAGCATGGCCTGACGCCCAGCGTGATCGCCGCGCGGATGGTCTACTCCAGCTCCCCGGAAAATCTCCAGGCGGGTGTCGCCGCCGGCCTGCTGGCCGTGGCCAGCCGCTTCGTCGGCACGATGGAACCCGCCGCCGGGCTGCTGCGCCGGATAGTGGACGCCGGTGAGCAAGGCGCCGCCGAAGCCCGGCGCATCGCCGCCGAGCACCGCGCCCAGCGCCAGCCCGTCCCCGGCTTCGGCCACCACCTGCACCGACCCGACGATCCCCGCGCCGTGGCGCTGCTCGAACTGGCCGCGCGGACCGGCACCTTCGGCCGCCACTGCGAAGCGCTGCAGGCGCTGGCCGGCGCGATCGACGAAGCCGCCGGGCGGCACATCACCATCAATGCCACCGGCGCGGTGGCCGCCCTGCTCGGCGACATCGGCGTGCCGCCGGAGCTGATGCGTGGCTTCGCCGTACTCAGCCGCGCCGCCGGGCTGGTCGCCCACATCGCCGAGGAGCAGCGCGAACCCTCGGGCCGTTTCATCTGGGACCTGGTCGACCAGGCGATGAGCACCGCAGAACACTCCACCGATCACTGAGGAAAACCGCCAAGCCCTCGTGTGCAGTACCAACCTGACTTGGCCACCGACAACAATAAAATCATGAGGAACCCCATCATGAATGCGGCAATTCAGCGTCACCACCACATCACCCTGAGCGTGGGTACTGCCCAGCAGGACTACGACTTCCACACCAAGGTCCTGTCCCTCAAGAGCGTCAAGAAGACCCTGATCTACGACGGTTCCAAACCCTTCTACCACCTCTACTACGGCAACGACGTGGGCGAGGAAAGCACCCTGCTGACCTGCTTCCCGGTCGCGCACTTCGGCCGCAAGGGCCAGCGCGGCAACGGCCAGATCAACACCATCAGCCTGTCGGTACCGGCGTCCAGCATCGGCTTCTGGGCCAGGCGCCTGGCCGATCACGGGTTCGAGGTGAAGCGCAGCGAGCGCTTCGGCGAGCAGGTACTGAGCTTCGCCCATCCCTGCGGCATTCCCTACGAGCTGATCGGCATCGCCGACGATGACCGCACGCCCTACTCCAACGGCGAAGTCCCGGCCGAGCTGGCAATCCGCGGCCTGCACACCATCGTCATCAACGCACCGGCGATGGAGCCCTCGCAGGAGTTCATGATCGACGCCTGGAGCGCCGGCGAAACCGCCCGCGACGGCAAGTTCACCCGCTTCCAGTTCGGCGACGGCGGCTCCGGACGCTACGTCGACTTCGCCCTGGAGTCCCGCCTGCCGCAGGCCAGTTGGTCGTACGGCGAGGGCACGGTGCACCACTGCGCGTTCCAGGTCGCCGACCACCTGGTGCAGGACGCGGTCAAGCGCCGCCTGGAGGGCCTTGGCTTCACCGACACCTCCGAGCGCAAGGACCGCGGCTACTTCGAATCGATCTACGTGCGCACCCCCAGCGGCGCGATGTTCGAGGCCACCGTGTCGAAGCCCGAAGGATTCCTGATCGACGAAAGCTACGAGAACCTCGGCGCGGAAATCATGATCGCCCCGCAGTTCAACCACCAGCGCGAGGAAATCCTCGCCTCGCTGGAATCGCTGAAATACGACTGACGATCCGTTCCCGCGGCCGCCATCACGGCGGCCATGCCACGGCTGGTCGGCAGCCCGGAGAAGCGCAATGGCACAACCCAACCCTCACCTCGAACCGCCCGTCCGGGTCTTCGGCGCCGCTCCGCACGAGGCGCGCCTGGCAGTCATCCTCGTGCATGGCCGTGGTCAGTCGGCGGAGCTGATGCAACAACTGGTGATCGAGCGTTTCGGCCGCGCCGACCTGGCCTGGTTCGCCCCCACGGCGGACAGCGGCAGCTGGTACCCGGAGCGCTTCATCGCGCCGCTGGAAGCCAACGAGCCGCGCCTGTCCCAGGCCCTGGAACGCCTGGAGCGACTCTCTGCGCAGTTGGTGGCACAGGGCTTCCCCTATTCCTCCCAGATACTGATGGGCTTCTCCCAGGGCGGCTGCCTGTGCTGCGAGTTCGCCTGGCGCAGTGCCCACCGCTACCGCGCGCTGGTGAGCTTCACCGGCGGCCTGATCGGCCCGCCCGGCCTGCCGCGCGATACCGTCCGGCCGGCGCTGCGCGACCTGCCGGTGCTGCTGTCGAGCTGGGACGACGACCCCCATGTGCCGCCGGAAAGCGTGCAGGAAAGCGCCGCGCTGCTGCGCGCCGCCGGCGCCGAAGTCCACCTGCACATAGAGCCGGCTTTCGAGCACGGCATCCGTGACACCGAGATCGGCTACGCGCGCAACCTGCTGGACGCCGAGCCACTGCATCAGGAAACCCGACCATGAGCATCCAGGCCTTCCTCCATGACGAGCCCGCTTCGCGGGTGATCTTCGGCCGCGGCAGCCGCGAACAGGTCGCCGCCGAACTCGACGCCTTCGGCGCGCGCCGCGCCCTGGTGCTGACCACCCCGGACCAGACCGCCCTGGGCGAGCGCATCGCCGGCCTGCTCGGCGAGCGCAGCGCCGGAGTCTACGGCGGCGCGGTGATGCATGTGCCGCGGGAGGCCGCGAGCAAGGCCATCGAGGTCGCCCGCGAAGTCGGCGCAGATGCCTGCGTGGCGGTGGGTGGCGGTTCCACCATCGGGCTGGCCAAGGCCATCGCCCTGGAATCGTCGCTGCCGATCCTCGCTCTGCCGACCACCTACGCCGGCTCGGAAATGACCCCGCTGTACGGCATCACCGAAGGCGGCGAGAAGAAGACCGGCCGCGACTGGAAGGTCACCCCGCGCACGGTGATCTACGACCCCGAACTGAGCGTCGGCCTACCGCTGGCGATCAGCGTCAGCAGCGGCATGAATGCCATCGCCCACGCCGCCGAAGGTCTCTACGCACACAACGCCAGCCCGGTGCACAAGCTGATGGCGGAAGAAGGCATTCGCGCCCTGGCCGCCGCCCTGCCGGCACTGCAGCGTGCCCCCGGCGACCTCGATGCCCGTGGCGATGCGCTGTACGGCGCCTGGCTCTGCGGCGCGGTGCTCGGCCGCGTGCAGATGGGCCTGCACCACAAGCTCTGCCACGTACTGGGCGGCAGCTTCAACCTGCCCCACGCCGAACTGCATACGGTGATCCTGCCCCATGCCCTGGCCTACAACGCCGAGGCCGCGCCGCAGGCGATACAGGCGCTGGCCCGCGCCCTGGGCAGCGAAGATGGCATCGCCGGGCTGGTCGCCCTGGGCCGCCGACTGGAGGCGCCGCGCTCGCTGCGCGAGATCGGCATGCCTGCCGACGGCCTGGACCGCGCCGCCGATCTCGCCGTCGCCGCGCCCTACCCCAACCCTCGCCCCCTCGACCGCGCGGCGCTGCGCGCGCTGCTGCAGCGTGCCTTCGACGGCGTCGAGCCCCGTTGAGCGTGGAGACCGCCATGCTGATCGAATACCGCGCCTATACCCTGCACCTGGGTGCCGAGGAGCTGTTCTGGGAAGCCCAGCGGGAACGGGGCGAACACGGTCTGCGACCGATCTTCGAGCGCCTGATCGGTGCCTTCGCCACGCGCAGCGGCCCCACGGACCAGGTCATCAGCCTGTACCGCTACGACAGCTTCGAGGACTGGCACAGCCGGCTCTACGGCATCTACGGGCAGACGCGCCTGCAACCATATTTCCGCGTGATCCGCCCACTCATCGCGCGCCAGGAGAGCAAGTTCCTGCTGCCCGCGCCGCTGCCCGAACTGACCCCGCACTGGGGCAACGGCCAGGACTGGCTGCCAGCCCAGGGCGCGCTGTTCGGCGCGGACAGCCTGGTCGAGCAGACCACCCTGAGTTTCTCCGCGGGCGGCGTGCCAGCCTGCTGGGAGGCCTTCCGCCAGCACGCCCTCGATGACGACCCGGTGGCGCTCAACGGCGTATTCGCCGCCTTCAGCTCCATCGCCGGCGCACTCAACGAGGTACTGATCTACCGCCGCTTCCCCCATCTCGAGGCGCTGCGGGAACACCGCCAGCAGCTACGCCATTCCTCCGCCTGGACCAGCTTCCTGCGCAGCCTCGCGCCGCTGACCGTCGCCAGCGACGTGCGCCTGCTGGAACCCTCGCCGGTAGCGGACATGGCACCGCTGTTCGCCCACTAGCCCGCCACGCCACCGCCCGCCATTGCCAACGCCGGGCGGAGGGACGCACGCGTCCCGACCACCGATCAATGTCAGGAGACAATAACAATGAAAGCCTGCACCTTCTCCCGCTCCACCCTGCTGCTCGGCCTCTTCGGCATCACGCCCCTGGCCTTCGCCACCGAAGGCGGCGGCACCGTCTACGCGCCGGGCGTCAACGGCTTCGGTTGCTGCGCCCTGCCGCCGCCGGGCACCTACATGATGGTCGACGTGCAGCACTACCGCGCCGACGAACTGAAGGGCAACGACGGCCGCAGCGTGCCGGTGCAGGGCTTCAAGGTCCGCGCCGACGCCATCGCGCCGCGCTTCATCTGGGTCACCCCGCAGGAACTGCTGGGCGGCACGCTGGCGCTGCACACCATCGTGCCGGTAGTCACCCTCGACGTCTCCGCCGGCGGCCACTCGCAACGCAACACCGGCGTCGGCGACATCGTCTTCGGTCCCTCGATCGGCTGGCACCACTCGCCGAACCTGCACACCGTGGCGGCCATCGATTTCTTCGCGCCGACCGGCGAATACGACAAGGACGACCTGGCCAACATCGGCCGCAACTACTGGGCGACCCATCTGGTCGGCGGCATCTCCTGGATCGACGCGAAGGGCTTCAACGCCGACGCCAAGGTGATGTACGGCATCAACGCGCGCAACGACGACACCGACTACCGCTCCGGCGATGAATTCATCGTCGACTATGCCGCCGGCTGGGCCTTCGGCAACGGCTGGACGGTGGGCGTGGGCGGCTATTTCTACCAGCAGATCACCGACGACGAGCAGGACGGCCATACCGTCCGCGACAACAAGGGCGCCGCCCGCGCCATCGGCCCTTCGGTGCGCTACGACAGCGGCCAGGGCTGGTTCCTCACCGCCAAGGCGTACCAGGAAACCGGCGTGCGCAACCGCGCCGAGGGCGACACGCTGTGGCTGCGCGCCGTGTTCCCGCTCTAGGAGACAGCAACATGCACGATGCCGTGACCCTGCTCATCCGCCACCAGGTGACGCCGCAACACCGGGACGACTACGAGGCCTGGATCCGCGAGATCTCCAACGCCTCGCGGCAGTTTCCGGGGCACATGGGCGTGGCGATCATTCGCCCGCACGGCGCCCAGGCGCCCTACTCCCTGGTGCTGCGCTTCGATACCCACGAACACCTGCGGGACTGGATCGAGTCCCCCACCCGCCAACGCCTGGTGGAGCGCGCGCGACCGTGGCTGCAGTCCATCGAGGAAGGCGAGATCGAGACCGGCCTGGAGTTCTGGTTCACCCCCTCCCGGCTGGCACCGCTGCACGCCCGTCCGTTCAAGCAGTTCCTGATCACCCTGTCGGCCATCTACCCGCTGACCCAGTTGCTGCCGTGGGTACTGCACCCGTTGCAGAACTGGATCGCACCGCTGCGGGAGCCCTGGCTGTTCGGCCTTCTGGTCGCGACCGTCCTGGTGCTCCTGATGGTCTACCTGGTGATGCCCCGGTATACGCGGTTCGCCGCCCGCTGGCTGTTCAGTTGAGCGGGCCCGGAACGGCGCGATTCGCGCTTCACTGCGTCGACCCTTGCCATCCTTCGCCCTCTCGGTGAGCAACGGCGAGGAAGACCTCGCCGGCGCGAAGAGCAACCTCGGCGCGGACCTGTAGGAGCGAGCTTGCTCGCGAACAGACACCCCAATCGAGGCCACACTCAGGAGGATGACGCCGACAACGGCTCCCGCTTCAACTGCCGCAACCGGCTCAGCGTCCGCGCAAAGTCCGCCGCCGCCCCGCCCGCGGCCAGTTCTTCCAGCGAAACGGCGGCGAACAGTTGCAATCTCAACTGGCGGTCGTAGGCGATGTCGATGAAGTTGAGGAAGCGCATGCTCACGTCCGGCGGATAGTCCGCCAACGGGCCGAGGCCGCTCACCGCCATGCGCGGGTAGTGCTCGATCAGCCACAGGTAGTCGCTGGCCGAGCGCGGGCGTTCGAACATCTCGCTGAAATCCATCCACGCACAGTGATCATCGTGGGCATGCACCTTCAGCGGGTGGTGATTGACGCTGAGCACCTCGTCGAACTTCGCGTCCGCCGCCAGCCCCAGTCGGGAGCCGATCAGCTCGAGGTCATCGGCGCGCGCCGGCCAGAGGAAGCTGCCCCACTCTTCCAGCGAACTGCTGTGCTCGCGGTAGTCCTGCCCGGCATCCACCGAAATCACGTCGAAACGCTTTTCGATCAGCTCGATGGCCGGACGGAAACGTTCGCGGTACAGCGGGTTCGGGCAGAGGTTTTCCGGCTGGTAGTTGGACGTGCAGACCAGGCCTACGCCTTCGTCCACCAGCACCTTCAGCATACGCCCCAGGAGCATGGCGTCGCCGATGTCGTGGACGTGAAATTCGTCGAAGCACAGCAGTCGGGTTTCTTCGGCGATGGCGCGGGCCACGCGCACCAGCGGGTCGGACTGTCCGGTGATCGCCAGCATGCGCCCCTGCAATTCCTGCAGGAAGGCGTGGAAGTGCACGCGGCGCTTGGCCTGGGTCGGTGCGGCGGCGAAGAACTGGTCCATGACGAAGCTCTTGCCGCGCCCTACGCCGCCCCACAGGTAGACGCCCGCCACCGGCTTGCGCAGGAAGCCGTGGCGGCCGGCGAGGAAGTCGTCGAGCCAGGTGGCGAGATGATCCACCGCCGCCATCTGTGCATCGTCCGCTCGGTAGCCGCGCTCGTCGAGCGCGGCGGCGAAATGCCGCCGGACACGGTCGGCGACCGGTTCGGCGGATGTCTCGAGGTTAAAAGTCAAAGAATACCGTTTCCGCATCACCCTGAACGCGGATATCAAACCGGTAAGCGAGCTTCCCGTCCACCTCGCAGCGCTTTGCGATGAGCGTTTGCCGACGCTCGTGCTGCTCGATGAGGTTCAAAACCGGATCCACGGAGTTCGCCTCTGCTTCATCTTCGAAGTACAGGCGGGTCTGCAGATGAATGTTGATGCCACGGGCGAACAGCGAGACGTTGATGTGCGGCGCCATCGGCACGCCGGCGGCATTCTTCACCACGCCGGGTTTGATGGTGCGCACCTGCCATTCGCCGGCATCGAAGGTGGTCGCCGTGCGGCCGAAGCCGTTGAACGGCTTTTCCAGGTCGTAGACGCTGTCGTAGCGGCCTTCATGATCGGCCTGCCACAGCTCCAGGAAGGAGTCACGGATCAGGTGGCCGTTACCGTCGTACACGTTACCGATCAGCACGATGTGTTCGCCGGGCGCGCCGGGTTTGGCCATTTCGCTCCAGATTTCCTGGTCGCGGGCCGGGTTGCCGGCGGCGGCCAGGGCGAGACCGATATGGACGTAGGGGCCGGCGGTCTGCGAGGGGGTTTCCGGCAGCAGTTCGATAGGCATGGTCGGTCCTCCTCACTTGTTCTCGAAATGGGTCTTGCGTTGGCCGCGCAGCACGATGTCGAAGCGGTAGGCCAGGCAGTCCATAGGGTTGGCGTTGCTCATGTCGAGCTTGGCGATCAGCGTCCGCACCGCGTCCGGGTTGGCGATGGACTTGACGATGGGGCACATCGGAATCAGCGGATCACCCTCGAAATACAGCTGGGTGATCAGCCGCGTGGAGATCGACGGGCCGCTGATGGAGAAGTGGATGTGCGCCGGGCGCCAGTCGTTGGGACCGTTGCGCCAGGGGTACGGGCCGGGCTTGACGGTGCGGAAGCAGTAGCGCCCCTCGCTGTCGGTGATTGCCCGGCCGACACCGCCGAAGTTGGGGTCCAGCGGCGCCAGGTAACGGTCGTTCTTGTGCCGGTAGCGACCGCCGGCGTTGGCCTGCCACATCTCCACCAGGGTGTGCGGTACGGGCTTGCCGTACTGGTCCATGACCCGGCCGGAAACCAGGATGCGCTCGCCAATGGGTAGGCCGCCGTGGTTGAAGTTGAGCAGCAGGTCGCTGTCGTGTTCGCCCATCTTCAGGTGCGAGAAGTCCGGGCCGCTGGTCTCGGAGATCGACTGGGGAATGCTCACCAGCGCCTGACGCGGGGAGCGGGTGATGGAGGTCTTGTAGTCGGGGGTGAAGGCCTTGGGGTGCCAGTTTCGGTCACGAATGACGAAGCGGCTGTTCTCCGCGTCGGACATGTCGGTCTCCTTTTTTTGGATTTATAGGAGCCTGTTGCATCAGGCAGTGCGGCGGAGTGTCGCCCGTCTGCCCGGCGCGGAACATTGAAAAGATGCCCGGAATCCATAACCAATTGGTTATGGATACATCCCCTCGCGATACGCCTCGCCTACCTCGCGCAGCACCTCCAGGCACCAGTGCGCACCGAGTGACAGCGGCAGCGTCGAGTTGCTGCACACCCCCACCGAACCGCCCGGCTCCTGCACGTCCAGCGGCAGCTCGAGCATCTCGCCGGCACGCAGGTCCAGGCGCACCGAATCCAGCGGAGCGATCCACAGCGCGTCGCTGCTCAACACATAATGGCGACTGAGCACCGTGGACAGGGTTTCCAGTCGCCGGCGCGGCTGGCCGAGGCCGCTCTGCACCAACAGGCTGTCGGCGGACTTGCGGATGGTGGTGCCGGCCAGAGGCAGCACCAGCGGCCAGTCGTCCAGCGCCGAGGGCGGCAGCGGTCGGCCCAGCAGCGGGTGGCCGGCGCGGGCCACCAGGGTCATGGACTCGCTGTACAGGTGCTCGAAGGCCAGCCCCTGGATCTGCGGGCTTTCGGTCATGCGGCCGACCACCAGGTCCAACTCGCCGACCCGCAGTTGCGACAGCAGGTGCGCACTCGGCCCGGTGATCACGCTGACCACCAGCGCCGGATGCCGCTCGTGCAGGCGCCGCACCACTTCCGGCATCAGCAAGCTTTCCACGGTGGAGAGCACGCCCAGCCGCGCCACGCTGGAGGCGTACTCGCCGCCGCGCAGGCTGTTCACCCCGTCGCGCAGCGCCTGCACGCAGGGGCCGGCGTAGCGCAGGAAGGCCACGCCCGCCTCGGTCAGGCTGGCGCCGCTCTTGCCGCGCACGAACAGGCTGGCGTCAAGCAGGTCTTCCAGCTCCTTCAGCGTCTTGGAAATCGCCGGCTGGCTCACCGCCAGCGCATCCGCGGCGCGAGCCAGACTGCCCTGCCGGGCCACTTCGAGGAAACACACCAGGTGGCGGAACTTGATACGCGAATCGATATTCATGGCGGCTCAACGCGGCTGGCGGAACGCGCGGGGCGAAACCCCGGCGTAGCGCTTGAAGAATCGGGAGAAATACGCGGGCTCGGAAAAGCCCAGGCTGTCCGACACCTGCTGGATGGTCATGGCGGTGTACACCAGGTGGCGCTTGGCCTCCAGCAGCAGACGCTGGTGGATCATCTGCAGCGCCGACTGCCCGGCCAGGCGCCGGCACAGGGCGTTCAGGTGCGCGGCGCTGATGCCCAGCGACGCCGCGTAATGCTCGATCGGCCGGTGCTCACGGAAGTCGCGCTCCAGCAGGCGGGCGAACGCCTGCACGTGCTCGATGCCACGGTCCTGTTGGCTGGCCTCGGCACGGGACTGCTCCAGCGCCCGGCGGCCGAGCCAGACCAGCAGCACGTTGAGCAGCGATTGCAGCATCAGGTCGCGGCCCGGCGCCTGCCCGGCATACTCGCGGTCGATGGATTCGAACAGCGAGTCCAGGTGGTGCTTGTCCTCGCCCACCGCGAAACACGCCGGCTGTTCCAGCACCGCGCTTTCCAGCACGCGGCCGAGCTGTTCGGCCAGCGGCAGGCCCATGCTCAGCACCCAGCCCTGCACGTCCTCGGCAAAGCGGAAGCCATGCACCGCCAGCGCCGGCGTGACCTGCAGCGAGGCCTCGCGAACGGGCAGCACCCGCCCCTCCACTTCCAGCTCCGCCTCGCCGGAGTGCACATAGAGCAGTTGCACCAGGTCGCCGTGGCGGTGCGGGCGGATTTCCCAGTCGTGCAGACGGCTGCGCGAGGCGATGGATTCGCAGTGGATCAGGTCCGGCGTCGGCCAGGCGGTGGTCTCGCCATACAGACGGAACACCGGGACCGGAGTATCAGCACGTTGTTCGATCACCGCCCACATCCATGAAAAGTCCAAGAAGACTGTTGGAAATTACCTTCAAAGCCCAATCCAATCCACAAAAAATGCAGGTGACAAAAACAACAGGCCCACTCGACAAGGACCTCCATCATGAAAACCCAGGTTGCCATCATCGGCGCCGGCCCGTCCGGCCTCCTGCTCGGCCAGCTGTTGCACAAGGCCGGCATCGACACCGTCATCCTCGAACGCCAGACCCCCGACTACGTACTCGGCCGCATCCGCGCCGGGGTGCTCGAGCAGACCACCGCCGACCTGCTGCGCGAAGCCGGCGCGGGTGCGCGCATGGACGCTGAAGGGCTGCTGCACGACGGCTTCGAACTGGTCCTCAACGGCCGCCGCGAGCGCATCGACCTCAAGGCCCTCACCGGCGGCAAGCAGGTGATGGTCTACGGCCAGACCGAAGTCACCCGCGACCTCATGGAAGTCCGCGCCGCCAGCGGCGCCATGAGCGTGTACGAAGCCGCCGACGTGGAGCTGCACGACGTCACCGGCGAGGCGCCCTACGTCACCTTCACCCACCAGGGCGAGCGCGTACGCCTGGACTGCGACTACATCGCCGGCTGCGACGGCTTCCACGGCGTGGCGCGGCGCACCATCCCGGCCGAACGCCTGAGCGTCTTCGAGCGCGTCTACCCGTTCGGCTGGCTCGGCCTGCTCAGCGACACCCCGCCGGTCAACCACGAACTCATCTATGCCAGCAGCGAACGCGGCTTCAGCCTGTGCAGCCAGCGCTCCGCCACCCGCAGCCGCTACTACCTGCAGGTGGGGCTGGAGGAAAAGGTGGAAGACTGGTCCGACCAGCGCTTCTGGGACGAACTCAAGCGCCGCATTCCCGAAGACGCCGCGCGCCAGTTGGTCAGCGGCCCCTCGCTGGAAAAAAGCATCGCCCCGCTGCGCAGCTTCGTGGTGGAGCCGCTGCAATATGGCCGCCTGTTCCTCGTCGGCGACGCCGGCCACATCGTCCCACCCACCGGCGCCAAGGGCCTGAACCTGGCGGCCAGCGACGTGAACACGCTGTACCGCATCCTGCTGAAAGTCTACGGCGAAGGCCGTACCGCGCTACTGGAGCAGTACTCGCCCATTGCCCTGCGACGCATCTGGAAGGCCGAACGCTTCTCCTGGTGGATGACCTCGATGCTGCACCACTTCCCCGAGAACGACGCCTTCACCCGGCGCATGCTGGAGACCGAGCTGGACTACTTCGTCGGCTCCGAGGCCGGACGCACGACCATTGCGGAAAACTACGTGGGGTTGCCGTTCGAGGACGTGATCTAACGGCGAAGCGCCGCCCTTATTGTAGGAGCGAGCTTGCTCGCGAACAGAGCTTGCCCGGCACTCCGCTGCCATGCGGTTCGCGAGCAAGCTCGCTCCTACGAAGAGCAACCCGGAGCCGCGTCTGAATAGTGCGCACAACCATTGCCGGGATGAAGGAAAGCCGAGGCAGGAAGCACTGCGCACCCCACCATCTATCCTTACCCTCCACACGCAGCCCCGCTCGCCGCGACACCGCCGGAGACCACCATCGACCAGGACGAAGCCAACTTCCTCAGCCACCTGCTCGCCGAAAGCGGCGACGGCGACCTGCGCGCCTTGGCTACCCTCTACCGCTGCACCGCCCCGCGCCTGTACCCGTTGGCGTTGAAACTGAAGACCGATCAGGCGGACGCCGACGCCCTGCTGATCGACACCTTCCTCCACGTCTGGACCGACGCCGACGGCTACCACCCCACCCGCAGCGCCGCGCTGGACTGGATGGTCGCCCTGCTGCACCAGCGCGCCGGCCTTCCGCCGACCGCTCCCAGCGACGAACCCTGGCCGGAACTGCCGCCGCCGGACGAACTCTGGCCCGCCATCCGCGCCCGTCTGCCCGACGATGAGGACGACAGCCGCAGCCTGCGCTGGCCGCTGATCATCGCCTGCGTGCTTGGCGTGCTGATCGGCGTACTGCTCAGCCTCAGCCTGCTGTTCGACCTGCGCCCGGTCCATTAGCGCTGCACCCACCGAGCCCCAGCCCCTCAAACCGACACCACCCCATAAAAACCCTGGTCACCGTGCGCCATCACCTTGCCAATCCGCCACGCACTTGGCATAAACGTCCGAATCTCTTTCGCACATATAACTAACAAGGAAGTCTCGATGCGCATTCTCGGACGCGTCCTACTTGCAGTCCTGTTGCTGCTTCTCCTGATCGGCGCCGTCATCGCCTGGTACACCGCGCACCCCAACCTGCCGCAGTACACCCCGCCGGAAAAGATGATCCACCTCGACCAGTGGACCCAGGCCGACCGCGAAACCTACTACTACACGCCCCAGGGCACCCAGGTGAAAGGCCTGCGCTACGACTGGTTCACCCACCTCGAACAGCCCTTCTCCCGGGACAAGTTCGCCAGCCCCGAGAACCTCGCGCGCTTCGGATTCCTCATCGAGCCCGAGCAGATCGGCCGCGACGCCGACGACACCCGGGCCGCCAATGCCAGGAACCCCGGCAACCTGCCGGTCGGCTTCGCCCGCCACCAGGACGGCGAGACCGGCGCCTGGTACCTCGACATCACCTGCTCCGCCTGCCACACCGGCGAGCTGCGCTACCAAGGCACCGCCGTGCGCATCGATGGCGGCGCGGCCATGCACTCCATCGCCTCCACCGTGCCCACCCTGCGCGGCGGCGCCTTCGGCCAGGCGCTGGGCGCCAGCCTCGGGGCCACCTACTACGTACCGTGGAAGTTCGACCGCTTCGCCAAGGGCGTGCTGGGCGACCGCTATCCCAAGGGCAAGGCCGCGCTCAAGCGCGACGTGCGCAACGTCCTCGGCACCCTGCTCTCCACCGCCTGGAACGACACCCACCGCGGCCTCTATCCGACCCTCGAAGGTCCTGGCCGCGCCGACGCCTTCGGGCGCATCGCCAACAGCGTGTTCGGCGACGGCATCGACCCGGCCAACTACCGCGTCGCCAACGCCCCGGTGAACTATCCGCAGGTCTGGGACATCTGGAAATTCGACTGGGTACAGTGGAACGGCTCGGCCATGCAGCCAATGGCCCGCAACATCGGCGAAGCCCTCGGCGTGGGCGCCACCCTGCGCATGTTCGAGGGCGACGGCAAACCAGTGATGGGCGATGAGCGCTACGCCTCCAGCGTGCGCCTGCGCGACCTCTACACCCTCGAGGAAACCCTCAAGCAACTCAAGCCGCCGACCTGGCCCACGGACGTCTTCGGCGAAATCGACCTGAAAAAGGCCTCCCAGGGCCGCGTCCTGTTCCAGGCCAACTGCGTCTACTGCCACGGTCCGCACGTGAAGGAACCCGGCGCACCGGACTATATCGCCCCGGCACGGGTGCCCGAGTGGCGCATGAAGATGGTCCCGACGAAGGAGATCGGCACCGACCCGACCACCGCCGACAACATCGCCGACAACACCTTCGACGTCCGCGCGCTGAAGCTCAAGCCTGAAGAACTGCAAGGCATGAACGTCCACCTCTACCCGCAGAGCGACACGCCGCTGGACCTGTCGAAGATCTCCGCCGCCAAGGGCCTGGCCTACGTCACCGCCTTCGTCGAACAGCGCGCCTACCGCGATGCGCACATCAGCCCGGAACAGCAGCAGGAAATGAACGGCTACGGGCTGCCCATCGGGGTGCAGGAGCTGCGTGCCTACAAGGCACGCCCGCTGGACGGCATCTGGGCCACCCCGCCCTTCCTGCACAACGGCTCGGTGCCCAACCTGTTCCAACTGCTCTCCCCGGTGGCCGAGCGCGACAGCCAGTTCTGGGTCGGCACCTTCGAGTACGACCCCAAGTACGCCGGCTACCGCACCGAACGCTTCCCCGGCGGCTTCCTCTACAAGACCAGCATCACCGGCAACGGCAACGGCGGCCACGAGTTCCGCGACGGCTGCCGCAAGGACGGCGCCATCGGCCGCGCCCTCACCCCGGAAGAACGCTGGGCGCTGGTGGAATACCTGAAGGTGCTGGGCAACCCCGAGTACGAAAGCAAGCTCGACCCGAACGTCCCCACCCAACCGTGGACACCCGGGCCGAAGTGCGAGTGAGGCTTCGCTTTTCGTAGAAGCGAGCTTGCTCGCGAACAAATTCCCCGTCAGCACCGAGTGAAGCAGGTTCGCGAGCAAGCTCGCTCCTACAAGAAGAGCAGGCCTCACTCCGAACCAGCGCTCCACCCCCTCTCCCCTTGGGAGAGGGCTGGGGTGGGGACAAGCCCCCGTTCCGATCCATCCAGCAGTCCCCTCTCTCCAGAAGAGAGGGTCAGGGAGAGGGAAGCCCCTGAAGCCCTCTCCATAAAAAGAGAACACGAAAGGACCCCGTGCCATGCGCTCCCTGCTCACCCGAACCTGGCTCTTCCTCGGCAAACTGCTCGGCCGCCTGCTGCTCGCCGTCGCCGCCATCGGCCTGCTCGGCTGGGGCATCGGCAGCCTCTACTACGCCTGGAAATTCTCCGGCCCCGTCTCCGCCCAGGAAGAAATCCCGCCGGGCGAAGCCCAGCTCACCCAGGCCATCATCGAAGACGCCGTGCGCATCGTCGAACAGCACCGCGACAACACCCGCGTATTGCGTGACGCCCACGCCAAGGCCCACGGCTGCGTGAAGGCCGAAGTCACCGTCAGCAACGACCTCGCCCCCGGCCTGCGCCAGGGCGTGTTCGCCGAACCGGGCAAGAAATGGCAAGCGATGGTGCGTTTTTCCAACGGCAACGCCTACCCGCAGTTCGACAGCACCCGCGACGCCCGCGGCATGGCCATCAAGCTGCTCGACGTCCCCGGCGCCAAGCTGATGCCCGGCAAGGGCCACGACACCGAGCAGGACTTCGTCATGTTCAACCACCCGGTGTTCTTCGTCCGCGACGTCGCCGAATACCGGCAGAACTTCGCGGCGCAAGCCAGCGGCCAGAAAGTCGCCGCCTTCTTCCCCAGCTGGAAGCCCGGCACCTGGGAAATCCGCCACCTGGTCATCGCTCTGCAGACCCTCGCCCCCGCCCCCGACAGCCCCCTGCAGGCCGGCTACAACGGCATCGCCCCGTACAAGCTGGGCGAGGAAAACAACATCAAGTACCGCGTCATCCCGCAGAGCGCAGGCTGCCCGGTCTACGAGCTACCCCAGCTCAACGAAAAGCTCCCCAACTTCCTGCGCACCGCCCTGTACCAGCAACTCTCGGTCGACCGCGTACCCGCCTGCTTCGCCCTGCAGGTGCAGAAACAGGACCCGAGCAAATACATGCCCATCGAAGACACCAGCGTCGAATGGAGCGAAAAGGACGCGCCCTTCCAGACCGTCGCCACCGTCAGCATCCCACCCCAGGACTTCGACAGCCGCGAGCAGAACCTCGCCTGCGACAACCTCTCCTACAACCCCTGGCATGCACTGCCCGAGCACCGGCCGATTGGCGGCATCAACCGGTTGCGCAAGGCGGTTTACGAGGCGGTGAGTGTTTATCGGCATCAGCGCAATGGGGTGGAAGGCGAGTGATCTTCAACTATTGCGCGAGCATCGGGTAGGAAGGCGGGTTCGCGAGTTCGCCTCCTACGCAGGGCGCACGGGTATCGCTAGTCGCCTTCGGCTGCGGCTGCGGCGTCCGCTTCGGTCGTCGCCTGCTGCCGCCATTGCGCGGGGGTCACTCCGGTCCAGCGCTTGAAGGCTCGCCAGAAGGTACTGGGCTCGGCAAAGCCCAGGCTCTGGCCGATATCCGCCAGCGCCTGCGAACTGCTGGCCACGGCGTGCAGGGCGGCGTCCCGGCGGGCCTGGTCGAGCAGCGTGGAGAAGTCCAGCTGTTGCTGCTGCATGCGCCGCGCCAGTGTGCGCGGGCTCAACCCCAGCGCCTGGGCGGCGCGGCTACGGGTCGGCAGTTGGGCATGCAGTTGCGAGTCGATCCAGCGACGCAGTTCCTGGATCAGCGCATCCGCCGGCGACAAGGCCGACAGCCGCGCGGCCGCGTGCTGCTGATGGACCCTGGCCAGTTGCGCATCGGCCTGCGGCAGCGGCGCATCCAGCAGGGCGTTGTCGATCAGCACGCCGCTGAAGGCCTGGTTGAACTCCACCGGACACTGGAAGACCGCGTGATAGCCCGCCATCGGGCCAATCCGCGCCTGGCTGAACTGCACCTTGACCGGCGGCTGGTAGCTCCCCGAGTTCCAGTGCGCGAAAGCCACCACGGCGGCCAGCACGGCCTCGATCTGGTGCGGACTGAACGGCAGCCGATCCTGGCAGGGGTGATACACCAGCCAGCTGGCGTGCACGCCGGGAATCATCTGCAGGCGCCCACCATCGCTGATCAGGCGCTGGTACTTCTGAACCACGGCGATGGACTCGCGCAGGGTGGGCGCCGACTGCAGCAGGTAGCTGACCACGTTGAAACTGGCCGGACCGACCAGCGCTCCCGCCTTCAGGCCGAACCCCGGATCGCCGGTGAGGCGCACCGCCGCCCGCCACAGCCGAGTGATGTGGTCGACCGGCCAGCGCTCCTGCGCCATCTCGGCGGACGCGATGCCGGCAGCCTTGAGCAGCGCATCGCGCTCTATCCCCAGGCGCTGCGCCGCGCCGAGGACGGTGTTGACCCAACTCATGGAGACACTGGCCTGCAAGGTCAATTCCCCTGTCCTCCCAAGTCAATCCCTGCGGATCATAGGCAGTTATCGTCGACCTGGACAAGACGCATCCCGGGCAAGCCGGGCCTGCGAGCACAACGGGATCGACACCATGCACCTGCAATCCGATCTTGTGGTAGCCGGCGGTGGACTCGCCGGCATCGTGACCGCGCTGGAAGCCCTGCGCGCCGGCCAGCGCGTCACCCTGGTCGACCGCGACAGCCCTGGGCGTTTCGGCGGCCTGGCCCTGTGGGCATTCGGCGGCATGGCGCTGGTGGGCACGCCACTGCAGGCCCGGCTGAAGATTCCGGACACGCCGGAAGTGGCCTTGCGCGACTGGCTGCGCTTCGGCGAACTGGCGCCGGATGACGAATACCCCCTCCAGTGGGCACGCTATTACGTCGAGCGCTCGTGTTCCGAGGTGCATGACTGGCTGCTGGGCGAAGGGCTGAAGTTCATGCCGGCGGTCAACTGGGTGGAGCGCGGCCGACAGGGCGACGGCAACAGCCTGCCGCGCTATCACGTGCTCTGGGGCACCGGGTACGCCCTGGCCCGGCAACTGGTCGCCGCGTTGCACGCTGCCAACAGCGCCGGGCGCCTGCATCTGCTGCACCGCCACCGCATCACCGGGTTGGAGCACCAGGCCGGCAAGGTCTGCGGTGCAGTGGCCGTCTGCGAGGACAGCGCTGCCGAAGTCCGCCTGCAGGCGCCGGTGGTGGTGCTGGCGATGGGCGGCATCAATGGCGGCCACTCCCAGGTCCGCGCCAACTGGCCCGCTACCCGCCCGCTACCGGCCACCCTGCTCAACGGCGCCCACCCCTACGCCGACGGCCAACTCCACCATTGGGTGGCCGAGCACTTGGGAGGCCGGATCAGCCACGCCGGCGAGATGTGGAACTATGCCGCCGGCTTCCCACACCCCTATCCGCATTTCGAAGGGCACGGGCTCTCCACCATTCCCTGCAAGTCCGCCCTGTGGCTGAATCACCGCGGCCAGCGCATCGGCCCCGAACCGCTGGTCACCGGTTTCGATACCCACTGGCTGTGCCAGCGTGTCGCCGAACAGGAAAAACCCTGGACCTGGCATCTGCTGAACTGGCGTATCGCCGCCAAGGAGTTCGCCATCTCGGGGGCCGAGCACAACCCGCGCATCCGCGACCGGCAGTTCCCCGCCTTCCTCTGGGAGACCCTGGCCGGCAACCACCGCCTGGTCCGGCAGATGCAGCACGAGAGCCGGCATTTCCTGGTGGACGACACGCTGGCCGGGCTGGCCGGGAAGATGAACGCGCTGACCTGTTCGCTGGACATCGACCCGCACGTGCTGCAGGCCACCGCCGACGCCTTCGATGCCAACTTCGCCAGCGGCCGGCGGTTGCACAACGACGATCAGCTCCGCCGCATCCTGCATGCCCGCCAGTGGGGACCGGACCGCCTGCGCACCTGCAAGCCGGCACCCTTGCAGATGCCCGGCGCCGGCCCGTTCATCGCCATCCAGGCACAATTGATCACCCGCAAGAGCCTGGGCGGCCTGCGCACCGACCTGCAGAGCCGCGTGCTGGACGCTGCCGGCCGTCCAATCGACGGCCTCTACTGCGTGGGCGAGGCCGCCGGTTTCGGCGGTGGCGGCGCCAATGGCAAGCGCTCGCTGGAGGGGACGTTCCTCCCCGGCTGCATCCTTACCGCGCGCGCGGCGGCCCGCAGCATCAGTCATGGCAGTTGAGCCATCCACCAGGGAGAGTACATGAGCAGGCCACCCTATCCCGCCACGAGCGCCGACTACCAGGCGCTGGCCCGCGCCCGGTTGCCGGCGTTCCTCTGCGACTACGTCGACGGCGGCGCCAGCGACGAACAGACGCTCCAGGCCAACACCCGCGACTGGCAGGACGTCCACCTGCGCCAGCGCGTACTGGTCGACGTCGAGCGGATCGACACCCGCACCACCCTGGCCGGACAGCCTTGCGCGCTGCCGCTGGCACTGGCGCCCGTCGGCCTGGCCGGCCTGATGGCGCGTCGCGGCGAGGTGCAGGCAGCCCGCGCGGCCGAAGCGCTGCAGGTGCCCTTCAGCCTGTCCACCGTCGGCATCTGTCCGGTCGACGAGGTGCACGCCGCCACTACCACACCCTGCTGGTTCCAGCTGTACATGCTGCGCGACCGCGGCGTCGTCCGCGCCATGCTGGAAAAGGCCTGGGCCAGCGGCTGCCGGACCCTGCTCTTCACCGTCGACCTGCCGCTGCCCGGCATGCGCCACCGCGACACCCGCCACGGCCTGGACGCCGGCGGTCCGGGCCCGGCGCTGAGCAGGGCATGGCAGGTGCTCGGCCATCCCGGCTGGTTGTGGCAGGTCGCATTGCGCGGCCGGCCGCTGACCTTCGGCAGCCTCAGCGCGCAGGTTCCGCATGCGCGCAATATCGATGCCTTCAAGGCCTGGGTCGACAGCCAGTTCGACCCGGGCGTGACCTGGGCGGACATCGAATGGCTGCGCGGCCTGTGGCCGGGGATGCTGATACTCAAGGGCATCCTCAACGCCGACGATGCGCGCCAGGCGGTGCGTGTCGGGGCCCAGGCGCTGGTGGTGTCCAACCACGGCGGACGCCAGCTCGACGGCGTTCTCTCGACCGCCCGCAAGCTGCCGGAAATCGCCCAGGCGGTCGGCGCCGACATCGAAGTCCTGGTGGACGGCGGCGTGCGCAGTGGCACCGATCTGTTCCGCGCCGTGGCGCTGGGCGCCCGCGGCGCGCTGATCGGCCGGCCCTGGGTTTGGGCGCTGGCCGGCGCCGGCGAAGCCGGCGTCCGCGCACTGATCGCCAGTTGGCAGCGCGAGCTACTGCTGGCCATGACCCTGGCCGGCGTCACCCGGATCGCCGACATCGACGCCTCCCATCTCGACCGCGTAGCCCCACGCGCTACGCCCTGACGCATTAAAACAAGGAGAACCCCATGCCCAATGGCGCACAAGCCCTGATGAAGACCCTGGTCGATGCGGGAATCGAGGTCTGCTTCAGCAACCCCGGCACCAGCGAAATGCATTTCGTCGCCGCCCTCGACAGCGAGCCGCGCATGCGTGCCGTGCTCGCCCTGTTCGAAGGGGTGGCCACCGGCGCAGCCGACGGTTACGCGCGCATGGCCGACAAACCCGCCGCTACCCTGCTGCACCTCGGCTGCGGCCTGGGCAACGGCCTGGCCAACCTGCACAACGCGCGCAAGGGCAAGGTGCCGGTGGTCAACATCGTCGGCGATCACGCCACCTACCACACCCAGTACGATGCCCAGTTGCAGTCGGACATCGAGACCGTGGCGCGCAACGTGTCGCCGGGGTTCGTGCGGACCTCCGTGCGCACCGCCGACCTATGCCGCGATGCGGTGGAGGCCATCGCCGTGGCCCGCGGCTATCCGGGCCAGGTGGCCACGCTGATCCTGCCGGCCGATGTGTCCTGGGGCGACGGCGGCGTGCCCTGCCCACCACCGGCGGCGCCCTGCCCCGAGGCGGCGGACGACGCCTGCGTGGCGGCCATCGCCGAAGTGATTCGCTCGGGCCGCAAGGTCGCCCTGCTGCTGGGTGGCCGCGCCCTGCGCGAAGCCGATCTGCTGGCCGCCGCGCGCATCGCCGCGCACAGCGGAGTCAAGCTGCTCGCCGAAGTGTTCCCCACGCGCCTGCAGCGCGGAGCGGGGCTACCGCCGGTGGAGCGCATCGCCTACATGGCCGAGATGGCCGGCGTGCAACTGGCGCAGTTCGAGGAGCTGGTCCTGGTGGATAGCAAGTCGCCGGTGTCCTTCTTCGCCTATCCAGGCAAGAAGAGCGACCTGGTGCCCGAGGGCTGCCGCGTCCATACCCTGGCCACCCCGGCGCAGGACAGCACCGCCAGCCTGGAGAAGCTGGTCGCCGCGCTCGCCGCCGAACGGGCCACCCCCATGCTGCAGCCGGCGCAGCGCCCGGGCCGCCCACGCGGCAGGCTGACGGCGCCGAAGGTGTGCAAGGCGGTCGGCCACCTGCTGCCCGAAAACGCGATCCTGATCGACGAAGCGATCACCTCCGGGCTGATGCTCTCGTCGATGACCGCCGGCGCCCCGCGCCACGATCTCATCACCCTCACCGGCGGCGCCATCGGCCAGGGCCTGCCGAATGCCATCGGCGCCGCCATCGCCTGCCCGGACCGGCCGGTACTGGCGCTGATCGGCGACGGCACCTCGATGTACACCATCCAGTCCCTGTGGACGATGGCGCGCGAACGGCTCAACGTCACCTCGATCATCTTCAACAACGCCTCCTACTCCGTGCTCAACGTGGAGCTGGAGCGCGTCGGCGCGGAACAGGCCGGCCCCAAGGCCAGGTCGCAGCTGGACCTGCACGGCCCGGTGCTGAACTTCGCCCAGTTGGCACAGGGCATGGGCGTGCACGGGGTTCGCGTGAGCACCGCCGAGGAGCTGAGCAAAGCCCTGGAGTACGCGCTGGCGCATCCCGGCCCGCACCTGATCGAAGCGGTAGTGCCTGAATCGCTCAGCGGCGCCAGGCGCAAGCTGCTGCCTTATCTGCTGCGTGCCCTGCCCAACCTGCCGGCTCCGGTAGCCGGCGCGCTCAAGCGCAAGCTGGCGCCCTGAGCATACGGGGAGCAGAGTCCGTTCCCGCGCAGGTGCAGGAGCACTGGGGCAGGTGGAGTCTGGGCGATACCCATGCGCGGGGCAGTGATGGGTGTCGCTACGCTCCGTGCCATCGGGCAAAAGCCGCCCTGACTCCGCCGCAGCGGAGTCAGTAGACTTCCGGTACCTGCAGCTCCAGCGGCGTGGGGTGCCGCTGGTAGCCCTCGTGGCGCTGGCGTTCGGGGAGGCGGACGTTGGGCTGCCGTACTTCCTGGTAGGGAATCTGCTGGAGCAGGTGGTGGATGCAGTTGAGCCGGGCCTTTTTCTTGTCGTCGGCGTGCACCACCCACCAGGGCGCCTCGGGGATGTGGGTGCGCTCGAGCATGATTTCCTTGGCCTTGGTGTAGGCCTCCCAGCGCCGTCTCGACTCCAGGTCCATCGGGCTGAGTTTCCATTGCTTGAGCGGATCGTGGATGCGGCTGAGGAAACGGAAGTGCTGCTCCTCGTCGGAGATGGAGAACCAGTACTTGATGACCTGGATCCCGGAACGCACCAGCATGCGTTCGAACTCGGGCACGCTGCGGAAGAACTCTTCGTACTGGTCATCGGAACAGAAGCCCATCACCCGCTCGACGCCAGCGCGGTTGTACCAGCTGCGATCGAACAGGACGATCTCGCCCGCCGCCGGCAGGTGCGAGACGTAGCGCTGGAAGTACCACTGGGTGCGCTCGCGGTCGTTCGGCGCCGACAGCGCGGCGACGCGGCAGACGCGCGGGTTGAGGCGCTGGGTGATGCGCTTGATCACCCCGCCCTTGCCCGCCGCGTCGCGACCTTCGAAGAGGATCACCACCTTGTGGCCGGTCTTCACTACCCAGCTCTGCAGCTTTACCAGTTCGCCCTGCAGGCGGAACAGGGTGTGGAAGTAGCGCTGGCGCGCCAGGCGCTCTTCGTGGGATTGCAGGTTGCCGTGGCGCAGGCCGTCGAGATCGTACAGTTCGTCGAACAGTTCGAGTTCCAGCTCTTCGTCCTGGTCGTCGAGCAGGTCGCTCTGGATACGCTGGGGGAAATTCTTGTCATCAAGCAGCATAGCGATTGCCTTGTGCCATCACTGGCGCAGTCATCCGTGGGTGACACTTTCATGACAGAAAAATGTAGTTACGCCATATGACGAAATCATTACAGCCAGGCGCAGGCATCCCTTTCAGACCCGGCCCAGAGCCTTCTCAGGTCTGACAGAGGAAGGTTGAGAAGTCCTTAAGAAGCATCACGCACGGCTGAACCGTCGCGACCAGGCTCGATGGCCCGACTGCGGCATCGCAGGAATCAACATCCCGGCCGACCAGGTGACCGCCGCCGACGCGGATGGCGGAACGTCGGGTTGCGAAGAGCGGGACGGTCGCGCCTATCCCCCAGGAACAGGCGATGGACCTGAACGGCAACGGCCGGCCGGATGCACGGCCCCCGAGGGCGGTTCCGCGCACTATGGCATGGCCGGACAGGGGGATCAGGCGTCGGCCAGCGGGCGCGACGCGTTGACGTATTTGAAAGTGCCGGACGCGGAAGCGACCACCACGCCGGTGCTGTTGCGCAGTTCGGCCTCGCAGAAGGCGATGGAGCGCGTGTGGTGCCGGACCGTGCCGTGGGCTTCTAGCACCTCGCCCACTTCGCCGCCGGGACGCAGGAAGTTGGTCTTCATTTCGATGGTCACCACGCCGCGACAGGTTTCGTCCGCCGCGCTGGCATTGAGCGCCATCGCCACGTCGAGCAGGGTCATGATCAGTCCGCCGTGGGCGTTGGCCCAGCCGTTGAGGTGGTATGGCTCGATCCGCAGGACGATGCAGCCGGGCCCCGTGCCGTCCGCCGTCGGAGCGTGGCGGAACTGCAGGAGGTCGAGCAGGGGGATGGCGAGGCCGCGATGGGCGGTATAGAGCTTGAGCTGATCGATATCGAGGGGCATGGATGATTCCTGGAGCGAGGGTCGGGACCGGGCGATGTTCCCCGCTCCGGCCGGCGGACCGCAAGCCCGGCGATGCGTCATAGGCTCCGGGAATGCCGGACGATTGCAACGTACCGGGCTGCGGCGCACGCCCCTCGCGGCGGGTAGGTACTCAGCGGGACTTGCGGGTGCCGTTCTTTACGGTCTGGCGTTCGACGGCCTGGACGAAGAGTTCCTCGACCAGCAGGGACTGGATGGGCGCCTGGGTTTCCAGGGACAGGCTCATGGATTCGAGCTTCTGGTTGACGCCCAGGCGGGCGATGCCGCACAGCAGGATGCGCTGGCCGCCGAAGACTTTGCTCTTGTCGAGTCGCACTTCGCGCACCCGCTCGCCATCCTGGTAGGTCACCTTGAGGATGATGGGCGTTTCGTCGCGCACGCTGAGGTTGAGCCAGGTGGCGACGTTGAATTCGACCACCCAGCCCAGGCCGGTTTTCTTGGCCACGGCTTCGCGGACCAGATGCGCCGGTACCGGTCCGATGGGGGTGTTGTGGGTATCCATAGAGCGACGTCTGACTACCGGGGTAAAACGGATTGGTTGAGCGGAAGACCGATTCTATGTGATGCAGTTCAGGTTTTCAGGTGGTTTTTGCAGCAGGCGCGTGGACCGGCAAGCCTCAGACCACCCGCCAGGACCGCTCTACTCCGCGCATTCCGGCGGCTTGCGGTGAAAAGACGGGAGATCCGCACGCCCGGTAACGGCGTGCGATCCGATGAAGGGTGTCGCCGCGTTAGCGGATCTGGACGTCGAGGTGGAAGTTGACCGGCTTGTTGCCCTGCCTGGCGCCTCCTCCGCCGGGAGCGCATCCTACGGACTGCCAGCGGGACAGCAGGATGGAAACTGCAGGCAAGCGATGCACGGTTGCGGCGGTGTTCCTCAGCCGTGCCGTCGGGCTCCGTATGTCATCTCGCCGGCGCCGGACAGGTGGAGGGCTATGATGCGGAGATTCGGCCACGGAGGCCGATCCGGCGAGTGGCGCCGGAACGGCCCTGCCGTGTTTCCCGAGTTGACTTGCGCCAGTGGGGATGGGCCCTGGGGCCCCGTTGATCAGGCCGCTGCGCCAGCGTAGGTGCGAGGCCTGTGGTCGCCCGAGCGGTTCTTGCGCACTTCACGGCGCTCTCTGAAGTCCAGTTCATCCATAGCATCCATGCGTTCCTGCAGGTCTTCGATCTCCTGCGGGGTCAATAGCTTCCGTTGTCGAGTCATATGCACCTCCTTGCGTGCGAATGCCTCATTCTTTGGACTAGCAGCTGCGTAGGAAGATTCAACGATTTCAACGGACGAATTGATCGAACGGTCAGTTCGGACATCTGTAGGAGCGAGCGTGCTCGCGAACGGACTCGTACCATGCCCAGCCAGTTCGAGAGCAAGGACTGGGTGTCTCCCACGGTCCGACGAAAAGCACGACAGGCTTATCGGCGTAGCCCGTAAGCACGGTGTGCAGGAACAGGCCATTCCCGCGATAGACGCCCGATGGGCGCCATCTCTCTCAGCGCAGGTCGTCGAGCAGGCTGGCGACCGTGGTCAGCACCGCGCCAGCAAGCGCCTTGGAACGTGCGCCGTTCCAGCCGGTGCGGGCGTTGGGCGACAGGTTGTGGTCCTTGAACGGCATTTCCAGGGTCAGCGACAGGCAATCGTGGGTCTGGCCGACATGGTTGCAGGCCAGGGTCAGGTTGGCCTTTCCCGGCTCGTCCTTGGGATAGCCGTGCACGCTCTGGAACTCACCATTGGCTTCCAGGCGCTGGCGGAACAGGCTTTCCAGGTGGTCCAGGCGCGAGGTGAAGCCGGGGTTGCCTTCGCAACCGGCAGCGAACACGAAGGGGATTTCCTCGTCGCCGTGAACGTCGAGGAACAGGTCCACGCCGTGCTTGGCCATCTGCTGCTGGACGAACAGCACTTCCGGGCTCTCTTCGGCGCTGGGCGCGGCCCAGGCGCGGTTGAGGTCCTTGCCGGCGGCGTTGGTGCGCAGGTGGCCGTGGAAGGCGCCGTCCGGGTTCATGTTCGGCACCAAGTAGAAGTCGGCGCGCTCCAGCAGGCGCTGGATGCCGGCGTCGCCGGATTGCAGGCGCTCGATCAGGCCTTCCATGAACCATTCGGCCATGTGTTCGCCGGGGTGCTGCTGGGCGATCAGCCAGAACTTGCGCGCACCCGCCGCGCCCTTGCCGATGCGCAGCAGGGGCAGCTCGCGGCCCTCCAGGCTGTGGCCGGTAGCGAGCCGTTCGGCGCCGTTGGCCTGGGCGCGCTTCACCAGTTCGGCGTGGCGTTCTCGGCTGTACGGCTCGAAGTAGGCGAACCAGGCCTGGGGCTGCTCGGCATCGAGGCTGAAGTGCAGGCCATCGGAATCGTAGGTACTCGGCACGCGGAACCACTCGCGCTGGTCGAACGACGCCACGGCGTTGTAGCCCGGCCAGCCGCCGGTGTAGCTGGAGCCAGGTGCGTTGGTCAGGCTGAACCGGTACTGCTGGCCGCTCTGCAGGCCCTCGGCCTTGAAGTGGAACCACTGGAAGTGCGGGCTTCTCGTGTCCGGGCGCAGCGCCAGGCGCACATGGCGCGGGTCGCTGTCGTCGATGACCTGGATGTTGCCGCTGTCGAAATCGCAGTCGATCTTCATGGATTCTCCGTAGGCGCACGAACCCGAGGCGCCAAAGCCCCGCATTTTCGCCCTCCCCGCCGCGCCTGTCATGTAGCGGCGACTTGCCCGAAGAAATATATTATACCTGTAATATAATCCAGGTAACGGAATTCCGGGGTTCTGCGCTGGTGATCCAACGACCACCGGCTAACCTCGATTGACCCTTTTCCCAACACGGAGAACCCTGCATGAGCGCATACGATGTGATCGTCATTGGCGGCGGCCCCGGTGGCTACAACGCTGCGATTCGCGCGGGCCAGCTGGGCCTGAAAGTCGCCTGCGTGGAGGGTCGCGAAACCCTCGGCGGCACCTGCCTGAACGTCGGCTGCATGCCGTCCAAGGCGCTGCTGCATGCATCCGAGCTGTATGAAGCGGCGGCCGGCGGCGAGTTCGCCAACCTCGGCATCCAGGTCAAGCCCAAGCTGGACCTGGCGCAGATGATGAAGCAGAAGGCCGAGAGCGTCGCCGCGCTGACCAAGGGCGTGGAGTTCCTGTTCCGCAAGAACAAGGTGGACTGGGTCAAGGGCTGGGGCCGTATCGACGGGCCGGGCAAGGTGGAGGTCACCGCCGCCGACGGCAGCAAGAGCACGCTGCAGGCCAAGGACATCATCATCGCCACCGGCTCGGAGCCCTCCCCGCTGCCGGGGGTGGAAGTCGACAACCAGCGCATCCTCGACTCCACCGGCGCGCTGTCCATTCCCGAGGTACCCAAGCACCTGGTGGTGATCGGCGCCGGAGTCATCGGCCTGGAGCTGGGCTCGGTGTGGCGACGCCTGGGCGCCGAGGTGACGGTGATCGAATACCTTGACCGCATCTGCCCCGGCATGGACCTGGAAACCGCCAGGACCTTCCAGCGCGCACTGACCAAGCAGGGCATGAGCTTCAAGCTGGGCTCGAAAGTCACCCAGGCCAAGGTCAGCGGCAAGCAGGTGACCCTGAGCGTGGAGCCAGCCAGCGGCGGCACGGCGGAGCTTATTCAGGCAGATCGTGTGCTGCTCGCCATCGGCCGCCGCCCCTTCACCCAGGGCCTCGGGCTGGAGAGCGTGGGCCTGACCACCGACAAGCGCGGCATGCTGGAGAACCACGAGCATCGCAGCAGCGTGCCGGGCATCTGGGTGATCGGCGACGTGACCTCCGGTCCGATGCTCGCGCACAAGGCCGAGGACGAGGCCATCGCCTGCGTCGAGCTGATCGCCGGCAAGGCCGGGGAAGTGAACTACGACGTAATCCCCAGCGTAATCTACACCCACCCGGAGGTGGCCACCGTAGGCAAGACCGAGGAGCAGCTCAAGGCCGAGGGCCGCGCCTACAAGGTCGGCAAGTTCCCCTTCACCGCCAACAGCCGGGCGAAGATCAACCATGAGACCGAGGGCTTCGTGAAGGTGCTGGCGAACGAGCGCAGCGACGAGATCCTCGGCGTGCACATGATCGGCCCGAACGTCGGCGACATGATCGCGGAGTACTGCGTGGCGATGGAGTTCCGCGGTGCCGCCGAGGACATCGCGCGGACCTGCCACCCGCACCCGACCCGCTCTGAAGCCTTGCGCCAGGCGGCGATGAACGTGGACGGCTGGGCCATGCAGGCATGACCGTTCGTCGCTCGTCACGAAAGGGACATGCGGCGCGATGGCGCACCCTCGATATCGCTGCAGGCCACGGCTGACGGGGTCTGCAGCGATCCTTTCGGATTAATTTGCGACTACTTTGTGTACAAACGCGACATGGGCTGTGACTTTCTTCGCTTCTGAAAACATCAATTGCGTGAACGAACACGATGGCGGATGGACCGCCGTCGCCATCTTCGCAATGGATTACCGCGCAGAGAGATCACACCATGAATGCGACCCTTCGTTTCAACGAGGCTCTGCTGATCACCGGACGAGCCTTCCAACCTTTCCAGTGCGTTACCTGGATTGACCAAGGGGGCGACGGCAGCCTCGACCTGTCCGTCATCGACCGGACCGGCACTCGTCTGCTGGGCTTGACCCGCATCCCCAGCTCCGCCTACTCCGACCCGGAACAGCTCGAGGACCTGCTGGTACAGGCGCGCGATGAGCTGAACCGTGAAGGCTACAACCTGCAAGACTGGCACATGCCTGCCTGATCCCAGGAACAGCCCGAGAAAGCCCGGCCACCCGTCGGGCTTTTTCATTTCCGCAACCGACCTTGCCGGAGCAGGCCCTGGCATGCGTGACGTGGCAAAATCCGTGGGGTGACTGGCATTGCCGCCAGCGCCGGGCACCGCCACACTCACTCCATCGTTCGAACGAGACCCGTCATGGAATCGCCGCGCCAGGTCGCCTGCCTGCTCTACCCCGAAGTCATGAGCCTGGACGTCACCGGGCCGCTGCAGGTGTTCGCCTCCGCCAATGTCGAGCGCCAGCGCCAGGGGCTGGCGCCGGCCTATGAACTGAAGGTGCTCGGCGAACAGGCCGGGCCGGTGGCGACGTCCGCCGGGCTGCGCATCTGCGCCGACGCGAGCTGGCGCGAGCTCGACCCTGCCACCCTCGATACCCTGCTGGTGCCTGGCGGCCTCGGCGTCCCGGTGCAATGCAGGAACAGCGATCTGCTGCGCTGGCTCGCCACCGCGGAACCGCGGATTCGCCGCCTCGGCTCGGTATGCTCCGGCGCGCTGATCCTGGCCGCCGCCGGCGTACTCGATGGCCGTCCGGCGACGACCCACTGGGCGGACGTCGATGCGTTGTGCGCAGGCTTCCCCGGTGTACGGGTGCAGGGCGACCGCCTGCACACCTACGACCCGCAATGCCGCGACGGCGATGACCACGTCTTCACCTCCGCTGGGGTCACCGCCGGCATCGACCTGGCCCTGGCGCTGGTGGAGGCCGATCTCGGCCGAGCCCTGGCACTGACCGTGGCGCGGCGGCTGGTGATGTTTCTCAAGCGCCCCGGCGGGCAGGCGCAGTTCAGCCACTGGTTGACCCCGGAGCCCAGCCGCACGCCACGCCTGGCCGCGCTGCTGGAGTGGATCCCGGCCAACCTGGGCGCTGACCTGTCGCTGGAGGTCCTGGCGAATCAGGCCTGCATGAGCCCGCGCACGCTCTCGAGGGTGTTCATCAGCGAGCTGGGCATGGGCCCCGGCCGCTACGTCGAACGGGTTCGTCTGGAAGCTGCCCGCGCGCTGCTGCAGGACGCCCAGGCGTCGATCAGCACGGTGTCCCGGCTGTGCGGCTTTGGCCACCCGGAGAATCTGCGGCGCACCTTCCACAAGCACCTGGCGATCAGCCCCCAGGAATACGCCGAACGCTTCGGCCAGTTGCTCTGACGCCCCCCCTGGAGGACTCGCCATGCTCGAACTGCGCCCCAACTGCGAATGCTGCGACCGCGACCTGCCCGGCGACAGCCCGGACGCGCGCATCTGCAGCTTCGAGTGCACCTTCTGCACCGATTGCGCCGACCAGGTGCTGCACGGCCGTTGCCCGAACTGCGGTGGCGAGCTGGTGCCGCGTCCGCGCCGGGCCGCCGATAAACTGGCGGCGAATCCGGCATCGACCCTGCGGGTACTTAAGCCCAACGGTTGCCCGGGCTGAGGACGCAATATGCCGCTGCGCATCATGGCAGTCCGCTTGTTGAATCGGTTCGCGAGCACGCTCGCTCCTACAGGGCCGGCCCGGCACTCTATGTAGGAGCGAGCGTGCTCGCGAACCCTGCTCCATCGAGAACCGGCTTCAAACGAAAAAGGCGACCCGGAGGTCGCCTTTTCGCTGCTCGATCACCCACTCAGTAGTAGGCATTCTCGCGGTTGCTGTGGTCGGTGACGTCACGCACGCCGTTCAGCTCCGGGATGCGCTCCTTCAGAGTCTTTTCGACGCCATCCTTCAGGGTCAGTTCGACCGCGCCGCAGCCCTGGCAACCACCGCCGAAACGCAGCACGGCAATGTTGTCCTCGACCACGTCCACCAGGCTCACCTGGCCGCCGTGGCTGGCGAGCCCCGGGTTGATCTCGGTCTGCAGGTAGTAGTTGATGCGCTCGGTGAGCGGGCTGTCCTCGTTGACCATCGGCACCTTGGCGTTGGGCGCCTTGATGGTCAGTTGGCCGCCCATGCGGTCGGTGGCGTAATCGACGATGGCGTCTTCCAGGAAGGGCTCGCTGATGGCGTCGATGTAGGCAGTAAAGGCTTTCAGGCCGACCGGGGTGTCTTCCGCCTTCTGCTCGCCCGGCTTGCAGTAGGCGATGCAGGTTTCGGCGTACTGGGTGCCCGGCTGGGTGATGAAGATGCGAATGCCTATGCCGGGCGTGTCCTGCTTGGACAGCAGCTCGGCCAGGTAATCCTGTGCGGCTTCGGTAATGGTGATAGCGCTCATGGCAACTCCTCGCAAACGTGGCGCCAGTTTACGCCATTCGGGGGTAAGGTAGAAAGCCCTACTATTTCAGTAGGAATAATTCGCAGCTGGGCTGCGTAGCCTTTGTAGGATCGAGGGGGACGCCCAGTCCTTGCTCGCGAACAGCACTGCGGCGGGGGCTGGTTCGCGAGCAAGCTCGCTCCTACAAAGTGGAAACCGTCAAAGGTTTTCGTAGCGGTTCATGTCCAGCACGCCCGCCTCCACCGGCTCGGTTTCGCGCAGGTATGCCTCCAGGTCGTGGAAGTAGAACCAGAACTGCGGGTGGCTGCGGCGGACACCCCAGTGGTCGGCAACCTTCTCGAAGTCTGCCGCGTTCTTCACCTGCTCCAGGGCCGTGACGAAATCATTCGCCTCGCCGGCCTTCAGGTTGAACATGAAGTTGGGGTAGCTGGAGAGCACGCCGGGGTAGATCGTCAGGGTGTCCAGCCCCGGCTGGTAGCGCAGCGACTCGCCGGCCATGAAGGCGACGTTGCTGTGGGCGCGGTTGCGCAGCACGGTGTAGATCTCGCGCTGGCCGTCGGACATTTCCACTCTCAGCAGGGTCGCTTCGGGGAACTGGTCGATCACCGGGAGCCCCGCCGCCGGGCGGCTGACCAGTCGGCTGAAGGCCTGTTCGGCATCCTGCAGCGGCGTGGCGACGCTGTTGCGGTAGCAGGCGCCGTTCTCGCACAGGTTGATCGGGTCGGGCCGCGCATTGAGCGCCACGTAGTGCTTGAGCAGTTGCTGGGCGAAGGCGTTCTTGGCGCCCTTCTCCGGCAGGAACAGCCCGGTCGGCGCATCGCTGTCATTGTCGTAGTAGTCGGCCCACATCTTGAATTTGCCGCTGTTCTGGTACCAGTCATCCAGCAGGGGCTTGCGCGCGGCCGTCGGCATCAGGCGCAGGAAGTTCTGTTCGGCGCCGTTGCGGATCAGGTCGAAGTACAGCCGCGTCTGCGCCTGGTGGGCGACGTTGCCGTACACGTCGAAGTTGACCACCAACCCGTAGTAGGTGCGCTCGAACAGCGGGTAGTCCAGCCACCAGATGGTCTGCGGGATGCCGCCGATCAGGCCCTTGCGCACCGAGGCGCTGTCGTACTGGCGGAAGATGCTCAGCACGGCATTGTCGTTGCCGGCCCAGATATCGGCCCAGGTCGGCGCCGGCGAGTCGTCATAGACGTCCTGGCGCAACTCCTCGTAGGCGTTGCGCTTGTCGCGATAGGCACGCCATTGCGACAGCATCGCGCCCATCTCATCGATCTGCCCCGGCAGCGCCAGCAGTGGCGAGGCCTGGGCACGGAAGTCCGGATCGGTGACGTAGAGGTCGTGCTGCGGGTCCTGGAACAGCGCCCAGAAGTTGTCGCGGATCACGTCGGTGGCGATCTGCCCCCGGCACACCGGCCCTCGGATGAAGGTGCGGACGAAGTATTCGGCGTTGTCCAGCATGAACTGGTAGCGCGCCTGCGCGGGGATCGCGGCGAAGGTTGCGAAGGGGTTGGCGCGGTGCTGCAGGCCATAGCCGGGCACCTTGTCGGTGCTCCAGGCTGTGCCGTAGAACAGCTCCTGGGCGCGCGCCAGCTTGGCCGGGTTGAGCGGATAGGTGATGTGCGTCTTGTGCACGATCACGCCCCGGATCGGCCAGAGGCGGTAATAGAAGGTGTTGCCCGGATCGTCGTTCGGCCGGCGCGTGGCGATCGGGTCGATCGGCTGGCCGCTGGGGGTGCGCGAACGCACCAACTGGAAGAAATGCCCCGGCTCGCCGCGCTCGGTGAAGTACAGGTGCGCCAGGAACAGGTGCTCGTAGAGCCAGCGCGACACCAGGCTCTGGCGTGCGCCGGGCTGGTTCAGGAAGCTCTCCCAGCTGGCGATCTGCTCCGCCTCGCCAGCGCCCGGCTGCCAGGCCTGCTCGTCCACTGGCGCGCCCTGGGCCAGCCAGTCCTTGATGGTCGAGCGCTGCCGGTCGGTCAGCCCGGTGACGGCGAAGGGCATGCCGCTGCGCGGATTCTTCGCGACGAAGTCGTCGATGGTCTCGGGCGTCGGGCACTGGTTGGTGCGGTTGATCGACAGGTCCAGACCTTCCGGGATCTTCGCGTTGGGCACCAGCGGGTGTTCATGGCCCAGGTCGATCATCCGCGCCATCAGCGCGGCCTGGCTGTCACGCCCATCGAGCACCGACCAGAAGTCCTTGCGCCGCCAGGCATCCGCGCCGTGGGCGTCGAGGAACAGCCGGGTGGTGTCCTGCGCGCGGGTTCGCGCGCCGTCGTACACCGGCAGTTTGTTGGCCCCGCGCTGCGCGCCTTCGGCGGCCGTCAGGTTGAGCTGGCACGGCGAGTCATAGCAGGCGTGGCAAGCCACGCACTTCTCGGTGAAGATCGGCTGGATGTCCTTGGTGTAGGACAGGCCGGCGGCCTGGGAAAACGCGGAAAGCATCAGGGATGCGATGAACAACGTGAAACGTGCTCGCCGGGACATGTGGGGCTCCAGACCTTCGGAATGAGCGGATTCTAGCGAGAACGCCGCCATAGTGCTGCCTATCCAATGGCAGAACATGAGCGATTTTCATGTAAATCTCCGCAAGCTCAAATTTTCTACAGCTTTGTTATCATCAGCGACCCATTGTCACGCCTCTCTAGGTACCTCCGATGTCTGACCGCGCCGCACGCCTGCAAGCCCTCCAGCAAGCCCTCAAGGAGCGCATCCTGATCCTCGACGGCGGCATGGGCACCATGATCCAGAGCTACAAGCTGCAGGAAGAGGACTACCGTGGCGCGCGCTTCGCCGACTGGCCGAGCGACGTGAAGGGCAACAACGACCTGCTGCTGCTCAGCCGCCCGGACGTCATCCAGGCCATCGAGAAAGCCTACCTGGACGCCGGCGCGGACATCCTCGAGACCAACACCTTCAACGCCACCCGCGTCTCCCAGGCCGACTACGGCATGGAAGAGCTGGCCTACGAGATGAACGTCGAGGGCGCGCGCCTGGCCCGTGAAGTGGCCGACGCCAAGACCGCCGAGAACCCGGACAAGCCGCGCTTCGTTGCCGGCGTCCTCGGCCCGACCAGCCGCACCTGCTCGATCTCCCCGGACGTCAACGACCCCGGCTTCCGCAACGTCACCTTCGACGAACTGGTGGAGAACTACAGCGAATCGGCCCGAGGCCTGATCGAGGGCGGCGCGGACCTGATCCTGATCGAGACCATCTTCGACACCCTCAACGCCAAGGCCGCGATCTTCGCCGTGCAGGGCGTCTATGAAGAGCTGGGCGTCGAGCTGCCGATCATGATCTCCGGCACCATCACCGACGCCTCCGGCCGTACCCTGTCGGGCCAGACTACCGAGGCATTCTGGAACTCGGTGCGCCACGCCAACCCGATCTCCGTCGGGTTGAACTGCGCCCTCGGCGCGAAAGAGCTGCGCCCCTACCTGGAAGAGCTGTCGACCAAGGCTGGCACCCACGTCTCCGCGCACCCCAACGCCGGCCTGCCCAACGCCTTCGGCGAATACGACGAGACGCCGGCGGAAATGGCCGTGGTCGTGGAAGAATTCGCCGCGTCGGGCTTCCTCAACATCATCGGCGGCTGCTGCGGCACCACGCCGGGCCATATCGAGGCCATCGCCAAGGCCGTCGCCAAGTACGCTCCGCGCGTCATCCCCGAGATTCCCCGCGCCTGCCGCCTGTCCGGCCTCGAGCCGTTCACCATCGACCGCAACTCGCTGTTCGTGAACGTCGGCGAGCGCACCAACATCACCGGCTCGGCCAAGTTCGCCCGGCTGATCCGCGAGGAGAACTACGCCGAAGCGCTGGAAGTGGCGCAGCAGCAGGTGGAAGCCGGCGCCCAGGTGATCGACATCAACATGGACGAAGGCATGCTGGATTCGAAGGCCGCCATGGTCCGGTTCCTCAACCTGATCGCCTCCGAGCCGGACATCTCCCGCGTGCCGATCATGATCGACTCCTCCAAGTGGGAAGTGATCGAGGCAGGCCTGAAGTGCATCCAGGGCAAGGGCATCGTCAACTCGATTTCCATGAAGGAAGGCGTGGAGCAGTTCAAGCACCACGCCCGCCTGTGCAAGCGCTACGGCGCCGCCGTGGTGGTGATGGCCTTCGACGAAGCCGGCCAGGCCGACACCCAGGCGCGCAAGGAAGAAATCTGCCAGCGCTCCTACGACATCCTGGTCAACGAAGTGGGCTTCCCGCCGGAAGACATCATCTTCGACCCGAACATCTTCGCGGTCGCCACCGGCATCGAGGAACACAACAACTACGCGGTCGATTTCATCGAGGCCTGCGCCTATATCCGTGACAACCTCCCCTACGCCCTGACCTCGGGCGGGGTGTCCAACGTGTCGTTCTCGTTCCGCGGCAACAACCCGGTGCGCGAGGCGATCCACTCGGTGTTCCTCTACTACGCCATCCAGAACGGCCTCACCATGGGCATCGTCAACGCCGGCCAACTGGAGATCTACGACGAGATCCCGCAGGAGCTGCGCGACAAGGTCGAGGACGTGGTGCTCAACCGCAGCCCGGACGCCACCGAGGCGCTGCTGGCGATCGCCGACAACTACAAGGGCGGCGGTGCGACCAGAGAAGTCGAAGACGAGGAATGGCGCGGCCACAGCGTCGAGAAGCGCCTGGAGCACGCGCTGGTCAAGGGCATCACCACCTGGATCGTCGAGGACACCGAGGAGTGCCGGCAGAAGTGCGCGCGGCCGATCGAGGTCATCGAGGGCCCGCTGATGTCCGGTATGAACGTGGTCGGCGACCTGTTCGGCGCCGGCAAGATGTTCCTCCCGCAGGTGGTGAAATCCGCCCGCGTGATGAAGCAGGCCGTGGCCCACCTGATCCCCTTCATCGAAGCCGAGAAAGGCGACAAGCCCGAAGCCAAGGGCAAGATCCTCATGGCCACGGTGAAGGGCGACGTGCACGACATCGGCAAGAACATCGTCGGCGTGGTGCTGGGCTGCAACGGCTACGACATCGTCGACCTCGGCGTGATGGTCCCGGCGGAGAAGATCCTGCAGACCGCCATCGCCGAGAAGTGCGACATCATCGGCCTGTCCGGCCTGATCACGCCGTCGCTGGACGAGATGGTCCACGTCGCCAAGGAAATGCAGCGGCAGAACTTCCAACTGCCGCTGATGATCGGCGGCGCCACCACCTCCAAGGCGCACACAGCGGTGAAGATCGACCCGCAGTACAACAACGACGCGGTGGTCTACGTCACCGACGCCTCCCGTGCCGTGGGCGTGGCCACCACCCTGCTGTCGAAGGAACTGAAGGCCGACTACGTGGCGAAGACCCGTACCGATTACGCCGAAGTCCGCGAACGCACCGCCAACCGCAGCGCGCGTACCGAGCGCCTGAGCTATGAGCAGGCCATCGCCGCCAAGCCGCAGTTCGACTGGGCCGGCTACCAGCCGCCAGTGCCCTCCTTCACCGGCGCGAAGGTGCTGGAAGACATCGACCTGAACGTGCTGGTCGACTACATCGACTGGACGCCCTTCTTCATTTCCTGGAACCTGGCCGGCAAGTACCCGCGCATCCTCACCGACGAAGTCGTCGGCGAGGCGGCCACCAGCCTGTTCAACGACGCCCAGGACATGCTGAAGAAGCTGATCGGCGAGAAGCTCATTCGCGCCAGGGCAGTCCTTGGCTTCTGGCCGGCCAATCAGGTCCACCACGACGACCTGGAAGTCTATGGCGACGACGGCCACAAGCTGGCCACCCTGCACCATCTGCGCCAGCAGACCATCAAGACCGACGGCAAGCCGAACTTCAGCCTGGCCGACTTCGTCGCGCCGAAGGACAGCGGCGTGAAGGACTACGTCGGTGGCTTCATCACCACCGCTGGCATCGGCGCCGAGGAAGTGGCCAAGGCCTATCAGGACCAGGGCGACGACTACAGTGCGATCCTGGTCAAGGCGCTGGCCGACCGTCTCGCCGAAGCCTGCGCCGAGTGGCTGCACGAGCGCGTGCGCAGGGAATACTGGGGCTACCAGCCCGAGGAGCACCTGAGCAACGAGGCGCTAATCAAGGAGCAGTACGTCGGCATCCGCCCCGCGCCCGGCTACCCGGCCTGCCCGGACCACACCGAGAAGGGCACGCTGTTCAAGCTGCTCGACCCCAAGGGCGTCTCCGGCGTGACCCTGACCGAGCACTACGCCATGTTCCCCGCCGCCGCCGTCAGCGGCTGGTACTTCGCCCACCCGCAGGCGCAGTACTTCGCCGTGGGCAAGGTCGACAAGGACCAGGTCGAACGCTACAGCGCGCGCAAGGACCAGGAACTCGGCACCAGCGAGCGCTGGCTGTCGCCGAACCTGGGTTACGACGCGTAAGGCGGTTCCCCTGGCGCCGCGCCCGGGACTGCCCGGCGCGCCCAGGGAAGACGGCGGGAAAACCTGCGCTGCACTCAACGCCCAGATACTGGATAATCCCGCCACCCTGGGCGCGTCCCTGCCGGCCTCGCCCCCGCCAATTGCCGCTGGATGAGCGCCAGGCGCGCCGGCGCCGGCTCTGGTTCGCCGACGCACGAATCGCCCAGGACACCACGGATTGAAGCCCGGCCACCCGCCGGACTTCCCCTGACGAGAGAAAGACAGATGAAATACCTCACCCCCGAACAGATGGCCAAACCGCGCAAGCGCCGCCTGCAGAAGAAGCTGCGCCTGGGCGAGTTCCAGGAGTTCGGCTTCAGCCTGGAAGTGAACTACAGCGGCGACCTGGATGATGTGCTCGATCAGTGGATCGCCTTTGTCGAGTCCGAGGGCTGGGTCTTCGTCGGCGGCGCCACCGAAGATGGCGAGTTCACCGGCTACCTGTGCCTGAACGCGGTCGGCAGCCTGAGCGAAGCCGACCGCGAAACCACCCGCCTGTGGCTGGAAAAGCAGTCCTGGTGCAAGTCCTTCGAGCTGGGCGAGCTGAGCGACTGCTGGCACGGCCTGTTCGAGTAAGTACCGCTCAAGACCGGGCGCGGGCGGCCTCACCGGGCCGCCCACGCTTCGCGTCGATGCCTCACAGGGCTTGAGTCCGCTCCTCAAGGCGAAACCTCAGGCAGATCTCGGAGCTATCTCCAACTTCATTTCGCAATGAGATGAAGGAGATCAATGAAGTCGAAGAGTCCCCGACACAAGCAGGGCCACGACGGTTACGCTAGGCTTTCCCTCAGCGCCCCGACCGGCACGGGCACGCCCGCTCCCCACAACAGGCCGGAAGCACACTGCCTCCAAGGACGTCATGTTAGAGCGTCAGCGCCTCCAGAACATTCTCACCCTGGGCCTGCCGATCATCGGCGGAATGCTCAGCCAGAGCCTGCTCAACCTGGTGGATGCCGCGATGGTCGGCCATCTGGGGGAAAAGTCCCTGGCCGGCGTCGGTATCGGCAGCTACGCCAACTTCGTCGCGATCTCCCTGGTGATGGGGTTGGGCGCCGGCGTACAGGCACTGGTGGCCCGGCGTCGTGGCGAAGGCCGCATGGAAGACCAGGCGGCACCGCTCAACTGCGGCCTGCTGGTGGCGCTGGGGCTGTCGCTGCCGATCACCCTGATCTGCCTGCTGTTCGCCGAACCCATCGTCCGCGCCCTGTCCAACGACCCCGAGGTGCTGGCGGTCGGCCTCCCCTACTTCGAGTGGCGCGCGCTGTCGGTGCTGGCGGTAGGGCTGAACTTCTCCTTCCGCGGCTACTGGAACGGCACGCGGCGTTCGGGCATGTACATGCGCACGCTGGTGGTGATGCACCTGGCCAACGCGGCGATCAGCTACAGCCTGATCCACGGCCTGTTCGGCCTGCCGCGCATGGGCGCGGTGGGCAGCGGGCTGGGAACCACCCTGGCGCTCTATCTGGGCTCGCTGATCTACGCCTGGCTCACCTGGCGCGACGCCCGCGCCCAGGGCTTCCGCCCGCGCCTGCCGAGCGAGCGCGACATCCGCGTGATGCTGCGCCTGTCACTGCCCAACTCGCTGCAGCAGTTCTTCTTCGCCGCCGGCATCACCCTGCTGTTCTGGATCATCGCCCAGGTCGGCACCCGCGAGCTGGCGGTGGCCCACGTGCTGATCAACCTGGCGCTGTTCCTGATCCTGCCCGGCATCGGCCTGGGCATGGCCGCCACCACCCTGGTCAGCCAGAGCATGGGCGAGCGCGACTTCGACAGTGCGCATCGCTGGGGCTGGGATGTGGTGAAGGTCGCGGCCTGCGGCCTGGCGTTGCTGGGCGCGCCGTTCTGGCTGTTCCCCGAGGCGATCCTGCGGCTGTTCGTCAGCGACCCGGCGCTGATCGAACTGGGCCGCCTGCCGCTGACGCTCACCGGGCTGGGCATGGTGATCGACGCCACCGCGCTGGTGCTCACCCAGGCCCTGCTCGGCGCGGGCGCCACCCGCACGGTCATGGCGGTCAGCCTGGGCAATCAGTGGCTATTCTTCCTGCCACTGGCCTATCTGGTGGGGCCGGTTCTCGGCGGTGGCCTGCTGGCGATCTGGAGCATGCAGATCCTCCAGCGCGGGCTGGCCTCGGTGATCTTCGCGATGATGTGGCAGAAACGCGAGTGGACACAGATCGAACTCTAGAAACCATGCTCCAGAATCAGGCTCCAAACATAGGAGGCGCGAACGATGGACGATCAACAGAACAAACCGCCAAGCTTCTGGCAGATGCTGCACAGCGTGCTGGCCGCCGCCTTCGGTGTGCAGAGCGGGAAGAACCGGGCGCGCGACTTCAGCCAGGGCAAGGCCAGTCACTTCATTGCCCTGGGTATCCTCTTTACGCTGATCTTCGTGCTGCTGCTCTACTCCCTGGTGCAGCTGGTGCTGCACTTCGCAGGGATCTAGAACGGCGCGGCGCCGGACGGGCCGCAGCGCGGCCCGCCGGAACCGTTGTCACTGATGGCTGACCCAGTACACCGCGGTGGCAACCACCAGCAGGATCAGGATGAATGCGGCACGCGCATCGACGACGCTGTCGCGATCCTTGCTGGACTCTTCGCTCATGCTTCCCCCTTGTTCTCGTTGTTTGTCGAAGGACCACAGGCAAGAGTTAAGACCAGCTCCGCCCGCCCCTCAAGCGACCGCCCCTTTCCGCGACGCCACGAAAGCCGTTAGGCTGCGGCTTCGACAAGAACAAGCGAGAAGGATAAGGAAGGGCCATGCACGTGGATTCACTGCAAGATACCGTCGCGCCGGAAGGCGTCTGTTATGGCTGCGGCGGCAGCAACCCGCACGGGCTGCATATCAAGAGCCGCTGGCACGAGGACGGTATTCACGTCGTCGCCGAGCACCTGCCCGAAGCCAAGTACTGCGGCTGGCCGGAGCTGGTCTACGGCGGACTGATCGCCATGCTGGTGGACTGCCACTCGAACTGGACCGCAATGGCCTACCACTACCGCGCCGAAGGCCGCGAGCCGGGCAGCCTGCCGCGCATCGACTGCGTCACCGGCAACCTGGGCATCAAGTACATCAAACCGACCCCGATGGGTGTGCCGCTGACGCTGAAGGCCCATGTCGAGGGCGAGGTCGGGCGCAAGAGCCGGATCATCTGCGAGGTCTACGCCGGCGACGTGCTGACCTGCGTCGGCGACTCCATCTTCGTGCGCGTCGACACCTCGCAACTGCGTGACGCCGCCCACGGTCGCGAAGCCTGACTCATCCCGCCCGCGCCGGTGAAACGCACCGGCGCTTCGCAAGACCGCGACACCCGCCCGAGGCGGCGGCCCGCCTGTGCTTCAAGCCCGGCGCGGCATAGATCGAAAAGTTCTCGCCATATACTCAAACATCACTTTTACGCATATTCCCTAACTGGTATCGTGCGCCCCACTCCGCGTGGAGCGCGCTGCCGTGCGCGCTGGGATACGCAGTACGCCTGAGCGCTATAGCCTGACAGCAGGATGATTCATGTACGTATATGACGAATACGATCAAAGGATCGTAGAGGATCGCGTCAAGCAGTTCCGCGATCAGACCCGCCGCTACCTGGCCGGTGAACTGACCGGCGAGGAATTCCGCCCGCTGCGTCTGCAGAATGGCCTGTACATCCAGCGCTATGCGCCGATGCTGCGTATCGCAGTGCCCTATGGTCTGCTGGCCTCCCGGCAGGTCCGCAAGCTGGCGCAGATCGCCCGCGACTACGACAAGGGCTACGCGCACATCAGCACCCGCCAGAACGTGCAGTTCAACTGGCCGGCCCTGGAAGACGTGCCGGAGATCCTCGCCGAGCTGTCCACCGTGCAGATGCACTCGATCCAGACCAGCGGCAACTGCGTGCGCAACACCACCACCGACCAGTTCGCCGGCATTGCCCGCGACGAGCTGGTGGATCCGCGCCCCTGGTGCGAGATCATCCGTCAGTGGTCGACCTTCCACCCCGAGTTCGCCCACCTGCCGCGCAAGTTCAAGATCGCCGTCAACGGCGCCGCGCGCGACCGTGCCGCGATCGAGGTGCACGACATCGGCCTGGAAGCGGTGAAGAACGAAGCCGGCGAGCTGGGCTTCCGCGTGCTGGTCGGCGGCGGCCTGGGCCGTACCCCGATCGTCGGCAGCTTCATCAACGAGTTCCTGCCCTGGCAGCACCTGCTGTCGTACCTGGACGCCATCTTGCGCGTGTACAACCGCTATGGCCGCCGGGACAACAAGTTCAAGGCGCGCATCAAGATCCTGGTCAAGGCACTGGGCCCGGAAGTCTTCGCCGAGAAGGTCAACGCCGAATGGGCGCACCTCAAGGACGGCCCGAGCACCCTGACCGACGCGGAAGTGCAGCGTGTTTCCCAGCACTTCGTCGACCCGGCCTACAAGGTCCTGGACGACCAGGAGGCCGCCCTCGCCCAGCTCGACGCCGAGCATCCGGGCTTCGCCCGCTGGCGCCAGCGCAACACCTTCGCCCACAAGAAGCCCGGCTACATCGCCGTGACCCTGTCGCTCAAGCCGACCGGCGTGTCCCCTGGCGACGTCACCGACAAGCAGCTGGACAAGATCGCCGAACTGGCCGACCGCTACAGCTTCGGCGAAGTGCGCAACAGCCATAACCAGAACATCATCCTCGCCGACGTCGAGCAGTCGCAGCTGTTCACCCTCTGGGGCGAACTGCGCGAGTACGGTTTCGCCAGCCCCAACGTGGGCCTGCTGACCGACATCATCTGCTGCCCCGGCGGCGACTTCTGCTCCCTGGCCAACGCCAAATCGATCCCGGTGGCCGAAGCCATCCAGCGCCGTTTCGACGACCTGGACTACCTGTTCGACATCGGCGACATCGACCTGAACATCTCCGGCTGCATGAATGCCTGCGGCCACCACCACGTGGGCCACATCGGCATCCTCGGCGTGGACAAGAAGGGCGAGGAGTTCTACCAGGTGTCCCTGGGCGGCAGCGCCAGCCGTGACGCGAGCCTCGCGCAGATCCTCGGCCCGTCGTTCGCCCAGGACCAGATGGCCGACGTGATCGAGAAGATCATCAACGTCTACGTGGAACAGCGCACCGAGGAGGAAGCCTTCCTCGATACCTTCCGCCGCATCGGCATCGACCTCTTCAAGGAACGCGTATATGCAGCGAATCATTAAGAACCGCGAAGTCGTCGACGACCGCTGGCACCTGCTGCCCAAGGACGCGACCCTCGAGACCGTGCCCAACTGCGACGACGTGATCATCCCGCTGAACCTGTGGCTGGAACACGGCCCGGCCCTGCGCGGCCGCGACGGCGGCCTGGGCGTGTGGCTGGATTCGGACGAAGAGCCCGAAGCCATCGCCGAGGACCTGGACAAGTTCCAAGTGATCGCGGTGAACTTCCCGGCCTTCACCGACGGCCGCGGTTTCAGCACCGCGCGCCTGCTGCGCGAGCGCTTCGGCTACAAGGGCGAAGTGCGCGCCATCGGCGACGTGCTGCGCGACCAGCTGTTCTACATGCAGAGCTGCGGCTTCGACGCCTACGCCATCCGCGCCGACCGCGACCCGCATGACGCGCTGGCCAGCCTGGAGGACTTCTCCGAGGTCTACCAGACCTCGGTGACCCAGCCGCAACCGCTGTTCCGTCGTCGCCAGCTCGCCTGACCCGGCCGATCTGAAAAAGCCCCGCCACGCGGGGCTTTTTAATTTCTGCAGGGGAGCGCCTTTCGTAGGAGCGAGCTTGCTCGCGAACCCACCTAACTCCGCGGCAACCGGAAGCCTCTGTTCGCGAGCAAGCTCGCTCCTACAGGCTTGCACACCTCGGCCCCCTGTGCGCGCAACTCAGGCCCGCACACTCTCCCAGGCAATCTGCGCCAACTGATCGCGGCAATCGATCAGGTCCACCTTCGTCCGCCCGGCCAGCCAGTTGCGTGCATAGTCCTGGCTCGGGCCGATGACCACCGAGTTGAACAGCTCCGGCGCCAACTGCTTGAAGGCGCCAGCCTTGCGGTGCTCTGAAAGCAGCGCTGCAATGCGCCGGCCCTGCTCACGATTGGCCTCACGCAACGCCTCACCCACCTCCCCGGCCTCGACCCGACCGCGGCTGTGCAGGATGAAACGCGCCCACTCCGGATTGGCCGCGACCCAGTCGACGTAGCAGGTGACGAACAGCTTCACACAGGCCTCCGCGCTCATTCCCTCCTCGATTCCAGCGTCCAGCAGCGCCGCGTACTGGCCAACGCCGGTCAGGTACAGCGCGCCGATGATCCGTTCCTTGTTGCCGTAGTGATGGTAGAGGCTGCCGATACTGGCGCCGGAGCGGTCACGGATCATCTCGATGGTAGTGGCGTCCACGCCGGATTCGCTGAAGCAGGCCAGCGCAGCCTGGAGGATGTCGTCTTTGCGGGAAGGTCGGGCCATGAGGTTCCTGTCGAGATTGCCGTCTCGAATAAAATTCTAGAATAATTTTCTAGAATTAATTTCTAGTCTTCGTATACTGCCTGGGCGCGCATCCATCTTCAATCCTGCCCTGCTCATTCCAAGCCTTTTCGGAGTCCGCCATGATCACCCCGCTCCCCCGCCCCCTGGACAACGGCAACGGCCACAACCTGTCCAGCCACTGGTACTACCCGCTCGGCGAAATCCGTGGCGCGGTGCTGATCGTCCCCGCGATGGGCGTCGAGCAGCGCTTCTACACGGCCTTCGCCCACTGGCTGGCCGAGCGCGGCCATCTCACCGTGACCTTCGATTACGTCGGCATGGGCAAGTCCCGCAGCGGCCACCTGCGCGACCTGGATGTGGATGTACTGGCCTGGGGCAAGCATGATTGCAGCGCGATGCTCGACGCGGTGGTCGAGGCCGCCGGCGACCTGCCGGTGTACTGGGTCGGCCACAGCCTGGGCGGGCAGATCCTGCCCTTCGTGCGCGGCAACGAGCGCATCCATCGCGCCTTCACCATCGCCACCGGCAGCGGCTATTGGCGCGAGAACACCAAGGGATTGCGGCACAAGGCCTGGCTGCTCTGGTATTGCCTGGCGCCAACCCTCACGCCGCTGCTGGGCTACTTTCCGGGCAAGCGCCTGGGCGTGGTCGGCGACCTGCCGCGCGGGGTGATCGAGCAATGGCGGCGCTGGTGCCTGGACCCGGAATACGCCGTGGGCGCGGAAGGCGGCGCGGTGCGCGAGGCCTATTCATTGGTGCGCACGCCCATCACCTCCATCTCCTTCACCGACGACGAGATGATGTCCGGGCGTAATACCGAATCGCTGCACGGCTTCTATCGTGGTGCGCCGAAGACGGTGAAACGCATCGCTCCAGAAGATATCGGCGTGAAGCGCATCGGCCACTTCGGCTTCTTCCGCAGCCAGTTCGCCGATTCGCTGTGGGCGGGCTACCTGCTGCCGGACCTGGGCTGACCCCCAGGCCCGGCGCGGGCATTAGCCGAGGTTCACCAGCACCCGGCCGACCAGCTTGCCGGCAAGAATCTGGTGGATGGCGGCAGGCAGGTCGTCGAGGGTGACCTCGCGCACCGCCGCTTCGAGGTTGTCGAGCTTCCACTGCAGGGACAGCTTGTCCCACATGGAAGCCTTGACCACCAGCGGCAGCTCCACCGAGTCCACGCCCAGCAGGTTCACGCCGCGCAGGATGAAGGGCAGCACGGTGGCCTTGAAGGCGGCGCCGGCGGTCAGTCCGCAGCAGGCGACGCTGCCGCCGTACTGCAGCGACTTGACCACGTTGAACAGGATGTCGCCGCCCACGGTGTCCACCGCGCCGGCCCACTGCTCGCGCAGCAGCGGTTTGTCGATGCCATCGGAGACGGTGGCGCGGTCGAGGATCTGCCGCGCGCCGAGGCGGTTCAGCAATTCGGCCTGCTCCAGCTTGCCGGTGGCGGCTGCCACGGTGTAGCCCAGCCGTGCCAGCAGCATCACCGCGATGCTGCCCACGCCGCCGGTGGCGCCGGTGACCAGGATCGGGCCTGAGGACGGCGTCACGCCGGCGCGCTCGAGCTTGTCGACGCACAGCGCGGCGGTCAGGCCAGCGGTGCCGAGAATCATCGCTTCGCGTAGCGACAGGCCCTGCGGACGCTTGATCAGCCAGGCCGCGGGCACGCGGATGTACTGGCCGAAACCGCCCGGAGTGTTCATGCCCAGGTCATAGCCGGTGACGATGACCTCATCGCCGACGGCGAACTCGCCCACCGAGGACGCTTCAACCACGCCGGCGGCATCGATGCCAGGCGTGTGCGGATACTTGCGGGTGACGCCACGGTTACCGCTGGCGGACAGCGCATCCTTGTAGTTCAGCGAGGAATACTTCACCCGCACCAGCACTTCGCCTGCCGGCAAATCGGAAACCTGCCGCTCGGTCACCTGCAGGTCGTACACGCCGTGTGCCGACTCGGTGACCCACAACGCCTTGAATGCACTCATCTCGCCCTCCTCGTTCGATAACTTGACGGGCGCACTCCCGCGCCCGCTGGATTCATTGCCAGAAGCGGCTGCGCCCCAGGCGCTCCCACCAGGTCACCAGCACGCGGTCGATCACGCCGCTGACGCCCACGCCGAAGCGTTCCTGGATGGATTTCTTCTGTACGTAACTGAGCTGATAGACATCCGACTCACGAGCACGTTCGGCCAGGTACTCGTCGCTGGTCTTGAGTTCGTCCACCAGTTTCCTGCCCAGCGCCGCCTGGCCCAGCCAGACCTCGCCGGTGGCGATCTCGTCGATGGCCAGCTGCGGGCGGTAATGCACGACGAAGCGCTTGAACAACTCGTGGGTGGTTTCCAGGTCTTCCTGGAACTTCTCGCGGCCCTTGTCGGTGTTCTCGCCGAACACCGTCAGGGTGCGCTTGTATTCACCGGCGGTGAGCACCTCGAAATCGATGTCGTGCTTCTTCAGCAGGCGGTGCACGTTCGGCAGTTGCGCCACCACGCCGATGGAGCCGAGGATGGCAAAGGGCGCGGAGAGGATACGCTCGCCAATGCAGGCCATCATGTAGCCGCCGCTGGCGGCGACCTTGTCGACGCAGACGGTCAGCGGCACGCCGGCCTGGCGGATGCGCGCCAGCTGGGAGGCGGCCAGGCCATAGCCGTGGACCATGCCGCCGCCGCTCTCCAGGCGCAGCACCACTTCGTCGCGGGGGGTGGCCAGGCTCAGCAGCGCGGTGACTTCATGGCGCAGCTGCTCGGTGGCCGAGGCCTTGATGTCGCCATCGAAGTCGAGCACGTAGACGCGACTCTTCTCGCCGCTCTTCTTCTTTTTCGCCTCTTTCGTCGACTTGGCCTCGGACTTGCGCAGGGCCTTCAGCTTGGCCTTTTCCAATACGCTATGTTGCAGGCGCTCGCGCAGATCCTTGTAGAAGTCGTTGAGCTTGTGCACCTCCAGGTGCCCACTGCCACCGCGTCGGCCACGGCCGCGCAGCGCGGCGATCACCACCAGGACGATGACGATGGCCACCACCACGGTGAAGGTCTTGGCCAGGAAACCCGCGTAATCCGCTAGAAACTCCACTCACATCCCCTTTTACAATTCTGGTCGCACCCGCCTGGCGGGCGCAGCGAATCCCGCAAGCATACCCACGCCGCAGGCGCGCCACCAGCGCTGGCAAGACGCTGTATCAGTCCAACGAATGGCATTCAAACAAGCGTATGTTTTTTCGTTGACAGCCCCAGGTGATCCTCATAACCTCGCCGGAACTTTCAGCCCTGCCGAGATACTGCGCGTGGGAAGCATCTACCTGATTCGACATGGCCAGGCATCGTTCGGCGCCGACGACTACGACGTGCTCTCGCCCATCGGCGTGCGCCAGGCGGAAATCCTCGGCGAGCACCTGGCCAGCCTGGGCCAGTGTTTCGACCGCTGCGTCAGTGGCGACCTGCGCCGCCAGCGCCATACCGCCGAAGCGGTGATGGGCCGGCTGAACGACGCCGGCATCGCGACCCCCGCGCTGGAAATCGACCCCGCATTCAATGAATTCGAAGCCGACGCCGTGATCCGCGCGCACCTGCAGGACCTGCTCGAAATCGAACCGCAGGCGCTGCACATCATGCGCAACGCCGCCGACCACCGCGCCGAGTTCCAGCGCCTGTTCTCCACCGTGATCTCCCGCTGGGTGTCCGGCGAGCACGACAAGGACGGCCTGGTGAGCTGGGCCGAGTTCCTCGACACCGTGCATGGCGGCCTCAAGCGCCTGCTGGAGTCGGCCAGCGGCAAGGACAGCATCGGCGTGTTCACCTCCGGCGGCACCATCACCGCGATGCTGCAACTGGTGACCGGCATTCCGCCGCTGAACGCCTTCGAACTCAACTGGCAGATCGTCAACACCTCGCTCAACCGCCTGAAGTTCCGCGGCAGCGAAGTGGCCCTGGCTTCCTTCAACAGTCACGTGCATCTGGAACTGTTGAGGGCGCCGGAACTCATCACCTATCGTTGAGTACCGGCCCATTGCGACCTTGAGCGTCGCGCGAGAAAACCTAGAAAAGGAATAGAACCATGAGTGTTGCTGACATCGTTTCCACCATGAAGAGCAAGTTCAACGCCAGCGCGGCCGCCGGCCTGGATCTGGTGTTCCAGTTCAACATCGAAGACGGCGACAACCACTACCTGGTCGTCAAGGACGGTACCTGCGAAGTCGTACAGGGCGATGCCGAGACCCCCAACGTCACCCTGATCATGGACAGCGAGACCCTCAAGGGCATCACCAGCGGCGAAACCGACGGCATGCAGGCCTTCATGGCCGGCAAGCTGCGCGCCGAAGGCGACATGATGCTGGCAATGAAGCTGGGCGAACTGTTCCCGGTCTGATCCGAGGCGACCTGCCCGAGCAGCATGAAAAACCGGAGTCCATGACTCCGGTTTTTTTATGCCCGCGCCCCGCCGCAACCCGCGAATCAGGCAGCCTGATCGGGGTGCAACACGGACGCCAATAACGGCTCTGCGTGCTTGTGACGGACGGGCACGGACATTAGATTAGCCAATGATCACCCGGCGCCATCATTGCTCTGCCTGATCCTGCCGCAACCCATCGGGCAAGAAACGGCCGCCGGCCTGCGCGCACCTCGCCAGGAGCCTTGGGCCCTCGTGAGGACGATTCGTAAAAGCCCGTACAAGAAAGGGACCAGCATGTCGTTGACCGACCAGACCATCCGCTCCCGCGAAGGCGAAGAACTCGATGCCGCCGTGATCGACGGCTTCCTCAAGGACCACGTTCCCGGCCTGCAGGGCCAACCGCGCATCAGCCAGTTCCCCGGCGGCGCGTCGAACCTCACCTACCTGATCCAGTACGACAACCGTGAGCTGGTGTTGCGCCGCCCGCCATTCGGCAAGAAGGCCAAGTCAGCCCACGACATGGGGCGCGAGTACCGCATCCTCAACCAGCTCAACGACGGTTTCCCCTACTGCCCCAAGGCCTACGTCTACTGCACCGATGAGTCGGTGATCGGCGCCGAGTTCTACGTCATGGAGCGGGTCAACGGCATCATCCTGCGCGCCGAACTGCCCAAGGAGCTGAATTTCAGCACCGAGCAGACCACCGCGCTGTGCAAGAGCTTCATCGACAAGTTCGTCGACCTGCACAACGTCGACTACAACGCCTGCGGCCTGGGCGACCTGGGCAAGCCCGAGGGCTATGTGCAGCGCCAGATCGGCGGCTGGATCGATCGCTACGAGAAATCCCTGACCCCCGATGCGCCGGCCTGGGAACAGGTGAAGGTGTGGCTGCGCGAGAAGATGCCGGCCGATCACCACAAGCCGGGCATCGTCCACAACGACTACCGCTTCGACAACGTCATTCTCGACCCGAACAACCCGATGCAGATCATCGGCGTGCTCGACTGGGAAATGACCACCCTCGGCGACCCGCTGATGGACCTGGGCAACACCCTCGCCTACTGGATCCAGGCCGACGACCCGCAGCCGATGCAGATGCTGCGCCGCCAGCCGAGCCACGAGCCGGGCATGCTGACCCGCCAGCAGTTCGCCGACTACTACGCCGAGCGCGCCGGAATCCAGATCGACAACCTCGATTACTACTACACCTACGGCCTGTTCCGCCTGGCCGGCATCATGCAGCAGATCTACTACCGCTTCTTCCACGGCCAGACCCAGGACAAACGCTTCGCCACCTTCATCCATGCCAACAAGCTGCTGGAACAGGTGAGCCTGCAGGTCATCGGCAAGTCCCGCCTGTAAGGCGTGCTCAATAACAAGGAGAACTCCCATGTCCAAGACCCAACTGTTCGACCTCGAAGGCAAGATCGCCTTCGTCTCCGGCGCCAGCCGCGGCATCGGCGAGGCCATCGCCAAGCTGCTGGCCCAACAGGGTGCCCACGTGATCGTCTCCAGCCGCAAGATCGACGGCTGCCAAGCCGTGGCCGACGAAATCGTCGCCGCCGGCGGCAAGGCCACCGCGATTGCCTGCCACATCGGTGAGATGGAACAGATCCAGGCCGTCTTCGCGCAGATCCGCGAGCAGTTCGGCCGCCTGGACATCCTGGTCAACAACGCCGCCACCAACCCGCAGTTCTGCAACGTGCTGGACACCGACCTGTCGGCCTTCCAGAAGACCGTCGACGTGAACATCCGCGGCTATTACTTCATGTCCATCGAAGGCGGCAAGCTGATGAAGGCCAACGGCGGCGGCAGCATCATCAACGTCGCCTCGGTCAACGGCGTCACCCCGGGCGAGTTCCAGGGCATCTACTCGGTGACCAAGGCCGCGGTGATCAGCATGACCAAGGTCTTCGCCAAGGAATGCGCGCAGTTCGGCATCCGCTGCAACGCCCTGCTGCCGGGCCTGACCGATACCAAGTTCGCCTCGGCGCTGGTGAGCAACGACGCCATCCGCAACGTCGCCCTGCAGCGCATCCCGCTCAAGCGCGTGGCTGACCCGAGCGAAATGGCCGGCGCCGTGCTCTACCTCGCCAGCGATGCCTCCAGCTACACCACCGGCGTGACGCTGAACGTGGACGGCGGCTTCCTCGCCTGAGCGTTATCGCGAAACGAAAAAGGGAGCCGGTGGGCTCCCTTTTTCATGGACGGCGATCGGGCCTTCTGTAGGAGCGAGCTTGCTCGCGAACCCGCCTCACTCGGATTCCGAAGGGGGACGGTTCGCGAGCAAGCTCGCCTACATAAAAGCGTTCACTGCCAATCTTTCAGGGCCTGGTTCGCCGCCGGGTTCATCGGTTCGGCGGTCAGCCCGCCCGGTCCGTAGCGCACGGCGAACACCGCCTGGTCGGCCATCGGCAGGTAGTTCACCCGCCCGGCTCTCGGCACAAAGGTCAGCAGGTCATGCCGGCCTTCACGCAGCCAGCGCCACAGGTCGATGCCCGCCACCTTGCCGGCCAGCGGCACCTTGCGCCCCATCGACTGCTGCTCCACGGCGAGGAAGCGGCCACTGAGGTCCTGCAGTCGATACCCCGGCGCCAGGCCGATCAGCCGCGCCAGGCCCTTCCACTCCAGCACCCGTGCATCCAGTTGCCAGAGATCGCCCGCCAGTTCCACGCGGCGCTCCTGGTCCCCCTCCAGCAACGTCACCTCGAAGTGCTGCGGGCTCAACTGCTTGAAGCTCAGAGTGGCCAACGGACGCTCCTGCGGCAACGGGTCGTAGCTGTGCAGGTCCCAGGCCACCAGCGCAACCAGCGTCGCGAGCGCAATGAACGCAAGGCCCGCCATGCCCCGCAGCCAGCCGAGAAACCAGTGACGATCGAACAGAATGCGGGCCGCCACCAGCAGGGCCAGCAGCGCCACGAAGGCAATGACCCAGGCCAGACCGTCGTACTGCATCGAATGATTTCCTTCCACGTAGAATTGCCGGCATTATGCGCACCGCGTACCTGCGCGGCCAGCCAGACCGTCGCAGCTTTCGGGCCCGTTAACGTTTCCCATGCCACCCGCTCTTTACAAAAGAGTGGCGCCGCGGGCTCCTGATCAAGGCCTACCCCATGCCCTTCGAACTCGTCGTAGACCCTACCACCCTCGTCATCCTCGCCGGCGTCGCCTTCCTCGCCGGCTTCATCGACGCCATCGCCGGCGGCGGTGGCCTGCTGACCATCCCCGCGCTACTCACCGCCGGAGTACCGCCGCACCTGGCGCTGGGTACCAACAAACTGAGTTCGACCTTCGGCGCCGCCGTCGCCAGCTACACCTTCTACCGGCGCAAGCTGTTCCATCCGCGCCAGTGGCGCAACGGCATCATCGGCACCGCCATCGGCGCCGCCCTGGGCGCGTGGGCCGCGCACCTGATGCCGGCGGAATGGTTGAACCGCATGCTCCCGGTGGTGATCTTCGGCTGCGGCCTGTACCTGCTGTTCGGCAAGACCCCGGAAGCCCCGCTGGACGCCGATCCGCACATCGCCCAGCGTCGCCAGTGGCCGCAGGGCCTGGGCCTGGGCTTCTACGATGGTGTCGCCGGCCCCGGCACCGGCGCCTTCTGGACCGTCAGCACCCTGCTGATGTACCCGCTGGACCTGGTCCGCGCCAGCGGCGTGGCGCGCAGCATGAACTTCGTCAGCAACGTCCTCGCCCTGGCGGTGTTCGTCGCCTCCGGCCAGGTAATCTGGGTGATGGGCCTGTGCATGGGCAGCGCCCTGATGATTGGCGCCTACTTCGGCGCGCGCACCGCAATTGGCGGCGGCGCCAAGTTCATCCGTCCAGTGTTCATCCTGGTAGTGCTGGCGCTGACCGTGCGCCTGGCCTGGCAGCACTGGTTCGCTGCCGCGACCTGAAGAACGCCGACGCTGCGCCTGGAGTCAGGCGCCGCCGGGCAGGACGGGATCGGGACGACCGGCGCGGCGCGCCAGGTAGACCTCGATCAGGTAGCGGGCGATGGAGCGCTCGGCCGGCAGGCGCGGCAGCTCGTCGATGTGGAACCAGCGGGCATCCTCGATCTCGTCCGGCTGCATGACGATCTCGCCGCTGACGTACTCGGCGTGATAGCCGAACATCAGCGAATGCGGGAACGGCCAGGGCTGGCTGCCCATGTAGCGGATGTTGCCGATCTCGACGCCCACCTCTTCGCGCACTTCGCGCGCGACGCAGTGCTCCACCGACTCGCCCGGCTCGACGAAGCCGGCCAGGGTGCTGTACATCCCCGGCACGAAGCGCGGCGAGCGTGCCAGCAACACTTCATCGCCACGGGTCACCAGCACGATCATGCTCGGCGACAGCAGCGGGTAGCGCTGGATGCCGCAGCTCTCGCAGTGCATGGCGCGGTCGCGGGGCATGCGCTGGTTGGGCTGGCCGCAACTGCCGCAGAAGCGGTTCTGCCGCCACCAGATGCCGATCTGGCTGGCGAAGCCGAGCATGGCGAAGATGTCTTCCTCGGCCTGCATCATGAACTGGCGCAGGCCGATCCAGCTGGCGCCTTCCAGCGGGTCCGTACGGTCGATCTCCAGCAGGTACACCGGCTCGCCGTCGAAATGGCCGACAACGTGCTCGGAAAGCACCGGCAGGTCCTGGCGTTTCAGCCAGTCACGGGGGAACAGCACACCGTTGCTGTCGGCGAGGAACTGCTGCTGGCAGTGGGCGACCGCCCAGCCGCCGTTCGCAGCCCCCTCGAACAGCGCCGATTCCCAGCGTCCGGTACGCATCAGGCAGCCACCGTCAGGCCCAGGGCCTTGACGCTCTCGCTGGCGACGTCCAGGACGTCGGGTTGACCTTCAGGCCGCATCATGGCTCCACCCTCCAGGTAATACTCCAGGCCGGTCAACGCATCGGCCAGGGTTTCCAGCATCTGCTCGGACGGCATCTGCGTCGTCTCGATCATCCGCTGTTGAATATAGTCGGCACATGCACCCACCAGCAGCGCCGCGCGTTCCTGGCCGAGGAACCAGAGACCGCCGCGCACCGCCTGCAGGCTGAGGGGCACGTTGGCCAGGTGCAGCTTGTCGCCGTTGGATTCGAGATAAGCGGTGATCGCCCGCTTGGCCAGTGCAAGACCGGCCTGCGCCTCGTCGATCACCACGATACGGGCTTCGGCCAGCTGGTGTACGGCAAAGGATTCATCCTCGCCCAGCGGCGCCGCGCGTGCGCTCAGCCGCTCGCCGCGCTGCAGGTTGCCCACCATGCTCTCGACATAGAGCAAGGCATCGGCCAGCGCATTGAGCGCCGCCGGCCCCTCCACAGCCCCCTTGGCGACCCAGCCGGCAACCACGCCATGCTGATGCTGCAGCGCGGTGGAGGCGGAGTTCAGGCCAACCATGCCCAGTGTCTTGGCCAGCTTGCCCAGCTGGGTATGCAGGATGCTCAACGCGTCGGCCTGGGATACGCCGCGCTCGATCAGGTCGAGCTGGTCCTTGACCGCCGTGAGTTCCTCGCGGATCGCCACCGACAGCGAACGCATCACCGACTGGCCGGGGCCGGACAGGCGCTGCGACTCGTCTTCGAGCAGGTGATCGGTGAACGGCAGCGGCGCCAGGCCGAACACCTGGCGCAGTTCGCCGGCGCGCGGACCGCCGGTATCGGCCAGCGCGGTGAGATACAGCAGCTCCTTGAGCAACTGGCGCGGCGTCTCGTATTGCGGATTGGCGATCAGTTGCTTCAGCTCGCGATCCACGCGTGCGAAGACCTGCTTGCGCGTCTTGCGCGGCAGCATCTGCGCGTCGACCAGTGCCTCCAGGGCACCCGCGCCGACCCAGCACAGGCGGGTACGCGAGGCGCTGCCCAGCAGCAGGTCGAGCTTGGCCAGGGCGCGGCTCATCAGCTTCAGGCTGGGGTAGAGATTCTGCTCGCGGATCAGCCCGAGCAGGCCGATCTGGTACATCTGCCGCAGGCGGCGGACTTCACGGGCAGGATCCTCCACCTGCGGCGCGGTCACCGCGCGCAGCGGGCGCGGCAGGTCCAGCCGCGCGCTGAAGAAGAAACTTTCCGGCAACGCCGGCTGGCCGGCAGCCTGGCGCACGTCGTTGATCGCCGGCAGCAGCAGCTCGGGGATTTCCTGGCGATGCGCCTCGAGGTTTTCCAGGTAGCGGCGCAGCACGTAGAGCGCGTTGCCCAGCGCCGCCAACTGACCGTCACGGTCCTCGCCGACACCGGCGGGAATGTCGGTGGCCAGATCGAGCGCTTCCTGGGCCAGCAGCTCCGCGCCGGCCAGCTCGATGAGGTTGAGGGTGCCGCGAATCTGGCTCAAGCACTCGACCGAGTGCTGCAGCAGGCTGCCGTTCTGACGCTCGGCGATGAAGTGCTCGAGATTCTGCTCGGCCTCTTCCATCGTGGCGAACAACTCGTCGCGAACCAGACTGAGGGACGTGGCTCCGGTAACCATCGGCCTAGTGCGCCTCCTGCGCGCAAGAAGAATGAAGGGACATCAATCGGCGAACTCGGGGTTCTTCTTGCTCATGTGCGCCATCATGGCGGTCTGCAGGTCGGTCGACTGCAGCATGGCGGCGTTCCAGGTGGCGATGTAGTCCAGGCCGTCCTCGACCCGGTGGTCGCGGGCGTAGCCGATCATTTCCTTGGTGCCGCGAATGGCGATCGGCGACTTGGCCGCGATTTGCCGGGCGATCTCCATCACACCGTCCATCAGCGCGGAGTGATCGGCGTACACGTTGTTGACCAGGCCGATCTGGCGGGCCTCCTGGGCGTCGGCATTGCGGCCGGTGTAGGCCAGCTCGCGCATGATGCCGTCACCGATCAGGCGCGGCAGACGCTGCAGGGTACCGATGTCGGCGGCCATGCCCATGTCGATCTCCTTGATGGAAAACTGCGCGTCGGCGCTGCAGTAGCGCATGTCGCAGGCCGAGATCAGGTCGATGCCGCCGCCGATGCAGTAGCCCTGGATCGCCGCGAGCACCGGCTTGCTGCACCGGTCCACGGCGTTGAACGAGCCTTGCAGCTCGAGGATGGTCTTGCGCAGCGCGCGGGCGTTGCGACCGACGTCCTTGCCAAGGCGGCTGCCGGCCTGGGCCAGCAGAGCGAGGTCGATACCGGCGGAGAAGTGCTTGCCGGCACCGCTCAGAACCACCACGCGCACCTCATCGGTGTCGTCGACCCACTGGAAGATATCGACGATCTCCTTCCAGAAGTCGGTGTTCATGGCATTGAGTTTTTCCGGACGGTTGATCTGCACATGGGCGATCTTGTCCGCCAGTTCGACGCGGAATGCTTTGTACTCGGTCACGGGATGTCCTCGGATGCCCTGCTTCACGTCAGGGTGCGGCACTCGGCTGTTGGAGCCTGGGCCAACGGTTCTTATTAGTGTCGGAAACGAATGTCAGAAATCGCGCCACTATAACAAGGCAAGGCCAAAAGTCGATGCCGCGGTCTGTGACACAGGCCACGGCATCGGGTTCGAGCTGGCGCGCAAAACCGCCATCACGTTGCGGATCTGACGGGATCGTGATGGCAGCGGGCTCAGTCGCCCGCCGCCAGCGGCAGCCCTTGGGCGCGGTTGCGGTACTGCCGCCAGGTGTACATCGGAATACCGGCCATGAACACCAGGAAGCCCCAGAAGATCGCCTGTTCGCCAGTGCCGTAGAGCGCCCACAGCGAGTAGAGGAAGCCCAGGCAACCGATGGCCAGCACCTGCGGGCGCGAGCGCGGCGAGAAGGACTCCGGCTTCACCGCCAGCAGTTGCAGCAGCGCCGCGGTACAGAAGGCATAGGGCACGACGCCAGTCATGGTGCCGAGCAGGATGATGACGTTGAACACATCCACCAGGTCGCCGTGGCCGTCGACCATCACCAGCGCGGTGACCAGCAGGCCCGACGCCAGCAGGCCGTTGGCCGGCGCGCCGTTCTTGTTGAGCTTGCCCAGGGATTCGGGGAACAGCCCGTCGCGGGCCGGCGCCACCGGAATCTGCCCCTGCAGCAGCACCCAGCCGTTGAGCGCGCCCAGGCACGCGATCACCGCGCCCGCCGCCACCAGGTAATAGCCCCAGTCGCCCAGCAAAATGCGCGCCGCATCGGCGAACGGCGAGGTGGACCTGGCCAGCAGTTCGGGCGGCATCAGCCCCTGCACGGCGGTGATGGACAGGATGTACACCGCCGCCGCCGCCAGCGTGCCGAACAGCGTGGCGCGGGGAATGGTCTTCTTCGGGTCGCGCACGTCGTCCGCCGGCACGGTGGCCGACTCCAGGCCGATGAAGGACCAGAGCGTCAGCGCCGCCGTAGTGGCGATGGCCTGGGCGTAGCCCATGTTCGGCAGCTCGCTGGCCGCGGGGATGCTCAGGTAATCGGGGTTGAAGTGGAACCAGCCGAGGACACCGATCAGCAGCAGCGGAATCAGCTTGAGCGCGGTGAGCAGGTTCTGCACCACGGCGAAGGCGGTGATGCCGCGCAGGTTGATCAGGGTGCACAGCCAGATGGAGCCAATCGCCGTGGCGACCATCAGCAGCGGGTCGGCCAGCGCCGGAAAGAACACCCGCAGGTAACCCACCAGAGTCACGGCGATGGCCGCGTTGCCGATCCACGCGGCCTTCCAGTAGGTCCAGGCGCAGAGGTAGCCGGCAAAGCTGCCGAAGCCGTCACGGGTATAGGCGTAGGGACCGCCGGCACCGGGATTGAGCCGCGCCAGCCGGGCGAAGGTGAAGGCCAGCAGCACGGCCCCCGTGGTCGACACCAGCCAGCCGAACAGGCTGAGCCCGCCGTACGCCGCCAGGCTCGACGGCAACAGGAACACGCCCGAGCCGACCATGTTCCCCACCACCAGCGCGGTGCAGCTCCAGAATCCCATGCTGCCCTTCTTCGCTTCCGCCATCTGCGCTCCTTAAAGTCTGCGGCTTGTTCTATTGGTTCCCACCTGACGCGCCGGTCATGGCGAAGGCCTCTGGATTCGGAGGCCACATCCGATCTGTCCTACAGGGTAGTCAGCACGAGGCAAAGGAGGAAACAGTTTCCGCCGCGAATACGCAGGCTTCGAACGTTTTCCCCATGCAAGATCAATCCGTACCGCGAAAATTCGCCTCGCGTCGCTCAGGCGGAGCCGACCTGCCGGCCGCCGATCCCGAAGACCTGTTCGAACAGGTTGGCCGGCATCGGCTTGGCGAACAGGTAGCCCTGCCCCTCCGCGCACCGCTCGTTGCGCAGGCGATCACGCTGGGCCGACGTCTCGATGCCCTCGGCGATGCTATCCAGGTCGAAGCTGCGGGCCATGTCGAGGATCGCGCGGATCACCGACAGATCCTGCCGGGACTCCAGCATGCCGGTCACGAAGGAGCGGTCGATCTTGATCCGGCTCAACGGATAGGTCTTGAGCAGGCTGAGCGACGCATACCCGGTACCGAAGTCATCGAAGGCGATCCCCACGCCGTGGCCGCGCAGCGTGCGCAAGGTGTCGAGCACCACGTCGTCATGGTTGAGCACGATGTTCTCGGTGATCTCCAGCTCCAGCGCGTCGGCCGGCAGGCCGTGACGCTCCAGCGCCTCGATCACCTGGGAAACCAGGTTGCCCATGCGGAACTGCGCGCCGAACAGGTTCACCCCCATGCGCATCCGCGCCGCGCCGTTGCGCCGCCAATAGGCGGCCTGGGCGCAGGCCTCATCGAGGATCCAGGTGCCGACGATCGCCGCCAGCGGCCCACCCTCCAGCGACGGCAGGAACGCCGCCGGCGCCAGCAGCCCACGCTGCGGATGCTGCCAGCGCAGCAGCGCCTCCGCGCCGCACAGCGCACCGTCCTTCAGACTCACCTGCGGCTGGTAGAACAGCAGGAACTCACCGTGGGCCACCGCCCGGTGCAGTTCCATGCCGTACAGGTGCCGCGCCGCCGCCTCCATCTTCAGCGCCGGCACGAAGACGAAGGCATGGCTGCGCCCGCTGCTCTTGGCCTTGAACAGCGCAAGGTCCGCGTCGCCGACCAGCTCCAGCGCCTCCTGGGCATGCAGTGGCGCCAGCGCCACCCCGCAACTGGCCGCCACCCGCACGTCATCGGCATCGATGACGATGGGCTCGGCGATACTGGCAATCGCCGCCAGGGCCAGGCGCATCGCCTGCTCGGGCGAAATCAGGTTCGGCTCGAGGATGGCGAATTCGTCGCCGCCAATGCGCGCCACCGTGGCATCCGCACTGGCCAGGCGTTCCAAACGCCGGGCGACCTCGCGCAGGATGCCGTCGCCCACCGCATGCCCCAGCGAGTCGTTGACGTCCTTGAAGCCATCCAGATCGATCATCAGCACCGCCGCCGGGCGCGACTGCACCAGGAGGTCCTCGGTGACCCGGTAGAAACGGCCACGGTTGGCCAGGCCGGTCAGCACGTCGACGCTGGCCAACTGGCGCAGTGCCTCCTCTTCCCGCTGCCGTGCGGTGAGGTCCTTGAGCACCGCCTCGAACTTGAGCTTGCCCTTCTCCGTCCAGCAGAACAGCGTGAGCCCGAGGGCCAGCTCGGTGCCGTCCTGGCGCACGCCGGTGATTTCCGCCGGCACGTCCATGCCATCCAGCGACGTGGCATCGATGGCGCGGTTGATCAGACTGCGGAAGGCGGCACGGTTACGCTCCGGGAGCAGCAGTTCGAACGACTGCCCCGCCCCCTCGTCCAATGCGTAGCCGTAGAGCGTGGAGGCCGCCTCGTTCCAGGCTACGATTTCGCCCAGCAGTCGAACCAGACCACCGGCGTCGGCGAACTGCCGGCGTACTCCTCGAACAACGGCCGGGTGCGCGCCGACGCCACTTCGATACGGCGCAGCTCCAGACGATCGGCAGCCATGCGCGCCAGTTCGCGCAGACGCTCGCGGTCGTCGCCGGAGAAGTCCTCGTGGGGCTGGCTGTCGATGATGCACAGGGCGCCCAGCGGATGCCCCTCCACCGACAGCAGCGGCACCCCGGCGTAGAAGCACACGCCGGATGGCCGGGTCACCAGCGGGTTGTCGTGGAAGCGCTCGTCGCGGCTGGCATCGGGCACCACCATCACCTCGTTCCGGGTGATGGCGTGGGCGCAGAAGGACACATCGCGGCCCATGTCCACGTCGCCCACCCCGGTGGCCGCGGCGAAGAACACGTGGTCGCTGCCGATCATGTTCACCGCCGCCACTGGCATGCCGAACATGCGCACGGCGATCTGCACCACCGGGTCCAGGCTGGGCAGCAGGGCTTCGTCGTCGAATCCATAGTCGGAAAGCGCGCTCAGGCGTTCGCTTTCGTTCGGCAATGTCGCGGGACAGCGCATGGGGAAACCTCCCTTTTTCCTCGTTTCTCCCTTCAGCAATCCCGACAAGGATAGTTGGACTTTGAAAAAGCGGCGGGTCCCGCATGCCGGGACCCGCACGTCACTTGCAGCACTCCACCGTGTAGCGCCGCTCGCCATTCACCTCGTGTACCTGCAGGCCATGCACATCCGAGTCGAAGCCCGGGAAATTACGCTCGAAGCTCTGCGCGAAGGCCAGGTAGTCGAGGATGGAGCGGGTGGACTCGGTGAAACGCTCGCCCGGCATGATCAGCGGGATGCCCGGCGGATAAGGCACCAGCATGACCGCCGCGATGCGTCCCTCCAACTGGTCGATGGGCACCGCCTCCACTTCGCCGCGCACCAGTTGCGCATAGGCGTCGGCCGGGCGCATGGCGATTTCCGGCAGCACGGTGTACATGCGCTTCATCGCCTTGGCGGTGGCATGGTCGCGGTAGCAGCGATGGAGCTCGTCGCACAGGTCGCGCAACCCCATGCCGGCGTACCGGCCGCCGCCGGCCGGGGCGACGCTGGGCAACGCATCCGTCAACGGCTCGTTGTCGTCGTAGCTGCGCTTGAACTCCAGCAACTCGGTGACCAGCGTGCTCCATTTGCCCTTGGTCACGCCCATCGAGAACAGCACCAGGAAGGAGTACAGGCCGGTCTTCTCCACCACCAGCCCGCGCTCCCAGAGGAAGCGGCTGACCACCGCGGCGGGAATGCCCCGGGCGTCCAGCCGGCCACCGGCAGTGAGGCCTGGCGTAGCGAGGGTGACCTTGATCGGGTCGAGCAGCACGTAATCCTCGACCGCATCGCCGAAGCCATGCCAGTCGGCGTTGGGCTCCAGCACCCAATCACAGGTCTTGACCTCGTCGGTGCCCTCCACGCCCGGCGGCTGCCAGACGCAGAACCACCAGTCGTCCTCGGCGAGATTCTGCTGCACGTTGGCCAGGGCGCGGCGAAAGCTCAGCGCCTCGTCGAAGGTTTCCTGGATCAGCGAACGCCCCGCCGGGCCCTCCATCATCGCCGAGGCCACGTCCAGCGAGGCGATGATGCCGTACTGCGGCGAGGTGGAGATGTGCATCATGAAGGCTTCGTTGAAACGCGCCCGGTCGAAGCGCCGGGCGCCGCCGTCCTGCACGTGGATCATCGAGGCCTGGCTGAAGGCGGCGAGCATCTTGTGGGTGGAATGGGTGGTGAACACCAGCGGGCCGCTGTCCTGGCGGCGGGTACCCATGCCGTAGCGCCCGTCGTAGAAGTCGTGGAAGGCCGCATAGGCGTACCAGGCTTCGTCGAAATGCAGCACCTCGACGCTGTCCCCCAACGCCTGCTTGATCATCTCGGCGTTGTAGCAGAGGCCGTCGTAGGTGGAGTTGGTCACCACCGCCAGCTTGACCCTGGGTTGACGCCCCTGCGCCAGCGGGCTGGCGGCGATCTTCGCGGCAATGGATTCGCGGCTGAACTCGGCGAGCGGAATCGGTCCGATGATGCCCAGCTCGTTGCGCTCCGGAGTCAGGTAGAGCGGAATCGCGCCGGTCATGATGATCGCGTGCAGGATCGACTTGTGGCAGTTGCGATCCACCAGTACCAGGTCGTCGCGGCAGACCATCGAGTGCCAGACGATCTTGTTCGCGGTCGAGGTGCCATTGATCACGAAGAAGGTGTGGTCGGCGCCGAAATTGCGCGCCGCACGGGCCTCCGCTTCGGCCAGCGGGCCGGTGTGGTCGAGCAGCGAGCCCAGTTCCGGCACCGAAACCGAGAGGTCCGAGCGCAGGGTGTTTTCCCCGAAGAACTGGTGGAACGCCTGCCCCACCGGACTCTTGCGATAGGCCACGCCGCCGCCGTGGCCGGGGGTGTGCCAGGAATAGTTGGACTGCGCGGTGTGCTCCACCAGCGCGCGGAAGAACGGCGGCAGCAGGCCTTCCAGGTACCTGCGCGCGGCGCGGCTGACCTGGCGGGCGAGGAAGGGCACGGTATCTTCGAACAGGTAGAGGATGCCGCGCAGCTGGTGCAGGTCGGACATGGACTCGGCCGGCGCGTTCTCGATGGTCATCTGCTCGCCGAGGGCGAAGATCGGCAACTGCGGCGCGCGCACCCGCGCCATGCGGATCAGCTCGACCACGTCCTGCAGCAACCGCTGGTTCTCCCCCGCCCCCTCGGCGGCGACCAGGATGCAGGCGAGCCCGTGGTGGGTGGAAGCAACGATGCGCCCCTCGGCGGAACTGGCGGTGGAGAGGATGCTGAAGCCGTCCTGCTCCAGCTCGCGGGCGATGTCACGGACGCGGTCGCCGGCCACGGTGTCGGCCTTGATGTCGCGATGAACGATGAGAATGGGGAATTTTAAGTCTTTATACATTGTGAGCCCCTGAGGCGGACGCTCTGCTGGCGTCGATCTTTACCAGAGTATGGACTCACGGAATATAGGGGAATGCGCTCGGCTGACGGCTGTAATAAAACGTCGCGTTGGCGACAGGCCTGCGTCCTGTGTAGGAGCGAGCTTGCTCGCGAACGGATTATCCGATGACAGCGGAGCTGAGCGGTTCGCGAGCAAGCTCGCTCCTACAAAAAACAAAAAAGGCCCCGGTTCAGGGGCCTTCTTCTCAAGCAACGTGAAGGATCACTCCTTCGGCGCCTCCATCTGCGCCCACAGCGACGGGCCGCCAGCGGACTTCTCGATCACCGCCAGACGCGCGACATGCGCCTCGATCTCCGCATCGGTCGCCCGGATTACACGGGTCAGGTTACGCTCGGCAGCCAGGCGGCGGATCCCCGTGGCGGCGATACGGCCGCTGCCGTCGCCCTCCGCGCCATTGCCAGCCAGCGACAGGCTGGTCTGGCCACCGGTCATCGCCAGGTAGACGTCGGCCAGGATCTCGGCGTCGAGCAGTGCGCCGTGCAGGTCACGGCCGGAGTTGTCGACGCCGTAGCGCTTGCACAGAGCATCGAGGTTGTTGCGCTGGCCCGGATGACGTTCGCGGGCCATCAGCAGGGTATCGAGGATCGAGCAGTAGTCGCTGACTTCGGCGCGCTCGGTCTGCCCGATCAGGGCGAATTCGTTGTTGATGAAGCCAACATCGAACGCCGCGTTGTGGATGATCAGCTGTGCGCCGTTGATGAACTCGAAGAAGTCGTTGGCCACCTCGCGGAAGCGCGGCATGTCCTTGACGTATTCGTTGGTGATGCCGTGGACCGCGATGGCACCTTCGTCGATCTCGCGATCAGGTTGCAGGTAGACATGGAAGTGCCGGCCGGTGAGGCGGCGGCCTTCGAGTTCGACGCAACCGATCTCGATGATCCGGTGGCCGTCGGTGACCGGCATACCGGTCGTTTCGGTGTCGAGTACGACGCTACGCATTCTGTGTGAAACCTTCTTGTGGTCGATCGGCCCGGTTCATACCGGGCTGCAGTGATTCCTGGAACCGGACTCTCAGCGCGGCAGTTCGCTCACGCCACGGTTGGCGAGCATGTCGGCGCGCTCGTTGCCGGGATGGCCGGTGTGGCCGCGCACCCAGCGCCACTCGACATTATGCCGGTTCACCTGCTCGTCCAGCGCCTGCCACAGGTCGGCGTTCTTCACCGGCTGCTTGGCGGCAGTCTTCCAGCCACGCTTCTTCCAGTTGGTCATCCACTCGGTGATGCCCTGCATGACGTACTGCGAGTCGGTGACGATGCGCACGTCGCAATGCCGCTTGAGCGCGGCCAGGGCCATGATGGCGGCCATCAGCTCCATGCGGTTGTTGGTGGTTTCCGCCTCGCCGCCCCACAGTTCGCGCTCGGCGCCCTTGTAGAACAGCACGGCCCCCCAGCCACCCGGACCCGGATTGCCCTTGCAGGCGCCGTCGGTGTAGATCTCGACTTTCTCTTCGCTCATATCGCTCGTGTTCAGGACTCGGAATCGCGGCGGCTGACCTTGGCCACCGGTAGCGGCACCAGTTGCCCGCGAGGCTCGCGGCGAGGTTGGCGCAGGGGTCTCAAGCCGACCACCAGCTTGCGCGCCACCAATAGATAGAAGCCGGCGCCGGAGCCCTGCAGGACGGGCCCCCAGGTCTCCATACGAGCCAGGCGGCCCTGCCATTTCGCCGATGCAAGCGGCGGACGATAACACCCGAAGCGGCGTTTCTCCAGCGCGAATCCCAGCAGGTTGAGCCAGTCGCAGACCCGCGTCGGCGAGATGCAGCGGGCGCGGCGCAAGGCATCGCGGGCGAAGTAATGACGGATGCCCCAGGCGCTCCAGGGATTGACCCCGACCACCAGCAGGTGCCCGCCCGGGCGCACGCTGCGCGCGGCTTCGCGCAGCAAGCGGTGCGGCGACAGGCAGAAATCCAGGCCGTGCTGCAGCAGCACCACGTCGGCGGCATGCTCGCCCAGTGGCCAGGCTGCCTCATCGCAGGCGATCTCCACGCCCGGCAACGGCGGCCCCAGGCGCACCCCGCGCTGGATGTTGCCGGTGCTGGCCGGCAATTCGGCGTGCGGGCCGTAATGCACCAGGTAGCCGCCGAAGTAGCGTTCCAATTCGTCGATCAGCAGTTGCTGCTCTTCGGCGAGCATCATTCCACCGATCGGGCCGGCCAGCCAGTCGCGCGCCTGGGCCATCAGTTCCAGCCAGTCGGCGTCGGCCTGGGCGAAGGGTTCGGGTTCGATCATCACTACCCCCTGTGGGAGCGCGCGACACAAAAGTGCGTATCCGCACTACTATGCGCCAATGCCCATTACTTAGCGACTTTCCAGCCATGATACAGATAGATGCCCTGCCCGCCTTTTCCGATAACTACCTCTGGCTGTTGCAGGATGTGACCCGCCGCCAGTGCGCAGTGGTCGATCCGGGCGACGCCGGCCCGGTGCTGGCCTGGCTGGCCGCCCACCCCGGCTGGACGCTCACCGACATCCTGGTTACCCACCATCATGCCGACCATGTCGGCGGCGTTGCCCAGCTCAAGGCCCAGACCGGCGCACGCGTGCTCGGCCCGGCCGGCGAGAGGATCCCGGCGCGCGACGAGGCGCTGGAGGACGGTGACCGCGTCGAGGTGCTCGGCCTCGGCTTCGACGTCATCCACGTACCCGGCCACACCCTCGGGCACATCGCTTACTTCAACCAGGACCACGAGCCGCCCCTGCTGTTCTGCGGCGACACCCTGTTCGCCGCCGGCTGCGGCCGCCTGTTCGAAGGCACCCCGGCGCAGATGCACGCCTCGCTGAGCCGCCTGGCGGCGCTGCCAGACCAGACCCTGGTCTATTGCACCCACGAATACACCCTGAGCAATTTGCGCTTTGCCTGTGCAGTGGAGCCGGAGAATCCCGAGGTCCGGGCGCGCTGCGAAGAAGTCAGCCGCTGGCGCGACCTGGGGAAGATCAGTCTGCCCTCCTCCATCGCCTTGGAACGGGCGACGAATCCTTTCCTTCGCGTGTCGGAAACATCCGTTAAGAAAATCGCCGACGAGCGGGAAGGCCAGGAAATCCGCACACCGGAAGAGGTCTTTGCGACCATTCGCCGCTGGAAGGATCAGTTCTGAGGGGTGGCGAAATCTTGACCAGGGCAACCGCGATTCCTAGAATCCCCGAAATTTTTGCCCCGGACACAGTCATCAGCCAATGCCGCCAAAGACCAGCAAGACCCTCGATCTAGACGCATTGGCTCGTGCCATCCGAGTCTCCGTGCTGCTGCTCGCCGCCGGTCTGGCCGGCTGTCAGTCGACCCAGCGGGTCGATACTGACAGCCAGGCGCGCAATGCCGCCCGCGCCGTCGACGTGAAGTTCAACCCGGCCTGGTCGGACGCCCAGAACGATATCTGGGAGCGCATGCGCGTCGGTTTCCAGTTGCAGGACCAGATCGACACCAACCCGCGTATCGAACGCCAGCGCCTGTGGTTCATGAGCAATCCGTCGTTCCTGGAAAACGCCAGCGAGCGCGGCAGCCCCTACATGCACTATGTCGTCGAGCGTCTGGAAGAGCGCGACATGCCGCTGGAACTGGCCCTGCTGCCGGTCATCGAGAGCTCCTACAACCCGATGGCGGTGTCGCGCGCCCAGGCCGTGGGCCTGTGGCAGTTCATTCCCAGCACCGGCACCCATTTCAACCTGCGCCAGACCAACTTCTATGACGGCCGCCGCGACATCACCGCGTCGACCAATGCCGCGCTGACCTACCTGACCCGCCTGCACGACATGTTCAACGGCGACTGGTTGCTCGCACTGGCCGCCTACAACGCAGGCGAAGGCACCGTCAGCCGCGCCATCGAGCGCAACCAGCGGCTCGGCCTGCCGACGGACTACTGGAACCTCCCGCTGCCGAAGGAAACCCAGGACTACGTTCCCAAGCTGCTGGCCCTGTCGCAGTTGGTGATGGCCCCGAACATTTACGGCATCAGCCTCAACCCGATCGCCAACGAGCCCTACTTCACCTCGATTCGCGTCAAGCCGGGCCTCGACCTGTCGCGCGTCGCCGCCCTCGCCGATCTCGACGAGGACGAGCTGTATCAGTTGAACCCCGCCTTCAAGCGCCGCATCACCCGGGACGGCCCGCAGCACCTGCTGGTGCCGCTGGACAAGGCCGACACCCTGAAGGCCGGCATCGACACGCTCAAGCCGCAGCCACTCGTGGCCTCCGCAACGAGCAAGAGCCTGCAGCAATACCGCGTGCGCAAGGGCGACAGCCTGCACAGCATCGCCCAGCGCTATCGCCTGAGCGTCGCCGAGCTGAAGTCCGCCAACCGCCTGAGCGCCAACCGCCTGCGCAGCGGCCAGGTCCTGGTCATTCCCGGCCAGCCGGGGCGCCCGGTCGTCGAGCCGGAGAGCCCGCGGCAACTGGCGCAGGTCGAGCGCGCGAGCACTCGCGCCACGGCCCGCAGCTACACCGTGAAGAGCGGCGACACCCTCTGGCAGATCGCCAAGAAGAACGACGTCGACGTCGCCGACATCAAGCGCTGGAACGGCCTGGACAGCCACGGCGTCAAGCCGGGCCAGGTGCTCAAGCTGCAGGGCGGCTCGGCCCAGCAAGTGGCCGCGCGTGGCAAGGGCAAGCAGGACAGCGCGACCTACTACAAGGTCAAGCGGGGCGACTCGATGTACCTGATCGCCAAGCGCTTCAACGTCGAAATGCAGCACATCAAGCGCTGGAACCCGCGCAGCGGCAAGGCCCTGAAGCCCGGCCAGACCCTCACGCTCTACCTCGACACCGCCAGCCGCTGATCCTCGCCGCGTGCCGCGCCGTAAATGTCCCGGCGCGAGGCTTCTGGCGGCACGGACAAGCTGCTACTGTACGGAGCTCGCCTGCCAAGGATCGGACCCTACGCCCGATGCGTCACCTGCCTCTCCTGCTCCTCGGCCTCCTGCTCGGCCTGCCCGCCTCGGCCCAGATCACTGAACGCCACGGCTACGCACAGTTCGGCGACCTGAAATACCCCGCCAGCTTCGACCATTTCGACTGGGTCAACCCCAGGGCGCCCAAAGGCGGCACTCTGCGCCTGATGGGCCTGGGCAGCTTCGACACCCTCAACCCCTACACCCTCAAGGGCAGCCCGCCGATCAGCACCGCCGACTTCCTGCAGTACGGCGTCAGCGAGCTGAACGAGCCGCTGATGGTCGGCACCGGCCTCTATGACCCGTCGGGGGACGAGCCCGCCTCCAGCTACGGCCTGATCGCCGGCAGCGTCGAATACGCCGAAGACCGCAGTTGGGTGGTGTTCAACCTGCGGCCGCAGGCACGCTTCCACGACGGCAAACCGATCACCGCCTACGACGTGGCGTTCTCCTACCGCACCCTGCTCACGCACGGGCACCCGATGTACCGCACCGCACTGCAGGAAGTGCAGCGAGTCGACATCCTCTCGGCCCAGCGCATCCGTTTCGTCTTCAAGCGCCACGACAACCCGCTGCTGATCCTGCGCCTGGGCGAGATGCCGGTGCTGCCGCAACACTACTGGAAAGGCCGTAACTTCCAGGCCACCACCCTCGAGCCGCCGCTGGGCAGCGGCCCCTACCGGATCACCGAAGTGACGCCCGGCCGGCGCCTGGTATTCGAGCGGGTGAAAGACTGGTGGGGCGCGAACCTGCCGGTGAATCGCGGCAAGTACAACTTCGACCGGGTCGAAGTGGAGTTCTACCGCGACGCCGGCATCGCCTTCGAAGCCTTCAAGGCCGGCGAGTTCGATTTCTACATCGAGCACCAGGCGAAGAACTGGCGCAGCGGCTACCACTTCCCGGCGCTACGCCGGGGCGACGTGATCCGGGCGGAGATTCCACACCAGATCCCGACCCAGACCCAGGCGCTGTTCATGAACACCCGCCGCTCGACCTTCGCCGACCGCCGCCTGCGCGAAGCGCTGGGGATGATGTTCGACTTCGAATGGACCAACCGCGCACTGTTCAACGATGCCTACGCGCGCGCCAGCAGCTACTACCCCAACAGCAGCTTCACCGCCACCGGCGTGCCCCAGGGCAAGGAATGGCTGCTGCTCTCCCCCTACCGCAAGCAACTGCCGGACGAGCTGTTCAGCCGTCCCTTCACGGTGCCGGTCACCAAAGGCCACGGCATTCCGCGGGAAACCCTGCGCCACGCATTGGGTCTATTGGCCGACGCCGGCTGGAAACTCTCCGGCGACCGTCTGCTGGACGCCGGCGGCAAGCCGCTGCGCTTCGAAATCCTGCTGGTCAACCCCAGCCTGGAACGCATCCTCCAGCCGTATCGCGAGAATCTCGCCAGCATTGGTATCGATGCGAGCTTGCGCACCGTGGACCGCGCCCAGTACAAACAGCGTCTGGACCAGTTCGACTACGACATGATTCTGATGACCCTGCCCCAGACCCTGAGCCCCGGCCTCGAACAATGGCAGTACTTTCACTCCAGCCAGGTATCGGTGAAGGGCAGCAAGAACTATGCGGGCATCGCCAACCCCGTGGCGGACGCGATGCTCGAGAAACTCCTCGGCGCCACCGACCGCGACCAGCAGCAAGCCGCGGCCCGCGCCCTGGACCGGGTGCTGCTGTGGCAGCACTACAGCATTCCCAACTGGTACCTGAACAAGCATCGACTGGCGTACCGCAACCGCTTCGCTTTCGTCACCACGCCGCCCTACACCCTGGGCCTGCGCGCCTGGTGGCAGAAAAATCAGGAGAACACCCTATGAAGAGCCCCCGCCGCGCCGCGCTGTTCGCCGGCCTGTTGCTGGGACTGCTGGGCAGTGCGCAGGCCGCGCCGCAGCACGCCATCACTCTCTATGACGAAGCGCCGAAGTACCCGGCCGACTTCAAGCACTTCGACTTCGTCAATGCCGACGCGCCCAAGGGCGGCACCCTGCGCCTCTCCGACTTCGGCGGCTTCGACAGCCTCAACCCCTTCATCGCCAAGGGCAACTCCGCGCCGCAGATCAACCTGATCTACGACACCCTGACCTTCCACTCCCTCGACGAGCCCTTCACCGAATACGGCCTGCTCGCCGAGAAGATCGAGAAGGACCCGGAGCATCGCTTCGTGCGTTTCTACCTGCGCCCCGAGGCGAGATTCCAGGATGGCACGCCGGTCACCGCCGAGGATGTGGTGTTCACCTTCGAGACCCTGATGAAGGATGGCGACCCGATGTACCGCAACTACTACGCGGACGTCGACAAGGTGGTGGCCGAGGACAAGCTGCGCGTGCGCTTCGACTTCAAGCACGGCAACAACCGCGAACTGCCGCTGATTCTCGGTCAGCTGTCGATCCTGCCCAAGCACTGGTGGGCCAGCCGCGACTTCAACAAGACCGGCATGGAGCCGCCGCTGGGCAGCGGCCCGTACCGCATCGCCAAGGTCGACGCCGGCCGCTCGATCCGCTACGAGCGGGTGAAGGACTGGTGGGGCGAGAAGCTGGCGGTGAACCGCGGCTTCAACAATTTCGACGCCGTGGTGGTGGACTCCTACCGCGACCTCACCGTCGCCCTGGAGGCGTTCAAGGCCGGGCAGTTCGACTTCAACGACGAGCGCATCGCCAAGAACTGGGCCACCGCCTACGATTCCCCTGCGGTGCGCGACGGCCGCATCGTTCGCGAGGAGCCGGTCAACGGCAACCCCTGGGGCATGCAGGGCTACGCCTTCAACCTGCGCCGCCCGGTGTTCCAGGACGCCCGCGTGCGCGAAGCGATCACCCAGCTGTTCGACTTCGAGTGGACCAACAAGCAACTGTTCTTCGGTTCCTATCTGCGCGACGGCAGCTACTTCGAGAACTCCGAGATGGCCGCGCACCAACTGCCCGACGCCGAGGAGCTGAAGATTCTCGAACCGCTGCGCGACAAGCTGCCGCCGCAAGTCTTCACCCAGGTCTACGTACCGCCCACCAGCGACGGCAGCGGCATCATCCGCGAGCAGAAGCGCAAGGCCTACCAGTTGCTGCTGGACGCCGGCTACAAGATCGAGAACGACAAGATGGTCGGCCCCGACGGCAAGCAGCTCAGTTTCGAGTTCATGCTCGCCCAGGCCGACTTCGAGCGCGTGCTGCTGCCCTTCAAGCGTAACCTCGCCGAACTGGGCATCGACATGCAGCTGCGCCGGGTCGACGTCTCGCAGTACGTCAACCGCCTGCGCTCGCGGGACTACGACATGATCGTCAGCAGTTGGCCGCAGTCCAACTCACCGGGCAACGAGCAGCGCGAGTTCTGGCACTCCAGCAGCGCCGACAAGCCCGGCAGCCGCAACTTCATCGGCCTGCGCGATCCGGGCATCGACGCCCTGGTGGAGGGCCTGATCAACGCCGGCTCCCGCGAGAGCCTGGTGCGCCACGCCCGCGCCCTCGACCGCGCGCTGCTCTGGGGACACTACGTGGTGCCCAACTGGTACCTGGGCACCTGGCGCATCGCCTACTGGAACCGTATCGCCCACCCGAAAAAACTGCCGCCCTACAGCTATGCCCTGATGACCTGGTGGCAGGCACGCGACCAGGCGGTGCCAACCAAGACGGACGCCAGGACCGCGAGCGAAACGCCGGTTGACGGTGCCCTCGCCCAAGGGGCCAACTGATGCTGGCCTACATCCTGCGGCGCCTGCTGCTGATCATCCCGACCCTGTTCGGCATCCTGCTGATCAACTTCATCATCATCCAGGCCGCCCCCGGCGGCCCGGTGGAGCAGATGATCGCCAAGCTGGAGGGCTTCGACGCCGCCAGCGGCGGCGCCACCGGGCGCATCTCCGGCGGTGGCGGTGAAGTGGCCGCGGCCGGCACGCACTACCGCGGCGCCCAGGGCCTGGACCCTGAACTGGTGAAGGAAATCGAGCGCATGTACGGCTTCGACAAGCCGGCGCCCGAGCGCTTCTGGATCATGCTCAAGAACTACGTGCACCTGGACTTCGGCCAGAGCTTCTTCCGCGACGCCAAGGTCACCGACCTGATCGTCGAGAAGCTGCCCGTCTCCATCTCCCTGGGGCTGTGGAGCACGCTGATCATGTACCTGGTGTCGATCCCGCTGGGCATCGCCAAGGCCGTGCGCCACGGCAGCCACTTCGACGTCTGGACCAGCTCGGCGATCATCATCGGCTACGCCATCCCGGCCTTCCTCTTCGCCATCCTGCTGGTGGTGCTGTTCGCCGGCGGCAGCTACTGGGACTGGTTCCCCTTGCGCGGGCTGACCTCCAACAACTTCGACGAGCTGACCTGGGGCGGCAAGATCCGCGACTACTTCTGGCACCTGGCCTTACCCATCACCGCGCTGGTGATCGGCAACTTCGCCACCATCACCCTGCTGACCAAGAACAGCTTCCTCGACGAGATCGGCAAGCAGTACGTGGTCACCGCCCGCGCCAAGGGCCTCACCGAGCGCCGCGTGCTCTACGGTCACGTGTTCCGCAACGCCATGCTGCTGGTCATCGCCGGCCTGCCCTCGGCGCTGCTGGGCATCTTCTTCACCGGTGCGCTGCTGATCGAAGTGATCTTCTCCCTCGACGGCCTCGGCCTGCTCAGCTTCGAGGCGGCGCTGAACCGCGACTACCCGGTGGTGTTCGGCACGCTGTTCATTTTCACCCTGTTCGGCCTGATCATGAAGCTGATCAGCGACGTCCTCTACACGCTGGTCGATCCGCGCATCGACTTCGAGAACCGGGAGTAAACCGATGCGCCTGTCTCCCATCAATCAGCGCCGCTGGGCGCGCTTCAAGGCCAACAAACGCGGCTGGTGGTCGCTCTGGCTGTTCCTCGTGCTGTTCATCGCAAGCCTGGGCGCCGAACTGATCGCCAACGACAAGCCACTGGCCATCCGCTATGACGGCAGTTGGTACTTCCCGGTGGTCAAGCGCTACCCGGAAACCACCTTCGGCGGCGAATTCCCTATGGAGGCGAACTACAAGAGCCCCTACATGCGCGAGCAGATCGCGCAGAAGGACGGCTGGATTCTCTGGCCGCCGATCGCCTACAGCTACGACACCATCAACTACGACCTGCGCGTCCCGGCTCCCTCCCCGCCCACCGGCGAGAACTGGCTGGGTACCGACGACCAGGCGCGCGACGTGCTCGCGCGGGTGATCTACGGCTTCCGCATCTCGGTACTCTTCGCCCTCACTCTCACCGTGCTCAGCTCCATCATCGGCGTCACCGTGGGCGCCTTGCAGGGCTTCTACGGCGGCTGGACCGACCTGCTCGGCCAGCGCTTCCTGGAAATCTGGTCGGGCCTGCCGGTGCTCTACCTGCTGATCATCCTCGCCAGCTTCGTGCAGCCGGGCTTCTGGTGGCTGCTGGGGATCATGCTGCTGTTCTCCTGGATGAGCCTGGTGGATGTGGTGCGCGCCGAATTCCTCCGTGGCCGCAACCTGGAATACGTGCGCGCGGCGCGAGCACTGGGCATGCGCAACGGAGCGATCATGTTCCGCCACATCCTGCCCAACGCGATGATCTCCACCCTGACCTTCATGCCGTTCATTCTCACCGGCGCCATCGGCACCCTGACCTCCCTGGACTTCCTCGGCTTCGGCCTGCCCGCCGGCGCACCGTCGCTGGGCGAGCTGGTGGCCCAGGGCAAATCCAACCTGCAGGCGCCCTGGCTCGGCATCAGCGCCTTCGTGGTGCTGGCGGTGATGCTCAGCCTGCTGGTGTTCATCGGCGAAGCCGCCCGTGATGCCTTCGACCCGAGGAAGTGAGATGACCCACAGCGAAAACCTCATCGAAGTCCGCGACCTCTCGGTGGACTTCCTCTGCGGCAACGAGACGGTCCATGCGGTGGAGAAGATCAGCTTCGACATCCGCAAAGGCGAGACCCTGGCACTGGTGGGCGAAAGCGGCTCCGGCAAGTCGGTGAGCGCCCACTCCATCCTGCGCCTGCTGCCCTACCCCACGGCCAGCCACCCTTCCGGCAGCATCCACTACGCCGGCAAGGATCTGCTGAAGCTGCCCGAAAGCAAGCTGCGCGGCATTCGCGGCAACCGCATCGCGATGGTGTTCCAGGAGCCGATGACCTCGCTGAACCCGCTGCACACCATCGAGAAGCAGATCGGCGAAGTCCTGGCCCTGCACAAGGGCATGAACTCCGCCCAGGCGCGGGCGCGCACCCTGGAGCTGCTGGACCTGGTCGGCATTCCCAACCCGGCCAGTCGCCTGAAGGCCTATCCCCACGAACTCTCCGGCGGCCAGCGGCAACGGGTGATGATCGCAATGGCGCTGGCCTGCGAGCCGGAACTATTGATCGCCGACGAGCCGACCACCGCGCTGGACGTCACCGTGCAGCTGAAGATCCTCGACCTGCTGCGCGACCTGCAGCAGCGCCTGGGCATGGCCATGCTGCTGATCACCCACGATCTCAACCTGGTGCGACGTATCGCCCACCGCGTGTGCGTCATGCAGCATGGCTGCATCGTCGAACAGGCACCGTGCGAGAGTCTGTTCGAGTCGCCCCAGCATCCCTACACCCGTGAACTGCTGGGCGCGGAGCCCAGCGGCAATCCGGCCGACAACCCGCCCGGCCCGGCGCTGCTGGACGTGAACGACCTGCGGGTCTGGTTCCCGATCAAGAAAGGCGTGTTCCGCCGCACAGTGGATCACGTCAAGGCGGTGGACGGCATCGACTTCAGCCTGCCCCGCGGGCAGACCCTGGGCATCGTCGGCGAAAGCGGCTCGGGCAAGTCCACCCTCGGCCTGGCCATCCTGCGCCTGATCAACAGCCAGGGCGGTATCCGCTTCGAAGGCAACAACCTGGAAGGCATGAACCAGAGCGAAGTGCGCCCCTTGCGGCGCGAAATGCAGGTGGTCTTCCAGGATCCCTTCGGCAGCCTGAGTCCGCGCATGTCGGTGGGGCAGATCGTCGGTGAAGGCCTGGAGATCCACGGAATCGGCACTCCCGAGGAACGCGAGCAGGCCATCATCGATGCGCTGAAGGAAGTCGGCCTCGACCCGGACACCCGCCACCGCTATCCCCACGAATTCTCCGGCGGGCAGCGGCAGCGCATCGCCATTGCCAGGGCCCTGGTGCTCAAGCCGGCGCTGATCCTGCTCGACGAACCGACCTCGGCGCTCGACCGCACCGTGCAGCGCCAGGTGGTGGAACTGCTGCGCCGCCTGCAGGCCAAGTACAACCTGACCTACCTGTTCATCAGCCATGACCTGGCGGTGGTCAAGGCGCTGAGCCACCAACTGATGGTGATCCGCCACGGCAAGGTAGTCGAACAGGGCTCGGCGGAGCAGGTGTTCTCCGCGCCGCAGCACGCCTATACGCAACAACTGCTGGAAGCCGCCTTCATGGTTCCGGCGCACACGCACTGAAGCAGGGAGAAGAAACACCCGTGGGATTTCTGAGCGGCAAGCGCGCGCTGATCGTCGGCGTCGCCAGCAAACTCTCCATCGCCTCCGGTATCGCCGCCGCGATGCACCGCGAAGGCGCGGAACTGGCCTTCACCTACCAGAACGCCAAGCTCAAGGAACGCGTCGAGGCGTTCGCCGCCGGCTGGGGCTCTCGTGCCGAGCTGTGCTTCCCCTGCGATGTCGCCAGCGACGCCGATATCGCGGCGGTGTTCAGCGAGCTGGGCAAACACTGGGGCAGCCTGGACATCATCGTCCATTCCGTGGGCTTCGCACCCAGCGACCAGCTCGATGGCGACTTCACGGAAGTCACCACCCGCGACGGCTTCAGGATCGCCCACAACATCAGCGCCTACAGCTTCATCGCCCTGGCCAAGGCCGGCCGCAAAATGATGAAAGGCCGCAACGGCAGCCTGCTCACCCTCTCCTATCTCGGCGCCGAACGCACCCTGCCCAACTACAACGTGATGGGCATGGCCAAGGCCAGCCTGGAAGCCGGCGTCCGCTACCTGGCTGGCAGCCTCGGTCCGGAGGGCATCCGGGTCAACGCCGTTTCCGCAGGTCCGATCCGCACCTTGGCGGCATCGGGCGTCAAGAGCTTCCGCAAGATGCTCGCCGCCAACGAACGGCAGACGCCCCTGCGCCGCAACGTGACCATCGAGGAAGTCGGCAACGCCGGCGCCTTCCTTTGCTCCGACCTGGCCAGCGGCATCAGCGGCGAGATTCTCTACGTCGACGGCGGGCTCAACACCACCATCATGGGGCCGCTGGACGACGACAACACGCAAAACGGCCTGCTGTAGGAGCGAGAATCCTTCTCGGGCACTCCGATGCAGCCCGGTTCGCGAGCAGGCTCGCTCCTGCAGTCCATGAAAAAAAGGCCGCATAGGCGGCCTTTTTTTCTTTTCCGACTCTGGGCTGCCAGAGACAGCCCGAATCGACACTTACTTGGCGGTATCGAACTTCTCGATCTTCGCCTGCTCCTGCAGTTGACGACGGAAGGCAGCGAAGTCTTCCTGGCCACTGCGCGAAGCTAGGAAGCGCTGGTACATGGCCTTCTCCTCGTCGGTCATCTTGGCTTCCGGCTCGCTGACACCGGAGAGACGCACCAGCACGAAGTCACCATTGGGCAGCGCCACGCCAGACAGGCTCGGCTTGTCGGCCGAGACCGGGTGCGCCATGCGGAACACGCCCTGCAGCACGACTGGCTCGACGCCTTCCTGGCTGCGGGAAGCGGCTTCCACTACCTTCCAGCTCTGTCCTTCCTGATCCTGGTTCAGCGGAGTCTTGCCATCGCGCAGACTGGCAAGCAGCGCTTCGCCGCGAGACTTGGCATCGGCGGCCGCATGCTCCTGCTGCAGACGGGTGCGAATGGTCGCGCTCACCTGCTCCAGGGTTTCCTGCTCAGGCTTGAGGTGTTCCTTGACCCGCAGTACGACCACGGTGTCCGGGTCCAGCTCGATGGCGCCGCTGTTGGCACCGTCTTCGAGCACCTCGGGGCTGAACGCCGCCTGGATGACCTGACGGTTCGCGGTCACGCCCTCGCCGCCTTCACGGCCGAACGGCTTGCTGGTCTGCACCTTCAGCCCCATGTCCTGGGCCGGCTGGGACAGGTCGGACGCCTCGTAAGCGGCGCTTTCCAGCTGCTTGGTGGCATCGACGAAGCGCTGCTCGACCAGTTGGGTCTTCACTTCCTGCTCCAGCTTCGGCTTCAGGCTGTCGAAGGTCGGAACCTCCGGCGCCTCGACGCCCAGCAGCTTGATCAGGTGCCAGCCATAGGGGGTTTTCACCGGAGCGGAAACCTCGTCCTTCTTCAGCGCATACAGGGCGTCTTCGAAGGCCGGGTCATACACGCCACGACCGGCATAGCCCAGGTCGCCGCCATTGGCGGCCGAACCCACGTCGTTGGACAGCTCCTTGGCCAGCGTGGCGAAGTCTTCGCCCTTGTCCAGACGCGCCTTGATCTCGTCGATCTTGGCCTTGGCCTGCTGGTCGTTCTGCTTGTCATTCACCTCGATCAGGATGTGCGCGGCGTCGCGCTGCTCGGCGAGACCGGCAATTTCCTTCTGGTACAGGGCATCGAGGTCTTCCTTCTTCACCTCGACCTGATCGAAGAAGCCGGATTTCTTCAGCTCGATATAGTCGAGGGTGACCTGCTCGGGGGTCATGAACTCGGTGCTGTGGGCGTCGTAGTACGCCTTGATCTCGCTGTCCTCGACCTTGCTCTTGGACGGGTCGGCCTTGAGGGTCAGGGTGGCGAAGTCGCGGGTCTGCTTTTCCAGGCGGGCAAAGGCCTTCAGCTCGTCGTCGGTGACGAAGCCGGTACCGGCGATGCCGGCGCGCAGCTGACCGATCAGCATTTCCTCGCCGAACATGCGACGGAACTGCATGCGATCGTAGCCCATCTGGCGGATGACCTGGTCGAAGCGGTCGGCGTTGAACTTGCCGTCCACCTGGAACTCGGGGGTCTGCACGATCAGTTGGTCCAGCGCCTGCTGGGAGAAGGCGAACTTGTCGTTCTGGGCGGCCTGCAGAACCAGCTTGCGCTCGATGAGCGACTTCAGCGCGGAATCCTTGAGCAGCTTGTCGTCGAGCATGGAGGCATCGAAGTCCTTGCCCAGACGCTGCATCAGTTGGCGACGCTGCATGTCCACGGCCTGCTGTACTTCAGGCAGTCCGATGTCGTCACCATTGACCTGTGCGGCGACGTTCTCGTGTTGGGTTGCGCGAATGATCTGATCGAACCCGGTCAAAGCCATGAGGACAACGATGACCCCCAGGATGGCCTTACTGATCCAGCCTTGAGAATTGTCCCTGATGTTTTGCAGCATGCGGCCCCCGAGCGCGGCCACGGCCTGCCGTCAATGGCGGCGCGGCGTGGAAAAAGGCGGATATAAGAAAGGCGCATCCGAGGATGCGCCTTCTCGTAACTGTTGGAGCGTGCGGGCATCTGCCCGTGACCCCTGACGATTCCTGCCGGCCTTGGGTCTGCAGGATCGCTGCTCCGTGATCGGCCCAGCCGAAGCCGAGCCGATCCAGGTCTAGTCCAAAAAGACGCTTAGTTTACAGCATCCTTGAGGGCTTTACCGGCCTTGAAGCCCGGGATCTTAGCGGCAGCGATCTTGATCGGCTTGCCGGTTTGCGGGTTACGACCGGTGCGAGCAGCACGCTCTTTCACGGCGAAGGTGCCAAAGCCTACCAGTACGACGGAGTCACCAGCCTTCAGGGCGCCAGTTACAGACTCGATTACCGCGTCCAGAGCGCGACCGGCAACAGCTTTCGGGATATCAGCAGATGCGGCGATAGCATCGATCAGTTCCGACTTGTTCACTCTAAGTCCCCTTATTTCTGTTGAGTATGTTTCTATGTGTTAGGTGTAAGCAAAAGCAGGTGCTGGTTTGCCAACTGACAAAGCAAGTGCCGCTTTATAACAAGGGCTCAAAAACAGTGTCAAGAAAGCCCCCCAACTAATGCGTGCTGATTCGCTCCTTGGAATCAGACTCGCGCTTCTCATCCTTTGCAACCATCTCGGGAGCCGCATCGGGCAAGGGCTCCGGCGCGTATTGCAGCGCAATTTGCAGGACCTCGTCAATCCATTTAACCGGTTTAATAACGAGATCGGCCTTAATATTATCCGGAATTTCCCTAAGATCTCGTGCATTTTCCTCAGGGATGATCACGGTCTTGATTCCGCCTCGATGCGCGGCCAGAAGTTTTTCCTTCAGACCACCAATGGCCAGTACCTGACCCCGCAGGGTGATTTCACCCGTCATGGCAACATCGGCGCGCACCGGGATCTGCGTGATGGCGGAAACCAGCGCGGTACACATGCCGATACCGGCACTCGGACCGTCCTTGGGCGTGGCGCCTTCCGGCACGTGGATATGGATGTCGTGCTTCTCGTGGAAGTCCGCCGGAATCCCCAGACTCTTCGCCCGGCTGCGCACCACGGTCAGCGCGGCGGTGATGGATTCGGCCATGACGTCGCCCAGCGAACCGGTCTTGGTCAGCGCGCCCTTGCCGGGAACGATGGCCGATTCGATGGTCAGCAACTCGCCACCCACCTGGGTCCAGGCCAGTCCAGTCACCTGGCCGATCTGGTCCTGCTGCTCAGCCAAGCCGTAACGGAACTTGCGCACGCCCAGGTAGTTTTCCAGTGTTTCCGGGGTCACCTTGGCATCGATGCGCTTGGCCTTGGTGCCCTCCTTCACCGCCTTGCGGCAGACCTTGGCGATCTGGCGCTCAAGGCTGCGCACGCCGGCTTCGCGGGTGTAGTAACGAATGATGTCACGGGTCGCGGCTTCCTCGAAGGTCAACTCACCCTTCTTGAGACCATTGGCCGCAGTCTGTTTCGGTACAAGATATTTCGACGCGATGTTGACCTTCTCGTCTTCGGTGTATCCCGGCAGGCGGATCACTTCCATGCGGTCCAGCAGCGGCGCCGGAATATTCATGGAGTTCGCGGTGCAGAGGAACATCACGTCGGACAGGTCGTAGTCGACTTCAAGATAGTGATCGTTGAAGTTGTGATTCTGTTCCGGATCCAGCACTTCCAGCAGCGCCGAGGCCGGATCGCCACGCATGTCGCTGCCCATCTTGTCGATCTCGTCCAGCAGGAACAGCGGGTTGCGCACACCGACCTTGGTCATTTTCTGGATCAAGCGCCCCGGCATGGAGCCGATATAGGTGCGGCGGTGACCACGAATCTCGGCCTCGTCACGCACGCCACCCAGGGCCATCCGCACGAATTTGCGGTTGGTGGCACGGGCGATGGACTCCGCCAGCGAGGTCTTGCCCACGCCGGGCGGGCCAACCAGGCAGAGCACCGGGCCCTTGAGCTTCTTCACGCGCTTCTGCACGGCGAGGTACTCGAGGATGCGCTCCTTGACCTCTTCCAGGCCATAGTGGTCCGCATCGAGGATATCCTCGGCCTTGTCCAGGTCGTGGCGCACCTTGCTCTCGGCCTTCCACGGCACGTTCACCAGCCAGTCGATGTAGGAGCGCACGACGGTGGCTTCGGCAGACATCGGCGACATCTGCTTGAGCTTGTTCAGTTCGGCATTGGCCTTGGCCAGCGCTTCCTTGGTCAGGCCGGCGGCATCGATACGCTTCTTCAGTTCCTCGACTTCGTTGTGGCCTTCGTCGATGTCACCCAGCTCTTTCTGGATGGCCTTCATCTGCTCGTTCAGGTAGTACTCGCGCTGGCTGCGCTCCATCTGCTTCTTCACGCGGCCACGGATGCGCTTCTCGACCTGCAGCAGGTCGATCTCGGCATCCAGCATGGCGAGTACGTGCTCGACGCGGGCGGACAGCTCGGTGATCTCGAGGATTTCCTGCTTCTGCTCGATCTTCAGCGCCATGTGCGCAGCCATGGTGTCCACCAGGCGACCGGGCTCGTCGATGCTGTTGAGCGAGGACAGGACTTCCGCCGGGACCTTCTTGCCCAGTTGCACATACTGCTCGAACTGGCTCAGCAGGCTACGCGTGAAGACTTCGGATTCGCGCTCGCCGACAGAGGCCTCGTCAATGATCGAAACTTCGGCGCGGCAGTAGGCTTCCTCGTCGATGAAGCGCTCTACCTGGCCGCGCTGCTCGCCTTCGACCAGCACCTTGACGGTGCCGTCGGGCAGCTTCAGCAATTGCAGGACAGTGGCCACGGTACCCATGCGGTACAGACCGTCCGCACCCGGATCATCGTCGGCCGGGTTCTTCTGCGCCAGCAACAGGATCTGCTTGTCGCTGGTCATGGCGGCCTCGAGGGCCTCGATGGATTTCTCACGCCCGACGAACAGCGGGATGACCATGTGCGGATACACCACTACGTCACGCAGGGGCAGCAGGGGCAACTCGACGAGTGTTTTCATGATATTCGGCTCTACAGCGGCACTTGGCCAAAACGATGGGATTGGACCCTTCGGCCTAAGATGGGGTTAGGGCTGGGAAAAAACAAGCGCGGTAGATGGGAAGAAAAAAGGGGCCCTAGGGCCCCTTCTGGTTTCAGGCGTCAGGCGCGGCCTTGGCCGGCTGCTCGGTGTTCTCGTAGATCAGCAGCGGCTGGGAGGAGCCATCGATGACGCTTTCATCGATCACCACCTTGCTGACGTCGTCCTGCGAGGGGATTTCGTACATGGTGTCGAGCAGGATGCCTTCGAGGATGGAGCGCAGGCCACGGGCACCGGTCTTGCGATCCAGCGCTTTACGGGCCACGGCCTTGAGGGCGTCGGGGCGGAACTCAAGGTCCACACCTTCCATTTCGAAGAGCTTGGCGTACTGCTTGGTCAGCGCGTTCTTCGGCTCGGTGAGAATCTGCATCAACGCAGCTTCGTCCAGCTCGTCGAGGGTCGCGATGATCGGCAGGCGGCCGACGAACTCGGGTATCAGGCCGAATTTGACCAGATCTTCCGGCTCGACCTCACGCAGCGCTTCGCCGACCTTCTTGCCCGCCTCCTGGCTGCGAACCTCGGCGTTGAAGCCGATGCCGCCCTTGGTGGAACGGTTCTGGATGACCTTTTCCAGGCCAGCGAACGCACCACCGCAGATGAACAGGATGTTGCGGGTATCGACCTGCAGGAACTCCTGCTGCGGGTGCTTGCGGCCACCCTGGGGCGGTACGGAAGCCACGGTGCCTTCGACCAGCTTCAGCAGGGCCTGCTGAACACCTTCGCCGGAAACGTCGCGGGTGATCGACGGGTTGTCCGATTTGCGCGAGATCTTGTCGATTTCGTCGATGTAGACGATGCCCATCTGGGCTTTCTCGACGTCATAGTCGCACTTCTGCAGCAACTTCTGGATGATGTTCTCGACATCCTCGCCCACGTAGCCCGCCTCGGTGAGGGTGGTCGCATCGGCGATGGTGAACGGAACATTGAGCAGGCGCGCGAGAGTCTCGGCCAGCAGCGTCTTGCCCGAGCCGGTCGGCCCGATCAGCAGGATGTTGCTCTTGCCCAGCTCGACGTCATCCTTGCGCTCACGCTGATTCAGGCGTTTGTAGTGGTTGTACACCGCTACTGCCAGGGTTTTCTTGGCACGTTCCTGGCCGATCACGTACTGATCGAGGATGGTGCGGATCTCTTTCGGCGCCGGAAGCTTGTGCGCACTGCTCTCGGCCTGTGCCTCCTGCACCTCCTCGCGGATGATGTCATTGCACAGGTCGACGCACTCGTCGCAGATAAAGACCGAGGGGCCGGCAATCAACTTGCGCACTTCGTGCTGGCTCTTGCCGCAGAAGGAGCAATACAGCAGCTTGCCGTTGTCCTCGCCGTTGCGGGTGTCAGTCATTCGATCGTTCCAATCGGGGATATACGTGAAGGACAAGATGAAGGCATTCGCAGGCATTTTCAAGCCCGCGAAGCGGCCGGATTACCGGCCGCGGTATTGCGGAGAAACTCAGCTGGCGGAAGGACGCTGAGTGAATACCTGATCGATCAGACCATAGCTGACGGCTTCTTCGCCGCTCATGAAGCGGTCACGATCGGTATCGCGGGCGATGACATCCAGCGGCTGGCCGGTGTGATGCGCCAGCACCTGGTTCAGGCGTTCCTTGATGAAGAGGATTTCCTTGGCGTGGATCTCGATGTCCGAGGCCTGGCCCTGGAAGCCGCCCAGCGGCTGGTGGATCATCATGCGCGAATGCGGCAGGCAGTAGCGCTTGCCGGCGGCACCGCCGGCCAGCAGCAGGGCGCCCATGCTGCACGCCTGGCCTACGCAGATGGTGGACACGTCGGGCTTGATGAATTGCATGGTGTCGTAGATCGACATGCCGGCAGTCACCGAGCCACCCGGGGAGTTGATGTAGAGGTGGATGTCCTTGTCCGGGTTCTCGGCTTCGAGGAAGAGCAACTGGGCCACCACGAGGTTGGCCATGTAGTCCTCGACCTGGCCGACCAGGAAGATGATCCGCTCCTTCAGCAGGCGCGAATAGATGTCGTAGGAACGCTCACCGCGGGCGGACTGCTCCACCACCATCGGCACCAGACCACCCGCGGCCTGAATGTTCGGAACTTGCGGCATATAAGGATTATGCATGTCCGACGATCACTCCCTAATAAAAAGTCATGGCTCTATAGACGCACAAGCCAGCCCGAAGGCTGGCTTGTGACAATCGAACGAAGCGTTGGATCAGGCCGCTTGCGGAGCTTCTGCAGGCTTGACCGCGTCTTCGTAGGATACCTGCTTGTCGGTCACATTGGCCTTCTGCAGGACAGTATCTACAACTTGTTCTTCCAGTACAACCGAACGGACTTCGTTCAACTGCTGGTCGTTCTTGTAGTACCAGGAAACAACCTGTTCCGGCTCCTGGTAAGCGGAAGCCATCTCTTCGATCATTTCGCGAACGCGGGCTTCGTCGGCCTTCAGTTCGTGCTGCTTGACCAGCTCGGCGACGATCAGACCCAGCACCACGCGGCGCTTGGCCTGCTCTTCGAACAGCTCGGCCGGCAGTTGGTCAGGCTTGATGTTGCCGCCGAACTGCTGGACAGCCTGCACGCGCAGACGGTTGACTTCGTTGCCGATCAGGGCCTTCGGAACTTCGATCGGGTTGGTCTCGACCAGACCTTCCATCACTTGGTTCTTCACCTTGGACTTGATGGCCTGGCGCAGTTCACGCTCCATGTTCTTGCGAACTTCGGTACGGAAACCTTCCAGGGTGCTTTCCTTCACGCCGAACAGAGCGAAGAACTCTTCGTTCAGCTCCGGCAGCTTCGGTTCGGCGACACTGTTGACGGTAACGGCGAACTCGGCGGCTTTGCCGGCCAGGTCCAGGTTCTGGTAGTCCTCGGGGAAGGTCACGTTCAGTACGCGCTCTTCACCGGCCTTGGCGCCGACCAGGCCTTCTTCGAAGCCCGGGATCATGCGGCCGGAGCCCAGCACCAGCAGGGTGCCCTTGGCGGAACCGCCAGCGAAGGCTTCGCCGTCGATCTTGCCGACGAAGTCGATGTTCACCTGGTCGTCGTTCTGAGCGGCGCGGTCAACGGCTTCGAACCGGGTGTTCTGCTTGCGCAGGATGTCCAGCATGTTGTCGAGATCGGCGTCAGCCACGTCGGCCTGCAGGCGCTCGACCTTGATGCCGTCGAAGCCGGCAACCTGGAACTCGGGGAAGACTTCGAAGGTAGCGACGTACTCGAGGCCCTTCTCCTTTTCGAACACTTTCGGCTCGACGGAGGGAGCACCGGCCGGGTTCAGCTTCTGCTCGACAACGGCTTCGTAGAAGGTTTCCTGGATCAGGTCACCAAGGGCTTCCTGACGAGCGGCGGCTTCGTAGCGCTGACGGATCACGCTCATCGGCACCTTGCCGGGACGGAAGCCAGGAACCTTGGCGCGACGAGCGGTCTGCTGCAGACGCTTGTTGACTTCGGTCTCGATGCGCTCGGCCGGCACGCCAACGGTCATGCGGCGCTCAAGAGCGGAGGTGCTTTCAACGGAAACTTGCATGGATATTCCTCGTGGCACAGACGTAAGCCGGTCCTTCCGGCTCCCAGAATCAAGGGCAAGCATTCTAGTAGCTAGAAATGCAGAAGTCACCCTGGCTGGAAGCTGCGGAAATTCACGGATGCGAGAGCTTATGGAAAGAAGATGGTGCGGACGGAGAGACTCGAACTCTCACAGCTTGCGCCACTGGAACCTAAATCCAGCGTGTCTACCAATTTCACCACGTCCGCAGGGTACCGCAGAAACGAAAACGCCAGGCTCTGGGCCTGGCGCTTCGGAATATGGGGTGGACGATGGGAATCGAACCCACGACACCAGGAGCCACAATCCTGTGCTCTACCAACTGAGCTACGCCCACCATATTACACTTGCTTGTACCGAACGCCACTTGGCGCACCCGGCAGGACTCGAACCTGCGACCATCCGCTTAGAAGGCGGATGCTCTATCCAGCTGAGCTACGGGCGCTTTAGTGGCGGCAACCCTTGCTTAGCAGATCAGTGGAAACCACTGAACCGGTTTGCACCGCCTTCGTCTTTCGTTTCAGGCAGTGCTCGGCAAGCGGGGCGCATGTTATCGACGAGCCCCTACCCCGTCAACAACTTTTTCAAAAAAAATTCAAAGAGATAAAGGAGTTACGGCAAATCGGGGCGCCCGACTTTGCCTTATGAAGGCAGCGTGCGAAAATGCGCGTCCTTTTTTCACCCGCCCCGATGGTTCCCTCCTGACATGACTGCAAAACTGATCGACGGCAAAGCGATCGCCGCCAGCCTCCGCCAGCAGATTGCCCAACGCGTCAATGAACGCCGCCAGCAAGGACTGCGCATCCCCGGCCTGGCAGTGATCCTGGTCGGCAGCGACCCCGCCTCTCAGGTCTATGTCGCGCACAAGCGCAAGGACTGTGAAGAGGTCGGCTTCCTCTCCCAGGCGTACGACCTCCCCGCCAGCACCACTCAGGAAGAGTTGCTGGCGCTGATCGACCGCCTGAACGCCGATCCGGCCATCGACGGCATCCTGGTCCAGCTCCCCCTCCCCGCCCACCTCGATGCCTCGCAACTGCTGGAACGCATCAGTCCGGACAAGGACGTGGACGGTTTTCATCCCTTCAACATCGGCCGCCTGGCCCAGCGCATCCCGCTGCTGCGCCCCTGCACCCCGAAAGGCATCATGACCCTGCTGGAAAGCACCGGCGTCGACCTGTACGGCATGGACGCAGTGGTAGTGGGCGCCTCGAACATCGTCGGTCGCCCGATGGCGCTGGAGCTGCTGCTGGGCGGCTGCACCGTCACCGTGACCCACCGCTTCACCCGCGACCTGGCCGAGCACGTACGCCGCGCCGACCTGGTGGTCGTGGCCGCCGGCAAGCCGGGCCTGGTCAAGGGCGAGTGGATCAAGGAGGGCGCCATCGTCATCGACGTGGGCATCAACCGCCAGGCCGACGGCAAGCTGGTGGGCGACGTGGAATATGACGTCGCCGCCGAGCGCGCCAGCTGGATCACCCCGGTTCCGGGCGGCGTCGGCCCGATGACCCGCGCGTGCCTGCTGGAAAATACCTTGTACGCCGCCGAACACCTGCACACCTGATACGTTCGCCGCGCAAATGAAGAAGGCCGCTGATCAGCGGCCTTCTTCATCTCCAGGGGACCATTACTCGGCGAGACGCCAGGTTGTGCCGCCCTTGCCGTCTTCCAGCACCACGCCCAGAGCGCTCAGCTCATCGCGGATGCGGTCGGACTCGGCCCAGTTCTTCGCCGCACGGGCATCCAGGCGCGCCTGGATCAGCGCCTCGACCTGCGCCGCGTCGACCTTGCCAGCTGCGCCGGCCTGAAGGAACTCGTCGGCATCCAGTTGCAGAACACCCAGCAGAGCCCCCAGCTCACGCACGCGCGCCGCCAGTGCAGCCGCAGCCGCCGGCTCGCTATCCCGCAGACGGTTGATTTCACGCGCCATCTCGAACAGCACGGCAACCGCTTCCGGCGTACCGAAGTCATCGTCCATCGCCGCGGCGAAACGCTCGACGAAGGCCTCGCCTCCCACGGCAGCCACCTGCGGCAGGCCGCGCAGCGCGGTGTAGAAACGCTCCAGCGCGCCCCTGGCTTCCTTCAGGTTGTCTTCGGAGTAGTTGATCGGGCTGCGGTAGTGGCTGGAAACCAGCAGGAAGCGCACGACTTCCGGGTGGTATTTCTCCAGCACCTCGCGAATGGTGAAGAAGTTGCCCAGGGACTTGGACATCTTCTCGCCGTCCACGCGCACCGCGCCAGCGTGCATCCAGCTGGCCGCATAGAGTTTGCCGGTGGCCGCCTCGCTCTGGGCGATCTCGTTCTCGTGGTGCGGGAACACCAGGTCCGGGCCGCCGCCGTGGATGTCGAAGGTCTCGCCCAGGCAGCAGGTGGACATCACCGAGCACTCGATGTGCCAGCCCGGACGACCGGCGCCCCAGGGCGACTCCCAGCTCGGCTCGCCGGGCTTGGCGCCCTTCCAGAGCACGAAGTCCAGCGGGTCTTCCTTGGATTCGTCGACCTCGATCCGCGCACCGATGCGCAGGTCCTCGATCTTCTTGCGCGACAGCTTGCCGTAGCCGGCGAACTTGCCGACCCGGTAGTAGACGTCGCCATTGCCCGGCGCGTAGGCGTAGCCCTTGTCGATCAGGGTCTGGATCATCTCGTGCATGCCGGCGATATGGCCGGTGGCGCGCGGCTCGATGTCCGGACGCAGGACCGACAGGCGCGCCTCGTCCTCGTGCATCGCGGCAATCATGCGAGCGGTCAGGTCTTCGAACGACTCGCCATTCTCCTGGGCGCGGCGGATGATCTTGTCGTCGATGTCGGTGATGTTGCGCACATAGGTCAGGTCGTAGCCGCGATGACGCAGCCAGCGGGCGATGACGTCGAACGCCACCATCACGCGGGCATGGCCGATGTGGCAGAAGTCGTACACGGTCATCCCGCACACATACATGCGCACCTGGTTACCCACCAGCGGCTTGAAGCTGTCCTTGGTCTTGGACAGCGTGCTGTAGATCTGCAAGTCGGCCATCCGTTACTGCCCCCAGGAATCGCGCAGGGTCACGGTGCGGTTGAAGACCAGGGCGTCGGCCTTGGAGTCCTTGGCGTCGGCGCAGAAGTAGCCCTCGCGCTCGAACTGGAAGCGATCCTCGGCCGTGGCGCTGGCCAGCGACGGCTCGGCGCGGCAGCCCTTGAGCACCACCAGGGAGTCCGGGTTGATGTTGTCGAGGAAGCTACCGCCCTCTTCGGATTTCTCCGGGTTGGCGGAGCGGAACAGGCGGTCGTACAGGCGCACTTCGCACTCCACGCTCTCGGCAGCCGGCACCCAGTGGATCACGCCCTTGACCTTGCGGCCCTCGGGGTTCTTGCCCAGGGTGTTCTCGTCGTAGCTGCAGCGCAGTTCGACGATATTGCCGGCGGCATCCTTGATGGCTTCGTCGGCGCGGATCACGTAGCTGCCGCGCAGGCGCACTTCGCCGCCCGGGATCAGTCGCTTGTAGCCCGCCGGCGGGACTTCCTCGAAGTCGCTGCCATCGATGTAGATCTCGCGGCTGAACGGCAGCACGCGCACGCCCATGTCCTGCTTCGGATGGCGCGGCAGCTCGAGGTTCTCGACCTGGCCTTCCGGGTAGTTGGTGATGACCACCTTCAGCGGCTTGAGCACGCACATGGCGCGGCCGGCGTTGGCGTCGAGGTCATCACGGATGGCGAACTCCAGCATGCCGATGTCCACCACACCACCGGCGCGGTTCACGCCGATCATGTCGCAGAAGGTACGGATCGATGCCGGGGTGTAGCCGCGGCGGCGGTAGCCCGAGAGGGTCGACATGCGCGGGTCGTCCCAGCCATGCACGTGGTTTTCATCGACCAGTTGCTTGAGCTTGCGCTTGCTGGTGATGGTGTAGTTCAGGTTCAGGCGCGCGAATTCGTACTGGCGCGGCTGGGCCGGAACCGGCAGGTTGGCCAGGAACCACTCGTACAGCGGGCGGTGATCCTCGAACTCCAGGGTGCAGATGGAGTGGGTGATACCCTCGATGGCGTCCGACTGACCGTGGGTGAAGTCGTAGCTGGGGTAGATGCACCACTTGTCGCCCGTCTGGTGGTGGTGGGCGTGGCGGATGCGGTAGAGGATCGGGTCGCGCAGGTTGATGTTCGGCGAGGCCATGTCGATCTTCGCGCGCAGCGAGCGGGCGCCGTCGGCGAACTCGCCGGCTTTCATGCGGGCGAACAGGTCCAGGTTCTCTTCCACCGAACGCTCGCGGAACGGGCTGTTCTTGCCCGGCTCGGTCAGCGAGCCGCGGTACGCGCGCATTTCCTCGGCGTTCAGGTCGCAGACGAACGCCTTGCCGGCCTTGATCAGATCGACGGCCCAGGCATGCAGCTGGTCGAAGTAGTTGGAGGCATAGCGCACCTGGCCGGCCCACTCGAAGCCCAGCCATTTCACGTCGGCCTCGATGGCGTCGATGTATTCCTGGTCTTCCTTCGCCGGGTTGGTGTCGTCGAAGCGCAGGTGGCAGTCACCGCCGAACTCCTTGGCCAGGCCGAAGTTCAGACAGATGGACTTGGCGTGGCCGATATGCAGGTAGCCGTTGGGCTCCGGCGGGAAGCGGGTGACGATCTTCTGGTGCTTGCCACTTTCCAGGTCGGCCGCAACGATCGGACGCAGGAAGTTGGCGGCAACAGTGGCTTCTTTCGTATCGGCGGTAGGCTTGCTCATGGTGTCCTTGATCATGCTGGTGTTCGGCCAGGGTAGGCCAGCCAAACCAAAGCGCTTATCATAGCCGAAGCTGTCAACCCCCTGACAGGCCTTCGATTTTTACCAAGAGCGGAATTCCCTGATGACTACCACCGTCAAACTGCAGACCAACTTCGGCGACATCACCCTTGAACTGTTCGACGACAAGGCGCCGGAAACCGTGGCCAACTTCAAGGAGTACGTGAAGGCCGGCCATTACGACAACACCGTGTTCCACCGCGTGATCAACAACTTCATGATCCAGGGCGGCGGTTTCGAGCCGGGCATGAAGCAGAAGAGCACCCGCAAGTCGATCAAGAACGAAGCCAACAACGGCGTCGGCAACAAGGTCGGCACCGTTGCCATGGCCCGCACCATGGAACCGCATTCGGCCAGCGCGCAGTTCTTCATCAACGTCGCCGACAACGATTTCCTCAACCACAGCGCGCCGACCGTGCAGGGCTGGGGCTACTGCGTGTTCGGTGAAGTGAAGGACGGCATGGACGTGGTCAACAAGATCAAGGGCGTGGCCACCACCATGCGCTCCGGCCACCAGGACGTACCGGCCGACGACGTGATCATCGAGAAAGCAGAAGTCATCGGCGAGTGAGTCGATGAGCGTCCTGTTCATCTCGGACCTGCATCTCGAAGCGGAACGCCCGGACATTACCCGGGCGTTCTTGCATTTCCTCTCCACCCGCGCCCGCACGGCCGAGGCGCTGTATATCCTCGGCGATTTCTTCGAAGCCTGGATCGGCGACGATGGCATGGACGAGTTCCAGCACTCCATCGCCCGCGCCCTGCGCGAGCTGTCCGACAGCGGCACGCGCATCTTCCTGATGCACGGCAACCGCGACTTCCTGATTGGCCAGGCCTTCTGCCGCGAAGCCGGCTGCACGCTGCTGCGCGACCCGAGCCTGATCGATCTGGACGGCGAGAAGATCCTGCTGATGCACGGCGACAGCCTGTGCACCCTCGACGCGGCCTATATGAAGCTGCGCCGCTGGCTGCGCAATCCGCTGACCCTGTTCATCCTGCGTAACTTGCCGCTGGCCACCCGGCACAAGCTGGCGCGCAAGCTGCGCAAGGAAAGCCGCGCGCAGACGCGCATGAAGGCCAGCGAGATCGTCGACGTCACCCCCGCCGAAGTCGAACGCATCATGCGTGACAAGGGCGTGCGCATCCTGATCCACGGCCACACCCACCGCCCCGCCGTCCATGAACTGACTATCGACGGTCGACCGGCGCGGCGCATCGTACTGGGCGACTGGGATCGCCAGGGCTGGGCCCTGGAAGCTGACGACCAGGGCATGCAGCAGGCGCCCTTCCCGCTCTGAACCACCCCGGCCACCGCAACGGTGGCCTTATGGCGTTAACCTACTCGCACTGTCAGACCTTTCCTATTGACCGGCACCTGCCACCTTGCGCAGCATTCGCGGTTTGCTCACTCAAGGAAGAAACATGTTCAGCAAGGGAAACCTCATCAAGTTCGGCGCCCTGCCCCTGGCATTGGTCGCCGCCGCCTTCATCCTGTTCAACGGCGTCTTCTTCTATAACGAAGCCGGCTTCATGACCCACGTGCGGACCATCTTCGGCGACGAGAAGATCGTCGACGACGTCGGCTACGCCACCAAGTGGTTCGGCCGCGCCACCACCTGGAAGAAAGCCATCAGCGTGCAGTCCGTGCTGATCATGGACGAGAACGACAACAACCCGGACAACGACGGGCTGGGCGCGACCATCGAAGCCTTCCCCATCGTCTTCCTCGGCAACGTCGACGCCAAGGTCGAATCCTCCGCGCGCTTCCGCCTGCCCGGCGGCGACCAGTTCCTGAAGATGGCCCAGGAATACCGCAACCCGGACAACTTCATCCGCACCGCGCTGGTCCCGGCGATCAAGGAAACCCTGCAGGCCACCGCCTCGTTGATGACCGCCGACGACTACTACGCCGGCGCCCGCAGCGAATTCGCCGCGGAGTTCGAGAACCAGCTCAACGATGGCCTGTACCTGATCAAGCGCAAGGAAGTCCGCGGCCCGCGCGGCGCCGTTCCGCACCAGACCGCCATCCTCCAGGCCGGCACCGAGCAGGGCAGCTTCGGCGACAACAATGCCAGCCAGTTCGTCACCGAGAAAGTCATCGATGCCAAGGGCATTCCGGTGCGCAAACAGCAGCAGTTCCGCAAGTTCGGCGTGGAAGTGGTCGAGGCGCGCATCACCAACGTCGACCCCAACCCGCAATACAAGCAACGCATGGTCAAGGTGCAGCAGGCCCTGGCCGAACTGGCCGTGGCACGTCAGAACCGCCTGAAGGAAGAGGAAGAGAAGCTGCTGGTCACCGCTCGCGGCGAGAAGGAAGTGGAAGCCAAGCGCCAGGAAACTTTACGTGACCAGATCGAGCGCACTACTCAGGCGGAAACCGAGAAACAGTTGGCGGTGATCAACGCCGAACGAGAGAAGCAGCGCGCCGAGATCGAGAAACAGACCGCCGAACTGCTGCGCGACAAGGCCACCGTGACGGCACAGGCCACCAAGATCACCGCCGACGCCGATGCCTACGCCCGTGAAGCAGTGATCAAGGCGGACGGCGCGCTGCAGCCCAAGCTGGACGCGCTGATCGCCATCAACAAGGTCTGGGCCGAAGCCGCCGCCCAGGCGCCGGTGCCCAGCGTGATGATGGCGGGCAGCCAGACCGGCAGCAGCAGCCGGCAGGACGAGATCGGCCAACTGATGGGCGTACTGGCCACCAAGGCCGCGCGCGACCTGGCGCTGGACCTGAAGGTGAAGGACTAAGCCTGAATCTGAACCTGTAGGAGCGAGCTTGCTCGCGAACGGATTTCCGGCAGCTCTGTAGCTGGGTTGGTTCGCGAGCAAGCTCGCTCCTACGAAGAACCAAGAAAAAAGCGCCCAACTGGGCGCTTTTTTCATTCCGGGTGGCGAATCAGGCCGCCTGTTGCTCCGGCACTCCGCTGTGGAAGCGGAACTCGCTGTCCGGCGCCAGGATCAGCCCGGCTTCCACTTCGCGAATCTCCGCCACGCGACGCTCGATATCGGCATCATCGCCATAGCGGCGCGCCAGGCTCAGGTAGCCCTGGAAATGCCGCGCCTCGGATTTCAGCAGCGAGCCGTAGAACTTGGCCAGATCGGCGTCTAGGTGATCCACCAGCGCGGCGAAACGCTCGCAGCTGCGGCACTCGATGAAGGCACCGACGATCAGGGTGTCCACCAGCTTCTGCGGCTCGTGGTTGCGCACCACGGCGCGCAGGCCGGAAGCGTAGCGGCCGGCGGAGATCGGCCGCAGCCCGATACCGCGCTTCTTCAGGATCGCCAGCACCTGCTCGTGGTGGCGCAGCTCCTCGCGGGCCAGACGCGACATGAAGTTCACCAGTTCCTCGTGGGCGCTGTACTTGGCGATCAGGGCCAGGGCCGTGCTGGCGGCCTTGAACTCGTTGTTCTTGTGATCGATCAGCATCACCGCCTGATCCCGCAGCGCGGCCTCGACCCACGCATCCGGCGTGGCACAACCGAGAAATTCCCTGATTTCAGACAACATGCTCAACTCCGACGAAGCGTTCCACCGGCTGGCCGGTGCCATAAATGGGGGGCATTATACGAATGCCGCCGTGCGGAACCAGCGTCCGCCTTTGATATGCCTCAACGTCATGACGGCGATATCCCGACTACAGTTGTTCCACATAAACAACGCGCACGAAGGGAGACGATCATGCAAGCCATCCGTAGCATCCTCGTAGTCGTGGACCCTGACCAGCCGGACGGTCTCGCCCTGAAACGGGCACGACTGATCGCCAGCGTCACCCAGTCCCATCTGCACCTGCTGGCCTGCGAGAAACGCGGCGATTTCAGCGCTGCGCTCGAAGAGTTCGCCCAGGGGCTGCGCCAGGAAGGCTTCAGCACCTCCAGCCGGCAGGCCTGGAAGGACAGCCTGCACGCCACCATCATCGCCGAGCAACAGGCCGAAGGCTGCGGCCTGGTGATCAAGCAGCACAGCCCCGACAACCCGCTGAAGAAGGCGTTGCTGACCCCGGATGACTGGAAGCTGCTGCGCCATTGCCCTTCTCCCGTGCTGCTGGTGAAAACCAACCAGCCCTGGGCCGGACGCAACATCCTTGCAGCCGTGGACGTGGGCAACAGCGACGCCGAGCACCGCACCCTGCACTCCGGTATCGTCAGTAACGCCTACGACATTGCCGGGCTGGCCCACGGCGAGCTGCACGTGATTAGCGCCCACCCCTCGCCAATGCTGTCGTCCGCCGACCCGACCTTCCAGCTCAGCGAAACCATCGAGGCGAAATACCGCGAGGCTTGCCGGGCATTCCAGGCCGAGTACGGCATTGACAACGACCACCTGCATATCGAGGAAGGCCCGGCCGACGTGCTCATCCCGCGCGCGGCGCACCACCTGTCGGCCGCCGTCACCGTGATCGGCACCGTGGCGCGCACCGGCTTTTCCGGCGCGCTGATCGGCAATACCGCCGAGGTGGTGCTGGATGCGCTGGAAAGCGACATCCTGGTGCTCAAGCCGGACGACATCATCGCCCACCTGGAAGAGCTGGCCGCCCAACCCTGACGGGAACGGACTCGGGATAGCACTTGCAGGAGCGAGCTTGCTCGCGAACAGAACGCCTTGGCCACATCGCTGCTGGACGGTTCGCGAGCAAGCTCGCTGCTACCAGCCCCCCAAAAGCCGCCCGTCGGGCGGCTTTTTATCCAGCCATCTTCAGAGTCAGACGCGCGACTCCATACCCTCGGCCAGGAAACCCGGCGCGATGTAACGCTCGTAGTGCGCCTCGGAGAGGATGAAGAACTCCTTGTCGATGGCATCGCGCAGTTCCGGCAGTGGCCAACCACGAAACTCCGGCAGCAGCGCCAGGCCATAGGCCTCCACCTGGTTGATCATCCGCGAGCCGCGGGCGATCAGTTGGTATGCCCAGCAATAGGGCGACTGCTCGGGCACGAAGCGGATCTGCCGCTGCTCCAGCTGGCTGCGCAGCAAAGGCGCGTCGAACACTTCCAGCTTGGCCATCATCACCTGCGCCAGCAGGACTTCCAGACGGCTCAGGACCGCCCGTTTCTCCTCGTCGCCGTAGCGGTTCCAGCTCACCACTTCGTGGTGGAAACGCTTGCAGCCACGGCAGACCAGGTCGCCATAGACCGTCGAGCAGAGCCCGACACAGGGGGTTTTGATGCGTTGCGAAGACATGGCTGAACAGATGGCTGGCAAAGCGGGCATGTTAGCCCTTTGTCTAGGCAAGATCACCCTCGGGCACCACGCAAATCGGCTTACCAAGGCCCATTAATTCCATTAGAATGGCTGCGCCTTTTTGGCGTCATTGTCCGAAAGAAGCTGTTTTCAAAGCGTCACGAAGCACAGATTCCGGCAGCCGCGCGGTCTGGGCGCCTCCCTCAAGCGCCCATTCCCATCAGTCCCAGGCCACCCCGGCGTAAAACTTTGAAAACAGCTTCTGCCCGGAGATCGCCGGTGCCGTCGTAGGTCAGTGGATTACCGTCCACCATGCCTGACGAATGGATCGGAGGGGTCTCCTGGATACGCGTCCTCCGGGACCACTGATGAGGGAAATACTGTGCTTGAAGCCTATCGCAAACACGTAGAAGAGCGTGCCGCCCAGGGCGTCGTGCCCCAGCCGCTGAACGCCGAACAGACCGCAGGTCTGGTCGAACTCCTGAAGAACCCGCCGGCCGGCGAAGAAGAATTTCTCCTCGACCTGATCACCAACCGCGTACCGCCGGGCGTGGATGAAGCCGCCTACGTCAAGGCTGGCTTCCTGTCCGCCGTTGCCAAGGGCGAGACCACCTCCCCGCTGCTGACCAAGACCCGTGCCGTCGAGCTGCTGGGCACCATGCAGGGCGGCTACAACATCTCCACGATGGTCGAGCTGCTGGACAGCGCCGAGCTGGCCGAAGTCGCCGCCGCGCAACTGAAGCACACCCTGCTGATGTTCGACGCCTTCCACGACGTCGCCGAGCGCGCCAAGAAAGGCAACGCCGCCGCCAAGGCCGTGCTGCAGTCCTGGGCCGATGGCGAGTGGTTCAAGGCCCGTCCGGCCATCGCCGAGAAGCTGACCCTGACCGTGTTCAAGGTCCCCGGCGAAACCAACACCGACGACCTGTCCCCCGCTCCGGACGCCTGGTCGCGCCCTGACATCCCGCTGCACGCCCTGGCCATGCTGAAGATGGCCCGTGACGGCATCGAGCCGGCCCAGCCGGGTGTCGTCGGTCCGCTGAAGCAGATCGAAGCGGTCAAGGCCAAGGGCTTCCCGGTCGCCTACGTCGGTGACGTGGTCGGCACCGGTTCGTCCCGTAAATCCGCCACCAACTCGGTGCTGTGGTTCTTCGGCGACGACATCCCCTACGTTCCGAACAAGCGCGCTGGCGGCTTCTGCTTCGGCACCAAGATCGCCCCGATCTTCTACAACACCATGGAAGATGCCGGTGCCCTGCCGATCGAATTCGACTGCACCAACCTGGCCATGGGCGACGTCATCGACGTGTACCCGTACGAAGGCAAGGTCGTGCGTCATGACAGCGGCGAAGTGGTCACCACCTTCGAGCTGAAGACCCCGGTTCTGCTGGACGAAGTCCGCGCCGGCGGCCGTATCCCGCTGATCGTTGGCCGCGGCCTGACCGAGAAGGCCCGCGCCGAGCTGGGCTTGGCTCCATCCGACCTGTTCAAGAAGCCGGAAGCACCGACCGACAGCGGCAAGGGCTTCACCCTCGCGCAGAAGATGGTTGGCCGCGCCTGCGGTCTGGCCGAAGGCCAGGGCGTACGTCCGGGCACCTACTGCGAACCGAAGATGACCACCGTCGGTTCCCAGGACACCACCGGCCCGATGACCCGCGACGAGCTGAAAGACCTGGCTTGCCTGGGCTTCTCCGCCGACCTGGTGATGCAGTCCTTCTGCCACACCGCTGCTTATCCGAAGCCGATCGACGTCAAGACCCACCACACCCTGCCGGACTTCATGATGACCCGCGGCGGTGTCTCCCTGCGTCCGGGCGACGGCATCATCCACAGTTGGCTGAACCGCATGCTGCTGCCCGACACCGTCGGCACCGGCGGCGACTCGCACACCCGCTTCCCGATCGGCATCAGCTTCCCGGCCGGCTCCGGCCTGGTGGCCTTCGCCGCAGCCACCGGCGTCATGCCGCTGGACATGCCCGAATCGGTTCTGGTGCGCTTCAAGGGCAAGCTGCAACCGGGCATCACCCTGCGTGACCTGGTCCATGCGATCCCCTACTACGCCATCCAGGCTGGCCTGCTGACCGTCGAGAAGAAAGGCAAGAAGAACATCTTCTCCGGCCGCATCCTCGAGATCGAAGGTCTGAACGACCTGACCGTCGAGCAAGCCTTCGAGCTGTCCGACGCCTCCGCCGAGCGTTCGGCTGCCGGTTGCACCATCAAGCTGCCGGAAGAGGCCATCGCCGAGTACCTGAAGTCCAACATCACCCTGCTGCGCTGGATGATCGGCGAAGGCTATGGCGACGCCCGCACCCTGGAGCGCCGCGCGCAAGCGATGGAAGCCTGGCTGGCCAACCCGCAACTGCTGGCTGCCGACCAGGACGCCGAGTACGCCGCGGTCATCGAGATCGACCTGGCCGACGTCAAGGAGCCGGTACTCTGCGCTCCGAACGACCCGGACGACGCCCGTCTGCTGTCCAGCGTCGAAGGCCGCAAGATCGATGAAGTCTTCATCGGTTCCTGCATGACCAACATCGGTCACTTCCGCGCTGCCGGCAAGCTGCTGGACAAGGTCAAGGGTGGCATTCCGACCCGTCTGTGGCTGGCTCCGCCGACCAAGATGGACGCCCACCAGCTGACCGAGGAAGGCTACTACGGCATCTACGGCAAGGCTGGCGCGCGCATGGAAATGCCGGGCTGCTCGCTGTGCATGGGTAACCAGGCTCGCGTACAGACCGGTTCGACCGTGGTCTCCACTTCGACCCGTAACTTCCCGAACCGTCTGGGCGACGCCACCGACGTGTTCCTGGCATCCGCCGAGCTGGCCGCTGTCGCTTCGATCATCGGCAAGCTGCCGACCGTCGAGGAGTACATGGCCTATGCGAAGGACATCGACAGCATGTCTGCCGATATCTACCGCTACCTGAGCTTCGACCAGATCGCCGAGTTCCGCGAAGCCGCAGCCAACGCGAAGATCCCGGCCGTCCAGGTCTGAGACGCCTAGCGTGATGAAAAGCCCCGCCTCGTGCGGGGCTTTTCTTTTGTGCTTGCCCGAAAGGCGCGGCCTGAACCGCTGCTCACGATGGGCCTAATACTTATTGACCGTTGCGGCGACGGCCTGTGCGTCTAAGGTGTCTGCAGGCCCTGCCGATATCCGTGCTCAGGTGCCCTTGATGGAACCCTCCAGAGGTGCGCTCCCTTCCTCTGCGCCCCGCCCTGTGGCGGGGCTTCTTTTTTCCACCGTCGCTGGCACACCCCTTGCTGTACGCCCACCAACAGGCAACCCAACGACGGGTCCTGAAAGATGACAGCATCGCCTTCCCGCCCATCGAGGGCTAGTGGAACGGTGTCTTTTGCCTTCAGAGGTGGAGATGATCGACAGCACACGCAGCCGTACGGACAGCCTGGCCTGGGTCGCCGGCTCCGATGCGCCGGAAAAGAGCGTACTCAACCTGGGCTTCATGGCCCTCACCGACGCCGCGTCCCTGGTGGTCGCCGCCACCCAAGGCTTCGCCCAGCCCTACGGCCTGACCCTCAACCTGCAACGGCAGAGTTCCTGGGCCGGCCTGCGCGACCGCCTGCTCAGCGGCGAACTGGACGCGGCGCAGGGGCTCTACGGCCTGATCTACGGCATGCAACTCGGCCTGGGTGGCACCCCCGCCATCGACATGGCAGTGCTCATGGGGCTGTGCCAGAACGGCCAATCGATCAATCTTTCCGCACCGCTGATGCGCGACGGCGTGACCTGCGCTGAAGCACTGCGCCAGCACGCGCGCCACAACGGTGCACCGCTGACCCTGGCGCACACCTTCCCCACCGGCACCCACGCCCTTTGGCTGTATTACTGGCTGGCCGCCCACGGCATCCACCCGCTGCGCGATGTGCGCTCGCTGGTGGTGCCACCGGCGCAGATGGTGGAGCACCTGAAAGCCGGGCGCATCGACGGCTTCTGCGCCGGCGGCCCCTGGGGCGCGCTGGCGGTGGACGAAGGCCTGGGCTTCACCCTGGCGACCAGCCAGCAGATCTGGCCGGACCACCCGGAAAAAGTCCTGGGCACCACCCGCGCCTTCGTCGAGCAATACCCCAATACGGCTCGCGCCCTGGTGATGAGCATTCTCGACGCCAGTCGCTTCATCGAGGCCAGCGAGGACAACCTGCGCAGCGTGGCGCGACTGATCAGCGGCCACGACTACGTCGACGCGCCGCTCTCCAGCATCGAGCCACGCCTGCTCGGCCGCTACCAGGATGGCCTCGGCCACGCCTGGCAGGACGCCCATCCGCTGCGCTTCCACGACGCAGGCCGAACGAATTTCCCCTGGCTGTCCGACGGCCTGTGGTTCATGACCCAGTTCCGCCGCTGGGGGCTGCTGCGCGAAGACGTCGACTATCCAGGCATCGCCCGCCAGGTCCAGCAACTCGACCTGTACCGCGAAGCCGCCGAAGCCGTTGGCGTAACAGTGCCGGATACCGGCATGCGCCGCTCGACGCTGATCGACGGACGCACCTGGGACGGCAGCGATCCCGCCGGCTATGCCCGCGGTTTCGAACTCAATGCCCTGACGGAGCGAGGTTGAGCATGCTGCGCGTCCTGCTGATCAACGACACCCCGAAGAAGGTCGGGCGCCTCAAGGCCGCACTGCTGGAATCCGGCTTCGACGTGGTCGACGAATCCGGCCTCACCGTGGACCTGGCACAGCGCGTGGAAGCCCTGTGCCCGGACGTGATCCTCATCGACACCGAATCTCCCGGCCGCGACGTGCTGGAACAGGTAGTGCTGGTCAGCCGCGACCAGCCGCGCCCCATCGTCATGTTCACCGACGAGCACGACCCGCAGGTGATGCGCCAGGCCATCCGTTCCGGGGTCAGCGCCTATATCGTCGAAGGCATCCAGGCGCAGCGCCTGCAACCGATCCTCGACGTCGCGATGGCCCGCTTCGAGAGCGACCAGGCGCTGCGTGCGCAGTTGCAAGCCCGCGAGCAGCAACTGGCCGAACGCAAGCGCATCGAACTGGCCAAGGGGCTGCTGATGAAGATGAAGGGCTGCGCCGAGGAAGAGGCCTACACCCTGATGCGCCGGCAGGCGATGGGGCGCCAGCAGAAGCTGGTGCAGGTAGCCGAGCAGATCATCTCAATGCACGAAATGCTCGGGCACTGATCGGCCATCTGCCAGCGGCGGCATCCCGCAATCAGAACGCCAGCCGCCCTGCTGGCCCCCGCCTTCGCGGTCACTGCGTATCCTCCCCGCGTCGCGCGATACGTCGCGCGGCCATCCTCGCTTCCATTGCATGACCTTGGAAGTCCGCAGTGCGACCCGCCGGCTAGGTACCTGCCGGTCGCGCCCGAACCCTTCGAGAGCGAGACAGCATGATCGACCTTTCCACCTGGAACCTGACCATTCCCAGCGATCCCCGTCCCACCGAGATCACCACCCAGCAACTGCAGAATGGCTACCAGAGCCGCTACTTCAAGCGCGACGGCGACAGCGTCGTGTTCTGGGTACCGGTCAACGGTTCGCACACCGAAGACAGTACCTTCCCACGTACCGAGCTGCGCGAGACCAAGCGCGACGGCAGCCTCTACAACTGGTACTACAGCGGCGGCGACAACGAGCTGCGCGCCACCCTGAGCGTCGGTCGCGTACCCTCGCAGAACAAGATCATCATCGGCCAGATCCACAGCAAATCGCCCACCAGCGGCGACGGCGAGCCGCTGGTGAAGCTGCAGTACCACTACCACCCCGACACCCAGACCGGCAGCATCGAGGCGCTGGTGCGCAACCATCCGGACGACAGCGCCAGCAAGAACATCCCGCTGCTCAAGGATGTGCGCCTGAACGAGCGCATCACCTACAGCCTGCGGGTCACCTCCACCGGCCAACTGGGCCTGCGCGCCGAAAGCAGCGATGGCGAGAAGCAGTACTACCGACAGGCCCTGAGTTCGACCTGGAGCAAGCAACTGCTCTACTTCAAGGCCGGTGCCTACATCAGCGACAACAAGGGCCCCGACGACGAAGGTGGCCGCGTGACCTTCTACCACATCAACCTGGCGCACTGACGTCGCCATTCTGCCCGCCTATGGCACTGCGAATCCGGCGGCGGGCTCCGTACAATGGTGCTCTCCCCATGACCCGAGAGCGCCAATGGCCCGCCTGAAACTGGAATTTCCCGAAGAACTCTTCCTCTACACCACCAAGCTCACCGTGCGCGTCACCGACATCAACGGTGCCAAACACCTGGGCAACGACTCGATGATCTCGATGATTTCCGAGGCCCGCGCGCGCTTCCTGTTCGACTACGGCATTCGTGAGACCGGCATCATCGTCACCGACCTGGCCACCACCTACCGCGCCGAGGCCCACGCCCGCGACCAGTTGCTGTTCGAGGTCGGCGTGATGGACTTCAACAAGTACGGTGGCGACATCATCTTCCGCATCACCCGTCCGGCGGACGGCACCCTGGTGGCGATGGCCAAGTCCGGCTTCGTGTTCTTCGACTACCAGGCTGGCAAGGTCGTGCCGATCCCTGAGGCGTTCCGCGATACCTTCCCCAATGTCAACTGGATCGCCTGACGCTCCAGTTGGGGGCGCGCCGTCCGCGGGCGCGCCCTACGATGGATCATCACTGAGTCCATCCCACCTCATATCGTATTGATCTTCCTGGGATTTTCCATCCTGGCCCGCGCCTTGCTCTGCACAAGGCGATGGTAATCAACGGCGGTTACCCGACTACGACAAAGGCGTCGCATCCACACCCGCACCGAGCGGTGGGTGGAGCGACGCCTTTTTCGTTTGCCCCGGCGCAGGGGCGCAGGACCACCCCGGCGGTCGCCACGTGGCACATGACCGGGCTCCTCAACCATTGCCGATGAGGTGTTCGATGAACACGAGTTTCTGGAAAGCCGGCCATGCGCCGACCCTGTTTGCCGCCTTCCTGTATTTCGACCTGAGCTTCATGGTCTGGTACGTCCTCGGCCCGCTGGCGGTGCAGATCGCCACCGACCTGCAACTGACCACCCAGCAGCGCGCGCTGATGGTGGCCACGCCGATCCTCTCCGGCGCCATCCTGCGCTTCCTCATGGGCCTGCTGGCCGATCGCTGGTCGCCCAAGGCCGCCGGCATCCTTGGCCAGGTGATCGTCATCTGCGCACTGTTCGGTGCCTGGCAGCTGGGTATCCACAACCTCGAACAGGCAATGATCCTCGGCGTGCTGCTGGGCATGGCTGGCGCCTCCTTCGCCGTGGCGTTGCCGCTGGCCTCGCAGTGGTACCCGGCGCAGCACCAGGGCAAGGCGATGGGCATTGCCGGCGCGGGTAACTCCGGCACCGTGCTCACCGCGCTGTTCGCTCCGGCCATCGCCGCCGCCTTCGGCTGGCAGAACGTCTTCGGCTTCGCGCTGATCCCGCTGCTGGCGACCCTGGTGGTGTTCGCCCTGCTCGCCCGCAACGCCCCGGAGCGTCCTGCGCCAAAATCCGTGGGCGACTACCTGAAGGCCCTGGGCGACCGCGACAGCTGGTGGTTCATGTTCTTCTACAGCGTGACCTTCGGCGGCTTCCTCGGCCTTGCCAGCACCCTGCCCGGCTACTTCCACGACCAGTACGGCCTGGACCCGGTGAAAGCCGGCTACTACACCGCCGCCTGCGTCTTCGCCGGCAGCCTGATGCGCCCGCTGGGCGGTGCCCTGGCCGACCGCATCGGCGGCATCCGCAGCCTGCTGGTGATGTACACCGTCGCCTCGATCTGCATCGCCGCCGTGGGCTTCCACCTGCCCAGCGCGGTGGCGGCGCTGAGCCTGTTCGTGGTGGCGATGCTCAGCCTCGGTGCGGGTAACGGCGCGGTATTCCAGTTGGTGCCGCAGCGCTTCCGCCAGACCATCGGCGTGATGACCGGCCTGATCGGCATGGCCGGCGGCATCGGCGGCTTCTGCCTGACGGCGGGCCTGGGTGCGATCAAGCAGGCCACCGGCGACTATCAGATCGGCCTCTGGCTGTTCGCCAGCCTCGGCGTGCTCGCCTGGTTCGGCCTGCACGCGGTGAAAGCGCGCTGGCGCACCACCTGGGGCAGCGCAGCCGTTACCGCGGCGCGGGTGTAAGCGTGAATTGTAGGAGCGAGCTTGCTCGCGAACGGATTCACCGACAGCTGCAGATTGATGCGGCTCGCGAGCAAGCTCGCTCTTACAGGTGGTGGCGATGACCTTGCAGTTATCCTTCGCCCAGGCCAGCGCCACCGGTCCGCGCGACGAGAACCAGGATGCCCTGCGAGTGGTCACCCCACCCGCAGGACTGGCGGCCAGCAAGGGGCACCTGTTCGCCATCGCCGACGGCGTCAGCCATTGCACCGACGGCGGCTTGGCCGCGCGCCTGACCTTGCAGGCGCTGGCCGCCGACTACTACGCCACCCCCGAGACCTGGGCCGTCGCCCAGGCCCTCGACCGCCTGCTGATCTCGCAGAACCGCTGGCTGCAGGCCAACGGCGGCGGCCAGCCGTTGCTCACCACCCTCACCGCGCTGGTCCTGCGCGGCCGGCGCTTCACCCTCGCCCATGTCGGCGACTGCCGCCTGTACCGCTGGCACGCAGGCGTTCTGGACTGCCTGACCCAGGACCACGTCTGGGAACAGCCCGGCATGCAGCACGTGCTCAAGCGCGCCCTGGGCCTCGACCAGCACCTGGTGGTGGACTACTGCGACGGGGAGCTGGAAGCCGGGCAACGCTTCCTGCTGGTGAGCGACGGCGTCTGGGCCACCCTGGGCGACAGCGCCATCCAGCGCCTGCTGGAGGACGCACAGAGCCTGCAAGCCTGCGCCGATGCACTGGTCAGCGCCGCCCACCTGGCCGGCAGCCAGGACAACGCCAGCGCCCTGCTCCTGCAGGTGGACGAACTGCCGCCCGCAAGCCTCGGTGACGCCCTCGCCCAACTCGACCACTGGCCCGCGCCGCCCGCACTGCGGGACAATCAGGAATTCGAAGGCTGGCAGGTCGAGGGCAGGCTGGCCCAGTCCCGCCAGTCACTGATCTACCGCGTACGCGACCGGCAGAATCGCCCCTGGCTGCTCAAGACCCTGCCGCCGGCCCTGCGCGACTCCGCCGAAGCCGCCCAGGCATTGCTGCTGGAGGAATGGTTCCTGCGCCGCGTACAGGGCCGCTACTTCCCCGAACTGCACAGCCTGCCGCAGCGCCAGCACCTGTACTACGTGATGCGCGAGTACCCGGGGCAAACGCTGGACGAACACCTGAAGCTCAACGGCCCGCTGAACCTGCCCGACTGGCAGGATCTCGCCCAGCGCCTGCTGCGCGGCCTGGGCCAGTTGCACCGGCGCAATATCCTGCACCGCGACATCAAACCGGAGAACCTGCACTGGGCCGATGACGGCGAACTGCGCCTGCTGGACTTCGGACTGGCCTACTGCCCGGGGTTGTCACAGGAAGACCCGCACGACCTGCCCGGCACCCCGAGCTACCTCGCTCCCGAATCCTTCCAGGGTGCAACACCGGACGCCCGCCAGGACCTCTACGCCGCCGGCGTCACCTTGTATCGATTGCTCTGCGGCCACTACCCCTACGGCGAGGTCGAAGCCTTCCAGCATCCGCGCTTCGGCACGCCCGCCCCGGCCAGCCGCTATCGCCCGGATGTGCCAACCTGGCTGGACGACTGGCTGGCAAAGCTGATCGCCGCCCAACCGCAACAGCGTTTCGAAACCGCCGAGGAATGCCTGCTCGCCCTGGAACAAGGCGAACGGCAGACCCCGGCTCGTCCGCGCCCGCTACTGGAACGCGAGCCGCTGCGGGTCTGGCGCGGCGTCGCCCTGGCCTCCCTGGCGCTCAACCTGGGGCTGCTGTTCTGGCTGCTGCACGGGGGTTGAAGGCGCACCAGTTCGGATCAGAACGCATCACCGCAGTGCAACAAACCGCCCCAATATCCCGGCTGTACCGCTGCGAAGCCTGGAAATCCAGGCACTGGGCAAGTTGGCACAGCCCCTGCAATAACCTCGGCAACAATCTACAAAAGCGCGTCCCTCAACGAAGAGGCTCGCACTTCCCGAGCGATCGGGACTTGGACAAAGGCGTCCTCGCCGGGCAACCGGCGGGACGCCTTTTTTGTTTTCCGCGATTGCGTGACGGAGCCCTGACATGAAAAAGCTCAAGCTCGTACTGATCGGCAACGGCATGGCCGGTGTACGCACCCTGGAAGAACTGCTGAAGATCGCGCCCGACCTCTATGACATCACCGTGTTCGGCGCCGAGCCCCACCCCAACTACAACCGCATCCTGCTCTCCCCCGTGCTGGCCGGCGAGCAGGCCTTCGAGGACATCGTCCTCAACGACCTCAACTGGTACAGCGAGAACGGCATCCGCCTGCTGCTCAACCGCAAAGTCAGTCGCATCGACCGTCACCGCCGCAAGGTCTACGCCGAAGACGGCACCGAGGCCGAGTACGACCGCCTGCTGATCGCCACCGGCTCCACCCCCTTCATCCTGCCGGTGCCGGGCAGCCGCCTGCAGGGCGTGATCGGCTACCGCGACATCGCCGATACCCAGACCATGATCGACACCGCCGGCAGCCACAGCCACGCGGTGGTCATCGGCGGCGGCCTGCTCGGCCTGGAAGCGGCCAACGGCCTCAAGCAGCGCGGCATGGACGTCACCGTGGTGCACCTCTCCGACTGGCTGCTGGAACGCCAGCTGGACCGCACCGCTGGCAAGCTGCTGCAGGAAGCGCTGGAATTGCGCGGCATCCACTTCCGCCTGAACACCCACACCGAAGAACTGATCGATGACGGCAGCGGCCGCGTCTGCGCCATTCGCTTCAAGGACGGCGAAGTGATCGCCGCCGACCTGGTGGTGATGGCCGCCGGCATCCGCCCCAACACCGAACTGGCGGAAAAGACCGGCCTGCCCTGCAACCGCGGCATCCTGGTCAACGACACCCTGCAGACCTATGACCCGCGCATCTACGCCCTGGGCGAGTGCGCCAGCCACCGCGGCATCGCCTACGGTCTGGTGGCGCCATTGTTCGAACAGGCCAAGGTCTGCGCCAACCACCTGGCCATGCTCGGCTTCGCCCGCTACCAGGGCTCGGTGACTTCCACCAAGCTCAAGGTCACCGGCATCGACCTGTTCTCCGCCGGCGAATTCATGGGTGGAGAAGGCACCGAGACCATCACCCTCTCCGACCCCATCGGCGGCGTCTACAAGAAGCTGGTGATCAAGGACGACGTGCTGGTCGGCGCCTGCCTCTACGGCGACACCGCCGACGGCGGCTGGTACTTCCGGCAGATCCGCGAGAACCACAACGTCGGCGAAATCCGCGACCATCTGATGTTCGGCGAGAGCAGCGTTGGCGACGTCGGCCACCAGGGCCAGAACAGCGCGGCGAACATGCCCGACAGCGCCGAAGTCTGCGGCTGCAACGGCGTGTGCAAGGGCACCATCGTCAAGGCGATCCAGGAGAACGGCCTGTTCAGCGTCGACGAAGTGAAGAAGCACACCAAGGCCGCCAGCTCCTGCGGCTCCTGCGCAGGGCTCGTCGAGCAGATCCTGATCAGCACCGTGGGTGGCGCGGCGGACGTGAAGCCCAAGAGCGAGAAGGCCATCTGCGGTTGCAGCGATCTCAACCACGGCCAGGTGCGCAAGGCGATTCGCGAACATCACCTGACCTCCCTCGGCTCGGCGATGCGCTTCATGGACTGGCGCACCCCGGACGGCTGCGCCACCTGTCGCCCGGCGCTGAACTACTACCTGATCTCCACCTGGCCGGGCGAGGCGAAGGACGACCCGCAGTCGCGCCTGATCAACGAACGCGCCCACGCCAACATCCAGAAGGACGGCACCTACTCGGTGGTCCCGCGCATGTGGGGTGGCGTGACCAACGCCGCCGAACTGCGGCGCATCGCCGACGTCGCCGACAAGTACCAGGTACCGATGGTGAAAGTCACCGGCGGCCAGCGCATCGACCTGCTGGGCATCAGGAAGGACGACCTGCCGGCGATCTGGAAGGAGCTGGACATGCCCTCCGGCCACGCCTACGGCAAGTCCATCCGCACCGTGAAGACCTGCGTGGGCAGCGAGTTCTGCCGCTTCGGCACGCAGAACTCGACCCAGTTGGGCATCGACCTCGAGCACGACCTGTTCAACATGTGGTCGCCGCACAAGGTCAAGCTGGCGGTCTCCGGCTGCCCGCGCAACTGCGCCGAGGCCGGCATCAAGGATATCGGCATCATCGGTGTGGATTCGGGCTGGGAGCTCTACATCGGCGGCAATGGCGGGATCAAGACCGAGGTGGCGGAGTTCTTCGTCAAGCTCAAGACCGCCGAAGAGGTGCGCGAGTACAGCGGCGCCTTCCTCCAGCTCTACCGCGAGGAAGCCTTCTACCTTGAGCGTACCGTGCACTACCTGCAGCGCGTCGGCATGGAGCGCATCAAGAAGGCCGTGCTGGAAGACGAAGAAAACCGCAAGGCGCTCAACGCCCGCCTGCAGTTCTCACTGTCGCTGGAACAGGACCCGTGGCAGGAACGCATCGTCCAGCAGCCGCTGAAGAAGGAATTCGAACGGATTCCCCTCACGCAGCTGGAACCCGCCTGAGTACCCGCCGGGCCCCGCCGCCGGGGCCCTTTCCACCCGATTGCTGGAGACACCCCATGAACTGGTTCGACATCTGCGCCCTGGACGACATCAATCCACTCGGTTCCCGCGTCATCGCCGGCCCGCGTGGCGATATCGCGATCTTCCGCACCGCCGGGAACGAAGTCTTCGCCCTCGACGACCGCTGCCCGCACAAGGGCGGCCCGCTGTCCCAGGGCCTGATCTACGGCAAGCGCGTGGCCTGCCCGCTGCACAACTGGCAGATCGAGCTGGAAAGCGGCGAGGCCGTGGCCCCCGACCAGGGCTGCGCCCACCGTCACGACGTCAAGGTCGAGGATGGCCGCGTACTGCTGGCCCTGCGTACGCCAGTCGCCAACTGCGCCTGAGCCAGCCAACGAGGCCCGCGCCATGAACCCGAACCGTCGCACCACCGCATCCACCTGCTGCTACTGCGGCGTGGGCTGCGGCGTACTGATCGAGCACGACGACGAGCGCATCCTCGGCGTACGAGGCGACCCGCAGCATCCGGCCAACTTCGGCCGCCTGTGCAGCAAGGGCTCGACCCTGCACCTCACCGGCGACGCGGACGCCCGCGCGCAGTTCCCGGAACTGCGCCTGGGCAAAGGCCTGTCGCGCGCCCGCACCGACTGGGACACCGCGCTGGAGCATGCCGCCGGCGTCTTCGCCGAAACCCTCCGCGAGCACGGCCCGGACAGCGTAGCCTTCTACGTCTCCGGCCAGTTGCTGACCGAGGACTACTACGCCTTCAACAAGCTCGCCCGCGCCCTGGTCGGCACCAACAACATCGACAGCAACTCGCGCTTGTGCATGTCCTCGGCGGTGGTCGGCTACAAGCGCAGCCTGGGCGCCGACGCCCCGCCCTGCAGCTACCAGGACATCGAGCTGGCCGACTGCGTGATGATCGCCGGCAGCAACATGGCCTACGCCCACCCGGTGCTGTTCCGCCGCCTGGAAGAGGCCCGCGCACGACGCCCGGAGATGAAGCTGATCATCATCGACCCGCGCATCACCGACACCGCCGAGGCGGCCGACCTGCACCTGGCGATCCTGCCCGGCACCGATGTCGCGCTGTTCCACGGCATCCTGCACATCCTGCTCTGGGAAGGCTGGATCGACCGCGCCTTCATCGACGCCCACACCGAGGGCCTGGATGAACTGAAAGCCCTGGTACGTGACTACGGCCCGCTGGCCGTGGCGGAAATCTGCGGCATCGCCGTGGATGACCTGCAGCGCGCCGCGCAGTGGATCGGTCAGGCACCGTCCTTCCTCTCGCTGTGGTGCATGGGCCTCAACCAGTCCACCGCCGGCAGCGCGAAGAATAGCGCGCTGATCAACCTGCACCTGGCCACCGGGCAGATCGGCCGCCCCGGCGCCGGCCCCTTCTCCCTCACCGGCCAGCCCAATGCAATGGGTGGCCGCGAGACCGGCAGCCTGTCCAACCTGCTGCCCGGCCACCGCGAAGCCGGCAATGCCGAGCACCGCGCGGAAGTCGCCGGCTATTGGGGCATCGAGCAGTTACCGGAAAATCCCGGCCTGAGCGCCATCGAACTCTTCGACGCAGTCCGCGACGGGCGCATCAAGGCCCTGTGGATCGCCTGCACCAACCCGGCGCAGTCCCTGCCGGACCAGACCCGCGTACGCGAAGCCCTGGCCGCCTGCCCCTTCGTCATCGTCCAGGAAGCCTTCGGCACCAGCGAGACCTGCCAGTACGCCGACCTGCTGCTGCCGGCCGCCAGCTGGGGCGAGAAGGAAGGCACGGTGACCAACTCCGAACGCCGCATCAGCCATGTGCGCCCGGCCATTCCCGCCATCGGCGAGGCACGGGCGGACTGGAGCATCGTCTGTGATTTCGCCCGACGCCTGGAGCGGCACCTGCGCCCCGGCGAAAGCAGCCTGTTCGACTTCGACTCGCCCTCCGCGCTGTTCGAGGAATACAAGCTGCTGACCCACGAGCGCGATCTCGATCTGTCCGGCATCGACTACGCCTTGCTGGACACCCGTGGTCCGCAACAATGGCCCCTCCGTTCCGGAGCAATCCAAGGCACCGAGCGCTTGTACGGCAACGGGCAATTCCCCACCGCCAATGGCCGCGCACGGCTGATCGCCGAGCCCTACCGTGCACCGAAGGAAAAGCGCGATGCGCGCTACCCGCTGATCCTCAACACCGGCCGCCTGCGCGATCAGTGGCATGGCATGACCCGTACCGGCACCGCGCCGCAACTGTTCGGCCATGTGGAAGAAGCCGTGCTCGGCCTGCACCCGGACGAGCTGCGCCGCCGGCGCATCAGCGACGGGCAACTGGTTCGCCTGCACAGCCGACGTGGCGAGCTGGTGCTGCCAGTGCAGGCCGACGACCGCCTGCGTCCCGGCCAGGCCTTCCTGCCGATGCACTGGGGCGACCGCTTCCTCAAGGGCCTGGGCATCAACGTGCTTACCCTGCCGGCGGTGGATCCGCTGTCGCGCCAGCCCGAGCTGAAACACGCCACCGTTGAGGTCAGCCGCATCGAGCTGCCCTGGCAGTTCTTCGCGCTGGTAGAAGGTGAGATGCAGAAGCGCTTCGACGCCCTGCGCCCGCTGTTCGAAGACCTGCCCTACGCCAGCTTCAGCCCCACCGGCCGCGAGCGCCCGGCACTGGTGATCCGCGCTGCCCACGCCGAGGCGCCCAGCCCGGAATGGCTGGCCGCCATCGATGCACTGCTGGATCTCAACGAGGGGCCGGTCATGGCTTACGACGACCCCCGCCTCTCGGTTGGCAAGCGCGTACGTATCGAACAGTCGCGCATCGTCTCGCTGCGCCTGGCCGGGGAAACCGCCGCGCGCGCCTGGCTGCGCGAGTTGTGGAAGGAAGGCCGCGCCGACCAGGAGCTGCGCCGCTGGCTGCTCGCCCCGCTCAGCGCCGCCCCGGATAAAGCCGGCGCGGCAGCGGACAAGACCCTGTGCAACTGCCTGAACGTCAGCCAGAACCGCATCCAGGCCGGGATCGACAAGGGCCTGGACCTGGAAGGCCTCAAAGGCGAACTCAAGTGCGGGACCGCCTGCGGCTCCTGCGTACCGGAAATCAAACGTCTACTGGCTCAGCGTCCGCTGGCCGCGACAGCCTGAGGAGATGGATATGAGCGGGAAAGTCTGGCTGATCGGCGCAGGTCCGGGTGATCCGGAGTTGCTGACCCTGAAAGCGGTACGCGCCCTGGCACAGGCCGAGGTGGTCATGATCGACGATCTGGTGAATCCGGCGGTGCTGGAGCATTGCCCGACGGCTCGGGTAATCCCGGTCGGCAAACGCGGCGGCTGCCGCTCTACACCGCAGGACTTCATCCACCGATTGATGCTGCGCTATGCCCGCCAGGGGCGGCGCGTCGCCCGCCTGAAGGGCGGAGATCCGTGCATCTTCGGGCGTGGCGGCGAGGAAGCCGACTGGCTCGGCGCACGGGGCATCGAGTGCGAACTGGTGAACGGCATCACTGCCGGACTGGCCGCTGCGACCCAGTGTCGCATCCCGCTGACCCTGCGCGGCGTGAGCCGGGGCGTGACGCTGGTGACCGCGCACACCCAGGACGACAGCCCCCTGAACTGGCGCAGCCTGGCCGCAGGCGGCACGACGCTGGTGGTGTACATGGGCGTGGCAAGGCTGGCGGAGATCCGTGACGGCCTGCTGGCGGGAGGAATGCGCGCCGACACGCCGGTGGCAATGATCGAGAACGCCTCCCTGCCGACTCAACGCGAGTACCGCAGCCTGATGCAAGACATGCTCGAGGACGCCCAGGACTTCGCCCTGAAAAGCCCGGCAATACTGGTGATCGGTGAAGTGGCCGCCGCTGTGCAACTGGTCGCTCAGGCCCGCACAGCCTGAATCGGCAACTTTCTCACGGGCAAAGAAAAACCCGGCCTGGGCCGGGTTTTTCTCATCAGCTCAGACCAATTACTTGGCTTGGGCTTCTACTTCGGCTTCTACGCGACGATTAACAGCGCGGCCTTCAGCAGTTGCGTTGTCAGCAACCGGACGGGTCTCACCGTAACCAACAGCGCTCACGCGGCCGCCTTCAACACCGTACTCGTTGACCAGTACGTCACGAACGGCGTTGGCACGACGCTCGGACAGCTTCTGGTTGTAGGCGTCGGTGCCGACTGAGTCGGTGTGGCCTTCAACGGTGGTGGAGGTGGACGGGTACTGCTTCATGAAGTCAGCCAGGTTCTTGATGTCAGCGTAGCTGTTCTCTTTGACCTTGGACTTGTCGAAGTCGAACTTCACGTCCAGCTGAACGCGAACGACTTCGGCAACAGCCGGGCAGCCGTTGGCGTCAACGGTGACGTTGGCCGGGGTGTTCGGGCACTTGTCGACGTTGTCGCAGACGCCATCGTTGTCGGAGTCGGAGCAGACTTCAGCAACCGGCTCCGGAGCCGGGGCGGCCTTGCCACCACCGAAGTTCATACCAACGCCCAGGCCAGCCATCCACTCGCCCTGGTGACCGTTCTCGCGCTGCTCCAGACCGTACTGGCCGTCGAGGCTGGCTTTGGCGTAGAAGTTCTCGGTGAAGTAGTACTTCAGACCGGTACCGATCATGGCCATGGTCAGGTTCTGACGACCGCCGTTCTCGGAGTTGATGTTGGTCAGGTTCTGGTGGCCGATACCTGCCGACACGTACGGACGCAGGTTGCCAGCGCCCGGAGTACCGAAGTGGTAGATGGCGTCCAGAGTGCTCAGGTTGCCATGAACCTTCTTGTTGCCGGTCTCGTAGGTGCCACGAACGTCGTGGTACTCACCGTAGGACAGAGCCAGCTCGACGTCGTCGGTCAGGAAGTAGCCAACCGATGCGCCGTACAGGTCCGCGTTCTTCATGTTGCGGGTGCTGTCGGTGAAGTAGCGCTTGCCGAAGGCCTCGACCTCGACCGCGCCCTGGCCTTGAGCAAAGGCGTTTACAGCGGTGGCGGCGATTACAGAGCCGACAACGACGCCAAGGGTGTTCTTCAGTTTCATCCGTTAAATCCCCATCTTGGTGGTCAATAAGTTGTCTAACCATAGGCCGTACAACTTGGGTGGCAAGTTTATCAGAACTTCCCTGCCAAAGAGACAACATTTACTAAACTAAGATTCCGTCGCACCGGAAAACTTTTCGCGCAATCGATCGAGTGCACGCTTGTAGCGCATCTTGGTGGCGCTCAGGCCCATATGCATAATGTCCGCGATTTCCTGGAACTCCAGTTCCGCCACGAACCGCAACACCAGAATTTCCCGATCAATGGGATTGACATGAACTAGCCAACGGTCTAACCCGCCACGCTCTTCCACTTTCGGAGCCTTCTCTTCGGAGGCCTCCTCCACTGGGTCCAGACTCAGAGCATCGAGCAATCGCCGTTTGCGGCGTTCCTTCCGATATTGGGTAATGCACTCGTTGTAAGTGATGCTGTACAGCCAAGTCTTGAACTTCGATTTACCTTCGAAGTTCTTCAGACCATACAGAACCTTCAACATCACCTCTTGACACACATCATCGGCGTCCCGGTCATTGCCCAGATATCGCGCACAGACATTGAACAGTGTGCGCTGGTAACGGCGCATCAGCTCTTCATAGGCCCGGGTCACGTGGAACAGCTCCACGTGAGAACGCTCCACCAGCTCCTCGTCGGTAAGCTGGCGCGGGTCGTAGCGCAAGGACAGTGATTGCGGCGTGTTCAAGTCGGGTCGGGCCAGGTCATGTCAGCGGCCGACGCGGCTCCACGGGAGCGGCATCGGCGATCGGTCATCATCTTCTCAGCGACTGGTCACTCGCTGATCGAGCAGGATGCGGTTGGCGATGGACACCAGCTCGCCCTCCTCCGTCAGCAGGATAGTCTTGATGGTACCAATTTCTTCGATGATGCCTTCGACATCTGCGACTTTCACTTGTTGCCCGACCTGATACAGCTCACGCACGTAAATACCCGCGATGATCTGCCCGGCGACTTCGCGACTGCCCAGCCCGAGGGCCAGCGCCGCCGCCAGGCCGATGGTGATCAGCACGATGGCGATGATGTAGTTCAGCAGGTCGGTCTTGACCTCGAGCTGGCCGATGGCCACCGAGATGCTGATGATGATGACCAGCCACTGGGCGACACGCCCCAGGCCATTGGAGTATTCGAGACCGACCCCCTCCGCGGCACCACGCACCAGGCTGTTGGCCAGTTGGGCGAGGAGAATGCCGACGATCAGCACCAGTGCAGCGCCGAAGACCTTCGGCAGGTACAGCGCGAGCATGTCGAGGGTGGCGGAAACACGCTGCAGCCCCAGCGACTCCGCGGCGGAGACCAGGAATACCAGGAGCACGAACCAGTAGATGATCTTGCCGATCAGGGTCGAGACCGGGACCTGGATGCCCGCGCGGGACATCAGCTTGGTCAGGCCGGTGCCGGCCATCAGGCGATCCAGGCCCAGCTTGGCCAGCAGCTTGGACAGCAGCGCGTCGAGCAGCTTGGCGACGATGAAGCCCAGCAGCACGATCACCAGCGCGGCGAGCAGGTTCGGAATGAACCCGGCCAGCTTGCCCCACAGGGTATTCATGGCGGTCAGCAGGCTTTGCGTCCAGATGTCGAATTGCATGTTCAATCGGCCTTGTCAGCGGAAGGGGCGGGATTCTGCGCGCGACGCGAGACGGGCGCAAGGTGCAGGGCGCCGCGGCTGACGCCGATGGACAGCGCTTCCAGCCAGTGGCCCATCAGACTGAACAGGTCGCCCGCGCCAACCTGGCGGTTGGCGGTCTTGAGCACACGATCCAGGCGAGAGTCATCGCCCGGCTGCTCCGGCGGCATCTTCAGCAGATCACGCAAGGATTCTTCAAATGGGTCGTGCATGCACACCTCGCCTGTGTGAGGTGTTTGAAGCCCTCACCGATTCACAAGTCACATCCAATGCCCGCCGCGGCACGCCTCACAGCCAGCGCAAGCGGCGGAAAATCCACCACTGGAACGTCGCGATGCCGCCGATGAGCAGGCAGGCCACCACGAAGCCATAGGGCGCTTCCGCCCCTGGAATACCGCCGACATTGATGCCCAGAAGCCCCGTCACGAAGCTCATGGGCAGGAAAAAGCCGGTAATGATACCAAGCAGATACATGGTGCGGTTCATTCGCTCGGTAATTCGACGATGTTCGGCCTCCTGGATCAGGCTGATGCGCTCGCGGATCAGCTCCAGTTCCTCCAGATTGCGGGTCAGGCGGTTGTAGAGCTCGTTCCAGTAGTCGGCGTCATCGGCGACCGTCCATGACAGCTTGAACTTGATCATCTGCGCGTAGATCTCGCGCTGGGGCGAGAGGTACCGCCGCAACCCGGCAGCCCGCCGGCGCAGGGTCCGAAGCTGATGCTGGTCGGGAATGCTGCGCTCGTCCTCCTCGATGGCCTCTTCCATCGCGTCGAGCTGATCGGCCAACCCGCCGATCAGCGTATCGACCCGGTCGGTGAGGTAGTGCGCCAGGTACAGCACCACTTCGGAAGCGGTTTTCGGACCACGCCCGGCCACAAGATCCGTACGCAGGTCGGCCACCGCCTTGAGCGGACGCAAGCGCAGGGAAATCACCCGCTGCGACTCGGCGTAGACCCGCAGAGACACCATGTCCTCCGGCACCGCGCCGGGGTTCAGGTTCACCCCGCGCAGGAACAGCAGCAGACGCTCGCCGCCCAGATCGACCAGCCGGGGACGGGTTGCCTCCTCCAGCAGCAGGTCACAGGCGAACTCATTGAGCCCGCTGGATTCGCGCAGCCAGCTTTGCGCCTCCGCAACGCCACGGTCCCAGTGCACCCAGAGACTTTCCTCCGGCTTGAGGTCCAGCAACGGCAACTCGTTACGGGAAATTTCCCGGGCGCCGCCACGCCCATCGAGCACGAAGCCGTCGATCAGGCCGCGCTCGGTACCACCTTCGTATGCCTGCATGCCCTCTCCCGCCTCCACGCCCGGGGCGCTACATGAAAAATGCCGGAAGCATCCGCTTCCGGCATTGACTCGAACCGAGGTTGGAGGTTCGCCTTATTCCGGCATTTTCAGCGCCTGGGGCGAGACAATGATGCCGTTGTTGTCGGCATAGACGAACTCGCCCGGGCGGAAGGTGATGCCGCCGAAGGTCACCGCGACGTTCAGATCGCCGATGCCGCGCTTGTCGGTCTTCATCGGGTGGCTGGCCAGCGCCTGCACGCCCAGGTCGGTCTGCGCGATCACATCCACGTCACGGATGCAGCCGTACACCACGATACCTTCCCAGCCATTCTTCGCCGCCTTCTCGGCCAGCATGTCGCCCAGCAGCGCGCGACGCAGCGAGCCGCCGCCGTCCACCACCATGACCTTGCCCTTGCCGTCCTTCTCGACCTGCTCCTTGACCAGCGAGTTGTCTTCGAAGCACTTGATGGTGACGATCTCGCCACCGAAGGAGTCCCGCCCGCCGAAGTTGCTGAACATCGGCTCGACGACCTGGACCAGCTCCGGATAGGCATCGCACAGATCGGGGGTGACGTAATGCATGAAGACGCTCCTCTTGATGAAAACGGAAAGGCCATCCGGCCCTGACGTGACTGAAAGATGCACTGGCGTCACAGTCTACCCGTTGCGGCGCCGACGAGGAACGCTCAGGCCTGTGCCAGAGCGTCCTGCCCGGCCGGCAGTGCGCCATGCTCCAGCCAGTGCAGCAAGCGCGGCCAGACTTCGCGCTGGGCGCCCTTGCTGATCAACATCTCGATGTGCCCGTAGTCCTCGGCGAATCCATGCCGACGCCCCAGCCGCAGGTATTCGCGAACCTCGGAACCGAACTGTTCCAGCAGCTTGTTGCACGCCCAGGCCGGGTCCTGGTGGTCGCCATCCGACGCCACGGCCAGCACTCGCGTGCGCACGTTCGCCAATCCCGCCCACCAGTCGTTGCCCTTCTCGCCGAAACTCCCGAACAGGCTGTGCCAGTGCAGGGTTTCCAGCGCCAGGCCGAGCGGCTCGTCCTCCGGACCACGCTTCAGGCGCGCACCGGACAACCCGCCCATGCGCTTGAGCAGGAAACGACTGCTCCACGCGATCGGCGGCAATTTCAACGGCCAGTAGACGCGGCTCACCTGGCTGCCGCAGAGTGCCACGCTGGCCGCCTGCCCCTCCTCCAGATAACCGCCACCCAGTGCCGCCGCCAGGGTGATGCCGCCCAGGGAATGGCCGATCCAGTGCGGCGTCTGCGCACTCTGCTCGACGACGAAGCGCGCGATGGCCGGCAAGTCGAAACGGGCGTAGTCGGCCACACGGTTGCGGGCGTAGTCGTGATTGCGCGGGGAAAGCCCGTGCCCGCGCATCTCCGGAATCCAGACGTCGAATCCGGCGCGCGCCAGGTAGGGGCCGAGGCCCAGGCACTTGGGCGAATACCAGAAACGCCGGTTGGAGAAGCTGCCGTGCAGGAGTATCACCGGCGCGCCCCGGGAACCCTCGCGGAGGCCGAGACGAGTCAGTGCCAGCTCGACGCTGGAGTCGGGACTGTTGCCCGGCTTGAGCCGGTATATGTCCTCGGTGAGATCACCACGGAACTCTGCGCTCAGGAGCGCAACGGGAAAGAGTTGACTGCTGCTTTGCATGGAATCGGCTGGCACAAAAAAGGGCGGGTGAAATCACCCGCCCCTTTTCTTGGATGGTAGAGGAACCGTCAGGACTGGCCTTCGGCGAGGAAGAACCAGGTGTCGAGGACCGAGTCGGGGTTCAGCGACACGCTCTCGATGCCCTGCTCCATCAGCCACTTGGCGAGGTCCGGGTGGTCCGACGGGCCCTGGCCGCAGATGCCGATGTACTTGCCGGCACGGTTGCACGCCTGGATGGCGTTGGACAGGAGCTTCTTCACCGCCGGGTTACGTTCGTCGAACAGGTGCGCGACGATGCCCGAGTCACGGTCCAGGCCCAGGGTCAGCTGGGTCAGGTCGTTGGAACCGATGGAGAAGCCGTCGAAGAACTCGAGGAACTCATCGGCCAGCAGGGCGTTGGACGGCAGCTCGCACATCATGATGACACGCAGACCGTTCTCGCCACGCTTCAGACCGTTGGTGGCCAGCAGGTCGACGACCTGGGAGGCTTCGCCCAGGGTACGGACGAACGGCACCATCAGCTCGACGTTGGTCAGGCCCATCTCGTTGCGGACCTTCTTCATCGCGCGGCATTCGAGCTCGAAGCAGTCGCGGAAGGATTCGCTGATGTAGCGCGAGGCGCCACGGAAGCCGAGCATCGGGTTCTCTTCTTCCGGCTCGTAGAGCTTGCCGCCGATCAGGTTGGCGTATTCGTTGGACTTGAAGTCCGACAGGCGCACGATGACCTTCTTCGGCCAGAACGCAGCGGCCAGGGTGCTGACGCCCTCGACCAGCTTCTCGACGTAGAAGCCGACCGGATCGTCGTAACCGGCGATGCGCTTCTCGACGCTGTCCTTGATGTCCGCCGGCAGGCTGGCGAAGTTCAGCAGCGCCTTGGGGTGCACGCCGATCATGCGGTTGATGATGAACTCCAGGCGGGCCAGGCCCACACCTTCGTTCGGCAGTTGGGCGAAGTCGAAGGCGCGGTCCGGGTTGCCGACGTTCATCATGATCTTGAACGGTAGCTCGGGCATGGCGTCGACCGAGTTCTGGCGGATATCGAAGCCCAGTTCACCTTCGTAGATCAGGCCGGTGTCGCCTTCGGCGCAGGATACGGTCACACGCTGGCCGTCCTGCAGGACGGCAGTGGCGTTGCCGCAACCCACGACCGCCGGGATGCCCAGTTCACGGGCAATGATCGCCGCGTGGCAGGTACGGCCGCCACGGTTGGTGACGATGGCGCTGGCGCGCTTCATGACGGGTTCCCAATCCGGGTCGGTCATGTCGGAGACCAGCACGTCGCCCGGCTGGACCTTGTCCATCTCGGAAACGTCGTGGATCACCTTCACCGGGCCGGCGCCGATGCGCTGGCCAATGGCGCGACCTTCGACCAGGACCTTGCCCTTCTCCTTGAGCAGGTAGCGTTCCATGACGTTGGCGCTGGAACGGCTCTTCACGGTCTCAGGACGGGCCTGAACGATGTACAGCTTGCCGTCGTCACCGTCCTTCGCCCATTCGATGTCCATCGGACGCTCGTAGTGCTTCTCGATGATCAGGGCCTGCTTGGCCAGTTCGATGACCTCGGCATCGGACAGCGCGAAACGGGCGCGATCGGCCTTCTCCACGTCGACGACCTTGACCGACTTGCCGGCCTTGGCTTCGTCGCCGTAGACCATCTTGATGGCCTTGCTGCCCAGGTTGCGGCGCAGGATCGCCGGGCGACCGGCTTCCAGGGTGGGCTTGTGCACGTAGAATTCGTCGGGGTTCACCGCGCCCTGCACCACGGTCTCGCCGAGGCCGTAGGCACCGGTGATGAACACCACGTCACGGAAACCGGATTCGGTGTCCAGGGTGAACATCACGCCGGCAGTGCCGGTTTCCGAGCGGACCATGCGCTGCACGCCGGCGGACAGGGCGACCAGCTTGTGGTCGAAGCCCTGGTGCACGCGGTAGGCGATGGCACGGTCGTTGAAGAGGGAAGCGAAGACTTCCTTAGCCGCGCGGATCACGTTGTCCACGCCGCGGATGTTCAGGAAGGTTTCCTGCTGGCCGGCGAAGGAGGCGTCCGGCAGGTCTTCAGCGGTCGCGGAGGAGCGTACGGCGACGGCCATGTTGTCATTGCCGCCCGCCATTTCGGCGAAGGCCTTGCGGATTTCGGCATCGAGCCGGGCCGGGAACTCGGCATCCATCACCCACTGACGAATCTGCGCGCCAGTCTTGGCCAGGGCATTCACGTCATCCACATCGAGAGCATCCAGGGCAGCATGGATGCGATCGTTAAGGCCGCTCTGCTCGAGGAAGTCACGGTAGGCCTGGGCGGTGGTAGCGAAACCACCCGGTACGGAAACGCCGGCGCCGGCGAGGTTGCTGATCATTTCGCCCAGGGATGCGTTCTTGCCCCCCACATGTTCGACATCATGGACGCCGAGCTTATCGAGGGAAACTACGTACTCTACCAAGGTGATCTCTCCACTAAGGTGTTGGAAAAGGTCGTACGGGCCGGTGCGGCGCCACTCTTCTGGCCCGGGCCAGAAAAATGAGTAAGAATGCCCCGGCAAAGGGCCTTGCAAACGCGCGGCCTATCATAGCCAAGAAACGTTCCTACCTTAAGGCCCGCAGCGCATATGAAACGAACTGCATTCTTCATTTCCGACGGCACCGGCATTACTGCCGAAACCCTCGGCCAGAGCCTTCTAGCGCAGTTCGAGAACATCAACTTCGTCAAACTGACGCGACCTTACATCGATACCGAAGAAAAAGCGCGCGTCATGGTACAGCAAATCAACACTGCTGCCGAGGCGGACGGTGCACGCCCGATCATCTTCGATACCATCGTGAACCGCGAGATCCGTTCGGTCCTTGCGCAATCCAACGGCTTCATGATTGACATCTTCTCGACGTTTTTGTCCCCGCTCGAGCAAGAATTATCCTCAGATTCGTCGTATTCCGTCGGAAAATCCCACAGCATCGGCCACAACTCCAACTACATGGAGCGCATCGATGCGGTCAACTTCGCGCTGGACAACGACGACGGCGCCCGCACGCACTACTACGACAAGGCCGACCTGATCCTGGTGGGCGTATCGCGCTGCGGCAAGACGCCGACCTGCCTTTATATGGCACTGCAATACGGCATCCGCGCGGCGAACTACCCGCTGACCGAGGAAGACATGGAGCGCCTGCAGTTGCCCAACGCGCTCAAGCCCTACAAGCACAAGCTGTTCGGCCTGACCATCGACCCCGACCGGCTCACCGCCATCCGCAACGAGCGCAAGCCCAACAGCCGCTACGCCAGCTTCGCCCAGTGCGAGTTCGAGGTGCGCGAGGTGGAGAGTCTGTTCCGTCGCGAGAACATCGCCTACATCAACTCGACGCATTTCTCGGTGGAAGAAATTTCCGCCAAGATCCTGGTCGAGAAAGGCGTGGAACGCCGGCTCAAGTAACCGCCCCTCGCTCCAAGCGACGGCCGGCACTCCCGGCCGTTCGACTTTCGGCAGCCTCTCGCCAATACGCCTATCATTCTGTGGACCCGCGATTTGCCCGTGGCACCTTTCACGGGTCGGGCATTCCCCGGCACAGGCACAGGAGAGCGCCATGCGAGAATGTCAGCATCTGATCCTGGCCGTCCTGCTGGCGTTGACGGGCTGTGACTCGGACCAGCCGCCCGACGCCAAAACCACCACACCCAGCCCGCCTCCCGCCGCCGCAGCGCCTGCGCCGCCCGCCGCCGCGCCCGAACGCGCGGCCCCTCCGCCCACTTCAACAGCAGCGCCCCAGGCGGTATTCACCACCGAACAACTCGACCAGATGCTCGCGCCGCTGGCGCTGTACCCCGACTCGCTGCTGGCCCAGGTGCTGATGGCAACCACCTATCCAGGCAATGTGGCCGACGCGGCAGCCTGGTCGAAGGCGCATCCCGACGCGACCGGCGACGCCGCCGTGAAGCAGGTGGCCAACCAGCCGTGGGACCCGAGTGTCCAGTCGTTGGTCGCCTTCCCCGCCGTATTGGCCACGCTTGACCAGGACCCGGCCTGGGTACAGCGCGTCGGCGATGCCTTCCTGGCCCAGCCCGACGCCGTGATGGACTCCATCCAGCGCCTGCGCCGCCAGGCCCAGGCCGCCGGCAACCTGACGTCGAACGAACAGCAGACCGTCACCGTCCAACCGGCAGCGCCGCAAACTCCGGCGCAGGCGGCCTCCGACGGCGGCACCGTGGTGGTGCAGCAACCGGCGCCCTCCCAGACGATCGTCATCGAGCCCACCAACCCGCAGGTCGTCTACGTCCCCAGCTACAACCCCAACCAGGTCTACGGCACCTGGGCCTACCCATCCAGTCCGCCGACCTACTACCCCCCACCCCCCGAATACCCTGTCGCTACCGCGCTGGCCACTGGCCTGGCATTCGGCGCGGGGGTCGCCATCGTGAACTCGCTCTGGGGCGACTGCGACTGGGACGACCATGACCTCGACGTCGATGTGAACCGCTACAACAACATCAACGTCAACCGACAGATCAACGCCAACCGGAATACCTGGCGGCATGATCCCCTCTATCGCAACGGCGTGCCCTACCGCGACTCCGTCAGCCGCGAGCAGTACAGCCGGCGGCTGGCCGGCGGCGAACAGCGCGAGGCCCTGCGCGGCTTCGACTCCGCCCGCGCCCAGGAGCGCTCGCGCGCGCGCGAAAGCCTTGCCCAGCGCGGCATTACGCCGCCGGCGGTGAACAATGCCCAGGCTCGCGAACGCGCCCAGGCCGCCACCCGGGAGCTGCGCGACAATCCGCAAGCCCTTCAGCGCGCCCAGCAGGCCAACCGCGAATTGCGCGACAACCCCGACGCCCGCCAGCGCGCCCAGAGCGTGGCACAAAACCGCAGCGCACAGCCCCAACAACGACCACGGGCGCAGAACAACGCGCAGATTCGCGAACAGGCACGCCAGCAGCACGCCAGGCTCCAGGCCCCGCGCAACAACGCCTTCGCCGGGGCCAGCAACCCGACGCAATCCCGAGCGCTCACCCACCGCGGGCAAGCCAGCCGCGCCGTTGCCAGCCGGCCCCAGGCCGTGCGCACTGGTCACACCGTGCAACGCCCTGCTCGCGCCCCGTCCGGCGGCGGCCTGCGGCGGCACAGATAGGAGCCTGGTCATGCATGTCGTCTCGCGCATACTCGCGCTTGCCCTCCTGGGTGCGCTGCCCTGCAGCCTGCTGGCGCAGGAAACCTTCCCCACGCCGGAAGCCGCCGCCGACGCCTTCATCGCCGCGCTCGGCACGCAAAAGGCAGACCCTGACCGCCTGGCCGCCCTGCTCGGCAAGGACTGGCACAACTACATCCCGACCAAAGGCATCGATCGGCAGGAGGTGAACGCCTTCCTCGCGCACTATCGGGACAAGCACCAGATCGAGAAGGACACCCCCGAGCGCGCCCACCTGGTGGTCGGCAACGATCCCTGGACACTGCCCCTGCCGATCCTGCACGAAAAGAAAGGATGGGCATTCAACGCCAAGGCTGGCGGCGAGGAAATCCGCATCCGGCGCATCGGCCGCAACGAAGAGGCGGCGGTGAGCGCGGTGCAGGCCTACCACGACGCGCAGATGGATTTCGCCGAGGAGGACCGCAACGGCGACGGCATTCTGGAATACGCACAGAAGTTCGTCAGCAGCGACGGCCACCACGACGGCCTGTACTGGCCGGAAGAGGACGGCGGCGAGGAAAGCCCCCTCGGCCCCTTGTTCGGCGACGATCTCCCGGGGGATGGCTGGCACGGCTATCACTACCGGATCCTCACGGCCCAGGGCCCCTCGGCTCCCGGCGGCGCCTACGACTACCTGATCGGCGGCAAGATGACTCGCGGTTTCGCCCTGGTCGCCTGGCCGGTCCGTTATGGCGACAGCGGTGTGATGAGTTTCATGATCAGCCACGACGGCGAAATCTTCTCCAAGAACCTGGGGCCCGACGGCGGGAAAGTCGCGATGAAAATGAGCCGCTTCGACCCCGATAGCAGCTGGAGCGAAGTCAGCGTACCGGAAACGCCCTGAACCCTCGCGCAATCCGGCTGCCGGGCGGCGGCCGTGGAAGGAAAAGCCTCTGCGGCCGGCTCGCACAAGGCACGCTTGGAACAAATACCCTGCCAAGGCGCCAACCGACTGTCGCCACGCAAAAGCCACATGATAGAATTTGGCGCGTTATTGCCTGGCGTCCCTGGGCCCGCCGAGTGGTAACCCGGCCACGGCCGAATGGGGGTGACGACCGGGACACTTACTTTTCCAAGGCTTTGCGGCCACCCACTCATCAAGACCTATGAGACTCAAGCCCACTGCCCTGCTGCTTCTCCTGAGCGCCGTCCTGCTTTCCGGCACCACTGCCGCCGCCGGCAAGACGGTCTACGGCCTGAACGAATACGCCCGCATCGACGACCTGAGCCTGGAGCTGGCCGCCAAACTCGACACCGGCGCCAAGACCGCCTCGCTCAGCGCCCGCGACATCAAGCGCTTCAAGCGCGACGGCGAAACCTGGGTGCGTTTCTACCTCGCCACCGACACCGCCGACAGCCAGCCGATCGAAAAACCGCTGGCGCGCATCAGTAAGATCAAGCGCCGCCACGGCGACTACGACCCCGATGGAGGCAAGGCCTATACCGCGCGCCCGGTGATCGAGCTGGACGTCTGCATGGGCAAGATCAGACGCACCATCGAAGTGAACCTTACCGACCGTAGCGCCTTCCAATACCCGCTTCTGATCGGCTCCGACGCGCTCAAGCGCTTCGGCGCCCTGGTCGACCCGAGCCTGAAATACGCCGCCGGCAAGCCCGGCTGCCAACCCGTAGCGAAACCTGCCGAGTAATCCCATGCGCTCTCTTACCCTGCATCTGAAGGTCCTGATCGCCATCCTGCTGACGTTGGGCGTCGCGATCACCGCCTACCAGATCTTCATCCTCGGTATCCCGATGACCGAGGCCGAGACCGACGACTTGTGGAACATCGACGCCAAGGTCGAGTTCATCGCCACGCCGAAGACACCGGTGAAGGTACAGATGTTCGTGCCGCCGCTGAGCCAGGATTACGTCAGCCTCAACGAGAGCTTCGTCTCCAACAACTATGGCGTGGGCATCAACCGCGCCGACGGCAACCGCAAGGTGACCTGGTCCTCGCGCCGCGCCAACGGCCAGCAGACCCTCTACTACCGCCTGGTGCTGACCAAGCGCTACGCTGGCGCCGGCGAAAAGGCCAAGGAAAAGGGCCCGATCTTCCGCGACAGCCTGCCCCTGGAAGGCCCGGAGAAGATTGCCGCCGAAGCCTTGATCGCGCCCATCCGCCAGCATTCGGCGGACGTCGAGACCTTCGTCAGCGAAGCCATCAAGCGCGCCAACAACCTCAGCGACGACAACGTCAAGCTGCTGCTGGCCGGCGATACCAGCCTGGACAAGCGCTCCCACGTGGTCGAGACCCTGCTGGCCGTGGCCCACGTACCGCTGGAGCGAGTGCACACCATTCGCCTGGTCGCCAACCAGCCGCAACAGCCGGAACTTTGGCTGCGCAGCTTCAACGGCAAGGAATGGCTGTACTTCAACCCGGAGAACGGCGAACGCGGCCTGCCCGCCGACCGCCTGATCTGGTGGCTGGGTGACGAGAGCCTGCTGTCCATCGAGGGTGGCAAGAAGGCCCAGGTCAGCTTCAGCCTCAACAGCAGCGAGATGAACGCTATCCGCCTGGCCAAGCTGTCGGACGAGAACACCGACGCGGCCTTCCTCGAGTACTCGCTGTACGGCCTGCCGCTGTCCACCCAGCAGACCTTCCAGATCATGATCATGATCCCGTTCGGCGTGCTGGTGATCCTGGTGCTGCGCAACCTGATCGGCATCCAGACCCTGGGTACCTTCACCCCGGTGCTGATCGCCCTCGCCTTCCGCGAAACCGGCCTGCAGTGGGGTATCGGCCTGTTCACCGTGATCACCGCGCTGGGCCTGTCGCTACGCTCCTACCTGGAACACCTGAAGTTGCAGATGCTGCCGCGCCTGTCGGTGGTGCTGACCTTCGTGGTGGTGATGATCGCCGCCATCAGCCTGCTCAGCCACAAGCTCGGCTTCGAGAGCGGTCTGTCGGTGGCGCTGTTCCCGATGGTGATCCTGACCATGAGCATCGAACGCCTGTCGATCACCTGGGAAGAGCGCGGCGCGGCCCACGCCATGAAGGCCGCCATCGGCACCCTGTTCGCCGCCGCCCTGGCGCACATCCTGATGCGCGTACCGGAACTGGTGTACTTCGTGTTCACCTTCCCGGCCGTATTGCTGATCCTGGTGTCGTTCATGCTGGCGATGGGTCGCTACCGCGGTTACCGCCTGACCGAACTGTTCCGCTTCAAAGCCTTCCTCAAGGACTAAGCCATGTTCGGCCTGATCAAGCGATGGAAAGCCCTGAGCGCCCTCGGCATCATGGGCATCAACCGGCGCAACGCGGACTACGTGCTCAAGTACAACCAGCGGCACCTGTACCCGATCGTCGATGACAAGATCATCACCAAGCAGCGCGCCATCGAGGCGGGGATCCACGTACCGGAAATGTACGGGATCATCTCCACCGAGAAGGAGATCGAACGCCTGCCGGAGATCATCGGCGAGCGTAGCGACTTCGTGATCAAGCCGGCGCAGGGCGCCGGCGGCGACGGCATCCTGGTGATCGCCGACCGCTTCGAGGGGCGCTACAAGACGGTGTCCGGGCGGATCATCAGCCACGGGGAAATCGAGCACCAGTTGTCGAGCATCCTCACCGGCCTGTATTCCCTGGGCGGCCACCGCGACCGCGCACTGATCGAGTACCGGGTGACCCCGGACCAGATCTTCAAGAGCATCAGCTACGAAGGCGTGCCGGACATCCGCATCATCGTGCTGATGGGCTACCCGGTGATGGCGATGCTGCGCCTGCCGACCCGCCAGTCCAACGGCAAGGCCAACCTGCACCAGGGCGCCATCGGCGTGGGTGTGGACCTGGCCACCGGCCTGACCCTGCGCGGCACCTGGCTGAACAACAAGATCAGCAAGCACCCGGACACCACCAATGCGGTGGACGGCGTGCAGTTGCCCAACTGGGACGGCTTCATGAAGCTCGCCGCCGGCTGCTACGAGCTGTGCGGTCTGGGCTATATCGGCGTGGACATGGTGCTGGACCAGGACAAGGGCCCGCTGATCCTCGAGCTCAACGCCCGTCCCGGCCTGAACATCCAGATCGCCAACGACTGCGGCCTGACCCTGCGCACCCATGCGGTCGAGGCGCATCTCGCCGAGTTGGAAGCCAAGGGCGTGAAGGAAGCCGTGGAAGAGCGCGTGCGCTTCTCCCAGGAACTGTTCGGGCACGTACGGCCCAAGGAAATCTGAGGCGCCCTGGCCCATGAAAAAGCCCGGCACTCGCCGTTTTTTTCATGGGGACTTTCTGTAGGAGCGAGCTTGCTCGCGAACGGATTTACCGGCCACACAGGTGTCGGACGATTTCGCGAGCAAGCTCGCTCCTACAAAAAACCGGCGCGACGGGATCAGCGCACCACTGCCAGTTCGAACCCGCCCTGATCGCCGTGCTCGCGCACCTTCATCCCCGCCTCGTTCACCGCCAGGCTTTCCAGCGGCCGCTTGTAGGGCTTGTTGTCGAGGGTTTGCAGACTGCGGTCTTCATCCGTGGTCAGCAGCAGCACGTAGCGCTCGCCCTGGTTGGCGCGCACCGGCACCGTGCCCTCGATAAAGGCATAGCGGTACCAGGTTTCCGGGTTGAGCTTGTACACCGCGTCGCTCACCAGACGGGTCGGGCGCTTGCGCTCGTCAAGGAACAGCAGCGACGGATACACCACCTGATGGTTGGCGAAACTGCGTACGCGCAGGCCGTAGACCCGCTGCGAACTGGGCAACTTCATCGCCACGAAATAACTCTTGCCCATCGGGAAATCGAAGCTCGGGGAGAACTTGTTCAGTTCTTCGTAGCGCGGTTCTTCCGCACTCAGCTCGGTGAAGTCGCCGTCGGCCATCTGCTCGCAGCAGCGGCGCTGCAGGTCCTGGTAGAGATCGTCGAGGGTCTTGCCGCTGCCCTTGAGCAAGGCCTTCATGGCATCGGTCTGCTCGCCGCTGCCATCCAGGCCGGGCAACGCCGCCGGGCGCGACTTGAATTCGATCTGCCGACCCTCGGTGTAGGCGATCCGGCTGCCACCCTGCTCGCCCCGGCGGAACGCCTCGGCGCGCTGCTCGGCGCTGATCGGCGAGTTGTGCATGCGGCCCTGCTCGTCGACCCAGGTGTAGTACGGGTTGCCGTTTTCGCTGCGGACGAAGCCCTTGTCCTCGTAGGCTTCGGCGTCGATGTACTCGGCGGAGTGATCGCCGTTGGGCAGCACGTAGTCGGTACGGCCCGGCGGCACCTGGCCGGCGGCGTAGAAGCTGTTCTGCAGGTTGCCCTGGGCATCGACCCAGGTGAAGTAGCGGCGCTTGCTCTCCCCGCCCGGCTGGGTGCCCGGCCATTGGGTCGCGGAGGCATCGAGCAGGCGCGCCCGGTCACTCTGGTCGATGCGTTTGTCAGCCTGGCGCTGCTGCTGGCTGAAGCTGGCGTCGACGAAGGTGTTGTGCACCTGGCCGTTGTCGTCCACCCAGGACAGGTATCGCCCACTGGCGGCCTGCACCGCCGGGACGACAATCCCGCCGGCGATCAGGCAGCTCATCAGGAGGGTCAGCTTGCGCATGTCCGGTGCCCTCAGAAAGTCGTCCGGTAGGTCATGGCGAAGATATAGGCCTTCACCGTGGTATCGACGTCAAGCCCCGCGTAGGGGTTGTAGACCAGGTTGTCGATGCCGGTGCAGTTCAGGTTGCAGCTGGTGCCGGCCTTGATGTGCTGCTTGGAGACGAAGTAGTTGAAGCCCAGGTCGATCACCGTGTCCTTGTCCCACTGGTAGCCCAGGCCGAGGCCGTAGAGGTCGGCATCGCCGATCGGCACCAGGGCATCGGCCTTGTCCTTGGGGATCGCCGATGGACGGTACTCGTAGCCGGCGCGCAGTTGCAGGCGGTCGTTGACGTCGTACTGCATGCCCATCGCGTAGCTCCAGGTGTCCTGGTAGCCGCGGTCGAGGATGATGCTGTGGTCGGTGGCGCCGTTGGGCGCGAAGTTCTTGGCGATGCGCAGCAGGTCGAGCTCCTTGTCGAACTCGATCTCCAGCTTGTTCCAGTCGCTGTAGTCGGTCCACTTCAGGTCGAAGTTGAACTGCCACTTGTCGAATGGGCGCAGCTTGATGCCGGTGGAGAAGCTGTCCGGGTTGACCATGTTCAGCGTCGCCACGCCGTGTTCCTCGTCGGTGTTGCCGTAGGGGAACAGCGGGCTCAGGAAGGCGCCGAAGATCGAGCCTTGCAGGCCCGACCAGAAGCCCTGCCAGTCCTCGGTGTAGTCGACCCGGTACTTGCCCTTCAGATGCATGCGCGACTCGCTCTGGTAGGTCGCGCCCCAGGCGAACCAGTCGCGGGGTTCCCAGAGGATGCCGAGGTTGAAGCTCGGCGAGAGACTCTGCTGCATGTCCAGCTTGAGGTTGGCCAGCGAGTCGTAGGGGCCGATGCGGCCGCCGCAGACGTTGAACACCAGTTCGACGATTTCCTGCGCGCCCGGCACGCAGGTGGTGTCGTGCAGGGTCTGCAGCAGGCCGGTGAGCAGGCCGGGGTTGCGGAAGTCGGTGTCCAGCGCCATCGCCTGGTGCGAGAAACCCACGGACAATCCCACCGAAAGATCGTCGTTGACCTGGTAGCCCAGCGAAGGCGAGAAGTAGGTGATGCGCTGCAGCGATACGCGGCGCCCTTCGAAGCGCGCCGGGTCGCTGTCGGAATCGCGCGAGTAGCCCAGCGCCTGCGGTGCGTAGACGTTGGTGGCGAATGTGAACTTCGATCCCGGCGGGTTGATCGACAGCCCGGCCAGCGGCGCCACCAGCAGCGGCATGTCGGTCATCCCGCCCAGGCCCGGCAGGTACATGGTCGGCGTCAGGGTACGGCTGCCGCTGTTGGCGACCGGATCGTCATCGATACCGAACGCGGAGTCGCCATAGTTGGGCGGCGCGTTGAAATCGGCGCGGATGTCCATCACCCCGGTGACCAGCTTGATCGCGGTCTGCCGCCCCTTGAGCTTGGTCAGGGCCGCGGGGTTGTAGTGCACCGCGTCGATGCCGGTGGAGTCGGCGGTGACGGCGTTGGCCATCGCCATAGCCTTGGGGTTGCCGATGGTCAGGTCGTTGGCCAGTTGGGCGCCCGCCAGTGACGACCAGCCAAGGCTTACCCCTGCCATCGCCAACGCGAGTGGCGAAATGCGCATAGTCATGTGGAGTTCGCTCGTCGGTTACTGGGCTTTGAGGCCTTGGATATCCAGGGGAAGGGAGAGCCCCAGCAGTACATCCGGCGAGTCTTCGGTCAGACCGAAACCGGCGTTCACGTTGACGATGTAATCGGGTGACGTTCGAAGGCCCAGCGAGAAGTTCATGATCGCGCTGGTCTGCTCCGGCGCCTCCACCGTCCGGTCGTTGAAGTAGTACTTGTTCTTCAGCGAGTAGGCCATCTGGTAGGAGGTGGCGAGCGAAACGTCGTAGGACAGCGCGTAGGCCATGCCCATCGCGAAGTTGATGGTATCGCCCGGCACCACCTTCTCCAGCTCTTCGCCGTACTGGGTCTGGTGGATGTTGTCGACCTGCATGTTGTAGGTGTAACCGAGCGAGCCGTAGAGCACGACCGGATCGATCACGTAGGACGAGTTGGCACCCACGCCCAGGCTGTAGTAGCCATTGCCGGTGGAGACGTCCTTCTCCACGTTCATGTCGTAGGGGCTGTCGCCGGTGGGCAGGCCGAGGGTGGCGTAGAGGGTGGTGACCGGGCGCCCGCGGCGCGACGGCCAGGGCTGCCAGCGCAGGGTCGCGGAGATGTCGCCCAGGCTGTAGGCATGGATATCGCGCTCGGTGTCGTACTTGGCCACGAACGGCAGGCGCATACTGAAGGTGAGGTTGTCCCAGATGCCGTAGTCGAAGGTGAACGAGTTGGTGAACGTGTGCTGCGCCTCGCTCTGCGCCAGCACGCTGTAGACGTTCTCACCGCTGCGCACCGCCTGCAGGCGGGTGTCGCGCATCATCGAATAGTCGAAACCGTAGGTGAGCTGGCGCTCGCCCTTCTTGAGCAGGGTGTAGCTCTTCTCGGCGGCCTGGAACACCTCTTCGAGCGCCTTGGCGCTGTCGGCATCGCTGTCCTTCTTGGCCAGCGCATCGCGTGCATCTTCGGATGACGTCTCGTCCGCCGCAACGGCGGTACTGACCAGCAAGGCCAGAGCGGCAACGCACGCAAACCCCTTCAAATTCATGTTGCTATCCCCTGGTCTTGTTCTTATTCGTACGGGCCGATCAGGCAATCATTTGCGGCGGATGTACTGGACATCCCCACCGGAGGCGGCCTCCCCGATCTGGTTCTGGGTGAACTTGCTCATTTCCGGGAACTCCCGGAAGGCCAGCAGGCTGACGGTACGGTCGTCCACCAGGCGCAGGTCGGCTTCCCTCAGCTCCAGGGCGTTCCTGGGCTCCTGGCCGCTGGGGTAGATGACGAACAGTACGTTCTGGTCCCAGATATCCTCGAAACGGGCGCGGGTGAAACTGATGTTGCCCAAGGCAGGATCGGCAACGAAGACGTGGTCGTTGTAGACATCGCGGACCACGACGAAATGCTTGAAGCCGGCATAGTGGATAGGCACCAGCGCCGGGTGTTCGAGCGAGTCCAGGTCGGAGAACTCGGCACGGAAGCCGCCACTCTTGTAGCCGAGCGCGGCGGCGTAGCGCTTCATGTCCAGAAGCGAAAATCCACGGCGCTGGACGATCTTGTCGGCCTCGCCGTACTTGATCAGGCCTTCCATGACCTGACGTTCTTCCAGGTTGCGCCCCAGGTAATAGTCCAGCAGCGTGGTGAGCGCCGCCGAGCCGCAGCTGTAGTCGTAGGCCTGGCGAATCACATTGCGGAACTGTACCTGGCTCATCGGTTCGAGCTGCACCGATTCGCGGAACGGTCCATTGGGCGTGAGCGGTTGCGAGATGTTCACTGTGCCCTGCTGTTGCGGCTTGGTATCCACGGCCTGGGTAAAACCGAACAGCCCCAGCAGGCTTCCCAGCAGTATCTCGAACATCCACCCCTCCTCGATTGGGAAAAGCCTTGCCGGCTGAACGCCGGCAAGGCCCGTTTGCTGCTACGCGGAACCGATCAGTGACCCCAGATGCGAACCTGGGAACCGGCCAGGTTCAGGTTGGAAACGGTCAGAGAGCCGATGCTGGCGCCAGTGTCGCCCACCTTGACGGCATCGACGGTGACGTTGCCGGTGATGCTGGGCAGGCCCAGTTGCAGTTGCTGGGTCGCAACAGCGGTGCCGCCGCCGCTCGGAGTGATGCTGGTGGTCACCACGTCGACGGTCAGCGGGGCGTTGTCGGCGATGGTCACGCTCGGCAGGTGGATGCCTTCGAGCACCAGGGAGCCGCCGTCGGTATCGGTGTCCTGGTAAGTCACCGCACCGATCTGAGCATTGAAGGTACCGGCGATGCTGATGCCATCCTGGCCGGTCACACCGGACAGTGCCGCGTCATCCATGGATTGCATGTCGGCATGTGCCAGGAACGGAGTAGCCAGAACTGCACTTGCAAGAATCAGTTGCTTGATTTTTTTCATTGTTATTTCTCTCCAGTGTTCAGGTGGGTTGCCCCAGGCACTGCAAGGGGCGTCCTAGCCCGCTGCAGGTCGACCGGCTATGCCGGTCCTCCAGACCCGCGACTGCTTCCCTAGGCGCCGCGGGCATGGATTCGTGAAGCACCAGGCTTCGCGTCCTGGTTTCCAAGCTACTGACCCGACTTCCACCTGCCAGCCCATCCAAGGGATGGCGCAAAACCCACCCTCCGACTCAGGCTTCGCTGAGCAATCCCAGGCTCTTGCCCTTGAGTACCGCCTGGGTCCGACTGCGCACACCCAGCTTGGCAAACAGGTTGTGCAAGTGCCACTTGATGGTGGCCTCCGACAGATGCACCGCCTGGGCGATGTCGCGGTTCGACAAGCCCGCCGCCACGAGCCGCAGGATCTCCCGCTCTCGATGGCTAACATCTTGATTTTCATCGAAACTTTCTGGATCGACAGAGAGCCTGCGGCACTGTTCGCGGAGCATTTCCGCCACGCCCTGCCAGGCGGCGGCGCGCTTGGGCTCGGCGCCCTTCCAGGCTTCCCACAGCGGCAGCAGCCACAGCGCGTCGTCCTGGAACAGCCGGCGGTAACCCAGGTTCCAGGCCTCTTCCAGCGTCGGCGCAAACAAAGCGAAGGCTTTCTCGCTGTTACCTTTCTGCCAAAACGCCACAGAAAGTAACAACGACAGGCGCAACCGCCGGTCGCGTTGATAGGGCGAGGTATAGCCCGCCAGGCAAGCCTCCAGGCGCTGCTGCGCGCGCTCGGCATGGCGCTCCGACAGTGCCAGCCGTGCCTCGGCCATTACCAGCGCAGCCTGGGCGTCGGCATAGCGCTCGGCGGAGAGCCCGGAGAGATGCCGCGCCAGTTGCAGGCACACCCGCTCCGCCTCGTTCGGCCGGCGCATCCACAACAGCAGTTGCACCTTGCAGCTCATGGCCAACGCATGGACCCGCTCATAGCCCGGCGTCTGCAGGCCAACCAGCCATTCGTCGAGCTGAGCCAGTCCCTGTTCCGCCTCGCCGGCGAAGAAACGCGCCTTGGCCATCACCAACTGGCCACGACTGAGCAGCTCCACCGGCGTGGCAACATCGCGCCAGGTGGTCGCCAGGGGCAGTTCGGCGAGGATCGCGGCATGCCGATCCTGCTCGTAGAGAATGTCCGCATACGCCAGCGACAGCGGGCCGCCGACCCGGCTGCGGCGGCCGAACACCCGATCCACCCGGCTGCGCGCGCTCTCGGCGATGGTGCGGCCGCGCTCCAGCTCGCCGCGCTCCTTGCAGATCAGCGCCTCGATCATGCTCACCACGACCTGCAGGTATTCGCTGTCGGCTATGCGCAGGCACTCCTGGGCGATGCCAATGGCCCTGGCCGCTTCGGCGTAATCCCCCAGCAACGCGTAGGCCGCCGCCTGGATGCAGGACAGGCTGGCGCGGAACACCGGCTGGTTGGCCGGCACCAGGGCCAGCCACTGGCGGGCCACCTTCAGGCAGCCCTCCAGCTTGTCCTGGTAGAGCAGCACCAGTGCCTTGAGCACCTGGGCCACCGCCAGCAACTCGGCCAGGCCGAAGTTGCGCACCGTGCCCTGCCCCTGCAACAAGCGGACGCTGAGCTCCTCGATCAGCGCCTCGGCCTCGGCGAATTTCTGCTCGAAGGCCAACTGCCAGGCGTAGAAAATCTGGAACACCGGATGCTCGCGAATCACCTCGGCGGGAATGCTGCCGAGCATGCCGAGGATCCCGTAGACGCGATTGCCGGCGATCAGTTTGGCGCCCTGGCGCTCCAGCAGGTCGGCGGCGAAAGCATAGTCGCGCGCGCGCAGCGCGTACTTGATCGCCCGGTCGGCCATGTCCCGGCTCTCGCACCAGCGTGCCGCGGCGTGCAGCAACGGCGTCGGGTCCGTGTGCCGGGCCAGGCGGCCCTGGAGAAACTCGGCGAACAGGTGGTGGTAACGGAACCACTCGCGCTGATCGTCCAACGGGATGATGAACAACTGCTCGTTCTGCAGCCGCATCAGCATGTCCAGGCCGTCGCGGCGACCGGTCAGGGCATTGCACAGCTCCGCGCAGAACTCATCCAGCACCGAGGTCTGGTCGAGGAACTGCTGCAACGATTCGGGGAGGCTGCGCAGCACGTCCTCGGCCAGGTAATCGGCAAGGTCGCGCTCGGAGCCGGACAGCCCCTTGAGGAACGCCGTGCGATCCGGATGCCGCGCCAGCGCCAGCGCCGCCAGGTGCAGCGCGGTGATCCAGCCCTCGGTGCGCTTGTGCAGCAGATTGAGCTCGGCATCGCTGAGCGACAGCCCCTTGAGCTCGATGAGGTAGGTGTCGGTCTCTTCGCGGGTGAGGCGCAGGTCATCGCCGCTCAGGCAGAAGGTCAGCGGCGCGAGTGCCGGTTCGTCGACCAGGAAGCGCGGGCGATACCGCGTGCTGGTGACCAGCCGCACATTGTCCGGCAGGTGCTCGATCAGGTAGCGCGCGCCGTGGGCCAGCGCCGGATGGCGAATCTGGTGGAAGTCGTCGAGGAACAGGTACAGCGGGCCGTCCAGCCGTCGCAGGTCGGAGAGGAAGGCATCGATGATGCCCTCCAGCGGCAGGGTCATGTCCGACTGCAGCAGGTTCGAGGTGTTGGCGCCGAAGCCCTCCTCGACGCTGCTGATACTCGCCACCAGGTACTGCACCAGACGCTGCGGTTCGCTGTCGCCCTCGTCGCAGGACAGCCAGGCCACCCGCGCCCCGCTCTGTTGCAAGCGCTGGCGGAACAGGCTGAGCGCGGTGCTCTTGCCGAACCCCGCCGGCGCACTGAGCACCAGCACCCGCTGCTGGCGGGCGGCGAACAGGCGGTCGATCAGCGCGCGGCGCGGCAGCAGCACGGTGCTGTCGGTGCGCGGCGGGAACAGTTTGGTGCGCAGTAGCGGCATCGGCGGCTGCGCCAGGGAGGTCACGGTCGTCATTCAGAGCAGACTCAGCTCGCGGGCACGGCGGATCGCCTGGGTACGATTGCGTACCTTGAGCTTCTCGTAGATGTTGTGCAGGTGCCATTTGACGGTGCCAAGCGCCAGCGACAGTTGTCGGCCGATCTCCTCGTTGGAGAGGCCCTGCGCGGCCAGACACACCACCTCGCGCTCGCGGTCGGTCAGACCTTCCTCGAGCGCCTCGGGCGACCTGCGTGCTTCCTGCCCCGGCCAGACGGTCAGCATTCCTCGAATGAACGCCTGCAAGGCCGGTTGTCGCTCAGTGGATTCGAGCTGCTGCAGCAACTGGCGAATCCCCTCGCCTTCTTCGATGAAAATGCTCCTCACCCCTTCCCGCTCGGCGCCAACCAGGCATTGCCCGAGCAGGCTGTGGGAGCGCTCCTGATACCCCAGGCGCTGGTAGCTCAGCGCCGCCAGCAGGTCCAGGCGCAGGCGTTGCAGGCCATGCCAGCCGGGTTGCAGCATGCCGCGCAGCTGGGTGATCTCGTGCAGCGCCTCGCTGAAATGCCCGCGTGCCTGCAACAGGCGTACGCGACTGATGCCCTGTACCCAGAGCACCGGGTTGAATGGCATCTGCTTGTAATGGCTGGCGAGCTTCTGCCAGTCGATGGCCTTCAGGCGCTGCTCGGCGCGCTTGCAGCGGTCGGCGGCCGGCTCCTGGAGGATCAGATTGATTTCCTCACCCACCGCCAGGGCGAAGAAGCGCCAGGAGTGGTTGCGCGAGGCCAGGGTCTGCATCAGGCCGAGCGTGCTCAACGCTTCCTTGCCGCGCCCCTGCAGGCGCTGGACGCGCGCCAGGCACTGCATGCCCTGGGCATAGAGGTCGATCGGGTTGACCACGTCGACCCGTCCCAGCGCCCAGCGCAGGCGCTCTTCGAGGCCGTCGATGTCGGTGCGGTAATAGGCGGTCAGCGCTTCGGCGATGGTCGGCAGCGCCAGGGCCTGGGAGCGTTTGTCGAACAGCGGCATCGCCTGCTGGCGGAGACGTTCGATGAGCAGTTGCGCCTGCTTGACCTGGCCCTGCTCCAGCGCCAGCACCACCTCGATGGTGGAGAGCTGCATGTGCAGGTAGCGGCCATCGAGGAAATGATTGCGCTGCTGCGCCAATCCCATCAGCCGCCGGGCCTGATCGGCCTGGCCGCGGACGACCTGGGCGAACGCGGCGATCAGCAGGACCGCCCCCTCGAGGAAGGCGGAGTTCTGCCCCAGTTGGCTTTCCACCCGGCGTGCCAGGGTGATGCACTGCTCCAGATCGTCCTTCTGCAACGCCAGCACGGCTTTCACCGCCAGCGCGGAAAGGTACTGGTCGCCCATCGGGCCGCTGCCCTTGTGGTCGCCCCAGCGCGCCAGCAGCTCGTCGATCATGCGGTTGGCTTCGGGCAGGCTGAGTTCCGAGGCGCGGGTCCAGACATCGCTGAGCACCAGGATCGGATAGCGCCCGGCAATCTCGTTCGGCACATGGCGGCGCCAGCGCGAGATCAGGTACAGCTGACCACGGTTGATCAGCTCCAGGCCGCAGCCATCCACCAGCGCGGCGAGCATCTCCGGGTCCTCGGCCAGGCAGGCGTGCTCGATGGCCAGGGTCGGCATGTGGTGGTTGGTGAACCACAGGCTTGCGTTGAAGTGCAGTTGCTTGAAGCGCTCCGGATCGCACTCGTGCAGGCGCGCCCGGAGGAAGTCGGCGAACAGTTGGTGGAAACGGTACCACTGGCGGTCGCGGTCCAGCGGCAGGAGGAACAGCTGCATGCTGTCCAGATGCTCCAGCAACGCCTGGCCATCCTGGCGACCGGTCAGGGTATTGGCCAGGTCGCCGCTCAGCCGATTGGCAATGCTCAGCGCCAGCAGCGCATCCTGGATATCGCCCGGCAGGCGCTCGAACACGGCCCGCAGCAGGTAATCCCCCACGGCAGCCTTGTCGCTGCTGAGCGAAGTGAGATCTTCCGGCACCCCCGGTTGCTGGCGTAGCCAAAGGCTGACCAGGTGTACGCCGGCCACCCAGCCTTCGGTCTGGCTGTGCAGGTTGTGCAGGCAGGCGTCTTCCAACTGCACGCCGTCACGGGCGAGGTATTCGCGGGTTTCGTCCTCGCTCAGGCGCAGCTCGTCCTGGCCGATCTCCAGCAACAGGCCCTTGGCACGCCAGGTGGCGAGGTTCAGCGGGGGTTGCGACCGGCTGCCGATAGCCAGGGTGAGCCCGGGCGGTGCGTACTGCACCAGGCGGTTGAGGCCGGCAAACACGTCGGCATGACTGATCGCATGGAGATCGTCCAGCACCAGCAGGACCTTGCGCTCATCGCGCGACAGGTCGATCAGCAGGCTTTCCATCACCGCCACCACCGGCACGCGCATGGTGTTCTGCAAGTAACCCAAGGCATCTTCGCCGGAGCCCGGCAAGGCACCGGCCAGCGCCTGGATCAGCTTCAGGCAGAAGCGGCCAGGGTCGTCGTCCTGCTCTTCGAGCGAAATCCAGGCAACGGCATTGCCGTCCAGTTCACGGGCTCTGGCCAGCGCAGCAAGGGCGGTAGTCTTGCCAAAACCGACCGGAGCGGCGAAGGACAAGACCGAGGCGTAAGGATGACGATCCAGAGCATTCTGGATCCTGGGACGAATCAAATAGTCAGCAGGCACCTGGGGGGGTGTTAATCTGGAGCGCAGAAGGCTGCCGGCTGCGGGTTCGAGTACTACATCCACGGCCTGTATCCCTGTGTCATTATCGTTGTGGTACGGAGCATAGTCTCCGCGGGATAATCCAATTCTTAACAGAATGCGTTTCCTACGTAAACTGAAGAAATGGCTCTAGGATCAATGATTCAGACGAGTCAGAAACCTCTCATTCGCCTTGCACGCTTTCACTCATGTCTCACTGCTTCATACACCCTCTTCCCTATCGGGAAGATCCTGGTGACCGCTTCGCCCTGATCCATCGTGCACCCGGCGCCGTCCTGCTGGATGCCGGCCGACCTTTTGCCACCCGTGGACGCTATGACCTTCTGAGCGCCTGGCCATTGGCAGAACTGGCACCGACCGCCGACGAATCGGCCAAAGGCTTTTTCGCCAGGGTACGAAGCGCGTTGCAGAGCCTCGGCGAAGTCCAGACGCCGGACAATCGGAACCTGCCATTCGTCGGCGGAATGATCGGCTACCTGAGCTACGACTTCGGCCGCCGCATCGAGCGCCTGGCCGCGCCCGCACGCGACGACCTCGACCTGCCCGATGCCCGCCTCGGGCTCTATGCCTGGGCGCAGGTGACCGATCACCAGGAACGCACCAGCCAACTGGTGTTCCACCCGGCCCTGCCGCCGAACGAGCGCGAGCGGCTGGTGGCGCTGTTCGAGGGCGCTGCGCAGACCGGGCCGCTGCCGCCCTTCCGCCTCGGCGCCCCATTCCGCCCGGATCTCGAGCGCGGGCAGTACCGCGACGCCCTGGAGCGGGTGCACCGCTACATCCTCGACGGCGACTGCTACCAGGTGAACTACACCCAGCGCTTCCGCGCACCGTACAGCGGCTCGCCGTGGCTGGCCTACCGGGCGCTGCGCGAAGCCTGTCCGACGCCCTTCGCCGGCTACCTGGAATTGCCGGACGGCGCGGTGCTGAGCCTGTCGCCGGAGCGTTTCATCCAGCTCCACGGCCGCCAGGTGGAAACCCGCCCGATCAAGGGCACCCGTCCGCGCGGCGCAACGCCCGAGGCGGACCAGGCCAACGCCGAGGCGCTGCTGGCCAGCGAGAAGGACCGCGCCGAGAACCTGATGATCGTCGATCTACTGCGCAACGACCTGGGCCGCAGTTGCCGCCCCGGGAGCGTGCGGGTACCAGAACTGTTCGCGCTGGAGACCTACCCCAACGTCCACCACCTGGTCAGCAGCGTCACCGGAGAGCTGGCGGACGGCAAGGATGCCCTGGACCTGCTCGAAGGCAGCTTCCCCGGCGGCTCCATCACCGGCGCGCCGAAGGTCCGCGCCATGCAGATCATCGACGAACTGGAGCCGACCCGGCGCAGCATCTACTGCGGCAGCCTGCTCTACCTCGACGTGCGCGGCGAGATGGACAGTTCCATCGCCATCCGCACCGTGCTGCTGAAGGATGGCCAGGCCAGTTGCTGGGGGGGCGGCGGCATCGTCGCCGACTCGGACTGGCAGGAAGAGTACGAGGAGTCGCTGACCAAGGTCGACGTTCTCCTGCGCACCCTGGAAAGCCTCTGAGCCGGGGTGTTCCCTGTAGGAGCGAGCTTGCTCGCGAACAGATTCCCGGCCACATCGGAGTTGGGCGGTTCGCGAGCAAGCTCGCTCCTACAAAAAACCGGAAAGAAAAAACCCCGCATTCGGCGGGGCTTTTTCGTCACAGCCAGTGTTACAGGCTGAGCGGGCGGTTGGACGCCTTGAGGAATTCCTTCTTCAGGTCCTCATAGGTGTGCACCGCCGGGAACTGCGGGAACTCGCGGATCACGTTGTCCGGCGCGTGGAACAGGATGCCGGCGTGGGCTTCGGAGAGCATGGTGGTGTCGTTGTAGGAATCGCCTGCGGCGATCACACGGTAGTACAGGCTCTTGAAGGCGATGACCGACTGACGCTTCGGATCCTTCTGGCGCAGCTGGTAACCCACCACGCGATCGGTCTCGTCGGTGATCAGCTTGTGGCACAGCAGGGTCGGGAAACCGAGCTGGCGCATCAGCGGCTGGGAGAACTCATAGAAGGTGTCGGAAAGGATCACCACCTGGAAGCGCTCGCGCAGCCAGTCGACGAACTCCACCGCGCCTTCCAGCGGCTTGAGGGTGTCGATCACTTCCTGGATGTCGGACAGCTTCAGGCCGTGCTCGTCGAGGATGCGCAGACGCTGCTTCATCAGCACGTCGTAGTCCGGAATATCGCGAGTCGTCGCCTTGAGCGCTTCGATACCGGTTTTTTCAGCGAAGGCGATCCAGATTTCCGGAACCAGAACCCCTTCCAGGTCGAGACAGGCGATTTCCACGAACGATTTCCCCGCAGGTTTGACTTGAGAGGCGGCACTCTAGCCGCTCGCTGGAAGCGGTGCAACGCAGCACTTATACCCAAACACCACAGTGCACCTTTCCGAAGGTTATTTAGGGGCATATTCGCCTCTTTGCTACCATCTCGCCAAAGAGCGCCCCGCGCCACCAAAACTAGGAATACCGCCTGATGAGCCATCCGTTCGACATCGCGGAAATCGCCGCGAGCTATGCCAGCAAATCCCCCCAGGACGTCCTGAAGTTCGCCTTCGAGCACTTCGGCGACAACCTGTGGATCTCCTTCAGCGGCGCCGAGGACGTGGTGCTGGTGGACATGGCCTGGAAGCTCAACAAGAACGTCAAGGTGTTCAGCCTGGATACCGGCCGCCTGCACCCCGAGACCTACCGCTTCATCGAGCAGGTGCGCGAGCACTACGGCATCGCCATCGAAGTGATGTCGCCCGACCCGCGCCTGCTGGAAGCCTTCGTCAAGGAAAAGGGCCTGTTCAGCTTCTACAAGGACGGCCACGGCGAGTGCTGCGGCATCCGTAAGATCGAGCCGCTCAAGCGCAAGCTGTCCACCGTCACCGCCTGGGCCACCGGCCAGCGCAAGGACCAGAGCCCCGGCACCCGCAGCCAGGTCGCGGTGGTCGAACTGGACGGCGCCTTCTCCACCCCGGAGAAACCGCTGATCAAGTTCAATCCGCTGGCCAACATGAGCAGCGAGGACGTGTGGGCCTACATCCGCATGCTGGAAATCCCCTACAACAGCCTGCACGAGCGCGGCTTCATCAGCATCGGCTGCGAGCCCTGCACCCGCCCCGTGCTGCCCAACCAGCACGAGCGCGAAGGCCGCTGGTGGTGGGAAGAAGCCACGCAGAAAGAGTGTGGCCTGCACGCTGGCAATTTGATCAGCAAGGCCTGAGGCCTTACCCTCGGCTGACGGAAATTTCCTTGTCAGCCCGCAGCCCAGGATCGGACGCCTGCATGCCTGCGGCGGAGCCGATCCCATGCGCATCACCCTGGTGAAGAAGGTCCTGGCCGATGGCCAGGACTGCCGCAAGTGCCGCGAAGTCCATGAACGCCTGGTCAAGGGCGGCTATCTGGAGCGCATCGACCGCACCCTGGTCGCCGACGAGCGCAACCCGTCCAGCGCCGGCTGGATGGTCGCCGCGCAGTACGGGGTGGACACCGCGCCCTTCTTCGTCGTCCGCCACGATGATGGCCGCGAGGTCGTCTACACCGTGTTCATGAGCTTCCTCCATGAAGTGCTGGAGGGCCGTGGCGAGTTGCCGCTGGATTCCCGCGAGGCGCTGGCGGAGCTGGCCAGCCGCGACGATCTCGACCGCCTCTGAAGGGGCCGGCTTGACGCTTTCTTGATCCCCCGTCGCCGATACTGACCGCCCCCGCATCACCCAAGGACGTCGGCCATGCCCGATGGCTCGGAACGCTCCCGCCCCCGTATCCCCGGCACCGTCTGGGCGCTGGGTTTCGTCAGCCTGTTCATGGACGTCTCGTCCGAACTGCTGCACAGCCTGCTGCCGCTGTTCCTGGTCGGCAGCCTGGGGCTGAGCATGCTCGCGGTCGGCCTGATCGAGGGCATCGCCGAAGCCAGCGCGCTGATCGTCAAGGTGTTCTCCGGCGCCATCAGCGACTTCCTCGGCCGGCGCAAGGGTTTGTTGCTGCTCGGCTACGGGCTGGCGGCGCTGTCCAAGCCGTTGTTCCCGCTGGCCACTTCCGGGGAAACCATCTTCGCCGCACGCCTGCTCGATCGCATCGGCAAGGGCATTCGCGGCGCGCCGCGCGACGCCCTGATCGCCGATGTGGCGCCAGCCGCGATCCGCGGCGCGTGCTTCGGACTGCGCCAGTCGATGGATACCGTCGGCGCCTTCGCAGGCCCCTTGCTGGCGATTGCCCTGATGCTCTGGCTGGGCAACGACCTGCCTCTGGTGTTCTGGTTCGCCTGCATCCCGGCAGGCCTCGCGGTACTGGCGATCGTCTTCTTCGTCAAGGAACCGGAACACGCCGCCGGCCCCCACCGCTTCCGCTCGCCGATCCACCGCGACGCGCTGCGCAGCTTCCCGGCGCGCTACTGGTGGGTGGTCGGGATCGGCGCGGTGTTCACCCTCGCGCGCTTCAGCGAAGCCTTCCTGGTGCTGCGCGCCCAGGGCCTGGGCCTGCCGATGGCCTGGACACCGGTGGTGATGGTGGTGATGGCGCTGCTGTTCATGCTCTCGGCCTACCCGGTGGGCTGGTGGTCGGACCGCACCGACCGCATCGGCCTGCTGGGCATCGGCATGCTCCTGCTGGTGACCGCGGACCTGCTGCTGGCCTGGGCCGATTCCACGCCCTTGATGCTGGTCGGCGTGGCGCTCTGGGGTTTGCACATGGGCTTCACCCAGGGCCTGCTGGCCACCCTGATCGCCGACACCACACCGCCCGACCTCAAGGGCACCGCCTTCGGCATGTTCAACCTCGCCAGCGGCCTCGCCATGCTGCTGGCCAGTGTGTTGGCCGGGTGGTTGTGGCAGAGCTTCGGCGCCAGCGCCACCTTCCTCGCCGGCGCGGGGTTGGCCTTTGTCGCGTTGCTGCTGTTGCGTTGGCGTATTCGCTGAAGCCCAGCATTTTTTTGCAGGAGCGAGCAGTCGTACCGAATCAACAAGCAAACAAAAACGCCGCGCCCCTGTCGGGATCGCGGCGTTCTTCCGTGGGCCCGCGCCGAAGAATCAGGCGCGGAATGCGATCAGTAGACCGGCAGCTCGATGCCTTCGAACAACTCGTCCAGCTCGGTCTTGTTGTGGCACTGCACAGCCTTGGCCAGCAGGTCGCGAGTCAGGTGCGGGGCGAACTTCTCGATGAAGTCGCACATGAAGCCACGCAGGAAGGTACCGCGACGGAAACCGATCTTGGTCACGCTGGATTCGAACAGGTGGCTGGCGTCGAGCATCACCAGGTCGCTGTCGAGCTTCGGATCGACCGCCATGTGGGCGACGATACCCACCCCCAGACCCAGGCGCACATAGGTCTTGATCACGTCGGCGTCGGCGGCGGTGAACACCACCTTCGGTACCAGGCCACGCTGGTTGAAGGCTTCGTCGAGCTTGGAGCGGCCGGTAAAACCGAACACGTAGGTGACGATAGGTTGCTCGGCCAGCAGTTCCAGGGTCAGCTTCGGCACCTTGGTCAGCGGGTGGCCCTGGGGCACGATCACGCAACGGTTCCAGCGGTAGCACGGCATCATGATCAGGTCGCCGAACAGCTCCAGCGCTTCGGTGGCGATGGCGAAATCGACGGTGCCGTCGGCGGCCATTTCGGCGATCTGCATCGGCGTGCCCTGATGCATGTGCAGGGAAACGTCCGGGTACTGCTTGATGAAGCCACTGATCACGCCCGGCAGCGCGTAGCGCGCTTGGGTGTGGGTGGTGGCGATGGACAGCGTGCCCTTCTTCTCGTTGGAGAACTCCTGGGCGATCTGCTTGATGCTCTCGACCTTGCGCAGGATCTCGCCGGCGGTATTGATGATGCGCTCGCCGGCCGGGGTGACGCGGGTCAGGTGCTTGCCGCTGCGGGCGAAGACTTCGACGCCCAGCTCGTCCTCGAGCAGGCGGATCTGCTTGCTGATGCCGGGCTGGGACGTATACAGGCTTTGCGCGGTGGCCGAAACGTTCAGATCGTGGTGCGCGACTTCCCAGATATAGCGCAATTGCTGGAGCTTCATGGAATTCCCTCGGAAAGAATGTCGCGACCCGCGATCAGGGGCTTATGTTTTATAACCATATTAATGGTTTAAGGAATAAAACTAGACGTTTTTTTTCGATCTGCATGCCATTCGTCTAAAGCCATACGGAAATTCAGGCTTTGCCCGACGCACTGTCACAATGGCTCAGCGGTGCTGGAGCATCGGCACCAGGTACAGCGGAACCTCCGCCAGTTGCACCAGACGCCCCGCGGTGCGCCCCAGCGGCGTGTTCAGCCCTTCCCCGTGGCTGTGGCTGCCGGCCACGATCAGATCCACCCCGAGACGTCGCGCCTCATCGAGAATCACCATCGGCGGGTCCCCCTGAATGACCCGCACGGAATGAATCAGCTCCGCGTCCTGGCGCGGCTCCCCCAGTTCGTCGCGAAAACCTTCCATCACGCGCTGCTCGATGCTGCCCATGACGTTGTCCAGGCCGTTGGCGCGCATTTCCTTGAGCGTGTTTTCGTCCAGATAGGTCTGCAGCACCGACTCGGCGAACAGGCCCAGCGGCTCCACGGCATGCACCACATACAACTGGACCCCATAGGCGCGGGCCAGCGAGAGGGCATGCTGGAGGACATACGGCGCATAGAGGCCAAGGTCGGTGGCGTAAAGAATCGATCGGATCATGCGGCCTCCTACTGCCTACGCGGCGGGCCTATCAGCAGCGTAGCAGCAGAACGCCCGACGCTCCGCAGGGACCCTACGTCGCGCCCGGACGGCTATCCGGCAGCCTGCTTCTCGTTGCTGACGCCATGCGGCACATGCCCGGTGGCGACCACTTCGCGGGCCTTTTCGCAGTGCCCCGCCTGGTCGTCGAAGAACACGTCGGCGGCGAAGGCTTCGAGGAACGCGGCCTTGTCCAGGCCACCGAGGAACAGCGACTCGTCGAGGCGGATGTCCCATTCGCGCAGCGTACGGATCACCCGCTCGTGGGCCGGCGCCGAACGGGCGGTGACCAGCGCCGTGCGGATCGGGCAGGACTCCTGCGGGAATGCCTGCTGCACCCGGTTGAGCGCCGCGAGGAAGGGTTTGAACGGACCACCACCCAGCGGCTGGCGGGCGGACTCGCGCTCATGGGTCTGGAACGCTTCCAGCCCGCCCTGCTGGTAGACGCGCTCGGAGTCGTCGGAGAACAGCACCGCATCGCCGTCGAAGGCGAAGCGCAGCTCTCCATTGTTCTCCCGCCGGGTGCCTCCGGAAAGAATGGTGGCAGCGGCGAAACCGGCGTCCAACGCACTGCGAACATCGTCGATGTGGGTGGAGAGGAACAGGTGGCAGTTGAATGCCTTCAGGTAGGGATAGGGGCTGCGGCCACCGACGAAGGCGGCGCGGGAAATGCCCAGATCGTAGTGCTGGATCGAGTTGAACACCCGCAGGCCGGTATCGGCGCTGTTGCGCGAGACCAGAATGACCTCCACCGGCGCGCTGTCCGAGTCGCCGTTGAGCGCCAGCAGCTTCTGCACCAGCGCAAAGGCATCGCCGGGCGGTAGTACTTCGTCCTCTCGAGCGATCTGGTACTGGCGATAGGCTTCGACACCCTCGCGCTCATACACCTGATGGCTCTCGCGCAGGTCGAACAGCGCCCGCGAGGAGATTGCCACCACCAGTTTGTCGCCCAGCCCCTTCGCCATATCGCCCTCCGGTGTCGCGGCTCAACGAGCCTGGTTGCGCGCATCGATGAAGCGCAGGGCGCGGTACAGCGCCTCGATCCTCGGCAGCTCGCGCCCTGCCTTGCGCGCGGCCTCCAGCGGCGCGGCATAGATCGCGCCCAGTTCCAGCGGACGGCACTGCGCGAAATCGTGGTACATGCTCGGCAGGTAGTCCGGCATGGCGTCGGTCGAGGCCAGCATCGCGCCGACGATGTTCGACGGCAGCGCATGACCACAGGCCGCTGCGCCCGCCACGACCTCCTCCATCAGCTCGGCGACCAGCGCACGGCTGTCGGGGTTGTCCATGATCACCCGGGTACCGCTGTCGAGCAGCACCGAGAGACCGTTGTAGGGAATGTTCCAGACCAGCTTCTGCCAGCGTGCGAGCTCCAGACTGGGCATGGCATTGGAACCCAGTTCGGCGTTGCGGAACAGCCCGACACCTTCTTCGACGATCGCCTGGCGCGCCGGCTCATCCGCCGCCTGGCCGGAGTGATACCCGATGTTCACCGCGCCGAAGGCCTGGTGCTCGACGACACCCGGCGCGGCGCGGTGCACGCAGATGAAGCAGAGGCCGCCCAGCAGATGCAGGTGATCCGGCAGCAGCGCGCGCAACTCGTCCTCGACGGCCAGGCCGTTCTGCAACAGCAGGACCTTGGCCCCCTGGGCGGCCGCCTGGGCGATCAGGGGCGCCAGGCTGGCATTGCTGGTGGTCTTGGCGCCAACCAGCAGCCAGTCGCAAGGGGGCATCCGGGACGCATCCTCGTAGGCATTCACCGGCGCCAGGCTCAGTTCGCCGTGCACCAGGCTGTTCAGGCGCAGTCCATTCTCCATCACGGCCGGGTACTCGCTGCGCAGCAGGAAATGCACGTCATGGCCGGCACGGGCCAGCATCAGGCCATAGAAACCGCCGATGGCGCCGGTTCCAATGATGCCGATTCGCAGATTCATCAAGGCAACTCCTCAGCCGGGCGCGACAGGCCGGCGCACAAGGCTTCGATCAGGGATTCGGGACGCAGGGCCGCGTGGACCGGGCCGAGAAAATGGCCGTCACGCACCAGGAACAAGGCCGGCAGGTGAAACACGCCGTAGCGCGCCACCATCCCGCCACTGTGGCCGGCATCGATCCAGCACAGACGATCCACCGGGAGCCCGAACGTCGGCAACGTCGCCCGCGCCCAGCGACAGGACGAACAGCCCTCGCTGGTGAACACCAGCAGCGACACGCCAGTCAGGGAAAGCAGCCGGCGGTCGGCGTCCAGGTCGGTCAGCTCCAGGGCCGGCACTATACTCAAATGGCCAAGACTAGAAAGATTGCAGTCGGAGCATTCCGTCATGCGTCAGTTCCTGCGTCACCCTTGTGACCTTCCGGTTGAGCTGGTCATCCGCAAGCAGACCTTCCTGCCGCGCCAGCGCCTGCACAATATCAGCCTCGGCGGCGTGGCGTGCAACTCGCCGCGGGGCTTTCGCCGCGGCACGTCCATCGAGTTGCGCATCCCCCTGCTGGGCGATGCCGCCCGCTATCCGGGCGTCGTGGCCTGGAGCCGCAAGCAGAACAGCGAGTACGTCGTGGGCATCGCCTTCATCGACGAAGACACCCTGTTCCGTGCCCGCATGGTCGAGCAGGTGTGCCAGATAGAGCGCTACCGGCGGCGGCGCGAGCAGGAGTCGGGCGTCGCCCAACCCATCGAAGAGCTCGCCCTGGAATGGATCGCGCACAACGCCCAGGACTTCCCATTGTTTTGCGCGGTCTGATCACCGCCCCGCAGAAAGTCGCGCAAATGCCCGTGTTGCGGGCATTTTCCTGCATCGAGCCATTGTCGAGGCTACGCCTGAACGGTTAAGGTTCGGGTTCCCCTTAGCGACACATTTGCCTGCGCCCCATCGCACGGGGATTCCTGGCGGCCGGCACCCGTGACCTGATTGAGTACCACGATGGCTGATTTACAGATCGACGACCTTAACGTTGCCTCCAACGAGACACTGATCACGCCGGAGCAGCTCAAGCGCGAAATCCCCCTGACCGACGCCGCCCTGCGCACTGTCGCCAACGGCCGCCAGGTCGTCCGCGACATCCTCGACGGCAAGGACCATCGCCTGTTCGTGGTGATCGGCCCCTGCTCGATCCACGACATCAAGGCCGCCCACGAATATGCCGAGCGCCTGAAGGTGCTGGCCGCGGAAGTCTCCGACACGCTGTTCCTGGTGATGCGCGTGTACTTCGAGAAGCCGCGCACCACCGTCGGCTGGAAGGGCCTGATCAACGACCCCTACCTGGACGACTCCTTCAAGATCCAGGACGGCCTGCACATCGGCCGCCAACTGCTGCGCGACCTCGCCGAGATGGGCCTGCCCACCGCCACCGAGGCGCTCGACCCGATCTCCCCGCAGTACCTGCAGGACCTGATCAGCTGGTCGGCCATCGGCGCGCGCACCACCGAATCCCAGACCCACCGCGAGATGGCTTCCGGCCTGTCCTCGGCGGTCGGCTTCAAGAACGGCACCGACGGCAGCCTGACCGTGGCGATCAACGCCCTGCAGTCGGTTTCCAGCCCGCACCGTTTCCTCGGTATCAACCAGGAAGGCGGCGTGTCCATCGTCACCACCAAGGGCAACGCTTACGGCCACGTGGTGCTGCGCGGTGGCAACGGCAAGCCGAATTATGACTCGGTCAGCGTCGCCCTGTGCGAACAGGAACTGACCAAGGCGAAGATTCCGCTGAACGTGATGGTCGACTGCAGCCACGCCAACTCCAACAAGGATCCGGCCCTGCAGCCGCTGGTGATGGACAACGTCGCCAACCAGATCGCCGAGGGCAACAACTCCATCGTCGGCCTGATGGTGGAAAGCCACCTGGGCTGGGGCAGCCAGCCAATCCCCAAGGACCTGTGCCAGCTGCAGTACGGCGTGTCGATCACCGATGCCTGCATCGACTGGGACGCCACCGAAAAGGCCGTGCGCAGCATGCACGCCAAGCTCAAGGACGTCCTGCCCAAGCGTCAGCGCGGTTGAGGCTAGGCTCAAGGCACGAACGAAAAGCCGGGCGATTGCCCGGCTTTTTCATGCGCCCACCATTGCTGAGGCTCCTACAAAAAGACCAATAAAAAACCGGGCATGAGCCCGGCTTTTTTGCCAGTGATCCGAGGATCACAGCGCAGTATCGGTATGGCGCTGGCGGCGCTCCAGGTAGCGCTCCACGTAGGAGCACGACGGGATCACGCTGTAACCCTTGCGCTCGGCGTACTGCAGGGCGTGCTCGGTAAGGGCGGCGGCGATGCCGCGGCCGCGCAGGCTGTCCGGGACGAAGGTGCGGTAGATGTCGAGCGTCTGCTTGCCCAGATCCATGTAGGCCAGGTAGGCACGATGGCCGTCCACCGTCGTGACGAACTGGTGGCTGGTTTCATCATGATGGATGGACAACGAGTCACTCACTTGCTCTCTCCTTCTGGGGTCTCACAACATGACCCGCACCTGATTGATCTTGTTCAGGCGGAGGAACATTTCTGCAGAGCCCGTCCCAAGCAGGACGGTGATATAGGCTCGGCCGTTCTCCACCTTGTGCAGCACACCCTGGTAATAGGCACCATCAAACGTGATGAACTGCAGGCGCTTGCCGGTGTACTGGGCAAGGCTGTCAACGCTAACGAACTCATATTGCTGCGTTCTAGCCTTCGACTCAACCGTTTCTTCAGCCGAAACCCTCTGAAGGTCGTTTTCCGGAGTGATTTTGCGCTTCAGCGGATCGACCCAGGCGAAACCCAATTGGGACACCGCATCCTGATTGACCAGGATGCTGGGGCGCAACATGGCGATCACATCCTTGGGCTCGAAGAACTGTAGACCATCCCACGTCATCCCCTCGGTCGGGGTCAGCTCGATACGCAGCGAACGAGGGTCGCCCAGGTAGCGGCCATAGGCATCGAGCAGCGGCTTGTCCAGGGCGATACGCTGCTGACGCAGGGCCTTGTCGAATTTCTCCAGCGCCAGTGCCAGGTAGGCCGGCTGGTCGAGACCGAGCTTGCCACGACAGAACTCGGTGACCCGCCGCTGGTACTGGTTGTCGTCCATCTCCACGGTGACCTGCGAGATCCGTGGCGGGTTCAGGCGCATGTCGCCCGGACGCTCGGACACATTGGCCAGCGACATGCTCACGCGCGCATCGAGCATGTCGCGAGCATCGCTGCGCAAATTGAAAGTGAGCTTCTGCGCACCCGGCTCGAAGCGGTAGGAGAACTCGATATCCGACTGCAGGGTGCGATAGCCCATCTGCAACAGCTCATCCACGCCGATATTGCGGACATTGCCGCAGGCCACTTCGCTCATCGCGGTGAAGGCGCTCTTCTCGGCCGGCACGCTATACAGCTGCTGCACGAACGGGCCATGCACCTGCAACTCCACGCCTTGCAGCTCCAGCGCCAGCTGTTCCGGCAGCTTCCGCTCGGCCAGACGCTCCTTGAAGCTCAGCAGCTCCTTCAGGCTATCGAACTTCAACTGGGCGTGGGCCACCTTGAGACTGTCGTGGGCCAGGGGCACGTTGATCACGACATTCTTGAGCCCGACCCGACCGTCGAAGGATGAGGAGATGCCGCCATAGCGGATCTCCATCATCGGCGACAACGCCGCAACCGCGTCATTGACGATGCTGCGCACGGACAGCCACAACGATGCCTTGATGATCAAGGCAATGGCGACCACAGCGATGAATATCCATTTGGCGAATTTCGACATGAAGCGGCGGTCCTTGCGAGAGCTGGGTGTCACAACAGGAGTAGTGGCAGCTTAACAGCACCCTCGAACTCCCTCCACGACAGCTTCCAGGAAATGCGTACGACTCCCCACACGGCCCGGATCATGGGTGACTCACCGGTCAGCCAAAGTGCTTTACGACCGCCCCCCTCGCCAGTATGTTCTGGCCCACTTCCAACCAAGGACTAGCGCCATGAGTGAGCTGATCACCTACCAACTCGAAGACGGCATCGCCACCCTGACCCTGAGCAACGGCAAGGTGAACGCGATCTCCCCCGCCGTCATCGAGGCCTTCAACCAGGCACTGGATCGGGCGGAACAGGATCGGGCCGTGGTCATCGTGACCGGCCAACCCGGCATCCTCTCCGGTGGCTACGACCTGAAAGTGATGACCTCCGGGCCGGAAAACGCCGTCAACCTGGTGGCTGCCGGCTCCAGCCTGGCGCGCCGCATGCTCGCCCATCCCTACCCGATCATCATGGCCTGCACCGGCCATGCGGTGGCCAAGGGTGCCTTCCTGCTGCTCTCGGCGGACTACCGCATCGGCATTGAGGGCCCGTTCCAGATAGGCCTCAACGAAGTCGCCATCGGCATGACCATGCACCACGTCGGTATCGAACTGGCCCGCGACCGCCTGCGCCGCTCGGCCTTCACCCGCTCGGTGATCAACGCCGAGATGTTCAACCCGCGCGATGCCGTGGACGCGGGCTTCCTCGACAAGGTGGTGCCGGCCGAACAACTGCAGGAAGCCGCCCTGGAAGCCGCGCGCCATCTGAAAAAGCTCAACATGACCGCCCACCGCAACACCAAGCTGAAAGTGCGCAAGCAGTTGCTGGAAACCCTCGACCGCTCCATCGAGCTGGACAAGAAACACCTCGGCTGACGCAGGCCGCAAGCGAAGCCCGGCCCCTTGCCGGGCTTTTTTCCGCCCATACGCCGGATAACGAACATTTACTATTGCTCTTTTAGCAACACTGATTAATCCGAATCGCTATTTTTCAAAAATTATTGCGGATTAACCTATAGATGAACCCAGAGAAAACCCCATCGGAGGTGTTCATCATGAAACTCAACGTTATCGCCGCAACCATCCTTGCCGCTGCCACCGCGTTCGCCGCCCAGGCCAGCTTCGCCGAAGAATCCCCGCTGATGCAGGACCGCATGGTCAAGCTGACCCACAGCGTGCAGCAACAGCCGACCGGGCAGGCCGCCAGCCATCCGGTGAACGTGGAAGCCGCCGCCAAACAGGGGTAACGCCGGTCTCACCCACAGCAGGTGACATCATGCCATCGAACCCGATACGAAAAGCCCGGCTTGCGGCCGGGCCTTTCAAGGGTATCGAGGCGCCGTCACTCAGCGGCGGCCACGCCCTTGCGGTAGACCTCGTAGACCACCACGGTGGTGTCCTGCTCGGCCAGGTAACGCTCCACCAGAGGTTTCACATCCTTCCAGTCGAGCCCGCCGACACCGGTTGCCAGGCAGGGCAGCGCCACGCTGGCGACCCTTTCGCTCTGCAGATACCGGGCGAGCTCCTTCAGGCAATGCCCGACGTTCTCCAGTGTCGCCTTCGCCGGCCGCGCGGCACGCCCCGCGCCCTGCATGTCCTGAGTCAGCAGATTGACAATGCAGCGGGTGCCACCCTCGGCATCGACACCCGACCAGACCCAGATCGAGCCGGACTGCGGCGCATCCGAATGGGCGGCGTGACGGTAGTCGCGCACCATCGACGGCCAGCGCTCGCGCAGGGCCAGGGCCAGGCCGGAATCGAAATGGTCCTGCGGCGCGATGCCGTGCGCGATGACCTGGGCCTTGCTGAGCAGAATGTCGCCTTCAACGTATCGAATCATGGGAAGTTCCTTGCGTTCGGAATGTCCGAGGCAGCGTCGCGCTACCCCCTGACTTCCACGTTACGCCCGGCAACCAGCCCATGTTTGATGCGGGTCAAACGCCCATGAACCCTGTCCAGCTCTCGGAAACTTCCGAGCACTCCAGCCGCGCCCTGCGACGTCCAAGGCTCCGGGCGACCATCAATTCCCCTGATATTCGAAAGCAACCGGCTTCGTTATTCACCGCGCGGGACGACAGCGACACTGAGCCATCGCAACCCATCGCCCGAGTCGCCACCATGAATCGCCAGGCCCATCGCTACGCTCGCAACGGCGCCCTCGCCGTCCTGGGGCTCTATACCATCGTGATCCTGGTGGTAATGGCACTGGCTGCCGGCTACGACAGCGTCCGCCGCGCGCCCGTGGACAATATCGACAGAACCGGGATCTTCACCCGTATCAACCAGGCGTTGCCGGTCGCCCTGCAAGGCCTGCAGGACGCCCTGCGCCCACGCTCCTGATGCCTTCCGGCTGGCGCGGCCGGCCACCATGTCCAACACTGTCCGCGTGAGAGTCCGCGTCGTGGGCCGAGCGATCCCGCGCACCAGCCGCCGTTGGGGGAGTCATCATGGGCCGAGTCATCGCATCCGCCGTGTACAGCAAGGGCCACAAGGTCGCCGACATCCCCCTGGAAGCCGGCTATCGCTGGGCCTGCCAGCCCGACCACTTCGTCTGGACCGGCCTGCAGGAGCCGACACCGGAGGAAATGTACGACCTGCAGCGACAGTTCAACCTGCACGAACTGGCCGTCTCCGATGCCCTGGAGAAGCACAGCAGGCCCAAGCTGGAGACATTCGGCGATGCGCTGTTCATCGTCATTTACTCGCCGATCCGTGCCGATAACAGGCTGATGTTCGTGGAAACCCACCTGTTCGCCGGCATCGGCTACATCATCAGCGCACGTCACGGTTTCTCCCAGTCCTACTCGCAGGTCCGCCAGCGCTGTGAAGCGCGGCCACTGCTGCTGGCCCACGGCACCGACTTCGTGCTCTACGCCCTGCTCGACTTCGTGGTGGGCAACTACGAGCCGGTGGTGGAGGCCATTCGCGAGGAAATAGAAGAACTGGAGCAGCAGGTACTACGCAAGCCGCTGACCCAGGAGCAGATCGAGAAGATCTACGGCCTGCGCCGCGAAGTGCTCAAGCTCAAGCACTATGCCGCGCCGATGGTGGAGATCTGCCAGGAACTGCAGCGGCTCGACTTCCCCTTCATCGACAAGCAGATGCGCCCCTATTTCCGCGACGTGGCGATCCACGTCAACCGCCTGCTGGAAGACCTCACCACCCTGCGCGACGTAGCCAGCCAGACCATCGAGGTCGGCCTGCTGCTGGAGTCCTCGCGGCAGAGCGTGGTGCAGCGCAAGTTCGCCGCCTGGGCGGCGATCCTCGCCTTTCCCACGGCGGTGGCCGGCATCTACGGGATGAACTTCGAATACATCCCGGAGCTGCGCTGGCACTATGGCTACTTCCTGATCATGGGATTGCTGGCGCTGGGCTGCGTAGGGCTGTACATCAGTTTCAAGCAGGCGGATTGGCTGTGATTGTGTAAACCGAAAAGCAATCGTGGACAAAGTCCTCCTACGCCCGCCGGAACCTCCCGTAGGCGCGGACTCCGTCCGCGATCGGCCCGGATTCGCACCGATCTCACCCGTAACACCACCCCAAGGCATGTCTAGTCCTGAAATAGGTTTACACCTCTGAAGATTGGCACCAAACCTCAAAACGCCCGATGCATTGCATCGGGCGTTTTGTATTTCAGAGCGTGGTGGGGACGCTCCCGGTTATAGATATCGACGGCCTCGTGCACCATCCGACGCGCCTGGGCCAGGTCTGCCGGGGGCTGTATCAGTAGCTCATTCTTCAGGATGCCGTTGACCCGTTCGGCCAGCGCATTCTGGTAGCAGTCATAACCATCGGTCATCGAGCAGGTGATGCCGTGTCGTGCATGCAGGCGCTGGTAATGCGCAGAGCAGTACTGGATACCGCGGTCCGAGTGATGCACCAGGGCATGCCGCGTCCTGCGTCGCTGTAACGCCAGGCTGAACGCGCAGGCCACCGACTCGGCATGCAGGCTGTCATGGACATGGTGACCGACGATCTTGCGCGAATAGGCGTCGGTGACCAGGCTCAGATACAGCGGGCCGCTCAGGCTTGGCAGGTAGGTGATATCGGCCACCCAGACGCGCTCCGGAGCGCTGGGCAACACCTGTTGCGGGCCAGGCTTGAGCAGATTGGGGTGGCGGTAGAAGCGGTGAAAGCTGTGAGTGGTCTTGTGGTACGCCCGCTTGGGCGCAACCAGTAGGCGCTGCTCCGCCAGGACGCGAAACAAGCGATCCCGCCCCACGCGAAGCTCTGCGCGGGCCTGTTCCTGAAGCAGAAAATGCAGCTTGCGCGTGCCCAGCCGAGGCTGACGCATCCGCACCTCCCGGACAAACTGAACAATCTGCCGATCCTGCTGGGAGCGCCGATCCGCCGCGCGGTTGCGCTGGTAATAGGCCTGGCGACTGACGCCCAGGAACTGGCAAGCCCTGCTAACGCTCAGCCCTTGGACTTGTCTTTGCGTGAGGACTTGCCGGGACGCTTTTTTACGATGGAGACGCCATAGTCATTCTTCAGGACATCCACCACCGCCTCGAAGAACTGAGCCTTTTGGCTCATGACCTCAAGCTGCTGCTCAAGCTCCTTGATTCGCTGCTCCGGCGTCAGCGGTGTTTTCTCATCAGTCATCGAACCCCTCCGACTAGAGCGAATGGATGCGCCCTGGCTCCAGTTCTGTCGGCCGTGCTTGCGTAGCCACACCAACACCGTCGAGCGCCCCTGGATACCGTAGCGGGCCTGGGCCTGCTTGTAACTCATTTCGCCTTTTTCGACCTGCTCGACCACCGCCAGTTTAAAAGCCAGCGTGTAATCACGCTGACTACGACGCACACCTTCTGTCATCGGAGTTCTCCTGAAAATAAGGGCGAAGGTGTAAACCTTATTCAGGACGGGACAGCACAAACAAAAACGCCGCTCGAATGAGCGGCGTTTTCAGTCAGCGCGGCAGGCGTCAGGCTACGCTCTTCTTCTCGTCACGACCTTGCTGGACAAAGCGCATCATCCATTCGCCGACGGTCGTGCCCTGGTGCGGACGCGAGAGGCTGTCGATGCCGGACTGGAACACCGGCTCGCTGAAGACGTGTTTGCGCAGCTCGAGGATGGCCTGGGAGTAGTCGCTCTGGAACTCAGGATGGCCCTGGAAGCACAGCACCTGATCACCGATGGCGTAGGCCGCGTTCGGGCAGAAGTCGCTGGAGGCAATGCGACGCGCGCCGTGGGGCAGCTCGGTGACCTGGTCCTGGTGGCTGACCAGCAGGGTCAGGCCATCGCCCGACGCCGGGCTCATCCACTCCGGCTGCTCCTCGATGCGATAGTCGTGGATGCCCACGCCCCAGCCCTGGCTGGCACGCTCGGTCTTGCCGCCGAGCACCAGCGCCAGCAACTGGTGGCCGAAGCACACGCCCAGCAGCTTGTCACCGCGCTCGTAGAGCTTGAACACGTAGTCCTTGAGGGTCTGGATCCAGGGATCAGTGCCGAAGGAGTCCGCCTTGCTGCCGGTCACCAGGTACGCATCGAACTTCTCATCGTCGGGCGGGTAATGCCCTTCCACCACGTTGTAGACCTTGAACTCGGCCGGAACGGGTTGCTTGGCGAACAGTTGCTGGAACATCCAGCCATAGCCCTTGTACTGGTCGATCAGTTCGGGACGGAGGATGTCGGTTTCCAGAATGCAGATATGCAACGACATGCAGAGGTGATTCCTGGGGGGTTAGCGGCTGATAACGGTGGTTTTCCTGACACTATGAAACGCGCGTGAAAATTACGCCCTATTTTTTCACCACACAAGATGGCAGCGCCGATTCTTATGCAGGAATTTCAGGGGAAATACCGGAAAAGCCGCCGCCCTTCAATTGCATGGACGCACAGGGGTGACGGCCGGTCGGCAAGGATTCAGCCCAAGGACAGCGTTCGCAGGATCGAGTTCGTCTCCAGTACCTGTGCATATGCGCCTTGCAGGTTGCCCAGGGACATGGCGTGGACCTCTTCCGCGCGGCGCAGCACACCGTTGAAATCACGCTTGTCGAAGGCGAAGCGGGCGTCCGCCACTACCTGCGTGGCAAAGCCCAGGTTGCCCGCCGTACGCGCCGTGGCCTCCACCGAATTAATGGGAAGGCGTCGTCCTACGGTTTGCGCAGGCAAGAAAAAACCGGTCACGGGACCGGTTGCTTCTTTAAATAGCGACTAACTGCACGCCGAAAACCCTATGCGAGTCCCCAGACCTTGCAGGTGCGGGCCTGCTCGCGAACAGCCCCGCTGCGAGGCTGGGTTCGCGAGCAAGCTCGCTCCTACAGGTACGTTCAGAAATTCTCGCCGCGGGCGGCCTTCTCCAGCAGCAGCGCCGGCGGCAGGAAGCGCTCGCCGTACTGCTCGGCCAGGTACTGGGCGCGGGCGATGAAGTCCTTCAGACCGTACTGGTTGATGAACTGCAACGCACCACCGCTCCAGGCCGCGAAGCCGATGCCGAAGATCGAGCCGATGTTGGCGTCGGCGGTGGAGGTCAGCACGCCCTCCTCCACGCAGCGCACCGTCTCGATGGCCTGCACGAAGAGGATGCGGTCACGCACGTCTTCCGGAGAAATCTGCGCGTCCGCCTTCTCGAAGCGCTGCTTCAGTTCCGGCCACAGGCGCTTCCTGCCATTGGCGGGGTAGTCGTAGAAACCGGCGCCAGCGACTTTGCCCGGGCGCTTGTATTCGTTGACCATCAGGTCCACCACGGCGAAGGCCGGGTGCTGCGGCATCACCTTGCCTTCGGCCTCCAGATCCTTGCGGGTCTGCTCGCGGATGTGGCTCATCAGGCTCATGGACACTTCGTCGCTGATCGCCAGCGGGCCCACCGGCATGCCGGCCTGGCGCGCCTGGTTCTCGATCATCGCCGCCGACACGCCCTCGCCGAGCATGGCCACGCCTTCGTTGGTGAAGGTGCCGAACACGCGGGAAGTGAAGAAGCCGCGGCTGTCGTGGACGACGATCGGAGTCTTCTTGATCTGCAGGACGTAGTCGAAGGCGCGGGCCAAGGTGGCGTCGTCGGTCTTCTCGCCACGGATGATCTCCACCAGCGGCATCTTGTCCACCGGGCTGAAGAAGTGCAGGCCGATGAATTTCTGCGGCCGCGCCACGGCTTCGGCCAGGCCGGTGATCGGCAGGGTCGAGGTGTTGGAGGCGATCACCGCGTCCGGCAGCGCGGAGGACTCGGCAGCAGCGCTGACCCTGGCCTTCAGGCCACGGTCTTCGAACACGGCTTCGATGATCAGGTCGCAGCCTTCGAAGTCGGCGTCGCTGGCGGTCGGCTTGATCCGCGCGAGGAAGGCGTCGCGTTTCTCGGCGCTCATCTGGCCCTTGCCGACCTTCTTGTCCAGCAGGCCGGCGGAGTAGGCCTTGCCCTTCTCAGCCGATTCGATGGAGACGTCCTTGAGCACCACCTCGATGCCGGCGGCGGCCGAGACGTAGGCGATGCCCGCGCCCATCATGCCGGCGCCGATCACCCCGACCTTCTTCGTCTGCTGCGGCGCGATGCCCTGCGGGCGCGACTTGCCGGCGTTGATCTCGTTGAGCTGGAACCAGAAGGTGCCGATCATGTTCTTCGCCACCTGGCCGGTGGTCAGCTCGGTGAAGTAGCGCGCCTCGATCAGTTGCGCGGTGTCGAAGTCCACCTGCGCACCTTCCACGGCGGCGCACATGATCTTCTCCGGCGCCGGGAAGCAGCCCTTGGTCTTGTCGCGCAGCACGGACGGGGCGATGGCCAGCATCTGCGCCACGGCCGGGCTTGCCGGCGTGCCTCCGGGGATCTTGTAGCCGGCGCTGTCCCACGGCTGCTTGGCGGCCGGGTTGGCGGCGATCCACTCGCGGGCCTTGGCCAGCATGTCTTCGCGGCTGGACGCCAGTTGGTGAATGAGGCCGGCCTTGAGCGCCTGGTCCGGGCGTACCTTCTTGCCCTCGGCCAGGTACGGCAGGGCTTTCTCCAGGCCGAGCAGGCGCACCATGCGCACCACGCCACCGCCACCAGGCAGCAGGCCCAGGGTGACTTCCGGCAGGCCAAGCTGGACGTGGCTTTCGTCCAGGGCGATACGGTGGTGGCAGGCCAGGCAGATTTCCCAGCCGCCGCCCAGGGCCGCGCCATTGATGGCGGCGACCACGGGCTTGCCGAGGGTTTCCAGGCGGCGCAGCTGACCCTTGATGACCAGGATGCCTTCGTAGAAGGCTTGCGCTTCTGCCCGGGTGACCTTGATCAGTTCATTGAGGTCGCCGCCGGCGAAGAAGGTCTTCTTCGCCGAGGTGAGCACCACGCCGGCGATCGAATCCTTCTCGGCTTCCAGGCGCGCGACGATGCCGGTCATGGCCTCGCGGTACGCACCGTTCATGATGTTGGCGCTCTGGCCGGGCATGTCCATGGTCAGGACGACGATGTTGTCCTGGCCTTTCTCGTAACGGATGGCGTCGGTCATTTTTGTTCTCTTCCCGTGGTGGGGACCTGTAGGAGCGAGGGGGGCGCCCAGTCCTTGCTCGCGAAGCTCTGGGCGGTTCGCGAGCAAGTCCGCTCCTACCAAAAGTCAGATTCGTTCGATGATGGTGGCGATACCCATGCCGCCGCCCACGCAGAGGGTGGCCAGGCCGTAGCGCAGGTTGCGCCGCTCCAGCTCGTCCAGCAGGGTGCCGAGGATCATGCAGCCGGTGGCGCCCAGCGGGTGGCCCATCGCGATGGACCCGCCGTTGACGTTGACCTTGCTCTCCGGCACGCCCATGTCCTTCATGAACTTCATCACCACCGAGGCGAAGGCTTCGTTCACCTCGTAGAGGTCGATGTCCTCGGCCTTGAGACCCGCCTTGGCCAGCGCCTTGCGGGTGGCCGGCGCAGGGCCGGTGAGCATGATGGTCGGGTCGCTGCTGGTCACCGCGGTGGCGACGATGCGCCCGCGCGCCTTCAGGCCCAGCTCGCGGCCCTTGGCTTCGGAGCCGATGAGCATGGCGGCGGCGCCGTCGACGATGCCGGAGCTGTTGCCCGGCGTGTGCACGTGCTCGATGCGCTCCACATGGCTGTACTTGCGCAGCGCGGTGGCGTCGAAGCCCATCTGCCCCATCATCTCGAAGCTGGGCTTGAGCGCGCCGAGGCCTTCGAGGGTGGAATCGGCGCGGATGAACTCGTCATGGTCGAGCAGGACGATGCCGTTCTGGTCGGTCACCGGCACCAGGGATTTGCCGAACAGCCCTTCGGCGCGGGCCTTGGCGGCCTTCTGCTGGGAACGCAGGGCGAAAGCGTCGACATCGGTGCGGCTGAAGCCTTCCAGGGTGGCGATCAGGTCGGCGCCAATGCCCTGGGGGACGAAGCTGGTGTGCAGGTTGGTTTCCGGGTCCATCGCCCAGGCGCCGCCGTCGGAGCCCATCGGCACGCGGGACATCGACTCTACGCCGCCGACCACCACCAGGTCCTCGAAGCCCGAACGTACCTTCATGGCGCCCAGGTTGACCGCCTCCAGGCCCGAGGCGCAGAAGCGGTTGATCTGCATGCCGGCAACCGTTTCGTCCCAGTCGGCCACCAGCGCGGCGGTCTTGGCGATGTCCGCGCCCTGGTCGCCCACCGGAGTCACGCAGCCCAGCACGAGGTCATCGACCTGGGTGGTGTCCAGCCGGTTGCGCTGCTGCAGCGCGCGCAGGACGCCGGCCATCAGGTTGACCGGCTTGACGCTGTGCAGCGCGCCGTCCTTCTTGCCTTTGCCGCGGGGAGTGCGCACCGCGTCGTAAATGAATGCTTCGGTCATGGCGTTCTCTCTTAGAGTTGTCGTCACGCAGGCGTGGCGTGTCGGCCTACCTTAGCGGCGTGACGGCCATCGACAATGACCGCAGCGCTCAGGCGCATTGACCGCCACGCTCAACCTCCGACCGGCGGGCAGAAGGCCGGAGGCTCTATGCAAGGCCTGCGACGGAAGCCGGACAAACGGTCGCTACGCGGGCCAGAGCTGTCACGCCATCGTCATATAGATGGAATATGCCTGAACCTGCAGGACTTGCTGCCAGATGGTCTAAGCCCGCGTCGCTCCAGGCTTAGACTCCATCTTGCAACTTCAATTCGTAGAAAATGCCAAGAGTGCCGCCGCCGGGTTTTGCCGGGGTGGCAACGGAACCAGAAGCCAAGGCGCTGGCTCCACTGCCGACAGGCTGTGAGTGCGGATCGGAACCAGGCCAACAACAAGAAAGGCGGAAGGCCATGATGGATCGACAATCAAGAAAATGGCGTCAGGCTAGCCTGATCGTCTTTGCCACCACAGTGGTGCTGATCATCCCCAACCTGAGTCGTCTGGTCAGCTAGGGACAATACACCGGCGACCCCGTTGCTGCGTACCACGTGCCGCCATCCGCGAGCCACGGTCAACGCAGCGCGGGCGTCACCTCCGCAGCTCCCCGCCTTCTGCTATGGTTCGGCCGCCCTCCCCGCTCACGGAACCGACCATGCGCCCACTGCTGCTGTCCTTGCTGCTGCTTTGCCCAACAGCGTTCGCCGCCACCCTGACCCTCGACCTGCCCGACGGCCAGCATCGCCTGACCACCGAACAGCTGCTGGCCAATCCGCAGGCGCGCGACGTCGAAATCGCCAATGACGTGTCCTACAACCGCACCATGCATTACCGCGCCGTACCCCTGGCCGCGCTGCTGGGCGGCGTGAAGTCCGGCGACCACCTGCAAGCCGTGGCGCTGGATGGTTTCGCCGCCGAACTGCCGGCCGCGCCGCTGCTGGCCAGCCAAGGCTCGCGCGCCTGGCTGGCCATCGAAGAACCGAACCAGCCCTGGCCGGCGCTGGGTGCCGGCAAGCCCTCGGCCGGCCCGTTCTACCTGGTCTGGACCGATCCCAAGGTCGCCGGCATCGGCTCGGAACAATGGCCCTTCCAGGTCGCCAGCATCCGCTACCTTGCGCCGCTGGCCGAGCGTTTCCCCGCCCTGCTACCGGCCAAGGACGCGCCGAAGGCCGTCCAGGCAGGCTTCGCCCAGTTCCAGAAGAACTGCCTGGCCTGCCACCGCCTCAATGGCGCCGGCGACTCCCAGTTCGGCCCGGACCTGAACCTGCCGCACAACCCGACCGAGTACTTCGCCGCCGGTTATCTCAAGCAGTACATCCGCGATCCGCAGAGCCTGCGGCACTGGCCGGAAGCACGGATGAAAGGCTTCGCCCCGGACGCGATCAGCGACGCGGAGCTGGATCAGTTGCTGGCCTACCTGCAGCACATGGCGGGGCGCAAGGCGAAGAACGCCATCCACTGACACCCAGCACGGGGGCGACCACATTCTTGTCAGCCCCAGGGCCTGGAACTACGCTGCAAGAGCGTGCCCTCCCGCTATGGGTACGCTGCCGTCAACGCAGGTGCCAACTTTCGGCGCAGTTCGGCCGCAGAGGCTCCCAGAACCAAGAACAACAGGAGTCGACTCATGTCATCAGTGCAATTGTCTTCAGGGAAAGTCGCGGCGCTGGCCTTCGCCGGCGTCAGCCTGCTCGGCAGCGCCTCCCTCCAGGCCGCCGATGCGCTCAAGCAACTGGGCCAGCCCGAAGGCGCCCTCGACATCATTGCCTGGCCCGGCTACATCGAGCGCGGCGAGAGCGACAAGAACTACGACTGGGTCACTCAGTTCGAAAAGGACACCGGCTGCAAGGTCAACGTGAAGACCGCCGCCACCTCCGACGAAATGGTCAGCCTGATGGCCAAGGGCGGTTACGACCTGGTCACCGCCTCCGGCGATGCCTCTCTGCGGCTGGTCTATGGCAAGCGCGTGCAGCCGATCAACATCGACCTGATCCCCAACTGGAAGAACGTCGACAAGCGCCTGCAGAACGCGCCGTGGCACACCGTGGACGGCAAGCACTACGGCACGCCCTACCAGTGGGGGCCCAACGTGCTGATGTACAACACCAAGGTCTTCCCCAAGGCGCCGCTCAGCTGGAGCGTGGTGTTCAGCGAGCAGAAGCTGCCCGACGGCAAGAGCAACAAGGGCCGCGTGCAGGCCTACGACGGACCGATCTACATCGCCGACGCCGCGCTCTACCTGAAGACCACCAACCCCGCGCTGGGCATCCAGGACCCCTACGAACTCAACGAAGAACAGTACGCCGCCACGCTCAAGCTGCTGCGCGAGCAGCAGAAGCTGATCCACCGCTACTGGCATGACGCAACGGTACAGATGAGCGACTTCAAGAACGAGGGGGTCGCCGCCTCCGGTTCCTGGCCGTACCAGGTCAACGCACTGGTGGGCGAGAAGCAGCCGATCGAATCGACCATTCCGGTCGAAGGGGTGACCGGCTGGGCCGACACCACCATGCTGCACGTCGACGCCAAGCACCCGACCTGCGCCTACAAGTGGCTGAACTGGTCGCTTGAGCCCAAGGTGCAGGGCGACGTGGCCGCCTGGTTCGGCTCGGTCCCCGCGTCCCCCGCAGGCTGCACCGGCAGCCAGTTGCTCGGACCTCAGGGCTGCGCCACCAACGGCTACGACCAGTTCGACCGCATCGCCTTCTGGAAGACCCCGCAGGCCACGTGCGGCCAGGGGCAATGCGTGCCGTACAGCCGCTGGACGCAGGACTACATCGCGATCATGGGCGGGAGGTGACGCGGTCCCGCTTCACTGCTGACCTGCAGGAGCGAGGGGGACGCCTAGTCCTTGCTCGCGAACCGATCTCCGCTGCGGGGTCGTTCGCGAGCAAGCTCGCTCCTACAAGAGCACGCTCCTCCCTCGCCCCCATGCGCTACCTTTTCTGAAGCAGCCCCGCCACTCAGGTAGCCAGCAGCATGACCACAGCCGTCCAGTTCACCGAGGTGAGCCGTCATTACGGCGATGTGCGCGCCGTCGACCGGGTGTCCATCGAGATTCGTGACGGCGAATTCTTCTCCATGCTCGGCCCGTCCGGCTCGGGCAAGACCACCTGCCTGCGGCTGATCGCCGGCTTCGAGCAGCCCACCTCGGGCTCCATCCGCATCCACGGCCAGGAAGCCGCCGGGCTGCCGCCCTATGAGCGCGACGTCAACACCGTCTTCCAGGACTACGCGCTGTTCCCGCACATGAGCGTGCTGGAGAACGTCGCCTACGGCCTGAAGGTGAAGGGCGTGGCCAAGGCCGAGCGCTTGAAGCGCGCCGAAGAGGCCCTCGGCATGGTCGCCCTGGCTGGCTACGGCGGCCGCAAGCCGGCGCAACTCTCCGGTGGCCAGCGCCAGCGCGTGGCGCTCGCCCGCGCCCTGGTGAATCGCCCGCGCGTGCTGCTGCTGGACGAACCCCTGGGCGCGCTGGACCTCAAGCTGCGCGAGCAGATGCAGGTGGAACTGAAGAAACTGCAGCGCCAGTTGGGCATCACCTTCATCTTCGTCACCCACGACCAGGGCGAGGCGCTGTCCATGTCCGACCGCGTGGCGGTGTTCAACAAGGGCCGCATCGAACAGGTCGATACCCCGCGCAACCTCTACATGAAACCGGCCACGCGCTTCGTCGCCGAGTTCGTCGGCACCGCCAACGTGCTGCGCGGGGAGCTGGCGCAGCGCCTGCTCGGCGAACCCCGTCCGCACTCGCTGCGCCCCGAGCACGTGCGCTTCGGCCGGGCTGGCGATGGCGAGCTGGAAGTCAGCGGCACCCTGTTCGACGTGCAGTACATGGGCGCCAGCAGCCGCTACGAGATCGAACTGGACAACGGTGCGCGCCTGATCGCCGCCCTGCCCAACGGCGAGCGCGAGGAGCGCCGGCCGCAGCCCGGCGAGCCGGTCACCGCCTGCTGGGCACGCAGCGCGCTGGTGCCGCTGCTGGAGGAACCGGCGCCATGAACCCCATGCGCGGCCTCTCCAGCTTCCTCTACCGGCGCAGCACGCTGTACCTGCTGATGCTGCTGATTCCGCCGCTGCTGTGGTTCGGGGTGATCTACATCGGCTCGCTGTTCGCCCTGCTCTGGCAGAGCTTCTACACCTTCGACGACTTCACCATGACGGTGACGCCGGAGCTGACCCTGGCCAACTACAAGGCGCTGGCCAACCCGGCCAACTACGACATCGTGCTGCGCACCCTGGGCATGGCCATCAGCGTCTCTATCGCCAGCGCCATCCTCGCCTTCCCCATCGCCTACTACATGGCGCGCTACGCCGGGCCCAAGGAAAAGGCCTTCTTCTACATCGCGGTGATGCTGCCGATGTGGGCCAGCTACATCGTCAAGGCCTATGCCTGGACGGTGATCCTGGCCAAGGGCGGCATCCTCTACTGGGTGATCGAGCACCTGCACCTGCTGGGCCTGCTCGACCTGCTGCTGAACGTGCCGGGCGTGGGCGGCAACACCCTGTCCACCTCGCACATCGGGCGCTTCTGGGTGTTCACCTACATCTGGCTGCCGTTCATGATCCTGCCGATCCAGGCCTCGCTGGAGCGCCTGCCGCCGTCGCTGCTGCAAGCCTCGGCGGACCTCGGCGCGCGCCCGCCGCAGACCTTCTTCCAGGTCGTCCTGCCCCTGGCCTTCCCCGGCGTGGTGGCCGGCTCGATCTTCACCTTCAGCCTGACCCTGGGCGACTTCATCATCCCCCAACTGGTCGGCCCCAGCGGACTGTTCATCGGTACGATGGTCTACGTGCAGCAGGGCGCGATCGGCAACATGCCGCTGGCGGCGGCCTTCACCCTGGTGCCCATCGTGCTGATCGCCGTCTACCTCTCCATCGCCAAGCGGCTGGGGGCCTTCGATGCGCTCTGACGACAACCGCCCCTCCTGGTTCCTGCGCCTGGCCGCCTGGGGCGGCCTGGTGTTCCTGCATTTTCCCATCCTGATGATCCTGCTCTACGCCTTCAACACCGAGGAGTCGGCCTACAGCTTCCCGCTGCAGGGCTTCACCCTGAAGTGGTTCAGCATCGCCTTCGCCCGTGGCGATGTGCTCGACGCCATCTGGCTGTCGGTGAAGATCGCCTGCGTGGCCACGCTGATCGCCATGCTCCTCGGCACCCTGGCCGCCGGCGCGCTGTACCGCCGCGACTTCTTCGGCAAGGAAAGCATCTCGCTGATGCTGATCCTGCCCATCGCCCTGCCCGGCATCATCACTGGTATCGCCCTGCTCTCGGCGTTCAAGACACTCGGCATCGACCCCGGCTTCCTGACCATCGTCATTGGCCACGCGACCTTCTGCGTGGTGATCGTCTACAACAACGTGATCGCCCGCTTCCGTCGCACCTCGTTCAGCCTGATCGAGGCGAGCATGGACCTGGGCGCCGACGGCTGGCAGACCTTCCGCTACATCATCCTGCCGAACATCGCCACGGCGCTGCTGGCCGGCGGCATGCTGGCCTTTGCCCTGTCGTTCGACGAGATCATCGTCACCACCTTCACCGCCGGCCACGAACGCACCCTGCCGCTGTGGCTGCTCAACCAGCTGAGCCGACCGCGCGACGTGCCCATCACCAACGTCGTCGCCATGCTGGTGATGCTCGCCACCATGCTGCCGATCCTCGGCGCCTATTACCTGACGCGGGGCACCAGCGACGTGGCAGGCAGCGGCAAGTAACCCGCAAATCCATCAACCGCACCTGCACGGAGGACGCGATGCAAACCAAACTCCTGATCAACGGCCAGTTCATCGCCGGCGAAGGCGAGAAGCTGGACATCCTCAACCCCGCCACAGGCGAAGTGCTTGGCCAGGTCGCCGAGGCCAGCGAAGCCCAGGTGGACATCGCCGTACGCGCCGCCGACCACGCCTTCCACGGCTGGTCGCAGACCACGCCGAAAGACCGCGCCATGCTCCTGCTGCGTCTCGCCGAGCGCATCGAGGAGCACGCCGAGGAGCTGGCACGTCTGGAGTCCGACAACTGCGGCAAGCCCTACGCCGCCGCCCTGAACGACGAGATCCCGGCCATCGCCGACGTGTTCCGCTTCTTCGCCGGCGCCTGCCGAGTGCTGCCTGGCTCCGCCGCCGGCGAGTACCTGCCCGGCTTCACCTCGATGATCCGCCGCGACCCGGTGGGCGTGGTCGCCTCTATCGCGCCGTGGAACTACCCGCTGATGATGGCGGCGTGGAAGCTCGGCCCGGCGCTGGCCGCCGGCAACTGCGTGGTGCTCAAGCCCTCGGAGCAGACCCCGCTGACCGCGCTGCGCGTCGCCGAATTCATCGCCGAGCTGTTCCCCGCCGGGGTGGTGAACCTGGTGTTCGGCCGTGGCCCGACGGTGGGCGCGCCGCTGGTGAGCCACGACCTGGTGCGGATGGTCTCGCTGACCGGCTCGGTGGGCACCGGCAAGGCCATCATCAAGAGCGCCGCCGATAGCGTGAAACGCCTGCACATGGAACTGGGCGGCAAGGCGCCGGTGATCGTCTTCGACGACGCCGACCTGGAAGACGTGGTGGCCGGCATCCGCACCTTCGGCTTCTACAACGCCGGGCAGGACTGCACCGCCGCCTGCCGCATCTACGCCGGCAAGAAGATCTACGACAACTTCGTCGCCGACCTCGCCAGCGCGGTAGCGAGCCTGAAGACCGGCCTGCAGAACGACCCGAACACCGAGCTCGGTCCGCTGATCACCGCGGCGCAGCGCAGCCGCGTGTCCGGCTTCGTCGAGCGGGCCAAGGCCAGCCCGCACATCCGCATCGCCACCGGCGGCAATGTGGTGAGCGGCAAAGGCTTCTTCTACGAACCGACGGTGGTGGCCAACGCCCAGCAGGACGACGAGATCGTCCGCCGCGAAGTGTTCGGCCCGGTGGTCTCGGTGACGCCCTTCGGCGATGCGGAAGAAGCGATCCGCTGGGCCAACGACTCCGACTACGGCCTCGCGTCCTCGGTCTGGACCCGCGACGTCGGCCGCGCCTCGCGGGTGGCGGCGCGCCTGCAGTACGGCTGCACCTGGGTGAACACCCATTTCATGCTCTGCAGCGAAATGCCCCACGGCGGCTTCAAGCAATCGGGCTACGGCAAGGACCTGTCGATGTACGGCCTGGAGGACTACAGCGTGGCACGGCACATCATGATCAAGCACTGAATCGCGCGCGGATGCCTTACCTGTAGGAGCGAGGGGGACGCCATCGCCATTGCTCGCGAACAAACCCCGCTGCAAGGCTGGGGTTCGCGAGCGAGCTCGCTCCTACAAAGGAGCAGCAGGTCCATCGCAGGAGCGGACTCCGTCCGCGATACCGAATCACGGCATCGGTGGATCAGGCCAACCCGGCCAACTTCAGCCAATGATTGTAGAGCCCTTCCGCCACGCGGTTCATCGCTGCCACCTTCTGCGGCAGACCGTCCAGCATCTCGTCGGAGTCTTCCTGGCTCGGCTGGCTGGCATCGAGGTATTCGGGGAAACCATTCACCCAGCCGCTGACCAGCTCCTCGGTCATTTCCGGATGCCCCTGCAAGCCGAGGATGCGCTCGCCGTAGCTGAACGCCTGGTTCGCGCACCAGGGGCTGGAGAGCAGGTGCGTCGCGCCTTCGGGCAGGTCGAAGGTATCGCCATGCCACTGGTAGATCGGGAACTCCGTGGGCAGATGCGCCAGCCACGGGCTCTGCGCCTCCAGGCGGCGCATCGGCTGCCAGCCGATCTCGGAGTACGGCATGCGCTGGATCTCCGCCCCCAGAGCCTTGGCCAGCAACTGGCCGCCCAGGCAGTGGCCGATCAGCGGCACGTCGCGCTCGATGAAGCGGCGGATCGCCGCGATTTCCGTACGCAGCCACGGGGTGTCGTCATTGACACTCATCGGCCCGCCCATGATGGCGACCGCCTTCGGCCGCTCCAGGTCATAGCCCTGCAACCCGTCGAGGTCGGCGCGGCGCACCTCGAACGGCAGGCCGAGACGGTCCAGGACCGTGGCCAGGTGGCCCGGCGGGCAGAAATCGACATGGGTCAGAATCAGAATATCGGTCATGTTCACCTCCGCGCGGCAGTCTGCCGCATCGAGGAGGCGTCATAAACCCCCGGCGTACCCGCGCGCAAACCGCGCCGTCACGGTGGGTGACGGCGCGTGTGCGGTTGCGGGTAGACCATCACAGCCGTCGGCGACGGCACAGGAGCCGGTTGCTCAGGGGCGCAGGGAGCTCACTTCCTGGGTCACGCCCCAGCCGTCCAGAACACCTCCCAATGGCGCCACGACCTCCTCCAGGTCGTGCTCGAAAGCGCCGATGGCCGCGTGGGTCGCGAACATCACCTTGCTGATCTGCAGGTTCCAGCCGCCGTCGTCGCGGGCGTCGACCTGGGTCCTCAGCGACTCGCCCCGGAACTGCCGGGCGGCCTTACGGGCGTTCTGTTCATCGGGAAAGATGGCGAAAAAGTCGATGGGATGAATGCGAGCGAAATCGAAGCCACCTTCCTTCATCCGGCGCAACACGTTGACGCTGATATCCTCCGAGAGGGGCTTTTCCATGGTACGCACCTCCTGTCGAGACGTTCAGAGTTTATTCCCCGCCAACGAACGCACCCCCGCCAGCGGCATGGATGCGTTCCGGGCACCTCTATGTGCCACAGGAAACGCCAAGTCAATCAACGTCCCCCAACTGGCAGCCAAGTCCGCCGAACACGCTCGAAGGCACGATTGCGTGACGGACTTCAAAGGCTACCTTTCCAGCGTAGCGTCTCTACCGGCGAGTTGCCGCTACTTCGCCGTCCCGGTCCTGGCGGCGGCGACAGGCGGCAGCTCGGCGCGACGCGTGCCCAGCCCCAGCGCGGCCAGCACCAGCAGCATGCCCAGCGCATGGCCGACGCTGAAATGCTCGCCCAGCAGCAACACCCCGACCAGCGCGGAGCTGACCGGCATCAGGCCGGTGAACAGCCCGGCGACGTTGGCCGGAACCTGCGAGATGCCGCGGTACCAGAGTAGGAAGGACAGCACGCTGGCGCTCAGCGCGTAGAACAGCAGCCAGACCCAGGTCGCCGCGCTGGGCAGGCGCCAATCGAAGGCCAGCGCCTGCGGCACCGCCAGCGGCAGGAACAGCAGCAGTCCGGCCAGGTTGACGCCGAAGGCCATCGCCCAGGGCCGAACGCTGAGCGACAGACGGCGCGAGAACACCGCAAACAGTGCTTCGGCCAGCACCGCGCCGAGCACCAGCAGGTTGCCGGCGACGCTGCCGGAACCGGTTTCCGGGCGCTCCAGCAGGTTCAGCGCCGCGATGCCCGACACCGCCAGCACGATGGCCAGCAGTTGCGCCGCGCTGATCCGCTCGCGCAGCCAGAGCCAGGCGAGCAGCGCGATCACGCTCGGCGTGGCGCTGGTGATGATTCCGGCGCTGGTCGCCGAGGTCAGCAGTACGCCGTGGAGCATGCACAGGCTGAACAGGAAGCAGCCGAAAAAGGCCTGCAGGAACAGCCCGCCGCAGGCCCGACGATCGAGCCCCCGGCGGGCATCGCGGAGAAACATGCCCGGCAGCAGCACCAGGCTGGCGATGAGGAAACGCAAGGCGGCGAACAGGTAGATCGGGACTTCGGCGAGGATCAGCTTGCCGATGGCGATATTGCCCCCGACGAGCAGCATCGACAGGGCCAGGCAAGCGAAGGCGAACGGCATGACGGCATCCTTGCATCAGGTGATGGGGGCCCGGCAAGCGGAGGGACGCTCCAGCATCCGGGCGGGCTCAACTCCGCGCAAGGGCCGAAACAACCTGAAACACTATCCGCCCAGGGCGATGCACAACCCGGTCATCGCCACGCCCAGCGCGGTGAAGCCCAACGCTCCCGGCCAGGGCGAGTCGCCAGCCCAGCGCGCCAGCAGCCAGCCAAGCACGAACAGCATGACGACCCCGATACCCTGGGCCAGGCGCAGTGCCAGCAAATCGTCCGGCACCAGCCAGAGCGGCAGGACCATCGGCAGGGTGATGCCCGTCACCAGCAGCACGATCAGCAGGGCCGCCAGCCACACTTCGGCACCGCCATGCTGCGGCTCGCCGGTTCCCAGGGAGGACGCCATCAGACGCTGGCGCAGGCGCCAGACCTCGTCCGGCCGCAGGACCGCCACCAGCCGGGGCGGCAGGAAGTCGTCGAGCCCGTCGCGAAAGTCGGTGTCGTTCGAGGTGCCGCGCAAGGCGCGCAGGCGACCGTGCCGGTGCGCCCCTTCCACCCGCAGGCGCACCAGCAGCATCAGCGCGTCCACCAGGCCCCAGGCCAGGTTGCAGCCCAGCGCGGCGACGATCAGGTCCTGCCGACTCGCCCCGCCGCTGGCGGCGGAGATCACCGAGATGATGGTCAGGGTCATGATCACGCCATAGGCCATCTCACTGACCCGGTCGAAGGGTGTGGTGACGTCCTGCAGCACACGCTGCCACGCACCGTCATGGGTTTCCTGCATGGGTCGGCCTCCTTCGCCGCCCACGCAGTCTACTCAGGCACGGCTGAGCCAGGCCATCACCCAGCGATTGATTGCCGGTGGCGACAGCTGGCCGGACCAGTACATCGCCCGGAACAATGCACCGATGGGCCGGTGCACCGCCCTGCTCCGGGCCTGGCGCCAGGCCGCCTCGGCGATCTCCTCGGCGTTCAGGGTCACGCCCAGGCGGCGCAGCACCGGTGGTTCGACGGTCTGGCTGGCGACCATCGGCGTGCGCACGAACGGCGGCATCAGGTCGGCAACCCGGATACCGTGCTCGCGCCACTCCAGCTCCAGCGCCTCGGTCAGGCCGCGCACGGCGAACTTGGAGGCGGAGTAACTGGCCATCTGCGGCACGCCGTACAGCCCTGACGCCGAGCCCATGTTGAGCACCTGCGCGCCCGGCGTGCGCTTGAGCAGCGGCAGCGCGGCGTAGCAACAGTTGAGTACACCCTGCACGTTGATCGCGATGATCCGCTGGTGATCGGCCAGGCTGATGTCCTCGAAGCGACCGAAACGCAGGATCCCCGCGCAGTTGAACAACAGGCGCAGGCCTTCGCCGTTGGCTTCGGCGAACTCGCGCAGCGCCGTCGTCACCGCCTCGGCGTCGGTCACGTCCAGCGCCCGCTGCCAGGCACCGTCCAGTTCTTCGGCGAGCGCCGCCAGCGGTTCGGCGTTCAGGTCGATCAGGCCGACCTTCCAGCCCCGCCGGTGGAACAGCCGCGCGGTGGCGGCACCGATGCCCGAGGCCGCACCGCTGATGAGGATGGTGTTCATCGACGCACTCCCTGCAGGTGCTGGGCGACGAAATCGGCGACGTCCTGCAGTGCGCGGTCAGCCACCTTCAGCACTCCGGCGTGGGCCTGGAACACATGCCAGCAGTTCGGAAAGCGCTGCAGCTTCAGCGTGACGCCATATCGCCGCGCCGCCTGGGCAAAGCGCAGGCTGTCGTTGCGCAGCAGTTCATCTTCGCCGACCTGGATCAGCAACGGCGGCAAACCCGTCAGATCGGCATGCAGCGGCGACAGCTGCGCATCGGCCCGGGGCACGCCCGGCGGGCAGAACATCAGCATGGCGCTGTCGATCCAGGCGCGGGTGATCAGCGGGTCGCCCGCCGCCGGCATGTGCAGGTGCTCGGCGGACAGATCGGTCACCGGCGAGAAGGTCACCAGCGCGCCGGGTGTCGGCAGGCCGAGCGCCTTCGCCTGCAGGGCCAGTTGCAGGGTCAGGTGGCCACCGGCGGAGTCCCCGGCGATGGCAATGGCCGATGCCGGGATTCCCTTGTCCAGCAGCGCGCGGTAGGCCGCCACGGCATCGTCGCGCTGGGCCGGGAACGGGTGCTCCGGCGCCAGGCGGTAATCCAGCGCCCAGACCTCCGCCTGGCAGCGTCGCGCGAGGTTGGCGGTGATGGCCCGATGGGTGGCCGGCGAGCCGACCAGATAGGCGCCGCCGTGCAGGTAGAGGATCGCCGCGCTCATCTCGCGCCCTTGGGACCGCCAGACCTCGCAGGGCAACCCGCCCAGGGTCGTCTGCTCGCGGTGCACGCCACGGGGCGTCAGGGTCGCGGCGGTCAGCCCGCGCAGCAAGGCGCGCTGCGCCTTCACCGGCAACGACGGCCCCATCAGCCCGCGGAACAGCAGGTTGAGCAGGCCGCGCAGGGCGGCGGTCAGGAACTTCTGGCCAACCGACAGCGGCAGCACGGGTTCAACGGATGCAGTCATAGTCGGCGAACTCCGGCTGACGGGTCTGTTGGCGGTAGCGGAAGGTGAAGCCCGGCCAGTTGACGGTGTTGCGGCCGCTGGCGGTCTTGTACCAACTGTTGCAGCCGCGCTCCCAGATGGTGTGGCGCAATTCGTGCTGCAGGTGCTGGTTGAAGCGCTGCTGCACCTGGGGTTTCACGTCCAGATACTTCAGGCCCTCGCGCTGAATGCGCTGGAGGCAACCCAGCACGTAGGGGAACTGGCTTTCCAGCATGTAGATGATGGAGTTGTGCCCCAGGTTGGTGTTCGGTCCGTAGAGGATGAACAGGTTGGGGAAACCGCTGACGCTGATGCCCTTGTAGGCTTCCGCGCCCTCCCGCCAGGCCTGGTTCAGCTCGCGGCCGCCCAGACCCTGGACGCGCATCGGCGCGAGGAACTCGGTGGCGGCGAAACCGGTGCCATAGATGATCGTATCCACCGGATGGCGCTGGCCGTCGCGGGTGACGATGGCGTCTTCGGTGACTTCGCGGATGCCGGTATCGACCAGCTTCACATTGCTGCGCGCCAGTGCCGGGTAATAGTCGTTGCTGATCAGGATACGCTTGCAGCCCAGCGGGTAGTCCGGCTCCAGCCGTGCGCGCAGGCCCGCGTCGGGAATGCCCCGGTGCAGGTGGCGATGAAAGCTCAGGCGCATCATCTTCATCAGTGGCGGAAACACGCTGAAGGCCAGCGTCCGCGACTCGTGCTGGATGTACTTGAGCCCCCGGTCCAGGCGTTGCAGCCACGGCAGGCGCGCCTTCAGGCGGCGCTCCCAGGCGGCGTAGGGGCGGTCCGGCTTGGCAATCACGTAGGCCGCGCTGCGCTGGAACAGCAGCAGCTCGGCGACCTTCGGCGCGATCTGCGGCACGAACTGGATGGCGCTGGCGCCGGTGCCGATCACCGCCACGCGGCTGCCTTGCAGCTTCGCCTGGTCATCCCACTGCGCGGAATGGAAGGCCTTGCCCTGGAAGCGCTCGATACCCGGCAGGTGCGGAATCAGCGGACGGCTCAGCTGGCCGAGTGCGCAGACCAGCGACTGGGCGCGCAGCTCCTCCCCATTGGCGCAGGTCACCCGCCATTCCCCGGCCGCTTCGTCGAAGCTCGCCGCGCTGACCTCGCAGTGGAAGCGGATGCGTTCGCGCAGGCCGTACTTGTCCGCGCAGTGCCGGGCGTAGTCGAGGATTTCCGCCTGCGGCGCGAACTTGCGCGACCAGTCAGCCTTGGGTTCGAAGGAGAAGGAATACAGGTGCGAAGGCACGTCGCAGGCGGCGCCCGGATAGCGGTTCTCGCGCCAGCAGCCGCCGACGTCGCCGGCCTTCTCGAGGATCAGGAAGTCGTCGATGCCCGCCTGTTTCAGACGGATCGCCAGGCCCAGGCCGGCGAAGCCGGCACCGATGATCAGCACGCGCACGGCAGCCGACCCGGGGGAAGTATTTGTCATTGTTGTGCTCCCGGTGATGTTTCCGCTCGATGGCGGATGGGAACATGCTAGGGCTTCATTCGTCTTCGGGTTATGGCATAGTCGGACATAAAATTGTGACTTTCGGTCACATTATCCGACGAGGATCGAGATGCCCGCCACTCCCCCCTGGTCGCCCCGCCGCAGCGCCGTCAGCGTGCAGTTGCTGACGCAGTTCGCCCTGGACCACGGCCTGAACCTGGAACAATGCCTGGGTGGTACCGGCCTGGGCATCGACGTGCTCGCCGATCCCGGTGCGGAGGTGGACGCGGAGCAGGAGCTGAGCCTGGTGCGCAACCTGGCCCGGCACCTGGGGCACATCCCCGGCATCGGCCTCAAGGCCGGGCTGCGCTACCACCTCAACACCTACGGCATCTGGAGCTTCGCCCTGCTCAGCAGCGCCACCTTCCTCGGCGCCGCGCGCCTGGGGCTGCGCTACCTCGACCTGACCTACGCCTTCCACCGCATGCGCCTGGAGGAGCACGACGGCGAGGCGCACCTGCTGCTGGACGACACCGCCGTGCCGGAAGACCTGCGCGACTTCCTGATCGAACGCGACGGCGGCGGTGTGCTGCGCATCCAGCGCGACCTGACCAACCAGCCGGTACCCATGCGCCAGGTCAGCTTCCGCCGCGAAGCGCCCCGCGATGTGCAGCCCTACATCGACGAACTGGGCGTACGCCCGCTGTTCGGCCAGGCGGAGAACCGCATCATCTTCGACAGCCGCATCCTCGAACTGCCGCTACCGGGCGCCAACCCGGAAGTGGCGCGGCGCTGCGAGGAACAGTGCCGCGCCCTGCTCGCCCGCCGCCAGGTGCGGACCGGACTGTCCGGGCAGATTCGCGACCGTTTGCTGAGCACGCCGGGACAACTGCCGGACATGGAGCAGGTGGCCACGGACATGCACATGACCTCGCGGACCCTGCGCCGTCGCCTGCAGGCCGAGGGCAGCAGCTACCGCGCGCTGGTGGACGAGGTACGCCAGGCCCTGGCCGAGGAGTTGCTGGCCACGGGCGTGATTCGCCTGGAGGAGATTGCCGAGCGGCTCGGCTATGGGGAGGTGTCGAACTTCATACACGCCTTCCGCCGCTGGAAAGGTGTGACGCCGGGGCGTTTCCGCCGCGGCTAGCAAATCTGCCGACGCTCTTGCGAGCTAGAGCCGTAGTAGGCGGCAAGCACCCTACAGGCCGACGTGCAGCAGATCGTGGACGGGATTCAGAAGACCAGCTTGTAGCCGATCGACGCCAGCATCACCGCCAGGCACGGACGCAGCACGCCGTCCGGAATGCGGCCGGCCAGGTGGCTGCCAACGTAGATGCCCGGCAGCGAGCCGATCAGCAGGTAGCCGAGCAGGCCCCAGTCCATGTTGCCCATGCTGGCATGGCCGAGGCCGGCAACCAGGGTGAGCGGTACGGCGTGGGCGATCTCGGTACCCACCAGGCGACGGGTGGCGAGGAAGGGATAGAGCACGAACAGCGCCACGGTGCCCAGTGCGCCGGCGCCAATGGAGGTCAGCGCGACCATGGCGCCGAGGACGGCACCGGTGACGACGGTCAGGCTGTTCAGCTTCGGGCCACTGAAGTGGAAGCTGTCGCCGGCATGGCGCTGGGCGAAGGCCAGTACCTGCTTCTTGAACAGCACGGCCAGCGCGGTGAGCAGCAGGACGATGCCCAGGGCATGCTTGATGATGCTGTTCATCGCCGCGGTATCGGCATGCAGGTTGTGCAGGAACAGCAGGGTAATCGCTGCCGCCGGCACGCTGCCCAGCGCGAGCCAGCCGGTGATGCGCCAGTCGATGTTGTCGTTCTTGCGATGGACCAGGACACCGCCGGACTTGGTGATGGCGGCATACAGCAGGTCGGTACCCACCGCCGCGGCGGGGTTGATGCCGAACCAGAGCAGGATGGGGGTCATCAGCGAGCCGCCGCCAACGCCAGTCATACCGACGATGAAGCCAACGACAAGACCCGCGATTACGAAACCGATATTGCCAACATCCATCTACGCGTCCTGACTGGCGAAACTGATCACCTCGTGGTGTGGGCGGCAGGATAACGACTTTTCTTATAATCCATTAGACCGATGTGGTCTTACTTTATAACTGGTTTCTACGGATTATTCGGCAGGAAAATACCCCTCCCCAGCGTCTGGCGCGGCACTTTCCCCGTAGGAACGGGCTGACTGGCGAACCTCGCCGAATGACTGTTCGCGCACCGGCCAGCCCCACGAAAACAGGCGAAAAAAAAAGGGGCCCGAAGGCCCCTTCTTCACTCACCCGGCGATCACTTCGCGTCGGGCTTGCCGTCCACCACGCCGGCGGTGTTGTCCAGCAGGCTCTTGGTCGCGGTCTGGATGAAGGACTCCAGGCGCACGCGCAGGTCTTCCCGGTCCGGCGCGTTCTCCACGCGGGTCACGCCGAAGTCCTTGCCGACCTTGTAGTCGTAGACGCGGATGTCGCCTTCCTTGGGTTTGATCAGGATGCGGTTGCCGTCGATGATCGCCACCACCTGCTCACTGCCGGAGGGCTTGATCACGCCGACGCCCTTGTCGCCTTCAGGCAGGTTCAGCAGGTCGCGGCCCCAGCACTGGTGGCGCACTTCGCCGCCCAGGCGGCCCATGATGGTCGGCACGATGTCGATCTGGGTGCCGACGGTGTCACGGGTGGTGCCGAACTTCTCCTGGATGCCCGGAGCGATCATCAGCAGCGGCACGTTGAAGCGGAACAGGTCCATTTCGGTCAGCTGTTCCGGCGCGCCGAAGCCGTGGTCGCCCACGACGATGAACAGGGTGTCCTTGTAGTAAGGCGACTTCTTCGCCTTCTCGAAGAACTGGCCCAGCGCCCAGTCGGAGTAACGCATGGCCGTCAGGTGCTCGTCGAGGCTGCCATGACCGGTCACGCGCTCCACCGGCAGGTCCTTGGGCAGTGCGTAGGGCACGTGGTTCGACAGGCTCTGCAGCAGGGCGTAGAACGGCTTGCCGGTGGCTTCGAGCTTGTCCAGTTCCTCGTTGCCGCGGGCGAACATGTCCTGGTCGGACACACCCCAGGTCGGGTCGGAGAACACCGGGTTCACGAAGTCGTTGCGGCCGATGAAGCTGGTCATGCCCTGGTTGGCGAAGAAGCCGGACTGGTTGTCCCAGGCGAAATCGCCGTTGTAGACGTAGGTGTCCTCGAAGTGGCGCGCCGACAGCAGCTGCGGCAGGCCGGAGAACTTGTGGCCGCCCTCGGGCGTCTGCATCAGGTACTCGAAGCCCGGCAGGTTGGGGAAGCACGCCATCGTGGCGAACATGCCCTGGTGGGTGTGGGTGCCGTTGGAGAAGAACTGGGTGAACAGCAGGCCTTCCTTCGACAGCTTGTCGAAGTACGGGGTGATGTTGCCCTCCCCGCCCAGCGCGCCGACGAAGTGGCCGGCGAAGCTTTCCAGCAGGATCACCACCACGTTCTTCACCGGCAGGGTGCCATCGGCCGGCGGGGTGAAATCGCGGCGGATAGCGGCATCGTCGGCGTCGACCAGCTTGTCGTTGGGCGTCAGCAGCATCTTGCGCACGGTCTCGCGAGCCTGGTCGTCCGGCAGGCTGGACTTCCAGATGTTCGCGCGGTCCTCGCCGAAGCGGTCCTCGGCGGCCTTGACCAGCGTCATCGTGCCGTTCAGGCCCAACTGGTTGGCGAACATCGAGTCGGTGGTGAAGGCATCGCCCCAGCGCAGCGGCGGACCCTGGCGCAGGGTGCCACGGGCGGCGAGCACGCAGAGGACCACGACCACCAGCATCACCGCCACGCGGACGTACCAGGCGGCGACAGCCGGACCGGAGGTCTCCGGACGGGTCGCGCGGTCGATGCCGCGGAACAGCATGTACAGCAGCCAGGTGGCGAAGGCCCAGGCCAGCAGGTAGCGGACCACCGGGTAGCCGTACCAGATCATGCTCATGACCGTCCTGGGGTCTTCGGACATGTACTGGAACACCAGGCTGTTCAGGCGCTGGTGAAACTCACGGTAGAAATCCATCTCCAGCACGCCGAGGAACAGCGTCAGGCTCGCCGTCACGGTCAGCCAGGCCTTCCACAGCCAGCGCCAGCCCATCGCGCGGGCGCTGGCGATGGCGAAGACCAGCGGAGCGACGATGTAGACCACCACGCGGATATCGAAACGCAGACCGGTGATGAAGGCCTCGACGAAGGTGGAGGCCGGCGTGCTGCCGACCAGTTCGCGGTTATAGATGAACAGCGCAAGACGTAACAGGGAGAACATCACCATCAGCGCAAGGACGCTGAGCGCGGTGAACGCCAGATGACTGGAGACGGTGGGCCGCGTGAGGCTCGCACCGTTCTGGCGATTGGTCAGGACTTCTGGTTGGCCCATTTCTAGGTTCCGTTGTGAACGTGTGGGTTCAAAGGCGCGCCGCCCGTGCGGGGCCCTGCGTGAGCGCGAAAAAGCTGCGGCATTACATCGCAAAAGCAGCGGCGGCGCATTTTATTCGGCGCCGCTTAAGTCGACATTATGCCGAGTCGGGCAATCGTTTCGGGATGATACGAGCCCCTGGCGGCAGCGCAGCGACCGCCGGACGGCGGGTACCCTGCCAGGCGACGGGTGAAGAAACTGTCATGCCCCGGCCGCCGCCATGCGTGGCGCCGCCCCTGTGCGGGAACGGCGCCGTGGCCGGCATCAGTCGTTGGCCGGCTTGCCGATGGCCTGCAGCACGTACTGCGGCAGGGCGAAGGCGCCCTGGTGGATGGCCGGGTTGTAGTAGCGGGTCTGGATGCCGCTGGCGGCGAAGCGCTGTTGCAGGGTAGCGGCCTCGACATGGCGCAGGGCCGGGTTGGTCGAGCCCCAGGCGAAGGTCATCGCGCCGCCGATGTAGGTCGGCACGGCCGCCTGGTAGAAGTGCCAGTCGGCGAACAGGCCGTTCATCCGACCGGCAGTGTTGCGCACGGTGTCCAACTGCATGAAGGGCGTGCCGTTCTGGGTCACCAGTACGCCGCCTTCGTTCAGGCAGCGATGACAGGCCTGGTAGAAGTTTTCCGAGAACAGCACCTCACCCGGGCCGATCGGGTCGGTGGAGTCGGAAATGATCACGTCGAACTTCGAGGAGGTGGTGGCGACGAAGCGCATGCCGTCGTCGATCACCAGGTTCAGGCGCGGGTCGTCGAAGGCGCCCTGGGAATGGTTCGGCAGGAACTCCTTGCACATGTCGACCACGGTGCCGTCGATCTCGACCATCGTGATGTGCTCGACGCTGGCGTGCTTGGACACTTCGCGCAGCATGCCGCCGTCACCGCCGCCGATGATCAGCACGCGCCTGGCCGCGCCGTGGGCGAGGATCGGCACATGGGTGAGCATCTCGTGGTAGATGAACTCGTCGGCCTCGGTGGTCTGGATCACACCGTCCAGCGCCATCACCCGGCCCATCCGGGCATTCTCGAAGATCACCAGGTGCTGGTGCTCGGTGCGCACCTCGTGGAGCATCCTGTCGACGCTGAAACGCTGGCCATAGCCGTCGTAGAGGGTTTCCTGGTAATCGTGCATGGGCTGGGCTCCCGTCGGGACAAGACAATAGGAGGGGACGGCCGCGCCGCCCCGAAAGAGGCGCGCATTCTACGTGCCCGACGATGACAGGTCGAACCCCGTCGTCGCCCGGCGCCCTCATGGACGGGCGTTTGAAAGTCAGCGCCGGGAGGACAGCCCCGCCGGCAACAGGTAAGGTCACCCCATGAAAACCACATCGCACACACCCCAGCGCCTTCGCCTGTCCTACCGGGCGCCCTGGGACTGGCAACAGTTCCACGAACACTTCGCCCTACGCAGCCTGGCCGGCGTCGAATGCCTGTCGCCCCGGCGCTACGCACGCAGCGTGCGGCTGGGCGAGGACCGTGGCTGGTTCAGCGTCGCGCCGCTGGACGATTCGGCGGAACTGGAGCTGGAGCTGCACCTTCCAGCCAACCACGCGGAAACGCTGACGGCGCGGGTGCGCAAGATGTTCGACCTGGACAGCGACCCCGCCCACATCGCCGGTCACCTGGGCAACGACCCGCTGCTCGGCCCGCTCATCCGGCACACGCCGGGGCTGCGCTTGCCCACGGCGTTCGATCCGTTCGAACAGGCGGTGCGCGCCATCGTCGGCCAACAGGTCACGGTGAAAGCCGCGGTGACCATCGTCGGCCGGCTGGTGCAACGCCTGGGCGAGCCGCTGCCGGGCGACGTCCCCGGCCAGCCCACCCGCCTGTTCCCCACCCCGCAAGCCCTGGCCGGCGCCGACCTCGCCGGCATCGGCATGCCCGGCAAGCGCGTGGAAACCCTGCAACGCTTCGCCGCCGCCTGCGCCAGCGGCGCCCTGGCCCTGCATGTGGACGATGGCGCCGACGACCTGGTGAAGCGCCTCTGCGCCCTCCCCGGCATCGGCCCCTGGACCGCCGAATACGTCGCCCTGCGCGCCTTCGGCGATCCGGACGCCTTCCCCACCGCCGATCTGGGGCTGCTCAAATCGCCGGTCTGGGGCGCCGACGGTATCGCCGCCCGCGACCTGCAGCGCCGCGCCGAAGCCTGGAGGCCCTGGCGCGCCTACGCCGCCGTCTATCTGTGGCACGCCTACTCCCAGAGCGGCCGCACCGGAGGATGACCATGCACTACCGTTACCACGACAGCCCCACCGGCCGCCTACTGCTGGCCGGCGACGAAGGCGGCCTGAAAATGCTCTACATGGATCTGGAAACGCGGCACTACCCGGAGCCGGACTGGCGCGAGGGAAGCCCTCTGCTGGACGACGTGGCGCGCCAGCTGGATGAGTACTTCGCCGGCAAGCGCCAGCGCTTCGAGGTACGCCTGAACACCGGCGGTACCGAGTTCCAGCGCCAGGTCTGGCAGGCGCTGCTGGAGATTCCCTACGGTTACACCACCTATTACGCCGAACTGGCCCGGCGTATCGGCCGGCCCAAGGCGATACGCGCCGTGGGGGCGGCCAATGGCGCCAACCCGATCAGCATCATCGTGCCCTGCCACCGGGTACTCGGCCGCGACGGCAGCCTCACCGGCTACGCCGGCGGCTTGCCGCGCAAGGAACTGCTGCTGCGCCTGGAAGGCGCCATCGGCCGGGACTAGAAATCGAAGGCGGTTTGCGCGGCCTGCGGGTTCTCGACGCCTTCCAGCGCCAGCATGCGCAGCTTCGAATCGCGCCCGCCGGGCGCGGAAAAGCCGCCGGTCTTGCCACCGCTGGCAAGCACACGGTGGCAGGGAATGATCAGCGGGATCGGATTGCTGCCCATCGCCTGTCCCACCGCGCGGGACAAGCCGACATCGCCCAGGCGCCGGGCAATCTCGCCATAGGTCGTCGTCTCGCCCCGAGCGAGCTGCAGGATGTCGTCATACACGCGGCGGTGGAACGCGCTGACCGCCGACAGATCCAGCGGCAGGCCATCGAACGACACCGACTCGCCCCGCGCATAGCCGAGGATCGACGCCCGCGCCTCATCGATGAACACCGGCCAATGGGCGGTTTCGGTTCCGAGCGTGTCGAGCCGGGCGCGCAGGCTGTGCACCGGCTCCCCCGGCAGACAGGTACGCACGATCCCCTGCGAGCTCCAGGCGAGCCCGAACCAGCCGAGGTCTGTTTCGATCAGGCAGTAATGCATCGGTCGAGTGTCCGTCGCCGGACCTGATTCCGCAAGCCTTCCGGCAGCCAGCTCCACCTCGGTGATGGGCTTGCAGTGAACAGCGGGGATTGGGGTTGGCGTCGACGACGATCTTCGAACCGGGCTGCCTGCCGGCTGCACTCGCGGGGTTGTCGTCGAGTGGGGCGAAGACCAGCCATTGCACCCACGCTGCAGGATGAACACCTGTAGGCGCCCCCTCGGTCCTACGAAAAGCGGCCGGTGCACAACCCAATGCGCAGCATCATCCGCCGTGATGGGTATCCCTTCGCTCCACACCCTCCGGCGAGAAGCGGCTCAATGCGATAGTGAGGGGCGGCCATCCGAGGCATCGGCGGATGGGATTCAGCCCTGCGCCTTGCTGCGCGGCCCGGCGACGGCCCAGATGATCAACCCCAGCACCGGCAGGACGGCGACCACCAGGATCCAGATGATCTTCTTCGGTATGTCGGCACCGCTCCTTGCCACGTTGATGATGGCCCAGATATCCAGGGCGAAGATGATCAGGCTGATCAGACCACTCAGGGTTGAGCCCATAGCGAAGTTCCCTCTCTACGAAAATTGGCGCGCCAAGCATAACCGTCCTGTTCGTGGCGGCACAGGTGGCGATTCAGCCTCGCGTCGGATCGATCACCGCGAAGCTGGCTACGCTGTCGTGCCCCTCCAGCACCCCACCCTCGCGCGCCAGGCCGATGGTCTGCAGGCCGGCCTGCTGCGCGGCGTCCAGCTCCTGAACCACGTCGGAAAGGAAGAGGATTTCCTCGCCCGGCAGGCCGATGGCGGCGGCGATGCGACGGTAGGACTCGGCCTCGCGCTTGGGCCCGCTGGTGGTGTCGAAGTAGCCGGAGAACAGCGGCGTCAGGTCGCCGGCCTCGGAGCAGCCGAAGATCAGCTTCTGTGCCTGGATCGAGCCGGAGGAATAGACGTACAGCCGGTAGCCCTCGGCGTGCCAGTGGCGCAGCGCATCGACGGCGTCCGGGTAGACATGGCCCTTGAGCTGGCCGGCACGGTAGCCCTGCTCCCAGACCATGCCCTGCAATGCCTTGAGCGGCGTGGCCTTGCGGTCTTCGGCGATCCAGCCGAGGAGGATGTCGATGCAGCGTTCGGTGTCGGCGCTCGCCTCGCCGCTGTCGGCGCGCACGGCAACCAGTTGCTCGGCCACGGCCGGCTCGGCGGCGTGCTCGCGCACGTAGCCCGGCAGGTGCGCGGCGGCATAGGGGAAGAGTACGTCGAAGACGAAGCTGACTGCGCTGGTGGTGCCTTCGATGTCGGTGAGGATGGCTTTGATCGGCATGGGAACTCCAAAGGCCCGCTGCTGCGGCAAGCGGACGGTGTGACCATGTAGGAGCGAGCTTGCTCGCGAACGAACCCCGCTGAGGAATCTGTTCGCGAGCAAGCTCGCTCCTACGAAGAGCGCTGTGCGGCGCGGCGACTGCTGCGCTGTCAGTCTTCCAGCAACGGAAACCGCTTGGCGATCTCGTCGCCGGTGAACCTGGCGACCCAGCCCTCGGCATTGTTGAACAGGCGGATGGCCACAAAGTGCGGGCGCTCGCCCATGTCGAACCAGTGGCGGGTACCGGCGGGCACCGAGATCAGGTCGTTCTTCTCGCACTGCACGGCGTAGACGTGATCCTCGATGTGCAGGGTGAACAGCCCGCGGCCAGCGACGAAGAAGCGCACTTCGTCCTCGCCGTGGCGGTGCTCGTCGAGGAACTTGGCGCGAAGTTCGTCCTTCTGCGGGTGATCGGCGCTCAGGCTGACCACGTCCACGGTGACATAGCCCTCCTCTTCCTGCAGGCGACGAATCTCGTGCTGGTAAGCGGCGATCACTTCCTCCTGGCTGGCGCCGGGGACGATCGGGGCGTTGGCCGCCCAACGCTGGAAGCGCACGCCCAGTTCTCCCAGGGTCGAGGCGATGTCCTCGGCATGAGTCAGCAGCTTCAGCGGCTGCTCGGGGCTCGATTCGTGGTAGACGGTCAGGCTGCTCATGGTCGGGCTACTCGATTCTCAGGGTTATTCACTGCGCGACGCCACGCAGGCTCAGCACCTTCAGCTCGCACTCGAAGAGGAACTCGAAGGCCTCCACCTGGCGCAGCACGTCGCTCATGCGCGGTCCCCAAGTGTACAGGCCGTGGCCACGGATCAGGTAACCGGGACAGTCCGGATGCGCATCGAGCCAGGGCTGCACCTTGGCCGCCAGGCGGGCGATGTCCTGGTCGTTGTCGAAGATCGGCACGGTGACGCGGCCTTCGTGCGTGGTGACGCCGGCGAAGGCCTTCTGCAACTCGTAGTCTTCCAGCTCCAGGCGGTCGCCCACGGTCAGACGCGACAGCACCGTGGCATTGACCGAATGGGTGTGCAGCACCGCGCCGATCTCCGCGCGCCAGGCGTAGAGCTGGGTGTGCAGCAGGGTTTCCGCCGAGGGTTTCTTGCCCGCCTCCAGGCTGTTGCCGGCCAGGTCGGTTTCCAGCACATCGTCCTCGCCGAGCTGGCCCTTGTGCTTGCCCGAGACGGTGAGCAGCGCGCGGTCGGCCGCCAGGCGCGCCGAGTAGTTGCTGCTGGTGGCCGGCGACCAGCCGCGGCCATAGAGGAAGCGGCCGGCGTCGATGATCTGCCGGGTCAGCTGTTCACGGGTGTCGTTCATGCGGGTCCTCGTTCAGACGGGTCCAGATGATGAAGGCGGCGGCCAGCGCGGCGATGCTGGCGATGGAGAAGGTCCAGGCCGGACCAAGGCTACCCCAGCTGTAGCCGGAGTAAAGCGCGCCCAGTGCGCCGCCGGTCCCCGCCAGCGCAGCATAGAGCGCCTGGCCCTGGCCCTGTTGGCGCGCCTGGAAGCTGCGCTGGACGAAATGAATGGCGGCGGCATGGAAGCTGCCGAAGGTCGCGGCGTGCAGCAACTGGGCGAACAGCAGCACCGGCAAGTGCCCGGCCAGCGTGCCCAGCAGCAGCCAGCGCAAGGCCGCCAGCAGGAAGCTGGCCGCCAGCACCTGGCGCAGGGAAAAACGCTGGAGCAGGCGCGGCATGACCAGGAACAGCAGCACCTCGGCCACCACACCCAGCGCCCAGAGCTGGCCGATCAGTCCACGGGCGTAGCCCAGCGCCTCGAGGTGCAGGGTCAGGAAGGTGTAGTACGGGCCGTGGGACAGCTGCATCAGGCACACGCACAGGTAGAACGCCAGCACGCCGGGGCTGAGCAGTTGCTTGAGGAAACCACCGGCATCGGCTTCGTCATGACGCGCCGGCGGCTGGGCATTGGGCACCCACCAACTGGCGCCGACGATGCCGAGCATGATCGCCAGCAGCGCCAGCGGGTAGCTGTCCAGGCTGGCGCGCTCGAACAGCCAGCCCAGGCCGACCACGGTGCAGATGAAGCCGATGGAGCCCCACAGGCGGATGCGGCTGTAGCTCTCGGTACGCCCGCTCAGGTGCGCCAGAGTGATCACCTCGAACTGCGGCAGCACCGCGTGCCAGAAGAACGCATGCCCGGCCATCACCAGCGCCAGCCAGGCGTAGCTGTGGTCGAGGAAGATGCCGGCGAAGCACAGCGCCGTGCACACCGCGCCAAAGCGCACGATGGCCAGCCGCTGGCCGCTGCGGTCGCCCAGCCAGCCCCACAGGTTCGGCGCCACGCAGCGCATCAGCATGGGGATGGCGACCAGCTCGCCGATGCGCGCGCTGGAAAAGCCCAGGTGATGGAATACAGCGCGAGGAACGGCGCCGTCCCGCCCAGCAGGCAGAAGTAGAAGAAGTAGAAACTGGACAGCCGCCAGTAAGGGACCTGCGTCATCGGCGGCGCGACGAACCTTCCGCGAACCGGTTGGCTCGCGGAAGGTTCAGGTCGATCAGAGCTGACCGAGGACCGGAGTGCCGACCTTCACGTCGGCGTTCTGCGCGCGGTGGCGCAACAGGTGGTCGAGCAGCACGATGGCCATCATCGCCTCGGCGATGGGGGTGGCGCGGATGCCCACGCACGGGTCATGGCGGCCCTTGGTGATCACGTCCACCGGGTTGCCGTTCACGTCGATGGAACGGCCGGGGGTGGTGATGCTGGAGGTCGGCTTGAGCGCCAGGTGGGCGATGATCGGCTGGCCGGAGGAAATGCCGCCGAGAATGCCGCCGGCATTGTTCGACAGGAAGCCTTCGGGGGTCAGCTCGTCGCGGTGCTCGGTGCCGCGCTGGGCGACGCTGGCGAAGCCGGCGCCGATTTCCACGCCCTTCACCGCGTTGATGCTCATCAGCGCATGGGCCAGTTCGGCGTCCAGGCGGTCGAAGATCGGCTCGCCCAGGCCCGGCGGTACGCCTTCGGCGACCACGGTGATCTTCGCGCCGACCGAGTCCTGGTCGCGGCGCAGCTGGTCCATGTAGGCCTCCAGCTCCGGCACCTTGTCCGGGTCGGGGCTGAAGAAGGCGTTGTCTTCGACACTGTCCCAGGTCTTGAAAGGGATTTCGATCGGGCCGAGCTGGCTCATGTAGCCGCGCACGCTGATGCCCATGCCCGCCAGGACCTTCTTGGCGATGGCGCCGGCGGCCACACGCATGGCGGTCTCGCGTGCCGAGGAGCGGCCACCACCACGGTAGTCGCGGATGCCGTACTTGTGGTGGTAGGTGTAATCGGCGTGGGCCGGGCGGAACAGGTCCTTGATCGCCGAGTAGTCCTTGGACTTCTGGTCGGTGTTGCGGATCAGCAGACCGATCGAGGTGCCGGTGGTCTTGCCCTCGAACACGCCGGAGAGGATTTCCACCTCGTCGGCTTCCTGGCGCTGGGTGGTGTGGCGGCTGGTGCCGGGCTTGCGGCGGTCCAGGTCGCGCTGCAGGTCTTCCAGGGAAATCTCCAGGCCGGGCGGGCAGCCGTCGACGATGGCGACCAGCGCCGGGCCGTGGCTTTCGCCAGCGGTGGTGACGGTGAACAGCTTGCCGTAGGTGTTGCCGGACATGCGAGGCTCCGCGGAAGACTAACGATCGAAAAGGCCGAGCAGTATACCTGCGTCAATCCGCCCTGCGAACCTTCCGCGACAGGGAGAGTCAAAGCGCCATCACCCCCGCCTGAAGTCTTCGATGCGCCGTCTCGCCCTCCTCTGTCTCTGCCTGTTCGCCGGCCTGCTCGGCTCGACCGCACAAGCCGCTCCCAGCAGCATCCTGCAACGCCCCTACGACCTGGACAGCGGCCACGGCGTGCTGCGCGGCACCCTGCTGCTGCCGCAGAGCGCGACCCCGCCGCCGGTCGCCCTGCTGATCGCCGGCTCCGGCCCCACCGACCGCGACGGCAACAATCCCGAGGGCGGGCAGAACGCCTACCTGCGCAAGCTGGCCGAAGCGCTGGCCGAGAACGGCATCGCCAGTGTGCGCTACGACAAGCGCGGCGTGGCCCGCAGCCTGCCGGCGGCGCCTCGGGAGGAGGAACTCAGCGTCGAAGGCTACGTCGCCGACGTGGTTGCCTGGAGCGACAAGCTGGCGCGCGACCCGCGCTTCGGCCGCCAGGTGCTGATCGGCCACAGCGAGGGTGCGCTGATCGCCAGCCTGGCGGCCCCGGCATCCCACGCCGACGAGCTGATATCGATCTCCGGCAGCGCCCGCCCCATCGGCGAGGTGCTGCGCGAGCAGTTGCAAGGCCGCCTGCCGCCACCCCTGCAGGCCGAAGCCGACCGCTTGATCGACGGCCTCAACGCCGGCCAGCTCCAGTCCCGCGTACCGCAGCCGCTGCTCGTACTGTTCCGCCCCAGTGTGCAGCCCTACCTGATCTCGCTGTTCCGCCAGCGCCCCGCCCGGGCCTTCGCCGCATTGAAGATGCCGACCCTGATCCTCCAGGGCCGCCACGACATCCAGGTCAGCGAGGAAGACGCGCTGGCGCTCAAGCAGGCCAAGCCCGACAGCCAGCTATACCTGATCGACGGCATGAACCACATCCTGCGCATCGTGCCGGCCAGCGGCCCACAACAGTTGGCCTCCTACAACAACCCCAACCTGCCCCTGGCGCGGGAGCTGGTGCAGCGCATCGTCGCCTTCGTGAAGACCGCCCGCACCCTGCCCAACGCCACCCTGGCGTTATCTGGAGCGGACGCCTCAAGAAACGCCGCGCCCCGTCGATAACCCTCGGGACAGCCCCGGTCACGCCCGCCGGGCCCGAGGATCGCCCCATGAGCCAAGCCGAACCCACGCCCATCGCCGAGAGCGCCCCCCAGAGCGCCGCCCGCCCACACCCGTGGGCGGAACTGGGCCCGGAGCACTATCGCCTGCTGCGCCTGGCGCCGCTGCCCACCGACCGCTCGACCGGCGCCCGCCCGCTGCGCTTCGTCCAGCTTGGCCGGGTCGAACGTCACAGCAGCGAACAGAGCCTGCTGCGCCTGACCGTCCAGTTGCCCGGGCAGGTGCTGCGCAAGGAAGTGAACCTGCTGGAAGTCTGGGCGGACCACCGCAACAAGGAAATCCGCTTCGGCGCCGACTCGGGCTTCGCCACCGAACCGCTGAACCGTGGCCTGGGCCGCTTCCTGCTGGCCCAGGGCGTGGCCTGGGCAAAGAAGAAATGGGCGCACTACCGTGTCGAAGGTGGCGCATTGGCGATGAAGGAGGTGCCCAACGAAGAAGCCCGCCAGCGCCGGGATCACTTCCTCCGCGCCCAGGGCTTCGACGTGATCTACGAGGACTCGCGGCTGCTCAAGGCGCGCTATAACGTCGGCCGGATCAGCGAGCTGTACGACGACTGGCACAAGGAAAAGGTGCAGATCCTGCCGCTGCTGGACGCCGCCGCCATGCTCGAACAGGCCGACCACAACCTCGCCACCCAGGCCAACGAAATCCGCCGCCTGGAGCAGCGCATCGAAACCTTCCGCCGCGACGACACCAGCCTGCGCTTCACCATCGCCTGCCTGACGGTGTTCGCGGTGTTCCAGGCCGGATTGCTGATCTGGATCGCCACCCACTGAGGCGTGCGGGCTTTTCGTAGGAGCGAGCCTGCTCGCGAACTTGACCACTCCAAACAGTGCCTATCCAGGCATCGCGATGCCGAATTGAACTCCCATCGCGGACGAAGTTCGCTCCTATCGGACAGTTCTGCGCTCGGATCAGCCCTCACCCTAACCCTCTCCCAGGGGGAGAGGGGACCGTTCGGTGCAGGGAACAATCAAGGTGTCAGCCGATTCGGACGGCTCCCTCTCCCTGAGGGAGAGGGCTGGGGTGAGGGGGTATCGCAGGCACGGATTTCCCCGGTAGAAGACAGTTGTCTCCTACATTGTTTTCTGGGTAATACCCCTCCGGGCCAGCGCAAGCGCTGTTCGCGATGGAGCCGCGTCCCACGTTCGTGGGAATGACGTGTACAGGGGGACTTCGCATCTCACCGTCACTCCCGCGAACGCGGGACAGCGCTTGCGCTGAACGCACTTCAGTGCGGCCCGAAGGGTGAGCGCAGCGAATAGCCTAGAAGACAATTGCTCCTACACGAGCAAATCGGCGTGAGAAGTAAATGGCTTTTCGTAGGAGCGGACTCTATCCGCGATTGGCCCGCTGCCATGCGGTTCGCGAGCAAGCTCGCTCCTACAGGCTAATCCCACCCGCCGCGCGTCAGGCCGTTACCCGTGACTTGAACAGGTCCTGATGCTGCCGGCACTGCTCGGCCGAGAGCAGGAACACGCCATGGCCGCCGTACTCGAAATCGAGCCAGGTGAAGTCCACCTCCGGGTAGAGCGCCGCCACGTGGACCTGGCTGTTGCCCACCTCGACGACCAGGCTGCCGCGCTCGGTCAGATGGTCCGCCGCCTCAGCCAGCATGCGCCGCACCAGGTCCAGGCCGTCGTCGCCGCAGGCCAGGCCCAGCGCCGGTTCGTGATGATATTCCGGAGGCATGTCGGCGAAGTCTTCGGCGTCGACATAGGGCGGGTTGGACACGATCAGGTCGAAGCGCTGCCCCGGCAGGCCGGCAAAGCCATCGCCCTGCACGGAGTAGACACGCTCGCCCAGTTCGTGGCGCTCGATATTGATATTGGCCACTTCCAAGGCCTCGAAGGACAGGTCGCCCAGCACGACTTCGGCCTCGGGGAAGGCACTGGCGCAGGCGATGCCGATGCAGCCCGAGCCGGTGCAGAGGTCGAGAATGCGCGCCGGGTCGGCCGCCAGCCACGGCTCGAAACGGCGCTCGATCAGCTCGGCGATGGGCGAGCGCGGCACCAGCACGCGCTCGTCGATCACGAACGGCAACCCGCAGAACCAGGCCTCTCCCAGCAGGTAGGCGGTGGGCACGCGCTCTTCGATGCGCCGGCGCAGCAGGTGCATCAGGTACTCGCGCTCTTCATCCTCGAGGCGGCAGTCCAGGTAGGCATCGGCCATCTCCCACGGCAGATGCAGCGCACCGAGCACAAGTTGGCGGGCCTCGTCCCAGGCGTTATCGGTGCCATGACCGAAGAACAGTTCCTCGGCGTGGAAACGGCTGACCGCCCAGCGGATGTGGTCACGCAGGGTCAGCAAACGGGATTGAGTCACGGCGCAGTCCTCGCAGCTCGCAAAAAGGGACGCATTCTAACGGAACGGCGACGCGCTGGGGCGTCCCGACCAGCTATCGTTCATCTTGCCAATACCACTTTGGAGCGAGTTAGCAAAGATTCACAGGGAACGCGTTACAGCCCACAATGGTGGCACGTGGATTATCAGGAGTTGAGACATGTCCCTTCCGCTCAGCATGCTGCAGATCAGTGGACGCGGGTACCCGCCGGCCACGCTGCGCCAGAGCACTCTGTTGATCATCGATGCCCAGGAGGAGTACCGCAGCGGCGTGCTGGCGCTGCCTGACCTGGATGCGGCGGTGGCGCAGATCCGCCTGCTGCTGGAGTCGGCCCGGGTCATGGGCACCCCGATCGTTCACGTGCACCACCTGGGCGTGCGGGGCGGCGTACTCGACCCGCAGGGCCCACGTGGCCAGTTCCTCCCCGAGCTCGCCCCGCTGCCGGGCGAGGTCATCGTGGACAAGCGCCTGCCCAATGCCTTCGCCGGCACCGACCTGCATGAGCGCCTGCAGGCCCACGGTCGCCTGGACGTGATCGTCTGCGGCTTCATGACCCATTCGAGCATCAGCACCACCGTACGCGCCGCCAAGGACTACGGCTACCGTTGCACCCTGGCGGACGCCGCCTGCGCCACCCGCGACATCCCCACCCCGGAAGGCGGCGTACTCGCCGCCCGTGACCTGCACCGGGCGGAGATGGCCGCCCTGGGCGACAACTTCGCCGCGGTGGTCGCCCAGGCCCAGGCCCTGATCTGACACCGTCCGTCCCGACGGGCGGCAGCAGCGACCACGAGCGGTTAGGCTCTGCTTAGGCGCAGAGCTTGCGGGCCCGGCTGGAAACCGGGCCCGATGCGCCTCCCGACCTCGGGATTGGAACCCCCTCCAGCCCTGACCGGTCATAGCCTCGTTCAACAGATGAGGAAGTCGGGATGAAGTTGTCCGATAGTTTCAATCCGCGCGCCTTGCGTCCCAAGCGTCCGGGACGCTGGCGCTGGCGCTTCGCCGCCGCCCTGGCCGCGGTGATCGCCACCCTCGGCATCCTGTCCGCGATGGCCGGAGTCGCCGCCCTGCTGCGCCGTCAACCCGCCGTCGGCGTTCTGCACATCGAGCCGGGGGCCGGTGCCGTCCTGCTGGTCATCGGGCTGCTCTGCCTCTGGCTGGGCGTGCTGTTCTGGCGCGCCGCCCGCCGCCGGGCACGCGGCCGCGAGGGTCTGAGCCTGTCGCCGAGACTGATGAAGCGGCGCGACTGAGCCACCCGTGGATTTCCGCAAGGTCGGCGCGATCCGCTACACTGCGCGGCTCTTCGTGGAGGTGCGCATGCAAGACGACGACTTTTCCCAGTTCGCCCGCGAGATGCGCGGCGTCAAGCGCATCACAGTGGACCAGGCCGACACCGGCAAGCCCAAGGCCGACCGCCAGCAGCTCAAGGAGCTGCGGCAGAACGCGACCGTGCGCACCGAGAACATCCGGGTGGACGGCCTGTCCGACCAGTTCGTCATCGACGTCGGGCCGGAAGATGAACTCTACTGGGCCCGTGACGGTGTCCAGGAAGGCCAGATGCGCAAGCTCAAGGCCGGCCAGATCGGCTTCGAGGGCAGCCTCGACCTGCACGGCATGAAGATCGAAAAGGCCCGCGAAACCCTCTGGGACTTCATCGCCGAAGCCACCCGCTTCGAGGTCCGCTGCGTCCGCGTCACCCACGGCAAGGCCGCGCGCGTCGACGGCAGGAGTCCGATGATGAAGAGCCACGTGAATACCTGGCTGCGCCAGCACCCGCAGGTGCTCGGCTTCACCTCCTGCCTGCCGCGCCACGGCGGTGCCGGGGCCATCTACGTGATGCTGCGGCGCACCATGCTCGAAGGCCGCGACGAGTAATCGGGCCGGGAAACGATTGGCGCCAGCACCGCCGCCATAACGCGCCAACCGGCACGCCACCCTTGCCAGCCAAGGCCGCGCGCCCTACCCTGCGCCACGGTTTTTCATATTTGTCATTGCCACAGGTAGATCCATGTCCCTGGAACAACACTACTCCGCGATCCTCAGCCAACTCGGTGAGGACGTTACCCGTGAAGGCCTGGTCGATACGCCCAAGCGTGCCGCCAAAGCCATGCAGTACCTTTGCCGCGGCTACCAGCAGACGCTGGAGGAGATCGTCAACGGCGCGCTGTTCAGCTCCGACAACAGCGAAATGGTGCTGGTCAAGGACATCGAGCTCTACTCGCTCTGCGAGCACCACCTGCTGCCCTTCATCGGCAAGGCCCACGTCGCCTACATTCCCAACGGCAAGGTGCTGGGGCTGTCGAAGGTCGCGCGCATCGTCGACATGTACGCCCGCCGCCTGCAGATCCAGGAAAACATGTCGCGGCAGATCGCCGAGGCCGTGCAGCAGGTCACCGGCGCGCTGGGCGTGGCCGTGGTGATCGAGGCCAAGCACATGTGCATGATGATGCGCGGCGTGGAGAAGCAGAACTCCTCGATGGTCACCTCGGTGATGCTCGGCGAGTTCCGCGAGAACGCCGCCACCCGCAGCGAGTTCCTCAGCCTGATCCGCTGAGCCGAACCGCCGCCATGAAAAAACCGGCCCTCGGGCCGGTTTTTTCTGCCTGTCATCCCCGCCGGTCAGCGCGTGTAGTAACCCACCGCGACCATGTAGTGACCGACCTTGCGCAGGTAGGCGTGCTTATTCTCCACCTGGGTGGTCACCGGGTTGCGCCACTGGTATTCGAACTCCCCTTCGCCCTGGCCGCGAGCCAGCTCCAGCATGGCGTGGCCGACCGGGTTGCCGCCCGGATCCTTCAGCGAAGCGAAGTCGGTGCCGACCATGCGGTTGTTGAAGCCGTGGGCAACGAACCTGGAAGTGTCGAGATCCACGACGAACACATAAAGATCGTCCTCGATGAAGCTGCTATCCAGCGCGTTTACCTTGCGGAAGGTAGCGTCCGGATCGGTTTCCACGGCCTTCACGGCCTTGTCCAGCATCGCCGCCGCCCGCTCCGGCGTGGCGCGCGGCAGGTAGTAGCCGGTGGCGATGAAGCGCTCGCCTACCCGCTGGTAGTACACGTGCTTGCGCTCGACGCGGCCATCGGACCAGTTCTTCCAGCGGTAGTCCGCCTGCTTCACCTTGCCGCTCGCAGGTTCGGCGAGCGCCTTGGCGAACTGTTCGCGCAGGGCGGGATCGAGCGTCGTCGACACGTCGCGACCGATCAGCACCACCGAAGGCCCGCCGCTGGCCAGCATGGTGCCTTTGCTGTCCACCACGAAGACGTAGAGATCGCCATCGATGAACTCACCCTGGCGGCTGAACGCCGCAAAGGCCTTGTCCCCCTCCTTCTCGTAGTAGGTCACGGCCTTGTTCAGCAGCGCCTGGGCGCGCTTGGCCTCGGCCGGAGCGGCCGTCTGCGCGGCGAACAGGGAAAATGCAGACATCAACAGGGAAACCAGCAACAGCGATTTCAACAGCGTTTTCATACCGATGAGCCCCCCCAGGGCATGTCTTGGCGTTTTGCACTGAGCATAGATAGCCTTGAGGGTTTCGCGCCGGGAAAGGGCCGATTTCCCCGATGATTCAGCCGAAGAAGCGCTTCATCGACCGCGACAGCCAGCCTCCCTGCCCCTGGTCGCGGGTCAGCGCCTGCATTCCGGCCTTCACCGACGCCACGTAGTTGGCGTCGTCGTTGCGGATGTGATTGAACAGCCAGCGACCCAGCAGCCCCTTGAGCTCATCGGCCACGTCCTCGCCGGACTCGAAGCGCATGCGGTAATCGGAAACCCGCTTGATGAACAGCTCATGGACCTTCTTGTGCGCGCGGGTGAACTGGTAGCCGGAGTCCTCCAGCAGGGTTTCCTCGAAAGCGAAATGCGAAAGGGTGTAGTCGACCAACTCCTCGATCACGTTGCCCAGTAGCGCCCGGTCATGCCGTGCCTGTGCGTCGTGCAGTTGGTTGATCATCTCGACGATGCGCTTGTGCTGCGCGTCGATTACCTGGATCCCGGTATTGAGATCCTCCTGCCAGACCAGATAGGCCATCTTCCCCCCTCACTCGCCGGACGGCGACACTGCCTGCAACCCGCGCCCGGCCACAACGGTACGACCGCATGCAGCACGTCCAGACTAGGGAGAGCGACAAAACGCGGCCATGATGCCGGTCAACCCCAAAGCGCCGAAATCATCGGTTTAGAGCGATCATTTCGGACTCGTCCGATTGCATCTTGCCGATTCTCCGCACAGAAGCTCGGATCAACCTGTAGGAGCGAGCGTGCTCGCAAACCGCATGAGCATTGGAGTTGCCGGAAACGGGTTCGCAGGCAAGGACTGGGCGTCCCCCTCGGCCCTGCGAAAAGCCCGCGCGGCGCAACGAAAAACGCCGCTTCCAGGGAAGCGGCGTTTTCAATGGCCGGTCGCCGGGTCAGTCCTGCATCCCCACATGCCGCGGGTGATCGGCCACCCGCGCCAGCCAGGCGTTGATCGCCGGGAAGTTCGACAGGTCGAAGCCGCCCTGGTGCGCCACATGGGTGTAGGCGTACAGGGTGATATCGGCGATGGAATAGCTGTCGCCCACCAGATAGGGCGTCTGCTCCAGTTGCTTCTCCATCACCTTCAGCGCCTTGTAGCCGCCCTTGTGGCAGCGGACGTACTCCTCGCGGCGCTCCTCGGGCAGGCCGAGGTAGAACTCGATGAAGCGCGCCACCGCCACGTAGGGCTCGTGGCTGTACTGCTCGAAGAACTGCCATTGCAGCACCTGGGTGCGCAGGCGCGGTTCGCCGGGCAGCAGGTCGCTGCCGTCGGCGAGGAAGTTGAGGATGGCGTTGGACTCCCACAGGCAGGTGCCGTCTTCCAGCTCCAGCACCGGCACCTTGCCGTTGGGGTTCTTCGCCAGAAACTCGGGCGTCTGCGTCTCGCCCTTGAGGATATCGATGTCGCGCCACTGGTAAGGCAGGCCGAGCAGGTGCAGGGCCAGCTTGACCTTGTAGCAGTTGCCGGAAAGTTGATCGCCGTAGACGGTGTACATGGTCACTCCTCAGTGAGCCTGGGCTTCGCGGATTACCGCAGCCAGGCGACGCAGGCCCTCGCCCGCGCGCTCGGGCGCCACGTGGCTGAAGTTCAGCCGCAGGTAGCCGGGGTTGGCGTCCGGGTCGGTGAAGAACGGCTCGCCAGGCATGAAGGCTACGTTCTGCCGCAGGGCCGCGTCGAGCAGTGTGCGCGTGTCCAGCGGCTGCTTGAGCTTCAGCCAGTAGAACAGCCCGCCCTGGGGCAGGTTCCAGTCGGCCAGCTCGGCGAAGTGCTCCGCCAGTTGCACCTGCATGGCATCGCGGCGGATGCGGTAGAAGTCGCGCAGCTCGGCCAGGTGGCCACGGTAGGCCTCGGTGCCGAACCATTGCAGCGCCTGCCACTGGCCGACACGGTTGGTATGCAGGTCGGCGGACTGCTTCAGGCGCAGCAGGTGCGGGAACAGGTCCGGGGTGGCGATCAGGAAGCCCACGCGCAGGCCCGGCAACAGCGTCTTGGAAACGGTGCCGGTGTAGATCCAGCTGGAGGTCTTCAGGCGGCTGACCAGCGGAGTCGCGGCGCCTTCGTCGAACACCAGCTCGCGGTAGGGCTCGTCCTCGATCAGGGTCACGCCGAACTCGTCGAGCACGGCGGCGACCTCGTCGCGACGCTGTTCGCTGTAGCGCACGCCGGACGGATTCTGGAAGGTCGGGATCAGGTAGGCGAAGGCCGGCTTGCTGGTCTCAAGACGCTGGCGCAGCGCGGCAACGTCCGGGCCTTCGGCGCCCAGCGGCACCGTCAGGCAGTTCGCCCCGAACAGCTGGAACGCCTGCAGCGCGGCCAGGTAGGTCGGCGCTTCGAGCAGCACCTCGGTGCCCGGATCGATGAACAGCTTGCTGGCCAGATCGAGAGTCTGCTGCGAGCCGCTGACGATCAGCACCTGGCTCGCCTCGCAGGGTACGCCCAGCTTGCGCGCGTCGGCGGCGATGGCCTCGCGCAGGGCCGGTTCGCCCTCGCTCATGCCGTACTGGCCCATGCCCGCGGGCATATCGGCCCACTCGACCTTCGGCAGCATGGCCTCGGCGGGCAGGCCGCCGGCGAAGGACATCACTTCCGGACGCTGCGCCGCAGCCAGGATTTCACGAATCAGGGAGCTTTTCAGACGGGCAATGCGTTCGGAGAAGGCCATTGGGGTCACCGGTAGCGTGAGCACGGAGGAATGAGTCAAACTGCTTGACCGAAACTACGACGCCCCGCACGGATACGTCAATATGCCTGACCTAATAAAAAGCGCACTGCAGCTCCAGGCCATCGAAGCGTTCTTCTACAGCTACCGAGCCTTCACCGCGAAACCGGACGAAATGCTCGCCCGCCGCGGGCTCAGCCGTGTCCATCACCGCATCCTGTTCTTCATCGCACGCAAGCCGGGCCTGAGCGTCAGCCAGTTGCTCGCCGCCCTGGGCGTGACCAAGCAGGCCCTGAACACGCCGCTGCGCCAACTGGTGGAAATGCACCTGATCCGCAGCGAAGCGGCCGACAGCGACAAGCGCAAACGCCTGCTGGAACTGACGCCCGAAGGCAGCAAGCTGGAGAAAGCCCTGCGCCGCGAACAGGACCGGCTGTTGCGCCGCGCCTTCAACGAGGCCGGCGAGGATGCGGTCAAGGGCTGGATGGCGGTGAACCAGGCCATCGCCCATCCGCTGGAACGGGATTAACCCGTCGCGCCGTCCAGCTCCCGCGCGCCGCGCAGGAACATCAGCGCCAGGGGGATGGCGCCGACCATCGCCAGCAGCGTGCCGGGCACGAACAGGACGACCGTCGCCAGACACCCGCCGGTCACCACATCGAACCAGCCCATCACCTTCACCGAGGGATAGGGCAGCGGGATCTTCAGCACGCGGATGCCGTACCAGAGCTGGGCGATGCCGCTGGGCAGGAACATCAGCAGGAAGGCCAGCGTGGCGAGGCTGTTGACCTCGCCGAACTGGACGTCGAACACCAGACTGTGGAGCTGCATCAGCACCGCCATGCCGATCGAGATCGCCAGCGGCCAGCGCAGGCCACGGGCACTGAAACGGTCCTCGAGGAAGCGCGTGCAGCGCCAGCTCAGGAAGCAGCCGAGCAACACGCTCAGCACGCTCAACCACACCTCCAGTTGCGGGATGCCGAAAAAGCCCGGCAGGCGATTGACGATCGACAGCCCCAGCAGAACCAGCTCGCTCAGCAGCAAGGCCAGGCTCAACCCCGCCAGCACTCGCAACCCGCCGGCATTCCAGTTCCCGCTGAGGAAAGGCTCCGGCGCCCGGGCGTCTACCAGCTCTACCTTGGGCGCGGCGTAAGGGTTCTGGTCCATTGGCCATAGACTCCAGGCTGACGATGGAGGTGCAACATACTGAGCCCGCCGGGCGATTGCCAGCGCCACTGTACGGCCCACTCGGCGCCTGGCTGTTACGGGACAGCCTCCGTCACCGGCATTAGTCTGCAAGCACAACAAGACCGGTGTATTCCGCCATGCCCATCGAACTCCTCGGCGCCTTCGTGCTGTTCGCCTTCGTCACCTCCATCACCCCCGGCCCCAACAACATGATGCTGCTGGCCTCGGGCGTGAATTTCGGCATCCGCCGGACCATTCCGCACATGCTTGGCATCAGCATCGGCTTTCTGCTGCTGGTGGTGGCCGTCGGCATGGGCCTGCACCAGCTGTTCGAGCGCTTCCCGGCGAGCTACCAGGCACTGCGCTACGCGGGCGGCGCCTACCTGCTTTACCTCGCGTGGAAGATCGCCCGTGCCGGCGCCCCCGAAGCCGCCGATGCGCAAGGCAGCCAGCCGATGAGCTTTCTCCAGGCCGCCGCCTTCCAGTGGGTCAACCCCAAGGCCTGGGTCATGGCAGTGGGCGCCATCGCCACCTACCTGCCGCCCGACGCCTTCATCAGCAACGTGATTATCCTGGCCACCCTGTTCGCCGTGGTCAACCTGCCCAGCGTGGGCGTCTGGACGATCATCGGCAGCCTGCTGCGGCGCTGGCTGGAAGATCCCAGGCGCCTGCGCCTGTTCAATGTCGGCATGGCGGCCCTGCTGGTCGCCTCGCTCTACCCGCTGCTCACCAGCGCCTGATGGAACCCCGTATGACTGACACCGCCCCCGCACGCCTGCGCCCGTTGGCCGACACCTCCCCCGCCGCCGTGGTCGCGGGCTTCGTCGCCATGCTCACCGGCTACACCAGCTCGCTGGTGCTGATGTTCCAGGCCGGCCAGGCGGCGGGGCTCTCCAGCGCGCAGATTTCCTCGTGGATCTGGGCGCTGTCCATCGGCATGGCGCTGACCACCATCGGCCTGACCCTGCGCTACCGCACGCCCATCGTCATCGCCTGGTCCACCCCCGGCGCTGCACTGCTGATCAGCAGCCTGCCCGGCGTACCCTACGGCGAGGCCATCGGCGCCTTCATCGTCTGCGCCGGGCTGATCACCCTGTGCGGCATCACCGGCAGCTTCGACCGCCTGATGCGCCAGGTGCCCGGCTCGCTGGCGGCTGCCCTGCTGGCCGGCGTGCTGTTCCGCATCTGCGTCGAGATCCTCAATGCCGCGCAGCAGCAAACCCTGCTGGTGGTGGCGATGTTCCTCAGCTACCTGGTGGCCAAGCGCCTGTCGCCGCGCTACGCGGTGTTCGCCGCGCTGCTGGTGGGCGTCGTCCTGGCCGGCGTCCTCGGCCTGCTCGACTTCAGCCACTTCCAGCTGGAAATCGCCCGTCCAGTGTGGACCGCGCCGAGCTTCTCGCTGGCCGCCACCATCAGCATCGCCATTCCGCTGTTCATCGTGGCGATGGCCTCGCAGAACATGCCGGGCCTGGCCGTACTGCGCGCCGATGGCTACCAGGTGCCCGCCTCGCCGCTGATCTCGGTGACCGGCGTCGCCTCGCTGCTGCTGGCGCCTTTCGGCTCCCACGGCATCAACCTGGCGGCGATCAGCGCAGCCATCTGCACCGGCCCGGAAGCCCACGAGAACCCGCACAAACGCTACACCGCCGCGCTCTGGTGCGGCCTGTTCTACGGCGTAGCCGGCATTTTCGGCGCCACCCTGGCCGCACTGTTCGCCGCCTTGCCCAAGGCGCTGGTGCTGTCCATCGCGGCGCTGGCCCTGCTCGGCTCGATCACCAACGGCCTGACCAACGCGATGGCCGACGCGCGCCAGCGCGAAGCGGCGATGGTCACCTTCCTCGTCACCGCTTCGGGGTTCACCCTGTTCTCCGTGGGCTCGGCGTTCTGGGGCCTGGTGGCCGGGCTGCTGACCCAACTGGTGCTGAACTGGCGCCGTGCGCCGTAATGGCGCACCCCTTCTGCTAGCATGCGGGCGATTGCCCGAACCGGATCGCCCCGCATGCTGTACACCCTGGCCGTCGCCAACTACCGCTCGATCAACTCGCTGGTGCTGCCACTGGGCCGGCTGAATCTGATCACCGGCGCCAACGGCAGCGGCAAGTCCAACCTCTATCGCGCCTTGCGCCTGCTTGCCGAGACCGCCCAGGGCGGCGTGGTGAATGCACTGGCGCGCGAGGGCGGGCTCGAATCCACCTTCTGGGCCGGGCCGGAAACCCATTCACGGCGCATGCGCACGGGCGAAGTGGAAGTCCAGGGCGGACCGCGCAACGAAGTGAAGCGCCTGCGCCTGGGCTTTGCCGGCGAAGATTTCGGCTACGCCATCGCCCTCGGCCTGCCGCCCCCGCCGGTGGTCAGCGCCTTCGGCCTGGACCCGGAGATCAAGCACGAAAGCATCTGGGCCGGCCCCTGGTACCGCCCCGCGTCGCAACTGGTGGAACGCAACGGGCCTATGCTGCGCGCCCGCGAAGGCCGCAGCTGGCAGGTGCTGGAGCAGCACATCCCGACTTTCGACAGCCTGTTCACCCGGATCGGCGGCGGCTCGGACTGCCCCGAAGCCCTGCTGCTGCGCGAGCAGATTCGCGGCTGGCGCTTCTACGACCACTTCCGCACCGATGCCGACGCCCCCGCGCGCCAGCCGCAACTCGGCACCCGCACCCCGGTGCTGCACCACGACGGCCGCGACCTCGCCGCTGCGCTACAGACCATTCGTGAAATCGGCAACGCGACAGCACTGGAAACCGCCATCAGCGACGCCTTCCCCGGCGCCGAACTGCAGATCGACTGCCAGCCCGGTGGACGCTTCGCCGTGGCGCTGAAGCAATACGGCCTGCTGCGCCCGCTGAGCGCGGCGGAACTCTCCGACGGCACCCTGCGCTACCTGCTGCTGGTCGCCGCCCTGCTCACCCCGCGCCCGCCGTCGCTGATGGTGCTCAACGAACCGGAAACCAGCCTGCACCCGGACCTGCTGCCGGCGCTGGGACGGTTGATCATCGAGGCCTCGAAGCACACCCAGGTCTGGGTCGTGTCCCACGCCAGCCGGCTGATCGCCACGCTGGAGGAGCACCCCGAGTGCAACTGCCTGCACCTGGACAAGGAACTGGGCCAGACGCGCATCCGCGACCAGGGCATGTTCGATGCCCCGGCGTGGCATTGGCCGGATTGAACCTGCTCAGCGGCAGCCGGCGCGCGCCTTCGCAGGATGGCCAGGGCAGCGATCCGCGGGCTTGCGATACCCACGCTGCCCCTGCACGGCCTCGATGAGTATCGCGGCGCTCCCCCATCCTGCGGCGCTCCAAGGGAAACACTGAGCACAGCTCCCTTGCAGGAGCATCAGGCAGGCGCCTGCTCCGGCGCGGTCCTGGTCACGCCACGACTGACCCACCAGCCGAAGAGGCCGGCGGTGAAGAACATCAGCACGCCGTAGATGGCCGCCGGGATCGCCATGGTCTTGTTGTTGAGCAGCATCGGGCTGAGCGCCAGGGCGATGGCGAGGGTGCCGTTGTGGATGCCGATCTCCATGCCGATGGCGATGGACTGAGGCTTGGACAGCTTGAGCAGGCGCGGAATCCAGTAGCCCAGGGCCAGGCTCAGCAGGTTGAAGCACAGTGCCGCCGCGCCGACGATGGGCGCATAGGTGAGGAACGTTTGCCAGTCCTTGGTCACGGCCACGCCGATGATCACCGCCAGCAGCAGCGCGGAGAGGATCTTCACCGGCTTCTGCAGCGCCGCCGCCACGCCCGGCAGCAGACGCCGCACGATCATGCCGATGGCCACGGGGCCGAGGACGATGATGAAAACCTGCACCACCTTGGCGAACTGCAGCGGGATGGTCTGCCCGTCGTTCATGAAGTACAGCAACGACAGGTTCACGATCAGCGGCATGGTGAGGATGGCGATCACCGAGTTCACCGCGGTCAGCGTGATGTTCAGCGCGACGTCGCCGTGGGCCAGGTGGCTGTAGAGGTTGGCGGTGGTGCCGCCGGGGGATGCGGCAAGCAGCATCATGCCCACGGCGAGCGCCGCTTCGAGGGCGAAGCCCAGGGTGATGAGGAAGCACGCCAGGGGCAGCAGGATGATCTGGCACACCAGGCCGATCAGCACGGGCTTGGGGTAGCGCACCACGCGGGCGAAATCGGCGATGGTCAGGGACAGGCCGAGGCCCAGCATGATGATGCCCAGGGCGATGGGCATGAACAGCGTCAGCAAGGGATCGTTGGTCATTATCATTATTCTCCAACTGGAATGGGCCGATTGTTTCGGCCTCTTGGGCGCTTGTAACTGGCCTTGCAGGCCAAAACCACTTCATCCTGTAACAGAATGCGAAAGTTTGTAGCGAACGGGGTGGAATCGTGAGGCGAGCGAGCTTTTTTGTAGGGGCGAGCTTGCTCGCGAACCGCCCAGCGCCGCAGCGGCCGGGAAAGCCGTTCGCGAGCAAGCTCGCTCCTACAGGTCTTTCAGGTCAGAAATGGCGGGGATCTGCCCTCTCCCCCGCCCTCTCCCTGAAGGAAGAGGGAGCTTTCCTCTGCCAGATTGAATTCAGCGTACGCCTGGCACCATTGCGCTCAGAACAGCACTGAACGGCCCGATGTCGATACTTCACCGCACGCCGAACGGCCTCCGCTCCCTTCGGAGCGGACCGCGCAGCCAGGGTTGGGAAAGGGAACGCCCCAGAACACTCACTCGGGGAAGATCAGATCGCCGTCGCCCCGCCATCCACCGGCAAGGCGATACCGGTGGTGAAGCCGGCGTTGTCGCTGCACAGGTAGAGCACGGCGGAGGCGATTTCCTCGACGCGGCCGACGCGGCCCACCGGGTGCATGGCGGCGGCGAACTCGGCCTTCTTCGGGTCGGCCTCGTAGGCGCGGCGGAACATGTCGGTGTCGATCACCGCCGGGCATACCGCGTTGACGCGGATTTTCTTCTTCGCGTACTCGATGGCGGCGGATTTGGTCAGGCCGATCACCGCGTGCTTGGAGGCAGCGTAGATACTCATCTTCGGCGCAGCGCCGAGGCCCGCGACCGAGGCAGTGTTGACGATGGCGCCGCCGCCCTGCTCCAGCATCAGCGGAATCTGGTGCTTCATGCACAGCCAGACGCCCTTCACGTTGACGCCCATGATGGCGTCGAACTCACTCTCCTCGCCGTCGGCCAGCTTGCCCTTCTCGATCTCGATACCGGCATTGTTGAAGGCGTAGTCCAGGCGGCCGTAGGCGGCTACGGTGCCGTCCACCAACGCCTTGACCTCGGCGTCACGGGTCACGTCGCAGCGGATGAAGGTGGCTTCCCCGCCGGCCGCGCGGATCAGCTCGACGGTGGCTTCGCCACCCTTGGCGTCGACATCGGAAACCACGACCTTGACGCCCTGCTGGGCAAAGGCCTGGGCGGTGGCGCGGCCGATGCCGTTGCCGGCGCCGGTGACCAGGGCGACCTGGCCGGAAAGCAGCTGACTCATGAGCGTTCCTCGAAGCAGTGTGGGGATAACCGTCGCAGTCTAGCCAGCGCATTGCGGGCGCGAAGCACTATCAGGCGGGGCGACGTCACTGCATCCATGTCAATGATGATTGCTGCGAGCCAGGATCACTGGCGCCGATGGGCGGACATTCCCCCGGCGGACGGAACTTGCCCCAACGCCGCGCGCGGACTATCACCTAGGCTTTCCCCCTGACTGAGTCCACTGCCATGCCCGCCCAGATCAATCGCCAGTTCCAGCTCGCCCAGCGCCCGGTCGGCGCCGCCACCCGCGATACCTTCGCCTACGTGGAAACCCCGGTCGGTGAGCCCGGCCCCGGCCAGATCCTGGTGAAGAACCAGTACCTGTCGCTGGACCCGGCCATGCGCGGCTGGATGAACGACGCCAAGTCCTACATCGCCCCGGTGGCCATCGGCGACGTAATGCGCGCCCTGGGCGTGGGCCAGGTGATCGCCTCGCAACACCCGGACTTCAAGGTCGGCGACGAAGTGAACGGCGCCCTCGGCGTGCAGGACTACTTCCTCGGCGAACCCAAGGGCTTCTACAAGGTCGACAGCCAGCGCGCGCCGCTGCCGCTGTACCTCTCCGCGCTGGGCATGACCGGCATGACCGCCTACTTCGGCTTCCTCGACGTCGGCCTGCCCCAGGCCGGTGACACCGTGGTCGTGTCCGGCGCCGCCGGCGCGGTGGGCAGCGTGGTCGGGCAGATCGCCAAGATCAAGGGCTGCCGCGTGGTCGGCATCGCCGGCGGTGCCGACAAGTGCCGCTACCTGGTGGACGAACTGGGCTTCGACGGCGCCATCGACTACAAGGCCGAGGATGTCCACGCCGGCCTCAAGCGCGAGTGCCCCAAGGGCGTGAACGTGTTCTTCGACAACGTCGGCGGCGACATCCTCGACGCCGTACTGGCCCGCCTGGCGCCCAAGGCGCGGGTGGTGATCTGCGGCGCGATCAGCCAGTACAACAACAAGGAAGCCGTGCGCGGCCCGGCCAATTATCTCTCGCTGCTGGTCAACCGCGCGCGCATGGAAGGCATGGTGGTGATGGACTACGCCCACCGCTTCCAGGAAGGCTTCAAGGACATGGCGACCTGGATCGCCGAGGGCAAGCTGAAGTCGAAGGAAGACATCGTCGAAGGCCTGGAAACCTTCCCCGAGACCTTGGCCAAGCTGTTCAGCGGCGAGAACTTCGGCAAGCTGGTGCTGAAGGTCTGACGGCCTAGGCGGCTCTGATGCAGGAGCGAACTTGCTCGCGAACACACTTTCCGGCGAGTGCGGTGCTGGGCGGTTCGCGAGCAAGCTCGCTCCTACAGACAAGACTTCGCCTCCCGCGACATTTTCCGCGCTCTGTCTCGATGATTTCCGACAAGCTCTGTTGAGCCATTCCAGCTAGGATTTCCCCTGGTCGATTCCAAGGAAGATCCCCCCCGAATGTCCCTCGCCCGTTGGCTGCCCGGTCTGGACAGCCTGCTGCACTACCGTTTCGACTGGCTGCCGCGCGATGTGCAGGCTGGCCTGTCGGTCGCCGCGGTGCAGATTCCCACCGCCATCGCCTACGCGCAGATCATTGGCTTCCCCGCCCAGGTCGGGCTCTACGCCTGCATCCTGCCGATGCTGATCTATGCCCTGGTGGGCAGTTCGCGGCAGTTGATGGTCGGTCCGGACGCCGCCACCGCCGCGATGGTCGCCGCCGCCATTACGCCGCTGGCCGCCGGCGATCCGCAGCGCCTGCTGCAACTGTCGATGATCGTCGCGGTGATGGTCGGCGCGCTGTCCATCGCCGCCGGATTCGCACGTGCCGGCTTCGTCGCCAGCTTCCTCTCGCGGCCAACGCTGGTGGGCTACCTCAACGGCATCGGCCTGAGCCTGATCGCCGGCCAACTCGGCAAGCTGCTGGGCTACCACAGCGAAACCAGCGGTTTCGTCCGCGGCCTGATCGCCCTGCTGCGCAACCTCGCCGATACGCACCTGCCGACCCTCGCGCTGGGCATCTCCACGCTGCTGCTGATGATCGTCCTGCCGCGCTTCTACCCAAAGGTGCCCGGCGCCCTGGTCGGCGTGCTGTTCGCCACCCTGGCGGCCGCTCTGCTGGGGCTCGACCAGTACGGCATCAAGCTGCTCGGCGAGGTGCCCCAGGGCCTGCCCACGCTGACCCTGCCCCACGCCACCTACGAGGAACTGGGCAGCCTGTTCCGCGATGCGATGGGCATCACCATCATCAGCTTCTGCAGCGCCATGCTCACCGCGCGCAGCTTCGCCGCGCGCCACGGCTACAGCATCGACGCCAACCATGAGTTCATGGCGCTGGGCATGGCCAACATCGGCGCGGGGATTTCCCAGGGCTTCGTGATCAGCGGCGCCGACTCGCGCACCGCAGTGAACGACATGGTCGGCGGCAAGAGCCAGATGGTCGGCGTCGTCGCCGCACTGGTGATCGGCCTGATCCTGTTGCTGTTCAGCAAGCCGCTGGGCTGGGTGCCGGTGCCGGCACTGGGCGCGGTGCTGCTGATGGCCGGCTGGGGCCTGATCGACTTCCGCGCGCTGCGCGGCTTCTGGCAACTGAGCCGGTTCGAGTTCAGCCTCTGCGTGCTGACCACGGTCGGTGTGCTCAGCGTCGGCGTGCTGCCGGGCATCTTCGTCGCCATCATGCTCGCCCTGCTGCGCCTGCTCTATCTCACTTATCGCCCCCATGATGCGGTGATGGGCTGGGTACACGGCATCGACGGCCAGGTGGAGCTGGAGCAGTACCCCAACGCGCACACCCTGCCCGGCCTGGTGATCTACCGTTTCGATGCGCCGCTGCTGTTCTTCAACGCCGACTACTTCAAGCAGCGCCTGCTGGAGGTGGTCGCCGCCGCCCACCAGCCGCGCGCGGTGCTGCTCAACGCCGAGGGTATCCTCAACCTGGACATCAGCGGCCTGACCTCCCTGCGCGAGGTGCAGCAGACGCTGGATGCCCAGGGCGTGCACCTGTCGCTGGCGCGGGTCACCGGCGAGACAATGGCAATGCTCAAGCGCTCCGGGGCGCTGGGCGAGGTGAAACCGCCGCTGGTATTCAGCTCGGTGCGCGCCGGGGTCAATGCCTACCGGCGCTGGCACCAGCAGCGCAAGGCGCAACACAACTGGGACCCGCACTCGCCATCGAATCGGCCCGACCAGCCCCAATAACGCACGGCAAACCGCTCGAGGCGCACCTCAAGAACACTGAAAGGACATTTCAGACCCAAGCTGCAGCCGATGCCTGCAGCGCCGCTGCAGGGCTGCAAGGCAAATTCCGACACCTCGTGTCTACGTCGAGACATACGAATGAATGCCTGCTATCGCCTGGTCCTGCTGCGTCCGATCGCCGGATTCGCACCCGGCCTGCGGCTGCCGGAGCTGTACCGCGAACAGCAGCGGATCGATTCGCTGTTGAGCGCACGAAGGCTGCCGCCGATCTCACACTTCCTTTGCCCTTTCGGCTGCGACGAGGTCAAGGGCGATCAGCTTGGCTGCTGGTTCGACGCCGACAGCGGCCGGCGCCTGGTGCAGAGCATCCTCGATCTGCTCCAGGGCCGGACGCTGGAGTGCGACAATCGCCCCGCCCTGCTCCAGGAGCTGTTCGCTCTGCGCGAGCGGCTGGACGCGGCGAGGTTCAACGGCAATCTCTGGCAGCTCAACCTGGAACTGGCGTTCGCCTGACGGCACGGCGCCAGGCGCTTGGCTTTACTTGGGGCGAAGCATGCTGAAGGTGTCGCGGGTATAGCTGTATTGGGTACCGCCCAGGCGCCCCACCAGGTCCAGCTTCGCCGGATCGACATGGCGCTGGTCGCGCATCACGCCGTCGTCGACATGCGCCAGCAGCACGCGAGCGAAGATCAGGTAGGCGCTGGGCTTGTCCGCCGGATAGGGGACGATCTCGGCCAGCTGGCATTCGAAGGCCACCGGCGCACCAGCCACGCGTGCCGGCGCCACGCGCTCGCTGGGCAGCGTGGCGATGCCGGCATGCTCGATCTCGCTGACACCGTGGGGCAGCCAGGCGGCGGTGGCGTTCATCGCCTCGGCCTGGGCGGCGCCGACCAGGTGGATCACCAATTCGCCGGTTTCGCGCACGTTGCGCAGGGTGTCCTTCACGCTGCCGTCGTCGCGCACGCTGGTGTTGACCATCAGGGTCGGCGGTTCGTCGCTGATGACCTGGAAGAAGCTGAACGGCGCGAGGTTGCTCTTGCCCTCGGCGGACAGCGTGGAAACCCAGGCGATCGGGCGCGGGGTGACGGTGGAGGCCAGCCAACGGTAGGCGTCGGCGGGCGCGAGGGTGGTGAAATCGAGTTGCATGCAAGGTTCCCCTGACTGCCGGACGGATCGGTGCGTCCGTCCGCCCGGCGATTATGCCCGCGCCAGGGGCTCCCGGCACACGGGCCTAGCGTCCGGCGCGCGACTCCTTGATGTAGTAACGCGCCTTGGTGGCCTTGTCGAGGCACCCGCCATAGGACTCGACCTGCTGCTCGGTCTTGGCGGCGGTGATCAGGGTGAACGCCTTGGAGTAGCTGACGGTCCCGGCAAAACCTTCGGCCTTGGCCAGGTCCAGCTCCTTCCAGGCCGCGTTCAGTTCGCTGGCGCAGCTGTCGCGATTGACCGTGTTGCCCGAGCAGCCGGCCAGCAGCAGGCTGGCGGCGAGTACAGCGTAGAGTGCCTTCATGACGACCTCCTTGGTTGTGCAGGCGCCTTCCAGCTTAGACGGCCCCGGCCGCTCGCGCCGGACTACACTGCCTGTTCGTTCACGCAACGCAGGAGCACGATCATGCTGTATCACGGAAGCTGCCATTGCGGCGGCATCGCCTTCGAGGTGGAAGGCGAGATCGGCGAAGTCATCCAGTGCAACTGTTCGATCTGCAGCCGGCGCGGTTCGCTGCTGTGGTTCGTGCCCCGGGACAAGCTGCGCCTGACCACGCCGGAAAGCGCCATGAGCACCTACACCTTCAACACCCACCGCATCCAGCACCGCTTCTGCCCCACCTGCGGTTGCGCGCCGCTGGCGTACGGCACCACGCCCGACGGCAAGCCGATGGCCGCGATCAACGTGCGCTGCCTGCCGGAGGTGGACGTGGGCGGGCTGAAGGTTCGCGAGTACGACGGCAAGAGTCTGTAGCCGGAAGGGCATGAGGCGCGACCGGTAGGCGCCTATCGCGGAGAAGCTCCTACGAGAGCCGCCGCTGCACCACAGAAGCATCCGGATGGGTATTTTGTAGGGGCGGCTTTCTGATGATTTGTAGCGGCGGCTCTCGTAGGGGCGGACTTTTTTCGCGATCCCGTCCTGTCTCAGGAAAACCGCAGGCACAAAAAAGCCACTCCGAGGAGTGGCTTTCTCAGCTCCGGACGACGGATCACTCCGGCATCTTCATCACCACACGGCCGCCGCCTGGGCAGGTTTCCATGTAGTAGTTGGCGTCGCGGTACTGGGCGAAATCGAACACCCGGTCGATGCTCGGCTTGAGCAACTGGTCGGCAGTCATCTGGTTGATCGCGGCCAGCGCCCGCTGCACGGCTTCGTCGTTGCGGGTCAGGCCGATATCCGGCTGGCCGGTGAAGTCCAGCACGCAGTGACGGTAGAACTGCAGGTGCTTCTTGAACGCCGCGCAAGCCGGGAAGGCCGCGTCGTTGCCGCCATTGATGCCGTAGAGGATCAGCTTGCCGCGCGGCGCGGCCACGTCGCCCAGCAGTTTCATCTGCGGACCGGCGCACTGGTCGAGGGCGATCTCCACGCCCTCACCCTTGGTGAAGCGCTCGACCTCCAGCACCAGGTCCTGCTCCTCGGTGTAGATGATCTTGTCCGCCCCCAGGTCCTTGAGGAACTCGCGGGTTTCATCAGAGCTGGTGGTGGCGATCACCTGGGCGCCAAGCGCCTTGGCCAGTTGCACGGCCTGCGGGGCCAGGCAATGGCCGGCCTCGGTAATCAGCACGCGCTGGCCGGGCTTGATCTGCGCCAGGTCCACCAGCGCGAAGTAGGCATACAGCAGGCCGGTGTAGTGCACGGCGGCCTCGATCGGGCTCAGTACCTCGGGGTAGCGCGTCAGCGACGTGCGCGGCAGCACGACGTGGTCGCCCCAGGCCGGATAGAGGTTCGGCGAGTTCGCCGGGAAACTGGCCACCGGCGTACCGGGCTCGAGGTCTTCCACGCCTTCGCCCACGGCTTCGACGATGCCGGAGAGTTCATAACCGATGCCCGCCGGCAGCTTGGCCTGATCCGGGGCGAGGTTCTGCCGCCAGAGCACGTCGCGCCAACTGACGCCCAGTGCCTGGGTACGGACCAGCACTTCACCCGGCCCCGGTTGCGGGGTCGGCATTTCCTCGATCTTCAGGACCGAGGCGTCACCGAACTGGTGGAAACGGATCATGCGGGACATCACATACCTCGCCTTTGTAGTGCTTCATAGCCACGGACTCTATCCGGGCTTTAGGGGTGACGCCACCGTTCACCATTGATAATTGACATAAACGGCGATGATTCGGCCCGCGCTGCAAGCCTTGTCCGGCGCGGCTGCAAGGCTCTGCGACGGGGCTGCGGGAGGGACCGGGGCGACTCTGTTCCTACAGAGTCTGACCACACCGCCGGGGCGAGATTCTCATTAAAAAAGTAGAAATTGATCAAGGACTTATCTGACAGACTTGACTCAGGACACGCTCGGCCTCACTTTCCCCCCATCGCCAGGGAGTCCCCATGAACCGCAACGACCTTCGCAAGGTTGATCTCAACCTGTTGATCGTTTTCGAGACGCTGATGCACGAACGCAGCGTGACCCGCGCCGCCGAGAAGCTGTTTCTCGGCCAGCCGGCGATCAGTGCGGCCCTGGCCCGCCTGCGCAGCCTGTTCGACGATCCGCTGTTCGTCCGCACCGGACGCAGCATGGAACCCACCGCGCGAGCGCAGGAAATCTTCGGTCACCTCTCTCCGGCGCTGGACTCCATCTCCACCGCGCTGAGCCGAGCCGCCGACTTCGACCCGGCCACCAGCAAGGCGGTGTTCCGCATCGGCCTATCCGATGACGTGGAATTCGGCCTGCTGCCGCCGCTGTTGCGCCGCCTGCGTTCCGAGGCGCCGGGCATCGTGCTGGTGGTGCGTCGCGCCAACTATCTGCTGATGCCGCAACTGCTGGCCTCCGGGGAAATCTCCGTGGGTGTGAGCTACACCGACGAGCTGCCGGCCAACGCCAAGCGCAAGACCCTGCGCCGCAGCACCTGGAAGGTTCTGCGCGCCGACTCGATCCCCGGCGCCCTGACCCTCGACGACTACTGCGAGCGCCCGCACGCGCTGGTGTCCTATGCCGGCGACCTGGACGGTTTCGTCGACCAGACCCTGGCCGAGATGGAGCGCAAGCGCCAGGTGGTGCTGGCGGTACCGCAGTTCGTCGGCCTTGCCCAGTTGCTGGCCGGCACCGACATCATCGCCACGGTGCCCGAATACGTGGCGCAGGCCCTGACCGCCGCCGGCGGCCTGCGCGCCGAGGAACCGCCCTTCCCCACCCGCCTGGCGGAGCTGTCGATGGTCTGGCGCGGCGCCCAGGACCAGGACCCGGCCGAACGCTGGCTGCGCTCGCGCATCACCATGTTCGTCGGCGATCCGGACAGCCTCTGACCTCCACAGCACCTGCCCCCTTGCAGGAGCGAGCCTGCTCGCGAACCCGCATCGCACGGTGCAACCGCTGGAAAGAGCTTCGCGAGCAAGCTCGCTCCTACAAAAAGCGCTTCCGGGAAATCTCCGTGCCCGCTTCTTCTATCTATTCCTGCGCATAGTGCAAAAGCATTTATCACTCCACGTGATAATCAAAATTCACTCGTTCGATTAGTTCCCCGGCGCCACCGAACGCAGACTCCGCCCCATCAGAAGTCCCAAACCAATTAGATCGTCGGAGTCTTTTCCATGGAGCGAAATCTCAACACCTTGCGTATTCCGCTGGCGCTGATCGCCGCGCTGGTGCTCAGCGCTTGCGGCAAGGCCCAGGATGCGGCGCAGAACATGCCCGCTCCCAAGGTCAGCGTGGCGGAAGTCATCGAACAGCCGATCAACGAATGGGACGAGTTCACCGGCCGCCTGGAGGCTCCAGAATCCGTTGAGCTGCGTCCGCGCGTCTCCGGCTACATCGACCGCGTAGCCTTCCGTGAAGGCACGCTGGTGAAGAAAGGCGACCTGCTGTTCCAGATCGACCCGCGCCCGTTCCAGGCCGAAGTGCATCGCCTGGAGGCGCAGTTGCAGCAGGCCCGCGCCAACCAGACCCGCACCGTCAACGAAGCCGCCCGTGGCGAGCGCTTGCGCGCCACCAATGCCATCTCCGCGGAACTGGCCGACGCCCGCAGCGCCGCCGCCACCGAGGCGAAAGCGGTGGTCGCCGCGACCCAGGCGGAACTGGACAACGCCCGCCTGAACCTATCGTTCACCCAGGTCACCGCACCCATCGACGGCCGCGTCTCGCGCGCCGAAGTGACCGCCGGCAACCTGGTGAACAGCGGCCAGACCCTGCTGACCACCCTGGTCTCCACCGACAAGGTCTACGCCTACTTCGACGCCGACGAGCGCGTCTACCTCAAGTACGTCGACCTGGCCCGCAAGGGCGGCCCCGACGCGCGCGGCAGCAGCCCGGTGTACCTGGGCCTGACCGGCGAGGACGGCTTCCCACACCAGGGCAAGCTGGACTTCCTCGACAACCAGGTGAACCCCAGGACCGGCACCATCCGTGGCCGCGCCGTGTTCGACAACGCCGACAACCAGTTCACCCCCGGCCTGTACGCCCGCATCAAGCTGGTCGGCAGCGGCACCTACGCCGCCGCGCTGATCAAGGACGACGCGGTCGGTACCGATCTGGGCAAGAAGTTCGTGCTGGTGCTCGACAAGGACAGCAAGGTGCAATACCGCAGCATCGAGCTGGGCCCGAAGCTGGAAGGTCTGCGCATTGTCCGCAACGGCCTGGCCAAGGGGGACCGCATCGTGGTCAACGGCCTGCAGCGCGTCCGCCCCGGCGCCCAGGTCGATGCCCAGGGCGTCGAGATGGCCAGCCAGTCGACCCTCGCCACCCTCGCCCGGCAACGCCAGGCACTGGCTCAGAGCGAAGTGCCGAAGGTCGCCGAGAAATCCGCCAGGCCAGGCGCTCCGCGCAGCTGACCGCCACCCGCCCGAGCTCATCGAGGATCCCGCCGAGCGCCGCCTGAACCCGCGCCGGTGGATCATCGACGAACTCACCCTGAATCGACGTACCAGGCCCTGTCCCACCAGGGCCTCGGGTGACCTTTGTCCCGGGTTTGGCGAACGATGCGTTCGCGACAGGAACCAGCCATGAACTTTTCGCAATTCTTCATCCAGCGGCCGATCTTCGCCGCCGTGCTCTCGCTGATCATCCTGATCGGCGGGGCCATCTCGCTGTTCCAGCTGCCGATCAGCGAATACCCCGAGGTCGTGCCGCCCACCGTGGTGGTGCGCGCCAACTTCCCCGGCGCCAACCCCAAGGTGATCGGCGAGACCGTCGCCGCGCCGCTGGAACAGGCCATCACCGGCGTCGAGAACATGCTCTACATGTCCTCGCAGTCCACCGCCGACGGCAAGATGACCCTGACCATCACCTTCGCCCTGGGCACCGACCTGGACAATGCGCAGGTACAGGTGCAGAACCGCGTGACCCGCACCGAGCCCAAACTGCCGGAGGAAGTCACCCGCATCGGCATCACCGTCGACAAGGCTTCTCCCGACCTGACGATGGTCGTGCACCTGACCTCGCCGGATAACCGCTACGACATGCTCTACCTGTCCAACTACGCCATCCTCAACATCAAGGACGAGTTGGCGCGCCTGGACGGCGTGGGCGACGTGCAGTTGTTCGGCATGGGCGACTACTCCCTGCGCGTCTGGCTGGACCCGAACAAGGTCGCCTCGCGCAACCTCACCGCCAGCGACGTGGTGCAGGCGATCCGCGAGCAGAACCGCCAGGTCGCCGCCGGTTCCCTCGGCGCGCCGCCCGCGCCCAGCGCCACCAGCTTCCAGCTATCGATCAACACCCAGGGCCGCCTGGTCACCGAGGAAGAGTTCGAGAACATCATCATCCGCAGCGGCCCGGACGGCGAGATCACCCGCCTGAAGGACATTGCCCGCATCGAACTCGGCTCCAACCAGTACGCCCTGCGCTCGCTGCTGAACAACCAGCCGGCCGTGGCCCTGCCGATCTTCCAGCGTCCCGGCTCCAACGCCATCGCCATCTCCAACGAGGTGCGCGAGAAGATGGCCGAGCTGAAGAAGAACTTCCCGCAGGGCGTGGACTACTCCATCGTCTATGACCCGACCATCTTCGTCCGCGGCTCCATCGAAGCGGTGGTGCACACCCTGTTCGAAGCCCTGGTGCTGGTGGTGCTGGTGGTCGTGCTGTTCCTGCAGACCTGGCGCGCCTCGATCATCCCGCTGGCCGCGGTGCCGGTGTCGCTGATCGGCACCTTCGCGGTGATGCACTTCTTCGGTTTCTCGCTCAACGCGCTGTCGCTGTTCGGCCTGGTACTGGCCATCGGCATCGTGGTGGACGACGCCATCGTGGTGGTGGAGAACGTCGAGCGGAACATCGGGCTGGGACTCACGCCCATCGAGGCGACCAAGCGCGCCATGAAGGAAGTGACCGGGCCGATCATCGCCACCGCGCTGGTGCTGTGCGCCGTGTTCATCCCCACCGCGTTCATCTCCGGCCTCACCGGGCAGTTCTACCGGCAGTTCGCGCTGACCATCGCGATTTCCACGGTGATCTCCGCGTTCAACTCGCTGACCCTGTCGCCGGCGCTGTCCGCCGTGCTGCTCAAGGGACACCACGAACCGAAGGACCGTTTCTCGGTGCTGCTCGACAAGCTGCTGGGCAGTTGGCTGTTCCGTCCGTTCAACCGCTTCTTCGACCGCGCCAGCCACGGCTACGTCGGCACCGTCACCCGCGTGCTGCGCGGCAGCTCCATCGCACTGATCCTCTATGCGGGACTGATCGGCCTGACCTACCTGGGCTTCTCCAGCACCCCGACCGGTTTCGTGCCGCAGCAGGACAAGCAGTACCTGGTGGCCTTCGCCCAGTTGCCCGACGCCGCCACGCTGGACCGCACCGAAGACGTCATCAAGCGCATGTCGGAAATCGCCGGCAAGCATCCGGGCATCGAGAGCACCGTGGCCTTCCCCGGCCTGTCGATCAACGGCTTCACCAACAGCCCCAACAGCGGCATCGTCTTCACCACGCTGAAGGACTTCGGCCAGCGCAAGGGGCCGGGCATGTCCGCCGGTGAAATCGCCGCCGAGCTGAACCAGCAGTTCACCGACATCCAGGACGCCTACATCGCCATCTTCCCGCCGCCGCCGGTACAGGGGCTGGGCACCATCGGCGGCTTCCGCCTGCAAGTGGAAGACCGTGGCAACCTGGGTTACGAGGAGCTCTACAGCCAGACCCAGAACATCCTGGCCAAGGCCCGCGAGCTGCCGGAACTCGACCCGATGTCGCTGTTCACCAGCTATCAGGTGAACGTGCCGCAGGTGGACGCCGCCATCGACCGCGAGAAGGCCAAGACCCACGGGGTTGCGATCAGCGACATCTTCGACACCCTGCAGGTCTACCTGGGCTCGCTGTACACCAACGACTTCAACCGCTTCGGCCGCACCTACCAGGTGAACGTCCAGGCCGACCAGCGCTTCCGCCTGGAACCCGAGCAGATCGGCCAACTGAAGGTGCGCAACAACCTGGGCGAGATGGTTCCGCTGGCCACCTTCATCAAGATCAGCGACACCTCCGGCCCCGACCGGGTGATGCACTACAACGGCTTCATCACCGCCGAGATCAACGGCGCCGCCGCGCCGGGCTACAGTTCCGGCCAGGCGGAGGCGGCGATCGAGCGACTGCTGAAGCAGGAACTGCCCAACGGCATGACCTTCGAGTGGACCGACCTGACCTACCAGCAGATCCTCGCCGGCAACTCCGCGATCTACGTGTTCCCGCTCTGCGTGCTGCTCGCCTTCCTGGTGCTGGCCGCGCTGTACGAGAGCTGGGGCCTGCCGCTGGCGGTGATCCTGATCGTGCCGATGACCCTGCTGTCGGCCATCGCGGGGGTGATCCTGTCCGGTGGCGACAACAACATCTTCACCCAGATCGGCCTGATCGTACTGGTGGGCCTGGCGTGCAAGAACGCGATCCTGATCGTCGAGTTCGCCAAGGACAAACAGGACGAAGGCATGGACCGCATCAGCGCGGTACTGGAAGCCTGCCGCCTGCGTCTGCGGCCGATCCTGATGACCTCCATCGCCTTCATCATGGGCGTGGTGCCGCTGGTGCTGTCGTCCGGCGCCGGCGCCGAAATGCGCCATGCGATGGGCGTCGCGGTGTTCTCCGGGATGCTCGGCGTGACCTTCTTCGGCCTGCTGCTGACCCCGGTCTTCTATGTGCTGATCCGCCGCTTCATGGAGGCCCGTGAAGCGAAGAAACAGGCGCGTGCCGCCCTGAGCCACACGACCCACAACGAGGCCCACCAGGCATGAGCGTCATCAACATGAGTGCCGTGAAACTGTTCGTCCCCTCCCTGCTTGCGCTGGCCCTCAGCGCATGCATGGTCGGCCCCGACTACCAGAAACCCGCCACCGAGCCGGCCAAGGTCGCTACCGACGGCACCGCGCAAGGCTATGACCGCACCCGCTTCGAAGACGCCTGGTGGAAGCAGTTCGACGACCCGGTGCTGACCCAGCTGGTCGACCAGGCCCTCAAGGAAAACCGCGAGCTGCGCGTGGCCTATGCCCGCGTGCTGGCGTCGCGGGCGATCCGCGACGACGTCGCCAATGACCGTTTCCCCACGGTCACCAGCCGCGCCGAAGGCCAGGTCGGCAAGGGCCAGGTGCCCGGCCAGACCGAAGACCGGGTCAACCAGGAGCGCTACGACCTGGGCCTGGACATGATCTGGGAAGTCGACCTGTTCGGCCGCGTGCGGCGCCAGCTGGAATCCAGCGACGCGCTGAGCGAAGCGACGATGGCCGACCTGCAGCAGTTGCAGGTCAGCCTGATCGCCGAGCTGGCCGATGCCTATGGGCAACTGCGTGGCGCGCAACTGCGCGAGAGCATCGCCAGGAGCAACCTGGAGAATCAGCGCGAGTCCCGCAACCTGACCATCCAGCTGCGCGACGCCGGTGTCGGCAGCGAGCTGGACGTACAGCGCGCCGAAGCGCGCCTGGCCGCCACTGAAGCCAGCGTGCCGCAACTGCAGGCCGAGGAAGTGCGCCAGCGCAACCGCATCGCCACCCTCCTTGGCCAGCGCCCGGACACGCTCTCCGTGGACCTGTCGCCGAAGAAGCTGCCGGCCATCGCCAAGGCCCTGCCCATCGGCGATCCGGGCGAGCTGCTGCGCCGCCGGCCGGACGTCGCTTCCGCCGAACGCCGCCTGGCGGCCGCCACCGCGGACGTGGGCGTGGCCACCGCCGACCTGTTCCCGAAAGTCAGCCTCGGTGGCTTCCTCGGCTACACCGCCGGGCGTGGCTCGCAGATCGGCTCGTCCGCCGCCAGCGCCTGGGGCGTGGCCCCGAGCATCACCTGGGCGGCCTTCGACCTGGGCAGCGTGCGGGCCCGCCTGCGCGCCGCCAAGGCCGACGCCGACGGCGCCCTGGCGACCTACGAGCAGCAGGTCCTGCTGGCCCTGGAAGAGTCGTCGAACGCCTTCAGCGACTACGGCAAGCGCCAGCAGCGCCTGGTCTCGCTGGTGCGCCAGTCCGAAGCCAGCCGCAACGCAGCGCAACAGGCCGGTCTGCAATACCGCGAGGGCACCGTGGACTTCCTCAACCTGCTGGACGCCGAGCGCGAACAGCTGGCCGCCGAGGACGCCCAGGCCCTGGCGGAAGTGGATGTCTATCGCGGCATCGTCGCCATCTACAAGGCCCTCGGCGGCGGCTGGCAGCCGTCGGCCTGATCGATCCTCCCCCGGTCGAGACGACCTCGACCTTTCCAGCCCCGCGGTCTGCGCTCCTGGCCGTGGGGCTTTTTTATGAGCGTCCCGCGCGGCTCCCACGAACGGAACATGCCGGGGTTCTGAAATCTGTCGGATGCTGATCTATCGATCGGTATTTTCCGATGGCAATGCAAATACGCCGAACAGTCCTTGGACGCAGACTGATAGAAACCGCAACAGGGAAAAGATCACCATGAGCACAGAACGAAGGAATCCCCCCTTCCCCAGCTATTCGGACAGCGAGCTGCGCAAACTCCTCACCGACGTGCAACACGGCACGGCGATTCATCCTCGCCTGAGCGACCTGCTCGTCCACCTGGGGTATCTCGAACAGCGTTCCTGTGGCCTGTACCTGACACTCAAGGCCCACCGGCTGATCCGTCGACCGGAAGATCAGGCATGAGCGACAGCGGCTTGGGCAACCGCGACCAAGCGGCTATCATCCGCCCGCCCGGCTGCCGTGGATCACGCGAATTTGAGGCGCCGCTGGCCTAAACTTCATCTATCGGAACACTGCGACAAGGACATTTCATGGACTCCATCCTCGTCACCCTCGCCATCATCGTTTTCGGCATGTTCATGCTGGGGATCGGCTACACCATCCGCGAACGGGGCACAGGCGTCCTGCTGATGTGGATCGGCGTGTTGAGCATGCTGTCGATCATCACCTACCGGATCTACCTGGCCACCTCGGTGTAGCGAGGAGCTGCCCTGCTCCGAGCTCCTGCTTTTCGTAGGAGCGGGCTTGCTCGCGGACAGGACTGCCCGAGCGCATCGGTGTTGGGCGGTTCGCGAGCAAGGGCTAGGCGCCCCCTCGCTCCTACAGGTGTTCAGCCTGCAGCATGGGTGCAATGGCTGACCTTCGCGGACAAGGTCCGCGAATGGCGCCCGGCGGGCGCCGTGGAAATTACCCGGTCGCTTACTGGCCCATCGCCCGCGCATAGCCCTTGGGCGAGAAGCGCAGCGTTACCCCCAGCATCGCCACCACCGACACCGCCAGCAGTATCCAGGAGGCCTGGAAGCTGCCGGTGCTGTCGCGCAGCGCGCCGGTCACGTAGGGAATGATCCCGGTGACGATGAAGCCGATGCCCTGCACGAAGGCCGCCAGCCGCCCCGCCGCCCCCGGATCGGGCAGATGGTCGAGGGTCAGCGTCAGGCTCAGGGCGAAGCACGAGCCCAGGCCGTAGCCGATCAGCGCCACCCAGAGGCCGGAGAGATGCAGGGGCGATGCGATCAGCCCGGCGAAGCCGGCGAGCTGGACCAGCAGGCACAGGCTCAGCCAGCCGCGCCGATCCTGCGAACCACGGCTCAGCACCGGGATGGTCAGTGCGGCGATCACCTGGAAGATGGTCATCAGGCCGATCAGCCCGCCGCTGGCCTGGGCGCTCCAGCCCAACTGGCGGTAATACACCGGCAACCAGGCCACCATGCTGGTGTAGCCGCCATTGATCACCCCGAAATACAACGCCAGCAACCAGGCGCGACGGCTGCCGAAGTAATGCTGCACCGCCTGCCGCGGCGGCGTGGCCACCGGCGTTTCGCGCGGGCGCGCGACCGCCCACAACAGCAACCCGAGCACCGCCAGCAGCAACCAGGCGCCGAGGCCGTCCTGCCAGCGATGGAAATGCTCCGACACCACCGGCGCCAGCACCGCGGCGCTGCCGCCGCCGGCCATCAGCGAGGCCGAATACAGCCCCATCGCCGACGGCACCTTGTGCGGGAACCAGCGCTTGATCACTCCCGGCACGAACGCCTGGATGATCGCTACGCCGGTACCGGCCAGCACGGCGCTGGCGATCAGGGCGAACCCGCTGTCCAGCAGCAGGCGCCAGAAGCAGGCGGCGCCGATGGCCAGCAGGCCGGCGACCACGCCACGGCTTTCGCCCAGGCGCGGGCCGACCCAAGGCAAGGCCAGGGCGAACAGGCCCATGCACAGTACCGGCAGCACCGTGAGCATCGAGGCGCCCTGGAAGCCCAGGCCGGTGGCGTCGCGAATATCGGTGAGCAAAGGGCCGATGGAGGTGAGGATCGGTCGCAAGTTGATACCCAGCGCGACGATAACCAGGAGACCGATCCAGCCGGTACGGGCCGCATCGTCCGCCGGCATGGCGATGCTGCGGCTCATGCGCGGCGCGCCTGCCAGCGCGCGTAGAGTCCCTCTTCCCCGACCGGCCGCAGGGGTCGTAGCGGCAGCGCCTGCTGCTGCGGCGGCAGGGTCATCTGCTGGTAGACCCCGGCGGTGGACAGGCCGAATGGCTCGCCTTCGTCATTCGAATAGGCGAAGTACGCCGCCTCGACGCCACACAGGTGCATGGCCGCCAGGCACATCGGGCACGGGTGGCCGCTGGCGTAGATCACGCAGCCTTCCAGGCGCGGCGTGCCGAGCACGGCGGACGCGCGGCGGATGGTCAGCAGCTCGGCGTGGCCGGTCGGGTCGTGGTCCAGGTGAATGGAGTTGGCGGCGCGGGCGATCACCTGCCCGTGCTTGACCAGCACGGCGCCGAAGGGACGGCCGCCGGCCTCGATATTGTCGCTGGCCAGTTTGCAGGCCTCGCGCATGAAGTCGTCGTGTTGCATGGCAGTTCTCTTCAAGGATTCGGCATGGACTCAGTGCGCGCCGGCGGCTTCCAGCATCCTGGCGATGGCGGTCTGGTTGCGCTGGTAGGCGTATTGCAGCGGCGTGATGCCGTCGTTGTCGGCCAGATTCAGGTTCGCCCCGGCGTTGATCAGTCGTTGCACGATGGCCTGGTGGCGCGGGCCGCCGTCGCTGAGCAGGATGGCTTCGAGCAGTCCGGTCCAGCCGAGCCTGTTGACGTGGTCCGGATCAACGCCCGCCTTGAGCAGCGTCTCCACTACCTCCACATGGCCGCGCTCGCAGGCCGGGATCAGCGCGGTGCCGCCATAGCGGTTGGTGCTGCGCAGGTCGGCGCCGTTGGCCAGGGTCAGCCTGAGGATTTCCAGGCGTCCCGAGGCGCCGGCCAGCAGGTAGGCGCTGTCGTGGATACGATTCTGCCGATTGACGTCGGCACCGGCGGCGACCAGCAGGCGAGCGACGCCGAGGCGGTCATGGGCGGTGGCCAGGAGCAGCGGCGTGTTGCCCTGGCTGTCGCTAACGTCGACCGGCACGCCACGCTTGAGCAGCGTGGCCACGTCTTCCTCGCGGCCCGCGCTGGCGGCGCCCAGCAGGGCCTCCGCTGCCGCGCGGCTGTGCACGTCTTCGGTCTGGATGGTGGTTGGCATGTCCATTGGCGCTCCCCCTTGTCGGCTGTCGTGCCCAGAGGCTGCTGGGATGCTCGCCGTGCGGAATACAGCCACCGGCAGGCACGACGAAGCGGCAACAGCCCCGAAAAGAATGTCGACAGTATGACGAAGGGAGGTTCTATGTTGAAATTAAATAGAATCATGACTTTCAGTGGGAAAAAGAATGCTAGATCCCAATCTGCTGCGCAGCTTCGTGATGGTGGTGGATGCCGGCAACTTCACCCGTGCCGCCGAACTGCTGCACCTGACTCAATCCACCGTCAGCCAGCAGATCCTGCGGCTGGAACAGAGCCTGGACTGCCGCCTGCTGGACCGCAGCCAGCGCCAGGTGCTGCCCACCGAACAGGGTGAGCGCCTGCTCGGCTACGCCCGGCGCATCCTCCAGCTGGGCGGCGAGGCGCGCGAGGCGCTGAGCAGCGAGCACAGCGAAGGCGTGTTGCGCCTGGGGATGCCCGAGGACTTCGCCGGCGAGCGCATGATGCCGCTGCTGGCGGCCTTCAGCGCGGAGCGTCCGCGCCTGCGCCTGGAAGTCTCCAGCGGCCTCAGCCAGGAGTTGCTGCGCCAGTACCGCAGCGGCGAGCTGGACCTGGCGCTGGTCAAGCAATGGGGCGCCGACAGCGACTGCCTGGCGCATTGGCCGGAGCCGCTGGCCTGGCTGGACAGCGCCGACAACCCCGCCGCCGCCCGCGATCCCCTGCCGCTGGTGGTATTCCCGCTCGGCGCGCTGTACCGCCAGGAGATGATCCACGCCCTGGAAGCCAGCGGGCGGCGCTGGCGCATCAGCTACAGCAGCGGCAGCCTGGCCAGCCTGTCGGCGGCGGTGGCGGCCGGGATGGGCGTCAGCCTGTTGCCGTTGCGCGGCCGTCACGCCGGACACCGGCGGCTCGATGCCATACAGGGCTTCGCGCCGATCGACGGGCTGGAACTGGCGCTCTACGCCCGCCCCGAACTGGGCAGCGCGGGGCGCAGCCTGTACGAGCAACTGCGCAGCCTGTGCGCACAGCTCGCCGAGGTCACGCCAGCGCGCTGAGGTGGTCGAGGAACTGTTCGGCGGGCGCCGGCTTGCCGAGCAGGAAGCCCTGCAGCGAATCGCACCCCAGGCGGGTGAGGAAGTCCTGCTGGCGCGGCGTTTCCACCCCCTCGGCGACGATCCGCAACTCCAGCGCCTGGCCCAGCGCGACGATGGCCGAGACGATCGCCGCATCGTCGCTGTCGTGCTCCAGGTCGCGGACGAAGCCGCCGTCGATCTTCAGCTCGTTGGCCGGCAGGCGCTTGAGGTACAGCAGGCTGGAATAGCCGGTGCCGAAATCATCGATGGACAGGTCCACGCCCATGTCCGCCAGGCGGCCGAGGATTGCCAGGCTCGCATCGGCGTCGCGCATCGCCGTGGTCTCGGTGATTTCCAGGGTTAGGCAGTTGGCTGGCAACTGATAGCGGCCCAGGGCGCCGGCCACCGCATCCACCAGCTCGGCGTGGCAGAACTGCAACGCCGAGAGGTTCACCGCCACGCGCCAGTCGCGGTAACCCTGGGCATACCACAGGCTCATCTGCCGGCAGGCTTCGTCCAGCACCCAGTCGCCGATGGGGATGATCAGCCCGGTGCGCTCGGCCAGGGCGATGAAGGTATCGGGCATCAGCAGGCCGCGCTGCGGATGCTGCCAGCGCAGCAGCGCTTCGGCGCCAACGGGTTCGCCGCTGGCGGCGAACTTGGGCTGGTAATGCAGGACGAACTCGCCCCGCGCCAGCGCCGTGCGCAGGTCGTGGAGCAGTTGCAGGTGGTTGCGGGCATTGGTGTTCATCGACTGCTCGAAGAAGCTGTAGCCGTTCTTGCCATTGCCCTTGGCGTGGTACATCGCGGCGTCGGCATTGCGCAGCAGTTCCTGCTGGCTGGCGCCATCGCCGGGATAGAGCGCAATGCCGATGCTGGCGGCGATGCGCAGCTCCTGGCCGGCCACCTGGAACGGCTGCGCCAGCAGGTTGATCTGCTGGCTGGCGATGCTCACCGCGTCTTCCGGTTCGACCAGTTCCACCAGCAGGACGAATTCATCGCCGCCGATGCGCGCCACCGTGTCTTCGCTGCGCAGGTTATCGCACAGACGGCGGGCGACGTCCTTGAGCAGCAGGTCGCCGACGTGATGGCCGAAGGCATCGTTGACCGGTTTGAAACCATCCAGATCGAGGAACATCAGCGCAAAATGCCCACCGCCGCGCTGCACCTTGCCGACCAACTGCTCGATGCGATCCTCCAGCAGCACGCGGTTGGGCAGACGCGTCAGGTTGTCGTGCAGGGCCAGTTGGGTCAGCTCCTGGTTGGCCTGCGCCAGCGACGAGCTGAGCAGCGCGGTACGCGATTCCAGCCGCGCATCGAGCACCGAGGTCAGCAGGGCGATGCCGATCACCGCGAGGGTGACGACGATGACCAGCACCGCCATCCAGTCATTGCCCAGTCCGCTGGGCGCCGCGCCGCAGAAACTGCCGTCGGGGAAGCGCGCCGCGGCCATGCCGGTGTAGTGCATGCCGACGATCGCAACCCCCATCACCAGCGCGGCGCCGGCTCGCACCAGGCGCACGTAGGGTGTGTTGCGGCGCAGACGGAAGGCGATGTACAGCGCCGCCCCCGAGGCGAGCACAGCGATCAGCAGCGACAGGCCGAACAACAGCGGGTCGTAGTCGATGCCCGGCTGCATGAGCATCGCGTACATCCCCAGGTAGTGCATGCAACTGATGCCGGCGCCCATCGCCAGGGCGCCGAGCACCAGTTGCCACGGCGGCAGGCGCTCCTGGCTGACCAGCGCCAGGGCGAACCCCGAGCTGAGCACGGCGATGGCCAGCGACAGCAGCGTGAGGGTCAGGTCATAGCCCAGCGCGATGGGCAGGCTGAAGGCGAGCATGCCGATGAAGTGCATCGACCAGACGCCGATCCCCATCGCCACCCCGCCGCCGCCGATCCACAACAGCGTCGGCCAGCCCCTGGCGGTGGCGATCCGGCCGGCGAGGTCGAGGGCGGTGTAGGACGCCAGGATCGCCACGCAGAGCGATATCAGGACCAGGGAAGGATCGTAACTGCCAGTCAGCATGGGGACTCTCTAGGCACGCACGACGAGGCGCGCAAAAGGTCCGGATTCTAGCGAAAAGCCTGGTGGCAAAACACTGGCAACGACTTCTGTTCGTCGCCATCCGCGCCACGCCGTTCCACCCTGAACAAGGACGTGCTGCGGCACTAGCGGTTCGGCCAACGCGACTACGGCTTCGTCGGCCACGAATAGTGCGGGCATTGACCAGCCATCCCCCGATACCGCCGGGACCGGCTAACCTTGCTGCATCGCCACCGCCCGCACAGGAGCCGCTTCCCTTGGCGAAGCAACCCTCAAGCCTCAGCCTGCCCTTCCGTCGCCTGGCCAACCCCTACACCCGCTACCGCTACGCCGCCTGGATCCACTGCATCCGGGTCGGCCTGGCGCTGCTGGCCTCGATGCTGCTGACCAGCGCACTGAAGCTGCCCCACGGCCTCTGGGCCTCGGTGACGGTGCTGGTGGTAATGGGCGGGCTGGTGCACCAGGGCACCATTCGCGGCAAGTCCTACGAACGGGTGGTCGGCACCCTGGTCGGCGCGGCGCTGGGCCTGTGCGTGATCGCCGTCTACGACCAGACCCGCTCCCAGCTCCTGGCCTACCTGCTGATGTCGGTGCTGGGCGCCGCCTCGGCGTTCTTCGCCATCCGCCGCCCCGGCTACGTCGCGCTGCTCGCGGGAATCACCCTGTGCATCGTCGCGGGGCCGGGGGAAACCGGCTTCACCGAAGGGCTGTGGCGCTCGGCCAACGTCCTGATCGGGGTCGCCGTGTCCCTGCTGTTCTCGCAGATCTACCCGCTGCGGGCGGTCTACGTCTGGCGCTACCTGCTCTCGGACAACCTGCGGGCCTGCGCGCACCTGTATGGGCAGTTGTCGTCCAACCACGACTTCACCCCGGAGCATTTCGCCCGCCAACTGGAGGAACTGGACCACCGCCTGGTGGCCTCGCGCGCCCACCTGGGACCGGTGGCGCGGGAGACCGGGATGCCGATGCGCGACCTGGAAATCATCCAGCGCATCCACCGCGCGGTGATGGGCACCCTCGAATCGCTGATCGCCTCGCGCCAGTTCGCCGCCCAGGCCGGCGAGATCGAACCGGTGCCGCCGAGCCTGGATCATCACCGGCAACTGATCGGCCGCCTGCTGCTGCAATCGGCTCACGCCCTGAAATTCAGCCGCACCAGCAAACTGGTGCAGGCCTGCCAGGGCCTGGAGAACCTGCCCGCGCGCCCGCTCAACCTCACCGACTCCTTCGAGAAGCAAGGCTTCTACTGGCTGACGCTGCGCCTGTACGAACAGGTGGAAATACTCTCGGAGAAACTCGCCGCCACGGCGGTGCACTGGAACATCCAGAGCCGCGACCGCATCTGAGCCCGGCCCGGCGGCTTGCGCTCCGGGCCGGCGCTCAACGCCTGCTCAACCCATCAGGCCGCAAAGCCGCCATCGATGGTCAGGCTGGCGCCCGTGACATAGCCGGCTTCCGGGCCCGCCAGGTAGGCAACGAACGCGGCGATCTCCTCCGCGCGGCCGTAGCGGCCGACCGCCATCAGGCCCTTGAGGGTCTCGGCGAACTCGCCCTGGTCCGGGTTCATGTCGGTGTCCACCGGGCCGGGCTGCACGTTGTTGACGGTGATGCCGCGCGGACCGAGGTCGCGGGCCAAGCCACGGGTCAGGCCGACGATCGCCGACTTGCTCATGGCATAGACGCCACCGCCGCTGAAGGGCATGCGTTCGGCATTGGTGCTGCCGATGGTGATGATCCGGCCGCCCTCGCCCATGTGCCGCGCGGCGGCCTGGGTGGCGACGAAGACGCTGCGCACGTTCACCGCCAGGGTGCGGTCGAAGTCGTCCAGGCTGAACTCGTCCAGCGGTGCGATGGCCAGCACGCCGGCGTTGTTCACCAGGATGTCGATACGGCCGAAATGCCGGGCGGCGCTGTCGATGGCCGCCTGCACGGAGGCGGCGTCGGCGCTGTCGGCCTGGATCGCCAGGGCGCGGCCACCGGCGGCTTCGATGCTGGCGGCAAGGTCCTGCGCCTTCTGCGCCGAACTGACGTAGGTGAAGGCCACGGCGGCGCCTTCATTGGCCAGGCGTTGCGCGATGGCGGCACCGATGCCGCGGGAGCCGCCCTGGATGAATGCGACTTTGCCGGCGAGAGGTTGATTCGTGCTCATGTGAGACTCCGTGACTGAGGTGGGAGAAATTCGACACGACCAGTCTCCTCTCCCGAACACGCACGCAGTAGCCGGTAATCGCTATATTCAGTCGATACAGAATGTCCGGAATCCCGTCATGGAAAGCCTGATCAGTATCGAATGCTTCGTGCGCAGCGCCGAGGCCGGCAGCTTTGCCGCCGCCGCGCGGCGCATGGGCCTGACGCCGGCGGCGGTGAGCAAGAATGTCGCCCGGCTGGAAACCAACCTGGGCGTGCGGCTGTTCCAGCGCAGCACCCGCAGCCTGGCGCTGACCGAGGCCGGCGAACGCTTCCTCGATGAGGCCAGCGGCGGCCTGGCCAGCCTGCAGAGCGCCATCGCCAACCTGGCCAGCGCCGACGGCCAGCCCAGCGGCGTACTGAAAGTGAGCATGGGACTGATGTTCGGCCGCGACTACATCCTGCCGCTGCTACCGGATTTCCTCGGACGCTACCCGGCGATCCGCCCGGACTGGCACTTCGACAACCGCCAGGTGGACCTGATCGCCGAAGGCTTCGACGCCGCCATCGGCGGCGGCTTCGAACTGCCGCCCGGCGTGGTGGCGCGCAAGCTGTCGCCGGCGCACATGGTACTGCTGGCCTCCCCGGCCTATCTCGCTGCCCATCCGCCGATCCGTTACCCGAGCGACCTGCCCAGCCATGACGGCCTCCGTATCCGCTCGCCGCAGACCGGCCGGGTGCGCCCCTGGCCGCTGGTCAACCGCCAGTACGTCCAGGCGCCCATCGCGCTGAAGGAGCGCATGACCCTGAGCGACCCGGAAGCCGCCTGCGTCGCCGCCCTCATGGGGCTGGGCATCACCCTGGTCAGCATGCAGCACGCGCTGCCGTACCTGGAGGATGGCCGGTTGGTCCGGGTACTGCCGGAGTGGTACGTCGACGCCGGCAACACCGCCATCTACTACGCGGCACAGAAGCTCCTGCCGGCCAAGACCCGCGTCTTCGTCGAGTGCGTCGTCGAGCATTTCCGCGAGACGGGGCTGGGGCAGCGATTCTCGGCGATCTGACCGTTCCGCCTCCCCACGGCGCGGGCCGGGCAGATTGCCCCCCGGTCAATGAAAAGCCCCGCAATGCGGGGCTCTGTTCTGGCATTGGCAATCAGCCGCAGTTGACCTGCCGCACCACCTTGCGATCATCGACATCGATGTTCAGGCGCTGGGAGTTGTACTCCATCGTGACCGGCTGGTGCGGGTGCAGCACGCGCGCCACGCTGGCGCCGGCATCGCGCCGGGCCTGTTCGGTCAGGTTAGCGTCGATGGTCTTGCCGATCAGCGATTGCACGGCCTTGGCGTCACAGGTGCCGGTCATGGCCGGCGGCGTCCCCGACGCCTGGGTGCTGGTGTCGGACGAGGAATCCTTGGAGCTGCAACCGGCCAGTGCGGCCACGGCGAAAAGCGACAGCAGGGTCACTCGGTTCAAGGGCATGGAACGTCTCCCTGATGAGATGTGTGAAAAGCGTGAAAAGCGCCACCTTACCAGCATGAAGCCCCTAACGGGGGCATTGAAGTATTGCAACCTGCTGCACTGAAAGCCCGGCGCAGAGCCGCACGCTGCGTTTTACACAACTTTTACACTGGGCGGACTTACGCTTCCCCGCGGGCAGATGTCTCATGGATAACGGGCTCCCTGCCGGAGTCCCAGGAGGTACATCATGCTTCGCTGTCTTTCCCGGTTCGCCGTACTCTGCGGTTGCCTGGCCCTCGCCGGACAGGCAGCGGCCAACAGCAACAGCGATGCCGCCGCCATCGGCGCGGTGGTCGGCGCCGTGGTCGGTGGAGCGATCGTCGCCGGCTCCGCGCCAGCGCCGTACTACGCCCCACCTCCCGCGCCGTATTATGCCCCGCCGCCCGTGGCCTACTACCCGCCAGCGCCGCCGGTGTACTACCGGCCGGTTCCGCTCTATCGGCCCGTGGTGGTGGTGCCGGCGCCGCGTTACTACGGCCCGCGCTATTACGCGCCCCGCTACTACGGGCCGGCCTATTACGGCCCGCCAGGGCGCTATCGCCACTGGTAATCGCCAAAAGGCCCCGCTTCGCGCGGGGCCTTTCGTTCCAGCGTCAACGCACCCGGACGCTAGCCCGGGTGAGCGTCCCCTGCCCGCGAGTTCATGGACAGGTTGCCGGCCAACTCCTCGAACAGCGTCACCACCGCACGCAGCGCGCGGCAGTCCGGGCGGGTCAGCAGCCACAGGTGGGTGCTGCACCCCGGCAGCTCGCCGTCCAGCACCCGCAGACCATCGCCGGGCCGCAGCAGGAAGGCCGGCAACGCCGCCAGCCCCAACCCTGCGCGGCACAAGTCAAGCACCGAGAGCATGCTGTTGCAGCGGTAGGCCGGGACCACCGCCGGGAACGCCTGGCGGCGCCAGGCGACGCTGGAGTGCTCGGGCAGGAAGTCGTCCGGGGCGATCCAGCTCATGTCCTGCCAGGGGCGCTTGCCCTGCTCGGCAAGGTAGTCGCGGTGGGCGCAGAGGACGTAATGCACGTCGCCCAGGTTGCGTCCGACGAGATGCTCCGGCGGCGAGCTGGTCAGGCGCAGGGCGATGTCGGCGTCGCGCCGGCTCAGGTTGGCGAAGGCGTTGGAGGTGGTCAGTTCCAGGTTGAGCGCCGGGTAACGCTTCATGAAGCGCGCCAGCGCCGGCAACAGCAGGCCCTGCAACACGGTGTCGGAACAGGTCAGGCGCACGGTACCGCTGAGCACGTCGTGCCCCTGCTCCAGGCTCAGTCGCGCGGCCTCCAGTGCCTGCTCGGCCAGCTCCGCCTGACTGGCGACCTGCTGGGCGGTGGCGGTCGGCAGGTAGCCGTGGCGACCCTTCTCGAACAGCGCGCTGCCCAGGGCCTTTTCCAACCGGCGCACGGCGCGGAACACCGTGGAGACATCCACATCCAGCAACTCCGCCGCGCGGGCCAGGCTGCCGCCGCGCACCAGCGCCAGCACCAGGGCGAGATCGGCGTACTCGAGACGATATTGCATGGACGCACTCCGATATTGCACAACCGCCAATTTTGGTTGCACCAGCGCAACTATAGATTGCTCCCACCGGCCCGCCAATGGGCCTCGGCGCAAAGGGGAGCACACATGGGACGGCGACGGAAGGTTCTGCGTATCGGCTTGATCGGCGACCGTGACAGCCGCGTCATCGCGCACTGGGCGATTCCCCTGGCACTGCAGCAGTCGCTGCTGCCCCACAGCGGCACCTTGCGTGTCGACTGGCTGGATACGCCGCGCCTGGCGGCCGGCCTGCCGCTGCACACCTACGCCGGCTTCTGGTGCATTCCCGGCAGCCCCTACCGCGAGACCGAGGGGGCGCTACGCGCCATCACCTACGCGCGCACCCACGACGTGCCGTTCCTCGGCACCTGCGGCGGCTTCCAGCACGCACTGCTGGAACGCGCCCGCCAGGTGCTCGGCTGGCGGGAAGCCGCCCACGGCGAGACCGACCCGGAGGCCGAACGCACGGTGATCCATGCCCTGCCCTGCTCGCTGCTGGACGTCAGCGAAACCATCGCGCTGCGTCCCGGTTCGCGCCTGGCGGCGATCTACGGCCTGCCGAGCATCCGCGAAGGCTATCGCTGCAGCTACGGGGTGAACCCCGAGTTCCAGGACGCGCTGTTCGGCGGCGCTCTGCATGCCTGCGCCCACGGCGAGGACGGCAGCATCCGCGCGCTGGAGGCCACGGACCATCCGTTCTTCCTCGCCACCCTGTTCCAACCCGAGCGCAAGGCACTCGCCGGGGTCGGCGTACCGCTGGCCCAGGCCTTTCTCAGCGCCGCCTTCAGGCACGCGGCCGCCACCGCAGGGAGCCCCGCATGATCGCCCGCACACCCCAGCCGCCCTACTACGCGGTGATCTTCACCTCCCTGCGCAGCGAGCAGGAGCAAGGCTACGCCGACGCCGCCGCGCGCATGCTGGAGCTGGCTGCCCGGCAGGACGGCTTTCTCGGCGTCGAGTCGGCACGGGGTGCCGACGGACTCGGCATCACTGTCTCCTACTGGCGCGACGAAGCCGCCATCCGCCACTGGCGGGAGGAAGGCGAGCACCGCATCGCCCAGCGGCGCGGACGGCAGGACTGGTACAGCGGCTTCCAGGTGCGGGTCTGCAGGGTCGAACGCGCCTACGGCTTCGAGCGCTGAACGACGGCCCGCTACCGGCCATCGGCCATACCGCCTGCGAGGCCTCGAAAACATGGCGCCGGGTGAGCGTCACCCGCCCCCGAGGCATGCGATCCATCGACGGCGAGGGCCGCTTGCGCATCCCGCCGAGTGCGCTGCCCGGGGACTGACCGGCGTCAGTCCCGTACCGCCTCGCCTTCCTCGGCGATCTTCGCCGCATCCCAGCCGCCGCCCAGCGCGGCGATCAACTGCACGCTGGCGGTCAGCCGGCTGCCCTGCAGGGTCAGCAGCGTGCGCTCGTTGGACAGCGCGCTGGTCTGGGTGGTGACCACGTTGCTGTAGTCGATGGTGCCGGCCTTGTACTGGTTGAAGGTCAGGCGCAGCGCTTCGCGGGCGGCGTCCAGCGCCTCCTGCTGCACGCCACTCTCCTCTTCCAGCACCTTGAGCTGGACCATGTAGTCCTCGACCTCGCGGAAGCTGTCCAGCACAGTCTGCCGGTAGCTGGCCACGGTCTGGTCGTAGCTGGCCTCGGCCTGTTCCACCTGCGAAGCGATCAGCCCGGCGTCGAACAGAGTCATGGCGAACTGCGGGCCGATGGACCAGTAGCGGTTCGGCGTCTCGATCCAGTTCTGGAAGCTGCCACTGCGGTAGCCGCCGGCGGCGGTGAGAGTCAGGTCGGGGAACCAGGCGGCCTTGGCCACGCCAATCTGCGCGTTGGCGGCGATCACCTGGCGCTCGGCCGACGCCACGTCCGGGCGACGCTGCAACAGCTCCGACGGCAGCAGCGCCGGCACCTGCGGCAGCGCGGGAACGGCGTCCACGGCGGCCAGGGAGAACTGCGCCGGCGGCACGCCGACCAGCACGGCGATGGCGTGCTCCAGCTGGGCGCGCTGGTACTTCAGGTCGATGGCCTGGGCTTCGGTGCTCTTCAGCTGGGTGCGCGCCTGGGCCACGTCGGCCTTGGTGACGATGCCGGCGTTGTACTGGTTTTCGGTGAGTTTCAGCGAGCGCTGGTAGGCCGCCACGGTGTCGTTGAGCAGCTTGATCTGCCGGTCCATCACACGCAGTTGCAGGTAATCCTGGGTCAGCTCCGACTGCAGCGACAGGCGCGAGGCGGCAAGGTCCGCGGCGCTGGCATCCATGCTCGCGGTATCGGCTTCCAGCTGGCGGCGCAGCTTGCCCCACAGGTCCAGCTCCCAGCTCACGCCGAGGCTTGCCGAGTAGCTGTTACTGATCGAACTGCTGCCGCCGCCACTGCTGACCGTGGAACCGTCCGGCAGACGCACGCTGCCGCCGCTGCCAGTGCCTTGCCCGGAACGGGTCTTGCCGACGTCGGCGCTGATGGTGGGGAAGAACGACGAGCGCGCGCCCTTGGCCAGTGCCCGGGCCTGGCGGTAGGACGCGACCGACTGCGCCAGGGTCTGGTTGGCGGCGACCAGGCGCGTCTGCAGGTCGTTCAGCGTGGCGTCGCCGTACAGTTCCCACCAGGCGCCGTGGTTGAAGCCATCCTGGGGTTTCGCCAGTTGCCAGCCCTCGCCTTCCTTGAAGCTGGCGGGCACCGTCAGCTCGGGACGCTGGTAGTCCGGACCGATGGCGCAACCGGCCAGGGCCACGGCCAGCGCCAGGGGGAAGAAGGAACGCGAGCGGATCATACGGGTGTCTCCAGGGCGCCGTCGGTACGCACGCCGCGCTTCTGGTTGACCCAGTGGCGCAGGCGGTCGAGGTAGAGGTAGACGACAGGGGTGGTGTACAGGGTCAGCAACTGGCTGCCGATCAGGCCGCCGACGATGGTCATGCCCAGCGGGCGGCGCAGCGCGGCGTCGCCGCCAACGCCGAAGATCAGCGGCAGCGCGCCGAGGATGGCGGCCAGGGTGGTCATCATGATCGGCCGGAAGCGCTTCATGCAGGCCTCCAGGATCGCCTCGCGCGGCGACAGGCCGAGGGTGCGTTCGGCGTCGAGGGCGAAGTCGATCATCATGATCGCGTTCTTCTTCACGATGCCGATCAGCAGGATCACCCCGATCAGCGCGATCAGCGACAGTTCGGTGCGGAACAGCATCAGCGTCATCAACGCCCCCACGCCGGCGGACGGCAGCGTCGAGAGGATGGTCAGCGGGTGCACGTAGCTCTCGTAGAGGATGCCGAGCACGATGTACACCGACACCAGCGCCAGCAGGATCAGCCAGGGCATGTCGTTCTGGGTGTCCTGCACCGCGCCGGCGCTGCCTTCGAAGGTGGCCTGGATTTCCATCGGCAGGTGCAGCGGCTCCAGCCCCGCCATCACCGCATCGCGGGCCGGGCCGATCAGCGCGCCGGGGGCCAGGTTGAAGGAGAAGGTGGTCGCGGCGAACTGTCCCTGGTGGTTGACCGTCAGCGGCGCGCGGCTCGGCTCCACGTGGGTGAAGGCCGACAGCGGCACGCGCTGGCCGTCGTTGCCGATCACGTAGACCTGGCGCAGCTCTTCCGGCGACTCCTGGTAGGGCTGGTCCACCTCCATCACCACGTGGTACTGGTTCAGCGGATTGAAGATGGTCGACACCTGGCGCTGGCCGTAGGAGTTGTTCAGCACCGCATCCACGTCGGCGACGTTCACCCCCAGGCTGGCGGCGCGGTCGCGGTCGATCACCAGGCGGCTCTGCACGCCCTTGTCCTGGGCGTCGCTGTTGACGTCCACCAGTTGCGGGATCTTGTTCAGCACCGCCTCGACCTTGGGCGCCCAGTCGCGCAGCAGGGTCAGGTCGTCGCTGCGCAGGGTGAACTCGTACTGGGCGTTGCTCTGCCGACCGCCGATGCGCACGTCCTGCCCGGCCTGCAGGTAGAGGGTGGCGCCGGGAATCTGCGCCAGCTGCTTGCGCAGGCGGTTGACGATCACGTCTGCCGAATCGCGTTCGCCGATGTCCTTGAGGGTGACGAAGAAGGAACCCGTATTGCTCGACTGCCACCTGCCGCCACCGACGAAGCCCACCACGTTTTCCACGCCCGGATCCTTGGAAAGGATCGTGCGGAACTCGGCCATCTTCTGGTCCAGCGCCTGGAACGAGATGCTCTGGTCGGCCACCGCGAAGCCGCGCAGCCGCCCGGAGTCCTGCTGCGGCAGGAAGCCCTTGGGCACCACCGCGAACAGGTAGAGGTTCAGCGCGATGCAGCCCAGCATGATCACAATCATCAGCCGCGAGTGCTCCAGCGCCCAGCTCAGGCTGGCGCGGTAGCGCAGCATGAAGGCGACGAAATAGCGGTTGCTCTGGCGTGCCACCGAGGCCTTCTGCGGGCGCTCGATGGGCTTGAGCAGTCGCGCGCAGAGCATCGGCGTCAGGGTCAGGGACACCACCAGCGACACCAGGATGGCCGCTGCCAGGGTCACCGAAAACTCGCGGAACAGCCGCCCGGTGATACCGCCCATCAGCAGCAGCGGAATGAACACCGCCACCAGCGACAGGGTCATCGACAGCACGGTGAAGCTCACCTCGCGCGCACCGCGAATGGCTGCCTTGAGCGGCGGATCGCCCTCCTCGATGCGCCGGGCGATGTTCTCCACCACCACGATGGCGTCGTCCACCACGAAGCCGGTGGCGATGATCAGCGCCATCAGCGACAGGTTGTTCAGCGAGAAGCCGCACAGGTACATGACCGCGAAGGTGCCCACCAGCGACACCGGCACCGCGAGGCTGGGGATCAGCGTGGCGCGGCCGTTGCGCAGGAACAGGTAGACCACCAGGATCACCAGCACCACGGAGACGATCAGGGTCAGCTCGGCCTCCTCCAGCGAGGCGCGGATCGACGGGCTGCGGTCGTCCATCACCGACAGTTTCACCTGCGGGCCGAGCACGTCCTGGATGATCGGCAACTGCTCGTGGATGGCGTCGGTGGCTTCGATGATGTTGGCGCCCGGCTGGCGGGTGATGATCAGCAGCACCGCCGGCAGGTTGTCGGAGAAGCCGGCGTTGCGCACGTCCTCCACCGAGTCGGAAACCTTCGCCACATCCTTCAGGCGCACCGCCGCGCCGGTCTCGGCGTTGTAGTGGACGATCAGCGGCGCGTATTCGCTGGCCTTGCGCAACTGGTCGTTGGAGTCCACCTGCCAGTGCCGCTCACCGAATTCCAGCGAGCCTTTGGGTCCATCGGCATTGGTGTTGTCGATGGCGGTGCGCACGTTGTCCAGGGAAATGCCGTACTGGCTGAGCTGGTCCGGGTTCACGTCCACCCGCACCGCCGGCAGCGAGGAGCCGCCGATGCTCACCTGCCCCACGCCCTTCACCTGCGCGAGCTTGGGCGAGACGATGGTCGAGGCCAGGTCGTACATCTGCCCGCGGGAGTAGGTGTCCGAGGTCAGGGTGAGGATCATGATCGGGCTGTCCGACGGGTTCGCCTTGCGGTACGTCGGGTTGTTCGGCATACCCGACGGCAGCAGGCTCATCGCCGCGTTGATCGCCGACTGCACCTCCCGCGCCGCGCCGTCGATGTCCTTGGACAGGTCGAACTGCACGATGATGGTGGTGTTGCCCAGGGAACTGCTGGAGGTCATGTCGGTGACCCCGGCGATGCGCCCGAGCGAGCGCTCCAGCGGGGTCGCCACGGTGGACGCCATCGTCTCCGGGCTGGCCCCGGGCAGCGCGGCCTGCACCATGATGGTGGGGAAGTCCACGTTGGGCAGCGGCGCCACCGGCAACAGGCCGAACGAGAGGATGCCGGCGAGCATCAGCGCCAGGGTCAGCAGGCTGGTGGCGACCGGACGCAGGATGAACGGGCGCGACAGGTTCATCAGGATCTTTCCGCCGGATCGATGCTGTTCACGTCAAGCCCGTGGCGGCCGCGCCAGGCGGCCCAGCGCGCGGCGAGGCGGTCGAAGTACAGGTAGATCACCGGCGTGGTGAACAGGGTCAGCAACTGGCTGAGCAGCAGGCCGCCGACCATCGTCACACCCAGCGGCCGACGCAGTTCGGCGCCGGCGCCGCCGGCGAGCATCAGCGGCAGCGCGCCGAGCAGAGCGGCCATGGTGGTCATCAGGATCGGCCGGAAGCGCAGCAGGCACGCCTGGTAAATGGCCTCGTGCGGCGGCTTGCCTTCGTTGCGTTCGGCGTCGAGGGCGAAGTCGATCATCATGATCGCGTTCTTCTTCACGATGCCGATCAACAGGATGATGCCGATGATCGCCACGATGCCGATGTCCTGCCCCGCCAGCATCAGCGCCAGCAGCGCGCCCACGCCCGCCGAGGGCAGCGTGGAGAGGATGGTCACCGGGTGGATGAAGCTCTCGTAGAGGATGCCGAGCACGATGTACATGGTGACGATGGAGGCCAGCACCAGCAGCAGGGTATTCGACAGCGACGCCTCGAACGCCTGCGCCGCGCCGCGGAAGCTGCCCTGCAGGCTGACCGGCATCTCCATCTGCACCTCGACGTCGCGGATCGCCTGCACCGCCTCGCCCAGGGCGACGCCCTTGGCCAGGTTGAAGGAGATGGTCGCCGCCGGGAACTGGGCGATGTGGTTGACCGCCAGCAGGGTATGGCGCTCCTCGACCCTGGCCAGGCTCGACAGGCGCACCTGGGTGCCGTCGCTGGACGGCACGTAGAGGTTTTCCAGCGACTGCGGGCCGATCTGGAACTCCGGCGCCACTTCCAGCACCACGCGGTACTGGGTGGCCTGGGTGAAGATGGTGGAGATCAGCCGCTGGCCGAAGGCGTTGTACAGCACGCTGTCGATGCTCGACAGGCTCACGCCCAGGCGCGAAGCGGTGTCGCGGTCGATATCGATGTAGGCCTGCAGGCCCTTGTCCTGCCAGTCGCTGGCGACGTCGGCCAGTTCCGGCAGTTGCTCCAGACGGTCCACCAGTTTCGGCACCCATTCGGACAGCACCTCGGGGTCGGCGTCCTGCAGGGTGAACTGGTACTGGGTGCGGGCGATGCGGTCTTCGATGGTCAGATCCTGCACCGGCTGCAGGTACAGGCGGATGCCGGGGACCTTGTCCAGCTCCGGCTGCAGGCGCTGGATCACCTCGCTGGCGGTCACGTCACGCTCGGCGTGGGGCTTGAGGTTGATCAGCAGACGCCCGGTGTTGAGCGTGGCGTTGGTGCCGTCGACACCGATGAAGGACGACAGGCTCTCCACCGCAGGATCCTGCAGCACGACCTTGGCCAGGTCCTGCTGGCGGCCCGCCATCGCCTGGAAGGAGATCGACTGCGGCGCCTCGGCGATGCCCTGGATCACCCCGGTGTCCTGCACCGGGAAGAAGCCCTTGGGCATGACCACATAGAGCAGCGCGGTGAACGCCAGGGTGCCGATGGCCACCAGCAGGGTCAGCCCCTGATGGCGCAGGACCACCCGCAAGGCGGCGGCGTAGCGCTCGATCATCCGCTCGATGAAGCGCCCGGCGGCACGGGCGAAGCGCCCTTCCTTCTCCGGCTCGACATGGCGCAGCAGCTTGGCGCTGAGCATCGGCGTCAGGGTCAGGGAAACGAAGCCGGAGATGAGAATGGCCACCGCCAGGGTGATGGCGAACTCGCGGAACAGCCGGCCCGCCACGTCACCCATGAACAGCAGCGGGATCAGCACAGCGATCAGCGAGAAGGTCAGCGAGATGATGGTGAAGCCGATCTGTTTCGAGCCCTTGAGCGCGGCCTCCAGCGGCGGGTCGCCCTGCTCCAGGTAGCGCGCGATGTTCTCCACCATGACGATGGCGTCGTCCACCACGAAGCCGGTGGCGATGGTCAGCGCCATCAGCGTCAGGTTGTTGATCGAGAAGCCGGCGAGGTACATCACGCCGAAGGTGCCGATCAGCGACAGCGGCACGGCGAAGCTGGGGATCAGCGTCGCGGAGATATTGCGCAGGAACAGGAAGGTGACCATCACCACCAGGCAGACGGCGAGGAACAGCTCGAACTGCACGTCCGCCACCGAGGCGCGAATGGTCGTGGTGCGGTCGGTGAGCACCGTCACTTCCAGGCTGCCCGGCAGGGTCGCCTGCAACTGCGGGAGCATCTTCTTGATGCTGTCCACCACTTCGATGACGTTGGCCCCCGGCTGGCGCTGGATGTTCAGCACCACCGCCGGCGAGGCATTGGCCCAGGCCGCCAGGCGCACGTTTTCGGCGTCGTCCTCCACGCTCGCCACATCACGCACGCGCAGCGGCGAGCCGTTCTTGTAGGCGATGATCAGGTCGCGGTAGGCATCGGCGGACTTGAGCTGGTCGTTGGCGTCCAGGGTCGAGGAGCGGGTCGGGCCGTCGAAGCTGCCCTTGGGGCCGTTGAGGTTGTTGTTGGTGACGGTGGTCTGCAGGTCTTCCAGGCTCAGCCCCGCCGCGGCGAGCGCCGCCGGGTTGGCGCGGATGCGCACCGCCGGACGCTGGCCGCCGCTGATGCTGACCAGGCCGACGCCGGAAATCTGCGAAATCTTCTGCGCGAGGCGCGTGTCCACCAGGTCCTGGATCTGCGGCAGCGGCATGTCCGGCGACATTACTGCCAGGGTGAGGATCGGCGCGTCCGCCGGGTTCACCTTGCTGTACACCGGCTGGTTCGGCAGGTCCTTGGGCAGCAGGCTCTGCGCGGTGTTGATCGCCGCCTGGACTTCCTGCTCGGCGACATCGAGGTTCACCTCCAGGCTGAACTGCAGGGTGATCACCGAAGCGCCGCCGGAACTGGTGGAGGACATCTCGTTGAGGCCGGGAATCTGCCCCAGCTGGTTCTCCAGCGGCGCGGTCACCGAGGAGGTCATGATGTCCGGGCTGGCGCCGGGGTACAGGGTCACCACCTGGATGGTCGGGTAGTCCACCTCCGGCAGCGCCGAGATCGGCAGGAAGCGGTAGGCGATGATCCCCGACAGCAGGATTGCCACCATCAACAGCGTGGTGGCGACCGGCCGCAGGATGAACAGACGTGACGGGTTCATTCGCTCTTACCGCTGTCCTGGGCCGGGTCGCTCTGGACGGCATTGCCCGAGCCGAACGGCTTGGCGGTGGACTTGTCGCCTTCCTCGCTGGCGGCGGCGCGGGCCTTCTCGTCGGAGGCGACGATGTTCATGCGCATGCCGTCGCGCAGGCGGTCGGTGCCCTCGACGACCACGCGGTCGCCTTCCTTCAGGCCCTCGCTGACCACCACCCGCTCGCCCTCGCTGGTGCCCAGGGTGACGAGTTGGCGCTTGGCCTTGTCTTCCTCGCCCACCTTATAGACGTAGGTGCCGTCGTTGCCACGCTGCACGGCGTTGGCCGGGATGGTCAGCACGCCCTGCAGGGTCTCGGCGAGCAGGCGCACGTTGACGAACTGGTTGGGGAACAGCTTGTGGTCGTCGTTATCGAAGCCGGCCTTGAGCTTGACCGTGCCGGTGGTGGTGTCGATCTGGTTGTCCAGGGTCTTCAGCACGCCGCTGGCCAGGGTCTGGTTCTGGTTGCGGTCCAGCGCCTGCACCGGCACCGGCTTGTCGCCGTAGAGTTCGCGGGCGATGGTGCCGAGTTGCTGCTGCGGCAGGCTGAAGACCACGGAGATCGGCTTGACCTGGGTGATCACCACCAGCGGCGTGGTGTCGCCGGAGGTGACCAGGTTGCCCACGTCCACCTGGCGCAGGCCGACGCGGCCGGAGATGGGCGCGCGCACCTGGGTGAATTCGAGGTTGAGCTTGGCATCGCTGACCTGGCCCTGGTTGGTCTTCAGGGTGCCTTCGTACTGGCGCACCAGGGCTTCCTGGGTGTCCAGGGTCTGCTTGGCGATGGAATCCTCGGCGTACAGGCCCTTGTAGCGCGCGAGGTCGATCTGCGCGTTCTTCAACTGCGCCTGGTTCTGCAACAGCGTACCCTGGGCCTGGTCCAGCGCGGCCTGGAACGGACGCGGGTCGATCACCGCGAGGACGTCGCCGGCCTTCACCTCCTGGCCTTCCTGGAACGGCACCTTGACCAGTTGGCCGCTGACCCGCGCGCGGACGTTGACCGTGTTGTAGGCCGTGACGGTACCCAGCGCGTGATAGTGCACCGGCAGGTCGCCCTTGAGGGCGGGCGCGACGCTGACGGTCACCGCAGTGCCCTGCCCCGCCGCCATCTGCCCCGGACTCGGCCGCCCGCCGCGCCCACCCTGGGCCGCCGGCGCCCCGCTGGACGTCGAATGCAGCCACATGATCAGCCCCACCACACCGGCGAAAATGATCGCGGTGAAAAGCCAGGGGCGCAGGGTGCGGAGTTTCGAGGGCGTTCCTTTGCTTGGGGTCATGGTCGTCGTCATGGCGAAAAAGAAGAGAGGATAACGAGGCTGAACGATAAGCACAGCCTGGCCGCAGGCAAAGTCTCTTTACCCGCTATTTACCTTTGATTTACCGGGAGTTACGAATTGCCGGGGCATTGCGACCCGGATTGGCCGGAAGGGTTCCCGACCTGACGGACCGACCCTGGCGGGTCGGCCCGGCTTTCTCACGAAAGCGGCGGCGTCAGGCCAGGGCGGCGATGGCGGCGGCGTAGTTCGGCTCGTCGGCGATCTCGCCAACCAGCTCGCTGTGCAGCACCTTGTTCTGCTCGTCCAGCACCACGACTGCGCGGGCAGCCAGGCCGACCAGCGGGCCGCTGGAGATGGCCACGCCGTAGTTGGCGAGGAACTCGCGGCCACGCAGGGTGGACAGGTTGACCACGTTCTCCAGACCCTCGGCGCCGCAGAAGCGCGCCTGGGCGAACGGCAGGTCAGCGGAAACGCACAGCACTACGGTGTTGGCCAGCTTGCTGGCCTCGGCGTTGAACTTGCGCACGGAGGTGGCGCAGGTCGGGGTGTCGACGCTGGGGAAGATGTTCAGCACCTTGCGCTTGCCGGCGTAGTTTTCCAGGGTGACGTCGGAGAGGTCGCCAGCGACCAGCGCGAGGGCCGGAGCCTGCTCGCCTTTCTGCGGCAGCTTGCCATCGACGGAAACCGGATTGCCCTTGAGGGTGACTTGAGCCATTGCTTGGATCCTTCTGGTGAGGGGTGGTAGCGCTGGCACAGTGCCAACGCCGCCCGAGGAATCGGGGCCGGGGGCAAATCCTAGCACGGCTTGCCTGAGTGGAACGCTCGGATATGCGGATGAATATTCCGGAGCACGGCAGGTTCGCGAGCAAGGACTGGGCGTCCCCCTCGGTCCTACAGGTTGGCGTCCCGCTCTTCGTAGGAGCGAGCTTGCTCGCGAACCCTTACGGAACCGCGCCTACCCACTCCGCTCCGCGAACAACTGCGCCAACCAATCGGAAAACACCCGCAACCGCCGCGACATCTGCCGCCGCACCGGATACAACACGCTCAATGCCAGCGGCGGTGGCCGCCATTGCTCCAGCACCTCCACCAGCTCGCCACTGGCCAGCCCGTCGCACAGGTGATAGCGCGGCGCCTGGATCATTCCGAAACCGGCACGGCAGGCGGCGATATAGGCATCGGCGTTGTTCACCGTGATCCGGCTCGGCAACCGGGTGGTGCGCAGCTCGCCGTCGAAACGAAATTCCAGGTCGAAGATGCGCCCGCTGGACGCCGACTGGTAATTCACCGCCAGGTGCCCGGCCAGACGATCCGGATGCGCCGGCCGGCCATATTCCGCAAGGTACGAACGACTCACGCAGGTGAGCTGCTCCAGCTCGGCGATGCGCCGGCCCACCAGGCTGGAGTCCGGCAGCTCGCCGGCGCGCAGCACGCAATCCACGCCCTCGCGCACCAGGTCCACCTGGCGATCGTTGAGGCTCAGTTCCAGTTCGACCTGCGGGTAGCGGCGGCAGAACGCCGGCAACGCCGGGATCACCACCAGCCGTCCCAGCGAGCTGGGCAGGTCGACACGCAATTTACCGCGCGGGTTGTCCGGTGAATCGGAGAAGCAGTTCTCCGCCTCCTCCAGGTCCTCCAGCAGCCGCACGCAACGCTCGTAGTAGGCCTGGCCATCCGCGGTGATGCTGACCTGGCGGGTGGTGCGCCGCAGCAGTTGCACGCCGAGGTGCGCCTCCAGTTGCTGGATCAGCTGGGTCACGCTGGCGCGCGGCAGTTGCAGGCTGTCCGCCGCCTTGCCGAAGGCCCTGAGCTCGACGATGCGGGTGAACACCTGCATGGCCTGCAGACGATCCATGACGACGCTCCGATTATTCATTCACGCCAAATAGTTAAACCACAAGCAGCCGGTTTATCCATGCATGTCAAACAACAAGAATGAATCCGCGCCCCACTTTCCGGAGAATCCAGCATGAAGACCCGTCGCCTCGGCCCCCAGGGCCCCAGCGTTTCCGCCATCGGCCTCGGCTGCATGGGCATGTCCGACTTCTACACCACCGGCAGCGACGAGAAGGAATCCGTCGCCACCCTGCACCGCGCCCTGGAACTGGGCGTCACGCTGTTCGACACCGCCGACGTCTACGGTCCGCACACCAACGAAGCGCTGCTCGGCCGGGCGCTGAAAGGCAAGCGCGAGCAGGTATTCCTGGCCACCAAGTTCGGCCTGCTGCGCAACCCCGACCAGCCCACGAGCCGCGGCGCCGACGGCCGCCCCGAGTATGTGCGGGAGGCCGTGGAAGGCAGCCTCAGACGATTGGGCACCGACCATATCGACCTCTACTACCAGCACCGTGTCGACCCCGGGGTACCCATCGAGGAGACCGTCGGTGCCATGGCCGAGCTGGTACGGTCCGGCAAGGTACGCTACCTGGGCCTGAGCGAAGCCTCGGCCGACACCCTGGAGCGCGCCCACAAGGTCCACCCGATCACCGCCCTGCAAAGCGAATACTCGCTGTGGACGCGCGACCCGGAGGAAAACGGCGTACTGGACACCTGCCGCCGCCTCGGCGTCGGCTTCGTTCCCTACAGCCCGTTGGGGCGCGGCTTCCTCACCGGCGCGCTGAAAAGCCCGGAAGATTTCGCCGAGGATGACTACCGCCGCTCCAGCCCACGCTTCAGCGGGGAAAACTTCGCCAGAAACCTGCAACTGGTGGAGAAAATCGGCGAATTGGCCAACGCCCGTGGTGTGAAGCCCGCGCAACTGGCCTTGGCCTGGGTGCTGGCACAGGACGAGCATCTGGTGCCGATTCCGGGCACCAAGCAGCGCAAGTACCTGGAAGAAAACGTCGCCGCCCTGGCGCTGGAGCTCAGCGCCGGGGAACTGGCCGGGATCGACGCCATCTTCCCCGCCGGGGCCGCCACGGGCGGGCGCTACAGCGAAGAGGTGATGCGCCTGATCCAGTGAACCGGCGCCCCGCGAGCGAGCGCCAGCGGTTATGCTGGCGCTCATCCGGCGGAGGCCCCATGCGACGCATTCTTTCCATCCTGCTGCTCTCCCTGTCCGGCGCCGCGCTGGCGCACGAACAGTGCCGGGTCAGCGCCATCGACAGCGGCGACCGGCTCACCTGCCGGGGCGACGACGGCCTGTCCCGGAGCATCCATCTGCGCGGCATCGAGGCGCCGGACGAGCCATTCGCCCAGCGTGCCCGGGAAACCCTGCAACGGCTGGCCCTGGGCCGGACGGCCAGCCTGCGCGCGGCGCAACGCCAAGCGGACGGCACGCTGCGCGCAGCCGTCTGGGTCGAACCGGCGGACTGCCCCGGCTGCGGCCAGACCCTGGATGCCGGGCGCGCGCTCTTGAGCGTCGGCCTGGCGCGCTGGCGCTCGGCCGACGAGCAGGACGCCGAGGAGCAAGGCCAGTACGCGTTCGAGGAACAGGAAGCGCGGGCGCGCCGCATCGGCCTCTGGCGCGCGCCCTGAGGACTCAGCGTTCCGCGCGGAAACGCAAGTACTCGACCACCTCGTCCTGGGTGCCTCGGAACTCGATGCGCGAATCCTTGCTCTCGCGCTGGAAGGCGTACATCGGGTCGTAGTACTCGCCCAGCAGCCCCACGATCCAGCCCCGGTGCAGGTCCACCGCGCCGCTGCGCTTCTGCTCTTCCAGGGCGGCATCCATGATCGCCGCCAGGCGCTGGTAGCGCTCGCCACCCAGGCGCTTGACGATCCCCGACAGGCTCTTGCGCAGGTAGGCGGCAAAGGAATCGAAACCACCCTCCTCGCCGACCACCTGCATGTGGTCGGCGCACAGGTCGATCACGTAATCCTTGAGGATGCGCTCCACACGCTGTTCGAAGCGGTCCTCCAGCCACACCAGCGGGTAACGTTGCATGCCCTGGTACAGCTCCAGCGGCACCGAGCAGCTGCCGACGATACGGCCTTCGTCTTCCAGCACGAACTGCTCCATGCCGGCGTGGCGCTTCTTCAGGATGTCGATGGCCAGGCGGTTCTCGAAATCGATCTGCGCCGGCTGCGGCGTGGCACGGCGACCGAAGGCGGAGCCCCGGTGGTTGGCGTGGCCTTCCAGGTCGAGACTGTTGGCCAGTTGGGCGATCACCTCGGTCTTGCCGGTGCCGGTCAGGCCGCCCACCAGCACGAACTGGCACTCTTCCACCGCCGCCTGGGTAGTGTCGAAGAGGAAGCCGCGCATCGCCTTGTAGCCGCCGACCACACGCGGGTAATCGATACCGGCCTCGCTCTTGAGCCACTGCTGGGTGATCTGCGAACGCAGGCCGCCGCGGAAGCAGTACAGGTAACCTTCGGGATTCGCCTTGGCGAACGCCGCCCAGGCCTCGATGCGCTCGGCCTTGAGCTTGCCCATGACCAGCTCGTGGCCCAGGGCGATGGCCGCCTGCTGGCCGTTCTGCTTGTAGCAGGTGCCGACCTTCTGCCGCTCGCTGTCGTTCATCAGCGGCAGGTTCACGGTGTGCGGGAAGGCACCCTTGTCGAACTCGACCGGGGCACGCACGTCCATCATCTTAACGTCGCCGAGGAACAGCTCGCGGTAGTGGCGGGTGTTGTCGCGCATCAGGCCACCTCGACCGCGTGACGCTGTCGGCCGACCAGTTCGCCGATGGGCGCGAGGTCCAGGCCCAGCTCGCCGGCGGCGGCAAGGAACTGCGCCTCGCCCTCCGGCGCCACGGCCACCAGCAGGCCACCGCTGGTCTGCGGGTCGCACAGCAGCAGCTTGTGCAGCTCCGGCAGCGGCGCGATGCGTTCGCCGTAGCTGTCGAAGTTGCGCAGGGTGCCGCCGGGCACGCAACCGGCTTCCAGGTAGTGCTCGACACTGGCCAGGCGCGGTACCGCATCGTAGCGGATGCGCGCGGTCAGGCCGCTGCCGTCGGCCATTTCCACCAAGTGGCCGAGCAGGCCGAAGCCGGTGACGTCGGTCATCGCCTTCACCCCGTCGAGCTTGCCGAAACGCGCGCCCGGCTTGTTCAGGGTGCACATCCAGTCGCGGGCGAGGCCCACGTCCTCGGCGCGCAGCTTGGCCTTCTTCTCGGCGGTAGTGAGGATGCCGATGCCCAGCGGCTTGGTCAGGTACAGCTTGCAGCCTTCGCTGGCGGTGTCGTTGCGCTTCATGAAGCGCTTCTCGACCATGCCGGTCACCGCCAGGCCGAAGATCGGCTCCGGCGCGTCGATCGAGTGGCCGCCGGCCAGCGGGATGCCGGCTTCGTCGCAGACCTTGCGGCCGCCGGCTATCACCTCGCGGGCGATTTCCGGCGCCAGCACGTTCACCGGCCAGCCGAGGATGGCGATCGCCATCAGCGGGTCGCCGCCCATCGCATAGATATCGCTGATGGCGTTGGTGGCAGCGATGCGGCCGAAGTCGAAGGGATCGTCGACGATCGGCATGAAGAAGTCGGTGGTGGACACCACGCCGCGCTCGGCGTCGATAGCATAGACAGCAGCGTCATCGCGCGAGGCGTTGCCCACCCAAAGGTTCGGGTCAAGGTTCTGCGCGCCGCTGCCGGCGAGGATGACCTCCAGGACCTTGGGGGAAATCTTGCAACCACAGCCGGCGCCGTGGCTGTATTGGGTCAGGCGGATCGGTTCGCTCATCGCGGACTCCGGCGAAGGAAAAACAGGCGACAATTCTAGCAAAGCCGACCTTGGCGGCGCTTGTCCCCGGGCGTATCGTCGAAATGTTTCGCAAGGGGGGAATTACCCGATGTCAAAACAGATTGCGCTGGTGCTCGGTTCCGGCGGAGCGCGCGGCTACGCGCATATTGGCGTGATCGAGGAGATCGAACGGCGCGGCTACGAGATCGTCTGCATCGCCGGCTGCTCGATGGGTTCGGTGATCGGCGGCATCTACGCCGCCGGCAAGCTGGAAGAGTACCGCGACTGGGTGGAGAGCCTGGATTACCTGGACGTGCTGCGCCTGCTCGACGTGAGCTTCCGCCTCGGCGCCATCCGTGGCGAGCGGGTTTTCGGCAAGATCCACGAGATGCTCGGCGAGGTCGATATCGAGGATCTGCCGATTCCCTACACCGCCGTCGCCACCGACCTCACCAACCAGCAGGAAATCTGGTTCCAGGAAGGCTGCCTGCACCAGGCCATGCGCGCCTCGGCGGCGATCCCCAGCCTGTTCACCCCGGTCATGCAGGGCTCGCGCATGCTGGTGGACGGCGGCCTGCTCAACCCGTTGCCGATCGTCCCGGTGGTTTCGACCCACGCCGACCTGATCGTCGCGGTCAACCTCAACGCCACCAACCAGCGCCAGTATTCGCTGCCGGTGATCGAGCGCCCGCCAGCCCTCATGGGCCGCTTCGACGCGGTGATCGGCAGCCTGAGCAACAAGCTCAGCTTCTTCCGCCGCCAGGGCGGCGACGCCGAAGCGCCGCCGGAACTGCTGCCCGACGCCCTGCTCCACCCGGTGCCGGCCCTCGCCGAGCAACCGGCCGAGCCGGAAATGCAGCAACCGGCCGCCGCGCCCCTGGCCAAGGGCTCGCCGCGTTCGGCCACCGGCAGCCAGGTGATCGACAGCAGCAGCCCGGCATCCCTGCTGGAACTGGTCAACCAGAGCTTCGAGGTGATGCAGACCTCGCTGGCGCAGTACAAGATCGCCGGATACCCGCCGGACATCCTGATCAACGTGCCCAAGCGCGTGTGCCGCTTCTTCGAGTTCTACAAGGCCCCGGAACTGATCGCCCTCGGCCGGCAGATCGCCAGCGACACGCTGGATCGGTACGAGGAGGAGAATCAGTACTGACCGGCTGATCCGCTGCCATGCGGTTCGCGAGCAAGCTCGCTCCTACAGGACCTCGCCGCTCGGCTCTTCGTAGGACCGAGGGGGACGCCTAGTCCTTGCTGGCGAACCGTTTCCCCACCCGTACTGAGGCCGTTCATCCTAAGGATCAACCTTCGCGCAAGCGATAGCCGACGCCGGCCTCGGTGACGATGAAGCGCGGCGTCGCCGGGTCATCGGCGAGCTTCTGCCGCAGATGCCCGACCACTACGCGGAGGTAGTGGGTATCCTCGGTATGGGTCGGCCCCCAGATATCCTTGAGCAGTTGCTGCTGGGTCACCACCCGGCCAACGTGACGCGCCAGGGTCGAAAGCACGGCGTATTCCTTGCGGGTCAGCGAGACTTCGGCGCCGTCCAGCAGCACCCGGCGGTAGGAGAAATCCACGCTCAACGGGCCGACCGCGACCAGCACTTCCTGGGTCTCGCCACTGCCGCCCTGGCGCAGCAGCACGCGGATGCGGGCGAGGAATTCCTGGATGCCGAACGGCTTGGTCACGTAGTCGTTGGCACCGCTGTCCAGCGCCAGCACCTTCTCGCTTTCGCTGGCGCGCACCGAGAGCACCAGCACCGGCACCTGCGACCACTCGCGCAGTTCGCGCAGCACGTCCTGGCCGTCCTTGTCCGGCAGGCCGAGGTCGAGCACGACGAGGTCCGGTCGGCCCAGAGCAGCCTGGGCCAGGCCCTCCTCGCCGGTGCCGGCTTCGAGCACCTTGTAGCCGCCGGCGCTGAGGCTGATGCGGAGGAACTTGCGGATCTGCGGTTCGTCGTCGACGACCAGGATGGTGGCGGCGCTGGCGTTCATCGGAAAGCTGGACTGGCTGGCGTGGCCGTCCAGCTTGAGCCTTTCAGACAGCGGCATCAAGCTGCTCCAGGTCCGGCTGCTGCTGCAGCGGCAGGTGCAGCACGAGGGTGGTGCCGCGTCCGTCGATGCCGTCCTCGACGGTGATCCGCCCGCCGTGGGCGCCGACCATGCCCTGGCAGATCGCCAGGCCCAGCCCGGTGCCCTGCCCGCCGCGGTCGCCGCGCGCGGCGGTGTAGAACATGTCGAAGATCTTCTCGCGCTCGGCCGGCGGAATGCCCGGTCCTTCGTCGCTGACCGAGAAGCGCAGCTCCTCTTCGTTCGCCTCCACCGCCACCCGCAGGCGCCCTTGCGGCGGCGAGAAGCGCGCGGCGTTTTCCAGCACGTTGACCAGCGCCTGCTCGATCAGCGCCGCATGCACGTAGAGCAGCGGCAGCTCGGGCGGCACGCGGGTTTCCACGCGGTACGGGGCAACCACCGCGCGCAGGCGGTTGAGCGCGCTGCCGACGATGTCGCCGGGCGACACCCAGTCGCGCGACAGCTTCAGGCCGCCGTGGCCGAGGCGGGTCATGTCCAGCAGGTTCTGGATGTAGCGGTCCAGGCGCTCGGCCTCGTCGCGGGTGCTTTCCAGCAGTTCGCGACGGTCGTCGGGCGGAATCGCGTCACCCAGAGCCAGCAGGCTGTCGATGGCGCCGCGCATGGAAGTGAGCGGCGTGCGCAAATCGTGGCTGACCGAGGCCAGCAACGCGCTGCGCAGTTGTTCGGTTTCGCCGTGCAGGCGCGCGGCCTCCAGGTCCTCGGCCAGGCGCGCGCGGGCCAGGGCCTGGCCCAGCGGCTGGCCAAGGGCGGCGAGCAGGCGGCGACGCGAGCCGGGCAACGGCTGGCGGTCGCGCGGGCTGACGCCCAGCAGCGCCAGCGGGCCTTCCTCGCCGGACAGCGGCCACCACCACCAGCGCCCGCCCGGCAGCGTGCCGGTGCCCAGGCCGGCGGGCTGGTCATGCTGCCAGGCCCAGTCGGCGGCGGCGCGTTCCTGGTCGTCCAGCGGGCGGCTCAGGCCTCCCTCCACCTTCCACTCGCCGTGGGCTTGTCCGAGCAGGCAGATGTCCAGCCCCTCCCAGCCGCCCAGCTGCTGCGCGGCAGCGGCCATCACTGCCTTGCGGTCAGTGGCGGCGGTCAGCTTGCGCGACAGTTCGAGCATCTGGCTGGTCTCTTCCTGCGTCTCGCGCAGCGCCTGCAGTTGCCGGCGCTGGCGGGCCGCGAGGTTGCCGGTGAGGCCGGCCATGAGCAGGAAGAACAGCAGGGTCAGCACGTCTTCTTCGCGCTGGATGGAGAAGGAGAAGTGCGGCGGGATGAACAGGAAGTCGTAGGCCAGGAACGACAGCACCGCGCACGCCAGCGCCGGGCCGAGGCTGCTGCGCACCGCCACCAGCAGGACGGCGGCGAGGAACACCAGGGAAATGTTCGGCAGCTCCAGGACACTCGCCACGGCCCAGGCCAACGCGCTGGCGCCCGCCGCGGCCAGTGCGGCCAGCAGATAGCTGCCCCAGGGCCAGGGGGATTGCGGACGGGCTTTCGGCGGAGCGAGATCGGCCTCGCTGTCGAGCACACTGACTTCCAGCCCATCGCCCAACCGCAGTAGACGCGCCGCCAGCCCGCCGCCGAACAGCCGGCGATGCCAGCGCTGTCGCGAGCGCCCCACCAGCAAGAGCGTGGCGCGACGCTCCTTGGCATGTTCGACCAGGGTGCGCGCCACTTCGCCGCCGCGCAGTTCCACCACGTCGCCCCCCAGACGTTCGGCCAGCTGCTGGGCGTTTTGCAGTTGCATGCGCGACTCTTCGCTGCGCGCATCGCCCGTATCCACATGCACCAGCGACCACGGCAGGTGCCGGCGCTCGGCCACGCGGCAGGCGTGGCGCACCAGGCGCTCGGCATTGTGTTCGCCGTCCACGCCGACCAGCATGCGCCCGCGCACGGCTGGCGCCTCGCCGCCCTGCTGGCGATAGCGATGGGCCAGGTCGGCATCGACCCGCGCGGCGGCGGTCTGCATGGTCAGTTCGCGCAGCGCGGTGAGGTTGGTCTGGCTGAAGAAGGCGTCGATGGCGGCGCGCGCCTGTTCGGGCACGTAGACCTTGCCTTCGCGCAGGCGCTCGAGCAGTTCGCGCGGCGGCAGGTCCACCAGCAACAGGTCGTAGGCCTCCTGCAGCACCCAGTCGGGCACAGTTTCGCGCACCTGTACGCCGGTGATGTCGCGCACCTGGTCGTTGAGGCTTTCCAGGTGCTGTACGTTGACCGTGGTGTAGACGTCGATGCCGGCCGAGAGCAGTTCCTGGATGTCCTGCCAGCGCTTGGCGTGGCGGCTGCCGGGGGCGTTGCTGTGGGCCAGCTCGTCGACCAGCGCCAGTTGCGGCGGATCGGCCAGCAGGCCGTCGAGGTCCATCTCTTCCAGGGTGATGCCACGGTAGACCGAGCGCTTGAGCGCCTGCTGCGGCAGGCCGGCGAGCAACGCCTCGGTCTCGGCGCGACCGTGGGTTTCGACGATGCCCACGCGCAGGTTCACGCCCTGGCGCAACTGCCCCTGGGCCGCCAGCAGCATGGCGTAGGTCTTGCCGACCCCAGGCGCGGCGCCAAGGAATACCTTCAGGCGGCCACGGCCCATGCCCGGCAAGTCGGCAAGCAGGGCGTCGGCGCGGTTGGGGTCGGTCATGGGGCTATCCTCGGAGCGCTTTCGGCGCTCGCTTCATGTCATTGGAGTGAGCCGGCAAAGCCCCTCACCCCAGCCCTGGCTACGCGCCCCGCGCCAAAGGGAGAGGGGGTTGCCCGAGACGCGCAGGAAACATCATCCCACGGCCCGGATCGCAGTGGCGCTGGAGTCTAGCGAGGCTGGCTGGCCAGGGCCATGTTCAGCGCCAGCACGTTGACCACGGCGGGGCCGATCAGCGGACGCTCGGTGTTGGCTTCCACCAGCTTTTCCAGGCTCGCCGCCGGTACGCCGCGCTCCAGCGCAATGCGCGGCACCTGATACAGCGCAGCGGCGGGCGGCAGTTGCGGGTCGAGGCCGCTGCCGGAGGTGGTGACCAGCGCCAGCGGCACCGGCTGCGCGCCGACCTGCTGGGCGGCGGCGTCCTTGGCGATGCGTTCGGCCAGCGCCGGGTTGCCGGGCGCAAGGTTGCTGGCGCCGCTGGAGACGGTGGCGAAGTCGCCGGCCGAGGGCCGCGAATGGAACCACTGGGCGCCGTCGAACTTCTGCGCGATCAGCGCCGAGCCGCGCACGTTGCCCTGCTCGTCGCGCACCAGGCTGCCGTTGGCCTGGTCGTGAAAGGCAACCTGAGCGATGGCGGTGACGGCCAGCGGATAGGCGATGCCGGTGACGGCGCTGAGCAGGATCAGCGAGGCGATGGCAGGGCGGAGTTGCTTGAGCATTTTGGGTGATCCTCTGTTGGGTTGGGAGCGAGGGATTGCCCTCACCCCGGCCCTCTCCCAGAGGGAGAGGGTGTTGCTCGGTGCATCCGGCCAGATCGAGGCTGGCCGTGATCTGTAGGAGCGAGCTTGCTCGCGAACCGCCCGAGCGCCTGAGCTGCCGGGAAATCCGTTCGCGAGCAAGCTCGCTCCTACACCGGTCAAGCCAGACCGATGGCGACCAGGATCATGTCGATCAGCTTGATCCCCACGAACGGCGCCAGCAGCCCGCCGACGCCGTAGATCAGCAGGTTGCGCCGCAGCAGCTGCGACGCGTCGCTGGCCTGCACGCGCACGCCGCGCAGGGCCAGGGGGATCAGCGCGACGATGATCAGCGCGTTGAACACGATGGCCGAGAGGATGGCGCTCTGCGGACTGGCCAGCTTCATGACATTGAGCACGCCCAGCTGCGGGTAGATGCCGGCGAACAGCGCGGGCAGGATGGCGAAATACTTGGCCACGTCGTTGGCTACCGAGAAGGTGGTCAGCGCGCCACGGGTCACCAGCAGCTCCTTGCCCACCTGCACCACGTCCAGCAGCTTGGTCGGGTCGCTGTCCAGGTCCACCAGGTTGGCGGCCTCGCGGGCGGCCTGGGTGCCGTCGTTCATGGCCATGCCGACATCGGCCTGAGCGAGTGCGGGGGCATCGTTGGCACCGTCGCCGCACATGGCGACCATGCGCCCCTCGCCCTGCTCCTGGCGGATGCGCGCCAGCTTCTTCTCCGGCGTGGCTTCGGCGATCACGTCGTCCACCCCCGCTTCTGCAGCGATGGCGGCAGCGGTGAGCGGGTTGTCGCCAGTCACCATCACGGTACGGATACCCATGCGGCGCAGTTCGGCGAAGCGCTCGCGGATACCCGGTTTGACCACGTCCTTCAGGTGGATGGCGCCCAGCAGCTTGCCATCGGCCACCACCAGCAGCGGCGTGCCGCCGCTCTGGGCGATGCGCTCGATCTCCTTGGCCAGGCTCTCGGGCATCTGCGCGCGCTCCATGCCGACGAAGGCCAGCGCGGCATCCACCGCGCCCTTGCGGTACACGTGCCCGTCGATGTCGATACCCGACAGGCGCGTCTCGGCGCTGAAGGCCACCGGGGTCACACGGTTGCGCTCCGGCTCGGGCAGGATGATCTGCGCCCGCAGGAACTCCACGATCGACTTGCCCTCGGGCGTGTCGTCGGCCAGCGATGCGAGGAACGCACCCTCGGCCAGTTCCAGCGGCTGCACGCCGGGGGCGGTGTGCAGCGCGCTGCAGCGACGGTTGCCGAAGGTGATGGTGCCGGTCTTGTCGAGCATCAGCACATGCACGTCCCCCGCCGCTTCCACGGCGCGGCCGGACTTGGCGATGACGTTCAGGCGCACCAGGCGGTCCATGCCGGCGATGCCGATGGCCGAGAGCAGGCCGCCGATGGTGGTGGGGATCAGCGTCACCAGCAGCGCCACCAGGAACACCAGCGGCAGGTTGCCGCCGGCGAACAGGGCGAACGGCTTCAGGGTGACGACCACCAGCAGGAAGATCAGCGTCAGGCCGATCAGCAGGATGTCCAGCGCCACTTCGTTGGGGGTCTTCTGGCGCTTGGCGCCTTCCACCAGGGCGATCATGCGGTCGAGGGTGGATTCGCCGGGGTTGGCGGTGATCTTCACCAGCAGCCAGTCGGACACCAGTCGGGTGTTGCCGGTCACGGCCGAGCGGTCGCCGCCGGATTCGCGGATCACCGGCGCGGACTCGCCGGTGATGGCGGCCTCGTTGACCGCCGCCACGCCCTCGATCACCTCGCCGTCGCCGGGGATCAGTTCGCCGGCTTCGACACGCACCACGTCCCCCTTGCGCAGGCTGCTGGCGGCGACCTTCTCGAAATTGCCGCTGGCGCTCCGGCGCAGGGCCTGCAGGCCCTGGGTGCCAGCCTTGAGGCTGTCCGCGCGGGCCTTGCCACGGCCCTCGGCAAGGGCTTCGGCGAAGTTGGCGAAGAGCACGGTGAACCACAGCCAGACGGCGATCTGCACGGCCACGAAGGTCGGCACCGCCTCGCCGCCGACCACACAGAGTACTGTGGTCAGCACGGCGGTCAACGCCACCACCAGCATCACCGGCGAGCGTTGCAGCTGGCGCGGGTCGAGCTTGAGGAAGGACTGCACCAGCGCCGGCTTCCACAGCGCGGCGAAGGTGGTGGTCGGGCGTTTGTCAGCGGCTCTCGACGAGTTCTTCAGGGCGAGATCCTGGGTTTGCGCATTCATTGCGAAAGCTCCTCAGAAACCGAGCGTCAGGTGATCGGCCACCGGGCCAAGCACCAGCGTCGGCAGGAAGTTCAGGCCGCCCACCAGCAGGATGGTGGCGGTCAGCAGGCTGACGAACAGCAGGCCGTGGGTCGGGAAGCTGTTGGGGCCCACCGGCGTGGCCTTCTTCGCCGCCAGGCTGCCGGCGATGGCCAGCACCGGGAGGATGTAGCCGAAGCGGCCGATCAGCATGGCCAGGGCGATCATCAGGTTGTGGAACGGCGTATTGGCGCCGAAGCCGGCGAAGGCCGAACCGTTGTTCGCGGTGCCCGAGGTGTAGGCGTAGAGCAGCTGGCTGAAACCATGCGGCCCCGGATTGGTTACCGCGGCGGCCGGCCCCGGCAGGCTGGCGGCGATGGCGCCGAGTACCAGCACGCCCACCGGCATCACCAGCAGGGTTGCCACCAGCAGGCGGACTTCGCGGGCTTCGAGCTTCTTGCCGAGGTATTCCGGAGTGCGGCCGACCATCAGCCCGGCAAGGAACACCGCGATCAGGACGAACAGCAGCATGCCGTAGAGGCCCGCGCCGACGCCGCCGAAGATCACCTCGCCGAGCATCATGTTGATCATCGCCACCATGCCCGACAGCGGGTTGAGGCTGTCATGCATGGCGTTCACCGAACCGTTCGAGGCAGAGGTGGTGGTCACCGACCAGAGCACGCTGGCGGTGGTGCCGAAGCGGCTTTCCTTGCCCTCCATCGGTGCGCTCTGCTCCACCGGCAAGGCACTGAGTGCCGGGTTCGGCTGGTACTCGGCCCACAGCGAAGTCCCCAGGCCAAGACAGAACAGCACCAGCATGCAACCGAGGATCGCACGGCTCTGGCGCAGGTCCTTGACGTAGTGGCCGAAGGTGAACACCAGCGCCGCCGGGATCAGGATGATCGACGCCACTTCGAACAGGTTGCTCCAGATGGTCGGGTTCTCGAACGGGTGCGCCGAGTTCACGCCGAAGAAGCCGCCGCCGTTGGTGCCGAGCTGCTTGATGGCGATCTGGCTGGCTGCCGGGCCCAACGGGATGGTCTGGTCGGCCCCCTGCACGGTCAGCGCGTGGGCGTAGTCGAGGAAGGTCTGCGGCACGCCCTGCCAGACCAACAGCAGCGCCAGCAGCAGGCACAGCGGGATCAGCCCGTAGAGGGTGGCGCGAGTCAGGTCGACCCAGAAGTTGCCCAGGCTGTTCGTCGACTTGCGCGCGATGCCGCGGGCCAGCGCCACCAGCACGGCCAGGCCGACGGCGGCGCTGACGAAGTTCTGCACGGTCAGGCCGAGCATCTGGCTCAGGTAGCTGAGCGACGCCTCGCCGCTGTAGGCCTGCCAGTTGGTGTTGGTGACGAAGCTCACCGCGGTATTGAACGCCAGCGTCCACTCCAGGCCCGGCAGATGCTGAGGGTTGAGCGGCAGCAGGCCCTGCAGCAGCAGGATCGAGAACAACAGGAGCAGCCCGGCCAGGTTGAAGGCCAGCAACGCCAGGGTGTAACCCTTCCAGTCCTGCTGGACGTCGGGGTCGATGCCGCAGGCGCGGTAGATCGCCCGCTCCACGGGCAGGAAGACCGGGCTGAAGAAGGTGCGCTGCCCCTCCATCACCTTGTAATAGAAACGCCCGAGGAACGGCGCCGGCACCAGCACCAGCGCCAGGAAGACGACGATCAGCAACAGATCATGGCTGTTCATGGCCACCCCTAGGAACGATCGGCGCGCAGCAGCGCCACCAGCAGATAAATGAACAGTCCCGTGGCCAGGACCAGGGACACTCCGTCGAGCACGCTCATGGCTTCTCTCTCCTTCATGCGACTCTTGCCGCCTGCCGGAAATTTTCCGCAAGGACGGCGTAAAGGAGCGATTCCCGAAGCCCCGGCGAGGCATAAAGAAAACGTAAAAGACCACCCTGGCAGCCACTGGAAGCCCTTCGCGACAAGGCCGCCACCCGGCCCGCGTCCGGTAGGCGTCCCCCGCATTTGCAACCGCCCCCGGCCATGCCCTAGGCTTGGCTTCTTCACATTCATCCGATGATTGGATGTTTCCATGCCCAGCCCCATTCAGAAGCGCTCGCTGGTGGATATCGCCCTCGAGCAGATCCGCCTGCGCATCGATGACGGCACCTGGCCCCTGGGCCAGCGCCTGCCACCGGAACCCGAACTGGCCGAGTCACTCGGCATCAGCCGCAATACCGTGCGCGAAGCGGTACGGGTGTTGACCTTCTCCGGCGTGCTGGAAGTCCGCCAGGGCGACGGCACCTACGTGCGCGCCTGCGCCAATCCGCTGGACACCATGCTGGTGCTGGCGCGCAGCTCGGTGGAGCAGGCCCTGGAAGCCCGCGGCATCATCGAGGTGGAAGCCAGCCGGCTGGCCGCCGAGCGCCGCACCGAGTCGGACATCCTGGCCCTGCGCGAGGCGCTGGAGGCCTCCGCCATTCGCCACGGCGGTGCCCTGGACGACTACATCGTCCATGACCTGATCTTCCACCAGCGTGTGGTGGACAGCGCCCACAACCCGGTGCTCAGCGAGCTCTACCGCTACTTCTCGCAGGTGATCCGCGCAGGCCTGGAACGCACCATCGGCGACCCCAGCCGACCGCAGCCGAGCTTCGAACTGCACAGCGAGCTGCTCGATGCCATCGAGCGCGGCGATGCCGAGGCCGCCGCCCGCGCCAATCGCGCCCTGCTGATCTGACGTTTTCTGTCTTTTGCCGGAATGCCCACCATGTCCCTGCCCCACGATCCACACGAAGCCGAACACAAGCGCTCCTGCCCCCCGGAGGAGCTGCTGGTCGACGCCGAGGCCAACGACGAACCAACGCCCCCAGCTCAACCGCCGCGCCCCTGGCTGCTGCTCCTGGGCCTGGTGCTGGTGGCGCTGAACCTGCGCCCGGCGCTGTCCAGCCTCGCCCCGCTGCTCAACACCGTCCGCGACGGTACCGGCCTGTCGGCCGCCGCCGCCGGTCTGCTGACCACCCTGCCGGTGCTCTGCCTGGGCCTGTTCGCCCCGCTGGCGCCGATGCTCGCCCGCCGCCTCGGCGCCGAGCGCACGGTGCTGCTGATCCTGCTCAGCCTGGCCGCCGGCATCGTGCTGCGCAGCCTGTTCCCGGTGGCCGGGCTGTTCCTTGGCAGCCTGGTGGCCGGCGCCAGCATCGGCATCATCGGCGTGCTGTTGCCGGGCATCGTCAAGCGCGACTTCCCGCACATCGCCGGGACCATGACCGGCGTCTACACCATGGCGTTGTGCCTGGGCGCCGCCACCGCCGCCGGCGCCACCGTGCCGCTGGCCGGGCTGATGGGCGACAGCTGGCAACCGGCGCTGGCCTTCTGGGCGCTACCGGCGATCCTTGCCGCGCTGGTCTGGCTGCCGCAGACCCGGCAGAACCACCACGCCCACCGCGCGGTGTACAAGGTGAAGGGCCTGTGGCGCGACCCGCTGGCCTGGCAGGTCACCCTGTACATGGGGCTGCAGTCGTCACTGGCCTACATCGTCTTCGGCTGGGTGCCGTCGATCCTCATCGACCGCGGCCTGAGCGCGGTGGAAGCCGGTCTGGTGCTGTCCGGCTCGGTGATGGTGCAGCTGTTCAGCGCCCTGGCCGGCCCCTGGCTGGCCACCCGTGGCAAGGACCAGCGCCTGGCGGTGGTGATCGTCATGAGCCTGACCCTGGCGGGCCTGCTCGGCCTGCTCTACGCGCCGCTTTCGGGCATCTGGGGCTGGGCGGTGGTGCTCGGCCTCGGCCAGGGCGCCACCTTCGCCATCGCCCTGGCGCTGATCGTGCTGCGCTCGCCGGACGCCCACGTCGCCTCCAACCTCTCCGGCATGGCCCAGGGCGTGGGCTACACCCTGGCGGCCTGCGGACCCTTCCTGGTCGGCGTGGTGCATGACGTCACCGGCGGCTGGAGCGCGACCGGGGTGATCTTCGTGGTGGTCTCGGTCGGGGCGATCGCCTTCGGCCTGGGGGCTGGACGGGATCGCCTGGTGCAGGTGAAGAGCGAGCACGTGTAAAGCGCATTTCTGTAGGCGCGAGGGGGACGCCTGGTTCTTGCTCGCGAACAAATTTCCCGGCGACATCGGTGTTGGGCGGTTCGCGAGCAAGCTCGCTCCTACAGGTATTCATCCTGCAGCGTGGGGTGCAGCGGCGGATCTTCGCGGACAAGGGCTAGGCGCCCCCGTCTCTCCTACGGGAGCGCAGCTTCCGCTCTGGCTCTGGCTCTGGCTCTTAACAGACTTCCAGAGAAACACCCGAGCACTCCGAACCGCCCCTTTCAGGAGGCCGAGTGGAATCGGAGTTTCAGGGGTTGAGCGGCATGGATGCCGCGAGAGCGCTGTCGGGCCAGGGATGGCCCGTCAGCGCGTGCCCCTGAAACTTCGATGGAGCGAGGGAAGTCCCGCGAAGCGGGACCCGGATGCAGGGGCAAGACCTTTGGTTACTTTCTGTCGTTTGAGAAAGTAACTCGCCCGAGGGGGCGAAATAAAATGTCCCCGAGCATGCCAAAGCGGCGCAGAATCACCCAGGCCCCAAGAGCATCGCGGACGGAGTCCGCTCCTACGATCTCTGGCCCCAAGCGAGCCATCAAACCCTCGGCGGCAACCGATTCGAACTGTCGATCCAGGCACTGATCAGGTTGTACACCACCGCCAGCAGCACCGGCCCGAGGAACAGGCCGATGAAACCGAAGCTGAGCAAACCGCCGAGCACGCCCAGCAGCACCACCACCAGCGGCAGGTTGCCGCCGCGGCTGATCAGGTAGGGCTTGAGGATGTTGTCCACACCGCTGATCACGAAGAAACCCCAGATCGCCATGAATACACCGTAGCCGTAGCTCTCCTGGTAGAACAGCCAGATCGTCGCCGGCCCCCAGATCAGCGGCGGGACCATCAGCAGGCTGCAGACGAAGGTCAGCAGCCCCAGCACGAAAGGCCCCGGCACGCCGGCGATGAGGAGGCCGATGGTCGCCAGCACGCCCTGGGCGGCGGCGGTGCCGATCACGCCGTTGACCACCCGCTGCACGGTACCGGCGATGATCTCCATGTACTGCGACGCCGCGTCACCGATCAGGCGCTGCAGAACGGCATGGGCGAAAGCCTGCAGGCGCAGGCCGTCGCGGTAGAAGAAGAAGATCAGCACCAGGCTCAGCACCAGCTCGAAAATCCCCGAGCCGAGCTTGGCGCTGCGCGCCAGCGCCCAGTTGCCGACCTCGCCCATGTACGGCTTGAGCGCGGAGAACATCGCCACGCCCTGCTGGTCGGCCTGGTACCACCAGCCCACCAGGCGATCGCCGATCAGAGGGACGCGGGCCATCCATTCCGGCGGCGGCGGCAGGCCGGAAACCTGCAGGTTCTTCACCAGTTCGACACCCTCGCGCACCCGGTCCACCAGGCCGAAGCCCAGCCACACCAGCGGCAGGGCCACCAGCACGATCCAGCAGACGGTGAGCAGGCCGGCGGCGGCGGACTCCCGGCCATGCAGCAGTTGGGTGAGCAGACGCATCAGCGGCCAACTGGCGAAGGCCAGCACGGCGGCCCAGACCAGCGCCGACCAGAATGGCAGCAGCACCCAGATGCTGGCGGCGAGCAGGCCCAGCAGCAGCACGCGCAGCAGCAGGCGGTCATTGTCGAACATCGAGACTCCCGGTTATCGAAGACGGTGAGGCGTCCTTTCCAGAGCGCCTGCCTTCAGCGTAGGCGAATCAGCGCAGCCAGCTCAGGTGCAGGCCGTCGCTGTCATCCTTGCCCTGTTCCAGGCGCGCATCGCGCACGCCCTGGGCGGTGAGTGCGGCGCGCCAGTCGCCGGCGTGCTTGCCGGCCAGTTCGACGCGCACGCCGGTGTCCAGGCGCAGGGTGCGCACCAGCAGGTCGAGCCAGGCGCCGCCGGGCTGTTCCGGCACGTGGCTCAGGGTCAGCTCGCCGTTGGCCTTGAGCAGGCGCATCAGCGTGGACGGGCTGGGCAGCAGCTCGCCAAGGGCACTGCCGCTGTCCAACTGTTCGGCGTGCAGATAGGCACGGCGGTTGCCACGGGTGATGGTGTAGACCGCCAGCAGGCTGTTCTCCTGCGGCGCGGCGAGGCGCACCAGCAAATAGGCCTGCTGGTCGTCCGGACCGTAGAGCTTGGAATTGCCGAACACCGCGTTGGCCAGCAAGCTGCTGGAGCCGCAGTCGCGGCTTTCGCACCAGAACAGCGGCGTGGCATCGGCCTTGAGCAGGTCCTTGCGCGCGGCGGCGAAGGCGCTCTGGCTGGCGTCCTCGTCGGGCAGGCGATAGGTCACGGCGGTCAGCTCGCCAATGGCGCGCACCTCCCCTTCCATGCGCAGGCGGCCGCTGATACGACTGATCGAGCCCTGCGGATAGGTTCGCTCCTGGCTGGACGCCTGGTTGAAATCGACGATTTCCGAGCGCGGGAAGCGCGGCAGGATATCCAGGTCGTGACTGCCTTGCAGATCGCCGGCAAAGCTGCCGGCGCTGGCGGCAAGCAGGCCGCCGAACAGCAGGGAGTGAAGGCGCCGTGGCATCCGGGTCCTCTGCGCGTCGGTCTGGAAAGTCCCTTTGCAGCACGGGCGCGCGGCGGTTTGGATGTCGAGCATGCACAATCTCCCTGAAGCGATCCGTGCAGACTCGCGGCAGGCCCCGGTTTAGTCAAGCCAAAGGGCGCTACGGAGTGTTTCCCCGAGGGTGCCGGCGCAGTGCCCGCCGGCGCTGCCTCGAACAGGCTTTCAGGCCAGCAGGAAGGGCCGGAATACGGCGGCGACCGCCTCCGCGCCAGCCTCGTCATCCAGGTGCAGATGGTGCTGGCCGGGCAGTTCATGGATGTCGAAGGGGCGGTCTTCAAGCATCTCGCGGATCGCCGGCTCCACCGCCAACAGCCCCTGTTTCGCCAGCACCAGGCTGGTCGGGCACTGGACGGACTGGACGAATTGTCGCGCATGGGCGCGGGTCAGGCGCAGCGGCGACGGCAGGGTCAGGCGCGCGTCGGTGCGCCAGGTGTATCCGCCGGGCACCGGTACCAGGCCACGGGACGCCAACAGTTCCGACGCCTCGCGGCTGACCGCGCCGACGCCCTTCATGCGCGCTTCCACCGCACGGTCGATCGCCTCGTACACCGGCTTGCGCTTGTTCGGCAGCGCCAGTTGCGCCTGCAGCGCCTCGCCGAGCTTCTGCGGCGAGGTTTCCGCCTCGCCGGTGTAGGGCACAAGGCCATCGATCAGCGCCAGGCGCTCGATGCGTTCGGGCATGGCACCGGCCAGCAGCACCGAGACAATGGCGCCCATCGAATGCCCGAGCAGGGTGAAGCGCTCCCAGCCCATCTGGTCGGCCACCATCAGCACGTCCAGGGCGTAGTCCCACAACAGGTAGCTGGCGCCCGGCGCGCGGTGCGCCGAGTGGCCGTGGCCGGCGAAGTCGAGGGCGAGGATGCGCAGGCCGGGCAGTTTCGGCGCCAGGCGGGCGAAGCTCATGGCGTTGTCCAGCCAGCCGTGCAGCGCAATCACCGGGCGGCCATCTTCCGGGCCGAACAGGTGAGCGGCCAGCTCGATATGCGGCAGGTTCAGGCGGATTTCCTGGACATGGGCGGTCATGGCGTTTCCTTATGATTTTCGCGCTGTTGCCAGCGGGCGAAGACGGTCTTGAGCAGCGCCGCGGTGTCCTGCGGGCGCTCCAGCGGGAACATGTGCCCCCCCGGCAGCGACAGGCTTTCGCCCATCGGGATGTGGCTGACCAGCCGCGCGTGATGCGGCAGCACCACGCGGCTGTGGCGGCCGCGCACCATCGTCAGCGGCACGGCCAGCTGCTTCGCGCGGCCGGGGCTGGTATGGGGGACGTTGCGGTAGATGGAGATTTCAGTGGCCGGGTCGAACTTCAGCCGCAGGCCCCTCGCGTCGGCCGGCGCCAGCCCGTGGCGCACGTAGGCTTCCAGGCAGTCGCGGTCGAAGCGCTTGAACAGCGGCTTGCCGGAGAAATATTCCAGCGCCTCGGCGAAATCGTCGAAGTCTTCGCGACGGCCCAGGGTGCGGCCGGCGGGGGTCAGGCGGTCGATGAAACCGAAACGCTTGGCCGCGCGGATCACCCACTGGTCGGCCAGGGTCAGCAAGGGCGAATCCAGCATCACCACGCCCCGATAGAACTCCGGACGGCGCAGCGCGGCGTGATAATGCAGCACGCCGCCCAGGGAATGGCCGACACCCCAGACCGGCTCATCCAGCCGTTCGAGATGATGCAGCAACTCAGCCACCAGGTTTTCCCAGTTGGCGTTCACCGGGAAGCGCGGATCGTGGCCGTGCATGTCCAACCGGTGGACCCGGTAATCCGGCTCCAGCGCATCGAACAATTTGCCGTAGGTGCCCGAGGGGAAGCCGTTGGCGTGGGCGAAGAAGACCGCTTGGGACATGCTGCGTGAACTCAGGGAAATGACAGCCTGAATTTTCCGACAGCAACCGGGGTGCGGCAATGACCCTCACTCCAACGAATGACGGCACTACGGCCAAAGTTCATGGCACTCCGGCGGATTTGCCTTGATCAGCCCCCAACGCACTCCGCGTTATCCGCCGCTTGTCTTCAAACCCAGTGCCCCGCCTGGTTCACCACACTGAACAGAATGCCACCGGCCACCAACAGGAAGACCAGCCCGCAGGCGCCATCGATCACCGGCACCGCTCGCAGCAAGCGCTGCTGCCACTGCGGCCGGGTGAGGGTCACGCTGAGCAGGCTGAACCAGGCGAAGCCGGTACCGAACAGCATCGCCGCCACCGCGACCTTGCCGGGTGCGGACATGTCCGCCGGAATCAGGCTGCTGAGCAGCGCGAGGAAGAACACCAGTGCCTTGGGGTTGAACAGGTTGGTCGCCAACCCACGCAGCCAGGGGCCGAGCGTCGAGTCCGGCAGTTCTCCGTCGATCCGCCCTGCCCCACCGGATTTGCGCAGCGCACGCAAGGCGCCGATGCCCAGCCAGCCGAGGTAGGCCGCGCCCACCAGTTGCAATGCGTTGAACAGCAGTGGCGAACGGCTGAGCAGCAGCGATACCCCGGTCAGCACCAGGGTGCCGTGGACCAGGATCCCGCAGGCCAGCCCCAGGGCGCTGAGCAGGCCGGCGCGGCGCCCTTGGTGCAAGGCGGTACGCACCACCAGCGCGACGTCCGGGCCGGGACTGACCAGGGCGACCGCGAACACGGCGGTGAGCATGAGCAAGACGTGAACCTCCTGCATGGCGGGATTCTCCAGTGGGAAAGGGAAACGAGATCGGGGTGGTGGATCAGCGCTGGCGGAGTCGCGCGGGCGGCAATCCGTAGGTCCGGCGGAACAGGCGGCTGAAGTGCGCCTGGTCATAGAAGCCCAGGCTCAGAGCGATCTCCGACAGCGGCTGGCCCTTGATCACCCGTGGCAGCGCGCGCTCCAGGCGCAGCTGGGTGAGCCACTGGTGCGGCGGCAATCCGCACTGGTGGCGGAAGCGGCGCAGCACCTGCCAGGGGCTGAGGTCGCAGAATCCGGCGATCTCTTCCAGGGTCGGCGGGGTTTCCAGACGCGATTCCAGCCACTCGCGGATGCGCGCCCAGGTCGGCGCATCGAAGCCCTGCCCCGGCTCGCGGATACGCAGGCTGGAGGCGCGCTCCAGCAACGCGGCCAGTGCCTGCCAGAGCTGGCCTTCCTGGGCCAGCCGCTCACCGCCGAGCATCAGCGCGTGAGCACGCTGCAGCTCGACCTGCAGCAGCGGATCGCGAAGCTGCGCGGCGGTCAGACGCGGCGCGCCCTGGCGACCATCGCTGAAGGAGCGGCAGGCGTCATCCAGCCATTGCGGATCGATGGACAGCACGCGGATGCGGTAACCCTCGTCGCCTTCGCTGGCGCCATCATGGATGCTCTCGGGACTCATCAGCAGGATGTCGCCATTGCCGGCCAGCGAGCGCTCGCCGCGATGGGTGTAGCGCTGGCAGCCGCCCAGCATCAGCCCGACGTGGTAGTCGAGATGAAAATGCCGGGGAAAGGCGAAACGGCGGTACTCGGCGTCAATGAAACGGACGCCGGGCAGGCCGCTGCTGTGGTGTTCGATGCGTTCCATAGGCCCACTTTACCGACGCGGGAACCCTGGGTCTTGGACAAAATTGCGAGCGGGCGCCATGCGGCACGGGATCTGTAGGAGCGAGCTTGCTCGCGAACCGCCCGATGCCCAGGTGCCCGGCATTGTTCGCGAGCAAGCTCGCTCCTGGCAAAAGCAAACCACTCGGCGCCCAACGCAACGGCTCAGCGCTCCAGCGGGACGATGGCCGTGGTCAACCGGGAGATGCAGCTCGGCTTGCCATCCTCGCCATGCAGGCGGATTTCCCAGACGTGGGTCGAGCGGCCGATGTGCACCGCCTTGGCCACCGCCGTCACCCGTCCGCTGCGCAGGCCGCGCAGGTGGTTGGCGTTCACCTCCAGGCCGACGCAGTAGTGCTTGCCGGGGTCCAGGCACTGGTAGCTGGCGGTGGAGCCGACGGTTTCCGCCAGCACCACCGAGGCGCCACCGTGCAGCAGGCCGTAGGGCTGGTGAGTACGCGAATCCACCACCATGCTGGCAGTCATCGAGTCGTCGTCGAACGCCTCGAAACGGATGTCGAGGAGCTCGCCGATGGTGTTCTTCAACTGCGCGTTGAGCTGCTCCAGCGTAGGTGTGGTGTGCCAGATCATTGCGTTCCCCCTTGTTCAGTCATGCCACTGCACCGCCTCGCGGCGCTCCGCCCATTCATTGAAGCGCTGGCCGTAGGTACCTTCCACCACATTGCGCTTGATCTTCAGGGTCGGCGTGAGGAAGCCGTTGTCCACCGTCCAGGCATCGCGGACCAGCACCAGCCCGGCCAGCCGCTCGTGCTTGTCCAGGGCATTGTTCACCTCTTCCAGCAGCGTCCTCAGGCTTTGCTCCAACTCGCTACGGGCGCCGTTGGCCGCTTCCTGCCGGCCGATGTCCGACAGCACGCACAGCCCCAGGGGCGCGATCAGGCCATCGCCGACCACGCAGATCTGCTCGATCCGCGAGTGCACGGCCAGGCGGTTCTCGATCGGCGCCGGCGCCACGTACTTGCCCTTGGCGGTCTTGAAGATTTCCTTGATCCGTCCGGTCAGGCGCAGGTTGCCATCGGCGTCCTGCTCGCCCTTGTCGCCGGTGCGCAGGAAGCCGTCGCGGGTAATGGTTTCATCGGTGCGCTGCGGATCCTTGTAGTAGCCGAGCATGGTCGCGCCGCTGCGCACCTGCACCTCGCCCTCGTCGCTGATGCGCACTTCCACGCCGGGACTGTTGCGGCCGATCCAGCCCTTTTTCTGTTCGCCGGGCCGGCAGACGTGGGAGTAGCCGCAGTTCTCGGTCATGCCATAGACCTCCAGCACGTTCAGGCCCAGGCGCTGATACCAGTCGAGCAGCGCTTCGGGCACAGGCGCGGCGCCGCACAGTGCGTAGCGCACGGCATCCAGGCCGAGGCCGGCAAGCACCTTGCGGCTGACCAGGCGCCCGACGATGGGCAGGCGCAGCAGGCGCTCGAGCTTCTGCGCCGGCATCTGCGCATAAACGCCCATCTGGAACTTGGTCCAGATGCGTGGCACGCCGAAGAACACCGTGGGCCGCGCACGGCGCATGTCGGCGGCGAAGGTGTCCAGGCTTTCGGCGAAGAAGATCGTCTGCCCGGCGTAGATCGACGCCATCTGCACGAACATGCGCTCGGCCACGTGACACAGCGGCAGGTAGGACAGCAGGCGGTCCTCCTCGCCGACACCGAACAGGTCGATGGCATGGCTGGCGGCGAAGGCGAAGTTGCCGAAGGTATGCATCACGCCCTTGGGCGTGCCGGTGGTGCCGGAGGTGTAGATGAGGGTTGCCAGGGTGGCGGCGTCCGGGCGCGGATCGTCACGGATCGGCGACTGCGCCTGGAGATCGGCCCATTGGTGATCGAAGCGCCCTGGCGGATGCAGCGGCAGCGCCACGGTCGGCACGCCCGGCGGAATGCCGTCGACCATCGCCGGCCAGTCGTCCAGCTTGCCGACGAAGGCCACCGCCGCCTCGGAATGAGTCATCACCTGGCGCACGGAATCGGCGGTGAGGTTGGGGTACAGCGGCACGGATACGTGGCCGGCCATCCAGATGGCGATATCGGCGACGATCCAGTGCGCGCAGTTCTTGGAAATGATCGCCACGCGGCTACCCGGCGGCAGTTCCAGGCTGCGCAGCCAGGCGGCGGCACGGCGCGCCTGATCGCCCACTTCGCCCCAGGTGAGCGTCTGCACCTCGCCGCCGCCCTGCGGCTGTACGAGGTATGGCTTGTTCGGGTGACTCGTCTCGCGCTGATAGAACAGATCGAGCGGTAATCGGACTGCTTTAACCACGTGCCCCTCCTTTGTTGTTTTTTTCAGAGGTGTAGCTCAGAGGTATAGCGATGGATCAACCAAGCACTTGCTTGGTTGAATATTCCATGCACCGGCACGGTAGACAAGACTGATCGTGTGAAGTTTTGTAGGAAACCTCCTTCACGCCAAGCGCAGCCGCTCTGCCACGGGGCTCTCCGGCGAAACATCTGGCGACGATTTGCCCTGGAGCGGCGCCTCGCGTGCGCAGGCGCACTACCCTTGCAGATAGCCCCCGACGGACATGCGCCATGCCGGAAGCCTTCCAGATACCGCCAGACCAACTCGAGCTGCTGCTGAACCTGCTGATCGCCACCCTCTGCGGCGGCCTGATCGGCCTCAACCGCGAGCTGCACAATCGCCCCGCCGGCCTGCGCACCCATGCCCTGACCGCGCTGGCCGCCGCGTTGGCGGTGGGCGTCATCCAGCAGATGCACCCCACCAGCATCGATGCCGCCAGCCGGGTGGTCCAGGGAGTGCTGACCGGCATTGGCTTCATCGGCGCCGGGGTCATCGTCCATCACGAACGCCGCTACCGCGTGGAAGGCCTCACCACCGCCGCCACCATCTGGGTGTCCTCCATGATCGGCATCGCCTGTGGCAGCGGCCACGTCCTCACAGCCGTCACCGGCGTAGTCCTGACACTCCTGGTCCTCAGCCTCGGCACCTGGCTGGAACACCACATCGACGCGCGCTTCCGCAAACCGCCGCCCACGCTGACGGACGACGATGAGCCGCCGAAATGAACAAGGCCCCTTCCGGGGCCTTGTTCATGGACAGTTGGCGCACTCAGCCGTGCCGTGGGTGGTGCAGCGACACCAGTTGCATCAGCCCCGCCACCGGGCATTCGCCCTCCAGCTCGGCCAGCGATGCGGTGCTGAAGGGCACCGCGTCATTGCGGCTACCGTGGACCAGCAGGCCGGCGAGGGAGCCGATCAGCGGCTGGTGGCTGACCAGCAGCAGGTTCCGCTCGTTGCGACCGTCGAGGAAGCGCAGGACATCCTTGGGGTCGTCGTCCGGGGTCAGCCAGGGCGCGGTGCCGACGGAGCCGTCGAAGCCCAGGGCTTCGCGGATCAGCTCGGCGGTTTCCTGAGCCCGCGCATAGGGGCTGGCGAGAATGCCATCGATCGGCTGGCCGGCGAGCTGGGCCGCACTCTTGAGCACTTCCTTGCGGCCGTGGGCGGTCAGGCGCCGGTCCGCATCGCGGCGGGCCTGCGGCTCGGCTTCGCCGTGGCGCAACAGCCAGAGCTTCACAGCCTGGGCTCTTCGTCGCGTGCCGGATGCTCGGCCGGCGGCACGCTGTGCGGCGGCTCGCCCTCGGGGGCGTGGGCGGCCGGCCAGTCGGCGAACGGCCAGGGTTTTTCCTCGGTCTGGAAGGTGCCGAAACGGCCGATCTGCGCGAAGTACTGGCTGAGGCTGTCGCCAAAGGCCATCAGGCTGCCGCTCGGCGCGCCGTAGATGATCCGGTAGATCAGCTGGACCACGACCACGACGCCGAGAATGATCTCGGCGACGAACCAGACCAGGGCGAAGACCAGCATCCAGACGACTCGCAGGATGAGGGATTCCTTTTCCATACGCTCAGCGGACATGAGGTTGCCTCCCTCAGAAACCAGTGGTGGGAATGAAATCGACGTCGGTCTTCGGTTCGCCATTCATCAGCGCCTCGATGACCTGCGCCAGGGTGCGGCCGCCGAACAGGATGGCATTCAGGCCGGCCACCAGCGGCATGTAGACCTGCAGCTCGTCGGCCTTGGCCTTGAGCACCCGCAGGGTGTTCACGCCTTCGGCGGTCTCGCCCATGCGCGCCACGGCGTCTTCCAGGCTCAGGCCCTCGCCCAGGGCGAAGCCCACCTGATAGTTACGGCTCTTGGGTGACGAACAGGTGACGATCAGATCGCCCACCCCGGCCAGGCCGAGGAAGGTCATGGGGTTGGCGCCGAGCTTGACGGCGAAGCGGGTCATCTCCGCCAGGGCGCGGGTGATCAGCATGCCCTTGGTGTTCTCGCCCATGCCCAATGCTGCGGCCATGCCGGCGATGATGGCATAGACGTTCTTCAGCGCACCGCCCAGTTCGACACCGAAACGGTCGCTACTGGCGTAGACGCGGAAGGTACGGCCGTGCAGCGCTTCCTGCACGCGCTCGCAGAGCTCCTCGTCCTCGCTGGCGACCACGGTGGCGGTCAGCTCGTGCTCGGCGATCTCGCGCGCCAGGTTCGGCCCGGAGATCACCGCGATGCGGGATTTCGGCGCAATCTCTTCGAGAATCTGGCTCATCAGCTTGAAGGTCTGCGCCTCGATGCCCTTGGTCAGGCTGACCAGCATCTTGCCTGCCAGCTCCTCGCTACGGCCTTCCAGCACCTTGCGCAGCGCGCTGGACGGCACGGCGACGAAGATCATCTCGCACGCGGCCAGGGTCGCCGGCAGGTCGGTGGTCGGCTCGACACCCGCGTGAATCTTCACGCCCTTCAGGTAACGGGGGTTCTCCCGCAGGGTGCGGATCGCTTCGGCCTGTTCCTCGTCGCGCATCCACTGGCGAACGCGCTGGCCGTTCTCCGCCAGCAGATTGGCGAACGCGGTACCGAAACTGCCACCGCCGAGGACGGCGATCGGTTGCTGCTCAGTCATGTCTTTTCCATCACGGGCCGCCTCGGGGCGGCGATTGGGGCATTATAAGGCCCCGTCGCCCTGCGGCCAGTCCGGATCGCAGGACTGGCAAACAACGGCGCCTCGTTTAACATCCGTCTATTGAAGAAGAAATCGAGAACAAGGCCGTTCCGTGCAGATTTCCCCCCGCGCTCCCCTGCCGCTCTCTCTGCTTGCCGCGCTACTGGCAGGCCAGGCAGTCGCCGGCGATCTCTTCGTCGATCGGGTGGAAGTGCCGGACGTACTCACCGCCAGCCGGCTGAAGCAGTCGCCCGCCGAGGTGCCGGGCAGCATGACGGTGCTCGATCGCGACCTGATCCGCGCCTCCGGCGCCCGTGACATCCCCGAACTGATGCGCCTGGTGCCGGGCATGATGGTCGGCTACCTGTCCGGCAATCAGGCCACGGTCAACTACCACGGCACCAACGTCACCGAGGCGCGCCGTCTGCAGGTGCTGGTGGACGGCCGCTCGGTGTACCGCCCGGGCCTGGCCACGGTGGACTGGAGCGACATCCCGGTGGCCATCGAGGACATCGACCGCATCGAGGTCTTCCGTGGGCCGAACGCCGTGAGCTACGGCGCCAACGCGCTGATGGGCGTGATCAACATCCTCACCCGCCACCCCACCGACAGCCAGGGCACGCGCCTGAAGTACACCGCCGGGCAGAACGGCATCCGCGACTGGTACGCCAGTCAGGGGCTGCGCGGCGAGTCCAGCGACTATCGCCTGTCGCTCTCCGGCCAGGCCGACGACGGCTTCGACCAGGACCAGTTCGGCCGCGACTACCGCGACAGCCGCCGCCTGACCCGCTTCAACCTGGTGGCCAACCACAGTCTCGACCTGCGCAACAGCCTGGACTGGCAGATCGCCGCGAAGGAAGGCACCAGCCAGCGCCCCTACAACTACCGCCCGGTATTCGACAACATCCCCGCCGGCGACAGCGACGCCGACCTGACCGCCCGCGACTACGCCGGCTCCCTGCGCTGGACCTTCGACGTCAACCCGCAACACAGCTTCTACGTCCAGGGCTATGCCGAGCACTGGGAGCGCCTTCAGGATTTCCGCGCCTGCGAGGCCCAGGTCGTGTTCAGCCCGCAGTTGGCGCAGCTCTGGGCGCTCAATCCGAAGTACGTGGAAGCGCTGTCCGAAGCCTTGCCGCGCATCCCGACCGGCACCGCCCAGGAGCAGGCCCTGGCCAACCAGGTGTTGCAACAGGTGGTCGCCGGGGCCGATACGCCGGCCTGCGGCTGGGTGAACCAGAACATCCGGGAAACCCGCTACGACCTCGAAATGCAGGACACGCTGAGTCTGGCCGATGGTGTACGGCTGCTCACCGGCATGAGCTACCGCCATGATCAGGCGGTCTCCGAAACCTATTTCGACGGCACGGTGAACAACGAAATCTGGCGCCTGTTCAGCCAGTTGGAATGGCACCTGACGTCCCACTGGTTGCTGCAGGGCGGCGCTATGCTGGAAGACGACCAGACCTCCGGCAGCTCCGTCAGCCCGCGTATCGCCCTGAACTACCTGATCACGCCGCGCCACAGCCTGCGGGCGGTGTACTCCGAAGCCGTGCGCTCGCCCGATATGTACGAGAACGACGTGAACTGGAGCTATCGCGCGCGCAAACTCACCCCGGCCGCCTACGGCCAGGACGCGGCCTACTATTTCGCCCGCGCCCACGGGCCGGGGGACCTGGACCAGGAGCGCATGCGCTCGCGGGAAATCGGCTACAACGGCCAGTTCGACGAAATCGGCCTGGCGCTGGACGTGAAGGCGTATCACGACGAGATTCACGGGCTGATCAGCGATCCGCTGAAGCTGACCGACTTCGAGCCCAGCAACGACAACGAAATCCGCTTCAGTGGCGCCGAAACCCAGCTGGACTGGCGCCTCGGCCTGCGCGACCGGCTGCGCCTCACCTACGCCTATGTCGACTACGACGCCAGCAGCCGCTACGACCAGCGCCTCACCTCCCGCAACAGCGGTTCGGCGGGCTGGATGCGCGACTGGGGGCGGGGCTGGTCGAGCTCGGTGTTCTACTACGGCGACGACGCGCTGAACGAACACCGCTTCGAGCGCGTGGACCTGCGCGTGGCCAGGCGCATTCCCTTGGGCGCCGCCGCGCTGGAACTGGCGGGCGTGCTGCAGCAGCGCCTGGACGACGAACCGCTGACCTGGCCGGAAAACCGCTACGACGACCGTCACCTGCTGTATTTCAGCGCCGAGGTGAGTTTCTAGCATGCCGGCTCGCCGCTCAGGGATGAGCCTCGGGCAGCGTCTGCGCCCCTTGCTGCTCGGCCTGGCCTGCCTGCTGGCGCTGCCGGCGCTGGCCCGCGAACTGCTGCTGGTCAGCGGCGAACAGGGTGCGGCCGTGCAGGCCTTCAGCCAGGCGCTGGCCGAACGCCGCCCGGCGGACCGGATCCGCCTGGAGTCACCCGATACCCTCCCCGCCGCCTCGACGCTGTCCCCGGAAACCCATTTGCTGCTGCTCGGGAGCGTCGCCCTGAACTGGCGCCTGGCCAGCGAACAGGGACCGCCGGCGCTGACGCTGCTGGTCAGCCGTGTGGAGGCGCAGCAATTGCTCGACGACCGACGCCCGGACGGCATCAGCCTGCTCTGGAGCGATCCGCCGCCCTCTCGGCAGTTGCAACTGGCCATGCAACTGCATCCCCGGCCGCAGCGCATCGGCGTACTCTTCAGCCCCGCCAGCGCATTCCTCCTGAAGGAACTGGCGGAGCACGCCCGGCAACTCGGTGTCGAACTGCTCCCCCAGGAGCAGGACCGCAGCGACGATCCCCGCCCATTGCGCGAATTGCTGGACAACAGTGACCTGCTGCTCGGACTGGACGACAAACTGCTTTACAACCCGCGCACCATCAAAGGCATCCTGCTCAGCGCCTACGCCGAGAACCGCGCCCTGATCGGCCCCACCGTGGCCTTCGTCAGGGCCGGCAGTCTGGCCAGCACCTACAGCGACCAGAACGACTGGCTGGATACCCTGGACCCACTGCTCGACCAGCCGCCATCGCAATGGCCCTCGAGCCTCTACCCTGAACGCTTCAAGGTGCAGAGCAACCGCCAGGTGGCGCGTTCGCTGGGCATCGAGCTGCAGGACGACGCCTCGCTCGCACAGCGTCTTGCCGAAGGAGAATCCCCATGAGCGCCCGCAAGAGCTGGAATATCCAGACGCGCATGCTGGCCATCAGCCTCGGTCCGGCGTTGTTGCTGACACTGCTGCTCACCGGCTATTTCACCTACTCGCGCCTGCAGGACCTGCGACAAGAATCCAATCACACCGGCCAACTGATTGCCAACCAGTTGGCTCCGGCCGCCGAATACGGCGTCATTTCCGGCAACCTGCCGGTACTGCAGAGCCTGTTGCGGGCGACCCTGGGCACCGCCCACGTACGCTTCATCGAAGTGCGCGACCGCAGCGACAACATCCTGGTCTACGTCGAACACCCCGCCGACCCGGCGCAGGCCTCCACCAAAGTGGAAATCTTCCACGCGGCCATCCAGCGCGAGAACATCGAGCTCGGCGACGGCAACCTCGGCGTCGCCCTCAACGCCCAGGCCGAGACATCCAGCAGCGACTACCTCGGGCGGGTAGTCGTCGGGATGGCCAGCGATGCGTTCAGCGATCGCCAACAGGAGATTCTCTTCAAGGCCAGCCTGCTGGCGCTGTTCGCCCTGGTGCTGACCTGCCTCCTCGCCCGTCGCCTGGCGCGCCGCCTGGCCGCACCGATCAGCACGATGGGACGCGCGGTACAGGCCATCCAGAGCGGTGACTACCATACGACCCTGCCGGTACCCGATGATGGCGAAGTCGGCGACCTCGCCCGGCATATCAACAACCTCGCCCGCGGCCTGCAACAAGCTGCTCTGGAGCAGGAACGCAGCATCGCCCAACTGGTGGCCGCGCGGGAGGAAGCCGAAGAGGCGAACCGCGCAAAATCCGACTTCCTGGCGATGATGAGCCACGAACTGCGCACCCCGATGAATGGCGTGCTGGGCATGCTCCAACTGCTGGAAACCACCGAGCTGAACCAGGAACAGGCCGAATACAGCGCGCTGGCGACCGAATCCACCGAACACCTGCTCAAGGTGATCAACGACATCCTCGACTTCTCCCGCATCGAGCGCGGCGCGCTGGAACTGGAACGCATCCCGTTCAACCTGCTGGAGCTGATCCAGAGTTCAGTGCAGGTCTTCCAGCACAGCGCCCACCAGCGTGGCCTGTCTCTGGAACTGGCGGTGCAGGATGGCCTGAGCGCTCTCGAGGTCCAGGGCGACCCGACACGCATCCGGCAGATCCTGGTGAACCTGCTGGGTAACGCCCTGAAATTCACCGAAGACGGCGGCGTGCGGCTGGAGGCCACCTGGCAGGCGCTGGACGACAAGGTCCTGTGGCTCAGTTGCTCGGTGCAGGACAGCGGCATCGGCATCTCCCGCGAGCGCCTGGAACATATGTTCGACGCCTTCCAACAGGCCGATTCCTCCACCTCGCGTCGCTACGGCGGCACCGGACTGGGCCTGCCCATCGCCCGGACATTGGCCGAACGCATGGGCGGAACCCTCGGCGCCACCAGCGAGGAAGGCTGTGGCTCGACCTTCACGCTGGAAATTCCCCTGCCCTTCCGCGAGCGCCAGGCGCCCTCGGAGGAAGGCGATGCGGGGAGCGACACACTTGCCGCTGGTCAGTCCGTTCTGCTCGTCGAGGACAACCCGGTGAATCAAACGGTCATAGAAGCTATGTTGCGCAGCCTGGGTTATCGCGTCACGCTGGTGGGTGACGGCGTCCAGGCGGTCCGCACCTCAGAGCGCGGCGAGTTCGCGGTGATCCTCATGGACTGCCGGCTCCCGGTGCTCAACGGCTATGAGGCCACCCGGCAGATCCGCGCCAGACCCGGCGGCGAACAGGTGCCGATCATCGCCCTGACGGCCAACGCCCTGCAGGGCGATCGGGAAGCCTGCCTGGAAGCCGGGATGAACGACTACCTGGCCAAACCGTTCAAACGGGCGGAACTGCAACGGATACTGCAGCGTTGGGTTGCTCCAGGTCGTTGATCCGGGCGAGAGCATGCACCACACTGCGGACCGGCCACGGGGCCTGTGCCCCCTGACGACAACCCAGCGCCGACGAAAAGTGAACAAGCGTTCGCCGGACGCTGTGACTTTCACTTAAAGGCAATAGTCTATGACTAGGCTGCCGCGTGAGACCCGTGACAATAACAACGGAGCGCGGCGCCGCAGGCAGAAGCCAACACCGCCTGCCATCCAGGATTTTTGAGGAGCTCGCATGACCAAACAACACGCCTTCACCCGAGAAGACCTGCTGCGTTGCAGCCGCGGCGAGCTCTTCGGCCCGGGTAATGCGCAACTGCCCGCCCCCAACATGCTGATGATCGACCGTATCACCCACATCAGCGAGACGGGCGGCAAGTATGGCAAGGGCGAACTGGTCGCCGAGCTGGATATCAACCCCGACCTGTGGTTCTTCGCCTGTCACTTCGAAGGCGATCCGGTAATGCCGGGCTGCCTGGGCCTCGACGCCATGTGGCAGCTGGTAGGTTTCTACCTCGGCTGGCAGGGCAATCCCGGCCGTGGCCGCGCCCTGGGTTCGGGTGAAGTGAAATTCTTCGGCCAGGTCCTGCCGACCGCCAAGAAAATCACCTACAACATCCACATCAAGCGTACGATCAATCGATCGCTCGTTCTGGCCATCGCCGACGGCAACGTCAGCGTCGATGGCCGCGAAATCTACAGCGCCGAAGGCCTCCGCGTCGGCCTGTTCACTTCCACTGACAGCTTCTAAGGGTATCCGCATGCGTCGCGTCGTGATTACCGGTCTGGGCATCGTTTCCTGCCTGGGCAATGACAAAGACACCGTCTCCGCCAACCTGCGCGCAGGCCGTGCAGGCATTCGGCACAACCCGAGCTATGCCGAGATGGGCCTGCGCAGTCACGTTTCCGGTTCGGTCAACCTGAACCTGGAAGAGCTGATCGACCGTAAGGTCTTCCGCTTCATGGGCGACGCCGCCGCCTACGCCTACCTGGCGATGGAACAGGCGATCAAGGACTCCGGCCTCACTCCCGAGCAGATCTCCAATCCGCGTACCGGCCTGATCGCAGGCTCGGGCGGTGCTTCCACCCTGAACCAGATGGAAGCCATCGACACCCTGCGCGAAAAAGGCGTCAAACGCATCGGCCCATACCGTGTCACCCGCACCATGGGCAGCACCGTTTCCGCCTGCCTGGCCACTCCCTTCCAGATCAAGGGCGTGAACTACTCCATCTCCTCGGCCTGCGCCACCAGCGCGCACTGCATCGGCCAGGCAATGGAACAGATCCAGATGGGCAAGCAGGACGTCGTCTTCGCCGGCGGCGGTGAAGAAGAGCACTGGAGCCAGAGCTGCCTGTTCGACGCAATGGGCGCCCTCTCCACCCAGTACAACGAAACCCCGGAAAAGGCCTCCCGCGCCTACGACGCCAAGCGTGACGGCTTCGTCATCGCCGGCGGCGGCGGCATGGTCGTTGTCGAAGAACTGGAACACGCCCTGAAGCGCGGCGCCAAGATCTACGCCGAAATCATCGGCTACGGCGCCACCTCCGATGGCTACGACATGGTCGCCCCGAGTGGCGAAGGTGCCATCCGCTGCATGCAGCAGGCCCTGTCGACCGTGAATACCCCGATCGACTACCTGAACACCCACGGCACCTCCACCCCGGTCGGCGACGTTGCCGAAATCCGTGGCATCCGCGCCGTATTCGGTGACAAGGCCCCGGCCATCAGCTCCACCAAGAGCCTGTCCGGCCACTCCCTGGGCGCCGCTGGTGTTCACGAGGCCATCTACTGCCTGCTGATGATGGAAGGTAACTTCATCGCCGGTTCCGCGAACATCGACGAGCTGGACCCGGAAGTCGCCGACATGCCGATCCTGCGCGAGACCCGCGAGAACGCGAAGATCGACACCGTCATGAGCAACAGCTTCGGCTTCGGCGGCACCAACGCCACACTGGTCCTGAAACGCCACAACGGCTGATCGGTGACCCAGACAAAAAAGGTGCCCTAGGGCGCCTTTTTTGTTTGACGATGACTCCAGCCCGGTACTTCGCTGGACTGCGTCGCAGCTCGATACAGCAGGTTTATCAAGAACTTACGCGCGTCCATCATATGCCGGTGCTTTCTGAAACTTGACCCGGTTTTCCCTCGCGCCGCTCCTATCTGGCTCTTGGAATCCGGGTCGTTCCAAGGAGTCATCATGGCAAAGATCAAGCTCACCAAGACCGCCGTAGAGTCAGCGCAACCCCAGGCCAAGGACATCGAACTACGGGATACCGTGGTGCCGGGCTTCCTGTGCAAGATTACCCCGAAGGGCCGCCGGGTGTTCATGCTCCAGTACCGCACGAACTCCGGGCAACCCCGCAAGCCCTCGCTGGGCCTGTTCGGGGAACTGACCGTGGAGCAGGCCCGCGTCATGGCGCAGGACTGGCTGGCCGAGGTTCGCCGGGGCGGCGACCCCGGTGGCGCCAAGGCCGAGGCGCGCAAGGCGCCCACGGTCGAAGCGTTGTGCAAGAAGTTCATGGAGGACTACTCCAAGAAGCGCAACAAGCCGAGCACGCAGCGCGGCTATCAGGCGGTCATCGACCGCTGCATCGTCCCGCTGATCGGCCGCAAGAAGGTGCAGGACGTGAAGCGGCCCGACATTGCTGGGCTGATGGAGAAGCTGGCCTACAAGCCGGCCGAAGCGAACAACGCCTTCGGCGTGCTGCGCAAGATGTTCAACCTGGCCGAAGTGTGGGGCTACCGCCCGGATGGCACGAACCCGTGCCGACACGTCCCGATGTACCCGCCCGGCGAGGAAACCCGGCTCATCGTGGACGACGAGCTGGCGCTCATCTTCCGCCAGTTGGCGAAGCTGGAGGCGGAAGGACTGGAGAACTACGTCATCCCGCTGGCGATCCGCCTGCAATTCGAGTTCGCCGGACGCCGCTCCGAAATCTGCATGCTCGAATGGGGTTGGGTCGATCTGGAGAACCGGCGTGTGGCCTGGCCCGACAGCAAGACCGGCGGCCTTTCAAAGCCCATGAGCGCGGAAGCCTATCGGCTGTTTTCGACGGCTCCGCGCCGGGAGGGCTGCCCCTACGTCCTGCCGTCGCCCAACGACCCGACCAAGCACCTAACCTTTGGCGAGCACTACGGCGGTTGGTGCCGGGTGCTCAAGGCCGCCGGCGTCCCGCACGTCGGCACGCACGGCATCCGCCATCGCTCGACCACCGACATTGCCAATTCGGGCGTGCCGACCAAGGTAGGCATGAAGCTCACCGGCCACAAGACCGTGGCGATGTTCATGCACTATGTCCACACCGAGGACAAGCCGGTGCGCGATGCGGCCGAGCTGGTGGCCAGCAGGCGGCAGGCCATCACGGGCGCGCGGCGCCCTGCGGAGGCCACGGCATGAGCAAGAGGACGCTTTCGGTGGCGTCCCCCGCTGCCTTGCCGACCGACTATCCCTGTTCTGCAATTTCCGAGACAGTGTCTGGGAAATTCGGCCTCGCCGAGCTGGCCAAGGTCTTCACGCTGCCGTGGTCGGCCTATGCGTTGCTGATTTCGGCCAAGGGTGCCCGCGTGACCGGTGGCCGGCATCCCGTCCTGTCGGCTCCGATTGTCGTGCCGGCGTCACGACAATCGGGCGGGTCATCCCTTCTATCTAGGTGCTACACCGGAGACTGGAAAAGTATGCCCGTTTCGGGTATAGTTTGGACGTCGAAATGACGGACATCCTGAAGCGCAAGGACTTTGCACGCTGGCAGTCGGGCGAGAAGCTGCCCGATGCCGCGTTGTGCAAGGCGGTTCAAGGGATGGAAAGCGGTCTGATCGACGCGGACTTGGGCGGCTCCCTCTACAAGAAGCGGGTGGCCCGCGCCGGCGGAGGCAAGAGCGGCGGCTACCGCACGCTGGTATCGGCCAGGATCGGCAGCCGCTACGTGTTCCTGCATGGTTTCCCGAAGAACGACAAGGCGAACATCACGCAGGACGAAAAGAAGGCGCTGCAATTCGCCGGCAAGGTGTTCTTGGAACTGTCTGCTGAAGCCTTGTCGAAGGCGTTGCAGTTGGGTGTTTTAGTGGAGGTGCATTGTGAGCAAGATCATTGAATCGCTGCGTGGCGACCTGGCGGCGCTCGTTGAGGCGGGAGCCATCGGCAAGGTGACGATGCGCGAGTTCGACGCGATTTGCCCGCCGCCGGTGCGCGAGTTCGGCGCGGCGGATATCAAGCGCTTGCGCGAAACCTTAAAGTTCAGCCAGCCGGTGTTCGCGCTCCACTTGCATACGTCGGCCTCGACCGTACGCAAGTGGGAGCAAGGCGAAACTCACCCCACCGGCCCTGCGCTCAAGCTGCTCAACGTTATCGCTGATAAGGGCTTGCAGGCCATCATCTGATGCCTACTGACCGCGGTCACTATCAGTGCTTCGAAAAGGGATACCGATTCTTAATGTTGGCATTGAAGTACGTCCCTTTGGAGTCCGCGTTCATAAGCCCAGTATGCTCGCCCTCAGGAACCCCTGAGTATTCGTAAACAGCGCCATTATTGAACTCTATCTCCAGTGTCTGGCTATCGGCATCATAGCCAATGGAGTTGATGTTGCTTGAAGTAACGGAGGTGCGTTCCATAGTGTCGTCTCCTTCGGTTGAAAATCAGGTTTCTGAATCCGTTGCCTGTGTTTTTCCAGCATTAGGATCTTGCTTGCGCCACGCCTCGACTAGAGGCTTGTAATTTTCATCTTTGACAGGTTCTGTCCATCCGCCAGACCTTATACGCTTACCGCCTTCCCCCTTGGGCACAACGACCATCGGATCGTCACTTTCCGGGCGTCGGCCCTCAGGCGGACGGTCAATGATTGCCCGTATTGGCATATTGACGGCTTCACCCACGACCAATGCTTCACCAGTTCGGAGAACCGGAAGCATTGAAAACAGCCCTTTGAGATTGTCCGATGCGCAGGAGGTTACTTGGGATCGATCAGAGTCGTTGGTTAAACGTAAGGCCACAACCGTACCGCATTGAGAAAGAATTGTGGTGTCCACTTCGGATGGTCGTTGACTGACTAGCATCAAGCCAACGCCGTACTTCCGGCCCTCTTTGGCGATGCGCCGTGCTGCAATCGCAGCTCTATTCTTTGACTGAGGGCCAAGGTATACATGTGCCTCTTCAAGGACGACAAGAAGGGGCCGCTCTCTACCGCCTTCTTGCTTGTTTCTACCCCAAAAAATTGCGTCATACAGAATACGCAACACGGCCCCTACCAAGTCATCCACAACAGCGGTAGGAATACCTGATAAATCGAAAACAGAGATCGGCTTATCTGCGCCTATCCATGCCTCAAGCAACGCGTCTAGATCAGCGCCCGTTGTTCCGTCCTTGTCGGGTGCCCACTGGCCAGGACGAAACAGAAACTGCATGCGAGGATCTCGAAGTTTGCTTTCCAAACTATCGAGGTGTCCGCGCGGCAAATCACCGTAGATCCCCGCATACACCTTGTCAGGATCATTCTTTTCGTCTTTGAGCGGACGAAATCTCGGACGAACAAGCTGGTCGCCATCGCCAACTGCTTTGACTGGGGGCGCACCTTCCTCAATGTACGTGCGCGTAGCGTCAGTCTGGTTTTGGTTCTTACTTACGCTGTGAGTTGCGCAATGTAGCGAATACAAATCATGCCAGAGTTGGTAAACGGAGAATGGCAGCGGCGTGTCGATCGTGATCGTGAGGTCTGGAAGGCCATGTGCGACACCTGCCGCCTTTGACGCGCGCTTGCTTGATAGCAGCTTTTCTTGCAGCAAGGTCAAAGGTGTCCCTGAGACTGCACCCATCGTTATGGAAATGAATTCCTCGGCCGTCAGCGCCCAAAATGGGACATGCAGCTCGCGCTCGCCTATGGCCGTATCCGCTCCGACTCTGAATACCCTAGCTTGATCGCCAAAGGCCTTTGCGTACTCCCCGTGGAGGTCAAACAGTACAACGCGTGCAGACTTGAAGCGTGCTTGGTCAGAAACTGCTCCCAACAGATTTGCAACGGCATTCGACTTTCCGGAGCCGGTGCTCCCAACGACAGCAGAGTGGCGAGTAACAAGCCGATTCATATCCAGGTACGCACGGATCGACTCGGCGCTGGCAACGCGTCCTACGGCGACGTAGCCATCATCGTCCCCTGGTGCATACACCGTCTTCAAATCCGACTCAGTGACTACGTGAACCGAGTCTCCGATCGAGGGGTACTGGGCTATCCCTCGCTCGAACTTTGTTCCCCGTCGTCCTTGACCAACAAGTTCAACTCTGAGCCACCGATTACCGAGCTGAGGAGCAAGCTCGGGCGGCCCGGGTGCAGCTCCGGCGCCGACCTGAGATATCACTCCATACAGATCGACATATCCTGATGGAATACGAACGAACCCTCCAACTTGTCCAACACGGTATGCCTCCCCATTAACAAAAAGAAGGCCACCGGGCGTGCTCTCTGAGAGCTTCACGCTCACACTCGAACCATTGACATCTTCAACGGTTCCGAGCCGTGATGGGTCTGGGTTACCCGGCTGGTTGTGCATCGTGAGTGCCCCCACCGCAAAGCTGTTCAAGAAAAAGGCTAAAGTAGTGGAAATCGCCTAAACGACTGCGCGGTTGCTGCTCTTTGGAGCCATCCCCAACCTCGGTCTCTTCTTCAGTGAGCCAAGGAGTGTGCTCATTGCCACCAATGGTTCCGGGTCGATATCGGCCTACTCGTGTTCCTACGACCGCTCCGTCCCAAGCAAGAACGGTGAGATTGCTTTGCTTTACTGCATAGTCCACAGCTCTAGAGTGCTGTCCAAGTCCTGAATACATCAGCGCAAAGCACTGGGCATTGCGATTCCCCCTCAACCCATCAAGCAAGACTTCATTCAAGTGATCGTCAAGAAAAGAATATCCACACACCACTAATCTAGGAGCATCCTTCCCATGGAAGAAGGCTCTTAGTCGATCAAGCATCGCGAGGTACGGCATGCGACGGCTTTGGTCATACTTGAGATGAGATGGAAAGATCATGACCTTGCCCGCCTCTGCCTCACGGGTCACACGAACGACACGGGTTACCTTCGCCCCATTTACGATCTCTTCGCTTTTCTCCCAATTGATTGATCCGTGAAGCTTCCACAACCTCGTCCATCTTGAGGGGATAACGTCGTGCTCTATCGATGCCAAATCAAACCAAGGCTTGTGGGAACCAACAAATCCGTCGAAGTGTGGGAGCGGGTGCTGCTCAAATGCCTGCTCGAAGAGAACATCGTAGTTTGGAGTAAATATTTCAGCAGGTGAGCTTCGATATACCCCACCTATCCAAGACGCAAAACGGTTGTACGCGTTGCGATACAGAGGCAATGGTTTCCGTATTTCCGTTGCGATTAACGCGCAAACCTTCTCGTCAAGGTCGCTCAAGTCCTTTTTCGTCATCCCCAGAATTTCCGCACTTCCTCGGCGATTCGCCAAAGTACGCAATTCCGTCAGCACGTCTTCTACGGTAGGGTCTTTGCCATCTGCTGGCTTGCATTCTTCACACAATGCGTCCCAGTGCTTTTTGAACTTTGACGTAGCTTCAGGTGCTTCATCTGCCGACAACAGTCCAGCAGCAATACGTTTTGTCAATTCCACAACCGCTGGAATCAGCACGATGCTATTTTTTCCTTCAGCATCGTAGACGCCAAGAGGGCAGCCAGCCCCAAGGAAGCAACCTATGCGCTGCTTGTCGTCTTGAAGTACCAGCCGAAGATTTCGTGCCTGCTGCGCTGCATCGTGTATGGCGGGTAAAGGCGGTGTTTTTGCAGGCACGACGTCAGCAGGTGATGGGACTGGCGCATCATTCGTATTTGAATTTTGAGTCACGGCTTTTAGCTTCCCTGTTCTTCATCATTTGGGCCGGGCAGAGCCACCAGGCTCAGGCCTTCGATTTCCTGCAGTGACTTACCTGCTATGCCTTGCAGATCCCCATACATACCAACAGTGGCGCCCATTACACGCTCGATCTGCTCTTCACGCTTCGCCCATTGTTTCATGATGGCCTTTCGTTCTTTATCCAAGTCTTGCTGCATCGAGGAGAACGCTTCAACGATCGCTTCCACGCGATGACGGAATCGCGGTCCGGTCAGGTACTGATAAACCATTTCGGTCTTGGTTTGCTGCCCCTCGCTGACCTGCCTAGCCATGCTTACCTGAAGCAGAGTGTGGCGGAGTATCGTTGCTACTGGCAGAACCGCCCGTGGACTGGTTACCCAAACACCATCAATAACATCAAAAGTCTCAATGCCTTTTGGCAATACGTGACTCACGAGAACCGACACCTCCGCTTTAGCGGTTCGCTGATCATCGCGCAACTTGGAGAGCCAGCCGTCGCTCCAATTCTTGGTTCGCTTTGACTCCCAGAGTATTTCGCCGCTTGGTTGTCCAGTTTGGCTGATAACACGTTGCAGCACGTCCCCACCGAACTCGCCCTTTGCAACAGGCTCGATAGAGTCAAATGGGAATTTCGCGCGCAGTAGGTTTTCAAGATCCATTTCCTGGACTTCGCCCTGCAGTTGCTGCGAGCCTTGCTCTGCCTTTTGCTTCAATTCCTCGATCTTCTGTTGCATCGACGCGATGGTTTGATCTTTCTCCATTACCTTGAGCTTCAAACCATCTTCGGCCTCTCGCCGTGCCATAGCTCGCACTTCGGTCAAGCCCTCTTGAACACGTTTCTCAACAGTCAATTCCAGTTCGCGTTTAGCATCGTCGAGTTCACGCTGTTTCTTGATCAAGTCAGCCTGCGCCTTTTGGGCTTCGGCCAACTTCTCATCGCGTGACTTCAATACCTCCTGAAGCTCAACTAGCTCACGTGCTTTCGCGTCCAATTCTGCCGCGCTCGCGAGCTTCGCTTTCTTGGCTTCATCGGCTATGACTCGTGCGCGCTCGGTCTTTAGTTGTGCTGCAACCTGATCTGCAATTTGGTCATCGAGCGCGCGTTTTTCCTCGGCAACCTGTTTTTCCTTTTCCCGCAGGCTTTGTTCGCGCTTGGCGAAATCCAAGTCTTTTTGTGCGATTTGTTGTTCGTATTGCTGACGCGTCGCAGCGATAAGCGGAGCTGCGAGAGACTCTGTTAAGCGAATCTCGGTCTTGCAGTTTGGGCAAATGATTGTTGGCTCTGTCATTGCGAGTCCTGAAAGATATTTCGCATACTCATGGAGTCTTGCGCTTCAGCGGAGAAGCGACACGATTCAGATCGAAAGGCAAGGCCTTATCGGTCGCGATGCGTGTTAGCAGCATGCGAATCGCATCCGAAATCGACAGCCCCATTCCGGATAAGACATGGCTGGCTTCCTCCTTGATTTCTTTATCAATTCGGGCGCGAACGACATCACTGCTTGCCATGGACACAGACTCTGGAAAAGTGTAGCCACATCGTAGCCCATTTGTGCCATCGTGTAACCGATCCGCGGGGGCGTCCCGTCGTTCCGCCGTCGGGCTCGCGGGCTGCGCCCCACGCCTCTGCGAGTCGTGGCCATTCGGCTTTGATCCCTAACGCCTTCGGCCCTGGCGGGCCTGCGCGCTCCGCTTGCCTGTCCGCGCCTTCGTTGTGAGGTTGAGGGCGGTCTTGCTGTTCCCTTCACCGTATCACGGCGGTCTCGCCGTCAAGGGCTGCACGCGCCTTGCGCGCTTGCGTCCTGGCGGCCGTCTGCGACCCCTGACTGCTTGCGCTGCGCCGTGCTGGCGACGGTTCCGGGCAATTCCGCCCGTGCAACCGGAGATCGTCATGAACGACAAATCGCACGTTTCGCTTGAACAACACGTTTGCCTTGTCTGCGGTACTCGCTTCGACACCGGCGCCATCCTGCTGGATCGCCGCCTGCGCGCGAGCATGGAGCGTCACACGGCAACCGGCTGGGGCTTGTGCCCCGAGCATCAGAAGCTGTCCGACGACGGCTTTGTCGCGCTGGTCGAGTGCGACCCGCAGCGCAGCGGCTCGCCGGCGGGCGGTGGCCGCGTGAAGCCCGAACAGGCGTACCGGACGGGCCGCCTGGCGCACCTCAAGCGCGAAGCCTTCTCACAGGTGTTCAACGTGCCGATCGCGGCCGACCAGCCGTGCGTCTTCGTCGAACCCGGCGTGATCGAGCAGTTGCAGACGATGACGGCGAACTGATCGCGCCTGGCGCCATCCGGTGCGCTGCCCTGCGGGGCGGCGCACCTTTTTTCTGCTGCGCCCTGGTGCCGATGACTTCGCGCCTGCGGCGCTGCGCGCTGGCGCTTGCACTCCGGGGGAAGTGCCTGCGGCACATCCCCGCCGCGCTTCGCTTGGCGCCCCTGCAACACCGCCGCCCCGGCTGCGCCGGCGCGGCAATACCGATGCCGCAAAGGCTGCTTGTCCACCACAGAAGATCCACGCTGCATCTCCACGACTGCATGGGCGTCCCCGGCCAAGAAGCATGGCCGGTCGCGCTGTCGTGCTTCGCATCGAGCCGCCTGCGGCGTCTCGCCCCCCTTCGGGCTTCCATCGTTCCCTCGCTCCGCTCGGCTGACGCCTTCGGCCCGGCTTCCAGCTTCGGGCCTGCGCGCTTCGCTTGCCGTGCGGTCAGCACATAGGGATGGCCGTTGCCTTGTCCAGCCGTCTCCCCTGACTTCATCACCTTACCCGCGACCGTAGCCCGCTTCCGTGTGCCGTCAAGGCGCGCAGGGCCGTGTCCTCGGCTGCGCCTGCGGGCCGCACCAACCCTGCGCTTGTCTCCTTGACGGCCCCCGTCCGCGCGCTCCTTTGGCCGCGGGCGATGAACTCAGGAAAGACGGTGGCAACAGGGCCAACCGGGTTCCTCGTGCCAACCGCACCGAACAGCCGAAAGGCTGGGCTCCGAATCTAGGAATCCGGTGTGCGGTTTGAACAGCAAACCCTTTTCGTCAGGAGAAATGCAATGCAACTCGCATCCCGATTCGCTTCCCGTTCCCCGTCGCTGCGCAGCGATTACCCGCTGTCCGACGATCAAATCCGCAAGGTCGCGCCATCCATCTTCGCGGACGCCCCCCATGAAAGCCGTTCCGAGCGGTACGCCTATATCCCGACCGCCGCCGTGCTGGCGGAACTGCGCAAGGAAGGGTTTGAACCCTTCATGGCAGCACAGACCCGCGTCCGCCACGACGACCGCCGCGACTACACCAAACACATGCTGCGCCTGCGCCACGCCAGCCAGATCAACGGCGCGGAAGCAAATGAAATCGTGCTTCTCAATTCGCACGACGGCACCAGTTCTTACCAAATGTTCGCGGGCATGTTCCGGTTCGTGTGCAGCAATGGCCTTGTGTGCGGCGACACGGTAGCCGATGTGCGTGTGCCCCACAAAGGCGACGTGGCCGGTTCCGTCATCGAAGGCGCTTACGAAGTCTTGCGCGGCTTCGACCGCGTGCAGGAATCCCGCGATTCCATGCGCGCCATCACCTTGAACGATGGCGAATCCGAAGTGTTCGCCCGCGCCGCGCTGGCCCTCAAGTACGACGACCCCGACAAACCCGCGCCCATCACGGAATCGCAAATCCTGATGCCGCGCCGCTTCGACGACCGCCGCCCGGACTTGTGGAGCGTGTTCAACCGCACGCAAGAGAACCTGACCCAAGGCGGCCTGCGCGGGCGCAGCGCCAACGGACGCCGCCAGCAAACCCGCCCGGTGCAGGGCATCGACCCAAACATCCGCCTCAACCGTGCGCTTTGGCTGCTGGCCGATGGCATGCGCCAGTTGAAAGCCTGAATCCCCACGCGGCAGGGGCAGGCAGCAGCCCTTGCCGCTTCTCTCGCTGCTGCATCCCTAACCGCAAGGAGTTATCACCATGAACGCCGTTACCCAAATCGAAACCCGTGCCATCGAAACCGCCGCGCCGCTGGAAGTGGCCGACCCGACCAAGAACCTGATTTTGGTTCCGCTCTCGCAGTTGCTGCCGCGCCGCTCCAAGCGCAACGCACGCAAGACCCCGCGCTTGTCCATTCCCGAACTGGCCGCGAGCATCGCCCGCATCGGTCTGCTGCAAAACCTCGTTGTCATCCTTGCCGCCGATGGCGAGCAATACGAAGTGGTGGCCGGCGACCGCCGACTGACCGCCTTGAAGCTGCTTGCGAAGAAAAAGCGCATCGCCGCCGACTACGAAGTGCCTTGCCTGCTGGTGCCGGACGCTTCGGCCCGTACCGTCAGCCTCGCGGAAAACCTGCTGCGCGAGCAGATGCACCCGGCCGACCAGTTCGAGGCGTTCGCCGTACTGGTCAAGGAAGGCCGCCCCATCGAGGACATTGCCGCCGACTTCGGCGTGACCCCGCTGGTGGTGCAGCGGCGCTTGAAGCTGGCCAACGTCTCGCCGCGCCTGCTGGCTGACTACCGGGCCGGGAATGTCACGCTGGAACAGTTGATGGCCCTGACCATCACCGACGACCACCCCGCACAGGAAGCCGCGTTCTACGGTGCGCCGGAATGGCAGCGCGGCGCATCCGCGCTGCGCGAACGCCTGACCGAACGCGAACTCGACGCCACGCATCCGCTGGTGCGCTTCGTCGGGCTGGACGCCTACACGGCGGCGGGTGGCGGCATCCGCCGCGACCTGTTCGCGGAAGGCGATGCCGGAACCTACCTGACCGACGCCGCGCTGCTGGAAACGCTGGTGCGCGGCAAGCTGGATGCGCTGGCCGGGGACGTGCGCGCCGAGGGTTGGGCGTGGGTGGAAGCCGTGCCGCACATGAGCTACGCCGAGCGGCAGGCGTTCCAGAACGCACCGCGCCAGCGCCGCGAACCGAGCGCCCGCGAAGCCCGCCGCATCGCATCGCTGCAAACCCGCCTCGACAAGATCGACGCCGAACTGGAAGACGCCTACGACGCCGAGGACGAGGACAAGACCGAGGCGCTGGAACCGCGCCGCGAACAGGTTGCCGGGGAACTGCAAGCCGTGGAGGAAGCCTTGCAGGGCTACGCCCCGGACGTGTGCGCCGTGGCCGGTGCCATCGTCACGCTCGACCGCGAGGGCGAAGCCGTGATTCATCGCGGGCTGCTGCGCGAAGCCGAAGCCAAGGCGCTGCGCACGCTGGAACGCTTGCGGCAGGGGTTCGGCAACGCGGAGGGCGAAGCCGGGAACGACGACGAAGGCGAGGACGCCGAGCAGCCCAAGGCCGCGATCCTGTCCGACCGGCTGGCGCAGCGCTTGAGCGCGCACCGCACCGCCGCGCTGCAAATTGAAGTGGCCCGGCATCCGCAGGTCGCGCTGGCTGCGCTGGTGCATGGCATGGTGCAGACCGTCCTGCAGGACGGCCACTACCACGACGGCCTGCCGCTCGGCGTGCGCCTCACCGTGAAAGACCGGCTGGAAAGCATGGCCCCGGACTGGCCCGATTCGCTCGCCGCCATAGCCCTGCGCGAATTGCAGCAAGTCGCGGGCGAAGCGTTGCCGCAGGACAGCGCTGAACTGTTCGCCGCGCTGCTGGCGATGGAGCAAGGCGAACTGGTGCGGTTGCTGGCGGTATGCGTGGCGGCGACCGTGGATGTGGTGACGCCCCGCGCCACGGCGCACCAGCCGGGCGCGGAACTAGCGCAGGCCGTGGGGCTGGACATGGCCGCATGGTGGCAGCCCACCGCAGACGGATATTTCCAGCATGTGCCGAAGGCCGTGATTCTGGAAGCCGTGGGCGAGTTCGCGCCGTCGCACGCTACCCGGCTGGCGAAGTTGAAGAAGGCCGACATTGCCAGCGAGGCGGAACGGCTGGCCGATGGTACGGGCTGGATGCCCGCCGTGTTCAAGAGCGGACACCACACGGAGCCGCAGGAAGGCGCGCAGGACGTGGATGCACCGGAAGATGCCGCCGACGAAGTGGAAGCCCACGCGCTCGCCGCGTGACATAGCAGCATAGCCCCGGCGCACAGCGCCGGGGTTTCACCTCAAACCGGGCGCGGCAGACCTGCCGCGCCCGGTTTCAACGTCCACCGCAAAACCGCCCCGTCGCCGCCTTCGGCCAGGCGGCGACGGGGCGGGCGCGCAACGGCCTTGCGCGCGGTACGGCGATCGGTGCCCGCTGACGCGGGCAAGATTTCGATGGCGCCCCGCCGCAATGGGCGGGGCTTGTGGGGCTACGCCCCGGCTTGCTGCGGCAGGTTGTGCCAAAGCGTGCCGGCCTCGACGCTGGCGGTTCAGAGCAACCACGTCACGAAGGACGGTTCACCGACACGCCGCCCGGTCTTGCCTATGGAACTTCCACACCACGCCTCACGCACGTCACCGCAAGCTGCGGCGGGGGCGTTCTCGCCTGTCGTTGGGGGATTGGCCTTGCCCGCGTCAGGGCGCAAGCCGGTGAAGCCGTCACGCGGGGATGCCGAGTCGGCCATGTCTCCATTCGGGACAGGCGGCCCGTGCGTCCTTGGCTTGTCGTGAATCCTGGCGGGGGCGCGGCTGCGCCTTGGGCTTCATGGCCGCAACCTTCCAGCGAAAACAATTTCCCCGCCGCTGCGCGGCTTCCTCGCGCAGCAAATTCTTTTCGCTTCCAGGTTCTCCACGGTGTTGCGACCGCTGCGCGGTGCGGCCAGCCCATCCCCCGCCGGCCGGATCACAACAAGGACGCACTGGCGCGACCTTGTTCAACCCGAAAGGAGAAACATCATGGCTAACATCGGCACCTTCACCGCAGAGAAAGACGGCTTCACCGGCCAGCTCCGCACCCTGACCCTGAACGTCAAGGTCAAGCTGGTTCCCAACGACAAGGGCGACAGCGAGAACGCCCCCGACTTCCACCTTCAGGCGGCCGGCCACGAGATCGGCGCGGCGTGGAAGAAGACCAGTGAGGCCGGGCGCGAGTACCTGTCCGTGAGCATCGACGACCCTTCGTTCCCGGCGACGGTCTATGCCCGCCTGATCGAGAACGAGGACGGCACGCACGACCTGATCTGGTCGCGCAGCAAGCCCAAGGCAGCCTGACGGCCGCCCACCGCGCCCCGTCCATTGCGGCGGGGCGCCGTGCTGCTGGCGCAGCACGTCACGCACGCGCCTACGGCGTGTCGCGTTCCTTCAACACCGCCTCCAGCTCCTGGCGCACCTGCGCCAGAAGCTGATCGGCCCTGCGCGTGCTGTCGCCGGCATAGGCCAGCGTCAGCAACGTGAGCGGATGCACGTCCATGACCTCGCACAGCTCGGTCAGCTTGTGCATGGTCGGGCTTTTCAGGTCGCGCTCCAGCAAACTCAGGTAGGTACGGCTGGACACGTCGGAGAACGCTTCCTGGCTCAAGCCGCGCGCTTTCCTGACCGTCCGTATTGCCGTCGCCAATGAGTCTTTCGCCGCCACCTATGGTTTTCCTTAGAAAACCAAGATGACAGCCGATTGCGCACTATAGGGCTACAAACTATAGTGCGCATTTGGTGTCGTTGATTTCCGTATTCGTGCCTTTGCAGAAATCCGCATGGGCGGATTCCGACAGAATCTGGGAACCGCATCTGTGTCTTTCCTGGCCTGCGCAATTCCGCTTCCGCGTTTCCGTGCATGTACGGATTCGATGGCTTGCGCCTTCGCGCTTTCCCGCCAAAGCACGCATCCGCTTCGGCGGTTCCGCGCTTCGGTGGAAAATCGTATCCGTGCATCCTCGGATGCGTGGGGATTCGGGCCATGACCCAGCCGCTCGTCACCGCTGAACAGCGGGCGCAACTGCTCGCCGTCGGCGCGGCACGCGCCGCTGGCCGAAGCATCGACCCAATGCCGGCGGTGCGACTGTTCACCCCCGACGCGCACGCCACCTGGCTGCTGGCCGCGCTCGACCCGGCCGATGGCGATACGGCATGGGGGCTGATCGACCTGGGAATAGGCATGCCCGGCCTGGGCCATGTGAAGCTGTCCGATCTGGCGTCCATCGTCGGGCCGCACAAGCAACCTGTGATGCGCGATCGCTACTTCCAGCCCGTGCGGCGGCTGTCGGAGTACCTGCGGCTGGCCGAGGAAAACGGTTCGATCACCGACTGAGCAGTCCCAGCCAACGACGGCGCATTCTGACTATTTCAGTCTTACCCAAGACCTGATTGGTCTGAATCCGCACTCTTGCACCGAAGCGGTGCGCTTCTGATGCAAACAGTCATGATCTATGGCGCGGGCTGCTGCACGGTGCTCCATGCTGCGCACCATTTTTGTGGCGCGCAACCGTCGCATTCAGACGATTTCCGCAATGCCCTGGAGCCAATCGGTCTTGACACCGCAGTTACAGAGTACCCCGATTTCGATGACGACTTGATGGCGACTCGATAGCTCCCGCACAGCGGAATCCGTGGCGACGTTCATGCTGAATGACAGGAGGCTGCGTCATGGCTGACCCGAGCGCCGAACACTGGTATCCGACCGCCGCGTATCTCTACACGCTGCACCTCGACGGCCCCGCGCTGGCGTGGGAATACCTGCGTCGCCACCCCGACTACCGCCGCGACTGGCTGCGCCGCCGCCGCCGGCCAGAGGCCGCCGCGCGCTGGGGACTGCGCCTGCTGGAAGATCCCGCCCTGGATGCGCGCGACGCGCACCCGGCCTGGTTCCCCGATCACGATGCGGTAGTGCAGCTCTACCCGGACGCCGACCCGCCGCCCGACGCGGTGGCTTTCGCGTTCTGGAGCCTTCCCGGCCAGAAGCACCTGATCCACGACGGCAAGCGCCTGGTGCTGCTGACACGCTGGCCGGGCTGCTGCCTGCGGCTGGTGATCGCTCCCGGCCTGGCCGACGGCATGGCTTACGCCTATGCCATTCGCGCCTGCGCCGCATCCTGCGGACGCTATCAGGCGCTGGCGGCCGAACTGGACAAGCTGGCCGCCGCTGGCGATGCAGCGCCAGCGGGAACGGCACGGTCGCGGCCGGCACCCGCTGCGCTGCTGGAGTTGAACACGCTCCAGGCGCTCGACGGCACCCTCGCGGGCGCGTCCCTGCGCGACGTGGCCGAAGGGCTGTTCGGCGTCGATGCTGTCGCCGCCGACTGGTACGCCGATAGCGCCTTGCGTGCCCGCGTGCGGCGCTTGGTGCGCCGGGGCGATGCGCTGATGCGCGGCGGCTACCGCCGCCTGGCACAGCTTCCGCCGTTCCCGTCGCATTAGGAGGGGGGACGTTTCGCGCCCCCTGCAAATCGTCCCTTAGCAGGAAGCCTCGCTTTCTTGAAAGTGCCTCTATCCGGCCGCGTGGTGTGGCCGGGCTTGATAGAGGTACACCCCATGCGACCCTCTCCCTTGCGGCCTGCCGCCGCTACTGTCGCTGCGCCCTCGCAGCCCCAACGCTACCTGACCAACGACGAAGCCGCCGAGTATCTGCGCCTCAGTCCTCGCACGCTGGAGAAGCAGCGCGTGATCGGCGGTGGCCCGAAGTTCCGCAAGTTCGGTCGCCGCGTCATGTACGCAGTAAGCGACCTCAATGCCTGGGCCGACCAGCGCAGCTACGAGGCTACATCCGACCCGGAATACGCCGAACGCCACGCGGGTGACTACCGTGATGGCCGCTGATCGTCGGCGCGTGGGTGGCCTTCGCCATGTCCGGCCCTCCAGGGCAAGCCTTGCCGCAGTGCGAACAGCTCGACCTGTTCCGCGCGCTGCCGGGCGACGGCATGGCGCCGCGCGACAGCCAGGACTTGATGGCCTTTCCGTTCTTCTCGCTGGCGAAGTCGCGGCGCACGGCGCCGATCGACTTCCGCAGCGGGAACATCACCATCCGCGTGGAAGGCACGGCCGAGCACGGCATCGCCACGATATGGGATGCCGACGTGTTGATTTGGGCGGCCTCGCAGATCGTGGAGGCGCGCGACGCAGGCATTCGCCCGTCGCGCTGGATACACGCCACGCCCTACGAAATCCTGCGCTTCATCGGGCGCGGCACGTCCTTGAACGACTACCAGCGCCTGAAAGCCGCGCTCGACCGGCTGCAATCGACCAGCGTGGCGACTTCCATCCGCGAAACCACCGGGAGGCGCTTGCACCGCTTTTCGTGGGTGAACGAATGGCGCGAGCTGGCCGACGCCAGCGGCACGCCGCTGGGCATCGAGCTGATCCTGCCGGACTGGTTCTATGCCGGCGTGCTCGATGCCGCCCTGGTGTTGACCATCGACCCGGCCTATTTCCGCTTGAAAGGTGGCATCGAACGCTGGCTGTATCGCCTGGTGCGCAAGCACGGCGGGCGGCAGGAACACGGCTGGCAATTCGACTTCCGGCATCTGCACCGCAAGTCCGGCAGCGCGGCGCGCTTCTCGGACTTCGCCTACGACCTGCGCGTGCTGGTCGCGCGGCAGTCGCTGCCCGGCTACGTCCTGGGCATCGAGTCGATGCCGGACGAGAAGCTGGAACTGCTGACCTTCCGGCCCGTGCCGTTCACGGCACGGGGATAACTGCGGGAAAAGCTGTGGACGGCCTCGTGCTATCAGGAGTGCCGGGTATCGTGCTATCGGGAGTACGCCTATCGTGCTATCAGGAGTACGAAAACGCCGCAAAGCCAGTAACGGCGCGGGTTTGCGACCCCTCTAACTTACCTAACTATAAATCTCTAACTTTTAGTAGAAACGCGTCGTTTCGGTGGACAACCACGAAACGGCACGGCCAGGCCGGCTTTCCAGCAGGGAGGGCCGCGCCATGATCTTCGCGTTTCTCAACCAGAAAGGCGGCGTCGGCAAGACCACGCTCGCCACGCACATCGCGGGCGAGCTGGCGATGCGCGGTCTGCACGTCATCCTGCTGGACGCCGACCCGCAGGGTTCTTCGCTGGACTGGACGCAGCGCAGAAGCCAGCAGGGCTTGCCACGGCTGTTCAGCGCCGTGGGCCTCGCCCGCGAAACGCTGCATCAGGAAGCGCCGGAGCTGGCCCGCCGCGCCGATCACATCATCATCGACGGGCCGCCGCGCATCGCCGCCCTGGCGCGTTCCGCGCTGCTGGCGGCCGAGCGCGTGCTGATTCCCGTGCAGCCCAGCCCGTATGACCTTTGGGCCAGCGCCGAGATGGTGGCGCTGATCCGCGAGGCACAGGTGTTCCGGCCTGCGCTGCGCGCGGCCTTCGTCATCAATCGGCGCGTCAGTACCACCATCATCGGCAGGGAAGCACGGCAATCGCTGGCCGAACAGCCGCTGCCGGCGCTGCACAGCGAAGTGCGCCAGCGCATCGTCTTCGCCGACAGCGTGGCCGCTGGCCGGCTCGCCCGCGAAACCGCGCCCGACAGCGCCGCCGCACGCGAGATTGCCGTGCTCACCGATGAACTGCTGCGGTGGCCGACATGAGCAGCCCGCGCAGCAAGCGCGTCGGCATCGGCGCACGTCCGCCCGCGAATCCGCACGCCGAGGCGTGGATTCGCCAGGGCGATGCCGATGCACTCAACAAAGGCGACCTCTACACCGCACGCCTGACGCTCGACGTGACGCCTGCGCTGCGCGCGCGCATCAAGATCGCCGCCTTCGGCCAGGGCGTGACCGTGGCCGAACTGCTGCGCGGCCTGCTGGAGCGGGAGTTTCCCGACAAGCGCCCGGAGAACCTGCCATGAACGGATCCGCCTTGCCTGCCGCTCATGCGGCGACGGCTGCACCGGCTGCTGCGCCGCCGCCTTCGCTTTCGACGCTCGCCGACCAAGCTGGCAGCGTGCCGCTGACTCGCGTATCGCTCGCCTACATCGAACCGCGCTTCAAGCTCTACCTGCGCTTCGGCGAGCCGGCGCGCACGCTGCGGCTCGACCGCTGGCGGCGCTGCGCGGTGTTCCTGCCGCGTGCAATGTTCTGCCGCGTGCGCTGGGAAGCAAACGACTACGGCACGATCCGCTGGCAACTCATGGTGATGCAAGCCGCCACGCCGCTGGACGACATGCAGCGCATCCCCGGCGTGCGGCCGGGCGCACGCCTGCTGCTGCACGCCGAAGGCGAAAACGCGGTGCCTGCCGTGCTGGAACGCATCGACGGCATCGAAGGGCAAGGCATCGCCGCCATCGACGTGTCGCCCGCGTACTGGCGCACGCTGGGCAACCGTCTGGCGGCCCGCCTGGCGCTGCCCGAATACACCGCCGAGCGGCACGCCGCCTGGCTGGCCGGAAAGGCGCTGCCATGACGACCCAATCCAACACCACATGCACGCACGAAGCCGCGCCGCATCCTCGCTCGCGCCTGCGCGTTCGCATCGTGCTGGCGGGCTTCGCTGCCGTCGGCCTCGCTGCGCTGGCCTGGGCGGCTTTCGTGTCGCCGCTGCCGCGTCTGACCTACAACCCGTCCGACAGCGTGGCGGTCGGCTGGTATCGCATCGAACCGTTCGACCCGCGCACCGCCTCGCTGCCACGTCCGTTGTCCGTGGACAGCATCGTGCTGGTGCCGCTGCCCGACAGGGCCGCCATGCTGGCTGCGCAGCGCGGCTACCTGCCGACCCGCGTTCCGCTGCTCAAACGTGTGGGCGCGGTCGCGCCGCAACACGTTTGCATCGTCGCCGGGCAGGTACGCATCGACGGCGTGCCTGCGGCCGCCGCGCTGCCTGCCGACCGGCTGGGCCGGCCGCTGCCATCCCTGCAGCTTTGCCGCCGCCTCGAATCGGGCGAGCTGTTCCTGTTGAGCGTGACCAATCCAGCGTCGTTCGACAGCCGCTATTTCGGGCCGGTCAGCGCATCCGCCGTGATCGGCGTCGCGTATCCGGTCTGGCTGGAGACACGCCCATGATGGCCGTCGATTCGCTGCACGTTGCCGTGCCTCTCGTCGTGCCATCGAGCATGTCGTTCCAGTGGCTGCCGCCGTGTCGTCGCGCGTGCAGCGCGGGCGCATTCGCGCCGCGCCTCGCGCAACATCCGGCGCAGCCGTCCAGCGTGCAGGTGTCTTGCCTCGAACGCGCCCGGCCTGCGGCCATTGGCGCGTTCGCCGGCGGGCTGGCTGCAAGCAGCGCAGCGCCGCCGGGCCGCCGACGCCCGGAGCGACAGCGAGGGGCAAAGGCGGAAGGCAAGACAAAAGGACGCGGCACCGGGCCGCGTCGAAAGTCAGTCTTCACATGGGGGTTGCGCGGCACGCAGCGGCTTCGCCGCCGTGCCGCTTGTGGCGCGAGGCCCGCGCCGATGCAGGCATGTCCGCGTGCTTCGCACGACCGAACACGCCAGAGCTTGCAGAGGGCATAACAATGACCGACCGCCGCGACGACGATTTCCGCATCCGACCCAGCGCCCCGAAGAACCGGGGCCAGGGCTTCGTCTCCAAGGTGCTCAAGCAGGCAGGCAAGGCCAGCGGAGGCAAGTCCTCGGTGCGCCGTCCGGCGTCGGCGCGTGGCACCGGCCAGCGGCCCGGCTCGCGCCTCGGGCTGGGCCATACGGCGGCGCGCTTCGCGGGGGCGAAGCTCACGCCCATGTCGCGGCGCGTGACCATCAAGACGCTGCTGGTCAACCAGCGCCAGGCCAGCCCGCAGTCGCTCGCCACGCACCTGCGCTACATCGAGCGCGATGGCGTGGGCCGCGATGGCGAGCCGGGCCAATCCTACGGGCCGCAGACCGATGCGGCCGACCTCGACGCCTTCAAGGAACGCTGCGCCGACGACCGGCATCACTTCCGCTTCATCCTCTCGCCCGAGGACGGCGCCGAGCTGGAAGACCTGCGCACCTACACTCGGCACCTCATGGGCCGCATGGAGGCCGACCTGGGCATGGGCCTCGATTGGGTAGCCGTCAACCACTGGAACACCGACAACCCGCACACGCACATCGTCGTGCGCGGACGCGACGACACCGGCAAAGACCTCATCATCGCGGGCGACTACATCGCCGATGGCTTCCGCCATCGCGCCGCCGAACTGGCGACCGAATGGCTGGGGCCGCGCACCGAGCTGGAGATCCAGCAGACCGTGCAACGCGAGGTGGAGCAGGAACGGTGGACGAGCCTCGACCGTACCCTGCAACGAGAGGCCGGCGAGGATGGTCGGGTGCAGATCGAACGGTTCAACGAACCTGGGCTGCAACGCCAGCGCCTGCTGCTGATCGGCCGGCTGCAACGCTTGCAGCGCCTGGGCCTGGCCGACGAGATGCAGCCGGGCACCTGGGCCGTCCATGCCGACGCGGAAAAGACCCTGCGCGCCCTGGGCGAACGTGGCGACATCATCCGCACCATGCAGCGGGCGATGCGCGGCGAGCCGCGCGAACTGGCGGTGTTCGAGCCGGGCGACGAGGGCCGAACCATCCTCGGCCGCGTGGCCGCGAAGGGACTGGCCGACGAGCTGCGCGACCGGGGCTATCTGGTCATCGACGGCGTGGACGGCAAGGCCCACTACGTCGCGCTCAATGCCCGCGACGAGCTGGCGAACTACCCGACTGGCGCCGTGGTGGAGGTGAAGGGGTCGGCCGACGTGCGCGCGGCCGACAAGAACATCGCCGCGCTGGCGAGCGATGGTCTGTACCGCACTGACCACCACCTGGCCGTCGCGCAGGGTCAGGCCGTGCCGGGCCGCGATTCGCACGAAGTCGTCGCGGCCCACGTCCGCCGGCTGGAAGCCCTGCGCCGCGCCGGCATCGTGGAGCGCGTGGCCGAGGGGCTATGGAAGGTGCCGAACGACCTGGCCGAACAGGGCCGCCGCTATGACGCGCAGCGCCTGGGCGGCGTGGCGGTGGAACTGAAATCGCACCTGCCCATCGAGCGGCAGGCCCGCGTGATCGGTGCCACTTGGCTCGACCAGCAGTTGATCGGTGGCGGGTCGGGGCTGGGTGACCTGGGTTTTGGCAGCGAGGCCAAACAGGCGATGCAGCACCGTGCCGACTTCCTGGCCGAACAGGGGCTGGCAGAGCGGCGTGGGCAGCGCGTAATCCTAGCCCAGAACCTGTTGGGCACGCTGCGCAATCGGGAATTGGCGCAGGCCGCCAAGGACATTGCGGCCGAAACCGGCTTGGAGCACCGGCCCGTGTCCGACGGCCAACGCGTGGCTGGCATCTACAGGCGTTCCGTCATGCTCGCTAGCGGGCGCTACGCGATGCTCGATGACGGCATGGGGTTCAGCCTGGTGCCGTGGAAGCCGGTGATCGAGCAGCGGTTGGGACAACAACTCGCTGCGACCATTCATAAAGGATCGGCTTCCTGGGAACTCGGAACTCGTCGAGGTATATCGATTGGATAGAAGCTAGTCTTCCGTCAACAGGTGTAGCCATCCCTTGCTAGCGGCTTCCATAGAACTTTTCCACGAACGAGCGACGGTAACTCTGGTGGCAGGCTAGGCAGCTTTGCTGGGTTTTGGAGAAAGCCGCGATGACTGCTTGGCCGTCATTCCGCTGTGCAGCCTCGCCCATGGCGGTCGCGGCGTCATGAACCTGTCCATCAAGACCCCGAAACTTTCCAGCGTCTGCCCCAAGCCAGGCAAGGATGCGCATCTTTTCCGACATGGGCGGCTCGGCATGCTTGGCAATTCGTGGTGCTAGCTCGGCGACCAGTGGCCAGTCTTCTTTGGAGATCGCGCCCGTGACGACTTGCATGTCGCGCCCGAGTCTTTCCATTATGGTACGAAGCGCCATTGGCTTTGCCGCCTCTACGGACTGCGCACCGAGTGCCGTGGCGAAGGTTGCCAAGAGTACGGACAGCGAGACTGTGAAGAACGATCTGGGTTTCAAGGGCTGGTTCACGAATTTCTCCATTGATGTTGTGACGAATGCTTTGGGTCTAACGAATGGTTGCAGGTGTCCTCAAAATTCCAAGCTCAGCGCGATCGATCCGAATGCGTGATAGCCCGCCTGCTGGTCGAACTCGCGGGTTCTCCAAACGCGCATCACGGCAAGCCGCACGCCACGTCCAGCAACGATCCATTGGCTGCTGATGCCGAGAGCTGCTTGCGCGACCCAAGGCCGCCGGCTGACATGGTGGCTATTCCGGAACATGTTTCCGTCGAGTGAGAAGTCCCAGGCGACGGCTTTACCCTCCAGGTTCAGGAAGACATGTGCCCCAGGTTTGGGCGCCAGGACCGATTGCGGCGTTGTCGTGCGCAGATCGGCAACACCAGAGGGCGGGCGGTTCTCCGCGCCAGGGCGGATCGGATAGCTGCCGAAGTCGTTCGGTATGTTCCAGCCCGCGCGAAACTCCACGCCGGTACTGGCGGCGGTTTCGATGTTTCCGACCCGCAGGGCATAACTGCCGATCACGTCGCTGCCCCATCCAGGGCGGACCGCACCCTCCGTGTACGGCTTGAACTTGCGTTCCATGGCCATCTGAAATGCCGGCTCGTTGCGCAACTGGTTGTCCCAGCCGCGAAAGCGCTCAATGCCGCGTGCCCGATGCACCAGATCCTGAGATTGCTCGGCCAGCGACCAGGGGCCGATCACGCCCAGGGTCAGCTCACGCACGTCAAGCATTTCGTAGCTGGCGGCTTGTGGGTGGATGCGGCGATTCCACGCCAAACCCAGGTAGAGCAAACCAGCGTACGGTCGGTCATCTGGAATCACATCGGTGCGCGTCTTGTTCTCGGGCGTGTACATGGCTTGGCCAAAGCGCACAACGAGGTTTTGCGACGACGAGTGGGCGCCGGCGTCGTGCCAGAAGCCTGGATCAGCCCAGCCGATGAAGCGGGCATACAAACCAATCGGCTGGGGCAGGCACTCCGGACGGAGCCCGCCTTGCAGATCGCGTGAGACTGCTGTTAGCGCGACACCGTTGGTGTAGTTGCGATCGGAGCCGGTGAACAAATCGTTCTCCAGACGCAGGGTGCCGCCCCGCAAGCGCAGGGATTGCCCTGGCGAGCAGGAGGTAGGATTTGCAGAGAGCGAGAAGTCGGAACCGAAAGCAGAAATCGGGCTGAACAATGCAAAGGCAATCAACAAGGTGGCGCACTGCATCGACTGCTGCACCTTGGTGCCGCACAGGCTCCGGCAATACCCGTCGACGCCGATCATGTCGCCCCATCGCCTGCTGCCCTGTTGACGTAAAAGCGTTCGAGGGCACTAACGATTTCCTCGGCTTCGTCTACGCAGGTGAACAAGTCCAGATCGGATGGAGAGACATAGCCTTCGTCGAGCAGAAGATCGAAATCAACTACGCGACGCCAGAATGCACGGCCGACCAGCACCACCGGGATACGCTGCATCTTTTCGGTCTGGATCAAGGTGAGCACCTCGAACAGCTCATCGAGCGTTCCATAGCCACCGGGGAAGGCCACCAAGCCCTTGGCGTGCAACAAGAAGTGCATCTTGCGCAGCGCGAAATAGTGGAATCGGAACGCCAAATTTGGGCACATGTAGGGGTTGGGTGCCTGTTCGTGGGGCAGCGTGATGTTGAGGCCAATCGAACGTGCGCCGACCTCGAAAGCACCGCGGTTGGCGGCCTCCATGATGCCGGGCCCACCCCCGGTGACGACGACGAAATCACGGCGGTTTTGCTGCTGGAAACGCGCCGAAATAAGGCCCGAGAAACGCCGCGCTTGCTCGTAGTGGCGTGCCTGTTCGACCCGGCGATTGGCTCGGGCAAGCTCTTGCCTCAGCCCGACATCCTCCGGAGTGACGCGCGCCTGACGCTCCAGCGCGCCAAGACGGGCTTCTGCCGTCTCGGCATCGCTCACGCGTGCGCTGCCGAAGACCACTACCGTCGAGCGAATGCCTTGCTCGTGCAGGATGCGGTCAGGCTTGAGCAGTTCGAGCTGCAGTCGCAGCGGCCGCAGTTCTTCCTGGCCAAGCAGCTCGATGTCTTCGTACGCAAGACGGTACGTTGGCGACTCGCGGATGGCGCGCAGGCGTTCATCGAGATCTTCGGCGGGCTTCATCACTCGCGCGCCAGAAAGTCCGGCCAGCGCAGCGCATGACCATGCTCGGGCACCGTGACCTGCCAGCCGAGTTGCTGTTGCAAGAGTTCGGCGAAGGTCTGGGCGGCGGACAGTTCCCCATGCACCACGAAGGTTTGCGCCGGGGGGTGAATAAAACCCCGAGCCCAATCCAGCAACGCCTTTTGGTCGGCATGCGCCGAGAGGCCATCCACGCTGTGGATCGCAGCACGTACCGGAATGTCCTCACCGAAGATGCGCACGCGTTCGGCCCCCTCGATCAGGCGCCGGCCAAGCGTCCCCTGCGCCTGGAAACCGGGAAACAAGATGCTGCATTCGCGGCGTGGCAAGTTGTGCCGCAGGTGGTGCCGGATGCGTCCCGCATCGCACATGCCGCTGGCAGAAATGATGATGGCCCCGGAGCGGATCCGGTTCAGCGCCATGGACTCCTCAGCGCTCGCTGTGAAATTCAGGTATGGGAGGTTCTCGCCGCGCGCGTGCCAGCCGGCCAACCGCTTCGCCTGTTCGTCGAACAGTTCGAGATGCTCGCGCGTGATGCGCGTGGCCTGCGTGGCCATCGGCGAATCGACGAATACCTTCGGTTGCCGCAGCCGCCCCTCGCAGGTGAGTCGGTGCAGGTGATAAAGGATTTCCTGGGTTCGGCCGACCGCGAAGGCCGGCACGATGACATTGCCGCCGCGTTCGAACAATGTCTTTTCGACGATGCCGATCATTTCCTCTTCGGTCGCCGAGAAATCCTTGTGCTGGCGGTTGCCGTAGGTGGACTCGATGACGAGGATGTCGGCGTCCTCGATGGTTGTCGGGTCGCGCAGTATCGGGCGCCCCGGCTGGCCGAGGTCGCCACTGAAAACGAGCTTTGTCGGGTCGCCATGTTCGGTGACCCAGACCTCGATGATGGCCGACCCAAGAATGTGCCCGGCATCGCGGAATCGGGCGCGCACCCCGACGCGGGGCGCGAACTCCCGGTCGTATTCGATGCCTCGCACCTGCTGCAAGCAGTCGCTGGCATCCTGCAGCGTATACAGCGGCGGCAGTGCGTCCTTTCCGCGGAGTCGCTGCGCATTGCGTTTTGCATCGCTCTCCTGGATGTGGGCACTGTCGGGCAGCATCACGCCCAGCAGATCAACCGTGGCGGGAGTGGCGTAGATGGCCCCCTTGAACCCGGCGCGCGTGAGTTTGGGCAATAGCCCACTATGGTCGATATGGGCATGGGTCAGGAGCACGAAATCAATCGACGCCGGGTCGAACGGGAATGGCCCATGGTTGCGCGCCGCCGCCGTGCGGCCGCCCTGAACCATGCCGCAATCCACCAGGAAGCGTACGTTGAGCGCTTCCACCAAGAAACACGACCCGGTGACTTCGCGCGCAGCGCCCAGAAAATGCAGTTTCATGGGATGCTCACTCCGGTTTTTTCTTTTGTATCGGGCAAGTGCTCAGGCCAAGCAGACGGTAGCCCGGACAGCGGCCAGCCAGGCCGGTGATGAGCGGCATGAATCCAATGAGTCCCAGCCAACGCCAGGATGAATCCAGCCACAGCGGGAGGCTGAGCAGAACCAGTCCGACGACGATGCGGACAATGCGGTCGAGACTTCCAACGTTGATTTGCATGACGGTCTCCTTGTGTTGAGTCAACGGCTTGAAAACGCGACGGTGGCGGCAGCGCCCCGCTGCGGATGGGTTGCGGTCGATGCCGTCGTGGATACGTCCCAGCCGCCACCAAGGGCCTTGTACAGCGCCACCAGTTGCACGGCGGCGTTGGTATGCGCGCGTGCGGCTGCGGTTTCGGCCTCGTGCAGGCTGCGCTGGGCAGCCAGCAGTTCGACCAGCGCAATGTCGCCTGCCGCATAGCGCGCCTTGGCGTGGCCGTAGCTGGTGCGCGCGGCATCCAGTGCCATACCGCGGCGCTCAAGCGTGTCTAGCCCGCCGTGGTAGTCGCCCAGCGCGCGCTCGGCGTCGCCCAGCGCCGTCAGCACCGCCTGCTCATAGGCCAGCGCGGCCTGCCGCTCGGCCGCCTCGCGTGCCCGAATTTCGGCGCGCACACGGCCGCCGTCGAACAGGCGCCAGGAAATCAGCGGCAGGATGGAAAAACGCGAGCTGGATGCATCGAACCAATCGCCCGTGCTGAGCGCTTGGAACCCGCCGCCGATACCGATGGAGAGTTTGGGGAACAGTTCGGCCGTGGCCACGCCGATGTCGGCGGAACTCGCTGCCAGGCGACGTTCCGCAGCCAGCACGTCCGGGCGCCGGCGCAGCATCTCTGCGCGCTCGCCCACCGGCAGCGCCCGCAGCGTGCTCGGCGTCAAGGGGCCATCCAGCAGTGCCAGCTCCCGCTCCGGCGGCGCGCCCAGCAGCACGCCCAGGCCGAGCACTGCGGCGCGCTGACGCACCTGGATATCCGGGATGAGCGCGTTGACTGCTGTCCATTGGGCGTACGCCGCCTCCACGTCGGCGGCCGACGCGTCGCCCAGCGCATGCCGCAGGCGCACCAATTCCAAGGTTTGCTGCAGCGTATCCAGTGTGGCCTGTTGTGCGTGCAACTCGTAGCGGGCGCCGACGGCGGTGAACCAGGTGCGCGCGACCTCGGCCACGATGCGCATGCGTACTCCCTGTGCATCGGCTTCGGTCGCCTGCAGGCGAGCGCTGGCGCCCTCCAGGGCGCGCCGCCTGGCCCCGAACAAGTCGGCCTCCCAGGCCGCGTCGAAGCCCGCGTCGTAGATGGTCTGCGTGGCGTCAAGACCGGGGATGGAGCCTACGGGCAGGGGTCCGTTCTCGCTTTGACGGCGCCGGTTGACGCTCGCGCCAGCGGCGGCGGTGGGCAATGCCTCGCCGGCCACACGATCGCGCAGGGCGCGTGCCTCATCGATGCGTGCCGCAGCCTGGCGCAGATCCAGGTTCTGTGCCAGCGCCGTGGCCATCAGGCGATCGAGGATGGGATCGTCCAGTGCAGACCACCATTGGCTCAAGTCTGTGGACTGGGATTCGCTTGCCAACGGCAAGCTCCAGCCGCTGCCGACGTCGACCGGCGGCGGCTCGCGGTAGTCAGGGCCCACGCTTGCGCAGGCGGTCAGCAGCACGCAGGACAAGGCCAGCGCGAGCGGACGCGCGCGCCCAGGGGTCAGGCCGGTGATGGTAGCGCGAAGAAAGGGAGTGCAGGGCTTGGATTTCATTGCAGGCGTCCTCGGACGAATACGGTGGCCATCGTCAGCGTGGCTAGGGCGATGACCGCCAGCGGCCACAGGCTGGCGAGAATGTCGCCGGGCGGCATGGCCTTGAGAAAGCTGCCTTCGACGATGATGAGGAAGTGGGTCAGCGGAATGGCCTGGGCCAGCCATTGCAGGACGACGGGCATGTTTTCAACCGGCGTGGCGAAACCGGACATCAGAACCGCCGGCACGCCGATGGCGAACGCCCCCAGGATGGCCTGCTGCTGCGTCATGCTGACCGCGGAAATCATCAGACCGATGCCGACCACCGACAGGATGAACAGCACCAGACTAGCGAGCAGGAGCGCAAACGAGCCCGTAAACGGGATGCCGAACAGGAATACGCCCGCGCTGATCATGAACAGGCCCAGCGCGGTGCCAATTGCGAGTGCCGGCAGTGACTTGGAAATGATGATCTCGGGCGTCGAGGTGGGCGATACCAGCAACTGGTCGAAGGTGCCGAGTTCACGTTCGCGCGCGATCGACAGCGAGGTGATGAGCAGCGCGCTGAACAGCGCCAGGATGCCCGTGAGGCCGGGCACGATGAACCAGCGGTAGACCAGATTCGGGTTGAACCAGTGGCGCACGACCACGGGCGTTGGTGCCTGGGCGTCGGGAACGACCTCGGCGCCGACATCGGCGGCGATGGTGGACAGATAGGCCACGGTGATCTGCCCGGAGTTGCTGCGCCGGCCATCGACCAGTACCTGCGCGCGGCCACTTTCGCCGGCGGCGATGGAGCGCGAGAAATCCACGGGAATGGCGAGCGCGGCGATCACCTCGCCACGGTCGATCAGCTCGTGGAGCTGCTGCTGGCTGTCGACATGCCGCACGCGGGTGATGAAGCGGGCGCTGTCCAGGCGCTGTACCAACTCGTGCGACCACCGCCCCGCATCCTGATCGTAGACGGCGATATCGACGTTGCGCACTTCCAGCGTCGCGGCAAAGGCGAACACCAGCAACTGCAGGATCGGCGGCACGAACACCACCATGCGGCTGCGCGGGTCACGCAGGACGCTGAGCACTTCCTTGATGAACTGGGCGCGCAGGCGGGTGAACGAGAATGCGGAAGTCAACATCGCGTCACTCCAGGTTCTTGCGCGTGGCGCGCTTGGCGATCACGAAGAACAGCACCCCGATCGCCGCCATGGCGGCGAGGTTGGGCAGGAACAGGGCCCAGATGTCGCCGGCCAGGAACACCGTCTTCAGCGAATCGACGAAGTAGCGCGCCGGAACCACCAAGGTGATGGCGCGGATCGGTGCCGGCATGGCGTCGATCTCGTACAGAAAGCCCGACAACATGAAGGCCGGCAGGAAGCCCGTGAACAGCGCGATCTGCGCGGCCAGGAACTGGTTACGTGCCAGCGACGAGATCAGCAGACCCTGACCCAGCGCCGGCACCATGAACACCGCCGACAAGAGCAACAGGGACAGCAAGGAGCCGCGCATCGGGACGCCGAACACGAACACCGCCAGCGCCGCTGCGCCCAGCGTGGACAGCATGCCGAGCGCGAAGTACGGCAGCAGCTTGCCGACCAGGATTTCAGCCACCGAGGCCGGCGTGGACAGCACTGCCTCCATGGTGCCGCGCTCCCATTCACGCGCCACCACCAGTGCAGTCAGCATGGTGCCGATGATGGTCATGACGATGGCGATGGCGCCGGGAATCAGTGCGCGTCGGCTTTCCAGCTCGGGGTTGAACCAGTAGCGCGGCTCCAGCATGACGGACTGCGCTGGTGCTCCGACGTCCAGCCCGGCACGCCACGACTGGACCACGCCACGGGCGTAGTTCTCGACGTAGTTGGCGGTATTGGGGTAGGAGCCATCGGTGACGATCTGCACCAGCGGCTCGCTGCCACGGAGGGCCAGGCGCTGCTCGAAATCCTGCGGGATCACCACGTAGCCGCGCAGGTCGCCTGAGACCAGTTGGTCGGCCACTTCGCGTCGGTCATGAGCGAAGTGCGTATCCAGGAAGCGGGTGCCCGAAAACGCTGCGGCCAGCGACTGTGCCGATGCGCCGGGCGACTCCAGGACCACGCCGACACGGACATCCTTCGCATCCAGCGACACCGCATAGGCGAACAGCAGCAGCAATACCACCGGCAGCACGAACGCGATCAGCAGCGTCGAGGGATCGCGCAGCGCCTGGTAGCTTTCCTTGGTGACCAGGGCGATGAGGCGTCGCAGGTCAAAGCGGCGCAAGTCGGCCTGCATCGAACCACCCGCGTCCTTGTGAGGTGCAGCGGCGCTCATATGGCGGCCTCCATTTCGCGGTCAGCGGACTCCACCAGGTGAATGAAGGCGTCCTCCATCGTCGGGTCGGGTCGTTCGGGGCTGATCGCCGAACGTTTGAGTGCGTCGGGCGTATCCAGCGCAATCAGTTGCGCACGCGACAGCATGGCGACGCGGTCGCAGTACTCGGCCTCGTCCATGAAGTGGGTGGTGACCATGATGGTCACGCCCTTGCGCGCCAGGCCGTTGATGTGGGTCCAGAATTCGCGCCGGGTAATGGGGTCCACGCCCGACGTGGGCTCATCCAGGAACAGCACGGGCGGCCGGTGCATGAGCGAACAGGCCAAGGCCAGGCGCTGCTTGTGTCCCAGCGGCAGGGAATCAGGCGTGGCGGACAGCCAGTCGCCCAGATCGAAGGTGGCGATCATTTCCTCGATGCGCTCGCGCCGGGTGTTGCCTTCCAGCCCGTAGACGCCGGCCGAGAACTCCAGGTTCTGCTGCACCGAGAGCAGGCCGTAGAGCGAAAACTTCTGCGCCATGTAGCCGAGCCGGCTCTTGGCTGCGCCGGTGGCGCGGCGCAGATCATGGCCAACCACATGCGCTTCGCCAGCAGTGGGTTTCAACAGGCCGCACAGCATCTTGAAGGTGGTGGACTTGCCGGCACCGTTGGGGCCGAGCAGGCCGAAGATTTCGCCCTTTTGCACCTCGAAGCTGACGTTGTCGGTGGCGGTGAACTCGCCGAAGCGCTTGGTGAGGTTTCGGCACGACACGGCAATGTCGAAACCCAGCTCAACCGGCGGCAGACGCTCGGCCAGCGTCGACGTGCCGCCGGGGCCGCCACCGAGCAGATCGATGAAGGCGTCTTCGAAGCGCGCAGGCACCTGCGCCAGCCGCACCTGCGCCTGATCGGACAGGGCCTGGAGCTGCCCTGCGTCCGCGCCCTCGCGCAACACCACGCGCACGCCGGCGCCTTGGATCACGCCATCGCTCACGGTGGGTAGGTCGAGTGCCTGGGTCAGGACCGCTCGGCGCTCGGCACCGACGTCTTCCAGACGGAAACTGCGGCCTTCGAGCTGCGCGGTGAGTTGCTGCGGCGGGCCAGCGAACAGGAGCTGTCCCTGGTTCAGCAACAGCACGCTCTCGCAGCGCTCGGCTTCGTCGAGATAGGCGGTGGACCAGACCACGGCCATGCCCTCGTCGGTCAGCGCCTGCACCATGCGCCACAAATCCTGGCGGCTTACCGGGTCGACACCCACGCCCGGCTCGTCCAGCAGCAGCACCTTGGGCCGCGCCATGAGCGCACAGGCAAGGCCCAGCTTCTGCTTCATACCGCCGGAAAGCTTGCCGGCCAAGCGCTTGGTGAAGGGTCCGAGCCGCGTGAAGTCCAGCAGCTCGGCAAACAGATCGGCGTTGCGGTCCGCATCCATGCCGCGCAACTGCGCATACAGGCGCATGTTCTCCATCACCGACAGGTCTTCGTACAGGCCAAAGCGTTGCGGCATGTAGCCGCTGGCGACGTGGATGGCGTCGTTGTCCTTGACCACGTCATAGCCTGCCAAGGTGACGTGGCCGGCGTTCGGCACCAGGAGGCCGGTCAGAATCCGCATCAGCGTCGTCTTGCCAGCGCCGTCGGGGCCGACCAGACCCGTCAGCCGCCCATAGTGGATGCGCGCACTCAAGCCCCGCAGCGCCTTTACGTCGCCGAAATGCTTGTCCACGTCTTCGATGACGACGGCAGCGGCAGCGACATCCGCGCTTGCGCTTGTCGGCGTGGCGGCGTTCGCCTGCATCTTAACGTTCCCCCACGCGCCCGCTGAGGCCTGGTTTGGCATCGACCGATATCGTCACCGGCATGCCCTGCCGCAAGGCACTGTCGCTGTCGGCTTCGTCGATGACGATGCGCAGGCGGTACACCAGATCCGTGCGCAAATCCGTCGTTTCCACCGTCTTGGGGGTGAACTCGGCGCGTGGCGAGATGAAGCCGATCTGGCCGCGATAGACCTTCTCTGATGAATCGCTTTTGACGCGTACCACAGTACCGGGCGCGATGCGTCCCAAGTCCGACTCGCCCACGTAGGCGCGCACGTAAACTGGCTTGTCCAGGCTCAGGCTGTAGACCGCGCTCTGGCTTGCAACCATGCTGCCGGGCTCGCGCACCCGTGCGATGACGGTTCCGCTACTGGGCGCCATCAACTCGGTGTCCGCCAAGGCTGTCGTGGCTTGCGCTGCGGCGGCCTGTGCGGCCGCAAGGCGAGCTTCTGCCGCGGCGATGTCTTCCTTGCGGAAACCTTCGGATGCTTGCGACAGGGCCGCCTTCGCTGCTTCGACGCCAGCGGCTGCCTGGTCTCGCGCCGTGCGGGCGGCATCGACCGTACGCTGGCTGCTGGCGCCCGATGCCAGCAGGCCACTCTGGCGTTTGAAATTGCGCTCGGTTTCGGTGGCGAGCGCCTGGGCCTGCCTGAGGGCCTCGCGCGCCTGGGTGATTTCCTGCGGTCGCAGACCGCGGCGAAGCTTGGCCAGTTCCGCCTGCGCCACTTGCACCTGGGCCTGCGCTGCCGCAAGGGCTTCCCGATACGGCTGCGCGTCGAGCGTCGCCAGCCGCGCACCGGCACTGACGGCATCGCCCTCATCGAAAGCCATTTGCATCACGCGCCCGGGCTGACGGAAGGCCAGTTGCACCTCGCGGATGTCGACGTTGCCGTAGAGGCGCAATGCATCTTGTTGTCCATGGTCGCGCGACAGCCAGAACGCCAGTGCGCCGCCAAGAGCGAGCACGACAACGGCGATCACGACCCAACGGGTTTTTCTGGAAAGGAGGTTTGGAGTTTTCATCGATGGGTTTCCGCTGGATAAAGGTGCTCAGTGCTCGCGTGCGACCGGCGCATTCGCCGCTGACCGGCGCCAGGCTATGGCCGCTATGCCAGCCCACACCAACGTGCGCAGCGTCATGGCGACCACCGTGCGCCGCTCCCAGGCGCCACCCAGAGCCACATGCACTCCGAAAGCCAGGAACACGAGCGCGGTCGCCACCGTGATGACAATCGCCAACCACGCGGCCCAGCGCCGGCGCATCCACAAGCCGACGCCGGCGACGATGTAGGCGAACCCGGCAAGAAAATTGAACCAGAGCACGAAAGGCACATAGTGGCCGGCGGCTTGGCGCGCGGCGCCGTCGACAAACAGGACTGCGCCGCCTTCCCTGATAGTCATCAGGCCAAAACCGATCGCAATCAAGGAGACCACGCGCATCCAGATCGCGCGTTCGCTGTGTGCCGTCATGTTCGTTGCTCCCGATTTGTGGAAGGGTTTGGAGGTCGCAGTCGCGCTTGCGGAGAAGACAGGTGTTTCATGTGTTGCTTTCGATGCCACGGCGATAGATGGCAAACACGGCTGGTGCGTCACGGCGGATGCGACAGACCTTGCCCGCCAACAGCGACTGCATGACCAGTCCCTGGATCGTGCCGATGAACAACACGGCGGCGGCATCCACATCCAGTCCCGCATCCAGTTCGCCCTGCGCCTTGCCGGCTTCGAGCAGGCGATGCAACCGCTCGCCGTAGTGCTGAATCAAGGTCTGCACCATTCGCTTGGGCAGGGTCTCTCCAGGTCGCTGCAATTCGCCGAAGAGCATCCTCGGCACACCCGGGTGCTCGGACACGAAGTCGATATGCGTCATGAAGACCGCCTCAAGGGCTGCGACCGGAGACGTAGTGCCTTCTGCTGCCTTGTCCACCCGAGCCAGCAGGCGTTCCGTGACCCAGGACATCACCGCCTGCAGGATGGCGTCCTTGGTCGGGAAGTGACGAAACAGCGCCCCCTGGGTCAGCCCCATACGCTGTGCGATGGCTGTGGTCGTGATGTCGCTGGGGTTCTGCTCGGCGGCCAAGTCGACCACCGCCTCGACTGTGGCCGCGCGCCGCTCATCGGCCGGTAGATGCTTGGAGTGTCCACTCATTGCTTGCGCCTTCGAAAGTGAGTAATCTATTACTATCTTAGCACCATGCAAGCTTGCCGCAAGAGGGGAAGCGCGAAAAGGAGGCCGCAATGGACAACAGAACCGTGATCTCAGACGACGGGCAACGGTCGATTTCGGGCAGACGCAAACGTCGCTCTCCGCGCCTCATTGGCGGAGGGGAGCCGGTTCATCACAAGTCCGGCGGGGTGTAAATGGAGCTGCGCCATCTTCGGTGCTTCGTCGCCGTCGCCGAAGAACTCCACTTCGCGCGCGCCGCCGAGCGGCTGCACATCGAGCAGTCGCCGCTGTCGCGGGCCATCAAGGAACTGGAAGAAGAACTCGGCGTGATGCTGTTTGCCCGCACCACGCGCAGTACGCGGCTGACCCATGCCGGAACATTGTTCTTGGAACATGTGCGTCGTGTGTTTGCTGCCTTGGAGCAAGCGCGAGAGAGCGTGAAAGCAGCGGCAAACGGTTTTCACGGGCAGTTGCGCGTGGCCTTGTCGGACGGCATCACGCCGTCGCGCCTGCCGACCTTACTGGCGTTGTGTCGCCAGGAAGAACCCGAGGTCGAGATCCGCTTTTTCGAGGTGTCACTATCGCAGCAGATCAAAGGGCTGCATGATGATCTGTACGACGTGGGGTTTGCCCAATCCGACGAGGTGGGCGACGGCATAGTCACTTTGCCCGCTTGGAGCGATGCACTCATGGTGGCAGTGCCGGCCCGGCATCCACTGCTGGCCCACAAGCGTATTCCCTTGGACGAGTTGCTGCGCTACCCGCTGGTCTTGTGCGATCCGCAAGTGTGTGAGGGCCACGCCAAGCACGTTGAACGAGTGCTGCGTCGTGCTGACATGGAACCGCTGATCGCAGAACGGGTTGCCACGTGCGATCTGATGATGGCACTGGTATCGGCCGGCTTCGCGCTTGGACTAGCGGGCGCTGCACACATTGCCGCCAGCCGTGAACCGGGCGTCGTAGCTCGGCCGCTGGCGTCGCGAGTGCCGCCACTGACGACCTACTTGCTCCGTCTCGACGGCGATCCGTCTGACGAACTGACACGTTTTATTGAGCGCGTGCAGACCATCGAGTCGCAGGAAACTCCCAGGGCCATACGAGGCCGCAACCCTGATCCCCCGGAGGAATTGATGCCATGAAGAAGATCATCCCATTCTTGTTGACGGCCATTCTGACCGCCTGCGGCCAGTCCGAAACGCCTCAGAATGCCAACACGTCGGAAGCGAATATCCCGACGGTGGAAGAACTGGCGGCCAATCCCGAACGACTCAAGGAACTGCGCCAGCAGTGCAAAACCGACCGCCCGAAGCTCGGCGACGTGTTGTGCAACCGGGTGGCCGAAGCCACGCGCAAGCGGTTCTATGGCGATGGCGAAACCCCTTACACGCCGCCGAAGGAACCGCCCAAGTTCTGATTGTTGGCAGATAGCCGCATCGCCTTCATTTTTCTGCTCGACACGCCGCAATGCGCCTGCGCTTGCGGCGTTTTTCTTTGGTTCGACGCTGCACTCATTCTTTCTTCTTGCTCGACCTTTCTGCTCAGAACGGTCTTTGACCGGCACTGACCCGGCACCGAACCTGACGCCTGCGGCACGTCCTTGTGCCGCTCTTTCCATGAGGAAAAAGCGCAGGAGAAATCGGAGGCCGGGTCATGCAAGGGACGAACGTGCTGTTCGGTCAGATCGCCGTGGTATTCGGCATCGTGATCGCCGGCGTGTGGGGCGCCACACAATGGACAGCATCGGCCCTTGGCTATCAAGTACGCCTTGGCTCGCCCTGGTTCGACTTTCTTGGCACGTCGATCTACCACCCGTGGAAACTGTTTGAGTGGTGGTTCTTCTTCGGCGCCTATGCGCCGGAAGTATTCGACACGGGCGGCGCCATTGCCGGCGCCAGCGGCATGGTCGCCGTGGGCGTTGCCATCACCATGTCGGTCTGGCGCTCGCGCCAAACGCGCCTCGTCACCACCTACGGCTCTGCACGCTGGGCTAACGCGCAGGACATGCGCAAGGCGGGCCTCACGCAGCCGGCCGGCGTGTTCCTGGGCCAGCACGATCGCCAGTACCTTCGGCATGAAGGCCCGGAACACGTCCTGACCTTCGCGCCTACGCGCTCGGGCAAGGGCGTGGGCCTCGTGGTGCCGACGCTGCTGTCCTGGCCGGCTTCGGCCGTCGTTCACGACATCAAGGGCGAAAACTGGCAGATCACAGCAGGCTGGCGCTCGCGCTTCTCGCATTGCCTGCTGTTCAACCCGACCGATGCGAAGTCGGCTGCCTACAACCCGCTTCTGGAAGTGCGGCGCGGCGCGCATGAAGTGCGCGACGTGCAGAACATCGCGGACATTCTGGTCGATCCCGAAGGTGCGCTGGAGAAGCGCAACCATTGGGAAAAGACCAGCCACGCGCTGTTGGTCGGTGCGATCTTGCATGTGCTCTACGCCGGCGAGGACAAGACGCTGCGCGGCGTCGCCAACTTCCTGTCCGACCCGGCCAGCCCGTTCGAGCTGACCTTGCACCGGATGATGACCACGCCGCACCTGGGCGATGGGCCGCATCCGGTCGTCGCCTCTGCGGCGCGCGAAGTGCTCAACAAATCGGACAACGAGCGTTCTGGCGTGTTGAGCACCGCCATGTCGTTCCTCGGCCTGTACCGCGACCCGACGGTGGCCGAAGTCACCTCGCGCTGCGATTGGCGCATCGCCGATCTGATCGCTGCCGAGCATCCGGTGTCGCTGTACCTGGTGGTACCGCCTTCGGACATTTCGCGGACGAAGCCGCTCATTCGCCTGATCCTCAACCAGATCGGGCGGCGCCTCACCGAATCGCTCGATGGCTCCGATGGCATCGAGCGCCGCCACAAGCTGCTGCTGATGCTCGATGAGTTCCCGGCGCTGGGGCGCCTGGACTTCTTCGAGACGGCGCTGGCCTTCATGGCGGGCTACGGCATCCGCAGCTTCCTCATTGCGCAGTCGCTCAACCAGATCGACAAGGCGTATGGGCAAAACCACTCCATCCTCGACAACTGCCATGTGCGCGTGACGTTCGCCACGAACGACGAGCGCACCGCCAAACGGATCTCCGAGACGCTGGGCACGGCCACCGAGCTGCGCGCCCAGCGCAACTACGCGGGCCACCGGCTCGCGCCGTGGCTGGGCCACCTGATGGTGTCGCGCCAGGAAACCGCGCGCCCGCTGCTGACGCCGGGCGAAGTCATGCAGCTTCCGCCTGACGAGGCCGTGGTGATGGTGTCCAGCGTGGCGCCGATCAAGGCGAAGAAGCTGCGCTACTACACGGACGCCAATTTCAAGCGTCGCGTGCTGCCACCGCCCATGCTGGCGGAAGGGCAGTACGCCGACGCGCCGCCGTCGCGGCCCGACGACTGGAGCGGGCTGGCGATTCCGTCCGTGCCCGCTGCGCCTGCCACGGCATCCGCCGATGGCCTGGAGAACTTGGGTTCGGTCGACGACGGCGGTCCGCGCCGTCAGCCCGAACTCTCCGAAACCGTCGCTTACGACCCCGAGCTGGCCGCTCCCGCGGCCGACCTTGCGCTGCTCGATGACGACGACGACCTGCCGCTTCCCCTTCCGCGCCAGCTCGATCCAGCCATGCAGCGCACGGCCCGGCTGGCTTCCCTCGACCCCAACGACGGAATCGAGCTATGAGCCACTACCGCCTCAACCTGTTCATCCAGCCGGAGCACGCCAAGCGCCTGGACGAGCTGGCCGCCAAGAAAGGCGTGTCCAAGTCGTCCATCGTCGCGGCGGCGCTCGCATCGTGGTTGTCGCCCGATGCCGCCGACCAGCGCGAGGCGGCCATCGCCAAGCGGCTGGATCGCCTGTCTCGCCAGGCCGAGCGCATGGAGCGCGACCAGAACATCGCCATCGAAACGCTGGCGCTGTTCATCCGTTACTACCTGACCGTCAGCACGCCAGTTCCCGAGGCGCACCAAGACGCGGCACGCGCGCAGGGCAAAGCACGCTTCGAGCAGTTCACCGAGCAGCTTGGCCGCCACCTGCTGCGCGGTCGCAGTCTGGTGCGCGACGTGGTGGAGGAACTGCATCCCGACCCGATGCGGATGGAGGACGCGGCGGCAGCCGCGCAAGCGCAGGAGCGTGCGTCATGAGCGCCGTTCCACAGTCCATGGGTGCCACGTCGCTCGACCGCCGCATCCAGATGCTGCGCACGGCGATGGGGCCGCTGATCGCCGCCGCGCTCGAAGACCCGGACGTGGTGGAGGTGATGCTGAATCCTGATCACACGCTTTGGGTGGATCGGCTTTCCAGTGGGCGCGCGCCGATGGGCGTGGAACTACCCGAGGCGGACGGCGAGCGAATCATCCGACTGGTCGCGGCCCACGTCGGCGCAGAAGTGCATCGCGGCCAGCCGCTGCTATCCGCCGAGCTGCCCGAAACGGGCGAGCGCTTCGAGGGCATCTTGCCGCCCGCCGCGCCGGGGCCGGCCTTCGCCCTGCGCAAGCGCGCCATCGGCGTGATTCCGCTGGAGCGGTACGTCATCGACGGGATGATGACCAGCGCGCAAGCGGGCTTTCTCGTTCGCGCCGTGCGCGAGCGGCAGAACGTGCTGATCGCCGGCGCCACCAGCAGCGGCAAAACCACGCTCGCCAATGCGCTGCTCGCCGAGATCGCCGCCACGGGCGACCGCGTGCTGGTGCTCGAAGACACGGTGGAACTGCAATGCGCGGCCCGCGACCACGTTCCGCTGCGCACGCGCGCAGGCGTGGTGTCCATGACCGAGCTGGTGCGCTCGTCCATGCGCCTGCGGCCTGATCGCGTCGTCGTCGGTGAAGTGCGCGGCGCCGAGGCGCTGGATCTCATCAAGGTGTGGGGCACGGGCCACCCCGGCGGCATCGCCACGATCCATGCCGGCTCCGCGCTCGGCGCGCTGCTGCGCCTGGAGCAACTGATTCTCGAAGTGGCGGTGAATCCGCCCCGTGCGCTGATCGCCGAGGCGGTCAACGTGGTGATCCACATCGCCGGGCGCGGGCGCAAGCGCCGCATCGAGAGCATCGCCCGCGTCGTCGGCTTCGACGGCGTGGGCTACCAACTGGCGGACGCGCTGGAAACGCCGTTTCCCGAGCTGCCGCCACTTCCCAATGCCGCACCCGCTGCGGCGACTTCCCCATCCCCTGACTCACTTGGAGAACTGCCATGACGCAGATGACCATTCCTGCTTTCCGTTTTTCTGCAAATCCGGCTTTGCGTCTTGCGCGGCTGCGCTGCCTGGCCCGCCCTGCGGGGCAAGGGCTGCTGCTGGCCGCTCTGCTGCTGTTCCTGGCCGGAACCGCGCAGGCCGCCGGTTCCTCGATGCCGTGGGAAGGCCCGCTGCAATCCATCCTCGAATCCATCCAGGGTCCGGTGGCGCGCATCGTCGCGGTCATCATCATCATCGCCACGGGCCTCGCGCTCGCCTTCGGCGACACGTCGGGCGGCTTCCGCAAGCTGATCCAGATCGTGTTCGGTCTGTCCATCGCGTTCGCGGCTTCGAGCTTCTTCCTGTCGTTCTTCAGCTTCTCAGGCGGGGCCGTCGTATGAGCGCCCCGGATACCTTCGCGGCCGGGTTCGAGGTGCCGCTGCATCGCTCGCTGACCGAGCCGATTCTGCTGGGCGGTGCGCCGCGCACCGTGGCGATCGCCAACGGCACGCTGGCCGCCGCTGTTGGCCTGGGCCTGCAACTGTGGATTCCCGGCGTGGTGCTCTGGATCGTCGGCCATTCGCTGGCGGTATGGGGTGCGCGCGTCGATCCGCAGTTCATGCAGGTCTTCGCCCGGCACATCAAGCACCGCCCGCTGCTGGACGTGTGAGGGGAGGACGCCGCGATGCTGAACCTCGCCGAATACCGCCAGCGCCCGGCCTTGCTTGCCGACTGGCTGCCCTGGGCCGGGCTGGTCGCGCCGGGCGTCGTCTTGAACAAGGACGGCAGTTTCCAGCGCACGGCCCGGTTTCGCGGGCCTGACCTCGACAGCGCGACGCAAGGCGAGCTGATCGCCACGTCGGCGCGGTTGAACAACGCGCTGCGCCGCATGGGATCGGGCTGGGCGCTGTTCATCGAAGCCGAGCGCCGGCCTGCGGCCGATTATCCGCACTCGGACTTTCCCGAGCCGCTTTCGTGGGTGGTGGAGGAAGAACGCCGGGCCGCCTTCGAGGAATCGGGCCATCACTTCGAGAGCGGCTATCACCTGACGCTGCTCTATCTGCCGCCGGAAGAATCCCGCGCCCGTGCAGCCAAGATGCTCTACGAGAACACGCCGACGAATGGCGTGGACTGGCGCGAGCGGCTGCAAGCCTTCGTCGCGGAAACGGATCGCGTCTTTGACCTGCTCGACGGCGTGATGCCGGAAATTGACTGGCTCGATGACGCGCAGACGCTGACCTACCTGCACGCGACCATCTCGACGCGGCGCTATTCGCTGGCGGTGCCCGAAGTGCCGTTCCACATCGACGCGCTGCTGACGGATTCCGCGCTGGTCGGCGGCTTGGCGCCCATGCTGGGCGACCAGCACCTGCGCGTGGTGTCGGTGCGGGGCTTCCCGACCTCGACCTGGCCGGGGATTCTGGACGACCTCAACCGCCTCGGTTTTGCGTACCGCTGGAGCACGCGCTTTCTCTGCCTCGACAAAGCCGAGGCGGAAAAAGAGCTTTCCCGCCTTCGCCGCCAGTGGTTCGCCAAGCGCAAGAACGTCATCGCGCTGCTGCGCGAAACGATCTTCCAGCAGGAAAGCCCGCTGGTCGATACCGACGCCAACAACAAGGCCGCCGATGCCGACGCTGCCTTGCAGGAGCTGGGCAGCGATCAAGTCGCCTTCGGCTATCTGACGGCGACCGTCACCGTCATGGACGAGGACGCCGCCGTCGCAGACGAGAAGCTGCGCATGGTGGAGCGCGTCATCCAGGGTCGGGGCTTCGTCACCATCCCTGAAACGCTCAATGCCGTGGATGCCTGGCTGTCCTCGCTCCCCGGCAACGCCTACGCCAACGTGCGCCAGCCCATCGTCTCGACGCTGAACTTGGCGCACATGATGCCGGTGTCGGCGGTATGGGCCGGGCCAGAGAAGAACGACCACCTCGACGGCCCGCCGCTGATCGTCACGCGCACCGATGGCGCGACGCCGTTCCGGCTGGTGATGCACATCGGCGACGTGGGCCACACGCTGGTCGCGGGACCGACTGGCATGGGCAAGTCGGTCTTGCTCGCCACGCTGGCGATGCAATTTCGCCGCTATCGCGGCTCGCGCATCTTCGCCTTCGACATGGGCCGCTCCATGCGGGCCGCGATCCTCGGCCTGGGCGGCGAACACTACGACCTGGGCACGGATGGCGAAATCGCCTTCCAGCCGCTCACGCGCATCGACCGTGAGGGCTACCGCACCTGGGCCGCCGAATGGATCGAAGGCCGCTTACTGCATGAAGGCGTGGCGGTCGGCCCCGACGAGAAGGCGGCTATCTGGTCGGCGCTGGGAAGTCTCGCCGGTGCGCCGGTGGAGCAGCGCACGATGACGGGACTGTCCGTGCTGCTGCAATCGAACACGCTGCGGCAGGCGCTGTCGCCCTATGTGCTCGGTGGCGCGCACGGCAAGCTGCTGGACGCCGACCACGACCGGCTGGGCATGGCCGACGTGCAGTGCTTCGAGATGGAGGAGCTGATGCACAGCAAGGCCGCCGTCATGGCCGTGCTGCATTATCTCTTTGCGCGTTTCGATGAACGCTTCGACGGGGCGCCCACGCTGCTGATCCTCGATGAAGCGTGGCTGTTCCTCGATGACCCGGTATTTGCCGCGCGTATCCGGCAATGGCTCAAGACGCTCAGGAAAAAGAACGTCAGCGTCATCTTCTCCACGCAGAGCCTCGCCGACATCAAGGATTCGAGCATCGCGCCCGCGATCGTCGAGAGCTGCGCGAGTCGCATTTTCTTGCCCAACCCGCAGGCGACCGAGCCGCAGATTCGCACGATCTACGAGGGCTTCGGCCTCAACCGGCGGCAGATCGAGATCGTCGCCACGGCAGTTCCGAAGCGCGACTACTACTACCAATCCCGCCTCGGCAACCGCCTGTTCGACCTCGACCTGGGGGCGGCCGCGCTGGCGTTTGCGGGCGCTTCCACGCCGCAAGACCAGCGCGACATGGACGCGGTGCTGGCCGACGCCGGCGTGCCCGGCTTCGCGGGCGCCTGGCTGCGCCATCGCGGCCTCGATTGGGCGGCCGGCCTGCTGCCCTCGTTCCCCGGCCGCGCGCCGGGTTCCCTTGCTGACCACCCACAGGAGAGCCTGCCATGAAGAAGCGCCTTATCGCCGCCGCCATCGCGGCCATGCTTTGCACCGCCACCGCCCATGCGCAATGGGTCGTGATCGACCCCACGAACCTCGTGCAGAACACGTTGACGGCGATCCGCACGCTGGAGCAGATCAACAACCAGATCCAGCAGCTTCAGAACGAAGCGCAGATGCTGATGAACCAGGCGCGCAACCTCGCCAGCCTGCCGTCCAGCGTGGTGAACCAGTTGCGCGCCAATCTGGCGACGACCGAACGACTGATCGCCCAGGCCAGGGGCTTGGCCTACGACGTGACGAATTCGGATCGGGAGTTCGCGCGCCTGTATCCCGAGCAGTACGCCGCCACGATCAGCGGCGACCAGATGTACCGCGACGCGCAGGAGCGTTGGCGAAACACGCTCAACGGCTTGCAGACCACGATGCAGATGCAGGCGCAGGTGTCGCAGAACTTGGGCGAAGACGAAAGCGTGCTGGCCGACCTCGTGGGCAAGAGCCAGTCGGCCGAAGGCGCGCTGCAAGCAATGCAGGCTATGAATCAGTTGCTGGCCTTGCAAGCCAAGCAGTCGATCCAGGCGCAGCGGCTCCAGATCACGCAAGACCGAGCGACTGCGCTGGAGCTGGCGCGGCAGGCGGCAGCCACGGAGCGCGCCCGCGAGGTGCGGCGGCGCTTCCTGGGCGACGGCACGCCGTACACGCCGCAGTCCGTGAACTTCTACGGCAACTGACGGGAGGCCGCCATGCGATGCGTCCTCGTCCTGTGTGTCGCGCTGCTGGCCGCGTGCAGCGAGCAGCCGGCCGACCACCTTGCCGATGCCCTGGCCGCCGATCCCGTGCGGCTCAAGGCATTGCGCGCGCAATGCGCAGCCGACCGGCAGGCCACGGGCGAGGACGCCTGCCGCGCCGCCGCCGAAGCCTTCCGGCGGCGCTTCTTCTCCGGCCAGGCCGGGCCGGATGAATACCAGACGCTGGCCGACCTGCCGCCGATCCCGCCGAGCTTCGATGAACCGGCCGATGGCGAAGCGCCGCCCTTGGCCGCCGTACCGGAGGACACGCCATGAATGACGTGACCATCATCGACCGCTTCCTCAACATCTTCTCCACCTACATCGACTCGGGTTTCGGGCTGTTGCAGGGCGAAGTGGCCTTCCTCACCGCCACGCTGATCGTCATCGACATGACGATCGCCGGACTGTATTGGGCGATGAGTCACGCCACCGGCCAGGGCGAGGACGTGATCGCCAAGCTGCTGCGCAAGGTGCTCTACGTCGGTGCCTTCGCTTACATCATCGGCAACTTCAACTGGCTGGCCGGCATCGTGTTCCGCTCCTTCGCCGGGCTGGGCCTGACGGCCACCGGCTCGACCATCACGATGGAGAACTTCTTGCAGCCGGGCCGACTGGCGAAAACCGGCATCGACGCAGGCGCTCCGATTCTGGAGCAAGTCGGCGAGATGGCCGGTTTCCCCGAGGTGTTTGTGAACCTCGATGCCATCACGGTGATGTTCCTCGCTTGGCTGGTCGTGGTCTTGTGCTTCTTCGTGCTGGCAATCCAGCTTTTCATCACGCTGATCGAGTTCAAGCTGACGACGCTCGCGGGCTTCGTGCTGGTGCCGTTTGCCTTGTGGAACAAGACGGCGTTCCTCGCCGAGAAGGTGCTGGGCAACGTGGTGTCGTCCGGCGTCAAGGTACTGGTGCTGGCCGTGATCGTCGGCATCGGCTCGGGCCTGTTCGCCGAGTTCCAAGTTCATCCCGATGAGCCGTCCATCGACCACGCGCTGGTCATCATGCTTGCCTCGCTCACCTTGCTGGCGCTGGGCATCTTCGGCCCTGGCATCGCTACGGGCCTGGTGTCCGGTGCGCCGCAGCTCGGCGCCGGCGCTATGGCCGGCGCTGCTGTAGGCGCAGCCGGCACGGCCGTTGCCGTAGGCGCTGCCGCGACGGGCGTGGGCGGCGCGGTCATGGCCGGGGCGCGCATGGCGCCTGCCGCCGCCAAGCTCGCCGGCAGCGGCGCGCGTGCTGCCGCCTCGACGGCCAGCAGCGCCCGGTCGGCGTTCCAGGCCGGTTCCGCCGCCGCAGGCGGTGGCGCGAAGGGCGCGATGGCCGGCCTGGGCAACGTCGCCAAGACCGGCGCGCAGTCCGCCGGACGTGCGGCTGCATCCCGTGCTTCCGCTGCCGGGCAGCGGATGGCCGCTCCCTTCCGCGCTGGCTGGAATGGCGCTGCTGCCGATGGCGGCGCGGGCGCGGCATCCGGTCAGGGTGCCGCAGGCGAGGCCGCATCCGGCACCGCTACCGCGCAGACGCAGGAACAGCCCGCTTGGGCCAAGCGCCTGCATCGCCGCCAGCAACTCACCCATGCCGCGACCACCACCGCCCACGCGCTGCGCGGTGGCGATGGCGGCGGCTCCGGGCAAGGCCCGAGCCTGCGCGATTCCGATTCATAAGGAGAACTGACCATGCGATTCAAGAAACCGCAGGTGCGCTACGCCGACACGCCGCAGCCTGCCACGCCGTATCAAGCTGCCGGCCAGGTGTGGGACGAGCGCATCGGCTCGCCGCGCGTGCAGGCGAAGAACTGGCGGCTGATGGCCTTCGGATGCCTGACGCTCGCGCTGCTGATGGCCGGCGGCCTGGTGTGGCGGTCGGCGCAGTCCATCGTGACGCCCTACGTCGTGGAGGTGGACAACGCGGGCCAGGTACGCGCCGTGGGCGAAGCCGCCACGCCATACCGGCCCAACGATGCGCAGACCGCGCACCACATCGCGCGCTTCGTGACGCTGGTGCGCTCGCTGTCCATCGACCCCATCGTCGTCCGCCAGAACTGGCTCGACGCCTACGACTACACGACCGACAAGGGCGCGGCGGTGCTCAACGACTACGCACGGGTCAACGACCCGTTCGCGCGCATCGGCAAGGAGTCGGTGACGGTGCAGATCACCAGCGTCGTGCGCGCCAGCGACACGTCTTTCAACGTGCGCTGGACGGAACGCCGGTACGTCAACGGTGCCGCGGCGGGTTTGGAGCGGTGGACGGCCGTGGTGTCCATCGTGCTTCAGCCGCCGCGCACCGAAGAACGCCTGCGCAAGAACCCCCTGGGCATCTACGTCAACGGCCTGTCGTGGAGCCGCGAACTGGATTCTTCCGAAGGAGCCAAGCCATGAATGATCTTTTCCGTAAATCCGCCTTGCCGGTGATCTTGCTTGCCCTCGCGGGCTGCGCCACGCAGGGCAAGCCACCGCCGACCATCTCGCTCGATGAGCCGGTGCAGGCCCAGCCGCTGCCCGAGCCGCCTGCGCCGGTGGAGGTGGTGGCCGTGCCCGAGGTGCTGCCGATGCCGGCGCAGTTGAAGCCGTTGCCCGAAGCCGAGGACGCCAAACCTGCACCGGAGCCAGCCGACGAGAAGGTGCGCGTCTCGCGCGCCAATGCCGAGGCCCGCGTCGCACCGACGCGCGAGGGCTACGTCAACGCGATTCAGGTGTGGCCCTTCACCGATGGTGCGCTCTATCAGGTCTATGCGGCCGTGGGCCGCGTGACCGTGATTTCGCTCCAGCCGGGCGAGGAGCTGGTGACGGTGGCCGCTGGTGATACCGTGCGCTGGATCGTGGGCGATACGTCGAGCGGCAGCGGTGCTGACCTGCGCGTCAATGTGCTGGTCAAGCCGATCCGCTCGGGCCTCAAGACCAATCTCGTCATCACCACCAACCGCAGGACGTACCTGCTGGAGTTGGCTTCGACAGAAAAGACGTGGATGGCGTCGGCTTCTTGGGAGTATCCGCGTGACCGGATGCTGGCCTTGCAGCGCCAGGCGCAGGCGGCCAGCGCCGCCGCGCCGGTGGACTCCGGCTTGTCGTTGGAAAACTTGCGCTTCCGCTACGCGGTCAGCGGCAGCAACCCACCCTGGAAGCCGCTGCGCGCCTTCGACGATGGGCAGAAGGTTTATATCCAGTTCCCCGCCGGCATCGCGCAAGGCGAGCTGCCGCCGCTGTTCGTGATCGGGCCGGAAGGCGACGGGCAACTGGTCAATTACCGCTTCCGCTCGCCGTACTACATCGTGGATCGGCTGTTCGGCGCCGCCGAACTGCGCTTGGGCGGGGACAAGGGCGACGTGGTGCGAATCGAGCGCACGGACGGCGTTGCGCGGAGGAACTGACCATGAGCCAAGACGACACCCCCGACCTCGCCACGCCGCAGGCAGGCAAGGTCGCGCCGGAAGCGGTGGCGCTGCGCGCCCAACCGCGCCCGGTCACTCGCCTGAACCGGCGCACGCTGGCCATCCTCGTCGGCGGCCTGGCGGTCGCCGTGCTCGGGGCCACGATCTGGTCGCTGCAACCGCAGCGGCGCAGCGCCGACGAGCAAACCGAGCTTTACAACGTCGATCGCGTCTCGAAGTCCGAAGGGCTGGACGGCCTGCCGGCCGACTACTCGAAGCTGCCGCCGCAAGTGCCCGAGCTGGGGCCGCCGCTGCCGGGCGACCTCGGCCCTGCCATCGTGAACTCGCAGCAGCCGGCCGTGGCCGCTTATGCGGCCCCCGGCCACGATCCCAACGATGCCTTGCACAAGGAGGCGGAAGCCGCTGCGGCTTCGTCGGTGTTCTTCCGCTCGGGTGGCCAAGGCCAAGCCGCCGCCACGGCGGCGCAGGCGACGCCGAGTGCGCCTGGTGGTGCAAACGCGCTCGCGGCCTTCGATCCGCTCGCTGCTGGGCCTGCCTCGACGGCGGCCCAGCCCGCCGACCCGACCGCCGTGCAGAACCGGCAAGACCAGAAAGAGGCGTTCCTGAAAGCCGGTTCTACGGAAACCCGCAATTCCGGCAATCTGGCGCTGCCCGCGTCGCCGTATCAGGTGATGGCTGGAACGGTGATCGCGGGCGCACTGGTGACAGGCATCAAGTCGGACTTGCCGGGCGACGTGATCGGCACTGTGACGGAGCCGGTCTATGACACGGCCACGGGCAAGTTCCTGCTGATTCCGCAGGGGTCGCGCATCCTCGGGCGCTACAACAGCCAGGTCAGCTACGGACAGAGCCGCGTGCAGGTGGTGTGGAACCGGATCATCCTGCCCGACACGTCCTCGCTGACGCTCGACAATCTTGTCGGCACCGACCCGGCCGGCTACGCCGGCCTGGAAGACGACGTGGACTGGCACTGGAAGCGCATCGTCGCGGGCGCGGTGCTGACGACGCTGCTGGGCGTCGGCGCCGAGCTGGCCGCGCCGGAGAATCGCCAGGACGGCAACCGCATCGTCATCGCCGGACGCGACAGCGCCCAGGACAGCATCAATCAGGTCGGCCAGGAGATCACCCGGCGCAACATGAACATCCAGCCGACGCTGACCGAGCGGCCCGGCCTGCCGGTGCGGATCATCGTCAACCGCGATCTGGTGCTGCGGCCCTACCAGCCGCTGTTCTTCAATCGGGGAGCTTCGCAATGAGCGCGACCAAGAAGCTGCGGCTCGGGCCGCTGCCCAAGACCGAAAGCGTCAAACTGACCTTTGCCTGCCCGGCCAGCCTGAAAGCCGACCTCGACCGCTACGCCGCGCTGCACGCGCAGGCATATGGCGAAGCAGTCGATGCAGAGAAGTTGATCCCGCACATGCTGGAGGCGTTCATGGCGGGGGATCGGGGATTCAGGAAGGGCACGACAGCCAGGAGCGCGCCATCGAAGCCGACATGATGGCTTCGCAATCCAACGGCATCCATCGAACGCGCAGCCCCAGGCTGCGCGTTCTTCATTCTGGATGCCGCTATACCTCTTGGGCTATGATGACGCGACAGGCCCGCCGTTCCCCGGCAATCCAGCACGACGCAGTGCGATGCGGCTTTCTCCCCCGACGCTCTTATGTGGCTCCTAGCCGACGAAGCCGTGGTTCTGCAAAGCGGCGCCGAAAAGAGCTAACCTACTGTCCCATATGTGGTTTCAAGCCTTACGTGCTTTGCACGCAAGACTTGACACCGGCACTTTTTTGTTGCCTGTGATTTCCCTTCTACCGACACGAGCTCTCGACCCTCCGCTTTCCCTGCTGTCCGAATCAGGTCAGGATGGGAGAAACGCAATGACAGCGAGCATGCAGATGGAACCGGTGATCAGAAGGGCCCGCAGGGAAGACGCTGTCGCCATCAGCCAGGTGATAGTGACGGCGGTCAGGGAGAGCAACGGCCAAGACTACCCGACAAGCGTCATCGAGTCGGTGGTGGCACATTTCACCCCCGAATGCGTGGCCGAGTTGCTGGAGAAACGCCTGGTCTTCGTCGCATTGCTGAACGCCGAGATCATCGGCACCGCCGCCCTGGATGGCAACGTCGTGCGCAGCCTCTATATAGCTCCACAGCAACAACACAAGGGCGTCGGCCAGATGCTGATGGCTCGAATAGAGGAAACCGCCCTGGAGCACAACCTGGACGCCTTGCTGGTCCCCTCCTCCCTCACCGCCGAAGCCTTCTACATCCGTCTGGGCTACCGCGTCGTACGCGAACAATTCCACGGCGAAGAACGCACCCTCATCATGACCAAGCCGCTCTCCTCTTTGTAGGAGCAGCTTGCTCGCGAACATCCCCGCGCGCCCTGATTGCAGCCTTCGCAGGAGAGGACCTTGTCCGCGAATGCCAGCATCTCAGCGCACGCTGATGACTTCCGGCACACCAAGCTTTTTCGCCCCAAAAACAAAACCCCCGACCAGCTCTCGCTGATCAGGGGCTTTGGAATTAGAAGCTTGACGATGACCTACTCTCACATGGGGAAACCCCACACTACCATCGGCGATGCATCGTTTCACTGCTGAGTTCGGGATGGGATCAGGTGGTTCCAATGCTCTATGGTCGTCAAGCAATTCGGTTGGATGCTCGCCTTGGCGCTCATCCGAAACTGGTTTGCTTACACTAAAAGCAAAGCCCCCGACCAGCAGTGCTGATCAGGGGCTTTGGGATAGGTGCTTGACGATGACCTACTCTCACATGGGGAAACCCCACACTACCATCGGCGATGCATCGTTTCACTACTGAGTTCGGGATGGGATCAGGTGGTTCCAACGCTCTATGGTCGTCAAGCAATTCTTTCGGACGCTCGTGGCTTGCGCACACGCTCATCCCGATTCGGGTATGTGACAGGTCTTTGCGGTTCTCACGAACTTTCGGTTCGTTACGTCTTCACCGTACAACACGCAAATTGTTTGGGTGTTATATGGTCAAGCCTCACGGGCAATTAGTATCGGTTAGCTCAACGCCTCACAGCGCTTACACACCCGACCTATCAACGTCGTAGTCTTCGACGGCCCTTCAGGGGACTCAAGGTCCCAGTGAGATCTCATCTTGAGGCTAGTTTCCCGCTTAGATGCTTTCAGCGGTTATCTATTCCGAACATAGCTACCCGGCAATGCCACTGGCGTGACAACCGGAACACCAGAGGTTCGTCCACTCCGGTCCTCTCGTACTAGGAGCAGCCCCTCTCAAATCTCAAACGTCCACGGCAGATAGGGACCGAACTGTCTCACGACGTTCTAAACCCAGCTCGCGTACCACTTTAAATGGCGAACAGCCATACCCTTGGGACCGGCTTCAGCCCCAGGATGTGATGAGCCGACATCGAGGTGCCAAACACCGCCGTCGATATGAACTCTTGGGCGGTATCAGCCTGTTATCCCCGGAGTACCTTTTATCCGTTGAGCGATGGCCCTTCCATACAGAACCACCGGATCACTAAGACCTACTTTCGTACCTGCTCGACGTGTCTGTCTCGCAGTCAAGCGCGCTTTTGCCTTTATACTCTGCGACCGATTTCCGACCGGTCTGAGCGCACCTTCGTACTCCTCCGTTACTCTTTAGGAGGAGACCGCCCCAGTCAAACTGCCCACCATACACTGTCCTCGATCCGGATGACGGACCAGAGTTAGAACCTCAAGCATGCCAGGGTGGTATTTCAAGGATGGCTCCACGCAGACTGGCGTCCACGCTTCAAAGCCTCCCACCTATCCTACACAAGCAGGCTCAAAGTCCAGTGCAAAGCTACAGTAAAGGTTCACGGGGTCTTTCCGTCTAGCCGCGGATACACTGCATCTTCACAGCGATTTCAATTTCACTGAGTCTCGGGTGGAGACAGCGCCGCCATCGTTACGCCATTCGTGCAGGTCGGAACTTACCCGACAAGGAATTTCGCTACCTTAGGACCGTTATAGTTACGGCCGCCGTTTACCGGGGCTTCGATCAAGAGCTTCGCTTTCGCTAACCCCATCAATTAACCTTCCGGCACCGGGCAGGCGTCACACCCTATACGTCCACTTTCGTGTTTGCAGAGTGCTGTGTTTTTAATAAACAGTCGCAGCGGCCTGGTATCTTCGACCGACATGGGCTTACGCAGTAAATGCTTCACCCTCATCGGCGCACCTTCTCCCGAAGTTACGGTGCCATTTTGCCTAGTTCCTTCACCCGAGTTCTCTCAAGCGCCTTGGTATTCTCTACCCAACCACCTGTGTCGGTTTGGGGTACGGTTCCTAGTTACCTGAAGCTTAGAAGCTTTTCCTGGAAGCATGGCATCAACCACTTCGCTCTCTAAAAGAAAGCTCGTCATCAGCTCTCGGCCTTGAACACCCGGATTTGCCTAAGTGTTCGGCCTACCACCTTAAACTTGGACAACCAACGCCAAGCTGGCCTAGCCTTCTCCGTCCCTCCATCGCAGTAACTAGAAGTACAGGAATATTAACCTGTTTCCCATCGACTACGCTCTTCAGCCTCGCCTTAGGGACCGACTAACCCTGCGTCGATTAACGTTGCGCAGGAACCCTTGGTCTTTCGGCGTGGGAGTTTTTCACTCCCATTGTCGTTACTCATGTCAGCATTCGCACTTCTGATACCTCCAGCAAGCTTCTCAACTCACCTTCACAGGCTTACAGAACGCTCCTCTACCGCGCATCTTGCGATGCACCCGTAGCTTCGGTGTATGGTTTGAGCCCCGTTACATCTTCCGCGCAGGCCGACTCGACTAGTGAGCTATTACGCTTTCTTTAAAGGGTGGCTGCTTCTAAGCCAACCTCCTAGCTGTCTAAGCCTTCCCACATCGTTTACCACTTAACCATAACTTTGGGACCTTAGCTGACGGTCTGGGTTGTTCCCTTTTCACGACGGACGTTAGCACCCGCCGTGTGTCTCCCACGCTGACACTTCCAGGTATTCGGAGTTTG